>CAWJDM010000020.1:0-72721 GCA_963841605.1 uncultured Acidobacteriota bacterium
GCAAAAGGCCCCGCTTTCCGGCGGGGCCTTTTGGAGGTTTCGGGAGCCAAATCAGTTCTTCGGTTTAGGAGCTACCGATCTTGGCGCCGGCTTCGAAGGAGCCGATGTGGTTTTCACCGGATAGGCTTCGTCGTACAAGCGGATGATGTCCTGCGTGATGTCGATCTGGTTTGCTTCAAAGATGATCGGTGTCTGCTGCGACGAGCTGTCAAGCACGACAGCGAAGCCGCCCTCCTTCGCGTACTTGTCCAGGACGTCTACCATCTTCCGCCCGATCGTGTTGATAAGGTTCTGTCGCGCGTCGTTGAAATCGTCCTGATCGTCCTGGCTCTTGCGTTGAAGCTTTCGCGTCAGCGTGGTGTAGTCCTGAGTGAGGCGCGCCTGCTCCTCATCGCTCAGCGTCGTTTGCCCGGTCCGAAGGCGGCTCTGGTCGTCCTCGATCTGCTTCTGCATCGTCTGCAATTCCGCTTGCCGGGGCGCGAACTGCGACTGCAGCTCGGCGACAGCCTGTTTACCCTCGGCCGTGCCCGTAATCGCGGCCTGCATGTTAATCACGCCGACCTTCGTCGGCGCCGCCGTCGATTGCGCCCGAAGGGCGGGCGTGAACATCATCGCGGCCAGAATTGCAATTGTCGCTCGAATCTTCATTCTCACTCCTCGCTCAGATATAGAGAAAATTCCGGTAAACACAAATCGGAGATTATAGCCTCCCTCTTGGAGCGCGGTCAATCGCATTCGGGTTGTAAGGCCCACGCCCGCCTAGTGAGGCAGCGGCACCAGCAAAACGCGATTGTTGTCCGGATCCACGAGCACGGCCAGATTCAGTTTTGGATCGATCGCCACAGCGTTCGGGCCGAGCACCAGCGGCGAAGTCTGCGTGCCTCCCAGTTCCAGCACCGTGCGCACCTTCGGCCCGACGCACGCGGCGGGCGCGCCCGCGCCCGGGGGACACACATAATCCAGCACCGACAAGGTCCCGCTCGGCGAATTCGCCGTCACGAGCGTGCTCGTCTGGAAGTTGTAGTCGATCGACGTCGGCGCGATCCCGACATCCACCGGCGTCTCGATGAACGTCGTCGGATCGACGAGGATGATGTCGTTCAGCAGGCTGTTCGCCGTCAGGAAAATCTGGTTCACCGGATCGAACACGATGCCACTCGGATTCTGCAGGGCGGTGTTGATGGTCCCTACGGTGCCGAACGTTGCCATATTAACGAGATTGATGCTGCTCGCCTGCGATGCCGTGGTCACGGCCGCGTAGTTGAGATTCGGATCGACTGCCACTGCGACAGGATCGTGATCCACCGAAAGCGAACCGGCGGCGCTCGCGGGTGTGGCGGACAAATTCAAGAAGCTCACCGTTCCGGTGCTCACGGGGCCTGTCGGGTTTGTGTCCGCAATAGCCGCGATCCCGCTGTCTTGATTCATGGCCGCACCCGCAGGACCCGAGCAACCGGTGCTGCAGATGCCGATGTTTTGGGGAACCGCCACTCCGGTAAGGTCCACGACTGTGGCATTGTTGCTGCCGTTGTTCGCCACAACTGCCAATCCCTTCCGGGACAGCACCGCCACTCCTTCCGGTGTGGTTCCGGCGAGAACCGGCGACCCGATGATCCCGACGTTTCCGAGAGATTGCGGCGATTCGCTGCTGATAGGCGCAAGGGAAATGAGTGAAACGGTTCCGTCGCCCGAATTTGTGACCACGGCTGCATCGCGGTCCGTGTCCATCGCGACCCCCAAGGGCAAGCTTCCGACCGCTATGGATTGGATCACGCTGAGGTCGGTCACGTTCGATACGGGTGCGGTTCCGCCGGCCCCATTCTGCACCTGCACGGCGTAAAGGCGGGCGGAATCGAGCATGCTTCCCGGTACGGTGGCGACGATCTTCCGAGAGCTCACCACATTCACGTCGCCTCCGGGCAGAGCGGTGCCGTCCAGAAGCACTTCCGAGGTGCCGGACACGAATCCTCCGCCGAGGATCGTCAAGGTTGTGTTCGCAGTGCCCGGGCCTCCGTAGACGACTACAGGGCTCGCTTCCGTAATTTGCAGGGAATTGATGGTTGTCCCCAGAGACAGGAGCGTGACCGTGCCGTCCTCGTGGTTGACGACCACCGCTTGATTGCTCACCGGATCGACGGCCACAGCTTGCACCCCCGTCGAAGCCCCCAGACCTCCCACGGTCTGCAGCACGATTCCATTCGCGAGATCAACGATCACGGCGGTCGAGTTCTTGTTTACTGCGATGCCGACATCCTCGAGTGCACTTGCCGCCGCCGCGCCAAAACCCGCCTGATTATATGGGGCTCCGCTGCCCGGCTGGCCCGTACTGGGCAACGTAACGACTTTGACCGTATTGTCGAGCGCGGTGAATGTATAGAGCGTCCCGGTATTCGGGTCGGAGAAAAACACGTTGTGCGTCTCCGGGTCGATGGCGACGCCTTGAACCGTTTGCGACAGTAAGAGATTCGCCACCGCGTAAGGACTCCGTCCTTGTGGCTGGTTCGGACTTGCATCCACTCCCAAGTCCACCACGCTGATTTCACCTGCGCCGCCCGGCGTGACGACGGCCCAGTTCAGCCGCGGATCGACGGCGATCCCGGGCGTCGCTCCCGTCCCGGTGAAATTGCTCGAACTGCCGCCGATCGTTTGTACCTTCGTAACTCCGGGGGTGCCGCCTGAGTCGGATACATCGAGAATCGTCGCCAGGCTCGATGACTGGTAAGCCACAATGGCGCGATGGGTCAGCGGATTCACGCCGACAGAGTAAGGGAGCGGAGGATTCGTGCCGGAGGAGATCGACACACTCAGCGTCGTTGCGTTTCGCGTCGTCAGGTCGATTGCCGTAATCGTCTGATCGGCGTTGTTCACCACCACCGCCACCGGATCGGGCAGGAGATCGTCCACTGCGACGCCCGTCGGGTTCGTTCCTACCGTGATCGCCCCTCCCACTGTCGTGTCACTGGTCACGTTCACGAGGGTAACCGTACCATCGCCCGCGTTCGCAACCACCGCGATCCCGTCCGCTTCGTCCATCGCCACGGCCGATGGCCCCGAGCCCACCCCGATCGGCGCCTTATTCGGCGCTCCCGGAATCGAAGTCTGAAGCGGTGTAACCGCGACATTCAGTGCCGCCACGGACGATTGGCCCGCCGCCACTCCCGAGTTCTGCACCACGATCGGATACAACCCCGGAGTAGCGAGCACGCCCGATGGAATTGCGGCAGACAACTGCCTGCTGCTGGTGAACACAGGTGCAACCGCGGAGCCATTCACGGTCGCTGTCGTCGCACTGGAGAAATACCCACCCGTCAAGCCCACGCTCGCGCTTGCCGAGTTTTGCGACACGCTATCGGGCGAAACAGCAATCAGCGCCGGCCCAACAGCGAACACACTCAATGGCAGCACTGCGGAGACGTTCGGAGGAGTCGTCTGGCTCTGTATCTGAATCGAGACCGATCCGGCTGCCGAAAGTACGTTCGAGGGAAGCGTCGCGCGGAGCAATGTCGTGCTCAGGAAGAAGACGGAGCTTGCCGGCAGCACGGTCGGCAGTTGATTCGGAGCCGTCACGACAACCTGACTCGTACTCTCGAAATTCGTTCCAGTTAGGTAGACGTCCTGTTGCACCGAACCCTGCGCGGCCACGCCTGGGTCGGCGCTCGTGAGCGTCGGCGCTCCTCCGGATGAGATGCTGACTAGTGCCGAGCCGCTTTGCGTCGGATCGGCCGCCGAAGTCGCTGTCACAGTCACGACTCCAGGTGACGTTCCCGGCGCCGTGTATAGTCCGGCGGGCGTAATTGTTCCCAGCGCCGGGGGATTGCTGTTACCGGCGAGGCTCAGCGCCCATGAAACACCCGTGTTGTTCGTGGAACCCTTTATGGTAGCCGTGAACTGGAACGATTCCAGCGGGCCGATCGTTGCCGTGGACGGCGTCACTTTCACGCGAATGCCGGAATCGATCGTGAGCGCCGCCATCGCAAAAGCGTTTGCGTCGACAGTGCTCGTCACCAGGATCACAGCCTTGTTCGGAGTGGGCAACGCGGGGGGCGCCGTATAGAGCCCGTTTTGTTGAATGGTTCCGTATCCTGTCAGGACGGTCCCGCCTTTCGGTGTTGGAACTCCCGGAATCGGCGTGCAGTCGGTCGGCTTGGTCGTTGCAGGCGGCGGCGTCGTGCCGGAGCTCGATGTCGGAGGCAAGCAAACTTGCCACGTCACCGTTGTGGCGGAAGCCCCGGAGACGTTGGACAGAAACTGCAAAGAGCTATTCAGCAGAACAGTCGCCGGGTTCGGCGCCACGTTGACGCCCACGGGAGTCGAATTCCCGCCGCAACCCGCGGCCCATGCGGCCAGGAGCACCACCGCAGCTACACTCCACGATCTCATTTGCTTTCCTCCGGCAATGCCTGTTCCGTCTCCCATTCCGCCTCGCCAACGATTGTTGGCCGTCTCTCTCCCGTGCCCCCGGCGCATCGACTCATCAGAATGTCCGGCTCACCGCGAAGCGCAGGGAGGACCGCTGTTCGAGCAAGCCCGGCGGAATCGTCTGCGAAGACCGGGTTTCGAGCAAGAAATTTTGAAGCGCGGGCACGATCTGCGTATCGTATACGCCCAATTGTTGCAAAGCTTGTCGCTCGGCCGGCGGGACGTAAAAGGCGCCGGTCGGCGGAATGATTGTCTCGGTCTGGCGCAGGTAATTGAACGCGTAATAGATTCGAAACGGCGCCTGGATGATCGGAATCTGAAAATCGAACTCGATTCCCGCGGAGGTATGTGGCCTGAAATTCGTGCCATGTGCGATCGGCAGATTCGTCCCGATACGCATATTCGGGAAATCCGCGTTCGGATACTGGTCCTGCAGCAGGGCGGTCGCGGAAGGATCGATCTGCACGTGCCGCATCGTACCGTCCAGGCCGAGATCGTTGAAAATACTCATCGTCACGTAGCTCTTCACCAGCGGTATCCGGTACTCCGCGTTAAAGACGCCCTGCAGGTCGCCGCCGGGACGCGTCGGAACGTACTCCAAAACGTTCACGGGCAGCGTTTCGAGCGTGGGCTGCCCCGCTTGATTCAGGCGTTCCGGATTGTAGAATTGCACCTGCGTCGAGGTGGAGTAGGGAATAAAAACAAACGGCGAGATCGTATAGAATTCGTAGCCGCGAACGTCCTGTTCTCCGCCCAGATAAAACCGGTTGTTGGGAGGGACTTCTCTCCCGCTGAACCCGTTGATCTCCGCGCCCTGCACTCGCAGAGCGAGCACGTTGCGATGGTGGTGCATCGGATGGTAGTACGCCATCGCAAACGTGTTGCTGATCGTGTCGACGTTCCCCTGCAACGGTCCGCCCGTGAATGTCGTCCCGTAGGAGATGCTCTTTCCGTGCGTCGGGAAATTCGGGCTGTCCACCGTGCTGTAGGAAATCGTCGGAGTGATCGAACTCATGTTGATGCCGTTCAGGGCGGATGGCCCTGCAAGGCTCGTGAACTTCGTGAATTCGAAGAGCAGACGTTGCCGACTGGCTGAACGGCGTGATGTTCGTCGTCGAATAGCCGTACTGCAGGCCGAGCCGCGTAAAAGCCGATCTCCGGAGCGGGTAGCTCGCAAAAGCCGTGAAGCCCTTCGAGTTCGTGTTGTAGTTTTCCTGCAGTGCCGGATCGATGGCCACCTGCTGGCCCAGCAGCAAGCCCTGTTGTTGCGGCCGTGTTGTAGTCAAACTTGCTATAGAAGATCGTGAATCCCGTCGAGATCGGCCGGTCGAAGAGATACGGCTCCGTGAATCCGAGCCGTATGTCCGTCTGGATGTTGCCGACCTGGGCAGAGAGAGTGAACGTTTCGCCGAGGCCGAGGAAGTTGTTCGTCTGATATGAGAAACCAACGAAGCTGCCCGCCAATCCGCTCACGCCGCCGTTGAAGCTGATCGATTGCTTGCCCTTTTCCTTCACCTTCAGGAGAATATCGACGGTCCCTTTTTTGACGTCGCGCTTCAAATCCGCATTTTCCGGCTTGATCGGATCGAAATAGCCCAGCTGGTTCAGCCGCAGCAGGCTCAGTTCCCACAAACGGTTGCTGAACACCTGTCCCTCGTCCAGCAGCAGCTCGCGCCGGATCACTTTGTCGCGGGTCGTCGTATTGCCGGAAAACTCGATCCGCCGCACGAAGAACTGTTTTTGCTGGTCGAACTGAAGCGTCAGGTTGATCACCTTCTTCGCATCGTCCACGTCGAACAGGGGCTCGGCGTTGAAATCGATATATCCGTAATCGCCGTAGAGTTTTCTGAAATCGTCGAGCGACTTGCGGATCTTGTCCGCGTCGAAGATGTCGCCTTGCTTCAGCGGGAAAACCCTTTGCAGGAATTCCGGTTTGAAGATCAGGCCTTGGTCGGGGTCGGCGCTGCGGAAGTTGAGCTTCCCCATCCGGTATTGCGCCCCTTCCTCGATCTTGATCGTGATATTGGTCGCCTTTCCGTGCTGGGCGCCGATACCGGGCACTGGTATCGGAATCCCGCCGCGATTCAGCGTGACGGTCTTCAGAGTCGGTTCTTCCACGTCCACCCTGAAATACCCATGGTCCTGGTAAAGGCCGCGAATTCCGACTTCGAGGTCCTCGTCCAGCTTCGGCCGGTCGAACGTCTTGGCCATAATCGGGATTTCGGTTATGTAGAGGGGAATCGAGATGGGCCGGTCGTGCCTCATCGCGCGAATGATTTTCCGCGTCGAGAACGCCTTGTTGCCCACGATCGTAATCGTCCCTACCTTAACTTTTGGTCCCTCATCGATGTTGAAGACGAGTTTGACGGCGTTCGTTGCGGCGATGCGCTCGTAGGTGGGTTTGACAGTCGCGAATTGCCGCCCGTGCTCCGCCAGCAATTCTTTGATCACCACTTCGGCGTGTTTGATCTTCGTGGGATCGAACTGGCTCTCGACCGAAAGGCCGACCTTCTTCTGCTTGAACGCATCGAGAATGTCCGATTCGGTGATCGACTTGTTGCCCTTGTACTCGATGCGGCGAATGATGGGCCGCTCGCTGACGTAGAAAAGGACGATTTTCCCGTTCGGCTGATCCGGACTGTCCTCTATCTCGAGGCGGATGTCTTCGAAAAACTGCGTGTTCCAGAGGGCCTGAAAGTCGCGGCGGAGGGCGTCGGGGTTATAAGGGTCGCCCGGGCGGGAAAAGATGCGCGCGAGCAGGGTATCGCGCTGGATTCGGCGGAGCCCGATGAATTCGATGCGCTCGATCACATATTGCTGGTTGTTTGCCGGAGCGGCCTGTTGGGCCCAAAGACTTTGCGTCACCGCAACGATCAGCAACGACACAACGACGATAAACTCCAACGCGCGCGGAAATATCTCCCTCTTGGCGGCCATGATGATCAAGGCCGCAGTTCCCCGCCCAAGATTTTATGCTCCCCTGCCGGCTCGGCTTTATCCGGCTTGCGCGTGTAGGATTCTTAGTGGGCCACCGGGGTTGCTTCCGCCACAGGACGAAACGCCAGGCCGTCGCCGGAGAGAAAGACTTCCAGTGTCGCCGGCCGCTGGAGTTCGCCCTGAATGAGAGCTTCCGACAGCGGGTCTTCGACATACTTTTGCAACGCACGCCGTAGCGGCCGCGCGCCGTAATTCCGATCGCCGCAGGTCTTCTCGAGAATCCATTGCCGCGCCTCGATCGTCGTTACGATCTGCACTTGGCGGTGCACCAGCGTCTCGTTCATCTGGCTGATCAGAAGATCGATGATCAGCAGCAGGTCCGCGTCCGTCAGCGAATTAAACAGAATCACTTCATCCAGACGGTTCAGAAATTCCGGATTGAAGACCCGCTTGACCTCGCCCATCACCATGTCGTCCTGGCTCTTCGCATTCGCGACGTCATCCGTCGACTGGAAGCCCAGGCCACTCTGCTTCTGCAATTGCCGCGCCCCAAGATTCGAGGTCATGATAATGATCGCATTGCGAAAATCAACTGTATTTCCCAGGCCGTCCGTCAATTGCCCGTCTTCGAAGACCTGCAGCAATATGTTGTAGACGTCCGGATGGGCCTTCTCGATTTCGTCGAGCAGGATCACCGAATACGGCGTGCGCCTCACGCGCTCCGTCAGCTGCCCGCCCTCTTCGTATCCCACGTATCCCGGAGGCGCGCCGATCAGCTTCGAAACGGAGTGCTTCTCCATGTACTCCGACATGTCGAAGCGGATCAGCGATTTCTCGCTGCCGAATAGGAACTCCGAAAGCCGCCGCGCCACTTCCGTCTTGCCCACGCCGGTCGGCCCGAGGAATAGGAAGCAGCCCACTGGCCGTCCCGGCGCCTTCAATCCGGCGCGGCTGCGGCGAATGGCCCGCGCGAGCGCGGTAATCGCCTTGTCCTGGCTGATGACGCGGCGGTGCAGCTCTTCCTCGATGCGCAGCAGTTTCTGCTGCTCGTCTTCCTTGATCGACGTAACCGTAATCCCCGTCCAGCGCGCCACCACTTCTTCGATATCCTCGCGCGTCACGATTCCCGTCGAAGAATCGTCGATCTTCAGCTTCTCGCGCAGCACGCGCAGATGTTCCTTTTCCTTGCGCTCTTCCTCCGAATAGAACCGCGCCTTCTCGAACTCATGATTCGCAATCGCGGTTTCCATCCGGTGCGTAATGAACTTCACGCGCTTCTGGACTTCCGAAACCTCGTCCGGAAGCATCGCTTGCCGCAATTTCACGCGCGCGCCCGCTTCGTCCAGCAGATCGATCGCCTTGTCCGGCAGAAACCGGTCGGGAATGTAGCGGCTCGAGAGATACACGGCGTAGCGGATCGCATCTTCCGTATAGCTCACGGCATGGAATTTTTCATAGCGGTCGCGCACGCCCTGCAGCACGCGAATCGCCTCATCTTCTCCGGGTGCGGGCACCTTGATCGACTGGAAGCGCCGCTCGAGCGAGCGATCCTTCTCAACCGACTTGCGGTATTCGGCCGGCGTTGTCGCGCCGATGCACTGAATCTCGCCCCGGCTCAGCGCCGGCTTCAAAATGTTGGCGGCGTCGAGCGACCCTTCCGCCGATCCCGCTCCCACCAGCGTGTGCAATTCGTCGATGAAGACGATCGCGTTCTGGCTCTCCATCAATTCCTTCATGATAGTCTTCAGCCGTTCTTCGAACTGCCCGCGATACTTCGTCCCGGCCACGATCAGCGACAAATCGAGCGAGAGAATCCTCTTGTCCGCGAGGAACGGCGGCACGTCGCCATCCGCGATGCGCTGCGCCAGCCCTTCGACGATCGCCGTCTTGCCCACCCCCGGCTCGCCGATCAGGACAGGATTGTTCTTCGTGCGCCGGCACAGAATTTGAATGGCGCGCTCGAGTTCGCGGTCGCGCCCGACCAGCGGATCGAGCTGTCCTTCCATGGCCGCTTGCGTCAAATCGCGGCTGAATTCTGCCAGCAGGGATGCTTCTTTGGGACGGTTCACGGGCACCTTTCCTTCTCCCGCGCTGCGAGCAAGTTCCTCGCGCACGGTCGATAGCCTCAATCCCCGTTCCAGCAGGATTTCGGCGCCAAAGGATTTCTCCTCCCGCAGCACTCCGAGGAGGAGGTGTTCCGTTCCTACGTGCTTGTGGCCGAGACGTTCCGCCTCTTCGGCGGCGTAGTTGAGGATGCGCTTGCACTCTTGGCTAAGGGGCACTTCGACCGACGTGGAAATCCGTTCGCGAACCGTGATCCGCGATTCAATCTCCTTGCGGATGGATTCGATCGAGCCGTGCGTCCGCAGAAAACGATTCGCGAGCGCCTTGTCTTCGCGCAACAAGCCGAGAAGCAGGTGTTCCGTCTCGATGTACGGGCTGCCATACTGGCTGGCCTCGTACCGCGCGAAGAAGATTACTCGCCGAGCCTTTTCTGTGTAGCGTTCAAACACGGTTCACCCCGCACTCTCCCGGGGACTGGCCCCAGCGCTCGCCGCGCGTGCTCCCTCAGCCGCTGCGCCTGCCAGCACTTCTGCGCTCGGCGTCAGCGTCCCGTGCTCCAGATTCAGCACGCGGTCCGTGCGCCTTGCCAAGGATAAGTTATGTGTCGCGAGAATCGAAGTCAGGTGATGGGACTCGTGCAAACCCTGCATGAGTTCAAAAATGATCTCTGCATTCCGTTCGTCGAGATCGCCGGTCGGCTCGTCCGCCAGCAGAATCACCGGCTCATTCACCAGCGCTCGCGCGATCGCCACGCGCTGCTGTTCGCCGCCCGATAGTTCCGACGCTCGCTGCGCCGCGCGGTCCCCAAGACCAACTTCCGCCAGCCATTCTCCCGCCGCGCGCAGCGCTTGCCCCGCCATCTTGCCGCCCGCCAGCAGGGGCATCGCCACATTTTCGGCCGCCGTGAAATCCGGCAGCAGATGGTGCCGCTGCCACACGAACCCCACGGACTTGTTGCGATATTCTGCCAGCTCGCCCTCTCGAAGCGAACGGAGTGAATTCCCGGCGAAGTATACTGCACCACTTGTCGGAGTGTCCAGCGCGCCCAGAAGATGCAGCAGCGTGCTCTTTCCCGTTCCCGACGGTCCCACGATCGCAATCATCTCGCCGCGCTCCACCGAAAGATCGATCCCCCCCAGGGGTACGATTTCCTGTGAGCCCGAGTAGAAAATTTTGCGAAGGTTTTCGGCGCGCAGAATCTCACTTGAGGTTGCGACGCCCCCGACATTCGAGTCGTCCGCTTCGACCATAGTGATTGCGTTTTTCCGCATTATCCCACCGGTTCTCTTCACACGTTAGATGCCGAAAACCGCTGCATATATGTCCTTGCTTTGCATCACATTAGTTAGGCGCCGGAAGCCGCCTCGGAGAATCGTTTTCACACTTGTCCCAGACTCTTCCATTGTGCGCCCAATGAACTGCCAAATAATGGCACTGTCCCAATCAGACACTCTATTTTAACACGCCCGCGCTTTTTGAACGAATCGGAAACGGCTATCGAAGGGAGTCGATTCTCTGATCGAAGCAGCGCTTCGAAAATTCGGATTCGAGACGATCATTCAAAGCGAAGAATCTCGACGGGGAGAATGTTCGAGGCCGACCGCGCGGGCAAAACCGTCGCGGCGATGCTGATCGCCAGCGCCGCCACCGCGATCCAAATCGCATCGGTGCCGTTCGCATGAAACGGAACGTACGGTATGGCGTAAACCTCGGGGTTCAGCGGAATCAATTGCCACCGATTTGCCACCCACGAAAATCCGAAGCCGGCCGCGAGTCCCGCCGCTGTTCCCGCGATGCTGATGGCGAGCCCCTGCAGCACGAAAATCCTGCGAATTTGCCGCCGTCTCGCGCCGACGGCCATCAGCACGGCGATGTCCTTGGCGCGGTCCGTCACCGTCATCGTCAGCACCACCAGGATATTCAGTCCGGCCACGAACGTGATCAATCCGATGAAGAGCGCCGTCACCAATTTTTCGAGGCTCAGCGCTCGAAACAGCGCCCGGTTCTCGTCCATCCACGTCGTGGCGTGATATCCCGGGCCCGCCCGCCGCACCAGCTCGTCGGCGACCTCGCGCGCATCGTCGAGATTCTTCACACGCACCTCGAGCAGGCTCACCACGTCACCCACTCCGGCCAGCGCCTGCGCCGATTGGAGCGTCACGAATCCCCAGTTCGCGTCGTAATCGTAGAACCCGGAGTCGAAAATTCCCGTCACCCGGAATCGCCGCGAGCTCGGCAGCATGCCAAACGGAGTCAAGCTCCCCTGCGGGCTCGTCAGCGTGACGTAATCGCCCACCGAAATATCGAGGTTTTCCGCGAGGATGTATCCGATCAGGACCGCCGGAATGCCGTCGGCATCCGGCTCGAATGTGTTCGAGCCCGCCACGAGATGCCGCAGCGCCCCGCTCGCCCGAAGCTCCATATCCGGGTCCACGCCTTTCAAGACGACCCCGCTCGGCTTATGCCCGAAAGAAAGCAGGACGGTGTTGTAGATCGCAGGCTCGATCGATTGCACTCCCGGCATGTCGCCGAGCTTCGCGATGAGCGCGCGATAATCGCGAATGCCCGCCGCGTCCTCCGGCTTCAGATTGACGTGCGCCGTCACGGTGAGCAGCCGGTCGCGAATCGCCTGCCGGAATCCCGTATTCATCGAAAGCGCGATGACCAGCGTCGTCACTCCCGCCGCCACCCCCAGCACCGCGAGAAACGTCACCAGCCGCAGCACCGCCGGCCGGTTCGGCGACCGCAGGTACCGCAGCGCCACCAGCCATTCGAATGTCATTTGGGTCTTTCGTCGTGCGCCGCAGCGGATTCTTCGGTGCCCTCGCCGCGCAAAAGAGGGAAGAGGATCACTTCGCGAATCGCGTGCGAGTTCGTGAGCAGCATCACCAGCCGGTCGATCCCCACGCCTTCGCCCGCCGTCGGCGGAAGGCCGTGGCTCAGCGCGCGAATGTAATCGATGTCCACTTCCTTCGGCGCTTCGAGCCCGCCCTTTTCCACTTGCTCGCGGAAGCGCTTTTCCTGGTCCTCGGGATCGTTCAACTCCGAAAAGCCGTTGGCGATCTCCATCCCCGCGATGAAAAGCTCGAAGCGCTCGGTCAACGAAGGATCGTCCGCGCGCCGCTTCGCCAGCGGCGAAATTTCCACAGGAAAATCATAGATAAATGTCGGCTGGATCAAATACCTCTCGGCGACCGCCTCGAACACGTCCCCGATCGCCCGCCCCAGAGGCTCGCGCCCGAGATTCGCCAGGATCAGATGCAGGATCGCTTTCTCAGTCGTCAGCGCTTTCTTAGAACTCGCAACCCCGCCCTCCCACGGCAGCGATTTCCGCGCGGCCTCGTCTGTAATCAAAACATCCAGCACCGGCAGCGCCGCCTCGATCAACTTGCGCAACGCATCCTTCGATGCGAGATCGCTTGGCTCCGCGGTTTTGCCCGGCGGCACCGGCATATGCCTCAGAATCGCTTCGCGCATGGAAAGCCGCGTGAATGTGCCAAAGTCGATTTCGGTCTGATCGTCGCCCTCGCCGTATTTCACTTTGGCCGTGCCGCACGTTTTCTCGGCTAACTCGCGCAGCAATTCCTCCGTCAGCTCCATCAACGCGTCCGCGTCGCTATACGCCTGATAAAACTCCAGCATCGTGAATTCCGGCTGGTGGATCGCGTCGATCCCCTCATTGCGGAAGTTCCGGTTGATCTCGTACACGCGGTCGAGCCCGCCCACCACCAGCCTCTTCAAATAAAGTTCCGGCGCGATCCGCAGATACAAATCCATATCAAATGTGTTGTGGTGCGTCACGAAGGGCCGCGCCGTCGCCCCGCCCAAAATCGGATGCATCATCGGCGTTTCGACTTCCACGTAGCCGCGCTCGTCGAAAAACCGCCGCAACTCGCGGATGATCTGCCCGCGCCGAATGAAAATCTCGCGCGTCCGTTCGTTGACGATCAAGTCGAGATACCGCCGCCGATAGCGCTGCTCCGTATCCGCAAGCCCGTGCCATTTTTCCGGCAGCGGCAGCAGCGCCTTGTTCAGCACCTCGATGCCCTCGACCCGCACCGTCAGCTCGTTCGTCTTCGTCCGAAAAAGGTGCCCGGAAACCCCAATGATGTCGCCCAGGTCGAGAAGCTGAAAAAGCCTGAAAACCTGCTCGCCCATCACGTCGAGCCGCGCATAGATTTGCAGCCGCGCGCCATCGCCCGCCAGATGCGCGAACGCCGCCTTCCCCATCGGTCGCAGCGCGACAATCCTGCCCGCCACTCGCACACTAACCCGCTCTGCTTCAAGCTGTTCGCCCGTTCGCCCTCTGAATTGCTCCGCCACTTGTTTGGGCGTGTGCGTCCAGTCGAATTTGTGAGGGTATGCCGGATGCCCGAGGGCCTGGATTTCACTAAGCTTCTTGCGGCGTTGCAGGTACTGGTCCATCGGTTCAAATTCCAACGGGACGATCCTTTCCGGTCGGCTGCCACATGCGAATCGGGCGAGTATAGCGGTCGCCTTCCGAGAGCGTCAAGAAAACGCCATATTAGGTAGTGTGCGTCACACCCATACTTTCATTTACGATCGTCGTCGAGAATGGTAACGTTCTACCAAGAAGGTACAGTGCGCGCTCGGAGGTCGCTGATGACCGCTTCTAGCTTGGACGGCAAGGAATCTCCCCTTGCCGCGCGCTTGCTGGCAACCACCAACGCACTCAATGAATTGGAAAAGTCCGTCAAGTCCGGCGATCTTGATGCTCGTGTCCTCGGCGAACTTCGTAACGCGATCGAGCACATTCGCTATACGGCGTTGGCCGTTCAGGACTGGTATGGAGCCCAGGAGCGTTCCGGTGACCCTTACGCCGTTTTGGCCACCGTAGCTGCTCTACGTGTCCGCCGTGCCGTTCAACTCGCGAAGGATTTGACTCTCGACCTTGAAAATGTCGATGTGAGTCTGGAGACTGAGGGACTAGCCGAACTCCATGACGCGGTGGATGGCTTGCACAGATCTCTGCAGCGCCTGTTCAAACGCGGAACCTGATCGTCCGTCCGAAACTTGATCGATACAAATTCGCAATGCTAGCGCGAGCCGCGGTAAGCGATCGCCGCTAGGTCCAGGATTTCCTGCCGGTCTGCCGGAAGAATGAATCCTGCCTCGATTGCCGAGTCCAGCGAAGCCTCGAACTTCTTCAGGTACTCGCTCTTGCCGCCGGGATACAGGCGATCGAGTGTGGCCGCATCGAATGGCTCGCAGACGCCGACCAGGAAGGCCAGCGGGCCACCCGAATTTCCCACGCCTGAGAGGCGCGCGGTTGGAACGTCGACCCAGGGCGTGCGAACGCCACCTTCGGCCAGGCCATTCGTGTCGAGCACGAAACCCGCCGGCGCGCCGGGTTGGCCGCCCGTGCTCAGCTTGATCGGCGCTGCTTTCGGCGGAGTCTGGCCGGTTCTGATCCAGCGGTCCAAATTCGAGAGCGCCGCTTCCAGGACGTAATGGTGCTGAGGGGCGTTGTTGATCGGCTTGGCGAGGTCGCTCCCGAGTATCTTGGCCGTGGGTTCGCTGCCTGCCGCCAGCTGTTCCAGCGGCGTCGCTCCCGAGTCAATGAAGCCGACGGTGAACGTATAGTTGTCCGCGTGCGCCGTTCCGGCAATTTCCCAGGTGCGAAGCCGCTCGTTATCGGGCTGGCGAGCGCCGTGAAACCCGGGAATCCTGGTGTCGATCAGGTCGGTCTCGGTGATCGCAGTGATCGCGGGCACGCGGAGATCGGCGCGAAGCTTCGCAAAGCTGAGCTGAGGGGTCGCGCCCACCATGGAACCGCTTTCGAGCGACGCGGCGTTGCCGAAACGCGAGTGGATCAGGAATCCGTCGTAGACCTTCGCAATCGGATCGACTGCGTTCACGTAGGTCGTCAGAAAAACTGCGGACTGAGATTCTCCCACCGCAATGATGCGTTCCGGCACGAGGGATCCCAAGATTTTGCCGGCGTCTGCCGACCGGAGCAGCGAGCCCGCCTGGGAGAAGATGTCGTAGGAGAAGGCATCGCCCGGATGGCTGAGCCGACCGTATCGCTCCGGGTTGGCCTTCTTCAACGGGACGCCCATCGTGCCCAAGCTCGGACCGCCCTCTATCCCTACCTTCTGAGCCGAAACTCCCACATATGCATAGCCCTCGCGCATCAACTCTCGGTGCAGCGCGTTCCAATCAGGCGCGCTGTCGGTCCCGGCGCTCACGTTCAGCCATTCGACGACGACCGTGCCGTTGAATCTGCTGCGATCGGTCGGCCGCACCACCACAATGCGGCTGCAATATTGTGAGGTCTCGGCCGGCGCGGCGTTCCAGAATCCGTCCGGGGTCAGCGCACCGGAAAGTTTGTAGGACGACGCCGCGCCTGAAACGAAGAATTCGTCAATCGTATAGCCAAGGGGAGCAAGATCGAAGCCGCTGAGCAGAAGCGTCGGCGTGCCCGGAACGGCAATGACCTCAGTCACCCCATGTGGCGTCATTCTTCCCTTCTTGTGGTTGACCTACAGCCGGTTCGAATTCCGACAGACGCTCCTTCCGATCGGATGCAACACGCGAATCGCGCGAGTATAGCGGTCGCCTTCCGAGAGCGCCAATAAAACGCCTGCCAGCCGGTCGGTCGGCGCGTCGTGCATGCGAGCCGTCACTTCCCAGACTCGATTTCCGGCATCCGTGTGAACCACTCGTCCGGTATCCGACGATCGTCCAGTGCGTTCCGGAAGAGTGTTGCATGCGTTTCGAGAATGGGCATCACTGAAATCCTGGCCTTTATATTTCACGCACTCACATGACGTTGCTTTTCTCTGATCCGTGCAAGTCCGGCAGTCTACTTTTTCGCCTTTTGCCACCCGGGATCGAAGGGTCGAAGCTCCTCCGGATGACTTCTGACGTAGGTGAGGATGCGCTGGCGCTTTTGGATACCTCTCGTTCCTTCTCCATCCAGAGGGCAGAGATCGGGTCTGATCGAACCGACCCGTTCAAAGATCTTTGACCAGCGGCGCTTGATGGCGGGCAACGTCACAAACGACGACTTCGCGATCGAAACATCATCGGCACCTTCCAGCGCCAGCTCCAGCAGCGCCTGCTCTCCCCGCGTGAATGCAAATTGAGGCGGAACGTGATGCTGAAAAAGTCCCGCAGCGACGGAGTGAGGATCGGCACGCATGCTGCCCAATGTCGCTTTTAGGAGCAAACGGTCGGGATTCCACTCGGTTTTAGGGTTTGCGCGGCGAAAGTCTTCGAATCGGTCAACGACTCGGAAGACCTTAAGGCCACGCGTATGCCACAAGTCGATTTCATCCACCATCTCCGAAAGAATCCTGGAGAAGCGGTAGCCCACAAACAGCTCCTGATACGCCTGGCCTAACAAGACACGCACCTCATCCACTTCGGCTGCCGTCAAGGGGCCATTCTTCCAACTGGTATCGAGAATCACCTGCTGCAGGTCGCCTCGCGTATTCGCGTTCCGGACCTCAGCGTAAGTAGCAATTACGGAATTCCCCTTTGCGATGCTCTCGATGATTCTGGAGTTCAAGCCCGGCCTCGGATTCCGGACCTCGTCTTCGGCAAAGCTCTTCTTCACAAACGACGCGAACCCGAAACCGACGATCTCAACTCGGTCCTTCCCATGCCTTTCAACGAGAGCGCTTCGCGATGCATGAGACATCTCGAAGAGCTGCTGCCAAGCCCTAACTGCACGGGCACGTCCGATGATCTCCGCTCCATTCTTGGCCGGATGCAACTGCAGGCATTTGGCAAGATCGCTCGCTTGCGTCTTCCGCCAAGAGAATAAGGCGCCCATCGCCGCCCCCCCAAAAGTATCCTAAAAGGCCATTGCAGGGCAGTAGCTGGCTGGTTAGTGTACCCGCGACGTTGCTTCAACTTCCAGAACGATGATCCCGGGTTGAGCAGGGGGAATCAGCAAGCCCGTGCTTCCGCATGGTGCGGCGGCATCGCCACTTGGCGCTTGTTCTCCGGTGCTACGCGTGAAGCACCCAGACACTCAGGCCAAATTCCAAGGAGAGAAAAAATGAATCGAATGAACATCTTCCAGCTGCTTCGCGGCGGGCGGTTCTCCGCTCTTGCTGCATTGGTAGGATTGGGGCTTTTGTTCACCGCTTCCAGCGCCAAAGCTGGTTGCGCCCCCCTTCCTTACAAGGCGGGCGCCGCTCCATTAATTCCCTTCGTGAGTCCTCACGGGGACGACCAGCAAGAGGGCGAAGATTCGAACGGACCTGCTTCCATCGTGGGTTTGTGGCATCTGGCGTATACCGGAAAGACGGATGATAATTTCCCTCCAGGAGGGCCTTACCCACCGTTGCCCTTCCAGTTCCTTGAATCCTTTAAGACCTGGCACGCGGACGGAACTGAATTTGAAAACGCGTTTCTGCCGCCAGCCGACGGGGATATCTGCTTCGGAGTCTGGAAGGACTCTGGTAACCGCCGCGTCAAGCTGCACCACGTCGGTGTGATGTTTGCCACGGAAGGTAACCCCCCTGCATACCTGGGTAATCCCCCCGAATATGTTACAAACGTCTTCACCGTCGACGAAACCGATACGGTCGCGCCCAACGGCGCAACTTACAGCGGCTTCTTCGATTTCAAACTTTTCCTTCCCACTCAGTGCGCCAACAGCGCCACCGGCTACGTCTGCACCGGAACGCCAATAGCTGAGGTCACTGGAACAACGGCAGGCACCCGCATCACCGTCGATTGACCAACTCCCAGGTCGGAAAAAACGCTCTCGCGCGCGCCAGGAAGGGAATTTAATCTCCACCTACTAGGACTTAAATCCCCTTCCAAACGGCGGCTGGGCCCAGAATCACGCGGTTTCGGAACAAGTGCCGTGACCCCGAACTGACCCATCACGCCCTGCCCCGTTCATCCTCTCCGGATCTGGCACCCATCGGTCACCTGCCATCATAATCAATATCCAAGTGGCCCACAGCCGGAAAACCCCTCGCCGTTGCGCTAGGGCCATCGGTGGTATACTCCACGGAGCGATCTCGGGGGCGGTGTGGTTTTTTCTAGGCGTAGCAATGGGCGCCCTTCTGCCGAGCGTCGCAGGGTCACGGAAGAGTGGTTCGCGGCTCTGCCCCGCGAGAAGGGTCAGGTTTTCGACACGGTCGTTCGCCGTTGGGAGTGCGGATACGCGATGATGAGCGTGGCACTCGACGGGGCACTATCGCTGCGCGCGCGCGGCGAACTGGTTTGCGCCCGCCAACAGGTTTCCGTCGCCGCCGATCTGTTCGAACGCCTTTCCTCCACGCTCGTCGGCCTTTGCGACACGCTCTATGCGCGCGGCCGCCATATCACCCGAGTTCCCGCCGTCGAGCCTCTGAACAAGGAATTCTTCCGCGGCAATATAGGCCAAAGCGCAGCCTCCTGGAACGGAATCCTCCACCATCTTCTGTTCGGCGATCGCTCGCGCTTTTTCCATAAGCTCCGCATTCTCTCCGACACCCTCCAGCAGATCGACCGCGAGTTTCACGAAGCGGCCGGCGATATTGCCAGGGGAACGTCCATCGAGCCCGCCGATTGCTGGACGAAGCTCGATGATCTCCACTACGATTTCAGCACGTGCTTGCGCGAGACAGAGATTGTCCTGAAGGGCTTCCTGCGTTTGTTGCCCGCCGAGCAATTGTCCGGCTTGGCCACCGAACTCGATGCGCCACCGCCGGTCAAGCGCCTGCGCGCCAAGCCCCGTCTCTCCGACGCCCCAGCCTAGAACGCGCTTTGTAGATGTTTGTCGGTGTGTCGGGGCCTCCTGGTTTGTCTTGCGACCGCGAATCTTTGTAGGTTGTCACGCGCGAAGCGCGATCGGTGGAAGCGTGAGCCTTTTTACCCTGAGCGAAGTCGAAGGGCAGGCTCGCGAAAAAGCTCCCTGCAATAACAGGGCTTTCAGCCCTGGGTTCCCACGCCTCCACCGCGAAAAAATCAAGCTCGCGCACGCGCTCTGGACGCGCGGCGCGATTCCGACGACAATACACCGGACAACGTTTCCAAAGCGTTTCGCGATTCTGACATCGCGGCTCACCGCAAACCGCCCGCCAGGACAAGTTCTAGGCATCAGGGGTGTGCGGTAGGAAACACGAAGTACAACTTCCGGAGTGGCGGATGCATCGCAGTGAAGGATGCGTCCCGACGGGTAGCGTGGCCCGAACGAGACGAAGTGATGCCGGAGAGATGGCCGAGCCGGATGCAATCCGGCTTGCCCAGCAGGGCGATGCACCCGCCTTCGAGCGGCTCTATCAATTGCATAGCCGCCGGGTCTATTCACTGTGTCTTCGGATGGTGGGGAATACGGCTGAGGCCGAGGATCTGACGCAGGAAGCGTTCCTGCAGCTCTTCCGCAAGATTGCGACGTTTCGGGGCGAGTCGGCATTCTCGACCTGGCTTCATCGGCTGGCGGTCAACGTCGTCCTGATGAAGCTCCGGAAGAAGTCGGGCAAGGAAACTTCGCTCGAACAGGTCACCGAGGGCGATGAAGAGGCGGGTACTCCGCGGCGGGATTTCGGGGCGGTCGATATCGAGCTCACCGGATCGATCGACCGGGTCAACCTCCAGCGCGCGGTTGACCAGTTGCCGCCCGGATATAAGTCGGTGTTCGTCCTGCACGACGTGCAGGGATACGAACACAACGAGATTGCGGAGATCATGGGTTGTTCGATCGGCAATTCGAAATCGCAGTTGCACAAAGCGCGCATGCGCCTTCGCGATCTGCTCCATGAGGCCGTGCGCGCGAAGGCTCGCGAGGACCGCCGCGCGGCAGGAAGCGGTTCCGGTGGCGAGGTTTGAACATGAATACAATCGGATGTAACGAATTTCACAATCAACTCGGCGACTGGATGGAGGGCAACCGTTCCGCCGAAGCTCACGCCCATCTGCGCACCTGCAGCGAGTGCCGTTCGCTCGCGGCCGATCTCGAGGCCATCCACGACACCGCGCAATCATTCGCCCTCGACGATGTAAAACCTTCGCCGCGCGTCTGGCTGGCCCTGCGCGCGCAACTCGAGCAGGAAGGCCTGATCCGTTCCGATCGCCACACGCCGCCGGTTCGGAGTGCCGGACACTGGCTCGACGTGGTGTTCGGCGCCATCCCGCGCCCCGTGCTTGCCGGCGCGTATCTCGCGGCGCTCATTGCCGTCGGCGCCGCCCTCACCGGCACGGGCAATCGCCACGCCAACGATGCCCGCTGGCTCACTCGCACCGAAAACTCCACGCAGCCCCTCAGCGCACAGCTTGATTCCGCCGAGCAGGACACTTTTTCCGCTCTGAAAAATGCCGATCCCGTCGTGGCTGCTTCCCTGCAGAAGAATCTCGCAATTGTTGACAACTACATCGTGTTATGTGAAAAAAGCGTGCGCGAAGACCCTCAGGACGAAGCCGCACGCGATTATTTGTACGGTGCCTATCAGCAAAAGGCGGATTTGCTTGCACAGATGAGCGACCGCGGAGACGATGGTCAATGAGGACCCTAGCCACCCAACCGGCTTCGTTTCACCAGTGGAAGAAAGCGACGCTCCTTGTGCCGGGACTCTTGATCCTCGGCGTGGCGTCCGCGTCGGCGGGCGATCGCATCACCCAGCACTTCCGCGTCGAAGCTCACCCCGTTGTCGCGATCCACAATCCCAGCGGCACTGTCACCGTCCGCGCCTGGACCAAGTCCGAGGTCATGGTCATCGCCAACCGCGCCACCACCGACGTCGAAGTCGACGCCGAGCAGACCGGCAATCGCGTCGACATCCTCACGCACCAGGTTTCCGATTCGGCCGCGCCCGGCGACCTTCGCACCGACCTCGAAATCAGCGTTCCGCAGGATACCGAGCTCGAGATTCACGATGATGCCGGCGGCGTCAACGTCTCGAACGTCCTCGGCGACATGAACGTCGATACGATCGCAGCCGGCGTGGATCTCGAAGACGCGGCGGGCTACCTCAACGTCAAGACCGTCGACGGCTCCTTCCAGTGCGTGCGGTGTACCGGGCGCATCGAAGTTTCCTCCATCAGCGGCAATTTCCACTTCATCGACATCAGCAGCCCCTACGTCCGCGCCCAGACGTCCACGGGAAACATCACCTTCAACGGCAAGTTCCTCCCCGAGGCAACCTACCGCCTCAAAAACTACAGCGGCGTGATCGAAGTGCGTTTCTCGCCCGGCGATTCCTTCGATTTGAGCGCCACCTCGCTCAAGGGCCGGGTGCACAACGAAGCGCGGCTCGACCCGCCTTCGCGTCACCACTTCCTGCCGCGCTTCGGCAAGGCGCTTTTCGGCACGCTCAATTCCGGCCGCGCCAACGTCGAATTGAGTTCCTTCGATGGTACAATCAACATCCTGAAGCGCGATTGATCGAGCGATTGACTGAGCGATTGATTGACCGATCGACTGCGCCGCGCACGAGCGCGCCCGATTGTGCGCCCAGCGTTGGACAAAGTTTCGAATCCGATGCCGAATGAAAACCGTCCTCGAAGGCTGGTCTGCCTCACCGGATTCATGGGCAGCGGCAAATCCACCACCGCGCGCCTGCTCGCAAGCCAACTCGGCTGGGCGAAAACCGACCTCGATAAAAACATCACGGACGCGACCGGCGCCACCATCGCGCAGATTTTCGCCGCGCAGGGCGAAGCCGAATTCCGCCGGATCGAGCGCGAGCAGCTCGAGCGCATCGTCGCCGAATACGCCGAAACGCAGCGCCCGCGCATCGTTTCGCTCGGCGGCGGGACGATCGCGCAGCCGCAAAATCTCGCGCTGCTTCGCGAGCACGGCGCGATCCTCATCTGGCTTCAGTGTCCCGTCGAGCAGTTGTTGCACCGCTGCGCGCAGGTCACCGACCGCCCGCTGTTTCGCGATGAAGCCAGTTTCCGCCGCCTCTACGAGGAGCGCGTGCCCGCTTACGAACTCGCGGACTATCGCGTCGATAGCAGCCGCGAGCCGTTGCGCGTCGTCGAACAGATTCTCGCGCTTGGGATTTTTCCGCAGGTGACGGTGTGAGCCGCCCGCGCCGCCCGCTCGCAATGCGCCGCATCCTCGCTGCCTCCGTCTTCGCGCTTTTTCTCTCGATCGGCGTCGCAGGCTCGCTCGCCTCAAAGCCACTCTCGGAATTCACGCCGGACAAAGGCGCCTTCAAAATCCTCGTCAACGGCCAGCAAGCAGGGAAGGAAGATTTCGACATCGGCCCGAGTGGCAACGGCGATTGGGTCGCGCACGGCACTTCCGAAGTCACCACGCCCGCGGGCGTCACGCACGTCACCGGCACGCTCGAATTCCGCGCCGACGGCACGCCGGTCCGCTACGAATGGTCCACAGAGGGCGCGAAGAAAGCCGCCGCCACGGTCACCTTCAACGGCCCCGTCGCTTCGATCGAGCTGCGCATCCCGGGCGCGCGCCCCTTCACGCAGCAGTTGACGTTCAGCTCCCCGAAGATCGTGATCCTCGACAACAATCTCTACGATCAGTACGCCGTCCTCGCGCACATCTACGATTGGGAGAAGAAGGGCCCGCAAACTTTTCCCGTCCTCGTCCCGCAGGAGAACACGCCCGGCACGATCGCGGTCGATTCGCTCGGCAGCCAGGATGTCGACGGCAAAAAGCTCGACGAACTCAGCGTGAAAACCGAAGACCTCGAAGTCGACGTCTACCTCGATGGCCCCCGCGTCGTCCGCATCGTCGCCCCCAGCGCCAACGCCGAAATCGTCCGCCAATAATCCGTTCGCGTCGCTGCTTCTATAGTCGGCAATCGCATTCGTCGTCATGTGCGCAGTCTGCATCCGCCGTGGCGGATAGCGCCGTCGCTTTGAGCGCGGCATCTTCTCCTTGTCGCATCGTCGTCGGTTTCTTCCGTAGGGGCGGGTTTGAAACCCGCCCGCCGTTGCTTTTCGCTTTTGCCTTCGTAGCGGCCACCTCCAGGTGGGCGGTTTCGGCCTTGTTCAAGCGCCGGAGGCGCGATTGTCATTAGCCCGGCACGGAGCGGAGCGGAGTGCCGGGAAAGCGGGAGGCAAGCGCACAAGTCCCGGAGGGACGATTGAATCATTCCTGCTCGGGCGCGAGCCTTCCTAAGAACAGCTTCGTGGTTTTTCTTTGTAGGGCCGCTGCCCTGGCCTGAGGGACGAAGGCTCGCCGCGCCCGCTTTTGCCGTCGTAGGCTGGCCCATGATTGGGCTTTGACCGACCCAGATATGTGATGCTACAATATATCACATGAAGAAGGCATCGATTCGGGATCTCCGCTACGATTTCAAGAAGGTGGAACGCCTTCTCCACGAAGGCGAAGAGATCGAGATCACCAAGCGGCGGCGCGTGATCGCGCGGCTGGTTCCGGAGCGCAAGCGGCGCGCGAAGAAGGTTCCGGACTTCCTCGCCCGGCTGCGTTCGATTTATGGAGAGAAGCTGCTGGCGGTGAGTGGCGCCGATCTTGTTGCCGAGGATCGGAACCGGTATTGAAAATTTACATCGATACCAGCTTTCTCGTGTCGCTATACAGTCCTGACGCGAACTCCGCCGCCGCGGCCCGCATCATGCAGGCTTCCCCGGCGGACCGCTTCCTGACCGCATTCGGTGAACTTGAGCTCGTCAACGCCTGGGGATTGCGGCTGTTTCGGAAAGAGATTACCGCCGAGCAGACGAAATCTTCATGGAAGGATTTTGAAAGCGATTTGCGCGACGGAGTCTTTCAGCTGCGCGCTCTGACGGACCCCGTGTTCGAGCGGGCGCGGCGCCTGTCGCGGCAAACGACGCCCAGGCTGGGAACCCGCAGTGCGGATGTGTTGCACGTGGCCGCCGCCCTCGAATTGGGCGTCGATCGCCTGTACAGTTTCGACGTACGTCAACGGAAACTCGCGCGAGCCGTCCGACTCAAATTGAACTGAGCCAAAGGCCCCACCCTCACAAAATAGGACACCCGGCCGAAATCGTCCGCCAATGACGATGCGATGAGTATCGTGGGTGGGCGCCTTTCTCCTAATGTAGCGCCGTCGCTTTGAGCGCGGCATCTTCTCCT
This sequence comes from uncultured Acidobacteriota bacterium, assembly GCA_963841605.1. GTDB lineage: Bacteria > Acidobacteriota > Terriglobia > Acidiferrales > UBA7541 > Palsa-295. The sequence continues at coordinate 24,416 of CAWJDM010000020.1, forward strand.
CTCGTTATTTTCGTCCGTAGGGGCGGGTTTTAGACCCGCCCGCCGTTGCCTTGCCCCTGACGTTCCGGGTGTCCCTCGATAAGAACGAAGGCGTTGTCAAGCAACACGTATCCTGCACAGTGCTGTGAAGCACCGCGTGGTTGCCAGAGAGAGGTGGAAGACCGAAGCTCTCAAGCAAGTCTCGCGGTGAATCAGGTCTCGGCGGATCGTTCCGCCATCCATCGATACGGCCTGAACCTCGGCCATGATTCTCAATGCGAACCCCGACGAATGAATCGGGGCGAGAGCGCCCAATCAATCCTTCGGTCTATCCGCCGTGGCGGACGACCAGGGGCACCCGCGAGCTGCTCTCGACACGAACGACCTCCGGATACTTCGTGTTCGCCCGTAGCATCCAGTAGAGTCGAATCGCCAACTTCCTCGCCGCCGCCACTTTCGCCACTCCCTTCGGCTTGTGGTGGCAGCGGTGCAAATACTCGTTCCTCATCTGCGGGTCGCAGCGAACCACCGTCTGCGCCGCCTCGATCAGCAGCATTCTCATAAACCGGTTCCCCTGCTTGCTGATCGATCCCAGCCGCTGTTTCCCGCCCGAACTGTACTCCCGCGGAATCAGCCCCAGGTAACTCGCCACTTGTTTCCCTCGCTGAAAACGGGAAACATCTCCCATCGTCAGCACGAACGCCAACGACGTAATCGGCCCTACGCCCGGCTGCGTCATCAGCAACCGCGCTTTTTCATTCTTCTCCGCCACTTCCTTCACGGCTCGGTCGAGCAAGCCGATCGGTTCGTCCAACATCGCTCTTACCTGAAACAGGTCTTCTCGCCGCCGGCTGGCCCACGGGCGCAGTGGCAACTCGCGCAGCACCCGCTCGCCCGCTTTGCTCCACAGCTTCTGCTTCTTCGTCACTCCTTGATTCATCGCCAGGTGCTGCAGCTCGTTCTTCACCTGCGCCCGAATCCGCACCAGCTTGTGACGGTGAATCAACAGCTGCCGCAGATCTTTTTCCTCACTCGAAGGAACCCAGATCCGCGGAAACCGTTTTTCCAACAGCAGCTTCAAAATCAGCGCCGCGTCCCGCCGGTCGTGTTTCTGCTGCCGTGGATCGCTGGCCCGAATCTTCGCCGCGTCTCCGATCCACACCTCATGTCCCGCCGACGTCGCCATCTCCACAAACCACTGGCAGTTCCCCGTCGACTCCATCCCAATCAGCGCAGGCGCCGAAAGACCGCGATAAAACCTCTCCGCCTCGCCCGACGCGTGTTCCAGCCTCCTTTCTTCCGTCTCTCCCGTCTCCGTGTCCAGCCAACAAATTTGCTGCCAGCTCGGATGGTAATCACACCCTATAATCATCATCGAAGGCTCCTTCTTGCTCAGAGTGCTTCGGTCCTCCAACCAGAAGCTTACTCCGACTACCGAACGGAGCCTTCGTTCTTATCCAATCAATCCTCGGTTTCTGAGGGTGGGGCCTTTTCTCTCGTGGTTTGTCTTTGTTTTCCGTACAGTGTGATGCTACAATGTATCACATGAAGAAGGCATCGATTCGGGATCTCCGCTACGATTTCAAGAAGGTGGAACGCCTTCTCCACGTCGCATCAACGCCTTCATCATCTTCGTATGGGTCGGCAGGACGTCCGCAACGAATTTCTTTCCGGTCTTCGTCAGGCCGACGACGCTCGTCCGTATGCCCTCGCGTCCCTCGTCCCGCTTGGACGCCGGCACGTGAGCCCGTTGAAACTCGACGGGTGGAAGTTTGACGATCTTGCGCATCACGAATCCGCGTTTCGAAAGGCGCTTGACGATCACGGCCACAGCTTGCTTGTGCAGCCTCCGCTTGCGGGCAATGTCCGGGGCGAACATCGCGCCCTCCCGATGGAGCAGCTCGAGCAGGCGAAACTCGCCCATCGACAAGTCATACAGCACAAGAGGCCCGCGCAATTCGCCCTTGAGCCAATCCGCCGTCTCAAGCACCTCCATATACGCTCCGAAGGCACGTTTGGCCCTTTCTCTCGGGGTCGGGTAGTGGGACATGGCAAAATCCTCCCCAAAATGGCTTTTCTTGGCCATTTAACCCCGTTTAAGCCCCCGACGGAAGCAACATTGTTGCCGCCGCCGGAGCTGGTTTTAGGACGAGGTTTTTCCTCATGTAGCGCTGCGCTTCACGCGCAGCACTCTTTGGTTTTTTTTGCGGCCCGGCGCCGATCAGACGCCGGGATGTTCGAGGAGGAGGCGGATGCCGCCGTTTACCGTGCGGACGGAGATTGCGTTGCCGCCGTGGCCGAGGCGGCCGTGCAGGACTTGGGCGCCGGGAAGCGCGGCCGCCGAAGTGACGGGGACATCGGAGGAAACGTCGCCATTCATGTTGCGGACATTCAGGTCGGCGCTCGCGTTGGACGGCAGGCCGAGCGTGACCGAGCCATTGACCGTTTCGAGATTCATCGGCGCGCCGTCGGCGAGGCTGCAGAGTTCGAGATGCAGATTGCCGTTGGTGGTGCGCGCGCTGAAGCGGCCCGAGCTATTGAGGACTTCGACGTTGCCATTCACGGATTTGAGTTCGCCCGCGCCTTGCACGCCGCGCACCGAGACGCTGCCGTTGACGGTGCGGATGCTGTGCAGCAGGACGCGATAGGGCACGTGGACGACGTACTCGACCGCGACTTCGGCGTTCTCGCCGTCGGGATAGAGCGTGTGGACGTCGACTTCGCCGGGATGGCTCTGCACGTCGATCTTCACGAGCGCGAGATCGCGCGCGTCGCTTGCGGAAGTTTTCACCGCGCGGACTTCCACTTCGTTGCGGTCCCAGCCTTCGACGCGGACCGAGCCGTTCACATTTTGCAGCACGAATTGGCCGCCGGACGCGAGCGGGTAGGTTTGCTCGAAGACTTGCACGTCCGCGAAGCCGGGAAGCGCGAGGCAGAGGACGGCAGCGAGCGCCAGGAAAATTCGCGCGGGCGCCGGCGCGAGGTGCGGCGATTGGGAATTCGGGTGAATACACGAATGGCTATGAGACAGCAGGCTGGTCGTTTTTTGCACGGTACGCCCCCTAAGCTTCCGTTTGCAATTTGCGACTGCTCAAAATCTGCCGGGGCTGAAAGCCCCTTATCAGAGCACGCTTTTTCGCGAGCCTAAAGGCTCACGCTCCCACCCGAAAACCTTGCGCTTCGCGCTTCCACCCTACAAAGCCGGCGGGACGCCAGCGCTACGCTTCTAGCTGGCGGGCGTTCGCCGCGGCGAACGCCCTGCGGCAGCAAAGCCTGGTCGCGCCGCCACCCGCGACCTGCCACCTCTCCTACGGCCCGTCGTTAGCGCCGGGCTGCCAGACGCCCGCCTTTTGCAATTGCAACTGCAGTTGCTGCTGAAGCTGCGCCATCTGCTGCTTGTAAATTTCCAGTTGCTTGCTGACGTCGCTGAGCTCGAAACGGATGTTGCCGTCGACCGTGCGGAGGCGAACGAGCGGGCCGCCGCCGTTGAGCGAGCCCTCGGCGCGAACGGTGCGCGCGCCATTCGACGAATCGTCGTAGGAAACGCGCAGCGGGAACGCGGGATCGACGATCACGCGATGGTCGTTGCCGCGCGCGACCTCGGCGTCGATCGTGACAGCGAGATTGCGAGGCATGTGCACCACAATGTCGCCCGCGCTCGATTGCAGATCGCACGTGCCGGCCGATTTCGGCGTCGAGACGAACCACGCCGTGATTCCTCCCTCGCTCGTCGACGCTTTTACGGGGCTATCGACTTGCGTGAGGTAGATGCTGCCGCTCGTGGATTGGAGATTCGTGGGGCCGATCACGCGGACCACGCGAATGCCGCCCCCGCCGGTGCGCGCGCGAACGAGCCCGGCGGCTTCGCCGACTTCAATTTCGCCGCCGCCCGTTTCGGCGGTGAGCTCGCCGCCGGAATGCTCGAGCGTGATGTTCCCGCCCCCAGTGTCTAGGTGAGCAGTGCCCTGAATGGAGGTGACGCGGATGTGTCCGCCGGTGGTGTGCAGCGTGGCGTTGCCCGCAACGGTGCCGATGGTGATGTGTCCGCCGCCGGTATCGGCGCTGAGTTCGCCCGCGACGCTTTTCGCGCTGATGTTCCCGCCGCCGGTTTCGAGATGCGCCGGCCCGCCAATATTCCCCGCCGTGATGTTGCCGCCGGCGGTGGAAAGCGAGACGCGGCCATCGATTTCGCTCGCGTCGATATTGCCGCCGCCGGTGGTGACGTCGAGGCCGTTATTTTTCGGAATGTCGAGTTCGAGCGTGACCCAGAGGCGGCCGGAGGAGCGCGCGGAGCTTTCCGCTTTCAGCAGCAGGCCGTCGGGCGTGTCGTGCGAGGAAATGGTGAAACTCTTCAGGAGCTTCTGCGCATCTTTTTGCGATGCATCGGTTTCAAGATGGATTTTGTAATCAACTGTGTCGGCGTCGTGCGTGTGGACGATGATGCTGCCGAGTTCGGTCGAGAGGCGAATGCGCTCGCCGGGGCGCGTGGCGATGGAGCCGGTCAAATCGGAAGTGAGATGCTTGCTCGAATCACGGGCGGGCGAGGAATCGACTCGGCGGTGCGCCGATGCGGCGCCTGCGAGCGCGAGAACACAGGCCAGCGACGCTGCGAGGAATGGGCCCCGGATTTTTGCGGCGCGACCGGCTGAGCGAAAAGGCGCTGGGCTCTGCATGGTTTAGAATTTTTCGCGCGGGCCGAGCTCGCGGATCACCTGCGCGCTTTGGAGGCGAATGTAGGTGTTGGGATCTTTCTGCATGCGGTCGCGGAGGACGGAGAGCATGTGGCCGTCGTCGGAAGTGACGCGGCCACTCGCGGCGAGCTCGCGAAGCTCGTTGATGGCCTCGACGCGCACGCCGGGATTATCGTCGTCGACGAGCGCGCTGAGCAGCGTCTGCTGCACGATGTCCTCGGGCTCAGCGCCATCGAGAGCTTCGAGCGCCTTGAGGCGCACGGCGGCGTTGCGATCGTTGCGGACCGTGTGGCAGAGAGCGGCCCGGACGTCGGGATCGTTGTTGCGCGCGCGGAGCAGGTCGACGGCATCGAGGCGCACGTCGGGGCAGAAGCGTTCGCCATTGCGGAGGACGCCGAGGAGAACGTCTTTGACGTCGTCATCATTTACCGTGCCGCTCAGCGTGATGGGCTGCTGCGAACGCAACTGCAGTTGGACGCGCGGAGAATCGTCGACACTGTCGGACGGCAGGACGTCGATGCCAGCAACGTCGGCGGTGCGCAGGTCGATCGGCGACTGAGCGAGATTCGCGGACGAGTTGGAGTCGGAAGAATCCGCAGGCGCGCTCTGAGATGCGCCGGAATCACTCGTGGCGGCGATTTGAGAATTGGAATTGACGGGAGTCTTGAGATTTTCAGGATGGCGAAGAAGGCGCGGGGCCAGGACTCCTACGCTGAAGCCGATCAAGAGAAGCACGGCCGCGCTCCATGCGGGGCGCGGCGAAAGCCAATTCGCGGGCAGCACCCTTCCAAGCGCGCGGCGCAACCAGCCGCCTTCTTCTTCGCGGTCGAGCGCGTCGGTGAGGCCGGCGCGGCAGCTTGCGAGCAGGGCGGCGTCAGGCTCGGCATGATTTTCGGCGAGAAGAGCGAGAAGTTCCTTTTCGCGTTCGAGAGATGCGGAGCAGGCGGGGCACTGCGCGAGGTGGGCGGCGAGGCGATCGTGCTCGGCGCTTTCGAGTTCCTCGCCCGCGGCGGAAAGCATCAGCAGCGGCTGCCACTCAGAGCATGGCGTGTTGGGCGTGTTCGCTGCGTCCCGATTCATCCCCGAGTTCCTCACCGAATGCCGTCCAGGCTCTCGCGAAGTTTGCGCGTGGCCCGGAACAGCGAATTCTTTACGGTTTCTTCCGACGTGCCGAGCAGATCGCCGATGGCGCGGAGCCGAAGGCCCTGGTAGTGCTTCATCTCGAAAACGACGCGCTCGCGGGCTGAAAGTCTTTTCATCGCACGCTCGATTTGCTGGCCGACTTCCTGGCCCAACAGGCTTTTTTCCGGATTCGCCGAGGCCCTTACTTCCGGCTGGCGGTCGAAAAAGTCCGGCGCGACGCCTTCGGTCTCTTTAGGCGCCGGAGCTTGCTCCTCGCGGTGGCTGGCGCGGCGGCGAAGATGATCGAGCGCCACGTTGGTCACGATGCGGTAGAGCCAGGTATAAAAGCTGCACTCGAACCGGAAGCGGTGCAGGTTCCGGTAGGCGCGCAAGAAACCTTCCTGGTAAACGTCGCGGGCGTCCTCGGGGCGATGGACGAGGTTCAACGCCAGGCGAAGGACGTCGCGGTCGTAGCGGCGGACCAAGTCCTCGAAAGCCAGCCGGTCACCCGCCTGGGCCTTACGGACCAGTGCCTGCTCTTCGCCGAGCTTCACTGCCGCTGCCTGGCGCGCATCTCCGTCGAGTGCGACGCTCATCCCCATCGTATTCGCCGCCGTACTGGATTGTGCTTCGGTGCGCCCGGATTCAGTCGAGCGATCCGGCGCATCCGGCCCGCTATCAGCCTGTTGCGATGGCTTTTCCGCGGGCCCCTGCTCGGGCCCCTTGCCAGGCCCTGTCCATATAGACGGGGGGACCGGCGGTTGGTTAGCACCCGAGGAGGCCATTTTGGCACCATCGGACGGTTCGACCAAGGTCGTTTCCTCCTAGAGGAAGCGTGACATGGGGCGGGGCGCCTTCACAGATTAATACGTGCGAGGCTGGACCGTTGTTCCAGCCAAATTGGGTGCGGAAGAGAAGCAGGGAAGCAAAGAGGCAAGGAGGGCCCGGGGCTGAAGCCCTTTTTATTAGGGGGCGCTTTTCGCGGGCCTGAAGCCCACGCTTCCACCGCTTTGCGCTTCGCGCGAGATGACGGCGCTACGCGAGGCGGCTAAAGATTGGAGCCGAGGCGGATTAGGCCGTAGACGGCGACGCAGACGACGAAGTCGATTCCGGCGCCCCAATCGGTGCGAAAGCCCTGGTGACGCAGAGGACCGGGTAAGTGCGGAACGAGAGAGAAGTAGTAGATGGCGTTGCCGATGAGGATGGCGACGAGATATTCAAGCCAGCGACGCGGAGTCACGCCTAAGAATTGCTGCGCCATGAGATCGATTCGCCCGACAAGCCTGCCGGAATGTCCGACGCCCCTCGAAGGACGCCGACTCGACCGAGAGGGGCATTTTAGGCTGGCGGCTATGTCGATGCAAATCTGGCTTTCGCAGAGTAGTGGTGTCATTTGGCTAAATCGGGCGTGCATTGCATTGGCGATTTGGGATGTCATGCGGAGTCAGGGTGAAGGGGTGCCTCAACACAGAGAACACAGAGCCAATCAAGAGGACAAGGATAGTGGTGTCGTTTGACCGGGGGTAGATTTGATCGCCCAACTAAACACAGAGCTCACCGAGAAGGCACTGAGTACACAGAGAAACGTCGACTATTTCTCCGTTCACAGGCCGAGTTCGAACTTGCCGAAATCTCGAGTCCCGAATTTCGGATTTGGACCTTGAAGCCGCGCATCGTAGGCTTCTCACTGCGCTCGCATAACGGCTTTGGCGCCGGAGCAGGTTCCTATGTCCAAGGCATGGAAAATCATCGCACTTTTGCTCGTCTTCTGCCTTGCGTGCTTCCTTCTAAGGATATTCCTGATGGAGAGGCTTCTTGACGTTGTGATACGGCTGCTGGGAGTTCTGGGCAAGCTTGGAAGGAAATGAGGAAATGACATGGAGCTCATGCGAAGTGGAACAAACCCCGAGCGTTGAGCGTAGATACCCTTAGGGAAGGCCGGACGAGCCGGGCACGGGAGGACTCTGCCAGTGAACTTACAAACAGCTCGAAGATTCCTGATTGCCGTTGGATTGCTGGCGATGGCCGCGCCCACGTGGGCTGGCTCGCAGATCGAGAAGACGCTCAAGCTGGACCCGGGTGGGAAGTTTGTTCTCGAGGCGGACGAGGGCAGCGTGGATGTGGTGGCCAGCGACCAGACCGGCGCGAGCGTCGTTGTCACCAGCTATCGAAACGATCTTGGAAGGGAAATCGATTTGAAGTTTGAGGAAGATGCGGGGATCGTGCGAGTCCGCGAGCAGCGGCGATACTGGAATCCCCTCGATTTTCTGTTTGACCCCTTGGGGCTTCACTACGAGATTCGGTTGCCCAAGTCCACGACGCTCGAAATCAGGACCGGCGGCGGGGGCATCCGGGTTGATTCCATCGCGGGCTACGCCGATTTGAAGACGTCGGGCGGTTCGATCGAACTCTCGCATTTGACCGGGGACGTGCATGCGCATACCTCCGGAGGAAAGATCCGCGCGGAGCAGATTCGAGGCGAAGTCGAGGTTGGAACCTCCGGCGGAGGAATCGAGGCGGATTCGATTGATGGCGGACTCGTGGCGGACACGAGCGGCGGGTCGATTCGCATCAATGGAGTAACAGGCCGCGTCCGTGCGCACACCTCGGGCGGATCCATCGAGGTGGTCCTCAGCAAAGGGAACGCCCACGGCGGGGTGATCGAGACCTCGGGCGGATCGATCTACGCCAAGATCGACCCCGCGGCAAATCTAAACGTGGATGCGTCTTCATCGGGCGGGGGCGTGAGTTCCAACCTTCCTCTGCGCGGAACTGACTCGTTCTGGCGGAACAATTTGCGCGGCACGTTGGGCTCGGGTGGAGACTTGCTGCGACTGCACACCAGCGGCGGGTCGGTGCGCCTGGAGGCGCTATGAACGGGAGGCCATGAGGCGTTCGCGAGCTTCGCGGTTTGTCGCGAGGTCGATGCAGGTCCACGCCATGGCGAGCGCGCCATCGATGAGCGCTTTGTCCGCGTCCGGAGTGACGCAGTGCGCGGCAAATTCCGGCTGATGATTGACGGCGGGCAGGGAATTGATGCCGATCATCGGGTGGATCGACGGCATCGCCAGCGAGACGTTGCCCATGTCGGTCGAGCCGGTGGGCCGCGTTTCCCATTCGCCGAGATTCGGGAAGGGCCGGCCGAGCGCCTCGGAATTTTTGCGGTAGAAGGTGACCATGGCGTCGTCGTGGAGCATTTCGGCATAGGGCTTGTCGCCGCCGGTGATTTCGAGCTTCGATCCGGTGGCGAGGGCGCCCGCCTCGAAGCAGCGGAACACTTTGGGGCGCAGTTCCGCGAGTTGAGCCAGAGTTTCGGAGCGAGCGATGTACTTGGCGGAAGTGTGGGCGGGAACGACGTTCGGAGCGGCACCGCCATTCGTCACGATGCCGTGGATGCGGTCGGTCGAGCGAATATGCTGGCGCAGCAGACCCAGCGCCGTTTGCGCCACGGTGAGCGCGTCCGCCGCGTTGACGCCCAGCTCGGGAAAAGTCGAGGCGTGGGATTCCTTCCCGGTGTAGTGAACCTCAAACATCGAAGCGGCGATGATTTTCGAGCGAAGCATGTCGAAAGGCGCGGGGTGAACCATCATCGAGGCGTGAATGCCGTCGAAACCGCCGCGCTCGAGCAGGAGGATTTTTCCGCCGGCGTTGCCCACTTCTTCGGCGGGTGTGCCGATTACGGTGATGGTGAGGCCGACCTCGTCCGCCACTTCGGCGGCGGCCAGCGCGGCGCCAACGGCCGAAGCGGCGATCACATTGTGCCCGCAGGCGTGGCCGATGCCGGGCAGGGAATCGTATTCGGCGCAGATGCCGATGTGCAGCGGACCCGATCCGGCGCGGGCGCGAAACGCCGTCGGCAAATCGCAAAGGCCCTTCTTCACGGCGAAGCCGGCATCGGCCAGCGACTCGCATAGCCAGGCAGAGGCTCGCTCTTCCTCGAAGCCGAGCTCGGGATGGGCGTGGATGCGGTGGCTGAGGTCGATCAGGCTGTTGCGAGCGGATTCGAAGCGTTCGCGGGCGGCGGATTTTGCGTCCATGCCGATTTTCCCCTTATCGTTTGAGTTTCCGAGGGGAGGATAGCACGGCTGTTGCTGGCCGCGAGGAGTATGCTTGCAGGAACGGGATCGCGGTGCGCGCCAGGACGACGCGCAACTTCTGGCTATGCCGATGCGTAGTAACAGTGGGAGGAATCCGATGCGATTGAAGATGATGGTCACTTTGATTTTTGTGGCGAGCCTTTCATTGCTGGTGGGCGGGGCCGCGCAGGCACAGAATCCGCCGGCGCCTCCTTCGACGCAAACGGACCAGGGGCAGCCCGGCCAGCGGCCGATGGGCGGAGCCGCGATGGGCGGGGGCATGATGACGCCCGAGATGATGCAGAGGATCGGGCCGATGCTGCGTTCCCAAAGCGTGACGGTGCGCGGCCGAGATGAGGGCGGGCCGCTTCAGAGGTTTTCGCGGCTGATGTCGGCGCTCGACGACCCGCGCGCCCAAAAGATGCTCGGGCTATCCGATGAGCAAGCTAGCAGCTTGCGGAAGATCGTCACGGATACGGAAATATTCACGATCCAGCGAGGCGCGAATATCGCTGTCGATTCGATCCAGCTGCGGGAATTGCTGCGCGCCGACAAGCCGGACAAAGCCGCGGTGATGAGCAAGGGAGACGAAATCTCGAAAGACACGTCGGAGCTGATCAGCCACTACCTCGGCGCGATCCTCGAGGCGAAGACGATTCTCACGCCTCAGCAGCAGCAGATGATTCGCGAGTACTTGGAGAGCGGCGCGCCGGCTTTGCCGGCTCTTTCAGCCCGGCCGTAATCAAGAAGCAAGGAAGCAGGGAAGAAGCAAATCCCTCCCTACGTCCCGCGCCCGCAGAAAACGCGGGAAAAGAAGAAGCGCGCGGGACTCCGCTCGGGATGACAGCCCTCTTGGGCCGCGCTACGCGAAGACGAAAATCCGCGTTCGGCTGCGCGGTACAGACCGAAGGAAGCGCGAAAAAAACCGTAAGGAGTCTAGGCGACGGACTCGGGCACGACCTCTTTTGCGGTGATTTCGTATTTGAAATTGGCGGCGTCGAGGCTATCGAGCATGCCATTGTCTGTCTGCGCCTGCGGATACATCAGGAAGCCGACCGGCTTGCCGGTTGATCCGGGCAGGGCGACATCGTGCGCGAAATTGTAGGCGACCCAGTTCATTTCCCAGGAGCCGAACAGGCGCGCGCGCGCCTTGACGACCTTTTCGTCATCGAGCGCGAGGTGCCCGGGCGGTTCCTCGAGGACGACCTTGCGTACGTCCGCGGGATCGACGGGAACCCAGCCGTAGTCGCGGAGGTAGACTTCGGCGCGGCAGTGCTGGGCTTTCGACACATCATCGGAGGAGGCGCCGAGACTCTTGTATCCGAGCTCGGATTTGGCGACGCGGATGCCGAACGCGTCGCGCGCGGGAAGACCGGCGGCGCGGGCGATGCCGACGTAAAGCGAACTGAGGTCGGCGCACTTCCCGCCGAGGTCCTTCGATTCGAGCATGAAGCGAATGTCGCCGAGGCCGCAGCCGCGCGTTTTGGGATCGCGGAACGTGTTGTCGACGATCCATTCGTAGATGGCGCGCGCCTTCTCGACGTCCGTATTCTTGCCGCTGGTGATTTCATCGGCCGTTTGCTTCACGATGCCGTCGGTGGGCAGCAGCTTGGTGGGCCGGAGAAAATGCTCGAGCTGCGCGTGGTTTTCCTTCATCGGGTGGCCGGGCGCGGAGACGTCGACCGCGATGTTGCGCGTCTCGACGCGATTCTTCACCGTAAGCACGGGCTTGACGCCGGCGGCAAATTCCGCCGCGACGATTCCGAGCGAGTCGCTTGAATATTTGTAGAGCTTCGCCTTGCCGCCCTCGGCGTGGTACGACGCGGAGAGCGTGCGCTGGAAAGGCGTGGGATTGATGAGCGTCGTGGGGACCCAGACGCGGGTGGCGCCCGCTGGTTTCAGGACTTCGATATCCGTGGTGAGTTCAAAGGTGCGCGAGTTGTCCGGCGCAGCCTCTCGCGCAAACAAGAGCTTCGACTTCGGAAACGCAAGACCGGCTGAAACGATGCCGGCGGATCGTAAAAAATCGCGGCGGTTCATGAAAAACCTCCTTAGTTGTGAAAGCCGTCCACCCGGGACGGCAATTTGCGGACCCGATTATATGAATCTACGGAGTCAGGCGCAATGCGGCCTGCACCATGAGGATACGACGCCAGCTTGGCGGGTGCGGTTGCAGGATTCATAGTGCGCCCAACGCAGCCTGGCTGAGACGGCCATCAACTACTTGGTAAGCGGAAAGAAGGAGAGAGGCGCTCGGCGGAATCACAAGCGCCTCCTCTACTGCGTCAACGTAAACTGAACCTCACTGGATCACCTCCTTCTCGGCTAAGGAGCCGATGTCGACAAGTTGTCGAGTGCCCCGAGTATAGCGCGGGACCGGCGAAATTCCAGAAGAAGCCTTCGCTGAGCTTCGGTTGCGGCGCGCGCAGCTGGTTATTGCTGACTGGGCGCAGCTGGTTGCCGTTAGAGTGGGTTCGAGGTGACGGCGGCGAGCTGTTCGACCGCGCTCGATATGGCGCGAACCGGAGTGGAGATGTGCACGGTCTCGCCTTCATCATCGACGTCCACAACGATCGAGTTGCCGGATTTCGCAACCTCGACGTGTTCCTCGGGCTCGCTTACGTCAACAAGCACGACATCTTCTGAATCGCGCAAATTATCGAGGGCCGCGCGAATCACCGGCATGTAGGGCTGGATTTGCCGAGCCGCTTGCGCCAGATCGCGCTGCGGCGCCAGGCGAACGGCAATCGGCGCCAGCATCGCGGGAGCGATCACGTTGATGTGGACGCCTTGCGACTGTTTCTCGATCACTTTCACGTGAACGAGACCTTCGCTGCATAGGATGCTCGCGCCGGCCAGTCCCACGCCGGCCATTCCCAGCATGACCTTTCCGAGCAGTATCATCGCTTCGCTCCTAATCTTCGGCTGTGATGGCCCGCCCCGTTTCTCGCGTTCATGACAGGCTCAGTTCTGCGTATTCAGCGAATCGACCCAGATGCGGACCTTTTGGGTCGAGTCGTGCACGGTCACCAACACGACGTCACCTGCATCACTCAAGGCCCGCAGTGCGGCCGCGATGTCCAATTGGTCGTCCTTCGCGGTGGCAAGAAGCGCGTCGACGATCTTGAGAGGAACCGTCACGTCTACGTTTTGCTCCTTGTTTTTCGTGTCGATCACATGAACGATGATGTTTCCATTCGCCTTGGCCACGCGGACATTCGAATCCTTGTCCTGGACGGTGACGAACTCGTTGTCCGGGGCCGTCCGCACCGCATCCAGCACCGCCCGAAGGTCCACGCCGTTCATTTCCGCATTATGAATCGTCACCTTGCCGTCGTGCAGGTCCTGATTGTTGATGGCGGGCAGAATCTTCTCGGCCATCGCGAGAGGCACGTTCACTTTGACGCTTTCGCCCTGGGCCGAATCCTCAACGTTTACGTGCAGGTACTTTTCCGCAGGCGCCGCCTTTGCAGGTGTTACCAGGGCCATCATTCCCGCCGCGAACAGGCAGAGCACCGCCGCGGTTTGCGTTCGCCTTCGCATGGTTTCTCGCATCTTGTGGGCCTCCTCAGCCCTTCTTGCCAGCTAATACGGAATGAGCCCTCGAAATGTTCCCTGGAATGTGGGCAGCACAGCTGGCCTTTGCGGCAAGCCGGCACGGGAGCAGCACGAGCGATGGATACGAGAAACGAGCTCGCTCTCGGCCGGCCTTGGCTTGGGCAGGAATGTCTATTGAAACCGGCTGGATGCGACACTAAGATACGCGCTTGGGAGTTACGTCCTCCGAAGGATCATGACCGCAGATAATCCCATCGCCGCGGATCGGCGGGATCAGGCGCCGCAAATCGAGCACAGAGCAGGAGTGTGATGGCGCAGGTTTATTCACTCGATGGAATTATTCCCGTGATCGACCCCACTGCTTTTGTGCACCCCACCGCTGTGCTTATCGGCGACGTAATTGTGGGGCCGCGCTGTTACGTGGGTCCTTGCGCCTCTTTGCGCGGGGACTTCGGGCGCCTGATACTCGAAGAGGGAAGCAATCTGCAAGACACGTGCGTGATGCATAGTTTTCCCGGCGCCGAGACCGTCGTAGAAACGAACGGTCACATCGGCCATGGCGCGGTCCTCCACGGCTGCCGCATCGGCAAGAACTCTCTGGTTGGCATGAACGCGGTGATTTCGGATGGAGCCATCATCGGCGAGTCGTGCATCGTCGCGGCGGTGGCCTTCGTGAAGGCGGGGGCGATAATTCCGCCTCGCAGCCTTGTGCTGGGCGTTCCCGCCAAGATTGTGCGCGAGCTTACGGATGCTGACATCACCTGGAAGAGTGGAGCGACCGCGGTCTATCAGGCTCTCGCCCAGCGATGCCTCAAAGGTCTGAAGCCAGCCGAAGCGCTCACTGCGGTCGAGCCCGACCGGGCGCGGTTTCCCAAGCTACCGATCGACCCGCTGTACAAGTCCAGGCAGACGCCTCGACCATGACTTTCGGGACTTTTGGGCGGCATCTCCAGAGTGCGGCTACGTTCCATAAAAGGATCACGGAGCGCTGTGACGTTCGTCACCGCGTCCGCCTACGGTATTTCGTAAGTTGTTGACCTTGCGAGAAGTGAGCCGCTGAGGTCCATCTTGACAAGCGTGACTGGAGGTTACGGGTTTCACTTAACGGCCGCAAACACGCCCGTAGAGCCTTGCGAACTCCCCGCCCTTGACCCAAGCCCAGATCAGGTCGTCGTGCAGGTTGCGGGCTGCGGCGTCTGCCACACGGACATCGGGTTCGCATTCGACGGTGTTCCGACTCGCCATGCGCTACCGCTTGTGCTGGGGCATGAAATTTCCGGACGAGTCGTCGCCGCGGGAGAAAACGCCGCCGCCTGGCTTGGGCGATCGGTGATTGTTCCGGCTGTGATTCCGTGTGGGTCCTGTCCGGCGTGCCGGGCGGGGCGAGTTACGATTTGCCGCCAGCAGTTCATGCCGGGCAACGATGGCGACGGAGGCTTTGCCACGCATGTGCTCGTGCCTTTTCGCGGGCTCTGTCCCGTGCCCGAAGCTCTGCCATCGGGCGTCACGCTCGAGATGCTGTCCGTGGTTGCCGACGCGGTGACGACGCCATATGAAGCGATTCGAAGAGCGAATCTCGGGTCCGAAGACGTCGCAGTGATTGTGGGGGCCGGCGGTGTTGGCGGGTTCGGCGTGCAGATTGCCGCCGCGATGGGAGCGGCGGTTGCCGTCATCGACATCGATCGCGAGCGGCTGGATCTTGCCGTTCAGCATGGCGCCAGCCTCGCTCTCGATGCCGGCACCACGGACCTCAAGGGCTTGAAAGCAGCTGTACGCACGTTCGTGAAAGAAAGCGGGCGGAAGGGCGTTGGGTTGAAGATTTTTGAGATGAGCGGCACGCCCTCCGGCCAGGCGACGGCCTTTGGACTGCTGGATCACGGCGCGTATCTGGGGGTCGTCGGT
Source organism: uncultured Acidobacteriota bacterium (assembly GCA_963841605.1). GTDB lineage: Bacteria > Acidobacteriota > Terriglobia > Acidiferrales > UBA7541 > Palsa-295. The sequence goes on from CAWJDM010000020.1 coordinate 39,744, forward strand.
TTCACGCCCAAGAGCGTCGAGCTTCGCCTGTCGAATTTGATGGCGTTCGATGCAACGGCGCGCGGAAACTGGGGCTGCCCGCCGGATCAATATCCCGGCGCGCTGCAGATGGTGCTCGATGGAAGAGTTGCACTCGGTCCTTATGTGGAGCTCCATCCGCTGGCCGAGGCTCCGGCCGTTCTCGATGCAGTCGCAAAACATGCCGTGCGTCGCCGGGCGATCCTGCAACCGGGCCCGAATCATGGGAAGCATTGACGGGAGGCAGCACGTGAAAAATCACAACCTCGTTGAGACTTTTTCTCCGCGAGAAATACTCTTCGAACGCCGGCCCGTGCGCGATCGCTCGGGCAAGGCCGTCGACGGCCTCCACAACGCTTGGATCACGCTCAACAACCCGAACGAGCTCAACAGCTATACGACTTCCATGGCCAAGGAAGTGATTCTGGCATTGCGCGAGGCGAGCAACGACCGCGCGGCGGTGGCGGTCGTTCTGACGGGCGCCGGAACGCGCGCCTTTTGCGCCGGCGGAAACACGCGCGAATACGCCGAGTATTACGCGGGAGCGCCGGGAGAATACCGCCAGTACATGCGCGTCTTCAACGACATGGTCACGGGCATTCTCCAGTGCGACAAGCCCGTGATCTGCCGCGTGAATGGAGTGCGCGTGGGCGGCGGCCAGGAAATCGGCATGGCCTGTGATTTCTCGGTCGCGAGCGATCTTGCGCTTTTCAGCCAGGCCGGGCCGAAGCACGGTTCCGTTCCGGACGGAGGAAGCACGGATTTTCTTCCCGTTTATTTGGGAATCGAGCGGGCCATGTACAGCGGAACGCTTTGCGAGACCTGGAGCGCGCACCGTTTCTACTGGCTGGGAGGGCTCACGCAGATCGTGCCGGCCCTGAAAGTGGAGGGCCGGTGGACGGCCAATCCTCTCGTCGTAACCGACCGCGTGCTGGACGAGTACGGGCGCATCGTGCTCGGCGAATGGAAGACGGGGCAGGCTCGCGAGGAAGGCAAGTCAGTTTTGGCCAAGGGCAGCGTGGATCTTTCGCTGCTCGACGAGGCCGTCGATCAGATATGCACGAAGCTCCTCTACACCATGCCCGACTGTCTCATCAAGACGATCGAAAGTCTCCGCAAGCACAAACTCGTGCACTGGGACAAGAACCGCGAGAGCAACCGCGCCTGGCTTTCGCTGAATATGATGACCGAGGCCAATGCGGGTTTTCGCGCCTTTCACTACGGGACCAAAGACGAGCGGGAAGTGGATTTCGTTCTCTTGCGGCAGCGGCTGGCCCAAGGAGCGCGGTGGGATGAGGAGTTGGTCCGCGAAATTGCTCCGTGGGTCGCCCAACCCGCAAAGACCGACAGGTAATTCTGGAATCCGCCGCTGAAATAGGATTTATTTAAGAGCTGTGAGGATTGACCCGATGCCGGATCGATATCGAAGCATCCTGTGCGCAGTCGAAAACGGAGTTGCCCGGATCAGCCTCAATCTTCCGCCTCTGAACATCATGGACATCCCCATGCTTGGCGAAATCCATGATGCCGTCACGCGCATCCAGTCGGAACAAGACGTGAAAGTTCTCGTGATCGACCACCAGGGAAAGGCATTTTCCGCCGGCGTCTCCATTCGCGATCACACGCCGGACAAAGTGTCTGAAATGATCGGAAAATTTCACGGGGTGTTCCGACTGCTCGATTCCCTCGCCGTGCCCACGGTGGCGCTTGTCGAAGGGATGGCGCTCGGCGGCGGCTGTGAACTGGCCACTTTTTGCGACATGGTCGTCGCTTCCGAGCGAGCCACTTTCGGCCAGCCCGAGATCAAGGTGGGCGTGTTTCCGCCGGCGGCAGCCGTCATTTTTCCTCGGCTTGTGGGACGAAACCGCGCGCTAGAATTGCTGCTCACAGGAGACGTCATCGACGCGGCGGAAGCCAAGGCGCTGGGCCTCATCAACAAGGTCTTCCCGACGGAGGAATTTCGTCAGAAAGCGGATGAATTCATTGGCAAACTCACGTCCTTGAGCGCGCCCGTGCTGAAGCTGACGAAACGGGCAGTGGACCGGGCGCTTCATGCGAATGTGATCGAGGGCCTCGCGGCCGCCGAGAAACTCTACTTGGGGGAACTCATGCAGACGGAGGATGCCCGCGAAGGCCTGAACGCCTATCTGGGAAAGCGAAAGCCTATTTGGAAGAATCGATAGCGCGCCACGCTACGAAGTGGGTTTCTGATGGTCCGCCGCGCTATCTGAATCGTGATGCACCTGCAATTCACGCAGCTTGAAGCGCTGTACCTTGCCCGTCGCAGTCTTCGGAAGGTCGCTCAGAAACTCGATCCACTTGGGACGTTTGTAGCTGCCGATTCGTTGCCCGACCCAATCTTTGAGTTCGCGAATGAGTTGTTCACTCGGATCAACATTCGGGGCTAGGACGAGGTAGGCGGCCGCCTTCGTGAGTCCCACTTCATCCTCGCGCGGGACCACGGCCGCTTGGTAGACGGAAGGATGCGCGATTAGCGCTCCCTCAACCTCGGCTGGATTCAACCATCGGCCGTTGATCTTGAATGTATCGACGGTGCGTCCGGCATTCCAGAAGTAGCCGTCCTGATCCTGGTAATACCTGTCTCCCGTGCGGAACCAGCGATCGGCGAACCCGCCTTCGACTTTTTCTTGTCCGTTCCAGTAGCCGGAGCAAACCGAATCTCCCTTGATCATCAAGCTCCCTACTGCCCCAACCGCAACCGCGCGGCCATTTTCGTCGACAATCTTGGCTTCGTATCCGGGAACGACCTTGCCGGTCGATCCCGGGCGCACTTCCCCGGGACGATTGGAGATCACCGTTTGAAGCGTTTCCGTGGAGCCCAAGCCATCCAGGATTTCGATGCCAAAGCGCTGCTTGAAGCGCTCGAATACTATTGCTGGAAGCGCTTCGCCCGCCGAAATTGCAAGACGCACGCTCGATAGGTCGAATTCCGGGCCATCCTCACGCCGGTGGGCCAACAATGCGGCGTAGTTCGAAGGCACCGAAAAGAACAATGTGGGCCGGTAGCGTTCGATAACGGCGTAGATACCGGCGGGTGTGGGATGAGTCGGCGAGAGAATCGAAGTGCCCCCGGCATACAGCGGAAAGTAGCCGGCGTTCCCCAAACCGTACGCGAAAAAAAGGCGCGCGACGCTATAACAAAGGTCGCGATCGCTTATGTTCAAGATTCCCTTGGCATACCGCTCGGAACAAACAAGCATGTCCTGGTGAGCATGAACGCACGCCTTGGGGGGGCCGGTGCTGCCGGACGAATACAGCCAAAAGGCGGGAGATTCTTTGCCCATCGGCGCGGGGTGAAGTTCCGAGGACGACTCGGCCATCGCGTCGCCCAAACGAAGATGGCGCTGCTTCGATTTGCCGGAAACGACGATCTTCCGCAGATATTTGAACCGTTCGCGCGGAGTCACTTCCAGGAGTGGAAGGAGGAACTCGTCGACCACGACGACCTTGGCTTGCGCATCATTCAACAGAAATTCGTACTCCTGTGGTTTCAAAAGGGTATTCAGCGGCACTGCGACCGCGCCAATCTTGATTGCGCCGAAGAAGCAGTATAAAAACTCAGGCGAGTCCGGCAGCAAGAGCAGCACCCGCTCTCCGGCCTTTACCCCCAATCCGCGAAGAACATGACCGACGCGGTTTGTCCGGTCGGAAAGTTGCTGATAGCTGACGCGCTCGCCGCCACACTCGATCGCAGTGTTTCCCGCTCTTCCCTCGGCGATGTGCCGATCCACGAAGCATGTGGCCACGTTGAATTCTTGATTCCAATGCATGGCTGAACGGGAGCGCGTACGAATACTACCCCATTCGCATATCTGAATTCGCCGCAATCGTTCAGTGATGTGGATCACAATCGGTCGCGAACCGCCGTCATCTTTCGCGCACAAGAAGACCTTAATGGAAGTCGGATTGCCGGACACTTCCGCCAAGCGGGCGGAGCAATTTGGGGCCTCGACTAATCTGTCCCGCAAAATGCTGGTACACTCCGCGCATAGCCTGCTGCAATCAAGGAGATAGAATGAAAGTCGCGAAGGACATTACCGAGCTGATTGGCAAAACACCACTCGTCCAGTTGAACAAGGTCGCGGACGGCTGCAAGGCGACTGTGTTGGCGAAACTGGAGAGTTTCAATCCGAATGCCAGCGTGAAAGACCGCATCGGCGTGAGCTTGATCGCGGAGGCTGAAAAGGCCGGGAAAATTCATCCCGGCAAAACCGTGTTGATCGAGCCGACCAGCGGAAATACAGGGATTGCGCTGGCGTTTGTGGCGGCGGTGAAGGGCTACAAACTCATTTTGACGATGCCGGACACAATGAGCATGGAGCGCCGCGTGCTCCTGAAGGCGTTCGGGGCTGAGATCGTCTTGACGCCGGGCGCCAAGGGCATGAATGGCGCGATCACCAAGGCCAACGAATTGCTGGCCGCAACGCCGAACGGCTTCATCCTCCAGCAATTCGATAATCCGGCGAATCCCAAGATTCATTTCGAGACGACCGGTCCGGAAATCTGGAACGATACGGACGGCAAAGTCGACATTCTGATCTCCGGTATCGGAACGGGCGGCACGCTGACCGGCGTGTGCCAATACATCAAGCCCAAGAAGCCTTCGTTCAAGGCCATTGCCGTTGAGCCGACGGAAAGCCCGGTGCTCTCGGGCGGCCAGCCGTCGCCGCACAAGATTCAGGGCATCGGGGCGGGATTTGTGCCGAGCATTCTGCGCAGGGATTACATCGACGAGATCGTCCAAGTATCCAGCCAGGATTCGATCGACATGGCCCGCCGCCTCGCGCTGGAAGAAGGTCTCCTGGTGGGGATATCATCGGGTGCCGCGGTCGTTGCGGCCCTGCAAGTGGCGCGGCGGGATGCGAACGCAGGGAAACTCATCGTCGCCATCATTCCGGATTTCGGCGAGAGATATCTGAGCAGCGTTCTCTTCGAAAGCTTGAAGAACGAAGCACAGCAACTGACCGCAGCGACCATGTGAGCCGGGAGGAAGCAGTGTCCGGATCGATACGAGAAGATATCGCGTCGGTTTTCGATCGCGACCCGGCCGCCAAATCCATCCTCGAAGTCTTGTTGTGCTACTCGGGGCTGCATGCGCTGTGGTTCCATCGCTTCAATCACTGGCTGTGGAACCATCGCATGCGCCTGCTTTCCCGTTGGCTTTCCCAGGTGGCGCGCCTGCTCACCGGAATCGAGATTCATCCCGCGGCGCAGATCGGGAGGCGGCTGTTTATCGATCACGGCATGGGCGTCGTCATCGGGGAAACCAGCGTGATTGGCGACGACGTGACGTTGTATCAAGGCGTGACGCTGGGCGGAACCGGCAAGGAGAAAGGCAAGCGGCATCCCACCATTGGAAACGGAGTTACGATCGGCGCGGGCGCGCGCATCCTGGGAAACATACGAATCGGGGACAACTGCCGTGTGGGCGCCGGCTCTGTCGTGCTACGCGACGTGCCCGACAATTCCACGATCGTTGGCGTGCCTGGCCACGTCATCCTGCGGGCCGGCCAGCGCGTCATCATCACCGATCCGAAACAGATCCAGGATCCCCTGTCTGAGGCTCTCGCGGCGGTGGCAACCCAGGTGAAGGACCTGAAGGAGCGTCTTCAGAAACTGGAGGGAAGCACGCCCGCCGACTCACGCGCCGCCGATGAACTCCAGGCCATCATCGATTACCAGATTTAGTCAGCCAAGCCCTTATAAGTCAGGCGGCAGACCCGTTGTGGGATGCGCGCAATTTCCTCGACGCGTGCTACAGTCTTGCCTCCGCGTTTCAAATTCGAGGCAACCCTTGCGAGGCGATATGAAGGCACGGCTTTGCGTTCCACTGATTTCCGCAATGATTGCGACTTTGCTGGTGGCTGCGGCGCCTTTGCGGGCGCAGCAGACGGAGGCGCAGCGCGAGCAGCAGGTGTTCGCCTCGCTGAAGACGAGCGAAGGCGATTACGTGGCGCGCGACTTTCATTTCAAGTCGGGCGAGACGATGGCGGAGCTGCGGCTGCACTACACGACGCTCGGCAAGCCCGTGCGCGACGCGAGCGGGCGCACGACGAATGCCGTCCTGATCATGCATGGAACGGGCGGCGACGGTCATAGTTTGCTGCAGCCGATTTTTGCCGGCGTGCTGTTCGGCCCCGGGGAGTTGCTCGATGCGAACCGCTACTTCATTATCCTGCCGGACGACGTCGGGCACGGCAAATCGAGCAAGCCGAGCGACGGGCTGCACGCGCACTTCCCGCATTACGACTACGACGACATGGTGGCGGCGGAACACGAGCTCATCGAAAAGGGGCTGGGCGTCGATCATCTGCGGCTGGTGATGGGGACTTCGATGGGGTGCATGCACACGTTCGTGTGGGCCGAGACGTATCCCGATTACATGGACGCGCTGATGCCGCTCGCGTGCCAGGCTGTTGCAGTCGCGGGGCGGAATCGCATCTGGCGAAAGATGATCATCGACGGGATCGAAAGCGATCCTGAATGGAAGAACGGCGATTACACCACGGAGCCGCGCGCGGGCCTGGAAATCGCGACGGACATCCTCGTGATCGCGGGGAGCGCGCCGCTCCAGATGCAGAAGAGTTTTCCCACACGCGACACGGCGGACCAATACCTTGAAGATTATCGGAAGCGAGTTACGAAGACCCTTGACGCGAACGATTTTCTCTACGCGGTAAGCGCTTCGCGAAACTACGATCCTTCGTCGCAGCTCGGAAAGATTCGGGCGCCCGTGATGTGGGTCAACTCGGGCGATGATTTCATCAATCCGCCCGAGCTTGGAATCGCCGAGCAGCAGATCAAGCTCGTAAAGAACGGCCGGTTCATCCTGATTCCGGCGTCGCTCGAGACGTATGGCCACGGCACGCACACGCATGCGGCCGTTTGGCAGCAATACCTGAGGCAACTGCTGGACGAATCGCAGCGCTGAGCAAAGCTAGGCTTCCGGCTCACGGACTCTGCAAGAATCAGCGGCGGCAGCGTTCTAAGGAAAGGAGGTATCGGTATATGTTTGCAAAAGCTTTGGCTGCCGCAATTCTACTAGTATCTTTCGGGGCTTCGCCAAGCTGGGCGCAACAACCCGTTGACGATTCAGTCGTGCATGGCACCATCAACGTCGCGCTTGGCAACAAAAACGGGATCGTCGTGCTCACCGACAGCATGCTCAGCTCTGGTGGGCATCAGTTGCACTCACGGGGTCAGAAGTTATTCAAGTTGGATGATCAGACGGTCTGCGCAATTGCCGGTTTTGTGTCTGCACCAGCGGTGCTTCCCGACCTAAGCACTCAGACGGGTTCTGCCATTCGTGAGTACGTCCAGGCCTCCAAGTCGCTACCTCCCCAGTCGTTGGCGGAGCGGCTGCGCAACTTGGCATACACCTTTGAAGGATATCTGGACCTAATCTCCAATACGAGGCTGGCCTCGGCCCAGACAACTCCGCTTGATGCGTATCGGCTCCAGATCATCGTCGCAGGTTATGATCTTGATGGTAAACCAAGGATCGGCAAGATTAGCCTGAAGCTAGTGTGGTTTCTAGACACGCTTGAACCGACCGTTGAGGAAGCAACGATCGCGGACATCTCGGAGGGTCTGACCTGGAAGCTGAACGGGATGCCCGATGTTGCTATCAGACTTCTTCAACATCCCGAAACGATCCCTGAGGATCCAGACCTGAAGACATACAAGGACTCTATGTGATGTGACGGTCCGAAAGCTTGCCCAAGACTTCAAATGGGCGAGAATCCTGTGGGACTTCTCGACTGGCCCGGTCGATTTCCACTAGGGGAGCAATCGCTCGCACGACATGACCCACCACAGGGCGCGCTCAGTTCGCGCTGAAGGCGAGCAGTGCGTTGCCGGGCATGGCGCCGAAGCCGGGGTAGCCGGAGACGACGAAGATCATGCCGCCGGCGATTACGGGGCCGCCGACATCGAGCGAGCCGCCTTTCGCGGGAACTTTGTTCACCGAATCGAACGACTGCGCGGTGTCGAAATCCCAGATGATTTTGCCGTCGGCGGTGGTGTAGGCGCGGAGGTGGCCGTCGATCGAGCCGGAGAAGACGGCGCCGGGAATCGCGCTGACGGCTTGCGACTGCGCGGGGCTGCATGGGCGGCGATCGCCGCAAGCGGGCGGCGGGGTCTTCCAGAGCAGCGTGCCGTCGTCGACGCGATACGCAGAGATGCCGCCGCCCTTCGTGGGATCGGGGCCGCCTTTGCCAAATGCGAGATCGGAGACGGCGACGTAGACGTTTGTGCCGTCGGTCGCCGGTCCCCACTGCACGCCGCCGAGCAAGCCGCCGACTCCTGCGTGCTTGTACCAGAGTAGCTTGCCGCGCGCGTCGGGATCGACGGCGTAGATGATTCCGGTTTTTTGGCCGAGCAGCAGCACACGCTTGTGCGATGGCAACGCGACGAGAATCGGCGACGCGCCGAGATCGAATTCGGGGACGGCGGGCGGTTCGCAGCCTGCGGCGGGAGGAGTGCCGCATTCCATTTTGTAGATGTCGTCCTTATCGAATTGGGCGGACCAGAGGAGCTTGCCGGTTTTGAGATCGAGCGCCACGACCGCATCGCTCGTCTCGGTTCCCGGCTCGGAATAGTTGTCGCCCGTGCCGACGTAGATTCGCTTTTTCGCGACGTCGATTGTGGGCGAGGACCAGATCGCCATGCCGGAGGGCGCGAAGATCGTGCGGCCGTCGGGAGTTTTGCCGTGCGGCGACGGTGTGTCGGGTGCCATGTACGTCTGCCAGAGAATTTTTCCGGTGGCTGCGTTCATCGCGACCACGCTGCCGCGGAACGTGCAGCATTCGTAGCCGGGGCGGCGGCGCGCCTGTTCTTCGCCGGAAGATACCGGGATGTAGAGGCGGCCATCGAAATACGACGGAGTGCCGGTGATCGTCGCGGCGGGGTGTTGGTCGGCGCGGGTGCTCCAGAGGAAGCTGCCGGTGTTCGCGTCGAGCGCGTAGACGACGCCGTCCGCTTCGCCGAAGAAAACCGCTTCGACCGAACCGGCTTTGCCGACGAGCATGCCGGAGCGCACAGCCTTTGGCGTGTGTGCGGCCCAGAAGGTGCAACCGCTGGCAGCGTCGAGCGCGTAGACCGAGCCATCGTTGCCGCTGACGTAGACCCAGCTGCCGAAGATCGCGGGCTGCGAGCGCACGATGCGCACGTTGGGAATGCCGAAAGCCCATTTCAGTTTGAGGTGCGGGACGTCCGCCGCGGAAATTCCTGCTTCGGCGGCGGGCTGGAAGCGCCAGTTCGCGGGATTCACACCCCAGCCGGTCCACGAGGGCGGGGTTGGCGAGGGGGACCTGACGTAGTCGGGCCGGCAGCGATTTGCGAGCTGATCGGCCGGGACCGGCGCGGCCGTGGCCGGCGATGCGGTGGGTGTTGTCGTAGGCGGCGCTTGGGCTGAGACGATGGAACAGAAGGCGGCGCTCGTGGCGAGTAGGCAAGCAGCCGCGATGAGCGAAAGATTTCGGCTTTTCATTTGTGCTTCCCCCCAGCAAGTCCCAATTGACGCCCGAGACTATACCGCAAGCGAACCGATGATATAAATTGGAGAACGTTCGGGTAAGAGCACCGACCGGATTGTCGGTGCCACTGTACGCCTTGCGATGTCCGTCCATCTCGACAATCCGGTGAAATATTTGCGCGGGGTGGGGCCGCATCGCGCGGCGGCGCTCGAGGAGCGCGGCATCGCGACCGTGGGCGACCTGCTGGGGTATCTGCCGTTCCGCTACGAGGATCGGATTCGATTCACGAAGATCGCGGAAATTATTCCCGGGCAGGTGCAGACGATTCTCGCCGAGGTCGCAGAGGGCGGCGGCAGCACGGTGCGGTTTCGAGGCGGGCGCGGCCCGGTGTTTCACGTGATGGTGCGCGACGAGTCGGGCTCGCTGCACGCGCGATTTTTTCACGGCGCGTATCTCGAAGGGAAGCTGAAGGAAGGGCAGCGGCTCGTGATGCACGGCAAGGCGGAGTTCGACGCGTACCGGCCGGGTCGCATCGAGATGGTGAATCCGCAGATCGAAATTCTCAGCGGCAGTGGCGACGGCGCGCCCGCGGATTCGACGGAAGTGGGACGGATCGTGCCGGTCTACGAGGCGATCGGCGCGATCAGCTCGCGCATGCTGCGGCGAATCATCTACGCCGTGCTGCTGAATTTCGAAGGCAACATTCCCGATCCGCTGCCGGAAGAAATTCGCGCGCGCTATCGCTTTCCGTCGAGGCGAGAGGCGCTGCTGGCGGTTCATTTCCCGGAGAAGAATGAAGATGTCGAGCGGCTCAACACGTTTCGCAGCCCGGCGCACATCCGGCTGATCTTCGAGGAGTTTTTCTACTATCAGATCGCGCTCGCGCTGCGGCGTTCGCAGGATCACCGGCAGCGCGGGATCGCGATGCGCGTGCGCGAAGAAAAAGTGCGGGAGGCGCTGAAGCGGATTTTGCCGTTCAAGCCGACGGCGGCGCAGAAGCGCGTCCTAGCCGAAATCGCGGGCGACCTCGAAAAGCCGTTTCCGATGCACCGGCTGCTCGAAGGCGACGTCGGCAGCGGCAAAACGATTGTGGCGCTCGAGGCGGCAACGATCGTGATCGAAAACGGCTACCAGGTGGCGCTGATGGCGCCGACCGAAATCCTGGCGGCGCAGCATTTTCTCTCGGCGCGGCGTGTTTTCGCGTCCGCGGGCTACGGCGTCGATCTGGTCGTCAGCGGGCGCAAACGCGCGGAACGCGAAGAAGCGCTGACGCGCATCCAAAGCGGCGAGACGAAGCTGGTGGTCGGCACGCACGCGCTGATCGAAGACCCGGTGAGATTTCATAAGCTCGGCCTCGCGATTGTCGACGAGCAGCATCGCTTCGGCGTCCTGCAGCGCAAGCGGCTGATCGAAAAGGGCGCGTCGCCGCACGTCCTCGTGATGACCGCGACGCCGATTCCGCGCACGCTCGCGCTGACCCTCTATGGCGACCTCGACCTTTCCGTGATCGACGAAATGCCGCCCGGCCGCATGCGGATCGAGACGCGCTGGACGGCCGATACGCAATTGCCCGGCGTGTGGGAATTTCTGCGGCGTGAAATCGCGCACGGGCGGCAGGCGTATGTATTGTATCCGGTGATCGAGGAGTCGAAGCAGGAGCTGAAGGCGGCGACGGCGGAATACGAGCGCCTCGCGACAAATGTTTTTCCGAAGCTGCGCGTCGGCCTGTTGCACGGCCGGCTGAAAAACGACGACAAAGATTCGGTGATGGAGCAGTTCCGCCGCGGCGAGTTGCAGATCCTGGTGGCGACCACGGTGATCGAGGTCGGCGTCGACGTGCCGAATGCGACCGTGATGGTGATCGAGCACGCGGACCGCTTCGGGCTGGCGCAGCTGCACCAGCTTCGCGGGAGGATCGGGCGCGGAAAAGAGAAATCGTATTGCATCCTTGTGGCGCCCAAAACAATCCTTGGAGACGCGCGGGAGCGGATCGAGACGATGGTGGCGACGTCAAACGGCTTCGAGATTGCTGAGCGAGACTTGAAGCAGCGCGGCCCCGGCGAATTTTTCGGCACGCGGCAAAGTGGCGACGCGGCGTTTTCGTTTGCGCAGCCGCTGCGCGATCACGAAATTTTGGAGATGGCGCGGCGCGAGGCGTTCGCGATTGCCGAGAATCCGGCGCAGGCGGAGGAGATCGTGAAGCGGCTGGAGGCGGTGAGCCCGACGTGGAGGGCGCGGTATCAGTTGGCGTCGGTGGGATGAAGCGATCGGCCGAGGCGGGAGAAAAAGAAGAGAGATTCTTCGTCCGCCGCGGCGGACTCAGAATGACGGGCGTTTCAGGTGGTTGCGACGAGATTGACCTTGGGCGGGATGTGATGATGCGGGTGATCGCGGGAAAATTCGGGAGACGGAAGCTGAAGGGACCGGGGAAGCTGCGGATGCGGCCGACGAGCGACCGCCTGCGCGAGACGCTGTTCAATATCCTCGGCCCGGCGGTGGAGGATTCGCTTTTTGTTGATTTGTATGCCGGGACGGGCGCGATCGGCATCGAGGCCATCAGCCGCGGCGCGAAAGAGGTGGTGCTGGTCGAAGAGCACGCGGCGAGCGCGCGGCTGATCCAGGAGAATCTCAAGGCGCTGGGCGCCAGCACCGGCACGGCCGAGGTGATGGCTGTGCCAGCCGCGAAGGCGCTCGAGGAGCTTGCAGCGCGGCACCGCATGGCGGATTTCGTCTTCCTCGACCCACCCTACAAGGATCAGGAAGAGCGTCTCCTCGTGCTCGAATTCCTCGATGAATCGCATCTGCTCGCGCCGCAGGGGCTGGTGATCGTCGAGCATTCCTCGAAAGTCGAGCTCCCGAAAAGGTTTATGCGGCTCGAACGCATGCGCGTTGTCGAGCAGGGCGACGCCGCGCTCAGTTTCTACTGCCTGGCAGCCGCCGCCTGACCGCGTGCATCTGACCCTTCTGGCCTTCCCAAGCCTGACAGGTATAATGGCCGGACCCATGCACCCCCTTCTGCAGGGCGATCCGCATCCTCTCAAGGGTTCCATCGAGGAACTCCCGCCACACTCGCGTCTGCCCAGGCTCGATCTGGCCATCGACTGGGAATCGCCGCAGCAAGAGTTCGTTACCAGCGCGCGCGCCTTTTTTGCCGGGCCGCGCGCGCCGAAGGACAGCGAACTGCCCGAAGGCCGCCCGCTGCGCGTCGATTGGATCGAGGGGAAGCCGCCCGCGAAGGCGTTTCTGGCGGCGTGCCTCTGGCACGTGGCTGCGGTGTGGCTGCTGATTCTGCCGATCTGGGGCTTTCTGCCGCAAACGCGCCCGACGCTCGCGCCCGTCCAGATCGAGTACGACGTCTACGATCCGCCCGATCTGCCGAAAATCTCGCTGCCGAGAGCCGCGATGAAGCCAAGCCCGCCGCCCAGGAAAGCGGATGATGCGAGCAAGCAGCCGGTGGCGCGCGGCGAGGATGTCTATCATCCGCGGCAAACGATTCTCTCCGTTCCCGTGAAAGTGACGCATCCGCGGCAGACGCTGATCCAGCCCGACGCGCCGGCCGCGCCGCCAAAGATCGTCACGCCGTTGCCGAATATCGTCGAGTGGGCCGCGAACGAGCAGCCCAAGCTGCGCATTCCCGTCGTGCCCACGGCTGTCGCGCCGAAAATCGAGCGGCGCAAGGTGCGCGACGTCGCCGCGCCGGAAGTGGCCAACAACGAAAAAAATTCCGGGCCGCTGAATATCGCGCCGTCGCAGGTCGATATCGCGCGCCCGCAAATTCCGATAAACCCGATGTCGAAGCCGGTCGCGCGCCAACGTCCCACGCACGAGAATCCAGCCGCCGCGCCGGAAATTGCGGAGAACCAGGGCGATTCTAGCGCTCGCCGCTTGATTGCGCTTTCCGCCGCACCGGCGCCGCCCGCGCCGGTGGTGAGTGTGCCGCAAGGAAATCTGGCCGCGCGGATTTCGATGGGGCCCGACGCGAAGCCGGGCGCCACCGCAGGCGCGGCGCACGGCGCCACGGGCGCGAACGAGGGCAAAGGCTCTGCCGCGGCGGGCGAGGGTGCGTCAGCAGGAGCGAACGGCGGGGCAGGGAATCTTTCCGCAATGGCGGGCCGGGCTGGCAACGGCGAACTGCCGGCCGCGATCAGCGTGAGCGGCGGAAGCCCGCGCTCGGCGGGCGGCGGGCTGGCGCCAGTTCATCGCGGGCTGATCCTTCAGCCGATGGTGCCAGCGGAGGCGTCGACGAGCTATCGGCGCGGGCCAGCGAACGTCGCGGCGCTCAGCCCGAACCAGCCTCCGGACGCTATCTTCGGCGGCAAGGAAATCCACTCGATGCGCATCGACCTGCCCAATCTCACCAGCGCGAGCGGAAGCTGGGACTTGAGTTTCGCGCAGCTCGACGAGGACCCGCGGCCGCCGTACCGTCCGAAGGGCGTGCTATCGGGCCCGGAGCCGATCGTCAAGGTTGATCCGGAGTATCCCGAGGACGCGATCAGGGAGCATATCGACGGCGAGGTGGTCCTCTACGCGATCATTCGCAAGGATGGCTCGGTCGACAGCATCCAGCTCATGCGCAGCCTCGATCCGCGGCTCGACAAAAACGCGATGGCCGCGCTCGCGCGATGGAAGTTCCTGCCGGGAAGGCGCGCGGGCGTCCCCGTCGATATCGAGGCCGTGGTGCGCATCCCGTTTGAGTTTAAGAATCCGCACGACGAGTAGCGCGGCGCAGGCACGGGAAGTCGATTTGGAGCGTTTCGAGGAGGTGTCATGCGAATTCTCCTCTACAACCCTGACAACGGGGTCACTCGCAACTTCATGCCCACCTCTGGATGTTTCTGCTCCAGGCTCTCACACCTCCCGGACATGAAGTCCTGCTGGTCGATGGCAATGCCCAACCGATGGACGAGACCCAAATTGCGCAATTCGTCCGCGACCAGAACATCGGACTGGTTGGTATCGGCGCCATGACCAGGATGGTCGCGAGAGCATATCGCATGGCGGACGCCATTCGCGCGACGGGAGTTCCGGTGGTGATGGGAGGGCCGCATGTGACTGAAGAGGCCGATGAAGCTCTCGGCCGCGATGGTGGCCCCCGCCACGCCGATGCCGTTGCCTTGGGAGAAGCCGATGAGACCTGGCCGCAAATCGTCGAAGATGCGGTTCGCGGCGAGCTGAAGGAAATCTACGCGCCCGTGGATGCGATGGGCAAAGAGCGCAAGCCTTCCCTGAATCACTATCCTACGATTCCGTGGGACAAGCTTGATCTCAACCAGTTCAATCTCATTCCCAAGTTGATGCACCCCTTGCTCAAGGGTTTCCGCGAAGGATGGGGAACCTTTCGCATCGTGCCGGTGGAATCGGGACGAGGCTGTCCGTACGGCTGCGATTTCTGCACGGTCACCGGTTTCTTCGGCGACTCGATTCGCTTCCGCGCGAATGAAAGCGTCGTCAACGAATTGCTGCTGCTAAAAGCCCGCGCCCGCGAAGAGGGAGGCCAGATCGCGGTCTTCTTCATCGACGACAACTTTGCCATCAACATAAAGCGCACCAAGTCCCTGCTGCGTGACATCATCGCGGCCAAAGCCCAAGTCTTTTGGGTGGCGCAGATCAGCGCCAATCTTCTGCGCGACGAAGAACTGGTCGATTTGATCGCCGCCTCCGGAGGCAAGTGGATCTTTATCGGAATGGAATCGGTCGATCCGGCAAATCTGAAGGACGTGAATAAAGGATTCAATAAGCCCGGCGAATATGCCGCCGTGCTGGAGCGGCTGGCAAAACGCAATATATACGCGATCACCTCGTTCATTTTCGGCATGGACAACGACACCCCGGGAGTCGCGGAACGCACCTTGCAGCAGGTCCGCACATGGCCTCCGGGCTTGCCGATCTTCGGATTGCTCACGCCGTTACCCGCAACGCCTCTATACAAGCGCCTGGAGGCCGCCGGACGGCTCACGCGCCCGCGGCACTGGCTGGATTTCGTTCCGTTCACCATGGCGCACACTCCGCTGAAAATGACGGTCGAAGAAGCGCATGCCGAACTGAACTATGGATGGGCTCACTCCTATAGCCCGGAAGCACTTGCCCAGGCCGTTGCGGCGCTGGACGACCAGCATGTCGGGGATCGCTTCAATATCTTCCTGGCGCGTCTTTGTTTTCGCGGAATCTATTTCCCGATGATGCGGAAGTCGTCGTGGCTGCGTGTCGTTCTCGAGAACCGGCGAACGATTCTGAGGCTGCTCAAGGAGGGAGTCTTCCGATGGGCGCGCCCACGAAATTCTGCCAGCCAGGATTCCTTTGACGTCGCAACCTAATGTCAGCGGCGAAGGAGCAGCGCCACGGGCGTGAACCGGAGTAGTTTTGGGAAGGCGGATTCCCTCGACTGAGGTCTCCCGCTGAGGCCTGCGTTCAATCTGCAATTGGACGAGCGTAGCGAACAAGCGAGAGAAAGAATTTCCCGGGCTCCTCGGTCATCGGCAGGTGCGCGGAGTTTTCAAACCATACGAAACGCTTGCTGGGCGCTTCCACGGACGTAAACCACTCCTCGGCAAGGTAGGAGTTCACATTGACGTCGTAGCGGCCTGCGAAAACGATCAAGGGGCAGTTCAGCTTTTGCGTCGTGCCCAAATCAAGTCGAAGGACCTCGGGCAGCAGATGAGCTTCGGAGAAGTGGTTGCCGTCCCAAATGTGAGCGATTTCCGCATCGGTGTAGTCTGGGGAGAGTTTTGCGAGATCGCTTTCGGCGTCGTTTCCGCGGCGATGGGCCATGACGCCGCCGTAATAATCGAGCCACTTCCGCTGGACGTAAATCTCTTTCAGGGCCGGCGGTCGGCCGGGAGGAGAGTACGGCGCGATCGAGTTCAACTCGCTGACGGCCTGCGCATTTCCGGCTTTGCGGGCGGCGTTCATCGCAAAGGTCCAGCCACGACGCTCGCTCTCCGGCCCATTGGTCAACTGTCCGACGCCGATGTACGCGTGCATCCACTCGGGACGAGTCTTCGCCAGCTCCAACCCGAGATAACTACCCCAAGAATGTCCAATGACGAAAATCTTGCGCTTGCCGAGCGTTTTGCGGACCCAAGCCGCCATTTCCTCGGCATCCGAGACCATCCTCTGCAGCGTGAGCGTCGGTTCCACTTGCGCCGGTGAGTTGATCTGGTAGGTTTTGCCGGCGCCACGTTGGTCCCACTGAACAAGGGTAAAATACTCTTCCCACCCTTGAGCGAACCACCAGCTCATCGGCATCGATACGTATCCGGGTCCACCGTGAATGAACAGAAGAGCCGGATTACGTTCAACGTCGGTTCCCCGTATCGAGGCCCACTGCTCGATTCCGCCGATTTGGACGGTCTCGAGCCTTTCGATACCTCGCGAAGTAAGAATTTTTCGAGCATTGGCGATGATTGCGGCGGCCTGGTCTCTGCTAAGGGCTGACGAAGACGGACCCGCCGACGTAGTGGCACTGGCCACCGCAGGGGCGGCCATGAGGCCCAAGCCAATCGTATTGAGGACGGCGCGGCGAGATAGAGCCGACATCGATATAAACCGTTCCTTTCGTGCGGGACATTTAGCGGACGGCGAGTTCCATTACGGTTTCCTAGCCGCTCTCTCCGCTTCGGTCTCGTAGACGTCAATCAGCACTTCGATGCCTTCTGTTTCGGTACGTCTTCGCATGACCGTAACAGGTAAACCTTGGCGCCCGCATTGTTCATATCCGTCATTGTTCGTGTGGCAAGCGACACCGGTCAAGGAAAAGTTCACAAAAAGTCCGGTCGAGCCACGCAACCACACCGAAGGAGTTAGCCGACGCAGGCGCGCTATGTAAATCCGGCGCAGACGATTATTCTGGAATGTGACCGAGAATCCAAACGCAAGCGCAAACGCAAACGCAAACGCCCAGCTCCCGCTTCGGAAAGGCTCTCTCCGGACCTTCATTCGATGGATTGTCATCGGGGCGGCGCTTCTTTGGTCGATTGCTGCGCTGATGCTCGTGGCTGCCAGATGGATCGATCCGCCGACGACCGCGGTGCAGACGGAGCGTCGCTTGGAGGCTTGGATTCACGGCAAGCCGTATCACAAGCGGTACAAATTCGTCCCGCTCAGCCAGATTTCGCCCGATTTCCAGCATGCTGTGATCGCCGCGGAAGACGCGCGTTTCTACCAGCATCATGGATTCGATTGGCAGGCGATGGAGATCGCCGCCGAAGACGACATGGAAGGCGGCCACCGCATTCGCGGAGGGTCCACCATCACGCAGCAACTGGTGAAGAACCTGTTCTTCGGAACGGGCCGCTCGGTCGTGCGCAAGGGCTTCGAGGCCACGCTTGTGCCGGTGGCCGAACTGGTCCTCGGCAAGCGGCGCATTCTCGAGCTTTACCTCAATGTGGTCGAATGGGGACCCGGCGTGTACGGCGCCGAGCCGGCGTGCCACTACTATTACCAAACCTCGGCGCGGAATATGGACCGCGAGCAGTCGGCCCGGCTCGCCGCGATTCTGCCATCGCCCCTGAAGCGGCGCCCCGATCGCATGAATCGCTACAGCGGGCTCATTCTCGATCGCATGCGCGAAATGGGTTGGTAATCGCGCGACACGATTTATCGCGCGTCATTCTGAGCGGAGCGAAGAATCTCTCTTCGGTTTTCTGTTCTGCCTCACGCCCGTCGCAGGTCGCGCGATAGAGGCCGGGTACGGCGGCCCGTCCCAAAACTGTACTCGCGTACAGCTGATTCGCGCGGCGCAATCTGCGAGCGTAGTGTGACGGCAAATGTCGTCGGCCCTCCCGGCGAGGGCCAAAGCGCTCTTTGAAAATTAGGATTGGTAGCAAAGGCGGCCACTCGGGAAGCTTTTGAAATGTACTCACCCCGCTCTCCCGGAGTGAGGCTTTTCCCGCCCTGGTGGAAGGTGGGGCTTTTTTATCCTGAGCCAAGTCGAAGGGCAGCCCCGCGAAAAGACGCGAGCAGAGCGAGCACACCCTTGCGCCGATTCACCCGCAGCATGCGCGCCTCCGCGCCCGCCGGGGCGTGTGTTCGAGTTTCTGCTTGCGAACCACAAGCTACAACTGACGCACCGCGCCCACTACTCACCAATCACCACTCGCTATCCACTCTTTTCTAATCGACATTTGACGATTAGAAATGGCCGTAACTCGCAGAAAACAAACGATGGGTGCTCAGTCTAATCGACACGGCTTGGGCAGGCGTTCTTTTCGGTTTCCGCGCCCTATTTCGAGCTGGGCGCTTCGAAAGCGAGCAGCAGATTGCCAGGCACGCCGGACGTTCCCGTGAATCCCGACGTGACGAAAACCATCCTGCCGGAAACGGTTGGGCCGCTGCCGCTCATCGATCCGCCGTGCGCTCTCACGCCATTCACTGTGGGGACGCTCGGCAGCGTGTCGTAGTCCCACAGGATGGAGCCATCCTTCGCCGAATACGCGCGGAGGTGGCCGTCCATCGAGCCGGAAAAGACGACGCCGGGAACGACGGTGACCGCGGCGAGCTGGCCGGCACTGCATCCCGGCTGGCCTTCGCACGCGGGCTTCGGCGGCATCGTCTTCCAGACGAGTTTTCCCGTGCGGATGTCGATCGCGAAAAGGCCTCCGGACGGCGGCACCACGGCGCCGGGTTTTGGCGGCGAGAGCGACGACGGAATATCCGAAAGCGCAACGTAGGCGTTCGTGCCATCTGTGGCGAAGCCCCATTCAATTCCGCCGAGCCCGCCGCCCGAGCCCACGCGGATTTGCCAGAGTTCTTTTCCGCCATCATCGGGATCGAGTGCGAAGAGCACGCCGCTCTTTTGTCCTGCGAGCAGGACGCGATGGCCATCGCCGAGATTCTGCAAAATTACCGACGAGCCGAAATCGAAATCGGGGCCGACTTTCGGCGGACAGTTGATCGGATGCGCCTGGAAGCAGCCAAAATTGAAAACGTCGCCGGAAGTCTTCTGCTGCAGCCAGAGGCGCTTTCCGCTGGCGAGATCGAAGGAGACGATCGCATCGGTGCCTTCATCGGCGGGATCGACGTAAGCGTCGCCCGTGCCGGTGTAGAGCCGGCCGAGTTTTACATCGATCGTCGGCGCGCTCCATATCGCGCCGCCCGCCGGGCTGAATTTCGCGTGGCTCGTGCCGGGCGCCGATGGACCGGGTACTTTGGCGATGCCGTAAGCCTTCCAGATCAGCTTGCCGCTGCGTGCGTCGACGGCGGTGATGTTGCCGCGGAACGTGCAGCAGGGATACGCAGGATCGCCGCCGGTCAGCTCCTCGTTCCCGGTGAGCGGGACGTACAGGCGGCCGTCGTAAAGCTGCGGTGCGCCCGTGATTCGCGCGGTGGGATGCGGATCGACTTTCCTTTTCCAGACGAGCTTGCCATTCGATGCGTCGAGCGCGTAGAGATTGGCTTCGCTATCGCCGAAATAAGCGAACGCGCGGCCATTCGCGCCGGGCGCGACCGTGATCGCGTCGCGCACGGTCGTCTCCGCTTTGAACGCCCAGATCGTGCAGCCGGTCGAGGCGTCGAGCGCGTAGACGGTGCCGTCGCCCGAGCCGACGAACAGGCGCCCGGCGACAATCGTCGGTTGGCCGAGCGCCGAGCTTGCGTTCGGGATGCCGAACGCCCATTTCAATTTCATGTGCGCGATGCTTTCAGGATCGAGGCTCGTGTGCGGCTGGTAGCGCGAATTGACAACGTCGACGCCCCAGCCGTTCCAGTTGTGCGGATTCGCAAGGCCCGCGGGCGTGATGGGCGGCGCGCTGGCGCAGAGGTTGGCGCGCGAAACATCGGTGGCCACTTTCGAGCTGAGGAACGCGGCGACCGCGCGGCGCTCGGCTTCGTTCATCTGATTGCCGTAGATCACCATCGCGCCGGATTCGAGCGTCTGCAAGATTTCCTGCTGCGTTTTTTCCGCGAGTACGGCGAGCACGGGCGCGCGGCTAGCAGCCGCGGCCGCGCCGGCGTGGCACGCGGCGCAGTGCTGCTGGAAGAGCGCGGCGCCGTCGGGCGCGGCTTGCGCCGACGCGCGCGGCGCGGCGAGTATCAGTGCGAGCAGCAAGGAGGAAGCGAGGAAGGTCAGATTCGTTTTCATCGACGAACTGCATATCAGTTTTGAATCCTCGGCGCAAGCCGATTGCAAAATCGCACTGGAGGCAGTGCAAGTTCGGGGCGACGTCCGAACCTATCCTTGAAAGCAACGGCCCTGCATGCGACACTACGCTCATGAGAAGCAACAACAAAGCGGAGAGACAAAAGAGAGCCGCGCGAAAGATCGCGGAGATTCTCTACGATTCCTCGAAGCACCTTTCGGAAGAAGAACAAGCGAAGAAGTTCAAGGTATTTTCAAAGATTGTTTCCGGCCCTAGTCCTCGTAAAAAGCATCCCAAGCTTTCTTCCACTTCTCGGAGCCCTCAGCTATCCCGTAGAGCTTCAAGATCTCGGTAAGCGCGTGTTTGTCTTTTCGTTTCTTCGCCTGCAAGACGCCTGCGGCAAAGGCGCGGATTTTCTTCTCCTGAGTCGCCTCAGTGGGCCGATTGGAACGTCCGCGCCGTTTTTCTGCGGCCATGACGTCTTTCAGATCGTCGTCCTGTTCTGACTTCATATTCCGGCACATCTCCCTCAGGCTGGCGAGAGACTACCAGAAAACCGGCGGCACTTGCACGACAGCGCGGCTGCACGCAGTTCGATTTTGAGCTTTACACGAGGGCGGGAGAATCCCTATGCTGAAAGGCCATGTGGTACGTCAATAAGCTGTTCGATCAGGCGCAGGTTGAGTCGCTCGCCGCGAAGGGGTTTCTGGTGCGCAGCTCGGGCGGCGTGGTCCGCATCGAGAAGTTCGGCTGCGGCGCGGAACTTCGCAAGTCGCCTGCCGGGCACTTTCAGATGACCATCATTCCCTCGATCATGCATCAGGGACAGTTCACGCGCCTGTGGGACGCCGGGTATCAGAAATTTCTGCTGACGAACGAAGGGCTGAAGCTTCCGATCCGCGTGGCGCAGCTCGGCGATCTGCGCACGTTCAACGAACAGCTGCGGACCGCGCTCGGCGTGCCCACCTACTACAACGAAGCCCTCGGTTCCACCTGCCAGTACAGCGTCTACGACCGCGTCAAAGGCCGCACCGGCGACGTCCCCGATGAAACCGTCGGCGCCCACGAAGAATCCGCCGAGCACTAAAACCCCGATCCGTTCATCCCTGCGACAGTTCTGGTCAAGGCGCTAATCGGGTGTCTTTCGATTCGGCTAGGAATTGCTTTTGCACCGCCTTCACCCACCGACAGATTGCCGTCGAGGAAGTCTGCTCGCCGTAGGCACCCTCCGAGAAGGATAAGTGAATCTCGTTGGAAGACGTCTGGATCCAGAGTTCATAGCTCGTTCCATCCAAAGTCAGGTCGCTGCTGATCTTGGCTGGAATCGAAAGGGCGAAAAGGCCCGTTATCAGTTTGTCATCCGAGCTTCGAACCTTCGGTTCCACCTTTTCGATTCGTACATGTTTTAGAATATCGTCGACTGTGATGTGCGGATTCTGACCTAACCGGTCGTAGGCGGCCGAAATGGAAGATGATCCCTGAGCTAGTCGATACTCCATAATTCGCGCGACGTGATTGTTCTTGATGAGGAAGACGAACTGCGATTCCTGCCCGAAGCTTGGTAGGAAGCGCACTACAACTCTGTATTGGATTCCGGCGAACTCCCCGGGCACGTCCTGCGAGAACTGGAATGCACGGTCAACGACCTGAGCATACTGCACGGCCGTCGAGTCTCCATTCGTGTTGGTCGCTTGACCCGCGCTGAGCAGCGGGAAGGCAAATACCAAAGAAAGGGTCGTGAGGACGAAGATAACTATGCGTTTCATCGCCGGCTTATTCCGTCGGGCTAAGAGCATACTCTGATTCGTCCATTTCGGGTTCTGTCCCTGCCAAGAAGTCCTGACTAGCCGGACGTAGGAAACCGGCCCCCTAAAGTTGACAACTCGAACGGCGAGCGCATAGCATGGCCGCAGAATCAGGCGACAGCGCGAGTTGGGGGCGCTGCGAGGAGTTTCTATGTCGACCGTATATCTTGAAGAACTTTCGGCGGTGGGCGCGATCCGGTTTCCGGACATTCCGATCTATCAAGGCTTCGGCGCGCCGAGCCGGCTTGAGGCCGATCTGCGCGACTGCGAAGTGACGTACGGCGCGGTGCCGAAGGATCTCAATGGGATTCTCTATCGCTGCGGACCTGATCGGCAATATCCGCCGCTGCTTGGCGACGATATTTTCATCGACGGCGAAGGCATGGTGGTGATGTTCAAGTTCGAGAATGGCCACGTCGATTACAAGAGCCGCTACGTCCGCACCGAGCGTTTCAAGCTGCAGGAAAAGCATCGCCGCGGGCTTTTCGGTCGCTATCGCAATCGATATACGCACGATCCGGTCGTGAAGGGCTGCAATCCGGGCACGGCGAATACAAACGTCGTGTGGCATGCGGGCAGATTGCTCGCGCTGAAGGAAGACGACATGCCGTACGAGCTGAATCCCTACACGCTCGAAACGGTTGGCCGCTACGACTACAACGGCAGCGTGAAATCGGTGTGGATGTCCGCGCACCCGCATCTCGATCAGACGACGAACGAGCTGCTTACGTTCGCGTATCAAGCCAAGGGCGATGGCACGACGGATGTGGCGTATTTCGTGATCGGGCCGGACGGCAAGCTGAAGCACGAGGTGTGGTTCAACGCGCCGTGGGCGGGGATGGTTCACGACTTCGCGATTTCGGATCAGTACGTGATTTTTCCGTTTTTCCCGCTGCTCACCGATGTGGACGTGATGAAAAAGGGCGGGCCGTTCTACACGTGGCATCGCGACAAGGAAACGGTGGTCGCGGTGGTCCCGCGCTACGGCAGATCCGATCAGGTGCGCTGGTTCCGCGGGCCGACGAGCTTTGCGGGGCACATGATGAACGGCAGCACGAACGGCTCGAAGGTGAGCCTCGACGTGTGCCTCTCGCAAGGCAGCTCGTTCTTCTTTTTCCCGAATCACGATGGCACGCCGCCCGATCCCACGACGGCGCTTCCGCATCTCACTCGGTTGACGTTCGATCTGGCTGGCAACACGGAAGACTACAAAACCGAGCAGCTCTCCGATTGGATGTGCGAGATGCCGCGCGCCGATGACCGTTACTATGGCAACGGGACGTATCGGAAAGGCTACGTGATTTGCCGCGATCCGAACACGCCCGGGGCGGGGAACATCGGATTCGGCGCGGTCGGCGAGTTCGATCACAAGACGGGCAGCGCGACGCTGTGGAATCCGGGGCCGGATTCGGGTGTGCAGGAGCCGCTGTTTGCGCCGCGCAAACCGAATTCGCCGGAGGGCGATGGCTACCTGCTCGCGCTCGTCAATCGCATGGCCGAGAATCGCAGCGACCTCGCGATCCTCGATGCGCAAAATCTCGATGCGGGGCCGGTGGCGATCGTCAAGCTGCCGCACCGCGTGCGGATGACGTTCCACGGGATGTGGGTGTCGCAGGAAGCGCTCGAGAGCGGCCGCTATTCGGTGGCACGCGCCGGAAGCTGATTGCGATTGGCTGATCGCATATCAATCATGGTTCGGATCCGCAACGTATCTTCCGATTTGCATCGCGAGCCTCAAAGCGCGCGCAGCGCTCGAAGGCATGTCTCTCTCGGACTACCTGCTCCGCGAGCTGCGCCACGCCATCGACCGGCCTACTCTTGATGAAATCCGGAAGCGGCTTTCGAGGCGCCAGCCCGTGCGGCCGCGTCCCACGCCCGCGGCCGCAGTCCGCGCCGAGAGGAACAGCCGCTGACCGTTCCGGGATCGACTTACGTCGGACGATCCGTCTCTTCCAGGCGCTCTTGGTTCGCGACCGCGCCGCCTTCTCGCTCCCGTGCCAGGGCGCGAAGCCTGAAGAAACCGAAAACATACATCGTTGCTACAAATATCGCGACAGGCTCCATCTGCCGGTAATAGCCAGTGAAAAGGCCCGCTACCGGCAGGACGAGGAGAAAAACGGCCACGACTCGCAATGCGCGCGGGGACATCAAGCCCCCTCGGATTCTGCGGCCAATGACCAAACGAACGCACTTTCCCAGCACCCAGAGGCACCCGAGCAAAAGAATCACCCCAATCGAAATCAGTAGAAGAGGCGCCTTGCGATTCAAGTCGAACATCAGGGTCGCCGACGCATACCCACATCCCAGCGCCAACACCCCGAGAACCAGCCCAGTGGCTACCTGGGCCCAGCGCGGGAGTTCTCGCTCACGGAATTCGGAAATCGGCGGTTGATTCGTCATGCTACGGCTAGTATGAACGGGTACGACTCGCTTGTGCGATTTCCGCTCAGCGGCGCATACTAATCGTTAAACGCCGAAAGTGGAGGGACGCGGATGGCGCAGGTGGTGGCGCTGGTCGATGATCTGTTTTTTCAGGCGAAGCTGGTCGAGACGGCGAAGCAGCTGGGCGTGGAGCTGCGGACGTGCGCGACGGCGGACGCGCTGGCGGATGAGGTTGAGGCGCGCGTCCCAAAGCTGATTGTGGTGGATTTGAATGCGCGGTCGAATCCGCTCGAGGCGATCGAGCGCGTGCGCGCCAGCGGGCCGGAAATTCCTCTGATTGGTTTTCTTTCCCACGTGCAGGTCGATCTTGCGGCGCAAGCGCGGGCGGCGGGCTGCGCGGACGTGATGCCACGATCGAAGTTCACCCAGAACCTGGCAACCATACTTGCGCGCGCGAAATCCGAATCTTGATGAAAGCAGTTTCGATCTTTCCGGTACGCGAGAACGCGTTTGGGCGCGCTGTTGGCGCTGCCGCAGCGTTTTTCGCGCTCATGCTTTTCGCGCTTCCGGCGGTCGCGCAGCAATCTCCTGCGGACGAGCAGCCGGCCGGCGCTGTGGCGGCGCTGGTGGGCGCGCTTTCGGCTGCGTGCCGCGCAAACGAAACGGATTTCGCGAACTACCTGACGGCGGATAATGCAGCGGCATTTCGCGCGCTTTCTCCGGAGCAGCGCACGGCATTCGTGAAACGGTTTTCGCTTTCGGATCAGGCTGGCCGGCCGCTGATTTCGGCCGACATGCAAGGCCACACCGTTTTCCGGTGCATCACGGACCAGCAGACGGCGGAGTTTCGCTTCGGAGCCGCAAACACCCACGAGAACCTCGCGTTCGTTCCCGTGACCGTGGTGAACGCCGAGCAGACGCAATTCGGACTCGTGCGCGAGAATAGCGGCTGGCGATTGCTTTCGCTGGGGCTCGTGCTGCTGGATATTCCGCAGCTTTCGAGGCAATGGGCGGAAAGCGATCTCCTCGCGAGCGAAGATGCGGCCATCCAGACGCTGCACGATCTTGCCGAAGCGATCCGCACGTATCGCGACGCGTATGGCAAGCTGCCGGTGTCGATCGCGCAGCTCGGCCCGGCGCCCAAGGGGCAGATTTCGGACGAGCAGGCGTCGTTGATCGACGCGACGCTGGCGGCGGGCAGCGTGGGCGGCTACCATTTTCAATACCGCGTGATTGCTGCGGCGCCGGAGCCGTCGGATGGGGCCGAGCCGGCGCAACCGGGCGACCCGAAATTCGAGCTCGCGGCAACGCCTGAAAATTACGGCAAGAGCGGGAGGCGTTCGTTTTTGCTCGACAAGGCGGGGAAGCTGCATGGCGCCGACAAGAACGGCCAGATGGCCACGACGGACGACCCTGCCGTGACGGAGAGCGCGCAACAGTAGGAGCTGCCTCGCTCGCCAAAGAACGCGAACACCCGCCACGGCGGGCGCGGAAGGCGCGCATGCCGCGGGTGAGGCTGCGCACCCTTCCTTCGTCAGGGCAAGAAGGTGGCTCGCTTCGCTCGTGTTTTTTGGCTGGGCTGAAGCCCAGCCCTTCCACCGTTCGCGCTTCGCACGCGATTACATGCGGGCGCTGGAGAGCGTGTGGGACGCCTTCGGGAACTTCAGCGGCTGAAGCCCGCGAGGATTTTGCGAAGCTTATATCGGAGCCCTTCACCTCGTTCAGGGTGAACTGAAGCTCCGACCTCCTGAAGAAATCACGCGGGACCGCTGCAGGGCTGCGATCACTCCCGAAGAGGCCGAGCTTCGGCATTCAGTCATCTTGAGGGTATAATGTTGATCCAAGCGCCGTTCCTGAGCCCGATGCCTCCAAAACTTGCCCGAGAGAAACAGACGCCGGAAGATGCGGTTCGCTATGCGAATCAGCGGTTTTACGCGGCGTTCGAGGCGCTGAACCTGGCGGAGATGGAAGCGGTGTGGGCGCACGACGATGGCGTCGAATGCGTCCAGCCGGGCTGGGACCTGCTGCTCGGCTGGGAGGAAGTGCGCGAGCGCTGGGCGCGGATTTTCAAGAATACGAAGCGCGTCCGCGTGGCGCTAAGCGGTATTTGGGTGCGCGTCGAAGGGCAGGTCGGCTGGGTGGCGTGCACGGCGCGCGTCACCACGGCGTTTGCGGACGGATTCGACGAAGCTACCGTGCAGGCGACGAATATTTTCGTCGAGCGCGAGGGCAAGTGGCTGCTCGTCGCGCATCATGCCTCGCCGCTGCCGACTACGCCGCGCTCGACCGTGCAGTAACAGAGAAAACGGGCGGAATGCCACCATCTCAGCGCTATTTGAGTGAGGAATAAGGCCCTCGAGGCCGCGCGAAATCACTTTCGTATTGATTTCCGACAATCTTCGGGGATCATTAGTTCTCGGAGGCCCTTAATCATGGACCATCACGAAGCTTTTGATGCCATCCGGCTCGTGTTCCACAGCGACATCCCCGACACCCTTCTGCGGGACGTACTCGAAAAAGCGATCAAAAATCATAAAGACGAAATGGCGTTGCGCCGGAGCGCAACGGACGCTGGTACAGAAACTTCTGGTGAAGATCTTGAAAACCGCAAGAAGGGATAAGTCGCCCTCGCATGCTACCGGCTCGCAACACTCAAACGAAATGCTTGGGATCGTCATGGGCCTTTCGTTCGCCGTTTGGCTGGAGTCTCGAAGGAGGAGATGGCGCGACACGCCACTACGCCATTGCTATTTGAGTGAGATGGTCCAAACGTTCGATTGCACGTCAAACGAAGGCGTCGCGAGAACTACCTCCCGGATGGACTGACTGATTTCCTTGGTAATTCCGCAATTGTACCCGATCATCCCATTGGGGCCGTGCTGTACCTTCGGCGCGCAGAACTTCCAGGAAAGCGACACAAAGTAAGTGCCTCTGCGGGGGAACAAGAACTTATCCGAGGGATCGCCGAAGGTTTCGTGCTCGTACTCGATTTTTCCCCCAGGTTTCAGCAGGATGAAATCGCTGTCGCGAAGGGTGGGCATGCCAACCATGTGATCGTAGGCCTGGTCCGTAGGCGGCTTGAACCGGAGCAGCCTGCCGGACTTGTCGGCGATCTTCCACCACTCACCGACCATGTAAATCCAGTCCTGGCTGCCGATCGCCGGAACGGCGATGACCTGAGTTGATCGATTCGTCAGGGTAGCCGTGAATTGGAGATTCTCGCCGACGTGAATGACCAGCGGGCCGGATATGGTGAGCTCGACAGGTGTGGAACTTGCAGTGGCGCCGACAGCCTGCCCCTGCGAGCGCGCTGGGATTAGCGGCGCGAGAGGCATTAGCCACGCAAGTGCGACCCGATGCACAGGAGATAGTCGCAATATCTCTTCGGCCTCAGAAGCGACACCCATTGTACGTTCTGGCTGTTGGAATTGGAAACTGGCTTATGAAGACGGGGCTCACTTTGTTGACTCGACTGAATGCGGCTGCTAAATTTGTTGGTTGGTGTTCCTCACTCGACGCGGACATAGGCTCCCCGGATTATTCCTACTGGTTTCGGCTGCGCTTGGCGCGGCGCTGGCGTGGGGCTGCGCGATGAGCCAGCCTACGGCGACGAAGCCGGCGGGCCCGCCGGTGGCGCTACAAACCGCGTCGAAAGCCAATCTGATCGCCGAATACAATCGCCAAGCTACAGCCGTCACGTCACTTAACGCTGGTGTGACGATGACGCTGACGGCGGGATCGCAATATACGGGCGTAATCAAGCAGTACCATCAGATCACCGGATTCATTCTCGCCGCGAGGCCTTCGAGCATCCGAGTGATCGGGCAGGTGCCGGTTGTTGGGACGAACATTTTCGATATGGTGAGCGACGGTGAGACGTTTGAGATTTTCATTCCATCGCAGAATAAGTTCATCACGGGTTCCGCGAGCATCGAGCGGCCTTCGGCGAAGCCCATCGAAAACCTGCGGCCGCAGCACCTGATCAACGCGGTTTTCTTGAGTCCGATTCCGCCGGATGCGCCGGTTCTTTTCGAGCAGGAGCGAGAGGGAAATTCGCAATTTTACGTTTTGACCGTGGTGCGAGCCGCGAACGCCGCGAGCCCGCAGGATTGGGAAATCGCGAGCAGGATCCGGTTCGATCGCGCCGACCTGAGCATTGCCCGCATCGAAACATACGATTCTGGGGGCAAACTCGTCTCGGATGTGCGATACAGCGGATGGGATAATCTTGGCGGCGTACGATACGCGCGCCAGATTTCCTTGGAACGGCCGGAGAACGACTACCGTCTTGATATTGGCATCACCAAGATGACGCTGAACGAAACGATTACCGCCGACCGGTTCGTATTGAAGCAGCCGCCCGGAACGCAGATCGAGCGCGTGGGCGAAAGCGCGCCGGGGCCGGAGACCAAGCCTTGATCGGCCACCTGATTCTGCGCAATGCGATGCACCGGCCGGTCCGCACGGCGATCACCATGATCGCGGTGGCGATCGAAGTGATGCTCGTGATCATCGTGGTGGGGCTCACGAGCGGCCTGATTTTTGAATCCGCCAAGCGCACCGAGGGAATCGGCGCGGATATCATGGTGCAGCCGCCTTCGGCGTCGATTTTCATGGCGTTCAGCGGCGCGCCGATGCCGATCAGCATCGCCAATAAGCTGCTGCAGCTCGATTACGTGCACGCGGTGGCGCCCGTTCTGATTCAGTTTAATTCCGTCAACGGCCTCGATATCGTTTACGGCATCCAGCCGGACACCTTCGACGCGGTTTCGGGCGGATTTGTGGTGCGCGAAGGCACGACGCTGCAGGATCCGAACGACATTCTGGTGGATGACGTGTACGCGCGCGCCAAGAAAGTCCATGTGGGGCAGACGCTGCACATCCTCGAGCACAATTTTCACGTGGCGGGGATCGTCGAGCACGGCAAGGGCGCGCGGCTCTTTGTTTTGATGTCCACGCTGCAGGAGATGTCGGGCGCGCGCGACAAGGCTTCGGTGTTCTTCATCAAGTGCGACCGCTCGGACCACACCGCCGCGGCCGCGGATGAAGTTCACTCCCTGCTGCCGGGCTACGAAGTGCGGCCGCTGAAGGATTTCATATCGCTGATGACGTCGTCGAACCTGCCCGGCCTCGACGCATTTATCAACGTGATGATCACGATCGCCGTGGGGATCGGCTTTCTGGTGATTTTCCTCTCGATGTACACCACGATCATCGAGCGCACGCGCGAAATCGGCGTGCTGAAGGCACTGGGCGCGTCGAAAGTTTACATCGTCGAAATCATTCTCAGCGAAACGACTCTGCTGTGCCTCGGGGGAGTCGCCTGCGGTATCGGGCTCAGCTATCTGGTCCGGATGATTTGCCTGCGCGTGTTTCCTTCGCTCACGATTCTGATCACTCCCAAATGGATGCTGCTATCCATGCTGATCGCCATCGTCGGCGGCTTGCTGGGCGCCGCCTATCCCGCATGGCTCGCCAGCCGCAAGGATCCGGTCGAAGCGCTTGCGTACGAATGATCGCCGGAACCTTTTCGCTTCTAGGCAGAAATGCAAAACGCGACTAAAATGATTTTATCCGCGCCACTTTGTTCGCTCGTCCGGGAGCCGGCTTTGGAGCCGATACTCAAGACCGAAAATCTGTGGAAAGTGTATCGCACGGGCAAAATGGACGTGCCGGCGCTGCGCGGAATCAACGTCGAAATCTTTCCGGGCGAGTTCGTTTCGATGATGGGGCCTTCCGGCTGCGGGAAATCGACTTTCCTGCACGTGATCGGCGGCCTGGCGCAGGCGACGAAGGGCCACGTCCTGCTCGACGGCAACGATCTCACCGGCATGACCGACGCCGCGCGAACGCTGCTGCGGCGCCACAAAGTGGGATTCGTGTTCCAGCAGTTTAATCTGCTGCCCACGCTGGACGCATATCACAACATCGCTCTCGCGCAGCACATCCACGGCAACGGCTTCGATCCGCACCGCTTCGAGGTTGTGACAAGATTGCTCGGCTTGAGCGACCGCCTGCATCACAAGCCTTCGGAGCTTTCGGGCGGCGAACAGCAACGAGTGGCGCTGGCGCGCGCGATCATCAGCGAGCCGAAGATCGTCCTCGCCGATGAGCCGACGGGAAATCTCGATACGAAGACTTCGGAGACCGTGCTGGCTTTGCTGCGCCAGCTGAATAAGGAACTCGGGCAGACGATCGTGATGATCACGCACAATCCCGAAGCGGCGACCTACGGCAACCGCGTGCTGCACATGCGCGACGGAATCGTGGTCGACGGGCCGGCCGTCCACTAACATGCGACCATTCTGGCGCGGCGTCGGTCGGGTCATCTTCTGGTCCTACGAGCGCGGCAGCTGGCCTTACGATGTGATGGTCGTCGCGATCCTCCTCTTCGTTCTCGTGACGCCGCGCAAATGGTTTCACGACGAGCCGCACGCGAGCGTGCTGGCGAGCTCTGACGTGCAGATCGTCTCCCAGGATACGGACAGCAATACGCGCACGTACCGCCTCGATGCAAAGGCGCTGCCTCCCGAAAAGCGCGCGACCAAATCGACTCCGGAGCTCGAGCGCGAGACGCACGATATTCTTGGCCGGACGGCGGACGATTTGAAAGGGCAGACGTTTCAGGTGGTGCGCATCGATCCAGCGCTCTCGGCCGACGGCTCGGTGCTCTACTACGACGTGACCGTGCATCCGTGAACGGCGTTCGGCGTTAGCTTCGTGTTGCGGTATATTTGCTTCGGGCTGAGAACATGAAAACAGAGACTGCCACT
Organism: uncultured Acidobacteriota bacterium; assembly: GCA_963841605.1. GTDB lineage: Bacteria > Acidobacteriota > Terriglobia > Acidiferrales > UBA7541 > Palsa-295. The sequence continues at coordinate 71,294 of CAWJDM010000020.1, forward strand.
CAAAGTGCAGAATTCACTCGGCCGGGCACGGCGCAGATTCAGGGCGCGATCAACGACCTGAAAGCGCTGCTCGGAGAGCGCGCCACCACGGCCGAAGTGATCCGCGAGCACCACAGCCACGGCGAGTCGTATCATCCCGCCGCGCTGCCGGACGTCGTGTGCTTTCCGCAATCGACCGAAGAGGTGAGCGCGATCGTGAAGATCAGCGCCAAGTATGGCGTGCCGATGATTCCGTTTGGCGGCGGCACATCGATGGAAGCGCAGGTGAACGCAATCTACGGCGGCATCACGCTCGACATGCGCCAGATGAACAAGATCGTGAACATCAGCGTCGAGGATCTGCAGGCGACGGTCGAAGCGGGCGTGACGCGGCTGCAGCTGAACAGGGCGCTGGAAAATAGCGGCTTCACATTTTTCATCGATCCAGGCGCGGACGCGACGCTCGCCGGCATGGCCTCGACGCGCGCTTCCGGCACCACCGCCGTGCGCTACGGCACGATGCGCGAGAATGTGCTCGCGCTCAAGGTGGTGCTTGCCGATGGGCGCGTGATCAAGACCGGCTCGCGCGCGAGGAAGTCTGCGGCGGGCTACGATCTGACGAAGCTGTTCGTTGGCGCCGAGGGCACGCTCGGCGTGATGACCGAGGTGACGGTGCGGCTGCATCCGCTACCGGAAGCAGTGGGCGGAGCGAGCTGCACCTTCGCAACGATTCGCGATGCGATCGAGACCGCGATGGAGACGATTCAGCTCGGCATCGCCGTGGCTCGGATCGAGTTCATGGACGAAGTGCAGGTCGAAGCATGCAATCGCTATTCGAAAACGAACTATCCGGTAGCGCCGATCCTGTTCTTCGAATTTCACGGCGAGAGCGTTCGCAGCGTCGACGAGCAGGCGGAGACCGTGAAGAAGCTTGCGGAAGAGCATCACGGGCGCGAATTCCGGCGGTTCACCACGCCCGAGGAGCGCGCGCAGCTTTGGAAGATGCGGCACGAGGCGTATTTCGCGAACGTGGCGTATCGCACGGGCGCGAAAATGTTCACCACGGATATTTGCGTGCCGATCTCGCGGCTCGCGGACTGCATCGTCGAATCGAAGAAGGATATCGAGCGCGCATCTTTCCCGGCTCCGATCGTGGGGCACGTAGGCGACGGCAACTTTCACATGTCGTTCATGATCGACCCGAACAACGCCTCGGAATTAGCCGAAGCAAAAGCGCTGGAAGAAAAAGTGATCCTGCGCGCGCTCGAAATGGGCGGCACGTGCACCGGCGAGCACGGCATCGGCACGGGGCGCAAGAAGTATCTGCCGATCGAGCACGGCGCGGCGCTCGACGTGATGCGCGCGATCAAGCAGACCCTCGACCCCGAGAACCGGATGAACCCGGGCAAGATGGTCGAGCCGCGCGCGCTGTGGTAGCCGAGATTCCGC
>CAWJDM010000021.1:0-20492 GCA_963841605.1 uncultured Acidobacteriota bacterium
CAAATTCTGCTGAATGGACCGAGCGGCAAGTGATTAACGCCCAAACCGGACATCAAGTGCGTACTAGGAGCCGCTTGTCGGGTTATGCGACCGATCCGGCGCTACCGCTAAACATGATAGATTCAGAGCCGCTATGCTTTTCGCGAAAAGTATTCTTGCAGGATTGCTAGCCGTCGTTTTGGCGATGGTGGTGTTCGGCATCACTGCCGGTCTGGTCTTACATTTTCTCGTAAGAGGGAAAACAGGTTTCTACGCCATTAACCTTGGATCACCCTTCCTCTGGATACTGTGGATCGCCGCTTTTGCCGGTGGACTTTACTGGGAATATCATCGCCTTGTGAATCGGTAGTGCCTGATTACGCCCTAACCGGAAAACTACGTCCCGGTGCCCAAATGACCGGTAACCGACTAATCAGGAGTTAGCCTTTGTGGGCGAGTCTCAGATTTGTCCTTCGTAGCCACATGGGTCGGGTTCTTCGCAAGAGTCGGTTGCCTCTGCAACACTTGTACGCGATTTGTACTTGTCATAGGATTTCGGCAATTCCCATAGGTGGTAATCAAGGAGGTGGCTATGAACGCGAAAATCGCTGTGCTCCTGTCGCTCCTGGTGGTTCTCCTCGCGAGTGCCACCGCAGCAATCCCTGCGTATCCAACGCCCCGGGCGGGACCTGTTCCCTCTTTAGGCGGGACACGGAAAATGTCCGCGAGCGAGATTTACACGAATCCAAGCCACACTTTTACAATTGTCACACCTGATTTTAATCCTGACGCTTTCCGCATAGGATGGGAAGTCCTCTACGAATCCGAGAAGGGTAACCACGAAATGGTCACGTTCTCCAACCCAGTAGGGGACCAAACGTACAGGGCGGGAATTGTCGAGATCGGCAGGACGACCGTTGACCTCGATGCTGTGGCACACGTTGTCGCCGTTTCTCGCAAGCACCAAGTTGGAGTGCCCTTTGACTTCGTCGAGGAGACCAAGGTAAACACCCAATTCGGCGAAGGCTCGCTTCGTGTGTATTCGATGAAAGGAGGGTCGCTGAATAAGTCGGCCCCCCTGGGTCCGAAACCCCAATACCAATACCGCGATATCTATATCGCCGTACTCCTGGTTCCGCAACAGAACCGCACTCTTTTTGCTGTGTCACAGGATGACAATTTCGGGCCCGACTGCCGCAATGTGGGAGCGAACAGATGAACCGGGAGATCGCCAAAGGACTGAGCCAGGAGTTGCGGGAGGCGCTGGATCCGCTGCTGGCAGAAATTGAATCGCTCAACGAGCGCATCGCGGAATACGATCGGCGAATCGACAAAGTCGCCAAGGAAGTGTATCCCGAGGCTGCTCGGCTCCGACAAGTGAAGGGAGTAGGACCACTGATTGCGTTAACCTACGTTCTGACCTTGGACGATCCGAACCGCTTTCGCCGCAGCCGCGATGTCGGGTGTTTTCTCGGATTGCGTCCCGGTCGCAGGAACTCTGGGATGAGCGAACCACAGCTACACATCAGCAAAGAAGGAGACCGTTATCTTAGGACGCTGCTGGTGCAGGGGGCGCACTACATTCTCGGGCCCTTCGGACAAGACAGTGACCTGCGGCGCTGGGGACTGAAGCTAGCCGAGCGCGGAGGGAAGAATGCCAAGAAACGAGCGGTCGTTGCGGTAGCGCGGAAGTTGGCCGTGCTGCTTCACAAGTTGTGGGTCAGTGGAGAAGTCTACGAACCGCTGCGGAACAACCACCAAGTGGTGGCTGCCGTCGCATAGGAGAGTGTGGATCTAAATTTAACAGCCGAGCTCATCCGCCGAGATCAGGTGACTGCGACAAATGCCTGGCCCCACCTCCCCTCCCAAAGATGGGAGCGAGGTCGATAATCAGGTAGCAGCACCTACTGAATTGAGTACGCCCACCTTGCAGCGAGCGAGAATCGCTCATTAACAGACTGCGGATGGAAGGATGGCGACAGAGGCGGCCCGGCTCAGGGTAAAGAATCCATAGAAGTAAAAACAACTGTCTTGACTCACACCGGCCTTCTCATGGAAGGCACTGACTCTAGTGGTATGTCCCGTATATAACATTACAGATCAAGTCCCTTCTTTTTCCCCCTGGGCTGGGTGGATCCGGGTTTGATCTGCTCCATCTTCACCCGCGCGCGATCGATCTTTTTGATGATCTCTTCGACGGTGGCGCTCCAGATGAACGGGTTGGGGTTTTGGTTCCAAGCCTGCAGAAATGCCTCGATTGCTCGCTTTAGATCCGGCACACTCACGAAACTGCCGCGGCGAATCGCTTTCTCAGTCAATTCTCGAAACCAGCGCTCCACCAAATTCAGCCAACTGGAACTGGTCGGCACAAAGTGGCATACAAAGCGGGGATGCTTCCTCAGCCACGCTAGCACGTGCGGCTCTTTGTGCGTGCCGTAGTTGTCCATCACTAGATGCAACTTCAGCTCCGGGGGAAACTCAGCGTCTAAGCGGCGCAGAAACTTTCGCCACTCCTGATGCCGATGCCGGCCGTGACATTCACCAATCACCTTGCCATTCAACACCTGCAGTGCCGCAAACAGCGTGGTGGTGCCATGGCGCTTGTAGTCGTGCGTCCTTGTACCGCACCGGCCTTTTTTCAGCGGCAGCCCCGGCTGCGTCCGATCTAACGCTTGAATTTGGCTCTTTTCATCCACACATAGCACCAGTGCCTTGTCGGGGGGGTTCATATACAACCCCACCACATCGGTCAGCTTCTCTAGAAATTTCGCATCCCGCGATAGCTTAAAAGTGCGGCTCAGGTGCGGCTTGATATTGTGCAGCTGCCATAAACGGTTCACCGTGTTCTTGCTGACCCCTTGCGCCTCCGCCATGAGCCGGCAACTCCAATGGGTCATACCCTTGGGTTTGCTCTGCAAGGTCGCTTTGATGATCCGGTCTCGCTGGCCTTGCTCATAGTGCATTTTGCGCCCGCGACCGGGAGCGATCTCCCAGACCTCCCCGATGCCCTGCTCGTGCACACGCTTGCGCCAAAGCTGCACGGTGGGCCGGCTCACGCCGAGTCCCTCGGCGATCGCCACATTCTGCTGACCCGCCACCGCTCTCAGGATAATTCGGCAGCGCAGCGCTACCTGTTGAGGCGTCCCGTGTGCGGACTCCCACTGCTCCAGTTGAGTGCGCTCAGCCGGTTGCAACTCGATCGCCAGACCTGTGTTCGGCATGACTGAGATCATACCAAGCACTGGAACTCTGTCAATCTATTTATGGGACACTACACTAGTTTGCGCACAGCAATCACGCCCTTTGGCTCCTAAATCTGTATAATCGGCTGACACAATGACGCTTTCCGTTGGCACGAAGCTAGGTCCTTACGAAATCCTCGCCGCTATCGGTGCGGGCGGAATGGGTGAGGTGTACCGCGCGCGGGATTCGAAGCTCGGCCGCGACGTCGCGCTGAAAGTGCTGCCCGAAGCGTTTGCACGAGATGTCGAGCGCATGGCGCGATTCCAGCGCGAAGCGAAAGTCCTCGCTTCCCTCAATCATCCCAACATCGCTTCCATCTACGGCCTCGAAGATTCCGGCGCTACTCATGCGCTGGTGATGGAGCTGGTCGAGGGGCCCACGCTCGCCGATCGCATCAAGCAAGGCCCGATTCCCGTCGACGAATCTCTGCGCATCGCCAAGCAAATCTGCGAAGCGCTTGAATACGCGCACGAACGCGGCATCGTTCATCGCGACCTGAAGCCTGCAAACATCAAGGTGACGGCAGACGACGCGGTGAAGGTCCTCGACTTCGGCCTGGCGAAGGCGCTCGAAGGCGATGCGTCTTCGATGGACATTTCCACTTCTCCCACGATCAGCCGGATGGCGACGCAGGCGGGAGTGCTGCTGGGGACGGCGGCGTATATGTCTCCGGAGCAGGCGAAGGGGAAATCGGTGGATCGCCGCGCGGACATTTGGGCGTTCGGCTGCGTGCTATACGAAATGCTGACGGGGAAGATGGCTTTCAGCGGCGAGGCGGTGACGGACACGCTCGCTGCGGTGATCATGAAAGATCCGGACTGGTCCCGACTCCCGGCCGGGACTCCGGTGCGAGTACGGGTTCTGTTGCAACGCTGCTTGCAGAAGGATCCGAAGCAGCGCCTGCGCGACATCGGCGACGCGCGCATTTCGCTCGACGAAGTTCTCGCCGGCGCGCCTGACCCGGCGCTCGCCGGCGCTCCGCAAGCCGCAGCGCCGCTCTGGCGCCGCGCCTTGCCCTGGGCGCTGCTCGCCGTGACCGTGATCGCGTTCGCTGTTCTTTCGTGGGTGCACTTCCGCACCTCCAACGCCCCGAGTGGGATCGTCGACGGGATGCGCTTCCAGATTCCGATCCCGCCAGAAACGAAGCTCGTTACTGGCGGAGTCTTCGCCGTTTCTCCCGATGGCCGCCAACTCGCATTTTTGGCGGCCGGGTCGGATGGCATCCAGCGTATTTGGATCCACAGCCTGCACACTCTGGAAACGCGCCCTCTACCGGGGTCGGAGTCACCGGTAGGTGCTCCGTTTTTCTGGTCACCCGACAGCCGTTACATCGCGTATGGCGACGGGCAAAAACTCAAGAAAATCGACATCTCCGCTGGTACAGCGGAAACTCTATGTGAAGCACCAGGTGTGGTAATCGGCGGATCATGGATCCGCGATGGCGTAATCGTCTTCGCTCAGGCCCCCGGTAGCATCATGAGGGTTTCGGCGAACGGTGGCGCCGCGTCAGCGGTTACGGTTCTCGATGCGTCGCGTGGCGAGGTCGCGCAATTACTTCCGTCATTCCTTCCCGACGGCCGGCACTTCATCTACCTGCAATATTCAACGAAACCAGAAAACAGCGGGCTCTACGTTGGCTCTCTCGACGCCAAACCAGGGGAACAAAGTTCCGAGCGGCTTGTGGCAACTGGCCTCGGAGCAGCCTACGTGCCATCTTCCGATGCCGATTTGGGGCAGTTACTGTTCATACGCGACGGGGCGTTGATGGCGCAGCCATTCGACGCTCGTCGGCTGCAGCTGGCCGACGAGCCAACGACTGTTGTGAGCCATGTCGGGTCGTTTCGGGCGTTTGGCTTTTTCGCGGTCTCGAACAATGGCGTTCTCGTTTACCGGACAGGCGGAGGGGGAAGCGATTTTCAGCTCACTTGGTTCGACCGGCAAGGAAAAGCCGTGGGCACTGCCGGGGAGCCAAGCTCGGAGTTTCTCTCTGTGTCCGTTTCCCCGGACGGAACGAGACTTGCTGCCAGCCGGTACGATCAGGACATAGCTCTCTGGCTGGTCGATTTTTCGCGAGACACGAGTACGCGGTTCACATTCGGCTCTTTCTCATACGCGCGGGCGGCCACGTGGTCGCCCGATGGCAGCCGGATCGTTTTCGCTCTAAACGGTGACATTTATGAGAAGACAGCCAATGGGATGGAGGATGAGGGGCCTTTGTTGAAGTCGAGCCAGGGGAAAACGCCCACGGACTGGTCGCGCGACGGACGGTTCCTGCTCTATGACGGAGTGGACCCACAAACGAAGAGCGACATGTGGGTGCTACCCCTTGAAGGCGACAAGAAACCAGCGCCATTTTTGCGGACGGAATTCAACGAGGAGGATGGCCACTTTTCTCCCGACGGGCATTATGTGGCCTACACGTCCGACGAATCCGGTCGCAATGAGATTTACGTTCGAACATTCTCGGCAGATGCACTGGGAGGAGCGTCCGATACGGGGGGCAAATGGCTGATTTCCACGGGCGGCGGAATAGACCCACGCTGGCGCAGGGATGGGAAGGAGCTGTACTACGTAGCCGCAGACGGAAGGCTGATGGCAGTAGATGTGGCGGCCGGTCCGGGTTTCCAGGCGAGCGCGCCCAAAGTACTTTTCCAACTGCCCGCGCTGAGCACGAACCTGACGTTCCAGTCGTGGGATGTGTCGCCCGACGGCAAGCGGTTTCTCTTCCCGGTTCCGGTTTCGGGGCAAGACACGACGCCCTTCACGGTGGTGCTGAACTGGCAGGCGGGGCTGAAGAAATGACGCTTGCGCAGGGGACGCGACTCGGGGCGTACGAGATTGCCGCGATGGTGGGCTCACTTTCGGTCCCGCCTGATGCGCCATAGGTAGAAGTGATCGCACTCAACATCTCGATTCGAGCCAGCGCGTGATAACTCGTGGATTGTCGGCAAACCGGAGGTTGGCCAGAAACGGGCTTCTTGTCATTTACTCCTGGGTTGTCGGCCACCCTTCCTTTACAGGATTAGGGAAGAGTTGCCCGTCATTCGGGAACAATCGCCAGAAGTGTTCATAAGTGCGGCATGCTTATAAGATGGCCATACGATGGCGTCGCCGGTAACTTGCGTGAAAGATTATTCGTATCTCAAAGCGATCATGGGATCGACACGCATCGCGCGCACTGCGGGAATGTAGCAGGCGGCAAGCGCGACCAGCGACAGAACGACGGCCACGGTGACGAACGTGAGCGGGTCCGCGGGTTCGACGCCGAAAAGCAAGCCCGACATCCATCGCGCGGCGAGGAGCGACGCAATGGTCCCAATGGAGAGTCCCATCAGGGCGAGGTACGCGCCCTCCCCGAGGACGAGCCGGAGCACGTCCTTGCGCTGCGCTCCGAGCGCCATGCGGACTCCAATTTCGCGCGTTCTGCGACTAACCGAATAGGCGATGACGCCGTACAGGCCGACCGCGCTCAGCAGTAGAGCGAGTCCAGCGAAGCATGCCGCCAGCCACGCCGACGCGCGATGCAGATAGGCCGCCCATGAATGCTGAATAATTTCCGTCATCGTCATCGCATCGGTGACGACGATGGTTGGGTCTATCTTGTGCAGAGTGGAGATGAGCAGTGGCAGTACAGATGCGGCATCTTGCGACGTGCGAACCGCGATGGCGAAACCAGCTTCGGGCGACTGCGCGAAGGGAGTGTAGACGTCCGAGCGGCCGGATTCATCGAGCGAGTCCTGCTTGATGTCTGCAATTACGCCGACAATTTGTATCGGCGGCTGCGATGCCTCTAAGGCGATGTCGTGCGCGTGATAGAAAATTTGCTTGCCGATGGGATTTTCATTTGCGAAATAGCGGCGCGCCAAAGTTTGATTGATGATCGCGACGAGGGGCGCGTTGAGGCCGTCGTCTTCATTGAAGTAGCGGCCCTGTAGCAAGCGCGCTTTCAAAGCTGGTAAGTATCCGACGCCGACTTGAACGTGGCCGACTTCATTGTTGAACCCGAGAGCGGGCCTGTCGACGATTCCGATCTGCGTGCCGCCGTCGCCGCCGAGAGGCAGGTCGTTCGCGATGCCGACGGCGCGAACGCCGGGCAAATTTTGGAGGCGGTTCACGACTTCGCGCTGCAGCGCGAGATCTTGATCGTTCTGCAAATACTTCGGCGCCCGCGCAGCCATCCAAAGCGCGGCTAAATGGCTGGGCGCGAATCCAACGTCGACGTGGAGCAGCTTGTACAGGCTTTTGCCGAGCAGGCCCGCGCCCGCGAGCAGAACCATTGTTGTGGCGAGTTCGAGTACCACCAGTTTCGCGCCGAGAGAGCGCCAGGAAGTGCCTGTGGTCGCGGTGGCGCCGTACGCCAAACCAGCGCGCAGTCCAGCGAGCGGAAGCTGCAGCGCGGGAGTGACGCCGAAAAGAATCAGCGCGATGAGCACGAGCGCAACCGCGAACGCGGCGACGTGCCAATGCCAATCGGTGCCAAGGTAGGGCATGGTGCTTAGCGCGTCCGCGGGAATTAGTTTGAGGAGAAGACGGCGCACGAGTATTGCGGCGGCGAGTCCGAGCGCGCTGCTGAGCGCCACGACAACGAATCCTTCGACGACAAATTGCTGCGTGAGGCGCGCGCGTCCCGCGCCGAGCATGCGGCGGACGGAGAATTCATGGCGGCGATTTTGCGAGCGAACGAGGAGAAGAGCGGCCACATTGACGTAGGCGATCAAGAGAAGCAGCATTGCCGCGCCGAGCAGCGCGAGGAGAATCGGCTCGATATCGCCGAAAATATATCGGCTGAGAGGAAGGATGGTCGCGCTTCGGTATTTGTCGGGATCAGGATGCAGGCGCGATTCGTGCCCGGCGATTGCTTGTACGTCGGACAGTGCCTGCGGCAGAGTGACGCCCTCTTTCAAACGAGCGATCGCGCCGAGCTCTTCGCAGCCGCGGCTCGCGTAGCAGGAAGAAGCGGCATAAGGCCGAAGCGTGGTCCAAAAATCGGTGGCCCCGGCGGGTGCGAATTCGAAGTTGCGCGGAAGTACGCCAATGACGGTGTAGGGTTCGCGCTTTACCCCGAGAGCGACCGTTTTCCCCAGAACGTCAGGCCTGCCGCCAAACCAGTTCTTCCACGCCGCGTGACTGAGAATGACCGTCGCAGGGACTGACTGCAAATCTCCGCTGGGTGGCGCGTGGTCGAAATCCTTTCCAAGAATGGGCGTCACGCCAAGAGTGCGAAAGAAATTCGGTGTCACCGCGGTTGCGGGGATCAGATGCACGCCGGCTGCGTCGGTGAGGGCGAAGTTTCTGGGGCCATCATAAGCGGCGCTCGCAGCAAAGGAGCGATTGGTGCGCGCAACGTCGAGGTAATTGAGGTAAGAGTAGCCGCCCAGTTTGCCGCTGCCTCGGAGATGGGTCTCACCGACTGCCATGAGGCGCAAGGAATTTGAATAGGGCAATGGACGGAGCAGCGCGGAGTCCACGAAACCAAAAATGGCGACGGCCGAAGCGATGCCGAGCGCGAGGGTGGAAACGGCGACGAGCGTGAAGGCGGAGGATTTGCGAAGCATCCGGAGGCCATAACGCAAGTCCTGAATCAGCCTCCCCATACTGCCTCCGTTCTCTACGCCAGGAACACGCAGGAGCGATCGTATCGCAAGAAACAGACTTCATTCCAGCTCTTCCGACAGTTCCGGATGGATGGTCGGTAACCCAGAAGTAATTTTTGAACCCGATTTGGCCTATGCCGTGGGGTGGAAGGACGCACGGGAGCAATGTTGGGGACATCGCGGGGACAAAAAAGGGTGTTTGGGGATGGTCCCGGAGCTGTTAACTGACGCCAGAGAAACGAGTTATGTGATTTGAAGTTCTCTGTTAACAGCCGAATGCTCTGCCGTTGAGCTACCGGGGAACTGAACGCGTTTGGCTGGAAGCGGCCGAAAAAAGTGTAAACGACCCTTGTCGCTGCGTCAACGCAACCTCGGCTCGCGGTGCGCGCAAATTTGCGACACGGCGAAATCGAATCCGCTTCTATTCCAACCGCGAAACCTGCTTGAGGGATTACTGCAATCGTTGTGTCGTGGAATCGTGCACGATCAGATTTTCGAAGATTGCGAGGACGTGCCGGCGATAGCTGACGATTCTTTCGAGAAGTGGGCGCAGGGTCGGCTCGTGCTTGGTTTCGCGGTCCCACTTGGCCAGAACCGCTGCCGGCACCTCGATATCGCGGCGCAGCTCCTCCGCCGTGTGCCCGCGCAGGAAGAGGCCGTAGAAAAAGGCAGCCTCTCGTTGCGGGAACTCGAAGTCCTGCAACTTCTCATCTAACGGACTGGGCTGTGTCGCCATTGTCGAAAACCGCAGTTTACAGATTTCGCGCTCCGCGTCAAGGGTCGGCGCGACTTAAACGAAAACACGCTCGGCTCGCTGCCCCAATCCATCGTTAGGGTACGCTGGCGGCAAAATCTGTGCCGCGGCATCTTCGCGGCGCCCACTTTTTCTGCACTTCCAACCTTTTTCGGAAGAGAGCGGCAGGCAAAAATTCCCGCGCTTGAAAAATAAGAAGTTACGAAGACGGGTCCACGGTAGGGTTCTATAATCCGTCGATAACTGCACTACTTTGGTGCAACCGCACTCACGTCACCAGCGCCAGCTGCCGCAATCCCTCCCGGTACATCTCGATCCACTCCGCCACCGCGGCCAACCGCAACAGCATTCTTCGCGCGTGGTGCGCTAAACGTCCCGGCATGTTGAAGAGCAGAAACCGCAACCGCTTCGGCCGCGCCGTCAACAATTCCGCCGGCAGCGCCAGCCGTTTCATCGCCGTCAGCACGTTGTGCGAGATCACCGCCAATCGCAGCCAGGCCGCATTCGCCCCAAAATATTTCGACGGCAACACCCCGCCCGCCAAATCATTCTTGAGGATGTCGTGCACCAACTCGATCGTGCCCGCCTTCTCCCGGTGCCACTCGATCAACCGTCCCGCTTCCAACTCCCAGCGGTTCGACAGCACCGCAAAATGCCGCACCGCACTCCCGTCTTCAAACAGACCCCCTTGCTTCTTGCGAATGCGGATCGCCACGTAGCGCAGTGGCTTTATATCCTTCTTCTCCACCTTCTCCCCGGGCACGAAGGGCACCTCGGCGCACTCTCGGATCTCGGTCGGATGCTCCTCGCCATACGCCTTCCACTTCTCTTCGGCAACCGCCTGGATGGCCGCGTGCAAGGCCTCGCTCATCCGTGCGCTGATGGCAAAGCCAATGCGGCCCTCCGGCCCTCCTTCCCGCTTCTCATTCCGCAACCAGTTCACCAGTTCGCTTTCGTGACAGGCCGAATCTCCCCGATAGTAATATTCCTGCACCGTGCTCGGCAGGGCCGCAAAGGATCGCCGGGCCACTTCCAGCGGCTCCATTTGCGCCGGCACATTCCCATCCCGAAATTGATCCGCCAACACCAATCCCATCTCGGCCCACACCGCCAACATCGGCTGATACCCGCGCGGCCCTTCGTAGGTAGCCAGCGCCTCCTTATTCCGGCTTTCGATGATCGTGGCGTCCTGATCCACCGTGGCGATGCGTTGGTCTGCCGAGCGCTGCCCCACACGCTGCACCAGATCGCGGTTCACCCTGCCCAATCCTTCCAGCGGTGCCGTTTCTTCCGGAATATAGGCAATCTCGTCCGGCAAACGTTGTTGTTTGGCCTGCTCAATCTTCTTCTCTTCGTGAAAGGCGTACAAAAACTGCCGCGCCGCTGGCGGCGAAGGCAAATCGTGCCCTACGAGTTCGGCTAGACCCGGGTCCTGGCGCAGCCGTTCAAAGTCGTCCACGCACTCGCCCCCGGCAGCGTTCAGAATCACGAAGCTCTCCACCTGGGTCGCTTCGTCGTAGCCGCGCTCTCGTTCTCTCACTTCCACCTGCTCGCGGACGCTCTGCGGCAGTCCCAGCGAGCGAAAGGTTTGCACCACCAGCGGGATTCCTCCGAAAGCGGTCAGTGTTTCTTCGATCGGATGCGGATCGACTTCGAACAGCAGCGGCGATTCGGTCGGTGAAGGCCTTCGCTCTTTGGGCTTGGTCATGGGTTGGAATCATAAGGGGATCTCTCACCCAGCGGGTGAGGAATTTGGCGGGTGTTGATTTCATTGCGACCGCTGCTCAGGCCCATTTTTGCGATGTGCCCCGAGGCTGCCTCAACCGAACCGGACTTTGGCGATATGTTATCGACGGATCGGGGTGCGTTTTCCCCGGTTGTCATCGGTTGTTGCCCGCGTTAAGCTCTATTCCCGCCAACGCGGATGGCACATCTCATCCCCTCGCTCGCACACACCCATTGGATACCAGCGACGATCTTTTGTCTCACCTACCTCTTCATTGCCATCGAAAGCAGCCGCGGCAGCCACCTCGACCGGACGGCTGCCGCATTTTGTGGCGCCGTGGCGATGGTCCTCGCGGGCGCCTTGACGCTCGGCGAGGCATACAGAGCCATCGACTGGAATACGCTGATCTTCCTGCTGGGCATGATGATCCTCGTCGCGCACTTCCAGGTTTCGAGCGTGTTCGACTGGATCGCGTTCCACGTCTCTTCGGTCGCCCGTACGAGGCTGCAATTGCTGGTGATTCTCGTGCTCACGTCCGGAATCCTTGCCGCGTTTTTTGTGAACGACACGATCTGTCTGATCTTCACGCCGATCGTTCTAGCGGTGACAGATCGCCTGAAGGTCCCCCCAATCCCTTACCTAATGGCCCTCGCCACTTCGGCAAACATCGGCTCGGTGATGTCCGTTACCGGCAATCCGCAGAACGCGCTCGTGGGCATTTCCGCGCATCTATCTTTTCTGGCTTTTCTGTTTCATCTGGCTCCGGTGGCCCTCATCGGCCTCGCGATCAACGCCGTGGTACTCGCGCTCTTTTTTCGCCGCGACGTGCTGCACCAGCCGCTCGAGCGTCAAGCGCCTTCGTTGACCGTAGCCCTCGATCGCCCCTTGCTCGCAAAGTGCCTGCTGTCGGGTCTGCTGGTGGTCGCACTATGGGTCGCGGGCTACTCGTTTCCGCTGGTCGCTATTTCTGTGGGCGCTTTTATTCTCGTGATCGGCCGCGTGAAGTCCGCGAACATCTACCAGCACATCGACTGGGAGCTGCTGCTTTTCTTCGCCGCTCTGTTTATCGTGATGCGCGGTTTCGAAGCATCGGGCGCCGTGGGCTATTTGATCGGCCATTTTCATCACGCGCTCGAGGGAAACATTATTTCGCAACTATTCGCGGTCAGCGGCGTGATGCTGGTGCTTTCCAACCTCGTTAGCAACGTGCCCGCCGTGCTGCTCTTCCGCCCGCTCGTTTCGTCGTTTCCGAACAGCCGCCTGATCTGGCTGGCCGTAGCAAGCACGAGCACGCTGGCGGGCAATGCAACGCCGCTCAGCTCCGTCGCGAATCTGATCGTGCTGCAGCGGGCGGGGAAATCGGTGCAGATCTCGTTCTGGAAATTCGCGCGTGTTGGAATCGTGGTCACACTGCTCACGACGCTTTTGGCGATTGGCGTTCTCGCGGGAGAATCGATCCTGGCGCGAGCTTTCTGACCTGCCGCGCCGCCGAGATGCTGCTCGCGGCGGTATCGAGCGAATCCGCCGCGAGCAGCGTGCCCAAAGCGCGTTAGCCGAGAGCAAATACCACGTTGATGGTTGTGTCCACCTCGACCGGCTGGCCATTGAGCACCGTCGGCCTGTAACGCCATTGTGTTACCGCGTCCATGGCAGCCTTCGCGAGCAAGGGCGGCCCAGAGACAAGCTGAAGCTGCTCGATGTCTCCGCTCTTCGAAATTATTGCGTGAAGAACCACGGTTCCGGTTACGTGAGCCGCCTGCGCCACTTGCGGATATTGCGGTTGGACCTTATTGATTAATTTCGCGGCCGCTACCTGCCCGCCCAGCTTGATTCGCTGCGGGGCCTGCGGTTTCGGCGGAGGCGGCGGCATAACAGGCCCGTTGCCTGCGATTCCTCCGAGCACATCACCAGTGCCGCCGGGAATTCCGTTGCCCGTGTTTGCCGCGACGTCTGGCGCTGCCTGATCCTTTTCAATTTCGATCTTTTTCGGAATGAAGGCCGGCGCAACGGGACTCGTCTTGATCACTTGCGCCAGCTTTATTGGCTTCACCTTCACCGCGGCGATCGGAGGTGGTGGCGGAGGCGGCGGCGGCGCCGGCGCAACGATAAACGTACTCAGCATCGCCTTGGGCAGCGCCTCCGTGTAAATCAGCGGGATCAGAATCAGCACGCCAATCAGCAGCGACTGCAAAGCAACCGAGACCAAAAGCGACCACGGCTTCCGCGCACCGCGCGCGTTTTTACCAGAGACAATGAGTTGGTTGAACATTGCAATCTCCTTGCGGCGCTCGTCAAACGCGGCGCACCCCCTTGAAGACCGCAAATCGCCTTCCAAAACCGCGCGCGCTAACCGCCTTAGTCTACGGAACTTGCGCGATGCGAGAACTCGATGCAGTACTAGACCTATGCAAAACTCACCGAGCCACTCGACGGTTCTGCACGTCCAGCATTTGCCGTATATCTCATTTGTTTCTTGGGCTTGGAACAGCAGTAGAGGATTTCGCGCGCAGAAAAAAAGAGCGGCGAGATTGAAGAAATCCCGCCGCCCGTTGATTGCAGGCCAGCCGAGGCGATCCTACTTCTTCGCGTTTGCAAAATTCTCGGCGACTTGCTCCCAGTTGATCGTGTTCCACCAGGCCTCGATGTACTCCGGCCGGCGATTCTGATATTTCAGGTAGTAGGCGTGCTCCCACACGTCGAGCCCGAAAAACGCCTTTCCGCCGTCCATGATCGGATTGTCCTGATTGGCGCTCGACTCGATCGCCAGTTTGCCATCGCGGAAAAGCAGCCAAGCCCAGCCCGAGCCGAAGCGCGTCGTGCCAGCCTGATTGAACTTCGTCTTGAAATCGGCGAAGCTGCCGAACGTGCTCTTGATTGCGTTCCCAAGATCGCCGGACGGCTCACCGCCGCCGCCCTTTTTCATGATCTTCCAGAACATCGAGTGGTTCATGTGGCCGCCGCCATTGTTGCGCACGGCGGTGCGGATGTTTTCAGGAACCTTGTTGATCTGCGCGAGCAACTGCTCGACGGGAAGCTGCGCGAGATCGGCGTGGCCTTCGAGCGCCTTGTTGAGGTTGGTGACGTAAGCCCCGTGATGCTTGTCGTGATGGATCTCCATGGTTTTCGCGTCGATGTAGGGCTCGAGTGCGTCGAACGCATACGGAAGAGCTGGCACGGTGTAGCTCATTTGAGGAGCGGCTCCTTGTGCGGAAGTTGCGGTCATATTATCTACCTCCTGAATTCCATTTCCTGCCCCATAATTATACGCGCCTGGCCGGAAAGCGCGTAGCCGGGCTCCGCAAAATACCAGAAATCCTTTAGGAGGCTTCTATGCCGGCCGTCGAGCATGTGGAGAAGCATTTCACCGCTACCGCCGCAGTGCGCGACATCGTGATTGGAATGTCCGACGGGCTAACGGTTCCATTCGCTCTGGCCGCGGGTCTCACCAGTGCAGCGACGGCCATCGCGAAGGGTACGGGCATCATCGTCACGGCGGGCTTCGCTGAAATCGCCGCCGGATCGATCGCCATGGGCCTCGGTGGCTATCTGGCGGCGAAAACGGATTCCGAGCATTATGCTTCCGAGCTTCAGCGCGAATACCGCGAGACCGTCGAGCTTCCCGACGTCGAAATCGAAGAAGTCGCCAAAGTATTTCGCGAATACGGCCTCAGCGAAGAGCAAATGGCTCCCGTCGTTTCCGCGATCACCGGCAATCAGAAACGCTGGGTCGACTTCATGATGCGTTTCGAGCTCGGGCTCGAAGAGCCGGACCCGGCGCGGGCGGCGCGCAGCGCAGTCACCATCGCGGGATCTTATATCGTCGGCGGTCTCGTGCCGCTCGCTCCCTACATCTTGCTGAAGCAAGTTGTTCCCGCGCTCTGGATTTCGGTGGGCGTCACGCTGCTCGCGCTCTTCGTTTTTGGTTCAATCAAAGGACACTACACGGGCGTCAAGCCTCTTCGCGGAGGACTGCAAACCGTTCTCGTCGGCGGTCTCGCAGCCGCAGCCGCCTTCTTCATCGCTCGCCTCATCAGCTGAGAACCGCGGCAGGGTGGAAATACTGCCCTTTTGGGGAGTTATAATAGAGGTTGGGCGGGGCTCCCATTTCGAAGAGAGTCCCGCGGTACGAATTGCCATCTATTACGTCTAATAGATTCGGAGCCCCGACGCCATCCTTGGCGGGCGGGTGAAAAAGGAGAAAATTCATGAAGAGTAGTCACCTACATATTCCCCGCTGGGTGGCGACGGTAGCGGTGATCGCCGCTCTCGTCTGCGGGGGCGCACTCGCAATTGGATTGCGAAATTGGTCGGACCACACGGTGTTTGGCGCGTCGCCGCTTAATGTCACCCTCGCGCGCAACGCGGCGCCCGTCTCTCTCGGCGAGTTTGCGAACGGTTTTTCATCGGTTCTGAAGCCGGTGCTTCCGGCGGTCGTCAATATTCATAGCTCGAAGGTCGTGAAGCCGCAGAATGGCGGCGCCATGCCGTTCTTCAACGATCCATTCTTCCAGCAGTTCTTCGGCAATCAGTTTGGCCAGCAGCAGATGCGCCCCGAACGCGAACAGAGCCTCGGCTCGGGCGTAATCATTACCTCCGACGGCACGATTCTCACGAACAACCACGTCATCGATGGCGCCACCGACATCGAAGTCCAGCTCAGCGACAAGCGCGAATTCAAAGCCAAGCTCATCGGCACCGACCCGAGGACGGATGTTGCCGTGTTGAAAATCGATGCCACGAACCTCCCCACGCTCGCAATTGGTGATTCTTCGAAATTGCGGGTCGGCGATGTGATCTTCGCCATCGGCGATCCGTTTGGAGTTGGCGAAACGGCCACAATGGGCATCGTCAGCGCCACGGGGCGCAGCGGTCTCAGGATCGAGAGTTACGAGGACTTCATTCAAACGGATGCGGCCATTAATCCGGGCAATTCCGGCGGAGCGATGGTTGACCTTCACGGCAATCTGATCGGCATTAACACCGCCATTGCCACGGGCGGCGGCGAAGGAAACGTCGGCATCGGTTTTGCCATTCCAATCAACATGGCGCGGTCCGTAGCGGATCAGCTTGTCGAACACGGCAAGGTGGTGCGCGGCTATCTCGGACTAATCCCGCAAGACGTTTCTCCTGAAATCGCCAAGCAGTTTGGTTTGAGCGGACCCGGCGGAGCTCTAATCGGTGACGTCGAACCCGATTCACCCGCTGCGAAAGCAGGGCTGAAGCGGGGCGATGTGATTCTCAAAGTGAATGGTCAGACAGTCGAGTCAGCCAACGACCTGCGCCTCCGCATCTCGCAGACGCCTCCGGGCACGGACGTCAAGCTTCAGATCTCCCGCGACGGCAAGACGCAGGATGTCAGCGTCGACCTCGCAGAATTCCCGGAAAAGGAAGCGAACGCAACTCCGGGACAAAGCAATGGCGGCGGGCTCCAGGGCGTCAACGTTCAGGATCTCACTCCGGACCTTGCTCAGCAGTTGAATCTGCCTGCTGGCATACACGGCGTGGTGGTTTCAGACGTTGATCCCGCAAGCCCCGCGGCTGCTGACCTTCAGCGGGGAGATGTCATCCAGGAGGTCAATCACAAGCCCATCTCCAACGTCGAGCAATATAAACAGGCGCTCGCGGCTGCAGGGAACCAACCCGTGCTGCTGCTGGTGGATCGAGATGGCGTCACGGAGTACGTCGTCGTCGAAACGCATTAGAGAACTAAAGAAATGACGCGGCGAAGGTAGATTTAGGAGGAGAGCGGAGCGCGGCTCGCGGGAGGCGCGCTCCGTTTTCTACCGTCTCTGCGAAATTTGCGTACATGTTTCGATGTATTCCCCTACGAGCAGCGATAACTCACTATTGACCACTCGGCTGCATCGGCGCAACCTCTCGAATGCAGTCACGGAATTGATGCAAAGATTGTCTAGCGGCTGAATCGCATCCGCGAAGTCACGTGTTCCTCTGGCAGAAACGGCGAGCAACGTGCAAGCCAATGCAGCGCATCCGATTTAATCACGCAGCCAGTTGCGTTGTCACTTTCAACACGATTGGGCGTAGAATGGTACTTGCGGACTATTCATCCTGGCCCTCCGATCTAGTACTAAGGTATTGCGCGGGATACGTGTCTCAATGCTTCCTTCGCACATCCGCTCTTCAAAAGGGGCACTTGGGGTGAAATGTTATGGCACCGGTAAAGAATCGAGCTGTATTTACTGACGCACTGCTCCCCGAAGGGCAGCGCCGCTGGCGTTCTTTCGGCGCGGGCATTGGGCTCGAGTGCGTCGCCTTGCTGGCGCTCGTCCTGATACCGCTCTTCATGCCGCAGAAGTTTCAGGCCGTTGAGCACGACTATGTGATGCCCATCGCGGCCCCAATCATTCAGGCCTGGAAGCCGCAGCCTCAACCCAAGCCCGTCGTGAAGCGTGTGGTCGTGAAAGAAATCCCCAAGCCAGTGCCAGTGGTTATCCCAAAGCCACAAATCTTCAATCCTGTGATTACGGCGCCTGTCGTGAAGCGTGTGACTGCGCGCAAGACCGTGGCTCCCGAGGAAGTTGCCAAGGTATTCCCGGATCCGAAACCGCCGCTCTCGATGGGTAGCTCCGCGATCCCGACTTTGAAGCGGCCCCGCGAAGCAGTTCAGACGGGCGGCTTCGGCGATCCCAATGGTGTGCCGACGAACAAGAACACGGATCGCAACGTCAACATTGCCAAGCTTGGCTCCTTCGATATGCCGGCCGGGCCTGGAAATGGCAATGGCACCGGTGGCGCGAAGGGCGCGAAGGGTGTGGTCAGCAGCGCGGGGTTCGGCAACGGGGTAGCGGTTGGTGGACCGGGTGGTGGTAGCCACGGCAGCGTGCATCAAGGCCTCTTCGCCGACGAGCAGGCTGCTCCGGAGGCCAAGGTGAAGCGGACTGCGGCCGAATCGAACACCAAGCCCGTCGAGGTCCTCTCGGTTCCCAAGCCCGTCTACACGAAAGAGGGAATCGCCAAGAAGATCGAAGGAGATGTTCGCCTCGAGGTGGTTTTTACGGCTTCCGGCGAAGTGAAAGTGCTCCGCGTCTTGCAGGGCCTGGGGTCTGGTTTGGATGAAGCCGCCGAAAACGCGGCGCGCGAGATTCGCTTCCGCCCTGCTCTGGCGGGCGGACAACCTGTCGATTCCGAGGTGGCCATCCGAATCACATTCGAATTGGCGTATTGAACTGCTGAAAGGGGAATGCAATGCGCACGTGGAAAAGCTTCTGCCTTACAACGGCCCTGGTAGGCGCTCTCGCGGGCGTCGGCGCCGCACAGACGCAGACGGCAGATCAGACTCAGCCCCAGCCGGGTGCCTCGACGTCTGCTCCTGTAACTACCGTCAATCAGGCGATCGACCGCATTATTGCGCGCGAGCATGACGAGAACGCGACCATCCGGCGGTACAACCCCATCGTCGAAACTTACATTCAGGACATGAAGACGGACAAGGACGGGGCCGTCGCACCGGTTCGCGACCACTACTTCCTCGGACAGGCCAACCTTTCCAAGGGCGTCGTCGACAACAACATGCTCAACAAGAAGAAGGGGAAACTCGACGAGTTCAACCCGCTCTCGCACGTCGCGGATTTTTTCACTTCTTCGTACATTCCCGAAGGATTTCTCCAGATGATCTATCTGGATCAGAGCGGCTTCGATCGCCAACACTACCAGTTTGATTATATGGGCAAGCAGTTCCTTGGAGAGGTCCGCTGCCTGGTGTTCGATGTCACGCCGCTGCCGAAATCCGGCAAGGGGCGTTTCAAGGGCCGCATCTGGGCCGAAGACCAAGGCTTCACGATTGTGCGATTCAACGGCATCTATACTCCGATCGCGGGAATCAACGGTTTCAATCTGCATTTCGATAGCTGGCGAGAAAATGTCCAGCCCGGGCTTTGGCTGCCGGCGTTCATCTTCAGCCAGGAATCCGACCTCAAAGACTTTCTGGGAAACCATGTGCGCTTCAAAGCGCAAACGCGCCTCTGGGGTTACGACTTGAGGGGTGCCGGTCGCGAGGAAGAGTTCACGCAGTTGACCATTGAATCTCCCACCGCTGTTCAAGATCAAGGCGCCGCGCAGACCGACAATTCTCCCATCCAGGCCGAGCGTGAGTGGCAGCATGAAGCCGAAGTCAACGTTCTCGATCGCTTGCAGAGGGACGGCCTGCTCGCTCCTCCCGGCGAAATCGATAAGGTTCTCGAGACGGTTGTCAACAATATCGAGGTCACCAACAATCTCGATATCGAACCCGAGGTCCACTGCCGCGTGCTGCTCACAGGCACGCTTGAATCTTTCTCCATCGGGCATACCATCGTCGTGAGCCGCGGTTTGATCGATGTGCTTCCGGACGAACCCAGCCTGGCTGCGATTCTGGCGCAGGAACTTGCGGATATCATCGTCACGAAGCCTTCCACCGATCAGTGGGGTTTCAACGACACGACCAACGTCTCGACCGTCGATGCCGTCGCGCACTTCTCGTTTCGCGACACGCCCGACCAGGTTGAGCTTTCCGGCAAGAAAGCGCTGGAGCTGCTGAAGAATTCACCATACAAAGACAAGCTGGCGGCGGCCGGGCTCTTCCTGAAGGAACTCGACGCGGAGTCCAAGGATCTGCCCGCGCTCATCAATCCGCACCTCGGCAATCGCGTGTACGTCTACTCGCAGCTGATTTCAACCGCTCCCGCGCTCGCGCCTGACAAGCTCGATCAGATTGCGGCGCTTCCGATCGGAGGCCGCCTGAAGCTCGATCCCTGGAATGACAAGGTTGAACTTCTCAAGGCCAAAGCCGTTCCGCTGATGTCGGCGCGCGAAAAGATGCCTTTTGAAATCACGCCCTTCATGCCGTACCTGAGTTACTATCAGAAACCCGGCGCGAGTATTTCGGCCGATCCAACCAAGGCCGACGTGGCGAAACAGCCGGCGCAGCCGCAACCGCAACAGTAATTTCAACCGGCCGTTCTGCGAATTTGGCCCGGCGGCAATCAAAACCGCCGGGCCTTTTTTGTGGACGACCGGCATTTCCACAAACTGATGTGAAATTCACAGTCTCGCCTACCTGGATCACCCTATAAAATTGTTCACACGGACTTGACGAAACTGAAAACCTTGGTATACTCTCCTGATGTTGGCGGTGCCCTGATTTGTCAGGGAGTCTGCTGACGGACCGGGCTTGCCGACTGATCGCAGAGGTGAGGTT
>CAWJDM010000022.1:0-40587 GCA_963841605.1 uncultured Acidobacteriota bacterium
CACGTTGAATTGCGCCTGGCCCGGAGCGAAATAGCCGATCGAGCCCGTGTAGACGCCGCGCGGCGTGGTCTCGAGCGCCGAGATGAGCTGCATGGCGCGGATTTTGGGCGCGCCCGTGACCGAGCCGGACGGAAACAAGGCTCGGATGACGGAATCGGGCGTGCATTCCTTGCGCAGGTGGCCCTCAATCGTGGACGTCATCTGCCAGACCGAGGGGAAACGTTCGACCTCGAACAAATGGGTCGTTTTCACGGAGCCGTTGGAGCAGATGCGGCCTAAATCGTTGCGCATCAGATCCACGATCATCACGTTCTCGGCGCGGTTCTTTTCGCTTGTGCGCAGCGCCTCAGCGTGGCGGACATCGTCTGCGAGCGTCAGGCCCCGGTCGGCCGTTCCCTTCATCGGCTTCACTGCGATGCGCCGCCCTCGAATATTGAAGAACAGTTCGGGCGAGAGCGAAACGATCTGCTCGCGGCCGGTGTTGACGAACGCGGCGTAAGGAACGGGATGCCGGTGGCAGAGTGAAGTGAACAGACACCACGGGCAGGACATGGATTCGAAAGCCAGCCGATAGGTGAAGTTGATCTGGTAGACGTCGCCGGCCGAGATCCAATCGTGGATCGCGCTCAAGGCTTCGTCATATTGGCCGCGAGCGATCGCCGGCACGCTGTGCTGGATGAGCTCTTCTGGACCGCCGGGAGGGAACGTAAGGTTATCGAGCGTGGCAGCTGTATCGTACAGGCCGAACCAACACAGTGCATCGTTCTGCTTGCCGAGCAGGAGGCGTAGCTTGGGCTCCAGCGCGTAGCCTGCTTCGTACGACAGAAAGCCGGCAGCTTCCCCGCCTGACTGTATGTGTTGATCGATCTCCGCGAGCGCGTGAGCGAGGGTTTCCGAATTGTTGGCCGTCAGAATTCGGGCGGGACGACGGTACATGCGCCAGCCGGATTCCTCGCGCAAGAGGACAAAGCCCGGCTCGTTGGCGAATTTCGCCAAAGCTCCGATGTCGGTCTCTACGGGTCTAATGAGTGCGACTCTTCTCTGCGGAAGCGGCGTTGCCAGCAACCGTAAAACGAGCGGACAGGAGCACGGCGCGGCCTCAGCCGAAACCCATATCCTCAGTCAGCCCGAATTACGAAATCATACCTCGCGGGACGGGCTATTTGCGACTCGCGACCTCAGCTCCGCCCGCCTTCTGATGCGTGCGCCAACCTTCGGCATAGGAGGTTCGCGCCACTTCGGAGTAAGGAACCGGGCTGACGACCGCGCGAATTTCTGTTTGGACGTGGCGCTCGACCGTCGGCTTCGACGATCCGCCGCCTTCCTCGCCCCACACGAAGGTTACGTCCGTGCCGGGCTCGGCGTATTGCTCATCGAGAATCGCCAGAGTGAGCATCTTACCTTCGTTCGAGCTATAGCCGCACCAGGTCGAGATGCCGACGGTCTTGCCGTTGCTCAGCACCTTGTCGTAGGGGAGCGTGGAATAGACGGCCGACGGAAAATCGAAATACTTGGCTCGGTTCGTCTTCTGGAACATTGTGCCGAGCGCGCGGGTCATGTCCTCGTCATTTAAGGCGAGCGTCACCTTTTTCCGGTGCGGCTTGGTGGCCAATTTCTCAAGCGCCTCACGCCCAATGAATTCGTGGTCGAACTTCACGATGGGGCCGTAGCCAAGATCCCAGGGCGTGAGGTAGTAATCCTGAATGTTATCGGAATAGAAGCTGCCACCGAGGGAGGCAATCGCTTCGTAGCAGTTCGCAGGAAGCCACTCGCGGTACTTCTTCATCTTTTCGCCGCTGTAAATCGCGGGCATCGGGGAGGGAATCCAGCCCGATTCGAGCGTGTTGGACGAATACGCGCGCGCTCCTACCAGTCGAAGGCCGAATTCCTTGCCGGCCTCGACGATCGCCGCCTTCACTGCTTCGCCGTCATCCCAGGGGCCAAACAGCTCCAGGCCCGGCTGCCCGGCCATGCCATGGCGCAGCGCGTGCACGCTGCGTCCCGCGATCGTGATCGAAGTCATGTTGAAGAATTTGAGGTCCGGGGCGGGTTTGCCAAGGACCTTCTCAATCACCTTCATCGCGTTCGGGCCCTGCACCTGGTAGCGGTAGACCTTGCGGGTGAACGAACCTGGCCTGCTGGCCGATCTCTCGTCCCGCTCCACTTTGGCGTTGTAGCCGCCGGTCTCGCAGTGGAATTGCACCCAGTTGTGCACGGAAGGACGGCCGACCAGATTGAAAAGGTCCTTATCAAGATAGAAGAGGACCACGTCGCCGATTACGTAGCCATCGTAATTGCAGGGAACGAACTGCTTGGCCTTGTTGGGCTCGAAGCCCTTGAAGCTGTTTACGCCCAGATCGGACAGCAACTTCAGCGCATCGGGACCCTGCACGTACATATCCGTCATGTGATAGGACTGATTGTAGAGAACGCACGTCTGCTGCCAGGCGCGCTGCTCATCCCGCCAGTTCGAGTACTCGCTCGCGACGACTGGGTAGACGTATGGCCCCGTCTGCGAGTTGCGCAGCAGTTTCACCGGATTCCCGGCGGCTTGTAGCACGTCCTCTAAGCTCTTGTGACCCACTGGTTCGTTCTCCTTTTGATGGAAGGAGCCTCTGGTCTAGCCGAAACCATTGCAGTCCAGAACTCCAATTCAAATTCTACGCCCGACGAGAACGGGACAGTCCCATCGCACCACTCAGGTTCTCGCGTGACTTCTTTCGATAGATCGACAGACTCAACAGGCTACAACTGCCGTAAGCTCAGAGCTTTCGGATGGAATCGGAAGTCGACCGGCATCGCGTGTCGACTTCGACCCGCCAAATTCCCCGCCGAAAGTATACGCGCTAGCCCTATTGTGTACAAGAGTATGCATGAGGTTCAGGCGGGTGCGGTCAGCTTTGCGAAGTGTTCCCCGCTGCTTGCTCAGGAGCCGACTCGGCATTTTCGGGAGCCGATCGCCATGTCTTTCGCTCCATGTTGATGCTGACTTTCGTCCCGACAGCGTGTTCGAACATGAGGGCGGCGACTCTTCCTCCTTCGCCCGCCTCAAGCGCCTGGACGATCGCATGATGCTGACGGTGCGCGTACCAAAGCAAGTCGTACATGCGACGGAGCTCTATACGGTCGAAGGCGATGGCGTGGGCCGCGGCGAATGGGATGCGGCCATTGCGCTCGATCGTATCCGCAATCACCTTGCTGCCCGCCCCATGGATGATCAGCGCATGAAACTGCTTGTTCATCTCCCCATAACGGTCCTCGTCCGATTCGATGAGATTCCGCTTGGAAAAAATTTCGTCGCCCTCGCGGAGGCACTCGTGAAGCGATTGGATCAAGCGCCGCGGAGGTCCCTGCTCGGCCAGCGAGCGAGCGGCAAGCCCCTCGAGCACGCCGCGCACATCGATCGCGTCCATGATCTCCTGGGGCGTGAATTCGCGCACCACGAACCCGCGCGTATCCAGCTGCATGAGGATTCCTTCTTGCGCCAGGATCGGGAGAGCCTCGCGAACCGGGGTGCGGGAAACTCCGAGGCTGCTTGCCAGCTCCACCTCGCGCACCCGCTGGCCGGGTTGCAGCTCGCCGTGCAAAATCATTTCGCGAATTCTTACGACAACACGTGAATTCTTGCCTGCCATGTGCACACCAATCTTGCCGAATCTGCTCGGAAATATGGAATCGGCCGTCGCGCCCGCTGCAAACCAAACTCTTGGCGCCCCACGATCACGCGGATGGTATCAACTCCAGATGGCGCACGCAAATCGCTGAGGAATTTTCTGCAATAAGAGGGGGATGGAGCATCCCCCTAGCGGGCAGTTTAACCGGCTTCAAATGGCCGGAAAAAACCAAATTTGGCGGGTTCTTGCACCTTGGCGCGCCAGCCGCAGCAGCCAGAAAAGAAAAGCTGCCCGGCAGAGAGGGTGGTGGACCTCCGCCGGGCAGCGCGCGGCGTTCCTGGAAAGTCGGGGGGTGGAGCGCCGAGTTGGCCGTAGTGTATACACAACTATGCAGTGTGTATGCAAGGAGAATCGTGTCGCTTAACTGGATGGGAAATTAGAGCTTTTCCCGTGTCCACGCCACAAGCGGAGGTGCTTTCCCAGGATTTCGGTCCGAATCTCTATTTCGCTTGCGCCGCCAGTTTCAGGGATTGATCGGCATACGTCTTGCAGCCAGCCTGCATTGGTCCCGCAATCTTCGCGCATTGATTGAAAGCGTCCGCGGCTTCCTTGAACTTGCTCAGGTTTTGGTAGTCTCCGCCGAGAATGAGATAGTCCGTCGCATCGGGAGTGGCGGCATCCTTGGTGGCTTCCTTGAGTTCCTGCACCGAATCGTCGAATCGTGACTGGCGGAAATAGATCAGGCCGAGGCCGCTGTGCGCGGTGGTTAATATCTGCGTTTTGTAGGCAGTGAATTCCTGCTCCGTCTCCGTGGGAGGAGGCGTCTGATTTTTCACCAGCTCGATGGCTTGCTTCTCGTAGTTCTCGGCTTTTTCAAGCTTTTTGTCGGCGTCCGGGTCCGTGTGGTCATACGCGCGCGCCATGGTCGCTCCGGTGACCGACAGAATAGACGGATCATTCGGGAAATGGGTCAAGCCCTGATCGGCGCAGGCGTAGAAACCGGTCAAATCGTGTTTGGCGAAGTAGGCCTGCGCGAGTTCTTCGTAGACCGCATTGGCGCGAAAGTCGGTCGGGTACCGGTTGACGAAGTCGTTGCCCTGCTTGATTTTCTTGTCGAGATCGTTCTCGCCATGAAACTTTTTGTAGGCCTGTGCCGCTTTCGGATTGTCGAGGCTATTCTCCTGGAATTGCTTCTGCGTCGTATTCCCGTCCGCTTGCGTGAGAGTGTTCGTTGACGTTGCGGGGTTGTTGCCTCCACCCTGCGCGCGCGAAATCGGCGGCAAGGACAAACCCGCCGCCATCACTCCGATCACAATCCAGATCACCGAATTCGTTCGTGGCAGCTTCATAAGTCTTATCCCCTTATTCTCATTTCGGCTCAGCCGCTTCCGACCCTGGCGACAGGAATCCTGGAAGTGACACCGTGCCCCGGACTCGTATTTTACCTGAAAAGCGCCCGGTGGGCGTACAGGGCGCATCGCAGGCCAGAAGGAGTCTCGGAGGAAAAAGGCGGCCACCAACTGGGGGAAGGGCGGGCCGGAAGGCCTGGCCTACGCGATGCCTGAACATCGCGTAGGCCAGGACACTGACGGTTTAGAAATCAAACTTCGCTGCGAACTGAATCTGCCGCGGAGTTACGACAGGCGCTTGGGAGGCTTGGGTTATGCCGGAAAGAGGTGCGTTGATCTCACCGAGCACACCACCAAATGCTCCGCCTACGTTGAAGTGATTGATAAAGTTGAAGACCTCACACCGAAGCTCCATGTTCAACTTCTCGGTAAGCTTGGTCTCCTTGGTGATGGAGAAGTCGGCGCCGATGGTGCCGGGACCGGGGAGGCTATCTCTTTGCACGTTGCCCAGGAATCCAGGCGCCTGCGCTTCGTAGCACGAAGGATCGAACCACTGGATCGTCCCCACTCCGACCACTTTGTCGAGAACGTGGTTCGGGTGGCACCCGGGAGCATAGCTGTAGTTTGCCCGCGAGCCCCATTGAGTTCCGAGATCGGCGGGATCGGGGAAATTGATGCCGGAGTTGTAAACGTTGAGCGGCAGGCCGCTGTGGATTCCGAGGATCGTGGAAAACCGCCATCCTTCGACGAACCGATTGCCCTTGAACGGCAGGGTGTAAAGGGCATTCCCAACGAAGTTCTGGCGAAGATCGAACGTGCACTGCGAGTAATCGTACCTCGGGTTGTAACGATCCGTTTGGAGTTGAGCGAATTCCTCAAGAGAAGAAGCAAACGAGCCGTCGTCAACGCAGTGCGACCACGTGTAGCTAATCTGCCCGGTAAAGTTGCTGGCGAACTGGTGATTGAGGCTCACTTGCAACGAGTTATAGCCTGAGGCTCCATTGTTGTAGGCCTGAATCACTGAGCCGAAAGTCGCGTTGATCCGAGGTCCTTGCGTCGAGCAAGGGGGGCCTTGAGTGGCCGCTGCAGAGAGACACGGAAACTGCACGCCGCTGCCGTAGCAGCCGGTTCCGAGGCCGCCGGGGGCAGTCGCGTTGTTCTGAGCGGGGTCCGAGCATCCGTTTGCGCTACCGGGGATAACTGTGTAGGTCGCGTTGGAAGCAGCGGGAAGGGCGCTCGGAACTTGCGGCAAGGCCAAGCAGTTCGGGAAACCGACGCACTTGGGCGGATTGATGTCTCCCTGAGTCCACAAATGGCGGCTGACAGAGCCGACATAGCCAACACTGAGTATCGTCGCGGGAGTGAGTTGTCGCTGCACAGTAAAGTTATACTGAATCTCATACGGAGAGTTGCCGGATGGCTGGTACGTGACGCCCGCGAACTCGCCAGGCGCGGCTGCGATCCCGAAACCGCCGACGTAGGGGTTGGGGAAGCCAGGGAAAATCAGGAAATTAGACCCTGAGGGCGCCGTGTTGATGAAGTTCGACTCCCAGAGCCGGGCCGAAGTCGGATCATCGAAGACGCCGATACCGCCGCGGAATGCCGTCTTGTTGTCCTTGAACGGTGAGTAAGCAAATCCAAAGCGCGGCTCGAAGTTTTGGGCATTGGGGTTGCTGGCAAAGACGTGCTTCACCACGTTAAATGGGTAATAGATGCCCGGTGTGTTGGGGCCTGCCGGGAGGATCACCGGGCCGGTGGGAGGCAGAAAGGAACCTACCAGCGAGCTCAGAGGCAGATTGCCGTAAGCCCACCCGACCGGGTTGGTGTTGTAATCGTAGCGGAAGCCGAGGTTCAGCGTCAGATGCGAAGTAACCTTCCAGTCGTCCTGAATATAAGGGGCAATTGCGATCTCCCGGAAGTAGCGAGTGGCATTGTTCAGGCCCGCTGGAACTCCGAATGCCAGGAAGGGGAACCCTGCAAGATACAACTGTGGGGCTGACTCCCCAAAGAACCCAGACGCGTAGCTAAGGTAAAACCCGCCATTCGCGTACGCCGTTTGTATGTTTTGGGTCTGAATCCGCGTGACGACAGCGCCGATCTTGAGGCTGTGGCCGCCACGGTTCAAAGTCAGGTCATCGCCTCCGCTAAACTTGTTCTGAATGAGCGTGTCAGGCCGGTTCTGGTCCGGTCCCACGGGGCCGACGGCGCCAAATGCCGCGTTCTGGCCGTCCTCGCGCGGGAGCTCCCCGGCGCCCGTCGGCTGGAAGGTGAGCGGATCGGTAGTGAAAGTAGGGCCGCCCACGGAAGTTGAAAACGTAGATCCCGCCGAAATCTGGGCTGACGTAAGGAATTCCTGCACCTCAGAATTCTCGTTGGTACGAACGAAGCCGAAGCGGAGCGAATTGATCGTGGTCGGCGAAAAGATGTGATTTTCGGTAATGGTGACGAACTGGTTGCGCGTAAAATCCTTCTCCGGGAAGATCCCGTATGGATCGCGAGTGCCATCGGATATGCGCGCGTCGTCGATGACGTAGCGGCCAAACATGTTGTCGGACGGCCCAATCGTGTAGTCGACGCGGCCGAGCACGTAATCCTCATTCGTGATGAGGTTGGGTGAGGAAGCGACCTGATAATAGCCACCCAAGTCAGCCCCTTTTGCGGTAGAGCCAGTGAGGCTGGGAATTGAGGGGACGATTTCGCGGCATCCGTGGCAAAGACTATACAGCGCAGAGATGGCCTCTTCTTGCGCACTCGCGAATACTGGGGCGATCGGGATGCCCGGCTGAGTACTGTTTGCAGAGGTGGAGGGGGTACAAGTCGGCGGCGCCACCGGAGTTATGATGGCGCAGGGCAGCATCCCGGCAGTGACGTAGGGCTCTGGAACGGCGAGAGGCGTAGTCGATTCCAGGGCTTCGCGCAGTCCCTCGTAGTTGCCGAAGAAGAAGAGCTTGTCCTTCTTGATGGGGCCACCGATGGCGACACCAAACTGATTTCTCCTGAATGGTGGCGGCGGTGGTCAACTCAGCCGATCTTATCGGGTGACGTCGAGGGCGTCCAGCTTGCTGTTGCGGATGAATTCGTACGCGCCGCCATGGAGGTCATTCGTTCCAGAGCGCGAGACAGCGTTCATGACCGCGCCGTTACCGCCGTATTGAGAAGTATAGTCGCTGGTCAGCACCTGGAATTGGCCGATGGCTTCGACTCCAAGAGACGTGCCTGCGTAGCCGGAGCCGGTGGCGTGTTCCCAGAAATCGCGGATGTCGGTGCCGTCGAGCAAGAACATCTGGCCCGTGGGCCGCGAGCCGGCAATCGAGTAGTTATTCATCATGCCGTAGAGGCGGCCGGTGACGGAGTTGAGCGCGGGGGCGATGGTCGACACGCCGGGGGCCAAGGTAAGGAGCTGCTCGAAATTGCGGCCGTTGAGCGGGAGTTCGCGCATTTGCGTCGGGCTGACGAGGGTGGAGACTTCCGACGTGGTTGTTTCGACGCGCGAAACCTGGCTCTCGACGCTGACCGTTTCGTTCACTTCGCCGACAGGCATGGAGAAATCAACGACGACGGCGCCGCCGACCGAGAGCGTGACGCCCGTATGGACGACAGTTTGGAAGCCCGACTGCGACGCCTGCACGCTGTACGTGCCGACCGGCAAGTCAGGGATCGTGTAGCGGCCCTGAGCATCGGAGACCGTGGACTGAGAAGCGTTCGTTTCGGTGTTGGTCGCTTCAATTTTCGCGCCGACCATTGCGGCGCCAGAAGCATCCGTCGCCGTGCCTGAAATCGTTGCCGTCTGCGCCTGCGCCCACAACTGCGTTGCGCCGATTGAAGCAACCAAGAATGCCATAGACAGGCAGAGCAGAACCCGCCCGCACACGCTACGCCCCTTTGCCATTCCCCACCTCCACTTTAGTTATTTCGCACTTTTCTGAAGTCAGGCGCGTCCCACCCGTACACGAAGACGCCTCTGTGCCATGCGTCATACTATCGACTGGCGGTCTTTGTCAACATAAATATGTATACAAAAGGATGATTCAGGCGCGTGCTGGACGCTCTTTCTGCCCCGGAAGCGTTTTGCAATGTAGAAATATATGTGTGGTTTAGGGCATTTCGATGCCTGCGTTCAACCGAGAGGCGCTCGCGCCAGAATGGATACATGGGGCACATTGGGAGTACAATCCACTGGCTGCAGAAGAACGCGACTCTGACGGTGGGCGACGCGAAAACGATGCTCTTCACCGGCGGCTTTTCGATGCGCGGGCCGCAGGGCAAGAACCTAAAGGATGACGATCTGATTCCGCGCTGGCCGAACAAGGCGATGATTAACGCTGTCGTCGTGGGCGGGCAGACGAACCCGTATTGCCAGGTGGGCAATCTGAGCTACGCGAGGAGCGTCTCGATCGACAAGTGGGCTTAAGAGGCTGCTGAAAAAATGCCGAACCGTCACTCGGAGGGCCGCAAAAAAGCAGATCCCTCTCTGCGTCCCGCGCCCGCATACACCGCGGGGAAGGCAAAACCGCGCGGGACTTCGCTCGGGATGACAATGTGCGCGCCTTCCTCCGCGGCCTGTTAAGCCGGAAGTGAGTTGACACTTCCGCGCGGACGTAGTAATTAGCGCTGCGCTGTGGACGCGAAACGCGGTGCCGGCTTGGCGCTGATCGCAGCAGCGTATCGAGCTTGGCGAAATTATCGGAGGTGGGGCATGAGTTACAATTATCCTGCGACCGGATATCACCACATCACTGCGTGCGCGGGCGGCGCGCAGGAAGACGTCGACTTCTTCACGCGGGTCGTGGGGCAGCGCCTCGTCAAGCAAACCGTCCTGATGGACGGCAAGTTTCCGCACTATCACCTCTACTATTCGAATGCGAACGCCGAGCCCGGCTCGGTGATGACGACATTTCCGTACAACCGCATTATGGGCCGGCGCGGATCGGGACAGGTCCAATCGATCGCCTATACCGTGGCGAAGGGCACGCTGCCATTTTGGAAAGAACACCTCAAGCGCCATAAGGTTGAACAGGGGCCTATTGAGGAGCGTTTCGGCCAGCGGTTCATCCGATTCACTCATCCCTCGGGAATGAGCTTCGAGGTGCTGGAAGATGCGAAGGACGCGAGGGTCGGCTGGACCACGGATGAGATAAGCCAGGGCGAGTCCGTGCGCGGTTTCCACGGGCCCGTACTATCCGTGCGGGATATCAGCGAACAGGAACGATTCCTCATCGAGGCTCTCGGGTTTCGCAAGACCGGCGTCGATGGCCGGTATCATCGTTTCGAAATCGCAGGCGGCGGCGCAAACAAAACTCTGGAACTCCAGCACGATCCGGATCGCGCTCCGGGCAGCTGGACTTTCGGCGCGGGCACCTTCCACCACATTGCGCTTTGGGTGGCGGATGATGAAGCAATGGCGGCGCAGAAAGCGATTTACGAAGAGCTCGGCTATACGGATGCCTCGGAAATAAAAGACCGCTATTACTTCCATTCCATGTACGTGCGTTCGCCGGGCGGAATTCTGGTGGAATGCTGCTGCAACGCCGGCGGCGGATTCCAAAGAGACGAGCCGGCCGACCAGCTTGGCGCCAAGCTTCTGCTGCCGCCGTGGTTTGAAGACCGCCGCCAGGAAATTCTCGCGACCCTCGAGCCGATCACGCCTCCGGCGATGGCCATTTCGCGGTCCTGAGCCTGAGCCGCGCGGCAAATCCCCTGACAATCGGAGACCCATGAAACGGAGCGAGGATCGAATTCTGACCACGCACGTTGGCAGCTTGATTCGCTCAAAGGAACTGAGGGATGCGGCCGCCGCCGCGCGGACCTCGCCGGAGAATACGCAGAGCTACGAAGATTTGCTGCGGCAATCCGTGGACGATGTGGTGAAGATGCAGGCGAAGGCCGGCATCGATATCGTCGACGACGGCGAATACGGGAAAGCGAATTGGGCGAATTACATTCTCGACCGCGTCAGCGGTTTTGAGCTTCGCCCGGCCGAATTGCGTCCCGTGCTGTGGCTCGGGCGCGATCTTCAGCGATTTCCGGAGGTGATGAAGGCTGAGTTTCCGTTTATTCCGTCGATGGAGGCGGGGCTGCCGACGCGAGCCTGCGTCGCGCCGATTCAATACCGCGATACAGGCAGCATTCAACGCGACATTCAGAATCTGAAGGCCGCGCTGAAATCCGTCGCTGTGGAGGAGGCGTTTCTTCCGGTGGTCGCGCCGGCGAGCGCCGCGTACGATGGTGTCAACGAATACTACGCGAGCG
Source organism: uncultured Acidobacteriota bacterium (assembly GCA_963841605.1). Taxonomy (GTDB): domain Bacteria; phylum Acidobacteriota; class Terriglobia; order Acidiferrales; family UBA7541; genus Palsa-295. Next base: position 11,213 of record CAWJDM010000022.1, read on the forward strand.
AAAAAGAATATGTGTACGCCATGGCCGACGCGCTGCGCCAGGAATACCGCGCGATCCATGAATCCGGGCTGCTGCTGCAAGTCGACGACGCCGTGCTGGCCAATATGTACGACCATCTCGTTCAGAAGAGCCCGGAAAATTATCGCCGGTGGGCGGGCCTGCGGATCGAGGCGCTCAATCACGCGCTCGAGGGGATTCCCGAGGACCGCGTTCGCTACCACATCTGCTTCGGCAGCTGGCACGTGCCGCATATGGCGGACGCGCCGCTCGAGGAGATTGTCGGCTTCATCCTAAGCGTGAAAGCCGGCGCGTATTCGATCGAGGCTGCCAATCCGCGACACGAGCACGAATGGCGCGTTTGGGAATCGCACAAGCTGCCCGACGGCAAAATCCTGATTCCCGGCGTGGTGACGCACCACACGATCACGGTCGAGCACCCGCGCCTCGTCGCGGACCGCATCGTGCGCTTCGCGCGGATCGTGGGGCGCGAAAACGTGATCGCGGGGACGGATTGCGGCTTCGCGCAGACGGAGATGGTCCAGCGCGTGCCGCCGTCGGTGATGTGGGCGAAATTCGAAGCTCTGGTCGCGGGCGCGCGTCTCGCCAGCCGGGAGCTTTGGCGCTAGGAGATATTTCGATATTTCAAAGTCAACTCGGCGGTGACGACACAGCCGCGCCGCACACCCTCTGGAGTGGCAGTACTGCCACTAAATTGACGCCTACGCTACAATGTTGAAACGACTTAAAAACGGAGGGGTGGCCGAGTGGTTGAAGGCGGCGGTCTTGAAAACCGTTAGGCCTGAAAGGGTCTCGTGGGTTCGAATCCCACCCCCTCCGCCATTTCGAGGACCTGCCCTTCGAGGCTCAGGGTAAAAAGGCGCACGCTTCCACCGGTTTGCCCTAGCGGGCCGAAGCAAAAATCCGCGCAAACATTCCCGGTTGTCACACAGACTCTGAAGCCCGTCTCTTAAGCGCACGCTTTTCGAGGGCCTGCCCTTCGACTTCGCTCCCTTCCTGCGTCAGGGCAAGCAGGGTAAAAAGGCCCGCGCTTCCACCCAAAGAAGAGCCGGCGGGACGCCAGCGCTACGCAAGAAAATGCGCCTCGGTCGTCACGCGGAAGGCCCACGCTTCCACCCTGTGCACGTGGCGAGTGCGGGGAGCACGCCCGGGCAAGCCCGGGCGGCAAACGGCGGGAGCCCTTCGAAGCTCAGGGCAGGCAAGCTCCCGCACTCCACAGGACGGCCTCGGTTGTCACGCGGACTCGAAAGCCCTTCTCGGATGATGGCGCTTGCGGCGGGGCTCTAAACCCCGCCCTTCCATCGAAACTGAGTTTTTCAGCGACCCCTGACACCGCAGCGCGTTCGTGACATCCAACCAGTGGCGGCGTAGCGTATTCAGGTGGGAGGGTCCCATGCGCACTTCACTTCTGGCGATGGCGTTTTTCGGAATGATTCTGCTGTCGATTGGCTTTGGGCGCAGCCTGTGGGGTGGCGCGCCGTATGCCGGGAACGCCGGCGCTGAACCCGCGCGCGCGGCCGATCCTGGCGCGCATCCCGTGATCGTCGAGCTCTTCACGTCCGAGGGCTGCTCGGATTGCCCTCCCGCCGACCGGCTGCTGGCTCACCTGCAACGCACGCAGCCCGTTGCCGGCGCCGACGTGATCGCGCTCGAAGAGCACGTGGATTATTGGAATAGCCAGGGCTGGGTCGATCCTTTTTCCTCCGTGCAATTCACCGAGCGGCAGAACGATTACGTGCACTCCTTCCGCCTGAACTCCGGGCCCTACACTCCTCAAATGGTGGTCGAGGGCGGCGCGCAATTTGTGGGCAGCAATGAACGCGCCGCGCTGGCGGCCATCGCGAAGGCCGCGGAGAATCCGGAGATGCCCGTGACCATCGAGCAGATTCCCGATTCCAATCCCAAGGGCGGCGACATGCGGTTGCACGTGCAGGTTGGGCCGGCCGCGAGCGGACACGCCGGCGATCGCGCCGACGTCCTGCTTGCGGTTACCGAGGACGATCTTTCGTCGAACGTGACCGCCGGCGAGAATGCGGGCGCCCATCTCGATCACTACGGCGTCGTCCGCGAGCTTCGATCCATTGGACGCCTCGATGCGAACGGATCTTTCGCGACGGACACGAAAGTGAATCTGTCGCACCATTGGAAACGCGACAATCTGCGCGTGGTCGTTTTCGTGCAGGACCACTCGAGCCTTGCCGTGCTGGGCGCCGCGGCGGTTCATGTGTCTTTGCCGGTGAAGCAATCGTAGCCCTCGGGCTGAAGCAACGACCGGCGCAAACGTTCGCAGATTGTCACACAGGCTCTGGAACCACGACCTGCTAAGTCGGACCCAATCGCCCCTCCGGGGCTGCACGTTTCACGCCGGCGATACCCGGCATTCCGCTTCGCTTCATGCCGGGCTAAGTACAATCGCGCCTCCGGCGCTTGGTGTCCGCCACGCGCCGGCCTTCAGGGGCTAAAGCCCTTCTCAGATGATGGCGCTTACGGCGGGGTTTAAACCCCGCCCTTCCACCGAAACTGAATTTTTCAGCAGCCTCTCATGCCACAGGCGCGGCCAAATCGCTTCCTGGTTCGCGGATTCTCTGTTAGCATTGGTTTTGGGCTTTTTCGAACGACTTCCTCGGTCTGGAGCAATTGAATCATGGCACTCGCATGTGAAATTTGCGGCAAAAAGCCGCTTTACGGCAATACGATCAGCCACGCGCACAACGTCACGCGCCGCCGCTGGAATCCCAATCTCCGCCGCGTCCGCGCGGTCGTCAACGGCGCGCGCAAGCAGGTGCGCGTGTGCACGGCCTGCATTCGCGCCGGCCGCGTGACGAAAGCCGCCTGAAGCCATCCCATCCTTTCGCAAGGAGTTCCGGTTGAAGCGCAGAACGATCGCCCTCGCGGCGCTGCTGGCTTGCGCGTTCGCTGTGTCCTGCAATCGGGAAATGGCGCCCGGTCCGGACGTCTGGGCCGTCGTGAACGGCAAACAGATCATGCGCGAGGATGTCGAAAAGCTTTATCGGTCGCGCGTGAATGCGGACACACCTCCTCCATCGCCGGAGGAAGCGCTCTCGCTGAAGCTCAGCATTCTCGACGAGCTGATCAATAGCGAAATCCTGATCGAGCGCGCCCAGAAGATGAACCTCGTCGCCAGCGACGCCGAGGTCGAGGACAAATTCACGGAATCGAAGAGCCCTTACACCGAGGAAGAGTTCCAGAAGAAACTGCAAGAGACCGGGCTCACCGTCGACGACTTGAAGAGCGACATCCGCCGCCAGCTCTCGATTCAAAAGCTGCTCAATCGGGAAGTGGTCGCGAAAATTTCCATCACCGATCCGGACATCACCGACTTCTACAACAAGAACCGCGCGCAGTTCAACGTCACCGAGCCGCAGTATCACATCGCTCAGATCGTGATCACGCCGCGGCCCGATCCAAACATCCACAATCGCAAGAACGACAAAGCCATGAACGAAGCGGAAGCCGGGCGCAAAGCCGCCATGCTCGAGCAGAAACTCGCGGCGGGAGCCGATTTTAGCGAGCTCGCGATGGACTACTCGGAGGATCCGAGCGCGTCGACCGGCGGCGATCTCGGCTTTCTTGCCGAATCCTCGCTGAACCGTTCGCCCGCCGCCCTGAAAGCGGCCGTGCTCGCATTGAAAGTCGGCCAGGTGAGCCAGCCGATTCCTGAGAACGGCGGCTACCGCATTCTGAAGCTGGTTGGAAAAGAAGCTGCAGGCGACCGCCAGCTTTCCGATCCGCAGGTGCAACAGGCGATTCGCGACGCGCTTCGCACGCGCAAGGAACAACTCCTGCGCTCAGCCTACCTGATCGAGGCGCGCGACGAAGCGCACGTCACAAACTATCTCGCGCGCGAGATTCTCGAATCAGCCGGCAAACTCCCGGCCCCGGATTCTCCCTAGCCCACAACCGCGAGCACTTCCCCGGCGCTGACGGCTTGCCCTTCCGACACGAGAAGGCGCTCGATTTTGCCGGACTTCGGCGAACGCACTTCGTTCTGCATCTTCATAGCCTCGACCACGAGAATGCCTTTGCCGGCCTCGATTGCGTCGCCCACATTCACCAGCACGCGAACGACTTTGCCGGGCATCGGCGCGATCACGCGCTGGCTTCCTTCGGCCTCGATCGCCGCGCCGCGATTGCGTCGCCATTGCCGCGGATCGCGAATCTGAACCGCGTATTCGCGTCCGGCAACCGTGATCCGCAAGGCCGCAGCGTTCGGCTCGACGCGAACTTCAAAAGAAGAGCCCCCGATCAGAATGGAATAGATTCCCGGCGCTACTTCAGTTGCGTCGGCTTCGAGGGCGCGGCCGTCGATCGTGCAGAGCACGCGCCCGCTCGCGCGCGTCGCATCGGGGCCGATTTCGACCGTGCGCATCTTTCCGGCGAGTTCGACGCCTAGTTTCATCGATCAGTCTGGCGCCCGATCTAATTGATCGCGCCGCCCTTCGTTCTTCCATCGTGATTCGTTCAAGCGTGGGCGGCCGGCGGCATGGTTACCGGAGGCGCCGTTTCGCGCGATCTGCCACAGCGCCGCTGCCAGCAACGCCGCATCTTCCGCGTGTGGATGTGACGAAACTTTCGCAGTTTCTGCCCGGTTTGCCGGGCGGGTTAGAAAGTCGTCCAGCCAGCGCGTGTAAATCTCGCCTTCTTGAAAATCTCGGGTGGCGAGAATGCGGCGGAAAAGCCCGACGTTCGTTTTGATTCCGGTGGCGTAGTGCTCTTCGAGGGCTCGCTCGAGGCGCGCGATTGCTTCGGGGCGATCGCTGCCCCACGCGATCAACTTGCTGAGTAAAGGATCGTATTCGTTCGGCACGGTCCAGCCGGCGTAGACGCCATCGTCGAGCCGGATTCCCGGGCCGGTCGGGACGCGCCGCTCGAGGATTTTACCCGGCGAAGGGAAGAAATTGTTGTCGGGATCCTCGGCGTAGATGCGGCATTCGATCGCATGCCCGCGCAGCGCGACATCCTCTTGCACGAATGGCAGCTTCTCTCCCGCTGCGATGCGAATCTGCAGCTTCACGAGATCGAGCCCGGTCACCAATTCGGTTACCGGATGCTCCACCTGCAGGCGCGTATTCATCTCGAGGAAATAGAAGTGGCGCTCGGCGTCGACCAGAAATTCCACGGTCCCTGCATTCGCGTACTTGCCGGCGCGCGCGAGTTTCACGGCGGCCTCGCCCATCGCGCGGCGCAGATCCGGCGTCATCACCGGAGAGGGCGCCTCTTCGATCACTTTTTGGTAGCGCCGCTGCACCGAACACTCGCGCTCGCCGAGATAAACGATGTGGCCGTGCTGGTCGCCAAGAATCTGGATCTCGACGTGCCGCGGCCGCAGCAGGTATTTCTCGATGTAGAGCCGTCCATCACCGAAGGCGTTCTGCGCTTCCGACGAAGCGTCGCGCCACGCGGAAGCCATGGCCGCCTCGCTCTCGACGAGCCTCATTCCCTTGCCGCCGCCGCCCGCCACGGCTTTCAGCACCACCGGAAACCCGATCTGTTTCGCAGCCGCGAGTGCGGCGTCGGCGTTCTGAAGAGGATCCAGCGTCCCGGGCACCGTGGGAACGCCGATTTCGCGCGCCACGTGCCGCGCTGCCGTCTTCGATCCAAGCTGTTCCATCGCCTCGGGTGAAGGGCCGATGAACGTAACGCCCGCTTCCGCGCACGCTCGCGCGAACGTTGCATTCTCGGCGAGAAATCCGTAGCCGGGATGAATCGCATCGCAGCCCGCTTCGCGCGCCACGCCGACGATTTTTTCGATGGAAAGGTAGCTCTCGCGCGACGGCGCGGGGCCGATGCGGTAAGCCTCGTCCGCCAGACGGACATGCAGAGCCGCGCGATCCGCCTCGCTGTAAACCACCACTGCCGGCACGCCAAGCTCGCGGCATGCGCGCAGGACGCGCACCGCAATCTCGCCGCGGTTTGCGATCAGAATTTTCCGGAACATTCCCGCCCCAAAGAAAGGTAGATCGGCAAAACTGAAATTCTAGCACGCCAATCCCGAAAGCCTCGCTTGGCAGCCTCCGGCACAAACCGCTATGATGACTGGCGCCCTGCGACGACAAACGGTCGCGGCGCGGAAAGCGAGCGATCTTTGGACTCGTCGCAGCAGAATCAATGGAAGAAAGCTGCCGCCGAAGCGGCGGCGACGCTTGTCGAAGATGGAATGATCGTCGGCCTCGGGACCGGTTCGACGTCCACCTATTTTGTGAACGCGCTCGCGAAACGCGTTGCCCACGAACATCTGCACATTTCCGGGATACCGACTTCCCAGAAGACGGCCGCACTCGCGCGCTCTTTGAAGATTCCTCTTTCGACGTTTGCCGCGCATACCCAGATTGATCTAACCGTCGACGGCGCCGACGAAGTCGAACGCGGCACACTCTATCTGATCAAGGGGCATGGCGGGGCGCTGCTGCGCGAGAAGATCGTGGCAGCGGCGAGCAAGCGCATGGCGATTGTGGTGGACGAAACCAAGCTGGTCGACCGGCTCGGCTCGCTCTTTGCCGTGCCCGTCGAAACCGTGAAATTCGGCTGGCAGGCCACGCAGGAGAAGCTTCAAGCGCTCGGCGCGAATCCGACGCGGCGAGTCAGCGCGAATAAGAAGATCTACGTCACCGACGGCGGAAACTACATTATGGACTGCGCGTTCGGCCCGATGGAGAAGCCGAAGGAAGTCGCGCACCACTTGGACCACGTGGTCGGCGCCGTCGAGCACGGGCTTTTTCTGGGATTCGCGAAGGAAGTTTTCGTCGGCGGGCGCGATGGAGTGAAGATTCTGCAGCCTAGCTGAAACCGGCGCTTCGAAATCCGCGAAGGGCGCGAACAATTCACAGCGGGATGTTGCCGTGTTTCTTCTTCGGATTCGTATCGCGTTTGTTTTCGAGCGATCGCAACGCGGTGACGATCTTCGCGCGGGTCTCGGCGGGTTCGATGATGGCGTCGATATATCCGCGTTCGGCTGCGACATAAGGATTCGCGAACCGCTCGCGGAAATCTTCGATCTTTTCCTGGCGCAGGCGTTCGCGCTCGGATTCCGGCGCGCGATCGATCTCGCGTTTGTAAACGATATTGACGGCGCCCTCGGGCCCCATCACGGCGATCTCCGCAGTGGGCCAGGCGTAATTGATGTCGGTCCGGATGTGCTTCGACGCCATCACGCAATACGCGCCGCCATAGGCTTTCCGCGTGATGACCGTGACCTTCGGCACCGTCGCCTCGGCGAACGCGAACAGCAGCTTCGCGCCGTGGCGAATGATCCCGCCGAATTCCTGCTGCGTGCCGGGGAGAAATCCCGGCACATCCTCGAACGTGACGAGCGGGATGTTGAAGGCATCGCAGAATCGGACGAACCGCGCGCCCTTGACCGACGCATCGATATCGAGAACGCCGGCAAGAAATGCAGGCTGGTTCGCGACGATTCCGACCGGGCGGCCATCGAATCGCGCGAGGCCGACGACGATGTTCTTCGCGTAGTGTTCGTGGACCTCGAAGAATTCGCCATCGTCGGCAACCACATGGATCACGTCTTTCATGTCGTACGGCTGCTGCGGATCTTCGGGGACGAGCGCATTGAGCGCGGCGTGCGCGCGATCCCACGGATCGGTGGTTTCGCGGCGCGGCGGATCGTCCACATTATTCGACGGCAGATAGCTCACGAGCTCGCGAATCATGGCGAGACAATCGGCATCGTCGCTGGCGATGAAATGGGCGACGCCGCTTTTCGCATTGTGCGTCATCGCGCCGCCAAGCTCCTGCTTGGTCACGTCCTCATGCGTCACGGTCTTGATCACGTCCGGACCGGTGATGAACATGTAGGAAGTATCGCGCGTCATGAAAATGAAATCGGTGATGGCCGGGGAGTAGACCGCGCCACCCGCGCACGGGCCGAGGATCGCGCTGATCTGCGGGATCACGCCGCTCGCGAGCGTGTTGCGCAGAAAAATATCGGCGTAGCCCGCGAGCGACATCACGCCTTCCTGAATGCGCGCGCCGCCCGAATCATTGAGACCAATCACGGGCGCGCCCTGGCGCATCGCGAGGTCCATGATCTTCGTGATCTTCGACGCGTTCGCTTCGGAAAGCGAGCCGCCGAACACGGTGAAGTCTTGCGCGAAGACATAGACGAGGCGCCCGTCGATGCGGCCGTAGCCGGTGACGAAGCCATCGCCCGCAGGCCGCTGCTCCTCCATCCCAAAATCCTGGCAGTGGTGCCGGACGAATTTGTCCAACTCCTCGAACGAACCTTCATCGAGCAGTAGATCGATGCGCTCGCGCGCGCCGAGCTTGCCCGCTTTATGTTCGCGTTCGCGGCGCTCGGCTCCGCCACCTTCTTCGGCTTCCTCGTTTCGCTTGCGAAGCTCGTCGAGCGGGTCGTGGCGCTTCAGATTTTGGGCTGGTTTTGCCATTGAATTCGACCGCAGCGGCCCCCCGTTAGTGTGTCGATTAGACTGTACACCCGCTCTGTGTTTTCAGTAAGTTGCAGCGGATTCTAATCGCCGCAGTGTCGATTAGAATTCGGTCGTATCCGGGCTCGCGTTCACCCTAACAATGTGCGGAGACGGTTTCAAGCGGTTGTTGCGATGGGCTTATGAGACGTCGGACAGCAGCTAGTGCAAGCACTTCGGCCTGAAATCGGCCTCAGTGTAAACCCGACCAATCGTCGGCGAGGAGGATCGAGTTCGAGGGGTTCGATGGGTCGTATTTCACGCTGGCGATCTGGCCGGTGGCGACGCGGGTGAGGTGCAGCCGCTCTTCGAGCCCGGTGATATCCTGCGCGGTTTCATACGTGACGCCGGAAATCGAATACGTATAGTAGAGAAGCCTTTGCGCGGCGTTCGAAGATACATGCGCATGGTGCTTGGCGAAAAGATTGGAAGCTTTGGCATGCCCATTCGGCGACGGAGCCGGGGTGGCCTTGTGCTCCGTGATTTCGAGCACCTGGCCTTCGACGATGCGGCCCACGCGGTTGAGGTAAGAGCGGCGCTGCCTTTCGAGCTCGGTCTCGTCCTCGGGCTTCTTCTTCAACCAAAAGATCATGCTTATGGCCGCCAGGACGATGAGTCCCGCCAGTGGCAGAAGGTTGCGCCAATCGGAGAGTAGGCTTTTCAAAGCAATTCTATGTTAGCGCAGGGCGGTCGGCGGGCAAGCGGGGAGATTGGAGATGAAACCAGACAATCAATGGGCAGTTTTTGCCGGGCGCGGCGGCGGACGAAAGACGAAGTGTCGCGCCTACGGCGCTCGGCCTCTTACTTTATGCGAACCCAGGCCTTCCGGCCTGGGCTAACTTTGACGCACCTACGGTGCTGAGTCATGAAGCGGAGGCAGCGCCTCCACTCGAGTGGTGGCCTCTGCTGCGAATCCTGAATTTTCAAAGAGCGAGCGGCCCTCGTCGAGAGGGCGGATGACATCGGTCATCGCAATTATGGGTAACAGATTGCGGAGGGCGCGGCAGCTGTACGCACGGACAGTTTCGGAGCAGGCGCGGGGAGCTGGCTTTTTTGGGACGGCCGAATGACGGTGGTGGCTTAACCGCGAGGCGAGGCGTCGGGGCTTTCAGGGGCTGAAGCCGGTCGATCGCGGCAGGTATATCGTGACTGGAAAGCCACGACAAAACTTGCCGGGTCGCAAAATCTGCGACCCGCCCCTACAAAACCGTTGCAGGCGCCATTCGAGGCGTGGCTTGGGAACTCGACCATCACAACCCTGGCAGTCGAGCGGATTGACTTCCGTCCGAGCCCACGTAGAATGGCGGTAGCGGCGATGGAGTTCGCCCTCAACCGCTGTCCCTCTTCATTCTTTTGCCGGGACAGATGATGACTCCTGACAGGGATCCTGTCGCGGAGGCATGTCCCCGGCACTGATCCAAGCAGAGCCGTACGAGCGAGGTCGAACCATGCCCGGCGCATCGCGCAGCGGACAACTGAACGAGTATCAGGCGCGCAGGCTGCGCGTGACGTGCCAGTACATCGACAAGCTGCTCGGCGACATTGAGTCGATCCTGAATTCCTCCGAATCGAAGGCGGCGTTTCCGCGGTACTCGGCGGGGCTTTCTCCGGAGCAGCGCCGCAGCATCGAGCAATATGTCGCCCGGCTTCGCGAGCAGATTTTGCGCGTGCTGGACGCTCAGGGAATCGCCGCGCAGCAGGCGCCGATCCCGGCGTTGCATGCGATTACCGTGGCGCTCGACGCGATCGGCATCGAGATCGAAGAGTTGATGCCGGAACATATGCGGGGATACGGCGATCTGCCAGAGGCTGCAGCGAAGGAACTGAGCGGAATCGTGGAGCAGTTGCACGGGCTGACACAAGAGTTTGAGGGATATCTGCGGCAGGCGAAGTTGAAGCCGACGAAGCCGGTGTAAACTGCTGGGCCAAGCAAGGACACGATTTTCGGCCGCTCGATCGCGGGACGCCGGGCCGGCGGCAGCAAAGATTCGTCAAGCGCGAAAGGGAGACACACGTTCGCTCAGATGATTAAATACCTGATGGTCGGCATCGGCGGTTTTCTGGGAGCGGTCCTGCGATTCTGGGTGGGCGGATATTTCGGGAATCGCTTCGGGACGCGTTTTCCTTACGGCACCTTTTTCATCAACATCACCGGATCGTTCCTGATCGGATTTGTGGTGACGCTCCTCGCCGAGCGGTCGCATTGGAGCCCGAACTGGAGATACCTGATCCCGATCGGGTTCATCGGCGGATACACTACGTTTTCCACATTCGAGTACGAGACGCTGCGCAGCTTTCAGGATGGCGAAGTGCTGATGGCCGGGCTGAACGTGTCGCTAAGCGTGATCGTCGGTTTCGTTTCCGTGTGGCTCGGCGTGATTACCGGAAGGAGCATTCCATGATGCGGGCCATACTGAGAGCGACGACGGCCGGAACGATGAGATGGGAGGCGTCATGCTGAACGCCGGGCCAGCGAAAAAAGTCTGTATCTACGTCGGCGAGGATCACCAGTATCACGGGCAGTCGCTGTACGCGGCGATCCTCGATTTCCTTTTCTACCGCGGGATTTCGGGGGCAAGCGTGGTGCGCGGGATCGCCGGATTCGGCGCGGACCATCACATGCACACGATGCGGATCGAGCGGCTGACGGAAAATCTGCCGATCAAGATCGAGTTCGTGGAATCGCCCGAGAAGGTGGAAGAGCTGCTGCCGAAGCTGCACCAGATGGCCGGGACGGGGCTGATCGACGTGCAGGATACGTTCGTGGTGAAGCCGTCGGAGGAATCGCCGAAAGGCGCGGCCAAGGGCGCGGCCGTCGCCTTAAAGCGCGAGGGCAAAGCGAAGCTGATGCGCATCTTCATCGGCGAAAACGATAAGTGGCACGACAAGCCGCTCTATAAGGCGCTGGTCGAGGCGATGCGCGCGAACGATGTCGCCGGCGTGACGGTCTATCAGGGCATCCTCGGCTACGGCGCGAACCGGCGGATTCACAAGGATGGCGCGCTGCACCTTTCGCACGACCGGCCGATCATGCTGTCGGTGGTCGATGAGGAAGCGAAGCTGCGGGCGTTTGCTGCGATTCTCGATGAGATGGTGCAACAGGGTCTCGTTGTGATGTCAGACGTGGACGTGATCAAGTACACGCACGAAGTGCCGTCCGCGGAAAAGGACGCGGAAAAAGGAAAGGAGGCGCAGAAATGAAACTCGAGGGCAAGGCGACGATGCTGCGCATCCATTTCGGCGAAGACGACAAGTGGCACGGCAAGCCGCTCTACCGCGCGATTGTCGAGAAATGCCGCGAGCTCGATATCGCGGGCGCGACGGTATTCCGCGGGATTGAGGGCTACGGCGCGAGCACGTTGATTCGCAAGCCGCACCATCTGCTGTCGTTCTCGCACGACGCGCCGGTGATGGTCAGCGTGATCGACTCGGACGACAAAGTGCGGAAGCTCATCCCTCAGCTCGATGCGATGGTCGCGGATGGGCTGATCGCCATCTCGGAGGTCGAGGTGATCCGGTACGTCCACCAGGATGGCGCGCGGTCGTAGGGCATCTCACGACAAGAGAGTTGGCAAGTCCGGCGCGGCCGATGAGACCTGCGGCGAAACCGATTTGAGATGGAGGTCGCGCTGCGGGAATGGGATTTCGATTCCCTTTTCGCGGAAAGTGTCGAAGATCGTGAAGTAGAGATCGCTTTTCAGGCGCTGCGGGGTCTGCACCTGGCGGATGGTCCAGACGCGCAGCTCGAAATCGAGCGAGCTGTCGCCGAAATCGAGGAAAATGATTTCCGGCGCAGGCTCGGCGAGCACGTCGGGATGCTGCATGGCGATGCGGGTGAGAAGTTCACGTACTTCCTTGGGATCGCTGTCGTAGCCGACGCCCACTGGCAACGAGATGCGGACCTGGCGATCGTTGGCGGTCCAGTTGGTGACGCGTTGATTGATGAATTCGGAATTGGGGACGATGATCACCACGTTGTCGTTCGTTTGAATCCAGGTGCTGCGGCCGCGCAGCCGCACCACGTCGCCCAGCGTGCCGCCCACTTCGATGCGGTCGCCGAGCTTGAGCGGCTGCTCCAGCAGCAGGACCAGCCCTGCGACAAAATTACTGACGATCGCCTGCAAGCCTAATCCGACGCCGATACCGAGCGCGCCGCCCACCACGACCAGGCTATTGAGATTTACTCCCAGCGATTGCAGTCCGATCACCATGCCCAAAATAAACAGAAGATAGGAGGTGACGCGGGCGATCGCGTAGCGCTGCCCTTCGTCGAGCGGCACATACTTCAAAATCCGGTTCTCGAGGATCGTCATCGTAAAATGGCACACAAGAATCAGGAGAACGATGAAAATCGCCACCTTCATCAGGAAGAAGGCGGTGATCGGGAGCCCGCCCATCGTGAAAAACGGCTGCAGCAGAAATTGGTGCAGGCGGTTTCCCGCATCGCCAAGCTGCGGCGCGAACCACGCCGCAAAAATTCCGAAGCCGATCAGAATTATCAACAAACTAAGCAAGCGGATGCGTCCGCCTCGCGAAACGTTCATGGGTCGCTCCCTCTCTCGAGCACGCTTCACCGATCCCTCCATCGATCCACAGGTTGCAGAAACGATCTGGGAGACGGCGCGGCTGAGAGTAGATGTTTATGACGCTTGCGGACGAAACGCAAGCCGGAGGAAGCGGAATTGTCTAATCGCCCGAAGTGGAAGGGACGTTCTGCGGTGCGCGCGAAGTGAATCTGGATACGATGAACTCTTCGAGCACGTTGGCCGCGCTCGAGCCGGCGATGCCGATCAGCGCGCCCTGGAACGTGCGGCCGACCCCGCGATCGGTCGACGGATAGTACGCGTTGCCGATGCCGCTCGAGATGAAAATTCCGCCGAGGGTCGAGTAATTCGGCTGGTAGCGGCCGTTATCGCCTTTGCAGAAAAACGTGTTGCCCAAAGCGTATAAGAAGCGCGATCGTTTGCTGCCCGTTCCTCTGTAGAAGTAGCGGGGATCCTGTTTCAGGAGTGACGGCAAGATCGCGTCGCCGATGAAAGTTGACGTGAGGAAGTTGGCGTACGTGGCGCCAAAGCGTTTTCCGTAACCCTGCGCGCCCTGGCCGTATCCTTTGTAATAATTAGTGGCCTGCTCGTATCCCGCGGTTGCGCCTACCACAACGACGGTGACCGGGTCGATCATCGCCTTCCACGCCAGCTGGAATTTTTGCCTCGGGGCCAGAGGCGCGGCGTCCGGAACGTAGGTGACGTAGAAATTCGGGACCACGCCGAGCACGCGCTGCTGCTCCTCGGCATGCAGCTCGACCTTCGCCTCTTCAGCAGGAGACACGTGCACCTCCGTCACGACAGTGGCGAGCGGCATCGCGATCTGCGGCACCGTCAACGATTCGCCTCCGTGCAGAACTCCGGAAGCCGTCTGCGCCGCGAAGCCTTGCGCCGTCCCTGCAAGCTGGAAAGGTCCGGGGGCGACGTTGGCGAAAAAGAATTGCCCCGTCGCGTCTGTCACGGTTTCCTGCGCCGGCCGATTGCCGCCGGTGAGCTCGACTCGGGCCCCGACCACGGCAGCGCCGGTCTTATCGACCACCGTTCCCATGATGATTCCCGTTCCGGTAGATTGCGAGCCCGCCCCTTCTGCGGCAGGCGACGATGCAGTTGCTTGCGGAGCGGTCGAGGTCTGCTGCACCTGTGCGAAAGCCGGAATACTGAACGCCAGGATGCCTAGCCAAAACAAAGTGCCGGAGCGGCGAAGCGACCCGAATAAGGTTCCCGTCACAAAGTTCGGCATGATCCTCCTGGCACGAAGGCCGGTAACAAAATTGTATCGCGTCGCCCGCTTTGTTCCGCAATCGGCGCTTGTGATCCGATGCTTGACACTAAACAATGAGATGCTTTCCGCGGAGCAATTGACTTGGAGTGTGCCGATCCGGTAGCGTGGCCCGCAGGCCGCCGGACCAGGCGCGCTGGAGGCTTGCGCCATGTTGCTTTCGCCGCACGCAATCGCTTTGGCCACGGGGCCGTATTTCAGTTTTCCGCAAGATCCCGTCGCCAACGAGGAGATCGCGCTCCGCTGGATTCACATCGTGGCGGGAATCAGCTGGGTCGGGCTGCTCTATTTCTTCAATCTCGTGGGAACGCCAGCGATGAAGGCGCTCGACCCGCCGGTGCGCGGCAAAGTGTTTCCGGCGCTGATGGAGCGCGGGATGTGGTGGTTCCGTTGGTCGGCAGTAATCACGGTGCTGATGGGGCTGCGCTACTTCTGGATCATTCTGGCGGCGGACGCGAACAATGCCGGGAACTCGTGGCTGGCGTGGCGGTGGATGGGCTGGTGGCTGCTGGTGTGGCTCGTGGCGTACGCGTTGATCTATCCGCTGCAATTGCCGCAAACGGGCTTTCTCGATAACGCGTGGGTGCGAACGATTGCGATCGCGGCGATCGTCGTAGCGGCGTCGTGGGCGGCGCTCTACACAAACGCGAGCCCGGATTCTTCGAACGCGCACCTTTCGATCAGCGTGGGCGGCGGATTGGGTCTGCTGATGCTGCTGAACACGTGGGGCGTGGTGTGGCGCGCGCAAAAGCGCCTGATTGCGTGGACGCGTGCGAGCGCCGAGCAAGGGACGCCGATGCCTCCGGAAGCGACTCGGCTGGCGCGGTGGGCGTTTCTCGCGTCGCGCACGGGATTCTGGATGTCGCTGCCGATGCTATTTTTCATGGCCGCCGCGGAGCATTATCCTTTTCTGAGCGGCATCGCCCGATGATCCACCAAAGTTGACGGATGGGTTATCCGATCGCGGAGGTGAACCCAGCCGCGGCCGCTGTTCGTCTAATTTAGGCAGAAGATTGATCGCCTCGCGGAGGCCGCCATGAAATCGTGCGCTCGATGGAAATTGCCGATTCTGCTGCTGGGGATTGCGCTCGTCGCCCTTGAGCCCGCGCTTGCCTACAACAGTCCGCTATCTTCGGAAGCAATTCGCGAAGCTTATTTCCTGGGGAAACGCAACGACGAGCAAACAGCTGCGTTTTTCACGAAATACATCCACGTACTGCCGGCGCCCGAGAGCGGCCCCTACGTGTCCGTGATCGGCATCGAAACGCCCTACTCGGCCATCGTAAGGCGCGTCCAGCGCGCTCCGATCGGCTATCACGCCCAGGAAGCCGAGCAACAGTTTCTCGGCAAAGCTGGGATTTTCACCGTGTTCGTCGAGATCAATTTCACGTCGTCTTATCCCGATCCGGCCCAATTCAGCACCTACGTGAATGGCGCCGTTCTCGTTCCGGATTTCTGGAAGGATTTCAAGATCCAGCTCACGCAAGACCGCGAAGTCGAGGCGCAGTCGGCAAAAGGCGGGCCGATCTATTCGGACTACGCCATCGACGAGTATGGATTGGCGGGAGCTGTGGTGGAACTCGAGTACGATCCGGCTAAGATCGATTCCGCGACACCCGCAACGGTGGACGTCCTGACGCCCGACGGCCAGGACGTGCAGACGACGTTTGATCTCGCGCAGCTTCCCTAGCCGCTAGCGGGTCGGAGGATGCTGCTGGATGAAGTTGAACGCATCCTCCACCGCTTTTGTGGAGGCGTGCAATCCCTTCGCTGTCGATTCATATTGCGGGCGGCGGCGCGGCGAGAATTGAGCCGGGTCGAAGGCGCCGCGTCTCACGTGGAATACCCAGGCAAGTTCGTAGCGGGCTTTGTCCGCCTCGGTGGGCGACATCAGCGCCGTATCGACGGTGGTCAGGGGATCGAAATCGGAGAAGCCGTTGCCGTCGGTGTGAACGGGCGTGGGCATCGCCGAAATATACGAATCGGAATCATGCGTGAAGAGGATCACGAAGTCGACGCTCTTCAGGTTGGGCGCCGGGCAGATGCCCGAGAACTGCTTCCGGCGCATGTCGGAGAGCCATTTGTACTGCTCGGCGCCGAGGCCATACGCCGAAAAGTAGACGCGGCAATTCGGATCGGCGCTGGCGTCCTCCGGCTGCGTGAGAGGGTAGTCCTCGGAGTCGGGATCGGTTCCAATCGGTTTCGCGGCCACTTCGCGTATGGACGCGTCCGCAGGCGCAGCGACCGCGGGCATCGCAGTCGGCGCGGGTATCGGCGGATCCATGGGACCCGGCGCGGACATCGCGACGGCGGTCGTGGTCGCGGCCACTTCCGGAGCAACGGGCCGCGGCGCCGGCGCGGGCGTCGCAACGATCACAGGCTTGGCTTCCACAGCCGTTGCAACGGAGACCGCGCGGCGCGGCGCGGAAACCGGCTCTGGTGGCTCGACCACTACAAGCTGTTTACGCGCTGAAATATTTGCAGGGCGCGACGCACGCGGCGCCACGGGAGCAACCGTGGCGGCGACTTCGGGCGGCGCAGGTTGCGCAGTCATCGCGACAACCGAAGGCGAAGGCTTTGCCGTGGCAACCGGGGCCGCTTCCAGAGCCGCACTCGCCACTGGCGCGGCCTCGCGCGCGCTGGCTGCTGCAACCGCAGCTCTCTCTCGCGCGCGGTAGGCAGCTGCTACGGCTGCGAGGCTGCTGGTATCGTTCTGCGTTGTTTCGGTCGGAGCCGCGTTGTGGTCGCCGAGCTGCTCCTGATCGTTGGTCAGGGGCGGCAGATCCGGGAAGACGCTATCCGGCAGATAGCCCACCACGCCGCTCGCGATTCGCACCTTCACATAGCCCTTCACGCGCGACACGATTTGCACGGTATCGCCGCAGTGCAGCTTCGCCTCGACGTCAAGGCTCGTTAGCGAATCGTAGACCCACACTCGGTCCTCATTCGCGGGGCAGGTTACCGTGGTGACGCCGGGCGCCGGAGCAGGCGCCGCAAGCATCGCCGGGCAAAGTGTGACGCAAATGCCAGAAAGTAGCAGCGGAGTGCGAATCCAGCGGTTCATGGTCCCCCCAAGTTGGAGCTTTGCTTTCGGCATAAGTAGCTCCGAATCAATGACTCTTGGCAGCCGGGTGCCAGCCGGCAACCCGAATATGCGCCTCCTTCTTGGGGCATACAACTGGACGAAAGGACAGGATTGGTGCAGCCGACCCGAGGGAGCGCTTTTCGCCTTATGAACGCCAGCGGAGCGTGACGGGACCCGCCACGGGATGGCGCAGGGGTTCGCCGGTGCGGCGCGACTCAAGCAGCGCGGCCTTCAGCTCGAAATACCAGCGCGCCTGGCGGTCGGCATCGTCGACCAGCATCATGCGGTCTTCGTATTTCAGCCCGAGCCCCTGCTTCTCGATCACTTCCGTATCCTGCTGGATGAACCGCGGGCCCAGCACGTGCAGGATGAATGAAACGATCGGAAACCACGGAAGGATATTCCACGCGGCGACGAAATCAAGCCGGCAGAGATCGCGCCTGACCGGCGTGACCGTGGTACGGCTCGAGAGCCAATAGCGGCCCGCGCGAATCTGCTCGAAGCGCTGATTCGGCAGGACGAAATCGATCGTCGTCGTCGCTGGCTCGCCGGTGATCAGCTTGAGAATTTTGTACGGCGCGCTATTCGCCGAGGGCGCGTGCGGACTCATGCGAAAGCCGTTGGGAATCGGCTCGAATTGCTTGGCTTTGTCGCGGATGCTGCGGCGCGTCCGCCACCACCACGCCTGGTGGACGAACGGGCCGTGCGCCGGGTCCATCAGGCCGATGATGCCGTGGTCGACGCTGCACGGCAGATCGGCCCAGAGATGCGCGATTTGGTAGCGCGGGCTGAACGTCGGCAGTTCAGGCGCAGGCGGCGCAGGCGCGTCGCCGGAGCAGCGGCGCGGCCTTCGGAATTTGCCATGAACGCCCAGATGTAGCCGTCGCGCTCTTCGCAGGGAAAGCTGCCGGCGTAAATGCGCTCGCACTTGAGCTTCGAATCAGCCGTGAGCGACGGGATATGGCGGCACTGGCCCGTGTGCGCGTCGAATTGCCAGCCGTGATACGCGCACTCGACGTTGGCGCCGTCGAAGCGGCCGAACGATAGCGGAAAAGCGCGGTGCGGGCAGATGTCGCGCAGCGCGAACGGCTTTCCGGCGGAATCGCGGCCCAGTACCAAAGGCACCTCGAGCAGCAGCGCGCGCACGAGTTTTCGCCCGCGCAGTTGGTCGCTGCGCAGCGCGGGATACCAGAATCCCCAAAGCATTTCGCCGGCTTGCTCGGTCGGCTTGGAGGGAGTGCCTGTGCCTTCGCTCATCGCGGGCGGCTATCGTAGTACATTCGCGGCCTTGGCCGCAAAGCTCGGCTTACGAAGCGCAGTTGCGGATGACGGTGTGTGAACCAGTTTGATGTCTTGAGCGGAAACCAGAGCGAAGAGCGCGCGAAGGCTTTCGCCGGTACATTCGTACCGGAGGGAATTGAACCAAGCGACCTATCGACCGTGCCGAATGGTACCGGCACAATGTCTTCAGATTCGGGGCCGTGCGGCAACCGGCGTAAGACCAGGAAGGGCAACCTTCGCGGCAGCCACGAGCCTGAAGCACCCTCGGATTGTTAAGCACCTCCATCACCCATGCCCCGAGCGGCCGGTCCCCCCACCGGCCGCTCCCCCTTTTTTAGGCTCACCCTGCGAAATTAAACTCGATACCGCGATGGTGTGTCGGGACAGGCGTGCGAGTCTGCTTACAAGCGGGCGGCTCGTGCCCACGTGAAGACGGGACTGCGGCGGGGACGAAAGCCTCCGCGATTTCCGCGGGAGAGCTTGAGCCGCTGCCCATCCATGATGCCGCTATCCGCTCTGCGCGCCACTCAGCGCCGGCGCCCGAGCGGGCGGTAGCCGGAAAGCGTGCGCGGCCGCATCCGAAAGCGCGGTGGGAGCGGCGGCGGCACGTTGTGAAGCGCAGAACCGCAGTTCGAGCAGATCTCGATTTGGGTGGTTTGCACGCGCAGCCAGTGCCCGCGCGCGGGACACTCGGGATTGAGACACTGCACGGTCCAGCCCGGCAGATATTGCATCGTCTCGCCTCGCAGTGAGTGAGGGCACGCGGCGGAAGGGGATGCAAGCCGCCGAAACGCCCGTCCAGCAAAAACGCCCCGTAAAACAGGCCGGATTGTGCGCCGCCGTTTCTAGTGTGTCAAGAAAAATATACACAATTAGTAGGGGTAGGCTTGCCGCAGGGGGTTTGCACACTTTTCCAGGTCAGTTGGAGCGAGGTCTGAGGTTCGAGCGAGCCTAGTTCGGAGGCAGGGGCGGAGGCGGGTTCTCGTTTTGGTTCTGGTTTTGATTCTCGTTCTGTTTCTGGTTCTGGTCTTGGTTCTGGTTCTGGCCGGTGCTCGGTGAACTGGCGCTGGGCGAACTGCTGCTGGAATCGCCGCCGGCGCTGGCTAACTCCGATTGCAGCTCGTCGATCTTCTTCTGCAAGTCGTCGATCTCCTGCTGCTTCGCCGCGATTTGGTTCTGCTCGTCTTTCAGCGCGGCGGCGCCGGCCGTATCGGAGGAATAGTCGGGCTTGCCGTAATACATCTGCTGATCGAGGACCAGCTTGCGCTGCGCGATGTCGAGATCGGTTTTCAGGCTCTTGAGCTGCTGCTGATCGGCATCGAGCTCGGCGGATTTCGCGGCTTTGTCCTTGGCGCTAACAGGCTGGGCCTGTTGCTTCGATTCGGTTGAGTTGGCCGCTTTCTCCTGGCCCTGAGCGCTCTGGTTCGCGTCGCCTACGACGCTCACCGAACCAGGGCTGCTCGGGATGTTGTCGTTGTCCCAGACCTTGGCGGCTTTGGGTTGGTCCTTCTTCTCTTCGCGCGCGCGGCGTGCGGCGGCCGCCAGCGCGTCCTGCTGCTGGCCCGACTGCGCGGCGTCCTGCGATTGCGCCGAAACCGTCGGAACAATGGCGATCGGAGACGCCAGCAAGATCGCGAGGCCCCACTTGACCAGTTTCATCGCACTTCTCCCGTCAGCAGCACTTCAACCACCGTGATTACTCCCCCATGGTAGGCGCGATCCTCGCGCGATGGCAACTCGCGTTCGCCGCCTCATCCCAAAGAGGCACCTGTCCGCGCGTACGTGGCGGGCGAGGGTTAGCGGGTGGAGAGCAACCCTTCGAGCGGCTAGGCACAAAACCGTCGGGCGCGACCCTTCGACCGACTAGACCCAAAACCGTCGGTCTCAGGGTGGCGATCCTTATCGGATCGCCACCAACATTTTCCCGATATTCTCGCCCTGCAGGACGCCGATCAGCGCGCGCGGCATATTCTCGAAACCTTCGATGATAGTTTCGCGGTACTTGAGCTTGCCTTCCTTGATCCACTGCGCCATCTGCGCGATGCCTTCCGGAAAGCGCTCGGCGAATTGATAGACGAGGAAGCCCTCAGCGCGCGCCGTTTTCGTCAGCAGGTAGCCGAAAACCGCCGGGCGCGGCTCCGGCTTCGCCAGATTGTATTGCGAAATCTGCCCGCTGATCGAAATGCGCGCCTTCGTATTCAGCACGGGGAAAATCGCGTCAGTGACGGCGCCGCCCACATTGTCGAAATAGCAGTCGATGCCGTTGGGGCACAATTCTTTCAGCTTGGCCACGTAGTTCTCGGTCGTCTTGTAGTTGAAGGCGGCATCGAAGCCCAATTCGCCAGTGAGCCACGCAACTTTGTCGTCGCCGCCTGCGATTCCCACGGCGCGGCATCCCTTGATTTTGGCGATCTGCCCAGCGATCGAGCCGACTGCGCCCGCCGCGCCGGATACGACCACCGTCTCGCCCGCCTTCGGCTGGCAAATGTCGAGCAGGCCGAAATAGGCCGTCATTCCGGGCATGCCGAGGACGCCGAGTGAGGTCGACGGCGCCGCGACGCTCGGATCGAGCTTCCGCAGGCCCGCGCCATCGGAAACCGCGAACTCCCGCCAGCCCCAATATCCGTTGACGATGTCGCCCGGCTGAAATCTCAGATTTGCCGACTGCAGCACTTGGCCGACCGCGCCGCCAACCATTACCTCGCCGATGTTCACGGGGTCGGCGTACGTTCGCACGCCGTTCATGCGGCCGCGCATGTATGGATCGATGGAAAGAAACATACTGCGCACGAGAAGCCGGCCGTCCGTAAGCGCGGGAATCGGCACCGAGACGAGCGAGAAATCCGACTCTTTCGGCATGCCCACGGGGCGCGCCGCGAGGACGAACTCCCGGCTGACCGTCGGGAGAGGGTTTGCGGCGCCTGCTGAGGTGGATGTCATGGCGATCCTCGGCGGCATTATGCCACTGTTCTCTTTGTGTGTGGTATATCGGTAGGCGCACGGCCGGGTCGGAAAGGTCTTTCGCGATGGGAAAACAGACGCTTGCTCTGCTGGCACTCGTATTCGCTCTCGGGCTCACCTTGTTTTCGGTTCCAGCGCGCGCCCGAACACGGAATTTGCGGCAGGGCGATTTTTCTTTCGCCGCGCAGCAGGGCGGCGAGGCCCCACCCGCATCGACGCCGGCCCAAACCCCCGCGTCCACGGCGGAATCGCAGCCGCAGCAACGAGTGACCGAATACACGCTGCCGCCCGACCTTTACAAAAAGGCGCGCCACCTCGGCGAGATTCATTTTCGGCTCGCGATCATCGATTTCGTTTACGGCGTGATCGTGTTGTGGCTGATCCTGCGACTAAAGCTCGCGCCGAAATACCGCTTCTGGGCGGAGAGAGTCGCGTCCAACCGTTTCGTGCAGGCGGTGATCTTTGCGCCGCTGCTGATTCTGACGATGGATGTGCTGGGGCTGCCGGCTGAAATTTACGAAAACTGGGTCAACCGTGCGTATGGCCTATCCGTACAGGGCTGGGGCTCGTGGGCTTGGGATTGGACGAAGAGCGAATTCCTCAGCGTGATCATGGGCATCCTTCTCATCTACATCCTCTACGCGGTGATTCGCAAAAGCCCGCGGCGCTGGTGGTTCTATTTCTGGCTGGCGTCGCTGCCGCTCGGCCTCGCGCTGGTGTTCCTGCAGCCCCTGGTGATCGATCCGATGTTCCACAAGTTCGAGCCGCTCGCGGAGAACGATCCCGCGCTGACGGCGTCGCTCGAAAAGCTGGTGCAGCGGGCGGGCCAAAATATTCCGCCGGAGCGAATTTTCTGGATGGGAGCCTCGGAGAAATCGACGGAGCTGGATGCGTACGTCACCGGATTCGGCGCGTCGAAGCGAATCGTGGTGTGGGACACCACCATTAAGGGCATGACGACGCCGCAAATCGTCTTCGTGGTGGGCCACGAAATGGGACATTACGTGCTCGAGCACCTCCCGAAAGGAATCGCGCTCGCCGCGATCTTCTTTCTCATTCTCTTTTATCTCGGCTATCGCTCGATCGGCTGGGTCCTCGAGCGATGGGGACAAAGATGGTGGATTCGCGGCGTCGACGATTGGGCGTCGCTGCCGGCCCTGCTGTTGCTGCTCAGCATTTTTCCCTTCGTGGCGAATCCGATCACCAGCGCCGCCAGCCGCTACTTCGAGCATCAAGCCGACCAATACGGCCTCGAAGTAACGCACGGGCTTACGCCGGATTCGGGCCAGGTGGCGGCGCAAGCTTTCGAGGTCCTCGGCAGGGTCGATCTCGCCGATCCGGATCCCAATCCTGTGGACGTTCTCCTCTTCTACAGCCATCCGACCATTCCCGACCGCATCCATTTCGCGCTCACGTACGACCCATGGGCAAACGGCGGCCACGGCGAATTCGTCCACTAGTTCCGTTGGGACTCGATCTCTTTCAGGAAGTCCCGCAGACGGTCTTCATATTTCTGCGGTGAGATGATCGCGGCTTCTTCGTGGCAATACCCGCTCACGCGCAATATCGACTTCGGTTGGTGCGCAGCGGCAAAAACGCGTTCCCCCATCTCGGGCGGAATTACCGGATCTTGCGTGCAGTGAACGACAAGAAGCGGCGCGTTGATCGAAGCGAGTCTCCGTGCCGTGTCGAACTGCCGCCACACAAGCAGGCTTGCGCCGGGAAGAAACCAGAATACTTTTCCCGCCACCGCGCTTGCCGATGGGAATGGCGCCTCAAGCACGACGCCTCCGACTCGACGCTCGGCTGCTAGGTGGGTCGCGACCGCGGTACCGAGTGATTGCCCATACGAAATGATATTGCGCGGATCGATGGCTTTTTCTTGCGTCAGGTAGGCGTATCCAGCCTCGGCGTCGCGGTAAATTCCCTTCTCACTCGCCTTGCCCTCACTTCGGCCATAACCGCGATACTCGACGGCGAGCACATTAGCCGGCATCTGGTGCAGGAATCTGTATATATCGGCCCGATCGGCAATGTTGCCCGCGTTTCCATGGAACGCGAGAAACGTGAATCTGGCTTGGTCCGAACCGATCCACCAGGCGTTCAACTTCACGCCATCCTGAGTTTTCAGTCACACCTCCTGGACCGGCAAGTCGCGCGGGCTCCAGTCGCCCTCAAGTCGTCCCGGATCGTTTGGAAAGAAAATGAGATGTGACTCGAAAATGCGGATCACGCAAAGCGCAATCGCATACGCCACAAGAAAGGTAACCAGGAATCTCACGAGTCGCTTCCTCACGCGGACGTTAGTCCTCCTCAATTCCGCGAATGCAGCGTCATGCGAATGCCCTGGCGCGGCCGCAGCGTGACGAGCGGCTCGGGCACCACTTCGTGGCCCGGCACGAGCTGCAACCGAAATTTCTGCGCCAGCGCGCCGATCACGATGGCGGCTTCCATCAGCGCGAATCCCTGGCCGATGCAGCGGCGCGGCCCATCGCCAAACGGAAAATACGCGCCCGCGGGCAGGCGCTGCATCAGGCCGTCGAGCCAGCGCTCGGGGCGATAGGTATCGGGATCGTCGAAGAAGCGCGCATCGCGATGCGTCACCCACGGCGCGAGCAGGATCGTCGAGCCCAGCGGAATATCGTAGCCGCCGATCTGGCAAGGCTCGATCGCCATGCGCGCGAGAATGTACGCCGGCGGGTAGAGCCGGAGCGATTCGTTCATCACGGCTTGCAGGTAGGGCAGGCGCTGCAGGTCGGCCACTTCCGGCGGACGCCCGCCGAGCACGCCGTGCAATTCCTCGTAAAGGCGCGCTTCGATCGCGGGATTCTGGCTGAGCGCGTACCACGTCCACGAGAGCATCTGCGAAGTGGTCTCGTGCCCGGCGATGAAGAGCGTCATCGATTCGTCGCGAAGCTGCTGTTTCGTCATGTGGCTGCCGTCTTCATCCATCGCATCCATCAGCAGCGCGAGCAGGTCGTTGTAATGCGCCGCGCCGTTGGCGGCCTGCCGCTCGGAAATCATGCGGTAGACGAGCGAGTCCATGAACGCGAGCTCCTGATTCGCGCGGCGATTATTCGGCGTCGGCCACGTCTCGGGAACGCGCACGGGGAATCGCTGCCGCCGCAGCGAATAGCGCATCAGGAAGGTCATCGCGCGGCCCACCTGCTCGGCTTCGCCGGGAAGCGTGGTGCCGAAGAGCGTGCGCACGGCAATATCGAGCGTGAGACTCATCATATCCTGCGAGACGTTGCGCTCTTCGCCATCGCGCCAGCGGGAAATGTGGTCCTCGGCGATTTCAGCCATCGTGGCGGCGTAGTCGTTCACGCGCGCGCGATGAAACGCGGGCTGCGCGAGCCGCCGCTGCCGCCGCCAGAAATCGCCTTCGCTGATCAGCAAGCCCTGGCCGAGCATCCGTCCGGTGATGCGGCGCGTGAGCTCGCTCTTGTGAAATTTGCTTTGCTGGACGACGAGCACCTGCTCGATGAAATCGGGATGGTTCAGCAGGATGCGTTCCTGCATCATCACGTGGAAGCAGACGATATCGCCGTATTCGCGTGCGTAGCGCCGCATCACGCCGAGCGGATCGCCGCGGACGTCGAAGGCCACACCGACCACCGGCAGGCCTTTCGGCCCGGGCAGTACCCGTTTTCCGTTTGAGGACATGATGAGCCGGTCGCGCGAGTCCGCGCAGCCTCCTGAATCATCCAATTGTAACGTGACGCAGGCGTTTTGGCGCTCGCCAGGGACGGTATAAAATGCTTGTGAAAATCGGACAGCCTCAAAAAGAGAACCGCATGGAATGCGAAAAGCCGGAATGGATCGCGGGGGTCGAGGGCATCCTCGGAGCGCTGAACGAAGGCGTGCTGATCGCCGACCAGTGCCACAAGATTGTTTTCGTCAACGAGCGCCTGGCCGAAATGGTCGGCAGCCCCGCCTCGGAACTCATCGGCCAATTCGCTTCCGAGTTTTATGCGCCCGGCGAATACGCGTACCTGATGGCGCACTCCGCCGAGAACGCGCTGGACGGGCAGAGCCGCTTCGAATTCGTGCTACCGCAAAAAGACGGGAAGCGTCTGCCGGTGATCATCAGCTCGCGGAGCGTCGAGGATCTCGAAGGCCACATGTTCGGCATCGTGATGTTCACCGACATCTCAGAACAAAAGCGGGCGCAGCAGCAGCTTCGCGAGGCCAACGCGCAGCTCGAAAAGCGCCACAAGGAAATCGAGGAGGATCTTATGCTGGCCGCGCGCGTGCAGCAGAGCCTCGCGCCGCAATCCATCACCTGGGGCGGCATGCGCGTCGAAACATTCCTCGATTCCGTGCGCACGATTGGCGGCGATTTCGGCCTGGTGAGCGCGCAGGACAACGAACACCTCACGCTGCTCGTCTGCGACGTCTCGGGCCACGGCATCGGCTCGGCGCTCGTTGCCAACCGCCTCTACGCCGAAGTCCTCGCGGAAATGCGCGGCGGTGCGCGGCTCGGCGAGATGCTTGGCGAGCTCAATCGCTTCGTGCTGCAGAGCATCGGCGGCTCGTCCTTTCTTTTCAGTGCGGCGGCGGCGCGGTTCGACCGCGGCGGGCGCTGCATGGTTTTCGCGGGCGCGGGTCATCCGCCGGGGATGGTCGTGACGCCGGGAAAAGAGCCGCGCCTACTCGAATCGCGCAGCATGCTGCTCGGCGCGTTCGACGACGCAGTCGGCCCCGAGGCGGAACTTCAGGTCCCTCTCGATCCGGGCGACCGCGTGGTGCTCTATACGGACGGCCTCACCGAAGCATTCAATGCGCGGCACGAGATGCTCGATGTGGACGGCCTCCAGAAAATCGTCCGCGAGACGTCGCACCTGCCGCTCGGCGAAATGAAGCAGGGCATCCTGGACCGCGTCGCCGCATGGCGCGCAGGCCCGTCGCGCGATGATATGTCGCTCGTCCTCCTCGAAGTCCTCTGACGCCGGGTTTCGATCTAATGGTGACACAGACAATCCTGTCTGTGCATGACCGGCGCGGTATAATTGCGCCTTCGGAGCCCCGGCGGAAGCGCGGGTGGCTGTTTAGGGGTGGACGCGAGAGCGTAAGGTTTGCAGGTGGAAGCGTGAGCCTTTAGGCTCGCGAAAGAGCTGGCCTTAAAAGAGGGCTTTAAGCCCCGGGTTGTCGCGCAAGCTCCAACGCTGAGAGCGAAGACAGTTTTTAGCACCGCTTTGGGAGGCATTTGTGGCAGAAACCGTCCGACTAACAACCACTGCCAAGGCCGCGGGTTGCGCGGCAAAGCTGAGCCCCAGCATCCTCGAAAATGTGCTGAAGCGGCTGCCGGCGCAGCACGATCCCAACGTCCTCGTAGGCTTCGAGACGAGCGACGATGCCGCCGTCTATCGTCTCTCGGACGATCTCGCGCTCGTCCAGACCGTCGATTTCTTCACCGCGATCGTCGACGAACCCGATCTTTTCGGCCAGGTCGCCGCCACCAACGCTCTGAGCGACGTTTTCGCGATGGGCGGCCGGCCGATTTCGGCGCTCACGATTGTCGCGTTTCCGGCCGCGCAGCCCCCGGAAGTGCTCGAAGCGATTCTGCGCGGCGGCCTCGCCAAAATGACGGAGGCGAACTGCGCCGTCGTCGGCGGCCATTCGATCCGCGACGACGAAGTGAAATTCGGCTACGCCGTCACCGGGCTAATCGATCCGCGGAAAGTCTGGCGCAACGTGGGCGCGCGTCCCGGCGATACGCTGATCCTCACCAAGCCGCTCGGCACGGGCGTGATCGCGACCGCGCTGAAGCAGACGCAAGCCGAGCCCGAATGGGTGGCCGCTTCCACCGCTTCCATGACGCGCCTTAACCGCGACGCGGCCGACGCGCTGCACGAAATCGACGACGCGGCCCCGGCCAGCGCGAAGCCGGTCCACGCCGTTACCGACGTCACCGGATTCGGCCTCCTCGGCCACTCGCGCGAGATGGCCATGGGCAGCGGCGTCTCGATTCGTATCGATCCCACCCGCATCGCGTATCTTCCGGGCGCAATCGAAGCTGCGCGCGGCGGCTTCCTCTCCGGCGGCCTCGCCAATAATCGCCAGTTCGTCGAGGGTTGCGCGCAATTCGCTCCGTCGATCCCCGAGGAGTTCCGCTCGCTCCTGCTCGATCCGCAAACTTCCGGCGGCCTGCTCGCGTCGCTCGCGCCCGAAGCGGTGCTAGCGGCTCTGGCCGCATTCGAGCACCGCAACGTCCCCGCGCGCGTCATCGGCGAAGTCGTCGCCAAGCGCTCGCCTCTCATCGAAATCGCGTAAGCCTTCGGTGGCGGGTCAGTTTTCGATTACTGCGTTTAGTCGGGACCCGGCGCTGCCTTGCGGCAAACTGGGAGGGACGTTGTACGCCTCAGCGCGATCACGTAGAAAAACGAGCCAATCGCTATAATGAAGGCAAGAACGGCTAAAAACACCCTGCCCAGCGATATTTCGTAGGGAGCGGCTTCTCCAGCGGCCTTCGCATGCTCCCACAAGCCCACAACAAACCATGCTGCGTAGGGACCTAGATTAAATATCGGACTGAGAACCGTCCGCCGCGCCTCGGCAAGAACACCCGCTAGCTAGAAGGGCGAACACTATTGACCTCACATTAAATAATGCAATGACTAGCTCAAAAAAGGGGAAGCTCGGATTGCAAGATGCAGCCTCGCAGTTTCGCTGGCGAATTTCGGATACGATTGATCGCCCGGATGATGTCTTCCATCAACTCGTCGACGTTCTTGGGACACCCATTGGCGAGTTGCCGTTTGGCGAGCGACCAAACTCCTTCGTCGGGATTAAGTTCCGGGGCATACGAGGGGAAATGCTCGATTCTGAGACGCGGGTGTCGAATGAGGAGTTTTTGGAGTGGTTCCCCCTGATGAGTGGAGGAGTTATCTAAGAGAACGATGAGTGGGCCGCGCAGCTGCCGCAGCAACTCACGCAGAAACGCACAGACCTCTTCCTGTGCGATGTTGTCATAGAAGAGCAGGTAATACAGACCCAGACGGTGCCGCTTGGGGCTCAGAGAGATTCCGGAAATCACAGAAATTTTGTCGCGGCGACCCTGGCGATGATGCTGAATGGGAGTCGCGCCCCGCGGCGCCCAAGTCTTGACCACCAGCGGAGCCAACAAAAAGCCCGATTCATCGGCAAATACTACGTGGGCGCCCAGCCGCGCGGCGTTTTTTTTACCCGTGGCCAGTCTTTCCGATTCCAGCGCTCGATGGCTTTTTCGTCTCGCTCCAAAGCACGCCGTTCGGGTTTCTGGTGTGTCCACCCGAGCCGATGCAGGAGCTGGCCGGCAGTGTTGAAATGGCACGGAATATGGAAGGTCTCTTCAATCACCTCCGCCACGCGCTTTGTCGTCCACAGTTCTGTGCGGTAGCCATGGGCCACGGCACCCTGAAGCAAGATTCTGATCAGGCGACGCTCTTGCCGTTTGGTCAGTCTCCGCGGACGACCCGGAGAGAATCGCACGCGGAGGGAATCCTCGCCGCGTCGTCGCCACGCATTCCGCCATCGCATGACAGAACTGGCGGCGCAACCGATGCGCCGAGCTACCTCGTTCAAGGACCATTTCTCGCGAAGCAATTTCAGTGCACGCCTGCGTCGATCTGAGAGCAGTTCGGCTGAGCCTCTTGGCCGCACGAGGACCTCCTATCGTCAGAAGGTCCATTATTGCATTATTTTATGTGAGGTCAATAGAAGTGGCCCCCACGGATCAGCAAAGAACTCGTGGAGATATGAAAAAG
>CAWJDM010000023.1:0-17421 GCA_963841605.1 uncultured Acidobacteriota bacterium
TTATACGCAACAGCGCATTCGACGCGCGGGATATCGCCGACGTTTTTGGCGGACGATCGTCGCCTCCTCCCTTTAAGAGAAATCAATTCGGCGTTGCTCTCGGCGGCCCGATTAAGAAGGACAAGCTATTCTTCTTCGGGAACTACGAGGGGCTCCGCGAAGGGCTTGAATCGACTATTTCCGGCGCCATTCTCGAGCCGTACGTGGCTGCGGGTTACCTTCCCTGCGCCAGCATCTTTCCAACCCCGGCCACTTGCACAGCGTCGACGAGCACAAACAGCACCCAGCCTGGCGTTCTCATCGGCCAAGTCCCGTCCTTCAATGCCGCCATACCCCAGGCAAATTCCACCTTGGCGCTGATGCAGCAGGTCGCCTCGATCTACAGCCTCTGCAAGGGTTGTCGGCAAATCGCATCTTTCGCCGGCCCCGCGGGTTTTGATCAGGGTGGCTATTATGCAGTGTCCACCTCTCCGAACCTGATATCGAATGAGGACTACGCTCTCGGCCGCGTCGATTTCGATATCTCGTCAAGCGATACCATGTTCGCGCGTTACGTCCTCGACGACGCGCGGATTGCCGATAACCCGCGCGATCCCACCGGGATTTTCCCGGAGCAGGATTTCACCCGCAACCAGTTCGTGACCATCAGCGAGAACCACATCCTCTCGGCCACAACCGTCAACTCCATTCGCTTCGGGTACGTGCGGAACAACGAAAACTCCCGCGTGCAGACCGCTCTTACCTCGGCGCAGATCGCCAAGGCGTCGGCATTTTCCACCTCCGTGGGCGGTGCTTCCTTCACCACGGATCCGCTCGACTTCGTCAGAACCTTGTATGCTGAGCCGCAACGTGAGGATGGCTCCATAAGCCCATTCTTTCTCGGCGGGATATTCGGGCTGGGACCGGATCCTAACCGGCCGGACGGGATTATCCAGAGCAAGTTTAGCGGTGGCGATGATCTTTCGTTTACCCGTGGCTCGCACAACGTCAAGATCGGCGGGGTCGTTACGCGAGTCGACACGAATAACGAGCAGCTCGCCTACGCCGACGGCGCTGACTACTACCTCATCTTTAGCATGCAAGCGTTTCTGCAAGGACGACCTGCCCAGGATTGGGCCGTCCCGCCTGGCTTCTTGAGTTCCACGCGCTATTTCCGCGAGATCGACGTAGCGCCGTACATTCAGGATGATTGGAAGGTTACGCGCCACTTAACCCTCAATGTCGGCATCCGCTACGACTTCGATACGAATCCCGTGGGCTGGGCCAGCGGCAACCAAAAAATGACTTCGATTGCCACCTTCGGGCCTCCGGGCGGGATACTCGGAACGGCGCCTAACTGCACCGGACTCACGTTTGTCCAATCGGCGCAATGCGCGCTCGGCATTTTCACGCCGATTAAGCACGTGTTCCTGAACAACCCCAACGCGGCCAACTGGGGTCCACGTGTCGGTTTTGCGTACACTCCGTTTGGAGGCACCAAAACCGCTATCCGCGGCGGCTTCGGCCTCTTCCATGACCCCGTGACGGCGCGAACCTACGAGTCTGGACTAATCGCCACGCCTCCAGCGGGCGACTACAATCTGACGGGCCTCCCCTTTATTCCTGGTTTTAACAACGGCCCGTGCATCCCGGATTCCTTTGCATCGATTCCAAACTACTGCGCTCCTGCGCTTCCGAAGCCAGCCGAGTTTGCCGGCGTTGATTACATCATGCCCAACGGCTCGCCTTACGACATGCAATACAACCTTGAGGTCCAGCGCGAAATCGCTAACGGCACAATTCTGACCGTTGGCTACGTCGGCTCGCTCGGGCGTCATCTCTTCATGCAGCGCGACATCAATATTCCAAAGTGCGATACGTACCCGGATTGCACGGCCCTGCCCAGTGTCAAGAACCCGAACAGCGGCGTGTCGTTCAACAACTGGCTGGCTGGCACAACAACACGGATCAATCCCAATCTGGGCTATATGGTTACCGAACTCAACAACATATCGTCCAGCTACAGTTCGCTGCAGGTCAGCGTAAACCGCCAGTTCGCGCGGAACCTCGCCGGCCAGGTGAACTATACCTGGTCCCACTGCATCGATGATGGTTCCTTTACCAGCAGCCTTGAGGAATTTGGTGCGCTGCTCGTGGATTCGTACAATCCGCGGAATGATTACGGAAACTGCAACTTCGACATTCGCCAGAATCTCAGCGTGAACGGTCTCTATCAACTTCCGTTCAAGGGGAATCGGCTGGTCGAAGGCTGGCAGCTCTCCACGATCCTGGGAATTCACTCCGGCTTGCCCATCGACATCAGAAACAACGCTTTTGCACCCGGCGGCGAACCGACCAATCTGGGAACGCAAGCTGCAACGAGACCGAACTACACCTTCGCCTCCGGCTGCAGCCCAAACCATGTAGTGGATAAGTGGATATCACCGGGCGTGATCCAGTGGTTCGATCAGTCCTGCTATGCCCCACAGGCGGTCGGGTACCTGGGCAATGTTGGCCGGAACACTGTGGCGGGGCCCGGCGGAATCGGATGGGACTTCTCCCTCAAGAAGGAGACTAAGCTTACCGAAAAGCTAAACATGGAGTTCCGCGCTGAATTCT
Source organism: uncultured Acidobacteriota bacterium (assembly GCA_963841605.1). Lineage (GTDB taxonomy): Bacteria > Acidobacteriota > Terriglobia > Acidiferrales > UBA7541 > Palsa-295. The sequence continues at coordinate 2,599 of CAWJDM010000023.1, forward strand.
TCAACATCATCAACCACTTGAATCTGAATTCAGCGGGAGTAATAGGTTCCTTGGACTCTGTCGTTCCTATTGCCACGGGCCAGGTTAACAGCTCGTCAGGCACACCTCGACAGATTCAGTTTGCAGTGAAGTTCGACTTCTAAGCCGCCGGTGTTCTGGCCTGCGCGATGTCCAAACATCGCGCAGGCCATGCCTCGCAGCCCGCTCTTCCCCCAGTTGGGATGCCTTTCAGGTAAAATACAATTGCGGGGGAGGTGGAGGAGAGGGGAGGTGTCACCTCCAGGCTTTCCCGCCGAAGTCTTGGGAGAGGCTAAGCCGAAATGAGGGGGGATATGTCTTATGAAACTGCCACGAACGGTTTCGGGGATTTGGATTGCGATCGGCGTGATGGCGGCGGGTTTGTCCTTGCCCGCGATTGCGTGCGCGCAGGCGGGAGAAAATAGCCCCGCGTCTACAACCAACGGCCTCACGCAAATCGACGGGAATCAGACGCAGGAGCAAATCCAGGAAAATGCCCTTGATAATCCGAAAGCGGCACAGGCCTACAAGAAGTTTCACGGCGAGAGCGATCTCGACAAGAAAATCAAGCAAGGCAACGACTTCGTCAACCGGTACCCGACCGATTTTCGCGCCAATGCGGTCTACGAAGAACTCGCGCAGGCCTACTTCGCCAAACACGATTTGACCGGTTTCTACGCCTGCGCCAATCAGGGCTTGACCCATTTCCCGAATGACCCGTCTATTTTGTCGGTCACCGGAGCGACCATGGCGCGCGCCTATGACCACTCGGACCCGGACGCGGACAAAAAGCTCGAAAAAGCCGAGAATTACGAGAAGCAAGCCATCGAGCTGCTGAAAAATCAGACGCCTCCTGCCAGCGGAGACGGAGCAGCAATTCGCTGCCTACAAGAAGCAAATATTAACCACCGCGCACAGCGGCCTCGGCCTGATCTATTTCCGCCAATCGCAATTTGACGATTCGGTGAGGGAACTCAAGGAAGCCACCAAGGATGCCGCGACTCCCGATGCGACCGACTATCTCATTCTCGGCGGAGACTATCAAAACCTGAGCAAATTCAAGGAAGCCGCGGACGCTTTCAATCAATGCGCGCAGATTGCGGGACCGATGCAGGCCGGTTGCAAGACATATGCCGACCAATCGCTGAAACTGGCGGCGCAAGCGAAATAGAATTTCGTACCGAATCCCGGGGAAAGCCCCTCCTCACCTGGAGGGAAACGCATTACCATTCTCAGAGGCTACGATTCTTCTTGCATACACAGCACATATTTGTGTATACACTACGGCCAACTCGGCGCTCCACCCCCCGACTTTCTAGGAACGCCGTGCGCTGCCCGGCGGAGGTCCACCACCCTCTCTGCCGGGCAGCTTTTTCTTTTTAAACCGCCGCAGCCGACGGGACAGGGTACGAGAACCCGCCAAATTTGGTTTTTTCCGGCCATTTGAGGCCGGTTAAACCACCCGCTAGGGGGATGCTCCATCCCCCTCTTACTGCAGATAATTCGAACGCGGCGGACTCGTGAAAAAGTGAGTGGTTGCTCTCCGCGATTTGCTTGCGCCATCGAGAGTTGATACCATCCGCGTCATCGGTTTCCAGACTTCCGAGCAGATTCGGCAAGATTGGTGCGCACATGGCAGGTAAGAATTCACGAGTTGTCCTAAGAATTCGCGAGATGATTTTGCACGGCGATCTCCAGCCCGGCCAGCGCGTGCGAGAGGTGGAGCTGGCAAGCAGCCTCGGAGTTTCCCGCACTCCGGTTCGTGAGGCTCTCCCAATCCTGGCGCAAGAAGGAATCCTGATGCAGCTGGATACGCGCGGGTTCGTGGTGCGCGAATTCACGCCCCAGGAGATCATGGATGCAATCGACGTCCGCGGCGTGCTCGAAGGGCTTGCCGCGCGCTCGCTGGCCGAGCAGGGACCTCCGCGGCGGCTGATCCAATCGCTTCACGAGTGCCTCCGCGAGGGCGACGAGATTTTTTCCAAGCGGCACCTCATCGAATCAGACGAAGACCGTTACGGCGACATGAACAAGCAGTTTCATGCCGTGATCATCCATGGAGCGGGGAGCAAGGTGATTGCGGATGCGATCGAGCGCAATGGCCGGATCCCATTCGCCGCAGCCCACGCAATCGCCTTCGACCGTGTGGAACTTCGCCGCATGTACGATTTACTCTGGTACGCGCACCGTCAGCATCACGCGATCGTTATGGCGCTTGAAGCGGGCGAAGGAGGAAGAGTCGCGGCCCTCATGTTCGAACACGCTGTCGGGACGAAAGTCAGCATCAACATGGAGCGAAAGACGTGGCGATCGACCGCCGAAAATGCCGAGCCGCCCCCCGAACAAGCAGCGGGAAACTCTTCGCAAAGCTAACCGCACCCGCCTGAATTTTATGCATACTCTTGTACACAATTAGGCTAGCGCGTATACTCTCGGCGGGGAAATTTAGCGGGTCGAAGTCGACAGTAGTGCGATGCCGGTCGACTTCCGATTCCATCCGACAGTTCTCAGCGCAAAGCAGCTGTAGTCGGATTGTTCGCGACTGCCCGGTGAACCTGGCGGTTGTCGATCTATTGAAAGAAGATCGCGCGAGAACCTGAGTGGTGCGATGGGACTGTCCCGTTCTCGTCGAACGTAGCGTATGAATTTGGAGTTCTGGACTGCAATGGTTTCGGGTAGGCCAGACACTCCTTCCATCAAAAGGAGAACGAACCAGTGGGTCACAAGAGCTTAGAGGACGTGCTACAAGCCGCCGGGAATCCGGTGAAACTGCTGCGCAACTCGCAGACGGGGCCGTATGTCTACCCAGTCGTCGCCAGCGAGTACTCAAACTGGAGGGATGAGCAGCGCGCCTGGCAGCAGACGTGCGTTCTCTACAATCAGTCCTATCACATGACGGATATGTACGTTCAAGGTCCCGATGCGTTGAAGTTGCTGTCCGATCTCGGCGTAAATAGCTTCAAGGGCTTCGAGCCCAATAAGGCCAAGCAGTTCGTTCCCTGCAATTATGATGGCTACGTAATCGGCGACGTAGTTCTCTTCTATCTCGACAAGGACCTTTTCAATCTTGTCGGCCGTCCTTCCGTGCACAACTGGGTGCAATTCCACTGCGAAACCGGCGGTTACAACGCCAAAGTGGAGAGAGACGAGCGATCGGCCAGCAGGCCGGGTTCGTTCACCCGCAAGGTTTATCGCTACCAAGTGCAGGGCCCGAACGCGATGAAGGTGATCGAGAAGGTGACTGGCAAACCTGCCCCGGATCTCAAATTCTTCAACATGACTTCAATCACGATCGCGGGACGCAGCGTGCGCGCGCTGCGCCACGGCATGGCCGGGCAGCCCGGCCTGGAGCTCTTTGGCCCCTGGGACGACGGCGAAGCGGTGAAGGCGGCGATCGTCGAGGCCGGCAAGGAATTCGGTCTTCGGCTGGTAGGTGCGCGAGCGTATTCGTCCAACACGCTCGAGTCCGGCTGGATTCCTTCCCCGATGCCCGCGATTTACAGCGGCGAAAAGATGAAGAAGTATCGCGAGTGGCTTCCCGCAAACTGCTACGAAGCGATCGCTTCTCTCGGTGGCAGCTTCTATTCCGATAACATTCAGGACTACTACCTCACGCCTTGGGATCTCGGCTACGGGCCCATCGTGAAGTTCGACCACGATTTCATTGGGCGCGAGGCGCTTGAGAAATTGGCGACCAAGCCGCACCGGAAAAAGGTCACACTCGCCTTAAATGACGAGGACATGACTCGCGCCCTCGGCACGATGTTCCAGAAGACGAACCGAGCCAAGTATTTCGATTTTCCGTCGGCCGTCTATTCGACGCTGCCATACGACAAGGTGCTGAGCAACGGCAAGACGATTGGCATCTCGACTTGGTGCGGCTACAGCTCGAATGAAGGCAAGATGCTGACTCTCGCGATTCTCGACGAGCAATACGCCGAGCCCGGCACGGATGTGACCTTCGTCTGGGGCGAGGAAGGCGGCGGATCGTCCAAGCCGACGGTCGAGCGCCACGTCCAGACGGAAATTCGCGCGGTCGTCAGCCCGGTCCCTTACTCCGAAGTGGCGCGCACCTCCTATGCCGAAGGTTGGCGCACCCATCAGAAGGCGGGCGGGGCCGAGGTCGCGAGTCGCAAGTAGATCGCCCCGCGAGGTATGATTTCGTGATCCGGGCTGACTGAGGATACCCGTTTGCGGCTGAGGCCGCGCCTGTGCCTCTGCCGGCCAGGGCTACGGTGCTGGCAAACGTTGCTTCCGCAGAGAAGAGTCGCGCAAATTAAACTCGCAGAAATCGACATCGGAGCTTTGGCGAAATTCGCCAACGAGCCGGGCTTTGTCCTCTTGCGCGAGGAGTCCGGTTGGCGCATGTATCGCCGTCCCGCGCGGATTTTGAGCGCCAGCAATCCTGAGACGTTCGCTCACGCGCTCGCGGAGATCGATCGGCACGTGCAGTCGGGCGGCGAGGCCGCTGGCTTTCTGTCGTACGAAGCCGGCTACGCGCTTGAACCGAAGCTACGCCCTCTGCTCGGAAACTATAGCGATCCACTATGCTGGTTCGGCTTGTATGACGCAGCCGTGACACTCGATGAGCTTTCGTTTCCTCCCGGCGATTCAGCAGAGCTCGTTCAGCACAGCGTGCCGGCGATCGCTCGCGGCCAATACGACGAAGCCTTGCGCTCGATCCACGATTGGATCTCGGCCGGTGACGTCTACCAGATCAACTTCACCTATCGGCTGGCTTTTGAATCCATGTCTTGCCCGTGGTGCCTGTTCACTTCACTCTGCCATCGGCACCCCGTTCCCTACGCCGCGTTCGTCAACACCGGACGCGAGCAGATCGTTTCGCTCTCGCCCGAACTTTTCTTCAGCATTCGAGGGCGGCGCATCGTGGTCAAGCCGATGAAGGGAACGGCGGACCGCGGCTTGACGCTCGAGGATGATGTCCGCCGCGCCGAGGCGCTCCGAGTAAGCGAAAAAAACCGCGCCGAAAACGTGATGATTGTAGATCTAATGCGCAATGATTTAGGCCGCATCTGCTCCAACGGCTCCGTGAAAACGACCAATTTGTTTGAGGTCGAACGCTTCCCCTCGGTTTGGCAGATGACGTCCACGATTGAGGGCCACCTGCGCGAAGAATGCACGCCCGATTCCGTCATCAGGGCCCTGTTCCCATCCGGCTCGGTCACGGGCGCGCCCAAAATTCGCGCCATGCAGCTCATCTCGGCGCTCGAGACCACGCCGCGCGGCGTCTACACGGGCTCGATCGGCTATTTCGCTCCACACCAGGCGCAATTTAATGTGGCGATCCGTACGGCCGTTTTGCGCGGCACGGAGGGACTCCTGGGCGTGGGTGGCGGCATCACCTACGATTCGTCCAGCGCCGAAGAGTGGGAGGAATCTCAATCCAAGGCAGCTTTTCTCGCCCAGGACGCGCCCGACTTCAAAATCATCGAAACGATGCGCTGGGAAGGGACGTACGCGCTCGTCGAAGAGCATCTTGAACGAATGCATGCCTCTGCCGAATATTTCGGGTTTCGCTTCGAGGAGCGCGCGGCCCGCGAAGCTCTCGACGAAATCGTCCCGAATTTCGGAGATCGTCCGCACCGGGTAAGGCTTCTGCTGGCTCAGGACGGCTCACTCGAGCTTGATCCGAGCGAGATCATCGATGTCGCTCCTTTCGGCCGCGTTCGTCTATCCGCGGAAACGGTGCTCAGCTCCGATCGATTTCTCTACCACAAGACAACTCGCCGCAAGATGTACAACGACGAACTGGCTGCCGCGAGGGCCGCGCAGTGCGATGACGCGCTTTTCTTCAACGAACGAGGCGAGCTGACCGAAGGTGCGATTCACAATGTTTTTGTCGTGAACGGCTCTCTCTGGCGTACCCCGGCGATCGCGTGCGGAGTTTTGCCCGGCACCTACCGCGCGTTCATCCTGAAGACGCGTCGCAATGTGCGAGAAGCCGTGTTGATTCTCGACGATCTCGTTCGCGCGGATGCCATCTATTTGTGCAACAGCGTTCGGGGAATGTTTCCCGTGCGGCTGTTGGATGATGCGAAAGCCCCTTCATCGCACAGGGATAATCCGCTGAGCTACAGCGCACGCTGACCTGAGTGACATCTGAATCTTCGCCAAGCAGCGCTCGTCAAATGCAGGCATCTGCCGGTGACGAGAGGAACCTGAATATGCTGCGCAAATCGATCCTTGGCTTGGCCGCTATCGCAATCATCTGTCCGTTGCTTTCGCCCGCCGCCAAGGCGCAAGCCGCCGATTGGCCCATGTACAGGGGCTCTCTCAGCGGCATGGGTTATTCGTCGCTCAAGCAAATCAATGCGAGCAACGTCGCGGAACTGAAGCAAGCGTGGTCCTACGAGCTTTCCGGCCGTGGCGGCCTCGAAGTAACGCCCATCGTCGTCGCCGGCGTGATGTACGTTCCCGGCCTCAACAAAGTGCTCGCGCTCGATGCCGACGCCGGAAAAGAGATCTGGCACTACGATGTCACGCTGCCATCCACGCGCGGCGTCGCCTACTGGCCCGGCGACAAAGACAACCCGCCGCGCATCGTCTTCACCACCTTCAGCCGCAAAGTGATCGAACTGGATGCTGCCACCGGAAAACCCGTCCCCACCTTCGGCAAAGACGGCGTCGATCGAACTCGCCGTCGGCTACAACGGCGTTCCCACCATCTACAAGAATCTCGTCTTTCTCGGCGCGAGCGTCGGCGAGCTGCCCGTTGGCCCTCCGGGCGACACGCGCGCCATCAACGTTCTCACCGGCGCTTTGGTCTGGGACTTCCACACAGTGGCCCAGCCGGGCGAAGTCGGACATGATACCTGGTTGAACGATGGATGGAAGGGCCGCTCCGGCACCAACGTCTGGGGCTGGTACATGACGGTCGACGCGAAGCGCAATCTTCTCTACATGCCGATCGGCGGGCCTTCGCCCAACTACTACGGCGGCGATCGTCCCGGCGACAACCTCTTCGGCAATTCCGTCGTCGCTGTCGATGCCGACACCGGCAAGCTGAAGTGGTACTTCCAGACCGTCCATCACGATTTGTGGGATCAGGATCTGCCGCCCGGCCCCGGATTCGTCGATATCAAGCAGCACGGCAAGGATATTCCGGCGCTCGTCGCCATCGGCAAGACCGGCCTGATGTTCATACTCAATCGCGAAACCGGCAAGCCGGTGTTCGGCGTCGAGGAACGCCCCGTTCCCAAAGGCGATGTCCCCGGCGAGTGGTATTCGCCCACCCAGCCATTCCCCTTGAAGCCTCCTCCGCTCGCTCGCATGAGCTACAAGCCCGAGGACATGGTGACGGCCGAAGACACAACTCCCGAGCATGTGAAGGCCTGCCAGGCAATTCTCGCGAAGAACGGCGGAAGCTTCCACAACGCGGGCCCCTTCACTGGCTGGCTCTATCATGCGGACGGCGCGCCACCCGACCCAACAATCCAATTCCCGGGGGGAACCGGCGGCACGAACTGGGGCGGCGTCGCGGTCGATCCGACAACGGGGTATGTGTTCGTCCAAACGCACGATATGTCCCTCATCGGCTGGCTCGAGAAGAGAAAGGCTGGCGGAGCTTATGGCCGGGGCAATGCAGATTCCACGCAGCTCTATGACCGCGGAGGAGTTGGCGGTCCCGGCCCTTATTTCAGTTTCAGCGCCGTAATGAAGGACAAGGACGGCCACGTCATCGGCAACTGGCCGTGCCAGAAACCGCCCTGGGGCCGCCTCTATGCGATCGATGCGAATACCGGCGACATCGCCTGGCAGTCCGTGATCGGCATTACGCCGGGCCTGCCGCCGGACAAGCAAAATACCGGCGGTGGTGGCAACGCCGGCCCCATCGCGACGGCGGGCGGCCTGGTCTTCATCGGCGCGACGCCCGACAATCGCTTCCGCGCCATCGATTCGAAAACGGGCAAGGAACTGTGGGTCACCGACCTCGGGAAACTTGCCAACGCCGATCCGATGACCTATCAGGGCAAGAACGGCAAGCAGTACGTGGCCATCGTCGCCGTGGACACCGTCTACGTCTTTGCGCTGCCAGACGCACCATCGCAAACACGGTAGGCGGGAACCTACGGAGCCAGTCTTCAGCGAGCCAGTTCGTCTCGCCTGCCTCGGGCTTTCCCTTTGCGACAAGCCTTCGAACGCCTCGATTGACTCAAGCTGTAACCCCCCGTAGGCTTGAATCTCGCCCCTTTTCGAATTCCTATGGCCACCGTCGACGAGGACTTGAACCAGATCGAGCGTGACATCCGCACGCTCAAGATCGAATACGAGCAGTTCTTCGGCGGTGGGCGCAAACGCCCCCCAACCGACACGCAGTGGCGCGTCGATTCGCTCGTCCGCCGCATGAATGAACGCATCAATGAGTTCAAACTCGCGCAGCGCTTCCGCCTCAACAACTTGACCCAAACCTACGCCAAGTATCAGGACATGTGGCGGAAGAAGACAACCCAGAAAGAAACGGGAGCCGCGCAGCACCATTTCGGCGCGGCCGCCAAAGCCATCGAATCCGAGCGCGCCCGGAAAGCAGCGCTGGAAGCCAGCACGCGAGCCGTCCCGCCAGCCGGCTCCATCGATCCCGCTGCCCGTCGAAAGCACCGGCCGCAGGAGCCCGCCGCGTTTGTCCTGGCCCTGTCGAGCCCCGAGCACGAAAAGGAAAAGATATATACGCTCTACGAAAAGCTGATCGAGGCTCGCGGCGAAAGCGGCGAAAGAACCAAGGCGCCAAGCCTCAAGGATTTCGAACGCTTCGTGAAGCAAAAGACCAAAGAGCTTCAGGACAAGGGCGGCCACGAAATCGAATACACCGTCGGCATCGAAGGAGGACGCGTTCGATTGAAAGCCCGCGTTTCCCGCTGACCCCGCTTCCGGATTCTCTGAACTCCTCTTCCGAAATCTTTTGCAAACGCTTACACTGGCTCGCGGCTTTTCTTCGAATCTCTTTTCCTGTCGGAGGCATTTTCCGTGGCCATCGAGCGCGCGCTCATCAGCGTTTACGACAAGACCGGCATCGTCGAATTCGCCCGCGAGCTTGCGTCGCTGGGCATAGAAATCGTCTCGACCGGCGGAACCGCCAAGCTTTTGCGCGACGCGGGAATCCCCGTGCGCGACGTCTCCGATCTCACGGGCTGGCCCGAAATGCTCGGCGGGCGCGTCAAGACGCTGCATCCGAAAGTTCACGGCGGAATCCTTTTTCAGCGGGGCAAAGCCGGAAGACCGCAAGCAGGCCGCCGAGCACTCCATCGTTCCCATCGATCTCGTCGTCGTGAATCTGTATCCCTTTTCGGCGACGGCGGCCAAGCCCGGCGTCACAGCCGGCGAACTGATCGAAAATATCGATATCGGCGGCCCGGCCATGATCCGCTCGGCGGCGAAGAATTTCCAGAGCGTGGGAGTTGTCACCGATCCGGATGACTACGCCGCGATCGCCGCCGAGCTTCGCGAGAAGCACGAACTCAGTCTCGCTACGCGCCTTTCGCTCGCGCGCAAAGCCTACGCGCGTACCGCGCGCTACGATGGCGAAATCGCAACGGAGCTCGAACGCCTCGCGGCCGCCGGCGGCGGCGTCACCATCGGCCCGCTCGACAAATTGCCCGAGCGAATCCATATCGCGCTCGAACGCCGCCAGTCGATGCGCTATGGCGAGAATCCGCATCAGGCCGCCGCGCTCTACGTTCCCGCGGGGCGCCCGGTCGCGGGCCTTGCTGGCGCGAAACAGCTCCAGGGCAAGGAGCTTTCCTACAATAATCTCGTCGACCTCGACGCGGCTTGGGCGCTGGTCCAGGAATTCAAGCGGCCCGCCGTCGCCATCATCAAACACAACAATCCATGCGGCGCGTCCGAACAGGATTCTCTTCGCGACGCCTACCTGAAAGCTCTCGCGTGCGATCCAGTGTCGGCGTACGGCAGCGTGATCGCGTTTAACCGTGCGCTCGATGCGGCAGCGGCCGAAGAAGTCGCGAAGCTGTTCGTCGAATGTATCGTCGCGCCGGGCTATCAGCCGGCCGCTCTCGCGGCCTTCGCATCGAAGAAGAATCTGCGCCTGCTCGAGCTTGAAACTTCCGCTTCGTCCGCGCCCGCTGCGCTCGACGACCTCATGCTCAAGCCCATCTCGGGCGGCATGCTCGTGCAGGAAGCCGATCGCCACGAGCTGACGCAAGCCGAACTGAAAGTTGTGACCGGGCGCGCGCCAACCGAATCCGAGCTGCGTGGCCTCCTCTTCGGCTGGAAAGTCGCCAAGCACGTGAAATCCAACGCCATCGTTTTCGCGCGCGAAGGGCAAACCGTCGGCATCGGCGCCGGCCAGATGAGCCGCGTCGATTCCGTGAAAATCGCGGTGATGAAAGCGGCGACGGCGAACCTTTCTCTCGGCGGCGGCGTCGTTGCGTCCGATGCATTCTTCCCGTTTGCCGACGGCGTCGAAGAGGCAGGAAAGGCCGGCGCGACCGCCGTGATTCAGCCGGGCGGCTCGGTCCACGATGCGGACGTGATCGCCGCCGCAAACAAACTCGGCATGGCGATGGTTTTCACTGGCGTGCGCCATTTCCGGCATTAGACTAAAACCATGACGGAGCAAACCAAGCCCACCGGACTTACCGGCCTGCGCGTCCTCGCGCTCGAAAGCCGCCGCGCCGGAGAAATGGCGAAGCTGATCGCAGCGTACGGCGGCAAGGGCACCGTCGCGCCGTCGATGCGCGAGGTTCCCCTCGAATCGAATACGGAGGCGATCGCCTTCGCGCGCACGCTGGCCGCGAGCGGTTTCGACATGATGATTTTTCTCACCGGCGTCGGCACGCGGGCGCTCGCGCGCGTCGTGCAAACGATTTATCCGATCGAGCAGTTCGCCGAGGCGCTTCGCCGCATCCCGATCGTCGCGCGCGGGCCCAAGCCCGTCGCCGCGCTCAAAGAGCTCGGCGTGTCCGTCACGCTTGCCGTGCCGGAACCAAACACCTGGCGCGATCTTCTTCGCGCGCTCGACGAAAACCGCGATTCGCTTCCGCTTGCCGGTCGCCGCGTCGCGGTCCAGGAATATGGCGTGTCGAATCCCGAACTCCTCGCCGGCCTTGCCGAACGCGGCGCGCAAGTCACGCGCGTCCCCGTCTACCAATGGGCGCTGCCCGAGGATACCGGCCCGCTCCGCGCGGCGGTCCACGCAATCGTCAACGGCGAATTCGACGTCGCCGTCTTCACCACATCCGTTCAGATCGTCCATCTGCTGCAGATCGCGCGCGAAATGAATCTCGAGCAGCAGGTTCGCGAAGGCCTCGCGCGCATCGTGGTCGGCTCGATCGGCCCTGTCACCTCGGAAGAACTGCGCGAGCAGGGCATTACGCCGGACTTCGAGCCGGTGCATCCCAAAATGGGTTTCCTCTTGAACGAAGCAGGCCAGCGGGGAAGATTGCTACTTGACGAGAAGCGCCGGTTGGCTCCCGGTTAGTTCTCCGGAAGTTTCGGCGAGCGGTCGGGCGACGGAAGGTTTGGGTGGGGGGGAATGCCGCGGCCCGACCGCTTCGGCGAATGGGCAGATACTAGCAGGCCTTCCCAAAATCCGGTTCGTCGATTTATCGATTGAACCCATCGGCGATCCCGATTTACACAGAATTCACGCCGTATCTATACGTTAGACATGTGATTTTTGCTTCTTTCGCCCCAAGAATTTTTCGAACGAAACCGCGCTCGCAAGCTCGTGCAGCAGTGCTCGCCGCCGTTCCGCCGTGATTTTTTTCGCGAAAAGCCGCTTTCGAATTTTCCCCAGTTCTTTCAGCCACTCTTCGTACTCCGCGCCGAATTCCTTTTCCATTTGCTTGCGCAATCGCTGCGCGAGCGCGGGACTGTGCCCTCCAGTCGAGATCGCGATCTGCAATTCGCCGCGCCGCACCACCGAGCCGTAATAAAAATCGCAGTGATCGGGATCGTCGGCCACATTGCACAGCACGCCGCGCCGCCGCGCCTGCCGGTAGATTTGCGCGTGAAGTGAAGGAGAAGATGTCGCGGCCACGATGAGGAACGCGCCCGAAAGATCGGATGCGCGAAACCCACGCTTGTCCCAGCGAAGTTTTTTCTTCCGCGCGAGTTCGCGAATCCGCCGCGTAGCTTCGGGCGCCACCACTCGCACACCCGCTCCGGCGCGCAGCAGCCCTTCGATCTTTTCTTCCGCCACCGGCCCTGCGCCCACCACCACGCATCGCCGTCCGGCAAGCTTCAGAAAAGTCGGGAAAAGAATCATCGCCGCCGCACCTACACCGTTTCGCCGCGCACGAGATCGTCGTACGTCTCACGCCGCCTTACCACACGAAAACGCGGCCCCTCCACCAGCACTTCGGCCGCCCGCCGCCGCGCGTTGTAATTCGACGACTGCACGAACCCATACGCGCCCGCCGTCCACACGATCAGCACGTCGCCCGCCTCGACAGGACGAAGCGGCAAGTCCCGCGCCAGAAAATCGGCGGATTCGCACACGGGCCCCACAATGTCCACGCGCTTCTTCGGCCCAGCCGCTGCCTCGCCGCGCACCGCGGGCGTAATCGCGTGCTTCGCCGAGTACAACACCGGCCGAATCAAATCGTTCATCGCCGCATCTACAATCACGAAGTTCTTCCCGCCATTCTCCTTCACGTAGAGCACGCGCGTCAGCAGCACGCCCGCCGGCCCCACGATCGCGCGCCCCGGCTCGATGAGCAGCCTGCATCCGAGCGGCCGCACGATCTCCGCCAGCGCCCGCGCAAATGCCGCCGGCACCTGTGCCGTTTCGTTCGTGTAACGCACCCCGAATCCGCCGCCGATATCGATGTGCTCGAGGCGAATCCCTTCGCGCGCCAAATCTCGCACATACGACGCCAGCCGCTTCAGCGCCCGCCGGTAGGGCGCGACGCTCAGAATCTGCGAGCCGATGTGCGAAGTGATTCCGCGCCACGCGATCCAGCGCGAATCCTTGTGCGCCAGATAGAGACGCCGCGCTTCCGCCCAATCGACGCCGAATTTGTGATGATGGTGTCCGGTCGAAATGTGCGGATGCCCGCCCGCAAGCACGTCCGGATTCACCCGAATCGCAAGCGATGGCCGCGCGCCGCCCGCCGCCACATGCCGCGCCGCTTCGCCCATCAGCACTTCGAGCTCCGCGCCCGATTCGATGTTGAACGCCAGAATCCCGCCGCGCGCCCCCGGATACGTCAGCGCCTCGCGGATCTCCTCGCGTGTTTTCCCCACTCCCGAAAACACAATGTGCTTGCCCGGAACGCGCAACCGCCGCAGCCGGTCGAGCTCGCCGCCCGAAACGATATCGAAGCTGCTCCCGAGCCCCGCGAGAATTCGCAGCACCGCAAGATTCGAATTCGCCTTCACCGCGTAGCACAGCGTGTGCGGCAGCGCGCCAAACGCGCGATCGAGCCGCCGGTACGCGTCTTCGATGCTCGCGCGGCTGTAAATGTACGCAGGCGTGCCCGCCGCTGCGGCAATCCGCGAGAGCGCCACATCTTCGCAGTAAACCTCGCCCGCCGCGCGCGGCCCGCGATACGCGTAGTTCGGCGTGTACGCGGTCGGATCAGCGCCCGCCGCAGTTTTCGCGCGCTGCGAATTCCTTCGCGCGGCCGTCATCGGAGCCCGCGCACACACTTCTCAGAATGTCCCGGGAAAAACATGGTCCACCATCATACAAATTCTGCAGGGAAAAGCCACGCGGCGCACGCGCACGGAGGCAAATCCTCGGCCCTGATTTGTGCTCTTAGATGATCGTCGTCTCTCGGTGGAGGGGTGGGCCTTCAGAGTCCGCGTGCAATCATGTCCTCGCGTTCAAGCGTGCGGATGCGCCTTGTCGTACACGTCCATCAGCTGCCGGATGCTGGCCTGCGTATAACGCTGCGTCGTCGAAAGCGAGACGTGCCCCAGCAGCTCCTGGATCGCGCGCAGGTCCGCGCCGTCCGCCAGCAGGTGCGTCGCAAACGCGTGCCGCAGCGAATGCGGGTGCAGGTCCCAGTTGACGTTCGCCAGCCGCGAGTATTTCTTCACCAGGTGCCGCACCGACCGGTCCGTCAGCCGCCCGCCGAAATGGTTCAGGAACACGGCCTCGGGATTCACCTCCACTCGTGCGGTCGTCACAAGCTCCTCGCGCACCGGCCAGTACGCATCGAGCGCCTCCTGCGCCTTCCTCCCGTACGGCACCACGCGCTCCTTGTTTCCCTTGCCCAGCACGCGCAGCATCTGCCCGGCCTGATCGATGTCGCCCCGATCGAGCCCCACGAGTTCGCTCACGCGCAATCCCGAGGCGTAGAGCAATTCGAGGATCGCGCGGTCGCGCTTCAGCACCACTTTCGCTTCTTGCTCGGATTGCGCCGTCGGAGGCCGCTTGCGCTGCGATTTCTTCCCGCGGGTTTTCTGCCCGAGCGTGTCGAGGAAGTCGTTCAATTCTTCCGCCGTCAGCACGCGCGGCACCCGCCTCGCCAGCTTCGGCGTTTTCACCAGCCGCGCCGGGTTCTGCTTCGTATATCCCTCGCGCACGCAGAATTTGAAAAAACTTCGCAGCGAAGCGAGCCTCCGCGCCACCGACGCCCTCTCCAGCCCCCGGTCGTACATCATCCCCACGTATTCGCGCACCACTCGGTGATCGATCATGCTCAGCGCCGGCGCGTCCTGGTCCGGCGGCGTCACGAACGCCGCAAATTGCTGCGTGTCCCGCCGGTATTCCCGGATCGTCTGCGGAGAGGCATTGCGCTCGTAGCGCAGGTACAGGATGAATCTCTCGATCGCCCGTTTCATCAGTCCCGATCCACCGCCGCAATTATATGCCGCCGC
>CAWJDM010000024.1:0-87362 GCA_963841605.1 uncultured Acidobacteriota bacterium
AGTCCGCCAGCACGAACTCAGTCGGGCTCAATCCAAGTATCTCGTCGCCCGCACGCAAACGGATCTTCAAGGCCAGGGCGTCCTGCGCGACGTACCGCCGGAACCCTAACCGGCGGAGCTCGCTCAACGTGGCTGCGCAAGTCGGAGACGCGCACCCGAAGTGGGACGTGCCGGTCAGAGTCGAGCCGGGCAAGACAGAACACGTCGCCCTCTCGAACGTGAACGCGCTGCCGCCGCTCGTTTGTAGCGCCAGGGACCCTCGCGGGGTGCATGAGCGAATCGCGCGAAATTGCCCGCTGGATCGAACAGCTCGCCATCCGGACCCCGCGCAACGCGACGCAGCCGCATCCCTCTGTATCGCGAAGGCGCCAGGCTCTGCGCGTCCGCCACAACCAAATGGATGAAGGATCCCGAATTTCGCGCGCTCGTGCGACCGGATGGATGCGTAGTGGGAATCGCCGTGAACCGCAAACCTTCGAAGCGATCCGCGCCCAACGGTTCGCCCCATCTCGCGGACGTGCCTCCCGATCAGGACGCAAAGGAATTCGAGCTCACCAACGGTGCCGCCCATTCCGATATTCTCACCACGCGCCACCCGGGCGGCCCCCGCGCATCGCCCGCTACCTGCAAAATTCGGCTAGGGATCCAGCAGATCGAAATGAATGTGACCAACGTAGACCGCGCAACTGAGCTTCTCCGCGACGCTTCGGGCTCGACCCGGTCTATCCGGCCACGTGCCCCGGCGCGGACCAGCGAGCTAATTTCTTCCTAGCTCCCGCGCAACGCAAAAGGCTCTGATCCAATTGGTGGAGGCAGCACCAACGTAGAGGAACTGATCGGGGCGTAGGATTGTACGCCGGTCGCCGACCACGCGGAGGTGTTGTAGGGGCGCTGCCCTGGCCTGAGTGTCGAAGGCTTGCCGCGCCCCTTGCCGGAGGCAACTCACCCGCGGCAACCCAGTTCTATCGAAGGCTCGCTCTGCCGTCGTGGCTGCAGTCCCCCTGCGCTGCACGGGTTGTGGCGTGGCCAACGCCGAGCTATTCCCCGCTCTGCTCCAGCAGCTTAGCAACCAGCGCGGTCCACCCGGTCTGATGGCTCGCGCCAAGCCCGTTCGCCGTATCCCCGTTAAAATATTCGTAGAAGAGAATGTGATCGCGCCAGTAAGGATCGTTCTGCAGCATCGGGAATCGCCAAAAACCGCGCGCCGCCCGTCGCGCCGCAGAAAAATCGTCGAAAGCCGCCGCGCCAAATCGCTCGCCGCGTCCCACAGATTCTTCTTCTGCCCCGAACCCGTGGGAAATTCCACCTGAAACTCGTCGCCGTAGTAATAGTTAATGCGCTGCATCGACTCCATCAGCAGAAAATTCATCGGGAACCACACCGGCCCGCGCCAGTTCGAATTCCCGCCGAAAAGATCGCTGGTCGATTCGCCCGGCTCGTAATCGACCGACGAGAGTGCCCGTCGAAATTGAGCATGAACGGATGATCCTTGTGGAATTTCGAAAGCGCGCGGACGCCGTAGGGCGAAAGAAATTCGTTTTCGTCGAATACGTAGCGGTAGATTCGCTCGAGCTTCGGGCGGTTGGCGATCGTCAGCAGCAGCCGCGGCCCCTGCTCCGTGTGCCGGCTCATATCCACATGCTCGCCGACGTCCGGATGGTGGTCGAGGAACCAGCGCATGCGTCGGGAAAACGACGGCAGGTTCGCGATATCCTCGGGCTCGAACGTCTCGACGGCGAAGAGCGGAACGAGCCCACCATCGAGCGCGCCTTCATCGGAATGTGGCGGCCGTCGCTGAGATGAAGCAGTCGTAGTAAAAGCCGTCCTCCTCGCTCCAGAAGCCGACGCCCTTCTCCGCCCATGTCGTTCATCGCCTGCGAAATGTAAACGAAGTGCTCGAAAAATTTGCTGGCCACATCTTCGTACGCGGGATCCTCGTGCGCGAGCTCGATGGCCATCGCCAGCATGTGCAGGCAATACGCGGCCATCCAGCTGGTGCCGTCCGACTGCTCGATGAAATTGCCGTCGTCCGAGCGGCCGCGACCGGTCGAACACGCCGATGTTGTCGAGGCCGAGGAAGCCGCCCTGAAACACGTTCTTGCCCTCGGGGTCCTTGCGATTCACCCACCACGTAAAATTCATCAGCAGCTTGTGGAAGACGCGCTCGAGAAATTGGCGATCGGGCTTCCCGCTGATGCGGCCCGCGATCTTGTAGACGCGCCACGCGGCCCACGCCTGCACCGGCGGATTCACGTCCGAAAAATTCCATTCGTAGGCGGGCAGCTTCCCGTTCGGATGCATGTACCATTCGCGCATGAAGAGAACGAGTTGCTCCTTGGCGAATTCGGGATCGATCGTCGCCATCGTCACGCAGTGAAATGCCAGATCCCACGCCGCGTACCACGGGTATTCCCACTTGTCGGGCATCAGAGATGACGTCGGAATTGTAGAGGTGCGTCCAATCGTGGTTGCGGCCGAATTGCCGCGCGGATCGGGCGCGGGCTGCGTGGAATCGCCGTCGAGCCAGCGGCGCACGTCATAGTGATAGCTCTGCTTGCTCCAAAGCAGCCCCGCGAAGGCCTGCCGCTGCACGCGCCGCGCGTCCTCGCTTGCTTTCGGGTGCGCGCGAGCGGCGAAGAATTCGTCGGCTTCCTTCACGCGCTGGACGAAAACAGCGTCGAACGCATCGCCAAACACCTGGCTGGCCTGCGCCGGTCGCTCGGACGGATTGCGATCGGTGAAGCGCAGCCGGAGCGTCCAGCTTTTCCCCGGCGGAATCTCGGACACGTAGTGCGCCGCCATCTTCGTCCCTGTAAGCGCCGGATTCACGGCGGAATTGTCGCCGCCGATCAGATAGCGGTGAAAGCATCTTTCACGTAGGGCGTGTGATTCGTTTCGTTGTAGAGCCGCTCCGTGTTGGTCTCGTTGTTTGTGAAGAGCAGTTCGGGATTGCCTTCGGCGATCAGCCAGCGCATGCCGTAGTGATAGTCGTGCATTTCGACGACCTTCGCGCCCGGCACTCCGTCCACCCACGCGACGTGCGGCATGTCGTAAGGATCGCCCCAACTCCAGCGATTGCGAAACCACAGCGTCGGCAGCGGTGCAGGCGCGCGGGCTCAGGTCCGCGGTTCCACGCGGTGATGCGAACCAGATATCTTCGGAGTCGCTTTGGCGTACTCGACGAAGATATCGAAGTAGCGGTTCTCGTCGAATATTCCTGTGTCGATCAGTTCGTATTCGGGGTCCTGGCGCGAGCGGCGCCCGTTTTCGGCAACGAGCTGCTCGTACGGAAACGCGGCGTGCGGATATTTGTAGAGAAATTCAGGTACGAACTCGTCGGTGTCGCATCAAGGTAGTAGTAATACTCTTTGACGTCCTCGCCGTGATTTCCCTCGAGATTCGTGAGGCCGAAAAGGCGCTCCTTCAGAATGGGATCCTTTTCATTCCAGAAGGCGAACGCAAAACAGATGTGCTGGTGCCGGTCGCAGATGCCGCCGATACCGTCTTCGCCCCAGCGATAGGCGCGCGAGCGGGCGTGATCGTGCGGAAAATAGTTCCAGGCGTCGCCATTCGGGCTGTAGTCCTCGCGGACCGTGCCCCATTGGCGCTCGGAAAGATAAGGCCCCCAGCGCTTCCAGTGGACCTCGCGCTCGACGCTCGCTTGGAGCCTCTCTTCTTCTTTGGTCATTTCCCACCCCGAATACCCGCCCAACAATTTAGCGTGCTCGAATGGCGCGAGGCAAGGCGCAGCACGGTTTTTCGCGCGAGGACGTAGCGCGATCGCCACTCGATTCTGTATTCTCGACATGCCGCCCCTCCAAGGGCGAACCACCTTGGCACAACTGACCACCGAAGTAGCACCTCCGGTACAATCCGACGCCCCTTCGTGGCGCATCCGCACGCTGCTCTCCCTGATGGCGGCGACCACGGCCGTGGTCGCCCCGATGCCTTTTCTCGGCAATGCGTCCGGCCACGACTTCCAATTTCACGTCGCATCCTGGATGGAAACCGCGAGCCAGTGGCACCAAGGAATCCTCTATCCGCGCTGGGCGGAGTGGGCGAATTGGGGCTTCGGCGAGCCGCGTTCATTTTCTATCCGCCCGCGTCGTGGATGATTGGCGCGGCGATGGGCTTGGTGCTGCCGTGGCGCGTGGTGCCGGGCGCGTTCATCTGGCTGGCCCTGATCGCCGCCGGGATGTCGATGTGGAAGCTCGCGCGCGAGTGGGTCGACGGCCCGCAGGCGTTGGTTGCCGCGGTGCTCTATGCCGTGAATCCGTATCAGCTCATCCTGGTCTACTACCGCAGCGATTTTGCCGAGCTGCTCGCTGAACCGCTGTTTCCGCTCCTGCTCTGGGGAGCGGTGCGCATCTCGCGCGGCGAATGGCGGAAGGTCCCATGGCTTGCAGCAATATTCGCCGGAATCTGGATTTCCGATGCGCCCGCGGCGGTGATGGCGACGTATTCGTTCGCGCTGGCAATCGCCGTCGGATGCATCGTGCGCCGAGCGTCCGGCCTTTGCTTCCCGGCGCCACGGCCATGGCGGCCGCTTCGGCCTCGCGGCGTTTTACATTTTTCCCGCCGCCTGGGAACAGCGCTGGGTGCAGATCGACGAGGCGCTCGCGGATCACTTTCGCCCGGTGCAATTTTCTTTTCACCCATGCGACGCGCCCGATTTCATGAAATTCAACTGGCGGGTCTCCTGGGCCGGCTCGGGGCCATCCTCGTGACGATCGCGGCGGTCGCCGCTGCCTGGCGACGCCGGCGCGAGGTGCCCGACGTCTGGTGGATCGTAGCGACGCTTGGCGCTGCGGCTTTGTTCTTGATGACGCCCCCCAGCGCCTTGGCATGGCGGTATCTGCCGCGACTCCAATTCACGCAGTCCCCGTGGAGATGGCTTGGGGCGCTGGGCGCGGCCTACGCGCTTTTCGTCGCGGCAACGATGGGCCGCCTACCAAAACGGACGGCGTGGCTCGTGCCGGCGCTCGTCCTCGCCGCGATCATCGGCGCGGCAACCGCGCTCATCCGCACGGCGTGGTGGGATCCGACGGACGTCCCTACCGTCGCCGAAGCGATCCGCTCCGGCCGCGGCTACGAAGGCACGGACGAATACATGCCCCTCGGCGGCGACCGTTACCAGCTCCCCGGAAATCCGGACGACGACACGCGGCCCGATGACGTCTCGGCCGACCCCGCCCCGCGCATCGCCATGGTCGATCCGGCTTCCGGTGCAATTGTCGCAGCGAAGGGCGCGCGAATTCACGTCCAGCAATGGAATGCGGAGCACAAAATCATCACCGCAGATAGCGCGGCTCCGGTGCGGATCGCCCCGCGCCTCCTCGCCTACCCCGCCTGGGAAATAAGAGTGGACGGCGCAGCCACGCCATACGACGAGGTGCCAGCAACCACGCAAATGATCATCGCGCTACCCGCCGGCGAGCACCGCATCGAAATCCATTTCCGCCGAACGTGGGACCGCACGGCAGGCGCCGCAATTTCATCGCGACAGCAGCGATGCTGCTCGGATTCGCACTCCGGCGGCGTGCAATCAGCGCCAGCACCCGATCGTCCTCGCTTTCGTAGCGGCCGCTTCCGTGATTTGTGCGGAGCGGGCTCATCACCCTTCGCCTTTGAACTTCCCGGTGTTCCACCCTCGGTTTGTGAGGCGGAGCCTTTGCACTATGCGTTCCGGCACCCTGATCGGTAACCCCCGATCCGATATTGAACGTGTTCAAAATAAATCTTGACTTAACCGAGCGAGCAGGCCATATTTGAACATGTTCAAAATACAGCTGCCGGCGAAACAACCCTCCAATAAGGCCGAAATCACTGAGCGCAGGATTCTCGAAGCAGCCTTGAATTTGTTCCGCACCAACGGATTCGAGGAAACCACCATGCGCGATATTGCCGCGGCCGCCGAGGTCGCTACGGGAGCCGCCTATTATTACTACCCCTCGAAAGACGCGATTGTTCTCGCTTTCTACCAGCGTTCTTGCGTGGAGATGCAGTCGCGAATCGAAGATTCTGTCGCGCAAGCACCGGACAATCTCGAAGATCGCCTCAAAGCGCTGATCCAGGCGAAGATCGAGTACTTTGCGCCGTACCGCGGCGTTCTTCGCGCTCTGCTCAAGAATGGAGCCGATCCCTCGCATCCGCTCTCGCCATTCGCCGAGAACAACAAGCCAATCCGCGACACAGATGTCGCATGGTTTCGAAAAATCCTGGTCGACTGCGGCATTCGCGTCCCGAAGGACCTTGAACCTCATTTGCCCGACGTGCTCTGGATGTTTCAGATGGGCGTGATCTATTTCTGGGTTACGGACGATTCACACGGCCAGCGGCGTACGGGTCATCTGCTGGTCCTCGGTGCAAAGATTGTCGCGACTCTTCTCAGGATTGCGGGACTGCCTCTCACGAAACCGTTGCGAAAAGTCGCTATCGAGCTGATTGAAACCGTTAAGAGCGCGTAAGGGGAGGGAACGCCATGGCATCTCACAAACGCCTAATCATCGGAACTGTCGTCGGACTGGCACTAGCTGGTTTAGCGCTCTCGATGCTCCACACAGGCACCTACGGCTTGACCTTGTTTGTCGTACTACCTGTTGCGCTTGGTGCATTCTCGGCCTGGCTGGTGAAACCGAAAACCGCCGCGAAAGCCGCCGGTGTCGGAATGGTTGCGAACCTGATTGCCAGCCTCGCATTCCTTGTGTTCGGTTTGGAGGGACTCGTCTGCATCGCGATGGCGCTCCCTCTCGCATTGCCCCTGGGAGCCTTAGGCGGATGGCTTGCATATTCCTCGAATCACAAGCGCATTTTGGCGAGTGGAACCGCAATGCTGGCGCTTTTGCCGCTCGGCGTTGGAACGCTGGGATTCGATATGACGGCAAGGCCGGATGTTTTCGAGGTCCATTCCTCCATCGAAATTGCTGCGCCGCCCGAGCGCGTCTGGAAGAATGTAGTCACATTTTCTGAGCTGCCGCCGCCCACCGAATGGTATTTCAAAGCCGGTATTGCATATCCGATCCGGGCGCGGATCGTGGGTACCGGGCCGGGTGCGATTCGATATTGCGAATTTTCAACGGGCCCCTTCGTCGAACCCATACAGGTATGGGACGAGCCCCACCTGCTTCGGTTCTCAGTTACTCAAAATCCCGCACCATTGAACGAATGGAGCCCCTACTCCAGGATCATGCCCCGCCATCTGCACGGATATTTGATTTCAAAGCAAGGTCAGTTTCTGCTCACGCCCCTGCCTAACGGACACACGCTGTTGGAAGGGACCACCTGGTATCAGCACGGCCTGTGGCCCGAATCCTATTGGACCGTATGGTCGCAGGCAATCATTCACCGCATTCACATGCGCGTCTTGAATCACATCAAGAACTTGTCGGAATCGGAGGGGTATTAGTTCAAGCGCCGATGCTTGAACCGCTTCTCACCCATGGCATAAGGCGCCACGGTCTGCCCGCTGCCGTAGAGCTTGTACTTATAGGTGGTGAGGCCTTCCAGCCCCATCGGCCCGCGCGCATGCAGCTTGTTGGTGCTGATGCCGACCTCGGCGCCAAATCCATAGCGGAAGCCATCGGCAAATCGCGTCGACGCGTTGTGGAAGACGCCGGCGGAATCAACTTCGTTCAGGAATTTTTTCGCGGCTCCAGCATTCTCGGTCACGATCGCGTCCGTGTGATGCGAGCCGTAGCGATTGATGTGATCGATCGCTTCATCGAGGCCGGCCACAACTTTGATCGAGAGGATCAAATCGCCATACTCGGTGCGCCAATCCTGCTCGGTGGCAGGCACGATTCCTGACTTGGGCAGCAATGCCAGAGTTTTCGCACAGCCGCGGATTTCGACCCCTGCCTCTTTCAACTTCGAGGTGACCTTCGGCAGAAATTTCCGCGCGATTGCCCCGTCGACCAGTAGCGTCTCGGCGGCGTTGCAAACGGCGGGATATTGCACCTTCGCGTCGTAGGTGATGTCGACAGCCTTCCGCAAATCCGCGGCGCGATCCACGTACACATGGCAGATTCCCTCGCCGTGGCCCAGCACCGGAATCCGGCTGTGCTTCATGATGAAGCGAACAAGCTCGTAGGACCCGCGCGGAATAATCAGATCGACGTCGTGATCCATCGCCAGCAGCTCGAGCACCGCCGCGCGCGACTGCAATAGGCTGATCGAATCGACCGGCACAGCGGGAAATCGCCGCAAGGATTCGCGCCAGATCGAAACCAGCGCCTCATTCGTGTGCGCCGCTTCGGAACCGCCTTTCAAAATCACGGCGTTGCCCGATTTCAGCGCCAGCGACGCAAGCTGTGGCACCACATCCGGCCGCGATTCGAAAATCACACCGATCACGCCGATCGGGCACGATTCACGATGGAGAACGAGCCCCTTGTCAAGTTCCGTAGCAGCGAGCCTGCGCCCGAGGGGATCTTCCATGCGCGCGACTTCGCGAATCTGCGTGGCCATCTGCTTCACGCCCGATTCCTTCACGCGCAGCCGCGCGAACATCGCGGCCGACATCTTCCCGGTCGTGACCGCAGGCTCGGCGGCGCGGCAATCAGCGGCGTTCGCTTCGAGAATCCGCTGCCCACTTTTCTCGATCGCCTTCGCCGCAGCCAGCAACGCCTCGTTGCGCTGCTTGGCCGAAAGTTTGGCGACCTCGCGAGATGCCGCGCGCGCGCGGTGCGTAATGGAAGCGACCGAGTCCCCTCCTGCGTCGATCTGCGTTGTGGCAGGCCGGCTCATGATTTCTGCAGTAGCACGATATTGTCGCGCGTCACAAGGACAGCCGACGGCGCCGCGTCCCGCCCCGCTCGCCCGGCTTTGCGCCCGGAGCTTTTCTCGGCGTCTTCGCTCGCGCAATTGGCGATCCCGCGCGCGAATTCCCTGCCCTCGGAATCGACGATGCTCACCACATCCATCGGCGCGAAATGGTTTTCCACGCGCACGATCCCCGAAGCCAGCAGGCTCGCCTTCCCCTGCGTGATCGCCCGATGCGCGCCTGCGTCCACCACCACGCGCCCGCGAACGTCCGCCGCATAGGCGATCCAGCGCCGCTTGCCGCGCATCCGTCGCGCCGGCAAAAAAGCCGTGCCGATCCGCTCTCCGGCGAAAATCCGCTCAAGCGCGCGCGGATCGTTGCCGTTGGCAATCACGGTGGTCCCGCCGCAGTTCATGGCGATTTCCGCCGCTTCGAGTTTCGTCTTCATGCCGCCGCGTCCGCTCGCCGAAGGTCCCGCGGCAAGCGCCTTCAATTCGGGCGTAATTTCCTCGACCACCGACACGACCTCGCCCGCGGAATCCGTCGATCCGTTCCGCAGCAGCCCGTCCACATTTGTAAGGAGCACGAGCGCGTCGCCTTCGAGCCCGCTCATCACCAGCGCGGCGAGACGGTCGTTGTCGCTGAAAGCAGCCACACGCGAGCCGGCGGCGACGGATTCGAGCTCAGCCGTGGAAACTGTATCGTTCTCATTCACTATCGGCAGCACGCCGAAACCGATCAGCTTTTCCATCGTCTCGCGCAAATTCGAATAGCGCCGCCAGTTCGTGAAATCTTCTTCGGTGAGCAGCACCTGCGCCACCTTGATCTCCCACTGCGCGAAAAGATTCTTGTAAGCATCCATCAGCAGGCTCTGCCCGACGGCGGCGCACGCCTGCTTCGTCACCAGATCGTCGAGCCGCGAGCGATGCAGCCCCAGCCAGCCTCGCCCCAAGCCCACAGCTCCCGACGACACCAGCACCACATGCCGCCCAGCCTTCATCAACTCCCCAATCGACCGGACGATCGGCTCGACCCTCTCGCGGCAAAGCTCTCCCTCGGCTCCCGTGACCGTCGCCGTTCCGACCTTGATCACCAGCCGCCGCGCTGCCCGCAGCTTTTGCCGCTCCGCTTCCATATTTCGCCCTGCCCTATCGCTCGAGTCTACGATCGTCTTATCGTGATGGAATGACACCAACTCGCTCGATTGTACCGAAATCGCTCAGGACGCGCCCGCTCTTCTGCCGCGTCATTGCCGCGCATCCGCCAAAGCGCACGCCGACGAATTTGCCCCAGCGTGTTGACAGCAGATTCTATTAGGCGC
Source organism: uncultured Acidobacteriota bacterium (assembly GCA_963841605.1). GTDB lineage: Bacteria > Acidobacteriota > Terriglobia > Acidiferrales > UBA7541 > Palsa-295. The sequence continues at coordinate 10,083 of CAWJDM010000024.1, forward strand.
GAAGTGGAAATCATGCTACATTCGCATTGCGTTTGTTGCTCTTGTAACACCTTTAGATTCGATGAAGGGGCTGCGAGTACAAACTTGCAGCCTTTTTTGCTTTACGGCTGGAGGCGGTCGAGCAGCACAAACAGCTTAAAAAGAAAAGTGAGTACATCAGTGAGAGAACAAGGAACAGTGAAGTGGTTCAATGCCAGCAAGGGTTTTGGGTTCATCCAGCGCCAGTCCGGCGAGGACGTTTTCGTCCATTTCTCGGCCATTCAAGCCGAGGGATACAAGTCGCTGAACGAAGGCCAGGCGGTTGAATTCGAAGTCACCCGTGGCCCCAAGGGCCTGCAGGCTGCGAACGTCACCAGCCTCTAGTCGGAAAAGGGCGGCCCGGCATCAACCGGTCCGCCCTTTTTCTTTGTCTGCACGTTTTCGATCCCGCCGCAAGCACCTCCAGGCACCCATTCCGAATCTCTGGTACCGGGGTACTCCCGTTTTGCGCCCCTGTATTATCTAGTTGTACGAATCCCTCACAACTGAAGCAACCCACCAGCCGCCTCCAAGGTAAAATTAATGATTAGCAATGCCCGGTACCCGGCCGGGAGCGATCCCATTTAGGCCAGAACTCGCGAACAGAGGGAGATCTCATGTCCGACACTAAACCCAACCTGCAGGGCGCGGCCACCGAAAGCAGCGACCGCCGCCGCTCGCATCGGGTCTACATCGCGATGCCCATCCTGGTTCGGGGAAAACACGCCGGACAGCCCTTCGAGGAAGAGACGCAGACGATCTCCGTCAGCGCGCACGGCGGCCTCCTGCGCGTCGCTGCGAAGCTCGTGCGCGGCCAGGCCGTGTCGATCGTCAACGCCAAGACCGCCGAGGAACTTCCCTGCACCGTCACTTCCCTCGGCCAAAAAGAAAACGGCAAGACCGAAGTCGGCGTCGAGTTTACCGAAGCCTCGCCGCTCTTCTGGCGCATCGCATTCCCGCCCGAGGATTGGGACCCATCCGAGCGCAAGCGCCCCGGCTCGCATGCGCACCGCCCCAGCCCGCCGCCACTCCCCAAGCGCTAACGCCGCTCCAAGAGGACGTGGGGAAGTTTCCGGAATCTCCGTGAACTCAGCGCCTCTCTGTGAACTCTGTGTTTAGCTCGCGTTCAAATCCACGCCCCGCTTTCGAGTCATGCTATCTTTGCTTGCAGGCGCGCGGTTCGCGTAGCGCCGGTTCACTTTGCTCGCTACGAGACACGCACATTGACGCAAGCACCTAACCAGCCGCTCTCCCCCACAAACTCGAATCCAGCTCAAGGCACCCTTGCCGCGCAAGAGAAGGAATCAGCGCTCGCGCAATCGTCGCGATTCACGCGCGCGCACACGCGCCGAATCCTCGCAATTTCCGCGCTGCTTCTCGTGCCGTGCTGCTGGCACCGCCGCATCGAAGCGAGCGATCTTGGCAGCCACGTGTACAACGCGTGGCTCGCGCAACTAATTCGGCGCGGTCAGGCGCCCGGCCTCTGGATCGCCCACCAATGGACCAACGTGCTCTTCGATCTCCTGCTGAGTTCTTTCGGAGCGATCTTCGGCCTCGCTGGCAAATTCCACCTCGCGGAGAAATTCGCCGTTTCGGTGTGCGTCCTGATTTTCTTCTGGGGCGCATTCGCGCTGGTCTCCGCCGCGACGCGCCGCGCGCCATGGCTGCTCACGCCGGTCATCGCGCTCGTCGCATACGGCTACACATTCCGCATGGGCTTTTTCAATTACTACCTGGCGATCGGCCTCTCGTTTTTCGCCCTGGCGATTTTCTGGCGCGGGCGCGGCTGGGAACGCCTGCTTGCCTTGGCGATTGCGCCGCTCGTCCTGCTGGCGCACGTGATCGGTCTCATCTGGCTGATCGGAGCGGCTCTCTACGTGTGGCTCGCGGAAATGATTCCGGGGCGAAGGCAATTCCTGCTCCTCGTGCCGGCCGTGGGCGCGCTGATCGCGCAGCACTATTATTTCTGGCGCCACTTCGAGGTCGAGGCGGCGCCGCATTCGCCGCTTTGGTTCAGCGGCGCCGACCAGTTGCTGCTCTACGGCGACCGCTACTGGATCTGCGCCGGGGCGCTGATCGCGTTTGTCGTGATCGCGCTCGCGATCGACATGATCCGCAGATGGCGCAAGCCGCGCATTTACACCCAACTCCACACGCGGCCCAACCTCGTTCCTAGCCGCAATTTCATTGGCGATTTCGCCATTCCGCTGCAACTCTATATCGTCGCGGCGCTGGCCGTGCCGCTTTTGCCGCGCGGCATTCATCTCCCGCACACCGTCCCGATCGCGCTGCTTACCGACCGCCTGACGTCGGTTTCCGCCGTGTTGGTCTGCTGCCTGCTCGGCGCGATGCGCCCGAGCCGCTGGCACCTGGCGGCGTCGGCGGCCATCGCGCTCGTTTTTTTCGCGTTCGTCTATCAGGACACGGCCGCGCTCAACCGCATGGAAGCGCAGGCCGAGCGCCTCGTTCGCACGCTGCCGCGAAACTCGCGCGTGATGGCGACCATCGAGCCGCCCTGGGAGTCACGCATCCTGATCCAGCACATGATCGATCGCGCCTGCATCGGACACTGCTTCAGCTACGGAAATTACGAGCCGAGCACGGGCGTCTTTCGCGTGCGCTCCACCCCCGGAAATCCCTACGTCCTCAACAACTATAGCGACGCCGTCGACATGGAAGACGGATATTACAACGTCCGGCCCGAGGATTTGCCCGCCTACCAGGTCTACGAATGCGATGCCACCGGCACGCGGCTCTGCATCCAGCCGCTCGAAGCCGGTGAGGACAACGACGACATGGGCTTCCATCCCGGCCCGCAGTAACTTCCTCCGACACAAGGGACCAGAAACGCACCACAGGGGACCCTTTCGGAGGGTGTGCGCGCTTCTTCCGCACGCGTCAGGAACCCTGCTCCCAACGGGGGCTTACGAGGGGTTAAATGGCTGAAAAAAGCCAGTTTGGGTGGGATTTTGCCACATGGCGAGGGTGGAGGGTTGCCCCGATGTGGGCCACCCCTTCGAAACCTGTTCGCCTCTGGGTGTACTTGCGTACCACTCTGAAACTGCCTTTTGTACCAGAGACACGCTCCGAGGTCCTAGCCATACTAGACCCAGGTGAGGAGGTCTTATGCGACGGGTGTCGACGGCTTCGTTTCTCCCTTTTTCGAATGATTCTCATTCTCATCAGCCTGGGTCCGCGGACCATCGACACCACGTCTCCCATTCCAGCACCGCCACCGCAGTGCTCGAACTGGACGAGCCCGCGCCTGATTCCGGCTGGGGACGATCCGAGGCTGTGATCGCCAGTTCCGAGCCGGTCGCCTCCGATAACCTTCGGTCCTTCCCTAAGAAGCCCTTCGGAGCGGTTGCCGCATCCGAGAGAGCTTCCATGACGGCCGCACATCAGCATCCGGCCGTCGGCTCTTGGAGGCTGATTTCCTCCGAAGCCACCACAGTGGACGACGAGGGAAACACCGAGGTCATCGTCACGGAAAACCCGCAGGGATACATCATGTTTACTCCCTGGGGGAGAATGATGACGGTCTGCGTCGGCGGCCACAGCGATCGAGAGAAGGTTCCGACAAGCCAGGCCGATTTTTCCGATCTGTGGAAGAGGATGCTGGCCTACACAGGAACGTATCGCGTCGAAGGTGATGAACTTGTCACAAACGTCGAGATCTCCTGGTACCCGCTATGGGCGGGCACCGAGCAGCGGCGAAAATTCACGCTCGAGGGCAATAAACTTACAGTTGTGACGAAACCTCAGCCCATGGGCACCGGCCATCGCGCAAAGTCCATGGTCACATGCAAGGTCGTCTGGGAGCGCGAGGCCTAAGCCTCGGCCAGCTCCCGCATTTGTCGTTGCCTCTGCAGCCGTGTGGCTCACCCGCCGCTACTTGTTCTGCTGCTCTTCGTCTACAACCCTGCCATACTCCGACAGAGCACGCGTGAGGAGCTCCCAAGTCTTCCGCTGCACCGGATATTTCGAACGTTCCACTATTGCTAGGTATGTTTCCCCTGGCACTGCTCCTTCCTCGCGCGAGAAGTGCCAACCGAAATTGGAAAGGACTAATGCCGAGTCCTTGTTTTGAAGACCTTCTTTTTCTCTGTCGGCGAAGACTTGCATGGCTTCGAGGACCCACACCCTTTTGCTTGGTGGCACCTCTGGGGTCAGCGGCAAGTTTACGTCAATGAATACCATGAAAGCGCAGTCACCGGGATTCTGGCCCGCCGCTGAGTCGTAGAGACGCCTGATTTCCGCACTTTTGCCTTCCTGGTAGGCTCCTCGTTCGTTTAGAACACCGGCTCGATGCCGGCTTTTTGCCTCTACCGCAATGCGTTCACCATCCTTCTCGGCGACGAACTCAGGGTTACGCTTCGATGCATCTTCAATAAAGTTGATCGCGAAGCCACAGCGTGCGAACAGGCTCGCGGTCAGAATTTCGTACCGGGCTCCCTGGAATTGCCCCATGTCTCGGAGTCGAGCCATGATTTTGCTGGGAGGTTGGAGCGCATGATCGAGTTGATAAAGATCGTCGGCAAAAACCTGTAAGGCCCTGCTGCCACCGGTGAATGGCGCGCGGGCGGGCGCCGCCGGGTTCTTAGGATCTTGATATTTCCTGAGCACCTCATTCCTTTCGGCGCGCCATTTCAGGACAATGTGACGTTCATCGGGAGGCTTGGCCATTTCCGAATCGAACCAATCCTTGCCAAGCAGCCATAAGAGATGGTTTATCTGGAAATCGAAGAAGGTCTCGTTCAGCGGTCTGCGGTGCAGCTTGTTGCGAACTGCACGGAATCGGTAGCCGGCGAATTCAGCCTGGATCTGAGGTCTGCTAACCAAACGTGGAGGCTCACGCATTATTGTTTCAAGGAATTTCTTGCCTTCTTCACCTTCGAAGAAATCCCACGGCGGTGCCGGCCCCGCTTCTTTCGATCGTGCGCGTCGCTGTTCGACCAGCACGAATACGTCATAGCCTCCGGACATCTTGGCCAGCTTGCCTTTTAGAATCCCGATCACCACACCTTCGAAGTCTCCCCGTGTCCCTAGGCTGTCACCAATATGATAGGTATCGGGAGTTGGTCCAAAATCGTTACCTGCAGGAACGATTGCCCCGTCGGGGAGTCGAACAAAATACCCATACGCAAACCAAGGCTTCGGCTGGCCCGGCTTCGATTGCCCCTCTTCGGTCAAGTTCAATACCTTCTCTAATGTCTCTGACATTACTCTAATGGTACACTCCCGGCAATGGTGATAGACGACCCGGTTCGAGCTGCAAAAGAGCAAATCGAATTGGAAAGTCTTTCCGAACCCCCGGCCTCCAGGACGCTTCTATCAATCGCGTCGGTCTTGCCTCTGCCGTGGCCCTTCAACAAAATTCCCGAAATAGTGAAAGATAAGCTCAAAGCTGAGGAAATAGAGCGAATCCGAGTGATGCTTGAAGCATGCATCGATGAAACAAACCGACAAGCAAAAGATATCAAGGGTTTGCAGACGAGCCTGACTGAGCAACAGGCCCACGCCAGAGAGGAAGTCATAGCCGAATTGGTGATAGACGCGTCTCGGAAAGCCGAAAATACTCGGTCAATAACGCGCGTCAAACGCATTGGCAGGATTCTCGCCAACGCCGCCTTTGAAACGAGCGGGAGCGACGCCGATCAAACCGAGGAAATGATGAGGATTGCTATCGATTTGACTGACCGGGACGTCGAGCTCTTGCGCGAGTTGGTTCGGATTGAGGGTGACACCGTGCGTATGAACGGTCGAATTGAAAGATACAACGCGTTTACGAGATGGGAGCAAGGAAAGTGGGGTGCGAGGATCGATCCCGAACTAGATAGCGTATTTTCAAAGCTCGAAAGCTATGGTTTGGTGTTTCGCCTCGCTCCGCCAAACAATCTCAACATTCTCGCCGACTATCAGAACCGGTATGCGTTGCTTCAGAAGGGCCTCCGCTTTAACGACTCGATTCGCAGTTTGGCAGCGTCGGCTACGTGAAAGAATCTTAGTTCGCGGGTGGCGCGTAACATCGCAGCGCTCGTGCGCGATTCACACCCGAGCTCATTCGAGCTGCGAAGAAATTCGCGGGGTGCCGCATCCTTCACGATCTGTGTGAAGGGTGCGCGAGGAGGCTGACCGCCCGCCGAGCCTTTCGCCGTTTCTCGACCGGTTTCCATCCCGGGTTTGGCGGGCAGGCATTCGGTGTTCCATTCTTGAGCGCCGGAGGTGCGGCAGAATTTAGCCCAGTCCGGAAGGACTGGGTGCGCGAGGTGTAAGGGAGCCCAGCGCCGTAGGTGCGGCACATGTTTTCATGTTCGGCTGGGTGTCGCACCTACGGCGCTCGCGATCTAATCTCTACGTTTTCCCAGCCCTTCCGGGCTGGGCTAAATTGTGCCGCGCGTACCGCGCTCAGTGCGAATTCGTGCACGCCTGCGACACAACCGAAGATGCCGCGCTGAAGACCGCGGCGCTACATTTGAATCTTTGACCCCGGGGCCGCCCGCCTGAAAGGCGGCCCTTCGCCACGGCACTCAGGACAAGCCGCTACGAGAGCAACACCATGAGGCAAAAACCGCCGCGGCGGACGCAAACACCGCGCCCGGCAACGGCCAAAGCGAACGGCCAAGACCGCCGTCAATCCTCGGGTTCCTCCATCCTGATCTCGCGGACAAATTTCACGATGTCGCCCTCGCGCAATTTGCGGCAGAGCCTTGCCAAGGATTCCTGTTCGGTGCCATTGAGCGTGCGCATGAAGGCTTTCACGAGCTTCGAGTGACGCGGGAGGACGTTGCGGAAGAACTTCTTTCCCGATTTCGTCAGCCCCACCACGAGCACGCGGCGCCCCTCACGCGGCTCGTCGCGCATCGACGCCGGCCAGTGCATCCGCTCGAATTCCACGGGCGGCAGCTCGACCAACTTCCTTGCCACCCATCCGCGTTTCTCCAATCGGCCAACGAGTTCATCGGTCCACTGGCGGCTCTTGTTTTGTTTTTTCGCAAGCTGTGTCGCGAACTGCGCTCCCTCACGGTTGAGGAGCTCGAGCACAAGGAATTCGTTGATCGTGAGATCGAACGCGGCGAGCGGGGCGCGAACCTCGCTTTTGAACCATTCCGCGGCGTCGAGCAGCTCGATGTAAGCGCGGAAAGCACGGAGCGTTTTTTCTTCATGAGTTGGCTGGCGAGGCATGTGCGAAATCCTTTCAACATCGACTCTTATCGGACATTTAACCCCTTTTTGGTTCCCGCCGGCGGCAATTTCGTGGTGCGTAGAAGAAGACGCGCATGCCGCGCAAAACCGGTTCTGTTCTGCGATTACAGGGTAAGGTTTGCTCGAATGTTGCGCGGAGGTCCCGCCCTCACAGATGGCGCGAGGACCCTTCGGCTTTGCTCAGGGCAGGTGGGGAGCCCTGAAAATCTGAAAACAAGACCGCCAGCCTTGCTTTTATTGCGCGGGGAGATTGCGGGCGAAGAGCCGGTAGCCGGCCGGCGCGAACGTTCCGCGATTGGGATGAGATTCGCGCGAGAGGCCGCCCAAGCTGTTGAGGAGGCCGAAGACGGCGACCGAATCGGGCGTGCCGATGTAGACTTTGCCGTTGGCGATCAGCGGCGTGATGAATTTATTTTCGACGAATTGGTCGCGGCCGTCCGAGGCCTGATTGCTGTTGTAGAGCTCGTTGGCGAGATTCGCGGCGTCGTAGGCGTGCAGGACGCCGGGCGTGGCCGCTTCGACGGCCCAGACGATGCCGTCCGCCGCGCCGTTGGCCGAAATGCTCGGCGTGGCGCCGGGATAAGCGAATTTCGTGGGGCTGTGCGAAGCCGCGCGCGCGGCGAGTTTGGCGCACGATATGGGAAACGCTTTCAGATAATCTCCCTGCGCGCCGTAGTAGACCGTGTTGTTGAAATACGCGGGCAGCGCAAATACGCCTTCGGTCCCGCCGAGCCCATTCGAAATTTTCTGATAGAGCGCCTGGTCGCTATGCGGATTGAATTTTCCCATCGCATCGCGATTCACCACGTAAATCACGGTCTTTCCGGTGCGGAAATTGGCTTTGCCCGCGCCGACAGCCAAATGGTGCGTGATTCCGCGATCGTCTTTCAGGTCGGGCAGCAACAGCAGGCCGCCCGAGCCGAGATCGCGATCCTGATTCGAATTGAGGATGGTATCGTGCGGCGCGAAATAATCGGCGACGCGCAGCGCATTGCCTTTCGCCGAAAGCTTGAGAAACGTGTTGCCGAAATCTCCGTTGACCGGCATGCCCGCCGCATCGAGCTTGGGATCGAACGTGCCGTTGCCATCGAGGAGAAAAATGTTGCCCGCGGAATCGGCCGCCATGCCGCCGCCCGACATCCAGATGGCGCCGGCGCTGCCGTTGGGAGTCAGGTTGAGCACGCTCGTCTGGCGCAGCGTGGATTCGCTATAAGCCATGATCCAGCCCGTGTACGGCCACGCGTCGCAATGGGAGCTCCAGCCCATGTAGATCTGGCCATTCACCAGCAGAAGCGCGCTACGCGCTTCGTATTGGCGCGGATCGAAAACGACGGGGCCGGATTGGCTCGTTTGCGTGGCCTGGATTTCAACGGGGCCGCCGTCGAGTTCCGCGTGCGTGACGAGATCGAGCGCGTGCAGGCGCTGGTGATATTTGCCGGCGGCATCCTTCGACATGGCGACGACGAAAATCGCGCCGTTCGGGCCGGCGTGCGGGTCGATCACGGGCGTCGCCGTGATGCCGATTTCGGGCGTCACCTGCGCGCAGTTTTGGTCGTCGCTAGGCGTTTCGCCCGCCGGAATCACGGACGCCTGCCAGAGCGGCGGGCCGAGCGCGTCCGCATCGAAGGCGTAGACCATGCCGTGCTCGGTGGCGACGTAGAGCACATTGCGGGCCACACCGTTGATGACGAGCTGCGGCACGTAGAGCGGCTCCGCGTCGACGCCGCCGGCGACCGGAAGCTTGCCGAGCTGGCCGAAGCTGGCGACGTTGACGTTCGAGGGCGTGAGAATCGTCTCGCGCAGATTCTGGCCGGTGCGCGCGTTGTCGTTGTGTTGCGTGAGAACGCTGACGCTGGGATGCGCAGCCGAGAGCTGCGGTTTAGCGGCCGGAGGATTCGGCGGATCGGGCGGATCCGATTTACAACCGGCGAGACCGGCCGACAGAACAGCCAAAAGCATCCCAAGCGCGGCGAGCTTCAAATGCGACGCCTCCTGAGGCGACCCGGCATGCTGGGTACGATGCCAAAACACAATTTATGATTCTACCTGTCCGCGGCAAATAGAAGAATCCGAAAATTCCGACACCGTGAAGAGCCGGCGAGACGCCGGCGCTACGCGGATTCGGCTGTGGGGCTCTCGGGACGCGGAGCGGCGCTAGTGGCGCGGCGCGAGCGGTCTATGAGCCACGTGCCGAGGCGCCAGGCCAACAAAATCCCGACCAACAGCGCGTATTCGAGCGGTTTGTGAATGTCGGATTTCACGAGCCACCAGTAGTGAATCACGCCAGCGATTGCGGTGATGTAGATGAGGCGATGCAACATCCGCCAGCGCTTTCCGCCGAGACGGCGAATCGAGGCGGCCGTGGATGTGAGCGCGAGCGGAATCAGCAGGACGAAACCGAAAAAGCCGACCGTGATGTACGGGCGCTTCGCGATGTCCTTCATCATGCTCGACCAATCGAAAAACTGATCGAGGCCGAGCCATGCGCTGAAGTGCAGACAGGCGTAGAAGAACGCGAAGAGGCCCAGCATGCGGCGAAACCGGATCAGTTGCGGCAGGCGCAGGATTTTGCGAAGCGGCGTGATCGCGAGCGTGATGACGACGAAGCGGAGCGTCCAATCGCCCAGCCAGTGCTCGATGAACTTGATGGGATCGGCGCTGAGGTTGGCGTAGAACGGCTGGCCGACGAGCACGGCGTGGACCATCCGCCAAATCAGCATGCCCAGCGGAACGAGGCAAAGGAGAAACACAACTACCTTGGTCCACTTGCTGGTCAAAATCGCATTCATCTAGAAATTTTTCCGCAGATCCATTCCCGCGTACATGCTGGCCACGAGATCGCCGTAGCCGTTGAACATCAGCGTCGGGCGCTTGAAAAATTCACCGAGGCGGCGCTCCTTGGCCTGGCTCCAGCGCGGATGATCGACGTTGGGGTTCACATTCGAGTAGAAGCCGTATTCGTTGGGCGCGTAGAGATTCCAAGTCGTGTCAGGCTCATTCTTCACGAATTTGATCTTGACCAGCGACTTAATACTTTTGAACCCGTACTTCCAAGGGATCACCATCCTGACCGGCGCACCGTCCTGATTCGGAAGCGTCTCGCCGTACATGCCGACGCAGAGAAGCGCGAGCGGATTCATGGCTTCGTCGAGGCGAAGACCTTCGATGTAAGGCAGGCGGATGCCGGTGCTTGCACCCCAGGGCATCACGCGCGGATCGTAGTAGCTTTCGAACGCGACGTAGCGGGCCTTGGGCGTCGGCTCGACCAGATTCGCGATGGTGCTGAACGAGTAGCCGATCCAAGGCACGACCATCGACCAGGTCTCGACGCAGCGATGACGATAGATGCGCTCTTCGAGCGGCGCGAGCTTCAGGATTTCGTCCATCGTGAATTTGCGCGGCTTGGCGACTTCGCCTTCGACGGAAACGCTCCAGGGCGCGGTGACGAAATTTTTGGCGTTCTGCGAGGGGTCGCCCTTATCCGAGCCAAATTCGTAGAAATTGTTGTAGGTGGTCACGTCGTTTTCGGGCGTGAGCTTTTCGCCGGTGGTCGTGTACTTGCTGCTCACCAAGCCATCCAGCTTGACGGGCACCGAGCCAGTGGGCTTGCCCGCGAAATAGCGCGGCAGTTTCTTCCAGCCGGCTACGACGGCTGTGGTCGCCAAGAGACCGAGGAGAAAATTCCGGCGGCCCATGTAGAGCGCCTTCGGCGTTACGTCCGCGTAAGTCAGATCCGGCTTTTTCTGGATTACCATGAGTGCCTCCCCCTCCAATAATAATACGCTTGCGAGAGCCGGGCGGATTCAGGAACTTTTCGCAGTTTGAAAAATGCCTAAAACCCCGCAAATGGCTATTTTGTGGCGAGCTCCTGCAGGAGGGCGGCGCGGATGCGCTCCTGATGTTCGGGCGAGAGCTTGTCTCCGGCGGACGTTAGGTAGAAGACGTCGATGGCCATCTGGCCTTCGGTTTCGATGAGCGCGATTTCGATGTTGCAGTTCTGGTGGGAGAACTGCGAGCTGATGCGATAGAGCAGCCCGGGGCGGTCCTGCGTGATGACTTCGATCAGAGTGGTGTGCGGGGAGCAGGCATCGTCGATTTCGACGCGGGTCTCGATTTTCACCTTCGGCTCGACGTTCTTTTCGGCGCGCAGGCGGTCGCGCAGCATGCGGTCTAGGTCGGCTTTGTCCAGCAGGACATCGTGAATGCTCTTCTTGAAGCGCTCCCATTCGGGGAGATTCAATTCGAGCGTCTGGAAGCGGTCGGTGAAAAGAAATGTGTCGACGACCACGCCCGCGCTATTCGAGAAGGCCGACGCCTTGACGATGTTCATGCCCCAAGCCGCAAGCGCGCCCGCCATTTTCGCGAAAAGGAACGGGCGGTCGCGAGTGACGAGGGTGAGCTCGTACCAGTGGCGGCCGCGCGTGAGGTCGAGCTGCACGGAATCTTCGGCGAGGTGGCTAGACATCTCCATGTGGCGGATGACGTCGCTGGCGGCCTGCGTGCGCAGATAGCGGCGCGGCAGGCCATCGAGGAACGCGTCGATTCTTTTCCCCGCAGCGGGCGCGAGGGAGCGGAGATGATCCAGAACTTCATCATCCGCGCTGCCGTGGAGGCGCTCGTCGGCGCTGCGCATCATGAAATTTGCCGTGCCGATATAGAGCTGCCAGATATTTTCCGCCTTCCAGGGAGTGAGCGCCTCGGGATTCACGGCCTTGATATCGGCGTAGGTGAGCAGGCACAACATCTTGAGCTCCTCGGGCGTGCCCATCTTCTCGGCGGTCTGGCGGATCGTGCCGGGATCGAAGATGTCGCGGCGAAGAAAATTGCTGATTTCGAGATGGCGCTCGATCAGGAATAGGACCGTCTCGCGGTCGGGCGGATCGAGGTCGAGGCGGGCCATGCATGTTTTTGCGAGTTCGAGGCTCGCGGCCACGTGATGATCGATGTCCGCGCCCTTGCCCATATCGTGCAGCAAGAGAGAGAGGTAGAGCAGGTCGGGCTGCTCGACTTCGTCGAGAAGCTCGGCGTAGCGCTGATCCCACTTGGATTGCGATTTTCGCAGGGCGTGGAGATTTTCGATCGCGACGAACGTGTGCTCGTCGACGGTGAAACGGTGTGAGTAGTCGCGGATCACGAGCGAATCGATCCCCTTGAATTCCGGCACGAGCAAACCGAGCAGGCCGAGCGAATGCATGGCGCGCAGCGCCTCGGCTGCGTGCGGAGCCAGCAGGATTTCCTGCAGGTAGTGCCACGCGGCTACGCCTTTCGGCGGATCCTTGGCGAGCGACGGCAGGATTTCCTCCAACTGATGCTCGGTGGCTGAGCTGAGGCTCAAACCGTGGCGCGCCATAAAGCGAAACATGCGGAGCGGGAGCTCAGGATCCTTCAGCGATTCCTCGCGCTGGAGGAAGATATGGCCGTCGACGACGGCGAACTCGGCGTTCGAAAGGCGCGAGCGCAAATTCTGGAACTGGCGGTAGAGCGACGGGCGCGCGGCGGGAAACTCTTCGAGGAGCTGCGCTGCGACGCGGTGGATCAAGCGCGCGTGACCATAGTAGATGCGCATCCAGTCCGAAGTGGCCAGCGAGTCGGCATCGGGCACGCCGATGGTGCGAACGGCGGCTTCGTCCTGCGCGGCCCAGGTGAGCGTATTGTCGTCGCGGCCGTGGCTGAAATGCAGAAAGCAGCGGACGGACATCAGGAAGTCGAGCGCGGCATCGAAACGCGGGCGCAGCCATGGGGGCAGGAGCTCGGCTTCGTCCGGCCAGGCGGTTTTTTCTTCCATGGCGGCGATGAGAGCGAGCCAGTGGGCAAGATTGTAATCGCGCAGGCCGCCAGGACCGTCTTTGACGTTGGGCTCGAGGTGGAAGACGGAGTTTCCGAATTTGTTGTAGCGGGCACGAGTGAGATCCGTGAGCCGTTGCACGATCGACCGCGATTCGCGCGAGACGAGTTTCGGAATCGCCTGATCGTGCAAGCGAGCGAGAAGTTCGCGATCGCCCGCGAGATAGCGGCAATCGAGCAGCGAAATTGCGAATTCGACATTGTCCGAATCGAATTTCTCGCACTCGGCCAAGGAGCGCGTCGCGGGGCTCAACTTGAGCCGCAGATCCCACATTTCCTGCGAAAATTTCCGAATGCGATCCTTGAGCTCCCGGCCAGCGCCGTTATCGGAATGGAGGAAAAGGATGTCGATATCTGAATAAGGAAAGAGCCAGCGACGCCCGAAACCGCCGAGAGCGAGAAGCGCAAAGCCGGGAGGGCCATCAGCGGCAGGCGAGACAAGTTCTTTCCAGAGGCGGGATGCAATGGACTCTACAAGGGCCGTGCGGCCTTCGACCGCGGCGCGGCCGTCAGCGCTCGAGGCGAATTCCCTCTGCAGGCGCGCCGAACCGGCCGCGTAGTCGTCGCGGAGTTCGGTTGCGAAAGTGGGCTTGGTAGACATCGGTATCTGATTGAATCCTGATCGCGCGCCGGGCTCGGTGCGATGGTCTCATTGCCCGTTGCCTGCATCATGCGGCTTTAGCCATGCCCTTAGAGCGCAGTCTCTCCGCGCTCGTCGTTTCGAATCCGGATGGCATCGTCTACCTTGGAAAGAAAAATCTTACCATCACCGATCTTTCCTGTGCGGGCGGCCGTGATAATGGCCTGGACGGCCCTCTCGGCCAAGTCGTCCGCCAGAACCATCTCGAGCTTGATCTTAGGGATCAGATCGACGGTATATTCGCGGCCGCGGTAGAACTCGGTGTGCCCCTTCTGACGGCCGTGGCCGCGCGCTTCGAGGACCGTCATCCCTTCGACGCCGACTTCGTGGAGGGCGTCTTTCACGGCGTCCAGCTTCGAGGTCTGGATAATCGCTTCAACTTTTGTCATCGATGTTTCGCTCAATTCTCTAATCGTTCATGCCAAAGTTTCCACGCCATTCAGGAGCCGATTTTGCACACGACGAAAGCGTCCAAGCCGAAATCTTACGGCGGATCACGCCGCCGCGCATTATACACGCAACTCGCGAGGAGGGTTTCCAATCATCCGGAGTAGCCGCGCGGGTGCTTCTTGCGCCATTCCCATTGTGATTTGAGAATCTGGGGCAAGTCGGACTGCACGGCTTTCCAGCCCAACACCTTCTGGGCCTTGGTCGCGTCGGCGACGAGCTTCGGCGGATCGCCCGGGCGGCGGCCCGCGGTGCGCACAGGAATCGGCTGGCCGGTCACTTTGCGGGCCGATTCGATTACTTCGAGAACGGAATAGCCCTGGCCAGTGCCGAGATTGACGAAATCGGACTTGCCTCCCCGGCGCAGATACTCGAGCGCGGAGATGTGAGCTTCGGCGAGATCGATGACGTGGACGTAATCGCGAATGGCGGTTCCATCGGGCGTCGGATAGTCGGTGCCAAAAACGGTGACCTCGGCTTTTTCGCCGAGCGCAGCGGCAAGCACATTGGGAACGAGATGCGATTCGGGTTCGTGATGCTCGCCCCGCGATTCGGTAGCGCCCGCGGCGTTGAAATAGCGGAGCGCTGTGAACCTGAAGCCATAGGTGTGATCGTAGGACGCGAGGATGCGCTCCATCATGAGCTTCGACCAACCGTAGGGATTTGCCGGCCACTGCGGAGTTGTCTCGGCGATCGGGACTTTCTCCACTTCGCCGTAGGTGGCGCACGTGGATGAAAAGACGATGCGGCGGACGCCTGCGTCCATTAGCGTGTTCAGGAAGGCGATTCCCTGCTCGACGTTATTCTCGAAATACCGCGCCGGCTGGCCGACGGATTCGCCTACGTAGGCGAGCGCCGCGAAATGAACGCACTCCTCGATTTTGTGTTCCTTGAGGATGCGCGTGACGAGCGCGCGATCGCCCACGCGGCCCTGATAAAACGGCACATCCGGATCGACCGAGGCGCGGTGGCCCCGGAACAGATCGTCCAAGACGACGATAGGCTCGCCCTTGGCCTTTAGGCGTTCGGCGGTCACGCCTCCGATGTAGCCTGCGCCACCTGTAACCAAAATTGCCATGGTTCTCCGCGTGCGTCGATAAAGTTGGAGGATCCGGAGTGTGAGCCGGAAGGCCTCGTGAATCCAGACGCGCGATTATACCTGAATCGGGCGTGAGCGCTTCACGGATAGAAAGTGCTTTCGGAGCAACATTGCGCAGGCCGCGCGCGTAGTAAGATTGAGGGTCATGACTTCGCCGAATATCAGCGCTTCGCAAGGCGCATCCGGAGCGGCCGAGCGGAACGGCAAGGCTGCCATCCGCACGGAGCATCTGGTGCGGCACTATCCCATGGGCGACACGCTGGTGCGCGCCGTCGATGACGTGACGATGAGCGTCGCGGCGGGCGAGTTCGTCGCGCTGCTGGGAAGTTCGGGCTCGGGAAAATCCACGCTGCTCAATCTGGCGGCGGGGCTCGACCGGCCCACTTCGGGCGCGATTTTCGCGCATGAGCGGAATCTCGCCGAAATGAGTTCCGACGAGCTGGCGCGGCACCGCAGCCATACGATCGGGATGGTGTTTCAATCGTTCAATCTGCTGCCGCGGATGACGCTCGAGGAGAATGTCGAATTGCCGCTGCGGCTGGCGGAGGTGGAGCGCGGCGAACGCACGGCGCGCGTGCGCGAAGCGGTGGATCGCGTGCGACTGAGCGCGCGGCTCACGCACAGACCTACCGAGCTTTCGGGCGGCGAACAGCAGAGGGCGGCGCTGGCGCGCGCGCTGGTGAACCGGCCGACGATTCTGCTCGCGGACGAGCCGACCGGAAACCTCGACAGCGCCACCGGTGACGAAATCATGCTACTGCTGCGCGAGATCAACGAGACGATGGGAATGACAATTGTGATGGTGACGCACGAGCAGCCGCGCGCCGAGCGCTTCGCGCATCGAATGATCCTGATGGGCGACGGCAAGATTACGAATGACGGAGTCCGCGCGTGAAGACCCGCGACCTGGTCGATCTGGCGGCGCGCAACCTGCGCGAAGCGATCTTTCGCAATTCGCTGACGACGCTTGGCATCGGGGTGGGCGTGGCGTCGCTGGTGGCGATGCTGTCGCTCGGAGTCGGATTGCAGAATCTGGCGAGCGACAGCCTGTCGCATTCCGGGCTGTTTAACGCCATCATCGTGACTCCGCGAACGAACTTCACGGGGTTTGGACGGCCCAGAGAGGCGAATCCCGCCGTGGCTGCCGCGGCGGCGACGCCCGTTGTGCCGCTCGACGACAGCGCGCGTAGCGAAATTCGGGCGCTGCGCAACGTGATCGAGGTGTATCCGGAGATTCGATTTCCGACCGAGATTCACTACAACGGAAATCCCTATCCGACGATCGTGGCGGGGATACCCGAATCGGATCGCGACGGCGGATCGTTTGACGGGATGCAGGGACATTTCTTTTCGGGGCCGGACGCCAGCGAGGCGATTTTGCAGATCGATCTGGCGAAGCAACTTTCGGATCAGCCGTATTCGTTGCTCGGAAAAGATCTTGTGCTGCGCTATGCGGAACGGACGCCGCTGCCTGCAGGAAGCGACGCGAATTCCGAGGCAGGCGGATTTTCCATTGTGCCGCACGAGGAGAAACTGCGCGTGGTCGGGATCGTGACGACAGAACCATCCGCCGGGCTCGGCACGTTCGGGCGCGGGCGGCTGCTGATCCCGCTGCAGCTCGCGGAGCAACTGCAGGCGACGCAGACGAACGACTTGCGCGATCTGATACGCGACACCTCAGCGTCAACAAAGAAAACGTACGACAACCTGACCGTGCGCGTGAAGGACGCGGTCGACGTGAAGGCCGCGGAAGACGCGATCAAGAAAATGGGCTTCAGCGCGTTTTCGCTGCTGGACGCGACGCGGAATCTGCGGCTGGTTTTCACTGTATTCGATCTCCTGCTTCTGATTTTCGGCAGCCTCGCGCTTGTGGTCGCCTCGCTCGGGATCATCAATACTCTGGTGATGGCGATCCTCGAGCGGCGCCGCGAAATCGGAGTGCTGAAGGCGCTGGGGGCGGCCGATCGCGACGTGCAAAGGCTTTTCTTCGCGGAGGCGGCTGCCATGGGCCTGCTGGGCGGTGTCCTCGGCGTGGCTATGGGCTGGCTGATCGGGCGGGCGCTCAATTTCGGCACCGACCTTTACTTGACGCGGCAGCAGTTGCCCGCGATCACAGTGGCCGCCGTGCCATGGTGGATGGTGGCAGCGGCGATTGCGTTTTCGGTTGGGGTGAGCCTCGCGGCGGGGATTTATCCGGCGTCGCGCGCGGCGAAGCTGAATCCGGTTGAGGCGTTGCGGTATGAATAGGCGCGGTGGGCTCGCGCTCGCTGGATTTCTGGTCGCGCTGGCGTGGCTTTCCTTTGCTAGCGTCGCCCGCGCCGCGAGCCGGGCTGAGTGCAACTCGGTTCCGAGCAAGATTCTGCGCCGCGCGGTTCCCTATTGCGTGCTGCTGCCGCCGAGCTACGATGCGGACAAGGCGCAGCGGTATCCCGTTCTCTATTTTCTGCACGGGATCGGCGAGAACGAGCAGGCCCTGCTGAATTCGGGCGGTTGGGACCTGATTCAGGATTTGTGGGACCAGAAGCAGATGGGTGAGTTTGTGATTGCGGCGCCGGCGGGAGGCCGGACGTTTTTCATCAACTCGCGCGACGGAAAGGTGCGGTATCAGGATTTTCTGATGCGCGAATTCCTACCGTACATCGAGAGCCACTACCGCATTCGCGCCGCGCGGCACTCGCGCGGCATTGCCGGAATTTCGATGGGAGGCTACGGCGCGCTGCGGCTCGGGCTGATTTTCCCGCAAACGTTCGCCGCCGTGAGCGCGAATAGCCCCGCGTTGATCGCCAAGCTTCCGCATATCGAGATGGCGACGCCCGGCGCATCGAACATTCTCGCGCGCATGCTTGGATCGGCTTTTGGCAATCCGTTTGACCGCGCGTTCTGGGAGCGTGAGAATCCGTTTACGATCGCGCGCGACGGGCCGAGGCCCGTTGGGCTGAAGATCTATTTCGACTGCGGAACCGAAGATAGTTACGGCTTCAATGTGGGGGCGCAGGCGTTTCACGAACTGCTCGTTTCGCGGCACATTCCGCACGAATTCCACCTCTATCCCGGCGCGCACGACTGGACGTACTTCGCGCAGCATTTTCCAGCGTCGCTCGAATTTCAGTCGGATGCTTTCGGCGTGACGCCGAAGAAATAGTCTTATGCCGCCGCTCATTCTGGAAACGCCGCAGGCACTGAAGGAATTTGTCGGGCGCGAGCTTGGCGTGTCCGATTGGTTTTTGGTGACGCAAGAACGTATCAGCCAGTTCGCGGCGACGACCGAGGACCATCAGTGGATCCACGAAGATCGCGAGCGTGCGGCGCGCGAATCGCCCTACGGCACGACGATTGCGCACGGATTTCTGACGCTGTCGCTGATCGGCCATCTTGCGAAGCAGGTGTTTCAGGTGCGCGGCGTGCGTATGAGCGTAAATTATGGATTGAATCGCGTGCGGTTCCCTGCTCCGGTGCCGGCGGAGTCGAGGATTCGCGCGCGAGTGGCGCTGAAGGCGCTGAAAGAACTTGCCGATTGCGTTGAGGCGGAAGTGCTGGTGACCGTGGAAGGCGAGAACTCCGCGAAACCCTGCTGCGTGGCTGAGTGGCTGATGCGGTTTTACGTGTAGCGGAACTCAGACCGCGTAGCGAACATGCAGGGATTGGCGTTCCCAGGAAGACGCACCGACAGCATTGTCGGTGCCATTGAAGCCGCGATCCACAGCGTAGACGCGAACAACGACATTTCAACCGTCCCGTCCGGGACTAGGGATTCTAGCTACACGTGCCCGGCATTCCGCTTCGCTCCATGCCGGGCTAACGGCAATCGCGCCTCCGGCGCTTCGCTTGTGCGCAAACTCCAGCCCCGATGTGAGCGGATCAGCCGCGGAGCTGTCACCCTACTTAGACCGGCACGCAGCGCAACGGAGAACTTCACAGCTAAAGCCCGGGAGATTTGCAGCTTGTGTCGCGGCCGAAGCCGCGAGCTACAAAGACCCTCGGGTTATCACACAAACTCCCAGGGTTCACGCCTCCACCGAGCAGAAGCAAACGGCAGAAGAGCACAGACAGGATTGTCTGTGCTACTAAAAGCCGCGCTCCCTAATCTGCAGCGTGGACGCTTTCGCGCTGGAAATCGGCGAAGGTTTTGCCGGCCTCGGCTAGCTGCTTGAGCAATGGCGCAGGCTCCCAGATTTGGCCGTGCTGGCGGTGAAATTCGGAGACGCGGTCGTAGATTTTCTTCAGCCCTACGGCGCCGGCATACCACATAGGGCCGCCGCGGAATGCGGGAAAACCGTAGCCATTCACGTAGATCGTGTCGATATCGCCGGCGCG
Organism: uncultured Acidobacteriota bacterium; assembly: GCA_963841605.1. Taxonomy (GTDB): domain Bacteria; phylum Acidobacteriota; class Terriglobia; order Acidiferrales; family UBA7541; genus Palsa-295. The sequence continues at coordinate 29,651 of CAWJDM010000024.1, forward strand.
CAGGGCGTAGCCTTCCTCGAGAATGCGCGCGCCTTCGTTGATCAGCCAATAGACGCAGCGCTCGACGATTTCCTCGGATGAAATCTGGCGCTGCGGCGTGCCAGCGTCGGCTCTCCACTTGCGGACCAACTCGGCAACCTCGGGATCGGATGACGCACGGCGGTCGGCATCGTATTTATACCAGCCTGCGCCGGTTTTCTGGCCGAGCCGGCCCATTTCGACGAGACGATCCTCAACATAAGGCTGGCGCGTGCCGGGCTTTTCGAGATGGCGATACTCTTTGCGGATGCGATACGAGATGTCGAGCCCGCCGAGATCTCCGACGGCCAGCGGCCCCATCGCCATTCCCCAATCGGTGAGCGCCGCATCGACCGCTTCGGGCGTGGCGCCTTCCTCCACGAGAAATTGCGCCTCGCGAATGTAGGGGAGAAACATGCGGTTGCCGACGAAGCCGCGGCAATTGCCGACGAGCACGCCGATCTTGCCGATTTTCTTCGAGAGCTGCATGCAGGTGGCGATCACGTCCTTGCCGGTTTTGCGGCCGCGCACGATTTCGAGCAGGCGCATCACGTTGGCGGGGCTGAAGAAGTGCATGCCGATCACGGCTTCGGGACGCGAGGTGGTGGCGGCGATTTCGTCGATATTCAGCGTGGAGGTGTTGCTCGAAAGAATCGCGCCGCGCTTGCAGACGCGGTCGAGCTCGGCGAAGACTTCCTTCTTGACGGGCATCGTCTCGAAGACCGCCTCGATCACCATGTCGGCGTTCGCGAAATCGGCGTAGTTGAGCGTGGGCTTGATCAGCGCCATCCGTTCGTCCACCTGATGCTGCGTAAACCGGCCGCGTTTCACCGATGTTGCGTAATTTTTACGAATGTTCGCGAGGCCGCGGTCGAGGGCGGCCTGGTCCGAATCTTTGACCACGACCGGGATGCCTGCATTGGCGCAGACCATGGCGATGCCGCTGCCCATCGTGCCCGCGCCGACGATCGCGACGGAATTAACCGGGATCAGCGGCAGGTCTTTCGGAATGTCCGGGACTTTCGAAACTTCGCGTTCGGCGAAGAATACGTGGATCAGGGCTTTTGATTCGTCGCTATACAGGCATTTGTCGAAAAGCCGCGCTTCTTCCTGGCAGCCTTTGTCGAAGGGCAGCTTGGTAGCGGCTTCGATTGCGTCGATGGCCGCGAGCGGCGCGGGGAGGCCACGCTGCTTCTTGCGGACGGTTTCTCGCGCGGCGGCAAAGATGGGTGCATTCTGCTCGGGCATGCCAAGTTTCTCGGTGCGCTCGCGCGTCTTGCGCACCGGCTTGCCGGCGATTTCGCGCGCAAATGCAATTGCGCCCGCCAGCAAGTCGCCCTCGACGATCTTGTCGACGATTCCGGCTTCGAGCGCCTCGGCAGCCGTTACCGGCTTGCCCGTGGTGCACATCTCGACCGCTTTCGCGATGCCAGCAAGACGCGGCAAACGCTGCGTGCCGCCCGCGCCGGGAATGATTCCGAGATTCACTTCCGGCTGCCCCACGCGAGTGCCCGGAGCGATCAGCCGATAGTGGCAGGCCTGCGCGACTTCGAGGCCGCCGCCGAGCGCATTGCCGTGCAGCGCGACAACCACCGGCTTGCGGCAATCTTCGATCTTCAGCAGCGTGGGCAGCAAATCGATTTTTCCGCCCTTGCCGGACGTCATTTCGACGAACATGTTGATGTCCGCACCGGCGATGAACGTCTTGCCGCCGCCGATCAGGACCGCGGCTTTGATCGAGTCGTCGCTGTTGATGCGCGCGATGGCTGCCTCGATTCCTTCCGGCACGCCGCGGCTTAAGGCGTTGACCGGCGGATTATTGATGGTGATGATTGCGACATCTTTGTCCGTGGTGACTTGAACGAGATCACTCATGTGCGTGGTATCTCCGCGTGGGACGGAGCGCGTCCCACCGATTGGCTGCAATTCTCTTGGCTGACGAACCCACTATCTCAAAGGATCTGCACGACCGGAGCCGAGGCCGTCAAATTCACCACCGAAAGCCGGGCTGCGACATTGCGCGCCATCGCGTAGATGCTCTTCGCGCCCGGCGCCTCTTCTCCGAGCGACGCGACAGGCTTCCCTGTATCGCCGCCGATGCGAATCTTCGGATCGATTTCGATCTCGCCGAGGAACGGCAGGCCGAAGGTGTGCGCCATCTTTTCGCCCTCGCCGTGGCCGAAGACGTCGATGCGCCCCTGGCAGTGCGGGCACGCAAAATAGCTCATGTTTTCGACGATGCCGAGAATTTCGACGTTCACCTGGCGGAACATCTCGATAGCCTTGCGCACATCGGCGAGCGCGACCACCGAAGGTGTCGTAACGACGACCGCGCCACTGACAGACACGCTTTGCATCAGGCTGAGCTGAACATCACCTGTGCCCGGCGGCAGATCGACGATTAGATAATCGAGCTGGCCCCAGCGCACGCTCCGCAGGAATTGCTGCATCACGCTGTGCAGCATCGGGCCGCGCCACACGAGGGGTTTATCGCCCGGATTGAGCAGGCCCATCGAGATCATTTTCACACCGTGCGCCTGCACCGGGATGATGGTGCGCTCATCGAGAGCGCGCGGCTGCTCGAGCGTGCCGAGCATCACCGGAACGTTGGGGCCGTAAATATCGGCATCCAGCAGGCCGACCGTCGCGCCCATGTTTTTCAGGGCGATCGCGAGATTTACGGCGACCGTCGTCTTGCCGACGCCGCCTTTGCCGCTGGCGACGGCCACCAGATTCTTCACACCTTCGATCGGGGCTTTGTCCTGCAACCGCTTCCCCGCCGGCACAGACGCATCGAATTTCACTTCAACCGATGTGATGCCCGGAACTTTCCCGAGCGCGGCGCGGACATCTTTCTCGATCGTGTCTTTCAGCGGGCAGGCGGGCGTAGTGAGGGTGACGAGGAGCGATACGGAGCCATCGCGCACCTGGATGTTTTTTGCCATGCCTAGTGTGACGATGTCCTTGTGCAGCTCCGGGTCCATCACCCCGCGCAACGCTTCCATCACCACCGCTTCACTCGCCATGATTTCCTTTCGGCGCAGGATCAGATCGCCGCCCGCCGCTCGGCGCAATTACCCATGATAGACGCCTCGCGTGTGCGCGGCAACTGGCCGTCCGGTATTTCAATTGACCGTTGGCGGGGACTCGAACGCCGATCTAAACACGGAGTACGCAGAGAAACACTGAGTACACGGAGTTCCCGAGAAACCGTCCGCCTGCTCTGGACTCGTCCAGCGAGCGTTACTTCTGGCCGTAGGCGGATTCGTACCACACCCAGGTGCGCTGGAGGCCCTCTTCGAAGAGGACGCGCGGGTCGTAGCCGAGGATTTTACGCGCGAGCGAAACGTCGGCCTGCGAATCACGGATATCGCCGTCGCGAGGCGGGTCGTATCTCACCTGGAGTTTTTTGCCAGTGATTTTTTCGAGGAGCTTGACGACTTGGTTCAGAGTGATGCGCGCGCCCGTGCCGCCGTTGAAGACCTTGCCGGACGCACCGGGAACCTCGCAGGCGCGCAGCGTTTCGTCGACGATGTTGTCGATGTAGGTGAAGTCGCGCGATTGTTCGCCATCGCCATAGATGACAAGCGGTTCGCTCTTGAGCACCGCCAGCATGAAGCGCGAGAGTACGCCCGAATACTGCGACGTCGGGTCTTGGCGCGGCCCGAAGACATTGAAATAGCGCACCGACGCGTTTTCGAGGCCGTAGACGCGGCCGAAAACCTGCGCGTAGAGCTCGCCAACGAATTTCGTGACGCCGTAGGGCGAAATCGGCTCTGGCTGCATGCTTTCGATCTTCGGCAGCGTGGGCGTTTCGCCGTATGCGGACGATGATGCCGCGTAAACGAATCTGCGCACTTTGGCGTCGCGGGCGGCCACGAGCACGTTGAGCGTGCCGTCGATATTCACGTGGTTCGTTTCGAGCGGATCTTTCACCGATTTCGGCACCGAGGTGCGCGCCGCGAGGTGGATTACATAATCGGCGCCGACGCAGGCCGATTGCACCGTCGCGAGATCGATGATGCTGCCGATCCGCAAATCGATCTTCGAGCGAACGCCCGCCAGATTCTGTTCGCTCCCGCTCGAAAGATCATCGAGCACGACGACAGAATGGCCCCGACGGAGGAGTTCGTCCACGATGTTGGAGCCGATAAAACCCGCACCACCTGTCACGAGATAGCGCAAACGGTGAAACCTCCTCTGCGGAAGGGGCGCCGAAACAGGATTTCCCGATCTCAACGAGCTTTTGACGGCTTTCGGGACGAGGTGACCCTGCTGTGCGTTTTCAGGTACGCTTGAATATAGCCCGGCAGCTGATAATGCGGCAAGCGCCGTTGCTCGCGGCGCAACACTTTCGGTCAACGGAGAATCACAGCTAAGGAAGATGAGGGCGCACGAAAATTGGAGTAGGCGCGGTCCGATCGCCGCGATGATTGTGGCAGCCGGTGCGCTATTGCTGCCGCCGGCCATGGCGAGCGCTCAGAAAACGCCGCGGCACAAGGCGATCAAGTCAAAGCCCGATCCCCCCGCGGCGGTGAAACCGGTTGCGATGCCGTTTCGCACCGGCGAGACGCTGAATTACCGCGTGTCGTGGTCCGCATTCTCGAATGCGGCGTCGGTGCAATTGACTGTGCCCGAGCAGCGTGACCTTTTCGGTTACTCGACGTGGCACTTCCGCGCGCTGGCGCACACGCTCAACCCGGTCCGCGAGCTCTTTTCAGTCGACGACCAGTTCGATTCGTACGCCGATCAATCGACGCTCGCATCCCGGCAGTACGAAACGCATCTCGACGAGCTCGGCAAAATCCAGGATCAGGTATTCCATTTCACGGCGCCGGGCGTGGCGTCGCGCGGGCCGGGGCCGAGCGTCGTGGTGCTGGCGGGCACGCGCGATCCGCTGGGCACGCTCTACGAGCTGCGCCACGTCGATTGGGAGCACACGCCGGAATTCCTGGGAACTGTCTATGATGGGCACGACCTGTACGAAGCCACGGCCAAGCGCGAGACCACGGACGACAGCGTGACAATCGCCGCGGGCACATTTTCCACCTCGCGAGTGGCGATCGATCTCTTCCAGCACCAAAAGCCGGTGGCGGGCGTCCACATGATCGTATGGATCGCGAACGACGCTGCGCGCACACCAATCCTCATGCAGGCGCAGCTTCCATTCGGAAACTTGCGCGCCGAACTCACTTCATCATCGCAGTAATTTCTCGGAGGAATTCTGTTGGGCCGGTGAAATGCGCTCAGCTTTCGGGGACCACCCAATCGTCCGGAGGAAAATCGATTTGCCAGAATGAACCTGAAGGTTTCACGAACTCGATTCCGACCTGTATCTTCCCGGCGGCCTGCGTTCCCACATGCACCACGCGGCATTCGCGCGACTCGTTGGTGGCTTTGTGCTCGACGGTAAGACTCTGACTGCTGGCAACGGGCGCCTGCAGGGAAATCAGGGCGCCATGAGCATTCACAACGAGGGTGCGGGTTTGCTCCTCGAAGTCCGCGTTGGCGGTGGTTTTGCCTGTGACCCGAATGGGCACGCTCAGCAGCACGCGCATGCTCCGGCGGCGGCTGGCTTCCGCGGTCACAGCTTGCTTACCCGGGCGTGAGACGGTCTGTGCGTCCATGTATAGTACGCTAGGGCTATTGTATTAACGTGGCAATAGTACGTCGGTCCCATTGGTTAACCCCCAGGCCTGGAGAGGGCCGGCCTCAGCAGTGGACGACCTTTTCGGGCGCCTCTTTGACGCGGCGAGTGGCATTACGGGTATCGACCACCAGCCGGGAGTGCTTTACGATCACATCGTAATCGTAGCTTGAATGATCCGTGGCGATCAGGACGCAGTCGTAGGCGCCGAGATTCGCAGGCGTCAGTTCCACCGAGCGTTTGTCCGAGAAATCGTAGTGGCGCATCTTGTGGAGCGCCGGGAAATAGGGGTCGTTGTAGTCGATGGCGGCGCCGCGGGCGGTGAGCAGCTCGAGCAGCTTGAGGGACGGCGATTCGCGCAGGTCATCGACATCTTTCTTGTAGGCGACGCCGAGCAGCAGGATTTTCGAGCCCTTGATGCTCTTTTGGCGGTCGTTGAGCGCGCCCGCTACGGCGTTGACGACGTGGTAGGGCATCTCCGTATTGATTTCGCCCGCCAGCTCGATGAAGCGAGTGGCGAAATCGTATTCGCGCGCCTTCCACGACAGGTAATACGGGTCGACGGGGATGCAGTGCCCGCCCAGCCCTGGTCCGGGATAGAAAGGCATGAAGCCGAACGGCTTGGTTGCGGCGCTGTCGATCACTTCCCAGACGTCGAGGTCCATGCGCAGGCAGAGCTGTTTGAGTTCGTTGACCAGCGCGATATTCACGCAGCGGAAGATGTTTTCGAGCAGCTTTGCCATTTCCGCGGCGCGCGTCGAGCTGACCGGCACGACCTTCGAAACAATCTGGGCGTAGAGTCCCGCTGCCGCACGGCCGCTCGGAGGATTGATCCCGCCGACAACCTTGGGAATCTGCGCCAGGCCATATTGCTTGTTGCCGGGGTCCTCGCGCTCGGGCGAAAAAGCGAGATAGAAGTCGGTGGCGATGTTTTCGGCGGCCGGGCCGCGCGCGATCGGGCATTTCAGGCCGGTCTTTTCGAGGATCGGGAGAACCAGCTCTTCGGTGGTGCCGGGATACGTAGTGCTCTCGAGGACGATCAGCTGGTTGCGCTGCAGGTTCGGGGCGATCGCTTTCGTGGTGTCGGCCACGTAAGTGAGGTCGGGCTCGCGGCGCTCGTCGAGCGGAGTCGGCACACAGATGAGGACCGCATCGACCTGCTTCAGGAGCGAAAAATCGGTGGTCGCCTCGAAGCGTTTTCCCTCGACGTGTGTGCGAATTCTGTCGGCGGAAATGTGCTGGATGTAGGATTGGCCCGCGTTGAGCTTGTCGACCTTGGATTTGTCGAGGTCGAATCCCGTGACCTTGTGGCCCACGTCCGCGAAGCGCAGCGCGAGTGGCAGCCCCACGTAGCCGCAACCGATGATTCCGACGCGCGCGTCCTTCCCAGCGAAAAACTCCGGCTTGCGGTCCGTTGCCACCCCGTCCCCTTCCTCCCGAGCTTGCATGGATTTGCTTCGGGCCAGATTATCCCGCCCGAACACGTCTGAAGCCAAACAAGAGGTATACACTGCGAAGCAAGAGAATAACAGGAAGCGCGCAGTCTGAGGAGGGCCGGAGGCGTAGCGCCACTCGTTGCTACGAGGAATCGAACGCCAGCTAAACACAGAGTGCACAAAGAACCGCTGAGAGCGCGGAGGCCCCGGGGATCTCCGAACCGCGGGTGCGATGAATGCGCACCGGACGAAAATGACACGACCACGCAGCAGGACCGGGCGTTGTGATCGCATTTCGGCTGCGCTATGCTGTTTTAAATGGTCGACATTCACTGCCACATTCTTCCCAATCTCGACGACGGCGCGGAATCATTTGAAATTGCGTGTGGAATGGCCGAAATGGCCATCGAAGACGGTGTGACACACATCATCGGCACGCCGCACGCGAGCCCAGCCTGGCCGTTTCTGCCGGATGCGATCCGGCAGCGGCGCGATGAGTTGCAATCGCGATTCGAGGGCCGGCTTATCTTTGCCACTGGGTGCGATTTTCATCTGAGCTTCGAGAACCTGCAGGAGATCCGGCGCGATGCGCAGCGGTTCACCCTGAACCAGAAGAAATACCTGCTCGTCGAATTCGCGGATTATTCGATTCCGCCGTCGCTCGATCAGGCGCTGCATGAATTGCAATTAGCGGGTTTGCGGCCAATCATCACGCATCCCGAGCGCAATCCGCTGATCCGTTCGCAGCCCGAGCGGCTTTACCGCTGGCTGAACCAGGGCTGCTACGCGCAGATCACGGCGCAATCGCTGCTGGGGAAATTCGGCGAATCGGCGCAGGCGATGGCCGAGGAGTGGCTTAACGCGAATGCCGTCCATTTCATCGCGAGCGACGCGCACAACATCACAACGCGGCCGCTGCGGCTGAAGGAAACCTTCGAGCTGGTGGCGAAGACGCACGGAGAAGACGTAGCGCGAGCGCTGCTGATCGATAATCCGCTAGCGGCGTTTGAAGGACGACCGCTGCCATGGGTGCCGGAGCTGCCCGAAGGCGCGGGCATGGATGAAGAGGCAGTGCGAGGAATACGAACCGGGCGGCGGAAGCGATTCTTTTTCTTCTAAAACCGACGGCGCTGGCGACGGCACCCCTAGTTCCCGGGGGCGGGACACTCTGCGTCGGCGCTAATCGTCTTCTGGTTCAGGGACCGCGCCGAACTCCTCTGGATGCGCCTTCACATAGGCAAAAAGCAGGTCCGTCAGATTGTGCGGATATGAGAGGAACTCTGTATCTAAGGATTCCAGCTTCTCAGCAATTCCCTGGGAAAGCTCGGCTGCTTCAGAACCGATAGCCTCCGCGGTGTGCGGCAATCCATGAGGAAAAGCCTCAACGATCGCACGGTCGCAGATATTCGCAGTCTTAGGAGCCTTGATTGTTTCAAGTGCCTCCACAACGAACAGCGCAGATTCCGCGCCGTTCGAGAAGTACTGCAAAAAGCCTCCGTTATTGACTTCCGATTCGACCTGCCAGATAGCGGAGAAAACCTTCTGAGGCAGAGATTGCCGCTCAAAATCCTCTTTTCCAAACTTCGTCATGTCCGATTCAGATAGGTCGATCAGTATTTGATTTTTTGTCATGGTCATTCCAAGCGTCGGTTACCGACGCTATGACTTCTTCCGCCTTCTTCGTTGGGCAGTATGAGACTTCGTGCGAGCTACGAGCGCGTCGGCGAGTATACGCCAGGAAAACGAATCGCCGAATGCTCCTGCGTCTCGATTCAGGCCCAGCGCGGCAATCTCATCGACCAGCCAATCGTGGCGCTTGGCGGTTCGCTCGGTCAGAAGCGGACCCATTCCCACGTCGGCGACCGCTAACGCGGCTTCGCGCATTTCGGCGGCGCGCCTACGGCCATGTTCGGCGACGCGGCTGATGAGATAGTCAGGCAACTTGTCCTTCCACCCCATGGAGGGATAAGTGGCGTCGAGCGAAGTGAGCACGGCGTCTTCGGCGCCGTAGCGGCGCGCTGCGAACAGGCTTTCGATCGCCAGCGCTTCGAGTCCCTTGATCATCACGCTGCGGCACATCTTGATCGCGGATGCGACTCCAATCTGATCGCTCACCGCGGTCGCATTCATCCCCGTCGCCTGCAAGCGCGGAGCGAGCTTAGCAGCGCACTTGCCGCCGAGTAGCATGGGGACCTTGATGCGCTGCGGCGGAACGGGCGCCATCACTGCCGCTTCGACGAAGTAACCCTTGCTCTTTTCGAAGTGGCGCGCCTCTTTGCGCTTCGTTTCGGGCGACACCGAATTGATGTCGAGGAAAATTTGATCGGATTTGAGGAGCGGGGCCGCTTCCTTCGCGACACTGGCAGCCGAAGAAGCCGTGACCGCCGAGATCACTAGTTCGGCGTCGCGCACGCAATCGCGCAGCGTTTCTTTGGCGTGAACGCCGGAGGCTTGAGCCTTTGCGAGCATCGATGGGCGCGCCTTTTTCGAGCGCAGGAGAATATCGAAGAATGAGACTTCGATTCCCTGCTTTGCGAGGTCGTGGCCGAGGATTCCGCCGGCTTCGCCGAAGCCGACGAGCGCGATGCGATGAAAGGGTTCGTGGGCCATGATGTTATCTGACTAGATGCCAAAGGCCCCACCCTCACAAACCGAGGGGCACCCGAAACACCAAAGGCGATACGAGAATCCTCAGCGATACTCGAGGCCGAGCTCTTCGAGCTTTTTGCGCAGGCCGTACATATCGAGGCCGAGTTCGCCGCGTGCCAGCTTTTCGCGCGTGACGTCTTCCTTTTTTACGCGCTGCTCGGAAGCTGCGGACACTTTCGCGGCTTCCGCGCGCTTCACCACTACGACGCCGTCGTCATCGGCAACGATCACGTCGCCGGGATCGATCGCTGCGCCCGCGCACACGATTGGGACATTCACCGAGCCAAGCGTCGCCTTCACCGTGCCCTGAGAACTCACCGCGCGGCTCCAGACGGGAAACTTCATCGCGGTGAGCGGACCCACATCGCGGACGCCTGCCTCGATGATCAAGCCTTTCACGCCGTGCGCACGCAGCGACGTGGCCAGCAGCTCGCCGAAATACCCGTCGGTGCAATACGAGGTCGGCGCCACCACCAGAATATTGCCCTTGCGGCAGACTTCGACCGCCACGTGAATCATCAGGTTGTCGCCCGGGGGCAGCGAGACAGTAACCGCCGCGCCGGCGATTGCAGCGCCGGGATAGATCGGGCGCATATAGCTGGCGAGCAGGCCAATCCGCCCTTGCGCTTCGTGCACGGTCGAAACGCCGTATTTCTCTAGCGCGGCGACGGCGTCTTCCGCGGGCTGCTCGATACTTCGCACTACGACCGGTTTGCTCATGAAGTTCTCCTAGACTCCCCTACGCTTGCATCCAGCGGCTCGCACGGGGATAAACGCGCCGCGCGTTGGCGGCATAAATCCGGGCCTTGTCGGTGGTGTTGAGCTTCGAATCGTCCACATAGCGCCGCGTATTGTCGTAATGATCGTGCGTCTCGTCGTTCACCACGCCGGGGAACGCACCGTCGCACTCCGAGCCGAACAGGATGCTCTCGAGCGGGACAGCGTCGAAAAGCATCTGCATGTTGAGATCGTTGTAGACGCAGGTATCGACGAAAACGTTGCCGTTGCCGAGGATTTCGTCCGGGCTGGCCCAGCTGTTGTACTTCGCGATCGCCCTCCAACGCCCGATCTGGCACGGCAGCGCGCCGCCGCCATGCGGGATCAGAAATCGCAGGCGCGGAAAATCGCGGAACAGATCCTTCGCCATCATAAGTTGAACGAAGCCCGTAATATCGGCGACCAGATATTGGACGGCCGTATGCGGGAAGTTCTTATTGATCGATTCGCTGCCGTGCAGCACGAGCGGCACGTCGAGCGCCTGCGCCGCTTCGAAAACCGGATAATTGTGTTTTCCGGTGAAGGGCTGATTCTGCCAGCGGCCGCCGGTGCCGTCGGGGTCAAAATTGAACGCGATGAAACCTTCCCTGGTCCAACGCTCGATCTGTTTCGCAACCTGCTCGGATGGACACGACGGATGCTGCCCGAGCATGCCGACCGGTGCAAAGCGGCCGGGAGTCAACTGGCAGGCGCGAATGATAAGGCCGTTGTTGAGATCGGCCCAGATGGCATTCTGTTCGGTGGTGCCCTCATGCGTCGCCATGGCTTTCGCGCGGGGAGAGGCGAATGCGACGTCGATTCGGCGCGAGTCCATCAGGCTGACGACCTGCTCGAGACTCTTTGTGACATCCGCGTCGGAGATTTTAGGAACATCGAGATTTTTTCCGGCAAGCTGCGCCGTGCGAAAGCCTTCGACTTCCGGGTGTTTGGCGAGACGAACGAAGTGCTGGTGAGAGTCGATAATCATGTTCGCGACTGGTTTAACCCTTTCTATTCCCGGCTGGCGATTCTAGAAAAGCTGGCGGGTGGCGTCAATCGGACAAGCCCGAGAACCACTCAACGAGCGCGGCGGTTACGGCTTCGGGGCGCTCCATCGTCGCCATGTGTCCGCAATTTTCGATGATCGCGAGCCGCGCATTCGGCATCCGCGCGGCCATATCGCGATGCACATCGAGCACGCTCCACGCGTCTTCGCGGCCGCATAGCACCAAGGTGGGACAATGCGCGGCCGCCAGCACCGGCGTCGCGTCCGGCCGCCCGAGCAGCGCTTTGATCTGCCCGGCAAATATCTCGGGAGATTTCCGGGCGAGCATCTCGACAATCGATTCGATCAGGAGCTCGTCCGTGAGTCGCGAAGGATGCACCATCTTTTGCAGCCACGTGCGAGCCATGGCCCGCATCCCTTGCGTCTGGGCGATATTCACATACCCAGCGCGCTCGGCCTTTTCGCGCTCGCCCGCTTCGCCCGGCTGCAACGGCCTGTACGCGGTATCGAGGAGTGCGAGCCCCAGGACACGATCCGGCGCGCTGCGAAAAGCTTCCAGCGCGACGCGGCCGCCCATCGAATGCCCGGCCAGCGCAAAGCGTTCCGGGGCGCGCTCGATCGCCACGCGCGCCATTTCCTGGATCGAATCGCTCGCGCCGTAGTCCGCCACCTGCACGCCGGTGATTTCGCGCAGCGTGCGCGTCTGGTGCTTCCACACCTCGGCGTCGCACGCCAGTCCGGGCAGCAAGAGCAGATGCGGGAGAGCCATTTTCACTCGCGGGCCTGAGCGTTGGCCCGGCTGGGGGCTTGAGTGGGCGCTTTTTCGCTCGCCGCGATCACTTGGTGACCGTTTCCACGGGAGGCGTGCCGTAGGTGTGGAACGATTCGATGGTCTTGAGTCCCCACGCTTGGCCTTTCTTGCGTTCGGCCTCGCTCCAGCAAATCGGCTTCCAGTCCGGCGCCAGAATCAGGCGCGCGCCGGCATTCGCGACTTCCACGCGGTTGCCGCCCGGCTCGTACAGGTACAGGAAAAATGTCTGCTGGATGGCGTGCTTGTGCGGCCCCGTCTCGATGGGCACTCCATTCTCCAGCGCGATATCCGCCGCGATCAGCACCTCTTCGCGACTGTTCACCGCGTACGTGACGTGGTGAAAGCGGCCCTTCGTGCCCGTGTGGTCGGCCGTGTAGGCGAAGTCGTAGCTTTTGTTCGTGACCGTCATCCACATCGCTGCTTCCTTGCCGCTGCTGAGGACAATCTGCTCCGTCAGCCGGAAGCCGAGGTAATTTTCGAAGAATTCGCGGTTTGCCTGGATGTCGACCGCGAGGCCATTCCAGTGATCGAGGCGGCGGACGTTCATGCCGCGCGCGGGAAAGCGCTGAGCCTGATTCTTCAGCGCCGGCTTCAGCTCGGGCGGCGCCTGATACCATTGCGTCTCATAATACAGCTCGATCTTGTGGCCGTCCGGATCCTGGCACAGGAACGCGGGGCCGTGCGCGAGATCTCCCTTGGTCCAGCCGATGTCGAAGCCCGAGCCTTTCAGCGCCGCCACGCGCCGCTCGAGCGCCTGCGGGCTCCGCGCGCGGTAGGCAACGTGACCCATGCCGGGCAATTTCGAAGCGGTCAGCTTCAGCGTGTGGCGCTCGTAGTCGTCATAGGCGCGCAGGTAGACCGAATCGCCTTCGCGGCCCGATTCCGTCATGCCCATCACATCGACGAAAAATCGCAGGCTTTCCTCGGGCTTCGGCGTCAGCAACTCCAGATGCGCCAGATGCGCCAAATCCATGATCGGTTCGCTTTGCATACATTTCTCCCGGGTCGAGTAGCTATTGTCGATCGGCCGACCGCGGGCGACCGCGTACCAGCAAGATCCAAGCGTAGACTCGAATCAATTAAGTTAGGATGTGCGAGCGGCGATGTCAACCGGCGCAAGCGGCTTCGCTTGACAATACGGCGAGGGGCCGCATATCGTCCTCCGGCGCGCGACGTATAATGTGGAGACGCTCACGCCAGCGATGACGACACCGATACAGGCATCGGCACATTCGAACGCCTCCGACCGCATTCGCGCGGTCCACGTCCGCACTTCGGGCGCGACGATGGAGCGGCGCGCGGATGGCACCTACATCATTCGCGGCGACGAGCCGCTCGAGGCGTATCCGCCGGTGATCACCGAGCGGCTTGTCGAATGGGCGCGGCGCGCGCCGGATCGCGTGTTCGTCGCGAAGCGCGGGCCGGATGGCGCGTGGCGCTCGATGACGTATGCCGAGACGCTCGAGCGCGTCCGTCGAATCGGGCAAGCGCTGCTTGAGCGCGATCTCACCGTGGAGCATCCGCTCGCGATTCTTTCGGAAAACAATTTCGAGCATCTCCTGGTGATGCTTGCGGGGCAGCACGTCGGCGTGACGACGGCCTCGATTGCGCCGGCCTACGCGCTCGTCTCCACGGATTTCGGCAAGCTGCGGCACGTGATGAGCGTGCTCACGCCGGGCGCCGTTTTTGTGGCGAGCGGGTCGCGTTACCGGCGCGCGCTTGAAGCGGTGGTCGATCGCGATACCGAAGTCATCTTTGGCGCCGAGCCCATCGACTGGCGCCGCGCGACATTATTCGAGACGCTCGCGGCGACTGCGCCTACCGCTGCTGTGGATGCCGCGCACGCCGCAATTCAGCCCGACGACATCGCGAAGTTTCTTTTTTCTTCCGGCTCGACCGATATCCCGAAGGCGGTGATGAACACGCACCGCATGATCTGCAGCAACCAGCAGATGATCCTGCAGGAATTTCGATTTCTCGCCGACGCGCCGCCGGTGATTCTCGATTGGCTTCCGTGGAACCACACGGCCGGCGGCAACCACAACATCGGCATGGCGCTCTACAATGGCGGCACCTTTTACATCGACGAAGGCAAGGCCACGGCCGCCGGCGTCGCCGCCACGATCGCGAATCTTCGCGAGATTGCGCCCACAATCTATTTCAACGTGCCCAAGGGCTACGAAGAGCTGCTGGTCCATTTGCGCGCCGACCGCGCGCTGCGCGAAAAATTCTTCAGCCGGCTGCAATTCATGTTTTACGCGGCAGCGGGCATGCCGCAGCCCCTCTGGGAGGCCTACCGCAATCTCGCGCGCGAGACGATCGGTGAACGCATCCTGATGTGCACCGGCCTCGGCGCCACCGAAACCTCTCCGATGGCGATTCAGTGGACGCGCGACTCCGAGCTTACCGGCGTGATCGGAATTCCCGTACCCGGCGTCGAGCTGAAATTGGTTCCGATCGGCGCGAAAATCGAGGCGCGCGTGAAAGGGCCGAGCATCACCCCCGGCTACTGGCGCAATCCCAAGCTCACCAGCGCCGCGTTCGACGAAGAGGGCTACTACCGCTTCGGCGACGCGGTCCGCTTCGTCGATCCGAACGACATCAACAAGGGACTCATCTTCGATGGGCGCTTCGCCGAGGATTTCAAGATGGCGTCGGGCACGTGGGTCAACGTGGGGCCGCTGCGCACGCGGATCATCCATCATTTCGCGCCGTACGTCCGCGATGTCGTAATCGCCGGGCATGACCGCGATTTCCTCGCCATGCTCGCCGTGCCCGATCTCGATGCGTGCCGCGGCTTAGCGCAAAAGGTGGAAGGGCGGGGCTTCAGCCCCGCCGTCAGCGGCCCTGTTTCTTCCGGGGTTCCAACCCCGGAAGCCTCGGCAATCTTGCGGCACGAGAACGTCGCGCGCGCTTTCACCGAGCTGCTCGAATCCTTCGCGGCGCAAGCGACGGGCGCATCGAATCGCATCGAGCGCGCGATCCTGCTCGACGAGCCACCCGCCCTCGACCACGGCGAAATCACTGACAAAGGCTCGCTCAACCAGCGCGCCATCCTCGATCATCGCAGCGCCCTCGTCGACGAGCTCTACGCCGAAAATCCGCCCGCGCGCGTCCTCCGCCTCCGCGGCGCATGAATCATTTCTGTAGGACAACTGCTTACACTCCGGCCAGGGCCGCGTGCCTGGACTAAACCTGTACTCGCGTACAAGCGACGTGACCGTGCCGATCTGCCATCATGATTGAGACGACGAAAGTCGCCCGCCCTCTGGACGAGGGCCGAATGCTCTTTGAAAACTCGATTACGAGGGAAGGTTGCAACCCTCAGGGCCGCAGTTTCCGCTGTTCTCTAGCTACCAGCCGCTCGTCACTCGCCGCCGTTTTCTAATCGACATTTGGCGATTAGAAACGTCCGTAACTCGCTGCAAACAAACAACGGGCACCATGTCTAATCGACACAGCTAGAGAGGGCCATGAAGGACAAAGAAGTGGCGCGCCCGGAGGGACTTGAACCCCCAACCCTCTGCTTCGAAGGCAGATGCTCTATCCAATTGAGCTACGGGCGCTCTGCACGATGCTCACATTCTAACGCGAGACGTTGGGGAATTTGCTGGACAAGATTTTCTTCAGCTCGTCGCGGCCCTTGCCCGTCTTGAAGTAGCGTTCACGCCGTATCGCTTCCGCCCACCTGTCGAACTCTTCGCTATGCACGAGATCCCAAGGACCGCGATGCTTTGTCGCAAAACTCTGGTCGGAATTGTGCTGCGCGAGGCGTGCTTGGAGCTCGGAGGTTGCACCCGTGTACAGACGGCTTGTCATCCGGCTTCGGAGAACGTAGACGAAGAACATCGGAGATGCTGGCATAGGTGGAATCCGCAGCGCATTAAGTCCCGGAACCTCTGCTTCGAAGGGTCGCCGCGGCGACCTCTATCCAATTGAGCTACGGGCGCCCTGGATGACACCCACATTCTAACGCGAGTGGTCCTGCCATTCGGTAGTAGAATCCGGGCGCGCCGGGGTCGGATTGAACCTGCACCTCCCCGACGGTTGCATTCGCAAGGAGGGATCATGCCGAAAAGCTTGGTTTTCTCGCTCGCAGTCGCGGCTTTGGTGTGTGCCACGTTCCCCGCGCGGATCCAGGCCCAGATGTCCGGACCGGCGGGCCAGGGGCGGCAAGTGACGCTTCCCGATGGCGACGGCAAACAGCAGGTGCAGACGCTCTGTACCACGTGCCACGGGCTCAATATGCTCACTTTTGGCGGACACACACGCGCGGGATGGGACGACATCCTCTACATGATGACGAACGTCGGCGCGAAACTGCCGCAAGACCAGTTCCCCGTGATCGAAGATTATCTCGCGAAGAATTTCCCCGAGAGGCCGATGCCGCCCGCGGTCGTGATTCCCGGTAGAGTAAAGGTATCGATCCAGGAATGGCCGGTGCCGACGAAAGGCTCGCGGCCGCACGATCCGCTGGTCGCGCCGGACGGCATGATCTGGTACACGGGGCAGATGGCCAACGTCCTCGGCCGATTCGATCCCAAGACGCAGCAGTTCAAGGAATATCATCTGAAGACGCCGGGCTCGGGCCCGCACGGTTTGGTGGCCGATAAAGACGGCAACATCTGGTTCACGGCGAATTTCAAAGCGTATATCGGGAAGCTCGACCCGAAGACGGGCGACATCACGGAATATCCGATGCCTGATCCCGCCGCGCGCGATCCGCACACGCTGATCTTCGATCAAAAGGGAACGATCTGGTTCACGGCGCAGGGCGCGGATATGGTCGGCAGGCTCGATCCGAAAACGGGCGAGATCAAACTGGAGCACGTCCCGACGCCGCGCGCGAATCCGTACGGGATGGTGGTGACGTCGAAGGGCGTTCCGTTTTTCGTCGAATTCGGGAGCAACAAGGTGGCGAGCATCGATCCCGAAACGATGGCGATTCACGAGTACGTCCTGCCGCACGCCGATAGCCGGCCGCGGCGCGTGGCGATTACGCCCGACGACATCATCTGGTACACGGACTACGGGCGCGGGTATCTCGGGCGGCTCGACCCGAAGACGGGCGACGTGACCGAGTGGGCCTCGCCGGGCGGGCCGAAATCGCAACCGTACGGCATCGCGGCGATCGGAAAAATCCTGTGGTACAGCGAATCGGGCGTGGAGCCGAACACTGTGGTGCGTTTCGATCCCGCCGCGGAGAAATTTCAGACCTGGGTGATTCCTTCCGGTGGAGGCGTGGTGCGCAACATGATGGCCACGAAGGACGGCAACCTGTGGCTCGCATGCAGCGGCGTGAACGGAATCGCGTTCGTGCGGATCGCGGGTGACAACAAGGCAGCGCACGGCCAGTAGGCGAGATAAGAAAAACTGGGGCAAATTCGATCTCGCGGAGATCACCCAAGGGGCTAACCGATGATCCTTGCGCTCGCCGCCATCTGGCCGCAACCGCTCGCGCCCGTGCATTCGCTCGCCGTATCCGCGCTTGTGGCGGCGGTGCCGCTCGCGATCGTCCTCGTGCTGATGGGAATTCTGCGAACGAGCAGCCTGCTTGCGTCGGTGTGCGGGCTCGCGGCGGCTGGGGCGCTGGCGCTGCTCGTGTGGCACATGCCGTTTGTGCTGGTTGCGTGGAGCACGGCGTTCGGGTGCGTGTACGCGGCGTGGCCGATCATGTGGATCGTCTTTTGCGCGCTGTGGCTCTACAACCTCACGGTGGTCACCGGCAAATTCGATCTGCTGCGGCACTGGATGGAGCGCCACGTTTCGGGCGATCCGTGCATTCAGGCGATCGTCGTGGCGTTTTGTTTTGGAGCGCTGCTCGAAGGCACGGCCGGCTTCGGAGCGCCGGTTGCCGTGACCGCGTTTCTGCTGGTCGGGCTCGGATTCGATGCGCGGCGAGCGATCGTCGTTGCGCTGATCGCGGATACCGCGCCGGTCGCGTTCGGCGCGCTGGGAATTCCGATTGTGGCGCTCGCGGGAGTGACGGGGCTCGATCTGCAAAAGCTCTCGTCGATGGTCGGGCGGCAGCTTCCCTTCATGTCGTTCCTCATTCCGTTTTATCTGGCATGCGTCGTGGCTGGATGGAAAGGGTTGAAGCGGACGTGGCCGGCGGCGCTGGTGGCCGGCGGGACTTTTGCGGCGGCGCAATTTTTCGTCTCGAATTTCTGGGGGCCGTACACACCGGACATCATTGCCGCGACGGTCTCGATCGCGGCTACCGTAGGTTTTCTCAAGATATGGAAACCGGGCGCCATTGCGGACCAGCCGCAAGAGGAACGGGGCGAAAAGCTTTCGTTCGGTGCTTCGTTCTTAGCGTGGCTCCCGTGGATACTGCTGGCGGGAGTTGTCGTGCTGTGGTCGTATCTGAAGCTGACGCCGATCGGGCAGGTCGTGTTCGCAATTCCTCACCTGAACAGGGGCGTCCTGATCACGCTGTACGGACAACCGTATTCGGCGTTGTACACATTCCAGCCACTCGCGGCTGGGACGGCAGCGCTGACGGCCACCGTACTCACCGCGCTGTGTTTTCGAGCGCGCCCAAGCATCTTCGCGAAGTGCGGATGGACGACGCTGCGCCAGCTTTGGCTTCCGGGGCTCACGGTGATCGTGATCGTCGGCTTGGCGTATCTTTATAACTATTCGGGGATGGCGTACACGCTGGGAGCGGCGGTCGCGCATGCGGGGCACATTTTCCCGCTTCTGAGCAGCTACCTCGGATGGGTGGCGTGCTTTTTGAGCGGAAGCGACACCGCGAGCAACCTGCTTTTCGGCAACCTGCAGGTGGCGGCGGCGCACCAGTTGCACTTGAGCCCCGTGCTGATGGCGGCGACGAATTCCTCGGGCGCAGTGGCGAGCAAGATGATTTCGCCGCAGAACATTGCCGTGGGCGTGACGACGGTGGGGTTGATCGCGCAGGAAGGGAAAGTGCTGCGGTCGACCTTCTGGCACAGCATCGTTTTCGCGACGCTGGTCGGCGTGCTCGCCTACGCACAAGCCTACTGGGTGACGTGGATGTTGCCCTAGAAGTTCTTGCCGGACGAAAAAAAGGCGGCCGATTTCGCGTGACAACGCTTTCGACCGCCCCTTACACACCCCGAGAAAACACTTCGAAGCTAAGCTTCCTACTTGAAGGTGAAATTGGCGTGGGCGGTTTCACCCGCGCTGACCGTCACCTTTTGCTCCTGGGTGCCAAAGGTCGCTGTCCAGGTCGTCAACGTATACTCGCCTGGAGGAACACCCTTGATGGTGAACGTCCCTTCGGTGCCGGTGACCGCGTAGAACGGGTTGCTGGTGACTCCGATGTAGGCGCTCATCCACGGGTGCTGGTTGCAGTGCACCGGAATCATGATCTCGGGACGAGCGAACTTCTTGTCGAGCGGCGGAGCGCCGGGCGGCTGCGATTGATTCCACTCTTTGTTGATCTTGCATAGCGGATGGATGTTGTGAGTCGTGGGGTCACTCGATACGATCCGCAACGGCTGATTGGCCATGACGCCCAGCACGTGCGGCACGTACATGCACCCTTTCTGGTCGAGAACGACGGGCTGTGAGGGCGGCTGAAACGTCCCCGGAACGTCCTTGATGTAGACGAACGCATAGGGAAGCGTTCCGTTGCTGTTGACGGCGCCGTCCTGTGCGAGCACCGGCTCCGAATGCGCGCCGGCACAGTAGGGATCGGCGCCCATGTCGAGCTTGGCTCGTCTGAGCGGCGTTCCTTCGAAGTGGATCGTGCCCTCGATCGTGCCTCCGGCTGATGCCTGGGCGCCGGCCGAAAACCGTCCCGAGACGCCGACGGACAATCCCAACAGAACCACACCGAAGACCGCGGTTGCAATGAAGCGTGAGTCATTCATTTTCATAGTGGAAGCCTCTCGTCCTGCAGTCGCTCTTCGCCCTTTCATTTCTTCTCCTGCGCTCATCAAAACACGATCCAGACGACCATGTACAAGGAATTGTTCCCGTTGGCATCTCGATTGGCGCCATCGTAATTCGTCTTCGCACCATTGAAATGCAGGTAGCCGGTGTACTGCAAGCCGAGCTGAAGGTTCTGCACCGGCCAGTAGGAGAAGCCGGCGATGTAGCCGTTGCTCTTGGGGTCCCCATTGGCGCTCCCGGTGACGTCGGCCTGCGGGAACAGCAACGGATCGACGGTGCCCCAGGTGTCAAACCCGGCGATCGTGGCTGAGTATTTGTTTCCGAAGTGGTAGACGCCATCGATCTTGAAGGTTTGGAGATTGTGATGCACCTGAGAAGCGCCCTCGGCGTCATACGTGGCGTACAAATCGGAACTCTCGTGGATGTAGGTGCTGTGGATGGTGATGATGTCGTTGTGGAACGAAGGCAAGACGCGCTCGTATTGGGCGTCGACCGCCGCGTCCGTGTAGAAGTCCTGCAGACTGGTGATGGCGATGGCTCCCGGCGACGAGGCGATGTGCATCCCGTAGGTGCCAATCATGAAGTAATTGTTCCCGACTGTTTGCTGCCAGGCTGCCCGCCAATAGGGCGCGAGTCCGTGTATGTTGTAGGAGAAGGGTGCGCCAGTGGGATCCACACCAGGATTCGGCTGGCTGCCGCCGATATGCTCGGAGCGATAGACGGTGAAGTCCAGGTAGAGGTGGTCGTTCAGCATGGTATACGCACCGACGCCGGCCACATCCTGCGCGAGCGTACCGTCCACAATTGTAGCCGCCGAAGGCGAAGGCGCAACGTCGGTCGAGACCCACGGGAAACCCCAGGCAGGCGTGCTGTTCCACAAATCCTCGACGCCGGGGTTGTTGTCGAGCGTAAAGCCATAGACAACACTCTTCCCGCCGATTGAGCCGGTGTTGGCATAGCGGACGTCCGTGTTGTCCCAACTGAAGTGATCGCCCTGGCTGTCGTAGGTGACCTGCACAAAGCCGCCCACGTGCTTTGAAAAAGCGCCTGCTAGGAAAATGCTGGCCGATTGCGGAAACTCGTAGTTCCCGTTCTGCGTATTCGGCTGGGGCTTCTGCACAACCGTGTTCGAGAACTGAACGAACGCGGAAAGCGGCAAGTACGAACTCAGATTCAAACCGGACTTGCTTCCGCCTCCCTGCTCCGAGATCTGCTTCAAGCTGTTCATCGTGTACCCGTTCAGCTTGAAGCTTCTGCCGAACGGCGTCAGCTCCGGAATGGTTGTGTGGCACGAACTGCAAGGCAATCCGGTTTGCCGGGCGTAACTCGGCACGGCCGACGCTTCACCTGCCCCGCCCAGGATTGCGGCGATCAAAACGCCACACATCCAAAGGGGAATACCAATTCTTGATCGCATAGGACGTTCTCTCCTCGCTACCGGACGGCGACGAAACGTGCCTCGGTCTAAGCGAATATCTCTGAGGAGTGTTCATCAAGGCTGTGACGTGCGTCACGCAAAAATGTGGGAAGTGTCACAGAAGCATCACCCTGCCGTAAGGGAACAGATCTGAGGGCGAGGAGGAGCAAGGGTCAGTGGGAGGCGAAGCGGCCGGTGGCCTTGATCTTTTCGGCTCCCGCGCGACGAAGGCCCTCTTCAAGGCTGGCGCGAGAATCGTCGGATGGATCGACGACGCCGATCAAAACTTTGCCGTAGGAAATCTCGGGATCGTAGAGCTTTTTACTCCAGTCGGGGATCCGGGAGCCGACGAGGAGCGAAAACACGGTGACGAGCACGGCTGCCATCATCGTGAGTTCGTAGGTGACGATTCCAGTGGGCCACGGAGCGACGATCGGCATGCCGCCCGTGACGAGCGGATAGACGGTCTGCACGAACCACGCCAGAGAGAAGCCGGCGATACCGCCGCATATCCCGCCGCCGACGGCAATCCATCCCATCCAGGTGGATCGATCGCTCTGCGCGAACGAATACTCCTCGAAGGGCTCCGAGGCCATCACGACGATCTTGTCCGTGGGGACGCCCGCATTACGCAAAGCGTTCATGCCCCGCTCCGCCGAGTGCGGGCCCGGGAAAAGGCCGTAGATGCTGTTCACTTGAGACATCTTAAGCCGTGGCCTCCTCTTCATCCGCTCGCGAGAGCACCGGATCGCGAACCTCCTCTGTGTGCTGGCCCCACTTGAGTTCCCAAACCGAAATGATCGGGATGAACTTGGAGAACAGCATGTAGAGCATCACCATCGCCGCGAACGTCGCCGCAGTGATGGTGATTTCGACCCACGAGGGCTTGTAGAAGTTCGTGGCCCAGGAATACGGGAGATACTTGTGCGAGAGCGACGGCACGATGATCAGGAAACGTTCGAGCCACATGCCAATCACGACGGTGGTTGAAGCGATCACGCAGCCGGTGATCGTGCGCAGCTTCTTGATGGCCAGGAACGGAAACGGGATGATGAAATTGCAGGCGACCATCGTCCAGAAAAGGGGCGAATAGCGGCCCGTCTGAGTGAGCCAGAAAACAGCCATTTCCGAGGGCGCGTTGCCGTACCAGTTCGTGAGGCGCTCGGAGAACACGAAGTAGACCCACAGCAGGCTCATCACCAGCAGAAGTTTTCCCAGGTTCTCGAAGTGCATGCGGAGCAAATATTCCTCGAGGTGCAAGAACTTGCGCAGCAAAGCCATAGCAATGATGAGCGCGGCGATGCCGCTGAAAATGGCGCCGGCAACGAAGTAAGGCGCGAAGATCGTCGAGTGCCACATGGGCACGGGCGCCATCGCAAAGTCCCAGGAGACGATGCTGTGCACCGACACGGCCACCGGAATCACGGCGATGGCCATGATCGACATGGCTTTTTCAAGACGATGCCACTGCCGCGGCGTGCCGCGCCATCCAATCGCGAGCACCGTGTAGATCTTCTTGCGCAGGCCGGTTGACCGGTCGCGGACCAGCGCGAGGTCCGGCAGAATCGGCAGCAGAAGGAACGTGCCGCTTCCGAGCAGGTAGGTGCTGATGGCGAAGAAGTCCCAGAGCAAAGGCGAGCGGATGTTCGGCCAGATGCCGCGCTCGCTCGGATACGGGACGAGCCAGAAGAAAAGCCAGGGGCGGCCCAGGTGGATGATCGGGAACATCGCGCCGATCGAAAGCGCGAAGACCGTGATGACTTCCGCGCAACGAGTGACCGGCCGGCGCCATGTGGCGTTGGCCAGGCGCAGAATGGCAGAGATCAGCGTCCCCGCGTGACTGAGGCCGATCCAGAAAACGAAATTCGTGATGTAGAAACCCCAAAACACCGGGCGGCGCAGGCCCGAGGCTCCGATGCCATGGTTCACCTGCCAGCCCCAAGCGAAGAACCCGGCGAGCACGATCGCCACAAAGAAAGCGAGGGTCACCAGATAGCGCGCCGAAACGCCCTGAAGCGGGCGCATCAAGTCTTCGTTAATCTGTTCAGGCGTTCTCGCTGGCATTCGCTGAGTCCCGTTGAAGGTACGTGACCTTCGGCAATGTTCCCAATTCGGCGAGGAGCTTGGTGGCGCGATTGGAGCGCGCCATCCGCGAAACCTCGCTATGAGGATCGTTCAAGTCTCCGAAAACCATGGCTCGCGTGGGGCACGACTGCACGCACGCTGGCTGAATTTCGCCGTCCTTCACGTCGCGCTTTTCCGCTTCGGCCTGAATCTCGCCCGCCTTGATGCGCTGAATGCAGAACGTGCACTTTTCCATGACGCCGACCGAGCGGACCGAAACGTCGGGATTCAGCTGCAGCTGCAGCGGCTTGTCCCACACCGGATTGTAAAAATTGAAGAAGCGAACGGTGTACGGGCAGGCGTTCGCGCAGTAGCGCGTCCCGATGCAGCGGTTGTAGACCTGGCCGTTCAGGCCCTCCTGCGTGTGATAACTGGCATACGTGGGGCAGACCGGCTCGCACGGAGCGGCATCGCACTGCTGGCACAGAACGGGCACGAATTTCGCTTTCACGTCCGGAAACTCACCTTCGTAGTAGCGCTCGACGCGAATCCAGTGCTTGGCGCGCCCGATGGCCGCCTGATCTTCGCCGACCGTCGAGATGTTATTTTCCGCGTGGCAGGCGACGACGCAGGCCTCGCAGCCCGTGCAGCGGTCGAGATCAATCACCATGCCCCATTGACGAGCCATCAGCTGTGCCTTTCTATCGGTGCTTCAATTCTGGCGGCGTTTCCGTGAGGCTGCCACCGAAGAGAACCATATTGCCTTTGCCGATGCGCGAAATCTTGACGCGGGTCGCGGCCCAAGCGAGCGCGCCTGTTTCCGCGTCGGTGAGCGGCGCGAGAATCGAAATCGGATTCGCGCCGCGATCTTTTGCATAGCGCGTGAAATTCGTGTGGCCCTGGCCGATGGGCATGGCGACGCAATCTGGCGCGATCCCGGGTGTCACGAATGCCGGAGCCTCGAGCGTGCCGTGCTGCGATGCGACTTCGAGGAGATCGCCCTGCGCGATGCCGAGCTTGGCCGCCGTTTGCGTGTTGATCTCGACCCACGAGCCCCACATGACGCTCGAGATTGGGTCGGGCGCCTCCTGCATCCACGGGAGATTCGCGAGCGAGCCGTCGTACCACATCTGCGAGGCGTACGGTAGGAGATGAAATGGGAATTGGCTGGGGTCGCCATCGAATTGCGGAGCGGCGCTTTTCGCCGGACCGCCCGCCAATTTTCCGGCGCTGACGGGAAGCGGCTTCTCTTCCGCGCTCCACCAGCCACCCTGATCCTGAACCTTCTGCCAAAAATCGTCGGCGTCCTTTGCACCGCTCTTCGTTCCCTGCTCCTTGTAGAGAGTCTTGAACGCAGCCTGGAGTGCTTCATCGTAGGTCTTCCAAGGCAGCGCCTTCGCGAGATCGCCGCCGAGCTGCTGCGCGACGTCGAGCAGCACATCGGGCATCGCACGCGTGTTGTGCAACGGGCTCATCGCCGGCGCCGCGAGGCTCGCGACCATGCGCGTGCTGCCGGAGGGCGGCGCGTCATCGAGCCACGATTCGAGCGGTGAATGATCGGGGAGAACGAGGTCCGCAAGAATGCTCGTCTCGTCGATGAAACTTCCGAAGCTTGCAATAAACGGGATCTTTTCAAAGGCTTCGCGGACGCCGGAACTCTGCGGCGTGGCGAACGCCGGATTTGCGTTGTACAAAAGCAGCGCCTTCGTCGCGTCCGGCGCCGACTGGATTTGGCGAAGGAAAGCATCGAACGGCGAAACGGCAGCCTTCCCGGGTTCGGGCTTTGCCGCGGCGCTGAAAAGAATTCCTCCCGGTTTCCCCACGCTGCCCAGCAGCGTATTCAAGGCGTTCACGGCCAGCGCGGTGAATCGCCCGTTGGTTTGCGCGGTCGCCGAACCGCCCGCCAGAGCGAGCGCGGGCGCGATCGCCGCCACTTCGTGCGCGATGCGCGTAAGCTTGGCCGCCGGGACGCCAATTTGGTCCGCAACTTTCTCGGGCGCGTAATCCGGCAATCCCTCGGACCAACCCTCGATTGCGGCTACGGAGACGGCGGGACGCAGCTTCTCGCGCAGAATCACCTGGGCCAGGCTCAGGGCGAATACGCCTTCCGTTCCCGGCTTGCAGGGAATCCATTCGTCGGCATTCGCCGCGGTCTGCGAGAGGCGCGGCTCGACGTGAACGAACTTGCCGCGCTGGCCGGGGCGACCTTTGCGCATCGTGCCGTAGCCGATCGATTGCGCGACCGGTGAATTCCAGGTCCCAAGAAAATCCGCGCCGAACGAAATCACGTAGTTCGATTGCGCCAGGTCCGCTGTTGGGAGCGCCGCTTGATTGAAACTCGCCCCATTGGCCGCCCGGACAACCGCATCATCGAAAAACGCAAACTCGCCGACCGAGGAATGCTGGAAAGATGCAGCGAAGCCATCAACGATATTCTTTCGATGTCCTCGAAGTGGAGAAGTGAGGACGGCAAGCCCGCTCGCTTGTTTGTTTTCTTTCAGCTGGCTTAATTGCGAGACGAGCTGCTTGATGGCGTCGTCCCAGGTGATTTCCTTGAATTGGCCGGAGCCGCGCGGGCCCGAGCGCGCGAGAGGCGTGCGGATGCGGTCGGGATGATAGGTGACCTGCAAGCCCGTCTGGCCGCGGGGGCACAGCTTTCCCTGATTGATCGGGTGATTCGGGTTGCCCTCGAGCTTTTTCGCGAGGCCCATCTTGATGAGGCCGAGTTGGGGGCGATTCACTTCCTTTCCGCCCTCCATTACGTGCAGGTTGCGAATCACTTCGGCTTCGCCCTGCATCACGCGGACGAGCAGGCCGCAGCCCGCGGGACATTGGGTGCAGATGCTTGGCTTCCAGGTGGCGATGCCGGGAAGCATGTCCTCTTCCGGAATGAACCGGATGAGCTGATGATCGGGATTGCCGCAGCCTTCGAGGGCCGCTGAGGCGGTTCCGATCGCCGAAATTTTCAAGAAGTCGCGACGTTCCATGTGCTCGTGTCTTCCGCTTGCTCGAAATCTACAGCTGAAAAAGCGCCCGCCTAAAGGCAAGGCGGCCGCCACAAGAACAAAGCAAAGCAGATTCCTCGCTGCGTCTCGCGCCCGCAAAAACCGCGGGAAACGCCAAACCACGCGAGATTCCGCTCGGAATGACAGTTCGAGTTCGCGGGTGCCAAGAATAGCCGTCCATCTCTACCTCTCGCTTTAGTAATGACAGGTGACGCAATCAATCGATGCGTTGTGCTGCTTGTGACACTGAATGCAAAGGCCCATCGTGAAGTTGACCTTGCGCTTGGCGACGGTCTGCGTCGCCAAATCACCATGGCATTCCTTGCAATCGATGCCCGCGCGAATATGCGGCGCGTGATTAAACTTGACGTGCGCCGACGGCTCGAAGCCATAGACGCGCTGCCAGGGAATGTCCTCGCCCCGAGCGAAATACGCGGCGACCTTCTTGATTTCGGGCTTGTCCGTGGCAATCACCCGATGGCAGTTCATGCAGAAATTGACGCTGGGAATGCGCGCGTCGGGACCTTGATCCACGCCCGTGTGACAGTTCACGCACTGCAAGCCGTTCGCGAGGTGCACCTTGTGCGTGAAGGCGATCGGCTGGACCGGCGTCGGAAGAATGCCGAAGTATTCGCGAATCGCTGCGAGAACCGTGCGGTGTTCCGTCGTGAAAACTTCGTCGCTCGGCGCTGGAGAAGCGGATTGCCCCTGGGCGTGGAGCCTCCATTCGAAAACGGAGCAGCCAAGAACGATCACCCCACCCACAATTGCAAGGCGAACCCACCGATTGAAAGAGTGCGGAAACAACGAAAAATTATCCTCGTCGAATAAAAATCTGCATGCGAACGGGACATACTACATGCCGCCGTGACGCGTGTAAACCATCATTTCAGGCGCGTGATGCGCGTCACAAGTGAGAATTTTCTTGGTACGGTGACGCTTGTGCCAATTTACCAGCCGGATTTCATGCCATAGGGGCAGGTGTTGACGATGGCCTCGACGCGCATGATCTTTCCATCCTGAATCTTGAACATTTCGGCGATTTCCCAGGTCCACGGGGCGGTGCGGGTTTGCTTCACCGTGCGGCCGTCGGCGAGCGTGTAGGATCGCAGCGTGGCGTCGTGGTCGAAGAAGCCGAGGACGAAAACGAGGCCGCGCTCTTCGTCGATCACCGCGAATCGGCGGTCACGGATCAGCGTGTCCGGCTGGAAGTTGCGCGTTTTAAGCTGATCCGCGCAGCCGAGGCCGAGAACGGAATCTGGACTGGTCGCGAGCTGCTTGTTGTTCGTGGTCTGCACGCCGCTCTCGATACGATCGCAGTCCTTGTCGAAGGGAACGTAGGATGCATGGCCCTTTTCGATGGCGCTGAAGTAGCTGTTGGCGATGGCGATCATGTTCTCGCGCGAGCGGCGCTCGGAAGGCGGGACGGTTTCGGCAAAAAGCGGATTGGGCGTAACGAGGTTCTCGGGGCGAGCCAGGCTGCCGGCTTCCTTGCGCGCGACCAGCGTTTCGATTTCGGTGATGCGGCGGAGTTCCACCTTCAGGCGCAGATTCAGAATGATCGGTGCGCCATTTTCGAGCATGGTGCCCATGAACATCACTTCGCCGGCCTGCGGATCGTCAGCGAGGATTTTGTAGTTGCCGATGCCGCTGGCCGTGCCCCACAGGCCGTCGCCAAGCTGCAATTGCTGGCCGTTTTCGGTGAACTTGGCCTGGCGCGCGAGAGGGAGGCGCGACGGATCGTGAGCGACGAGCGCGGCGAGATATTGATCGACGTAGCCGTCGAGACAGGCGCGGTCGCAATCATAATTGAAATTGGGATCGTAATCCTGCGGGATTGCAGGGGACGATTGAGCCGCGGCGGGCCGCGCCGCAATCATGACAAGCATAAAGGCGCAGACGAAACTGATTCTTACTGTGCGCATGATTCCCCCAATCTTCGCTTCGGCGCGAACCGACGTCCCGAAACAGCTATTTCATAGGCGTGGGAGGCCAGGGCGTTGGCATGTGGTACGGCACCGTCAGGATTACGGCCTCGATCTGGCGAATTTTGCCGTCTTCATTGACCTTGAATAGCTCGAACATGTTGAACGAATACGGCCGGTCGAATGGCGGCGCGACCGTGCGCGGCGTGCCATCGGTCAGCTTGTAGTGCGTGATCACGCCGGCATGATCGAAGAACCCGTTGACCAGCACGAGGCCCTTCTGCTGGTCGACGACCACGAAGCGGCGATCGCGGCAGCGCGTGACGAAGACCAACAGGCCCTTGTTCAATTGCTCTTCGCACCCCTGCTTGGCGACTCCGGTACCGTTGGGATTGTTCGCTGTGATCATGCCGTTTTCGACGCGCTGGCAATCGCTGGCAAACGGCGCGTAGATTTTCCCCGAATTCTGCTGGATGGTGGAAAAGTAGGAGTCGGCGATGGAGATCAGCTTCGCGCGGGAAAGCCGCTTGTCCGCGGGAATGTCCTCGGAGAAGACGGGCTTCTCTTTCAAGTTATCCGGGTTGCCGAATGGGCTGTTTGGCTGGTCGCGGCGAGCGACAACGACCTCGATCTCCGAAACCTTCTGGTGCACCACTTTCATGCGCATGCCGAAAATGCTCGGATGCGTGTCTTCGCTGACGACGCCGTAGTAGCCGACTTCGCCGGCCTCGGGATCGTCGATGTAAATTTTGTGGGAACCGATTCCATCCGCAGTGGCCCACAAGCCGTCGCCGGGCTTCAGCATCACGTTGTTTTCCGAATACTTCAGATCGGGCGTGTGGGGGAGCTTCGACGGATCGTGCGCCACAAGAGCGGCGAGAAACTTGTCGACGAAACCGTTGAGGCAAGCGCGATCGCAGTCATTCGCCGCGGCGGAAACGGGCGCCGCCAGCGCCGGTTTGGCGGATCGAAGTGCGGCAAATCCGCAGATCAAAATCGCAAACGCACCTGCTACGAGCAGTTTCCTGGCCATGGCCCCCCCATCCGAAAGCACGTGCGCCGCATCTATACCAAAACGCCTGCGAGACCGCAACCGGGCTATGGAATTCAGCAGACGGAAAAAGTAGGCTGGGGGCATGGCTGCGAAGATCGAAGTCGAGCAGATCGGCGAAGGCGATTTTCGCGCGCGCGTGATCGAGGGCGAGACGGAGACGTCGCATCGCGTGACGCTGAAAGCTGAGGATTGCGAACGGCTCGCGAAAGGCAAGGCGGAGCCGCTGGAACTTGTGCGGCGGTCGTTTGAATTTCTGCTGGAAAATGAGCCAAAAGAATCGATTCTCGCGCGATTCGATTTGTCCGTGATCGCGCGCTATTTTCCGCAATTCGAGCACGAGATCAAGCGCAGGCTGGGCGGATAGCGCGGCATTCGTTACGATTTCGAGTAGGCCACAAAGGATCTCGGATTTAGCGTCAAGGAAATCTTGCCCTGCGAATCGACTGTGGCCGGGGCAGAACTCCCCGGGCCTGACCAGCGTTCCTCGGCAGAATCGATCAGTTTGCTCCACGCGCCGCGCGCGAACGGAAACGCCACGCGCGCCGACTCTGCGCCGAAGTGAAGCGCGACGACTGCGTCGCCGCGTTCGTGCGGGCGGCTCACAAGAAAGACCCCGCAATCCTCGCTGGCAACGGTGCGAAGACCTTGCATGTCGAGACTCGCGAGAGCGGGGACTTCGCGCCGCAGGCGAAGCAGTTCCTTGTAGAGCGCGCGGAGGGCACCGTGCTCCCCCGTGTTGCGTTCGTCCCAGTGCAACTTGCATCGCGCGAAGGTCTCTTTGCTCTGCGGATCGAGCGGCTCGCCTTCCCAGCCGAATGCGCGGAACTCGTCGGCGCGGCCCTTGCGGACGGCTTCGATCAGGTCCGGATCGGAATGGCTGACGAAATAAAGGAACGGCGCCTTCTCGCCGTATTCTTCGCCCATGAAAATCAGAGGCACAAACGGGCTGAGAAGAATCGCGCCCGCCGCGAGCTTGAGACTCTCGAAGCAAACCAGGGACGCGAGGCGTTCGCCGACCATGCGGTTGCCGACCTGATCGTGATTCTGCGAGAAGACGACGAAGCGCTTGCCGGGCAAATCGCGCGCCGAATTCCCATGGCTTCGCTGGCGGTATTTGGAGTACTGACCCGAATAGACGAAGCCTTCGCGAAGGCCTGTGGCCAGTCGCGCGATGCCGCCGAAATCGGTGTAGTAGCCGTTCTGCTCGCCCGTGAGAAGCGCGTGGACGGCGTGATGGATGTCGTCGCTCCACGTGCCATCGAGACCCAAGCCGCCTTTTTCGAGGTCGCGAACGATGCGCGAGTCGTTTCGATCGCTCTCAGCGATCACCTGTACTTCACGATTTAGTTCGCGCTCTCTCTCGTGGACAGCAAGTGCGAGGTGCTCGACGAACGGGCGCGCGGAAGAATCGATGATCGCGTGGATCGCATCGAGACGCAGCGCGTCGACGTGAAATTCCGTGATCCAATACAGGGCGTTGTCGATGAAATAGCGGCGCACCTCGTCGCTTCGGGGCAAATCGAAATTGAGGGCATCGCCCCAGGGAGTTTTGTAATGGCCGGTGAAATACGGGCCGAACGATGAGACGTAGTTCCCTTCGGGGCCGAGGTGGTTGTAGACGACATCGAGAGTGACGGCGAGGCCATGCTGATGGCAGGCGTCCACCAACCGCTTCAGCGCGAGCGGGCCGCCATAGGCGGCGTGCACGGCGTACGGATACACGCCGTCGTAGCCCCAGTTGCGCGCGCCGGGGAATTGGGCGAGCGGCATCAGTTCGATCGAGGTGACGCCGAGCTCCCTCAGATCGCCGAGCCGGGGGATGATCGCGTCGAGCGTGCCCTCGGGCGTGAACGTGCCGACGTGCAGTTCGTAGAAAACGTATTTTTCGAGCGGGAGGCCCTTCCACGATGCATCGCGCCAATCGAATCGCAGATCGGGGATCTCGGATGGCCCGTGAACGTCCGGCTGAAGGCGCGACGCGGGATCGGGCCGGTCGGTGGCGCCATCGAGGCGATAGAAGTAGCGATCGCCCGTCTTTAAGCCATCAGCGACGGCGCGATGGTAGCCGTGCGCCTCGGGTGCCATCTCGATGAATCGCTCGGCGGGTGAGACGATGTGGACTTCGACCCTTTCGGCGCGAGGCGCCCAGATGAGGAATTCGTAACGGTCGCCTCCGATGTGAGTGCAGCCGAGATCGGTCTTTGCGCCCACGCTCACGTAGCGGAGGAACCTCGGAGGAGCATGTCGATTCCCTCGAGCGGGATCGCGACCCAATCCAAGCGATGATTGAGCTCGTATTTGAGTTCGTAGATGGCCTTGCCGAGGAGCCAGAAATTCAGCACGAACTCGCGTTCATCGGGATCGGCGGGAAGGAAATTGGCGGTCGACGCTGTGGCCGTATCGAAATACGCGCGCAGATATTCGCCCGAAGCAGCGCGATACCATGCATTCGCGAACGGGACGAGCGATTGAGATTCGCCCGATTGCGCGCCCGCGCGGCCCGCGCGGCGAAACAGCGCTGCGTAGGCCGCATAGTGGAACGATCGCACCATCCCGGCCACATCGCGAAGAGGAGAATGCTTTTCGCGGCGCTCGGCGAGCGTGCGCGCGGGTTCGCCCTCGAAATCAATGAACATAAAATCTTCGCCGGTGAAAAGAACCTGGCCGAGATGAAGGTCGCCGTGTATGCGCGTGCGCAAGCCCGCGAGCGCTCGATCCTCGAGCGAACGAAGACGGTCGGTTAGCGATTTCTCCGAAGCGAGCGCAGCGGTGGCCGCCGCTCGAGCGTGTTCAGGCAAGTCAGCCACGCGGTGGCGCAGCATGCTGAACGTTTCCCGAGCGAGGCCGATCATCGATTCGGATATTTCGCGCTGCAGGCCCGCGGAAAACGGTTCCGGCACGAAACTGGGGTCGCTGCGATCCGAGGCGAGCGCGCCGTGCATCTCCGCCGTCCGCCGACCGAGAAGCGCAGCCTCGCCCGCGTAATCTCCCAAGAGGTCCGCGGGGGTACTCGCTGATTTTGCGTTCGGCCCTGAGGCATTTTCGCTCGCGACTCGATCGTAATAGATCGAGAGGGCTTCCAGCGTGTGCTCCCACGCGTCGCCGTGATTCGCGACGAAGCCCTGCAAGATCGCCATTGTGGCGGGCTCGTTCTTTCCGTTTCTGTACTCGAAGGCGCCTGCGACCGGGGGAATATTTCGAAACGCCGCCCTTTCGGACAAAAAGCGCCCGACCTCGAGGTCGGGGTTGATTCCCATCTCCAGGTGGCGGAAGAATTTCAGGACGAAAGCCTGGCCGTAGAGTACCGAGCTGTTGCTCTGCTCGGCCTTCATGAGCGAGGGCTCGAGTTTTCCGGCTGCTGCGATTCGCAGCCGTTCGAGGGCACGCTCGGGAACGCCAACCAACTCGCCCGCCGCGCCCGACAAACGACGCGCCTCGCGAATGGCATCGAAAAGAACTTCCAGGATGGCTTGATTCGAGAGCGCGTCCGAAAAGATGTGTTCCGTGCCGTCCGGCTCACGGACGCGAATCCGCGTGTTGTCGTCGTTCGCAGGCTGAGGTCCGCCGGGGGCCTCTTCGAGAAGCGGCACGGTATACGTGTCACTCGGGCCTTCTACGTAATTCACGCGGGCGACGACGATGGCGGCCGCGATAGCAGGATGCGGGATAGGAATAACGTCGGCGATTTCGACCGACCGGATGGCGCGAGTCTTGCCGCCGAACCATCTGCGAGCCCTTATGAAATCGGGAAGGGCTCGCCGCAGTTCGTTCTGCAAGCGCATCCAAACCGTCGATCGAGAAGGAGCGCTCATCGCTTCATCACACACATCGGACCTGGCACTTCGCACTCATAGCGGCGAAATCTCTTCCTGCTTGGCTCGTTCTTCCTCTTTCTTGGGTTCGGACGGCGGAAACATCCTGTCGAGCATGCGGTGCGCGGCATCGCGCCCGCCGCTCCCAAAGGCAATCGCAAGCGCCAGCATGATCGCGCCGAAGGCGATGGCGAACGTGATCAGGACGGTGCTGCGAGCCAGAGCAATCTGCTCGAGAGCCATCGCCACGGCAAGCAGAATAATGATGAACCGGACGAATCCGCCGATCACGCGCGCGGACGGCAGATTTGCGTTGACCGCTGCCAGCAAAGCCGCTCGCGAGAAAAAGTTAGCCGCAAGCAAGCCGCCGAAAAGGACGAGCAGGGCGACGAAAATCTGCGGCAGAAACAGAAAAAACTTCTCGACTTCCAACTGCAACTCCGGAACACCCAGCGCGTCGACTCCGATCAGCAGAAAGCCGAACCAGGTGACCCAGAAAACGAGGCTGCTGAAAAGTTCTCCCGCCGGGGGAAGATCAGCCCTCGAGAGAATCTGGCTGAGCCCGGCGTCCTTGGAGAGTTTGCTTACACTCACGAACGCAAAGATGCGGCGCGTTACGAACTTCAGGATGATCGCCACGAACCAGCCCACGACGACAATAATGAGCATCACGAGCAGGTGAGGCAAAAATTGAAGCAGCATGTCGTCGAACTTCTCGAACGTCTGGTTGAGACTTCGAAGAACCGCATCCTTCATCGCTCACCTCCGGCTTTGGCGCTCCAGCGGTCGATCAGATAGGGCTTCTGACGCTCGAATTCCTGTCCCAATTCCTCCACTCTTTGGTCCAGCTTCGCGGCGGGCGCCTTTGTGTTTTCCAATATGAACGAACTCACGCGGGCCCTATAAAGCGGGGTCA
The DNA here is from genome assembly GCA_963841605.1 of uncultured Acidobacteriota bacterium. GTDB lineage: Bacteria > Acidobacteriota > Terriglobia > Acidiferrales > UBA7541 > Palsa-295. The sequence continues at coordinate 64,045 of CAWJDM010000024.1, forward strand.
GTGCCTGAAGAAGATGGTCGCGATTAATCGCCGAGTGGTGATACGCGGCGGCGAATTCATAGATCGTTTTCACCCAGAGCTCGTCGGAGCAGCGGAACTGCCTGTCCGGCAAGTCAATCATTTTGCGAATCTCGACAAGCGTGGCCGGCGTGAGGATCGATTCGAGCACCGGGACGAGCTGGCCGATGTTGGAGCGGAAATTATCGAGAATCGTCTTCGTGCTGAGTTTGAGCGGCTCGAGCGCGACGTCGTACTGAAATCCGAACGTGGGGAGACTTTCGGAACCGGTGCGCGGAAGCCAATACGATTCCTGCATCTCGAGGCATTTGAAGAGCGCGCCGACCACCTGGCGAATGGTACCGGGCAAATCCTGGCCGAACTGGGGCGTAGGCTGAATTCTCGGCCCGAGGAATGCCTCGGATATTTTGAACCCGTCGACGATGGCCGTCGTCGTCATCCAGATTTCGAGGCCGAACGTCGTTATGTCCTGATCCCAAATGTTTTGTTCGAGGAAATGACGGGCCAGTTTGCCCGAAAGGCCTAGGTCGCTCGCGATCGGCTCCCGGATTCGGATGCCGTAAGCGGCGCGAATCACCGGCGAGAGCAAACCTTTGACGAGCAACCCATCGAATTTCTGGCGCTGATAGAGCGGCGCGACAAAATCAAAGTTTTCGCGATACACCGGCCGAACGAGACTCTCGACCCATTCCGGCGTGACGCTCAGCGAAGTCGGCGACAAAATCGCACAAGCCTTCGCGCGCAGCAGGTCCGCCGCCACGAATAGCGTGCGCAGCGCCGTTTCCTTGCCGGGAATGCCGTGGTAGGGCGCGCTTACGCGATGAAACGTCCGGAGCGGATTCGAGGTGAGCATGATCTCGAAGTCGCTGACGGACGCGTTCTTGAATATTTCCGGCGTGCCGTCGGTGGAACCGCCGTCCGGATTGATCAGGACGCAGCGGTCGCGATGAAAGTATTTGGTGAGGCCGATCTGGACGGCGCGCACGACCCGTTCGATCGTGTCCTTATTATTGAAGGTGGGGATTCCGACGAGGACGTCCACCTCGCCGACAGCCGAGAGTTGCCGGATGAATTCGTCCGAGAGTTGTGCGGTCTCAGCCAACTTACGTCCTCGCCGTCGCTAGTTTGCGGCGGCCACTTCTCTTCATCTATTCGCACCGGTCGCGCGAGTCAAGATCAAAGCTGACGCAAGCGAAACCAATAAAATTGATACGGCCCGAGCGTCAGCAGGTACGGCAAATCTCCGATGCGCGGAAAGGGATTGCCGCCAAACATTTCGATCGGCACGGTCCCCTTCCAGCGGCGCAGGTCGAGTTCGGCGGCTTGCGCCTGGCTCGATAGATTGCTGACCACCAGAATCTTCGCGCCCTCGAACTCGCGCACGAAGGCCAGCACGCGATGATTGAGCGGATGCAGCATCTCCATCGTGCCGCGGCTGAAGACGCGCGTGGATTTGCGGACGCGGATCAGTTGTTTCATCCAGGAGAGCAGCGAATGCTCGGAACGCCTCTGCGATTCGACATTCACGACCTGATAGCCGTACAGGGGATTCGAGATCAGCGCCGAATAGAGGCGCTCGGGATCGGCGCTGGAGAAACCCGAGTTCCATCCGCCGCTCCATTGCATCGGGGTGCGCACGCCGTTGCGATCGCCGAGATAGATGTTGTCGCCCATGCCGATTTCGTCGCCATAGTAGATGATCGGCGTGCCGGGCAGAGACATCAAGAGGCCATTGAGAAGTTCGATGCGGCGGCGGTCGCTTTCCATGAGCGGCGCGAGGCGGCGGCGAATGCCAATATTGAGTTTGGCGCGCGCGTCCTTGGCAAACTCGTCGTACATGTAATCGCGCTCATCCATCGTGACCATCTCGAGGGTGAGCTCGTCGTGGTTCCTCAGGAAAGTGCCCCACTGGCACGCGGCGGGAATCGCGGGCGTGCGCTCCAAGACGTCCACCAAAGGCTTGCGGTCTTCGAGCTTGATCGCCATGAACATGCGCGGCATCAGCGGAAAGTGGAAGGCCATGTGGCACTCATCGGCGCTGCCAAAATAGGCGCGAACGTCCTTGGGCCACTGATTGGCCTCCGCGAGGAACATCTTGTCGGGAAAGCTCTCATCCAGGCGGTGGCGAAGAAACTTCAGCACGTCGTGAGTCTCGGGCAAATTTTCGCAGGATGTACCGTCGCGCTCGACGAGATAAGGGACGGCGTCGAGACGGAGTCCATCGACGCCCATGTCGAGCCAGAACTTCATCACGTTCCACATCTCATCGCGCACGGCGGGATTGTCGTAGTTGAGGTCGGGCTGATGGCTGAAGAAACGATGCCAGTAGTAGGACTTCGAGGACATGTCCCACGCCCAATTGGATTGCTCGGTATCTGTGAAGATGATTCGGGCTTCCTTGTAGCGATCGGGCGTTTCGCTCCAGACGTACCAATCGCGCTTCGGATTGTCACGCGAGCTGCGCGCCTGCTGAAACCACGGGTGCTGATCGGAAGTGTGGTTCAAGACCAGCTCGGTGATCACGCGGATGTCGCGGCGATGAGCTTCTTCGAGGAACGCTTTGAAATCGTCGAGCGTGCCATACGCGGGATGGATGCCGGTGTAATCGGAGATGTCGTAGCCATCGTCGCGCCAAGGCGACGGATAGAAGGGGAGCAGCCAGACCGCGCTGACTCCCAGATCCTTCAGATAATCGAGCTTGTAGGTGAGTCCCTTGAATTCGCCGGCGCCGTCGCCATCGCTATCGTAGAAGGCGCGCACGTGCAGCTCGTAAATGACGGCGTCCTTATACCAGAGGGGGCTGCTCTGCATATTTCGATCCTAAATCCTGTCCGCACCGATCCTGCGGCCCGCGTGCTATTCGAAATAGTCGAAATCGTGTTCGGAACGAATTCGCCGGCGAACGCGGAAAATATGGGCCGGCGCCAGGGCCGGGTCGAGCTCCACGTAATTGCGCGGGCCTTGCCAAATGTAGCGCGCGTCGCTGAGCAGATCGTGCATCTGGTAGGGCTGGTGCTCGGATAAGCCAAGAGTTTCGAGCGGCAGCGTAAGCCAGCCGTTGTGCTTTTGGTATGGGTTCAGATTCACGACCACGACGATCAGCGACGACCGATCCTCGGTCGATTTCGAGTAGGCGATGAAATTGTCGTTGTCGATGGAATGAAATCTCAGCCCTGCGTCGCTCTGCAGGCACGGGTTTTCGCGGCGGGCCCGGTTGATCCGGGCGATCCAGTCCTTCAGGCTGTCGGGACGCGCGATATCCCAATTCCGAATCTGATATTTTTCCGAATCCAGGTATTCTTCGCTTCCCGGATAGATGGGGCGATTCTCGCACAACTCAAAGGCCGGGCCATAGATTCCGTAGCTGGCCCCGAGCGTGCCGGCAAGGACCGCGCGCGCCATGAATGCGGGACGCCCGCCCAATTGCAGATTTTCGGTAAGGATGTCGGGCGTGTTGGGCCACAGATTCGGACGAAGAAACTCGCTGACCTCGGTTTGGGTCAGCTCGGAGAAATATTGCTGCAACTCCCACTGGGTATTTCGCCACGCGAAGTATGTGTACGACTGCGAGAACCCGCGTTTCGCGAGCTCATACATCACTTTCGGGCGCGTGAACGCCTCCGCGAGGAACAAGACATCGGGATAGTCGCGCTTGATCTCTGCGATCAGCCACTCCCAGAAGGGAAACGGCTTGGTGTGCGGATTATCGACGCGAAATATGCGGACGCCGTGGCCGATCCAGAAGAGGACAACATCCTTCAGTTCGGCCCAGAGTTCGCGCCAATGCTCTGTATCGAAATTGAGCGGAACGATGTCTTCATATTTCTTGGGCGGATTCTCGGCGTATTGGACCGTTCCGTCGGGGCGAATGTGAAACCACTCGGGGTGCTCGCGAACGTAAGGATGATCGGGCGCGCACTGGAAGGCGATGTCGAGCGCGACCTCCATCCCCTGCTGGCGCGTGGCGTGAACGAGCGCGCGAAAATCCTCGATCGTGCCAAGCTCGCGAAGGATCGACTTATGGCCGCCATCGCGCGAGCCGATCGCCCACGGGCTGCCGACGTCGTCGGGCGCCGCAACCGGGCCGTTGTTCTTTCCCTTGCGGTGCACGCAGCCGATCGGATGAATGGGCGGAAGGTACAGGACGTCAAATCCCATCTCGGCTACGTACGGCAGGCGCGCAACGCAGTCTCGAAACGTACCGTGCCGGCCGGGTTTCGAAGAGCAAGACCGCGGAAACATTTCGTACCAGCTGCTGAAGCGGGCTTTTTCGCGATCCACCACCACGCGCAAAGGCTTTTCGTAGATGCTGCCGAGGCGCCTGTCGGGATATCGATCCATCAGCTGCGCCACTCGCTCGTCGATTGCTTTCTCGGAAGCGAGACCCGGATTCCGTTCTGCATTCGCGCGCACAGAGTCCGCATGTTTGCGAAGTTCGGCTGCTTCTGCGCCGATGGCGCGCTCCGCAGCCCGCGCGATCAGATCGGCGCCGATCAGCAGATCAACCGAAGCCTGTTGCCCCGCCTCGACACGCTTGATCATATCTCGACGCCACGTCCTGAATGGGTCTATCCACGCCTGAAACGTGTAGAAGTGCTCGCCGATCGACGAAACGCGAAAGATGGCTTCCCAGCGATCGTTCTCGATCAGCGCCATCGGAACTTCGTTCCATAGGCTTTGCTTGTCGGTGCGATGGAGAAGAACAGCTGCTATGACTTCGTGCCCGTCCGCGAAAATGTTGGCGCTCACTTTGACTTCGTCGCCGATGACGCGCTTGATGGGGTAGCGGCCATCGTTCAGCTGCGGGGAGACATTGGCGATCGTGACACGGTCCGGGTGGCCGCTATCCGGCACGTCAATTCGCGAATGCTTCTGGCCATTCATCGCGTCGTTGCCTCCCTGATCGGACGCGTACCAAGATCCGGAGCGGAGCGAGCAGCGCGCAAAGTGCTCGCAGCTTTCATCTTAGCGTATTCCCGCAAAACGCAAGAAGGCGGTTTCGACGCACTTTTCACAAGGTGAACCGGGGCCCGGGTCGCGCGGAACACTCGATATCGACACGACATGCGTGCGCATTACGCGAGGGTCCGTGCTTCGTCGCAACCGTGAAGCAAAGACAGCTAGCGGGATTTCTTCTTGGGCACCTTCGCGCCTCTCTTGCGGGCTTCGGAGAGGCCGATGGCGATAGCCTGCTTGCGGCTCGTTACCTTGCCGCCTTTTCCACCCTTCCCAGAACGCAACTTCCCGCGTTTTTCGCGACGCAGCGCCCTCTGGACGCTCTTGCCGGCGGCCTTGCCATACTTTGCCATGATCGCTCCTCCTGAAATTGTTCCACGCCGAGAATTAGATTACTTCCTGGCTGCGCAAGGAACTACGGGGAATATCTTAGGTCGTAGCGATCTGACTATTGAGGCGCACCGCGACCTGCTGTAGGATGCCCCCGATTCATACGTGGGTGCTTTTGGGCCATGGTGGCTCGGGGGAAAAATCGGATGGTTCGGATCTGGATTCTTGCTGTGTGCCTGTTCTCCGCGGGTATTGCGCCCGCTTTTGGGCAGACCTTGGACAATAAGCCGGTCGAATACAAGCAAGTCGAGAACTACAAGCCCGTGACAAACGAAATGCTGCTGCATCCCAGTCCGGACGACTGGTTGATGTACAGCCGCACGTACGACGCGTGGCGCTACAGCCCACTTTCGCAGATCAACACGAAAAACGTAAGCCAGCTTCGCATGGCGTGGGTACGCAGCCTGCCAGATGGCGTCACCGAGACGATTCCGATCGTGCATGACGGCGTGATGTACGTGATCGTGCCGGGAGGGGCCGTCGACGCGCTCGATGCCACCACCGGCGATCTCATCTGGGAATACAAGCGCGAGTACAAAAATCCGCAGATCGGCTCGACAGAAAGATCGAAGTGTCTCGCGATCTATAAAGACATGGTTTACTTCACGGCACCCGACGGTTACGTGGTCGCGCTCGACGCGCGCACAGGAAAAGTCCGCTGGCAGACATTCAAGACGGAAACGGCAAATACGTCAGGACCGCTCGTGATCGATGGCAACGTCGTATCGGGCGGCACGTGCGGCCACGGCCGCGACAGTTGCTTCATCGAGGCCGACAACGCCGAAACCGGCGAAAAAGTTTGGCGCTTTCACAACGTCGCCGGACCAGATGATCCCGGATATTCCTCGTGGGGAGGCGGCGATAATTCGCAGGACACAGCGTCCACATGGGGATTGCCGGGGAGCTTCGACCCCGTGCGCAACGTGATCTACTGGGGCGTGGCGAATCCCATGCCCGATCAGCGCATTCTGCGGCACAACGGCAATCCTGATGGCACCTCGCGATCGTCACCGGCCGACCTCTACAGTAATTGCACACTAGCGCTCGATCCAAAAACCGGGAAGCTGATCTGGTATTACCAGCATCTGCCGGGCGACGACTGGGATACGGATCACACCCACGAGCGCACGCTGGTGAACGAACCCTTCGATCCCGATCCGAAAGCCGTGAAGTGGATCAATCCCGATGTGCCGCGCGGATCGAAACACGATATGGCGGTGATGGTTTCCGAGGGCGGCTCGGTTTTCGCGCTCGATCGCAACAACGGCAAGTTCCTGTGGGCCATGCCGTTTCCTTACGACGACCCGAATTTCAACCTCGCGAGCGTCGACGTGAAGACAGGGCAAACCACGTTGAATTGGGACATCGTCACCAAGAAGCCCGGCGAGCATCACATCATTTGCTTCTGGAACACGCGCAGCTATTGGCCCACCTCGTATGACCCGCTCACGCATTCTCTCTACGTGCCGTACGTGGATAACTGTCGCGACCTGACCACCGCCGCTCCCGGCATACGCGGCTCGTGGAAAGTGATTCCGCGGCCCGGCTCCGATCCCAACAAGCTGGCCGGCCTCGCGAAGATCAATCTCTCGACCGGCGACATGGTGCGTTTCGACGAGGGCCGCGCCCCGAGCACCGCTTCCGTGGTCACTACGGCGGGCGGTCTCGTGTTTCACGGGGACATGAGCCGGCGATTCAGCGCCTTCGACGCGCGAACCGGCAAGAAGCTTTGGGAATCGATCCTCGGCGGCAATGTTTCGGTGAGCACGATCACGTATGCGGTGAACGGAAAGGAATACGTCTGCGTGATGACGGGCTATAACCTCAAAGTCCCAGAATTGGCCAACGAGATACCCGACATGCATACGCCGACGACCGGGAGCAATGCGATCTATGTGTTCGCGTTGCCATAGGCAGGGTTTCGGATTTGTAACCGAATTCCATGAGCGGCAGTCTAACCTTTTGGCGGATGTAGTAAAGTATCGCAGGAACTGATAGCCGTCTGACGCGAGACCGTGGGGGAAAAAAGATGAAGATCAATCGAAGGAAGCTCCTGTCGTTGATTGGCGTTTCTCCGGCGATTTTGGCCGGCTCCCCAGCTCTTGCCGAGCCAGCCCCTAAGAAAGTCCGTCCGATGGCGGGCCCGGCAAAGATCGAGGCCTTCAATCCCAAGGGCGTGCCGCCCGGGGTTCAGCTAATCCCGATGGCTCCGCGCCTTAGCACGCTCGACGGCAAAACCATTTTCCTCGTGTCCGATGGGTTCGCGGGCGCGGACCGCTTCCTCGCGCAGATCGCCATCTGGTTTCAGAAAAACATGCCCAGCGTGAAGACGGTGTACCGTCTGAAGGCCGGATCGTATTTCGATGACGACCCCAAGCTCACGGCGGAAATCAAGGCCAGCGGCAACGCCATGATCATGGCGTACGGGCATTGAAGCACCTGCACGCCAGCGACCGTCGGTCACTGCATACAGATGGAAAAGATGGGCTTCCCGACCGCTCCTCTCGTCACGATCGCCTTCAAGGATCTTGCGAGGTCGAATGCTGCCGGCCACGGCATGCCTGACGAGCGCATTTGCTTCCTGCCTCACCCGATGACCAACAAAACCGACGCGGAGATGTACCAGGTCCTCTTGGGCAACGATCCGGTTACGAACAAGCCGCTGATGCCGGAAATCATTTCCGCCCTGACGACTCCTTTGACGGCGGACGAGAAGAAGACCGGCACCGTCAGCCCGGATGTCGGCCCGCCAATGTACTCGGGCACTCAGGATGAGCTGCAGCGCCTGTATTGCGACAACAACCTCACCGATTTCATGCCCATCATCCTTCCCACCGAGGAAAAGGTGGAGGCGATGCTGAAAGGCACGAGCCATAAGCCCGACGAGGTCATCGGCACGTTGAGCGCCGCCCGCGGCGCGCAGGCTTCGTGGACGTTCACGGTCAGGCACGTGGCCATCAATGCCGTCATGGCCGGCGCGAGTCCCGAACACCTGCCCGCCATCCTGGCGATCGCATCGACCGGACAGCCGTCGCTTTTCAGCTCGACATCGTCCTTCACCCGGATGGTGATGCTGAACGGTCCTATTTCCGACCAAATCAAGATGAACTACGGCATCGGCGCAATGGGCCCGTTCGCCGAACCCAACGCTGTGATTGGCCGTGCGTGGACGATCCTTTCGAAGAACCTCGGCGGCTGTGGCGTGCCTGGACTCACCTACCTGGGCACCCTGGGATCGAACTTCAACTACAACAACTTGTGCATCGCGGAAACGGAAAACAAGCTGCCAGACGGCTGGAAGCCGTTCCACGTGCAAAAGGGATTCAAGCCCGAGGAAAGCGTCGTCAGCATCTTCAGCGGCTGGAGCCTGAACAACGTCGCGTGGTTCCCCAACATGCCCTACCACGAACTGATCAACAACTGGCTGACGCATTTCTTCTCGTTTGGCACAAGCGCCGCCACGCTGTTGCTCGATCCAACCGTGGCCCGCGAGGCCAAGGAAAAAGGATTCAACTCAAAGGAAGAGTTGAGTGACTACTGGTCGAAGAACACGAAGACACCGGCGTGGCTGTACTGGGACACGCACAAAAACGAGCTGAAGCAGGCGCAGGCGGGCGTCGAGCCCTACGCCTCGTATCTGAAGATGGGCGACGCCGATCTTCCGTTCCAGCGCTTCTATCGGCGAGGCCGTTTTGGCGCGCCGCCCGATCCCAACCCCAAGTCCTCCATCGAAATAATCGTGCTGGGCGGGGAAACAAACACGTACTGGGCCGGCGGCGATTTCAGCTACATGACCAGCATGTCGGTAGACAAGTGGCGATAGCCGATCCCGGCCGCACGAGGACGTGACACGCACGGACATGAATCTGTGCGGGCTCGTCAGCGGCCGGGAATGCAATTTGTGGCACCCACTCAGTCTCTGGAAGGGATCTCGCCCTCTCGACATCCTGCGGCTTGGGCGCGCAGCGCGTTTCCTTCCTGCCGGGACCCCATTCTGTCCGCGTCTGTCGCGATATTCGGCCGATGGAAGCGTGAGGCTTTAGCCTCGCAAAAACGCTCGTGCTAGGATGCGCGTAGCTGGCTGAAGCCTGGACGCAACCCATAAAGGAAACTCAGAGATGAAGAAATCGGCAGCGTTGTTGGGATTCTTGATTTTGGCGGTTGTGCTGTCGGGGGTTTTGGTTCGCGTGCGTGCTCAAACTCCGGCAGCGAGCGACAAGGACGAGATCGAGGCGCTCATAACGGCGTATAGCGACGCCTTCAACACCCGGAATGTCGACGGGATCATGTCCTGCTACGCTCGCGGGAAGGCCCTGTTCGTTTTTGATGCTGTCCCTCCGCGCGAATATCCTAGTTGGGACGCCTATAAGCGAGATTGGGAAGGGCTTCTTTCCGCTTTCCCCGGTCCGGCGAAAACCACAGTGTCGGATATAGACATTACGGTCGTGGGCCCAGTAGCCTACGGTCACGACATCCAATCAAGCACATTCACGCGCAAAGACGGCTCCTCGCTGAACGCAGTGGTGCGCGTCACCGACGTGTTCCGCAAAATCAAAGGGAAATGGCTGATCGTCCAGGAACACGTATCGTTTCCCGTCGACCTCGAAACCGGCAAAGCCGATCTTCTCTCGACGCCCTAACGGCGCCGTTGCATTCTGCCCTAACCGCATCACGGAATCGTTCGCGCGTGCTGGTGCGCGAGCCTGACGCGAATCTGTCTGGATTCGCCGAATCAGCCGAATTCCCCGTCGGTCGTCTTGAGGCAGGGAGAGCGCTTCCGCTTGGCCACGACGTACAGATTTTCGGCGTGATGGTGGTCGCGCCGGAATTTCAAGCGCCGATTCTAATTGGCCGCACCCGCGGAGTGCGGTTCGCTCACGTAGCGCGACGCAAATTCCAAGAACGCCGGCCAATTTGGCAGGTCCGTGTGCGGACCTTCATGCTGGCGAAACGCGAGGTCGCCGTCGATCAAGGCGGTGCCGATCGGCGGTATCTCCATCACTCCCAATCCTCGCTTTCCGAGCAGCTCGTAAACTGGCCCGGCCGCCACTTCGGCCATGAATTGCCCCTTATCGTCCACCCACGTGCCCTCGACGAGAGGTGAGCCGCAGCTGATGAACACGGGCCGCGGTGCCGCCATCGCGATGAGTTCGTGCGCGTCCACCGGAAGATCGTTCGCGTTCAGCGGCCCCGCATACTTCAGGAAATTTCCGGCCATCCAGTGGTATTCGGCGGTGGCTGCCAAATTTTCAACGGCCTCGCCGAAATTGCGCCGGAAGAGTTTGGCTCCGCCCGCTCCCGACGAGCCAACCAGCGCAATCGCGAACCGCTGGTCGTAAGCCATCGTCACTAGCGTCGCCTTCCCGTAGCGCGACAGCCCTTCGATGCCGACTCGCTTCGCGTCTACGCTCGGGTCGGTCTCAAAATAATCGAGCAGGCGGCTCGCACCCCAGGCCCACGCTCGCAAAGCTCCCCAATCATCCGGCTTGCGAGGCTGCCCCTTGTTGCACAGGCCGATGATTCCCTGCGTCAGGCCCGCTCCATTGTCCGCCTGATAGCTCGTCGGGACGATGATCGCGTAGCCCCAGCCTTTGGCCAGCACTTGTTCCTGCCACGTAGGACCCGGCGGAGGAGCTGGAAACTTCTGCCCGCGAGCCTCCATTTGCGCGCGTAGTCGCCGCATAACCGCTGGATCGAATCCGAAATCGATCATCACCGGCACGGGCCCCGCGGCATTCGTCGGCGTCGTGAGCGTCGCCTGAATGTCCACGGTGATAAGCGGATACGACGAGTTGTCGACGTGTCCCACGAGTCTTTTCGTAATCACCGGTACGCCGCCGACCGTCTCTCGCGTCGTGTCTGCCACTTCCCACTTCACGTTGGGTGTCTGCTTCGGCACGCGTCCATACACTTCTCGATCGAAGTCCTCGACGATCTCGGGACGCCGCTCCTTCCACCACATCTTCGCCATCGTCACCTTCTTTCCGTTGTCCAACCTCAGCGGGTCCGGCAGTTTCGGGTACGGGTTGGCCTTGGACTCGTCGGAATTCGCTGCGTTCGGCGAGGCAGGATTCGCATCCCGGCCGGGACGGAGCGATGTGACGTGCAGCAAATTCATCATCCTCTGGTGATCTTGTTCCGCTGTCAGTTGCACTGGCGGAGGCAGAGCGCCTTCGCCGGGAGACTGTGCGAAATCGGAAATGCAAGCGAACGATGCAACAATCGCCATCACGGCCAATCCACTCAAGGTCGATCGCCATCGAATCGTTCTCTCGCTCAACACGGATTCTCCCTGGCCAGAGCGCGCACGTCTTCCGGGCCGCGCGAAGTCGCCGTTACAAACTGCGCCCCGAACATATCGCGTTCGATTGAGTCGTTCAAGGTGTAGCACTGGAATGCACTTGGAGCATCGCGTGGACACAATCCTGAAAGAACTGTTACTCCGCCGGATCGGTCGCATTCGGAAGTCTCGCGGTAATCACGATTTCTTCTGGACGCAGATGACAACGAAGCTTCAGGCACAGCTCGCGGTCGCGAGCGTGGTGTGTGCTGCCACCAGCGCCTGTCCCAGGCTCAGGCCGCCGTCGCCCGTGGGGACATCGGAATGCGTGAAAACTTCAAAACCATCGCACTCCAGCTTGCGAACCAAGGGTTCGAGCACGAGCACGTTGTTGAACGTGCCGCCACTCAGGCAGACCCGATCGATCGAAGAGGAGTCCCGCAGCAAACAGGCGAGGCGGGCGAGCGTTTCAACGAGCCCGTTGTGAAATCGGCGGCTGATCGTTGCCGCGTACACGTTGCGCCGAAGATCTTCGACGATAGCGGCAAACATCGGCGACGCATCGATCTGCCATCGCCCGTCCTGGGCGCGAATAGCGAATGGATAAGCCGTGGTTTCGGCTGAGGGCCGCGCCGACATTTCGAGTTCAATGGCAGCCTGCGCTTCGTACGTCACTTCTTGGCGAATGCCGAGTAGCGCCGCCACCGCGTCGAATAAGCGTCCACAGCTCGAGGTCAATGGACAATTCACTTCTCGCGTCATCATGTGCATCATCAGCTCTGTCTTGCCGCGATCGAGTCCTCGTACGAAGGGAATGTCCAGGTTCAAGAAATCTTCGCCGAACGCTCGCATCAGATAGCTCACAGCCATGCGCCAAGGCTCACGAATGGCCGCCGCGCCTCCCGGAAGCGGGGCATAAGCAAAATGCGCCGCGCGCTCGAAACCTGCATAATCCGCGACCAACGCTTCGCCACCCCAGATATGCCCGTCGCTGCCGTAACCCGTGCCGTCCAGGGCCAAGCCGATCACCGGCCCATCGATCTTGTTTTCCGCCATGCACGCCGCTATATGCGCGTGATGATGCTGCACGCCGACGAGACGCACGCCTTTCTGCTGGAGAGCCCATTTTGTAGACAGATAATCCGGATGAAGATCGTAGGCCACGGTTTCCGGCTCGACTTCGAGAATCTTCGAAAACTGCGCGATCGCATCGCGGAAAAAATCGAAACTTTCAACGTTTTCGAGATCTCCGATGTGCTGGCTCAGGAATGCAAGGTTACCGCGCGTGAGGCAGATCGTATTCTTCAGTTCGCCGCCGACCGCAAGAATTTGTGGAATCTCCCTGTGCAACCGCACGGGAGACGGCACATATCCTCGCGACCGGCGAATCTGCCGTGTTCCTCCGGCCGAATGACGAACAACCGAATCATCGCAGCGAAGCAGAATTTCGCGGTTGTGCACAAGAAAAAGGTCGGCGATGCCGCCCAAGCGTTCCACCGCCTCGCGATTGTCGATCGCAATGGGTTCCTCGCTCAGGTTCCCGCTGGTCATGACCAATGCCGGGAAACCGCTCAGAGAAAAAAGCAAATGATGCAGAGGTGTGTACGGCAGGAACAACCCGAGATCGCTCTGATTCGGCGCTACGTTCTCGGCGATTGCAGCAGCTTTCTTCCAAGGCAGCAGCACAATGGGCCGCTGCCGGCTGCTTAGGAGCTGCTCCATTTCGGCGTCGAGGTGGCAGAATCGGCCGGCAGCCTCCAGATTGGGCACCATCACGGCAAACGGCTTTTCAACGCGCCGCTTGCGCTGGCGCAATCGCTCGACCGCCGCCGGATTCGTCGCATCCACTGCGAGGTGGAAGCCACCGAGTCCCTTTACCGCAAGGATTTCGCCCGATCGCAGGCACTCGACAGCCGCGCCGACAGGATCAGGTGTTTCTATCGAATGGCCCTGGAAATCCCAGATTTCGAGATGAGGACCGCATTCCCAACAGGCATTCGGCTGGGCGTGGAAACGGCGGTTTCGAGGGTCGTCGTATTCGCGGCGGCATTTCTCGCACATCGGGAATGCCGACATCGAAGTCCTCGGCCGGTCGTATGGAATGTCGCGCACGATCGTAAAGCGCGGGCCGCAGTTCGTGCAATTGATGAAGGGATAGAGATACCGCCGGTCGTGAGGGTCGAGCAACTCGCGAAGGCAATCGTCGCAGACGGCCACATCCGGGGAAATCAGTGCGCTGGCGTGCTCGCCCCTGTGGCTGGGCAGAATCTCAAACGGTCGATCCGGCTGGCACGGCATTTCGCGAACGATCACGCGAGTGATCTGCGCGAGGGCCGGCGCCTCTCCGGGGAGGCGCGAGACGAAATCTTCGACCGCCTCCGGCGGGCCCTGAATTTGGATCGTCACTCCCGCCGGCGTGTTGCTGATGTTGCCGCGGAGGTTCCGGTCCGTCGCGAGCCTGTAGACGTACGGCCGGAATCCGACTCCCTGTACCAATCCCGAAACGTGGATTTCCTTGCGGACTTGCATGGCATTTCAGGGCGCGGCGGCGGACACGCGCGTCCTTTCCCGCTTGCGCTCGAGCCAGGCAACCCACTCCGCGATCCCCTCGCGCGTGAGGCACGAGGTTCGAATGATGTTCATATCCCGGTGAACGCGTCGCGCGTTTTCTTCGGCGGCGACGATATCGAACGGCACGTGCGGCAACAGGTCGGTCTTGTTGAGGACCAGAAGTTCCGACTTGAAAAAAATCGAGGGATATTTGAGCGGCTTGTCCTCCCCCTCGGCGACGCTGAGAACCACGATCTTGGCGGCCTCGCCTAAATCGTAGCTGGACGGACACACGAGGTTGCCTACGTTTTCGATCAGCAACAGGTCGATATCTTCGAGGCGCCAGTCGAGGAGCGCCTTTTCGATCATGCGAGCGTCGAGATGGCACGTGCCGCCCGTTGTGATTTGTTTCACCGGAAATCCAAACCGCGCCAGGCGTTTCGCGTCATTTTCCGTCTGAATGTCTCCGGTAAGCACGGCCACGCGGTCGCCGCGGCCAAAGCTTTCGAGGGTGCGCTCGAGAAGGCTGGTCTTCCCGGAGCCGGGCGAACTGATCAGGTTGAGGCACAGGATATCGTGTTCGGCAAACCGCGCCCGCAAACGGGCGGCAATGAGGTCATTTTCGTTCAGAACTTTACGCTCCAGCGGCACACGCTCCATCTTCGACCTCCATATAGGCGAGCTCGAGTTCATCGCCTCCGACGAACTGCGAATCCAGCTTGCCGCATTCGGGACACCCGAAATCGTCTCGCGGCGCGGCGTACGAATGCCCGCAGGCGCGGCATTGATAGCGTCGCGGGCAGTAGTCGATTTCGAGCGCGAGCGGCTCAAGTTCCGTTCCACGCACGAGGGCTTCAAAACAGAAGCTCATCGCATCCGGATCGACGCCCGCCAGTTCGCCGATCCGAACGCCGACTTTGTGAATGTGGCCATTCGGAAAGCGGAGCGTTTCCTTGCGAATCACGTCGAGCACCGAATTGGCGATTCCCATTTCGTGCATCGGGCAGGTCCCAGCCGGGCCTCAGCAGATGCGCGGCAATTGATCGCCCGAGAGGAGATCGACGATCCGCGAGGTTCCGAGCCGCGTCCGCATGGTGACCATTTCCGCGGGGGAATCGGTCACTCTTCCGATGAGCCGTGCGTCGCGCCCCAGCGGATGGCGCTGCATTGCTTCGAGAATGACGTCGGCTGCGCCCGAATCGACAATCGCCACGAGCTTGCCTTCATTTGCGACGTACAGCGGATCGAGCCCCAGCATCTCGCACGCGCCCTGCACTTCGTCGCGAATTGGAATCGCGCTCTCTTCGAGTTCAATCCCCACGCGCGAGCGGGCGGCGATTTCATTCAACGAACTCGATAGGCCGCCGCGGGTCGGGTCGCGCAGGCAACGAATCTTCGGGCTCGCGCGCAGCATGTCGGCTACAAGCGTATGCAAGGCCGCCGTATCGCTCGCGATCGCGCTTTCGAATTCGAGTCCCTCGCGCTGCGAAAGAATCGTGATCCCGTGATCGCCAATCGTGCCGTTGAGCAGCACACAGTCGCCGGGACGCGCCTGATCGGCCGAAAGGCCCACGCCAGGCGGAACCAGGCCGATTCCCGAAGTGTTCACGAACAACCCGTCGCCGCTCCCCTTTTCGACGACTTTCGTATCTCCGGTGACGACCGCCACGCGCGCGATGGCCGCAGTCACCCGAATGGATTCCATCACCTGGCGCAGCGTATCGAGCGGGAAGCCTTCCTCCAGAATCAACGCCAGGCTCAGAAAAAGCGGCTCGGCGCCGCCCATCGCCAGATCGTTCACCGTGCCGTTGACTGCCAGCGTTCCGATGTCGCCGCCGGGGAAAAACAGCGGCTTCACCACGAAGGAGTCGGTCGTAAATGCAATCCGCGCGCCGCCTACCTCGACGATGGCTTGATCGTCCAGCCGTTCGAGCACCGGATTTTGCAAGGCCGGGAGGAGAATGTTCCGCAGCAGATCCCCGCTCATGCGGCCGCCGCTTCCATGGCCCAGCAAAACCGACTCCGTGGATGCAATCGGAACCGGGCAGCTCAGCGCCACGTCGACCTTCGTGCCGCGCGGCATCAGTTGCTCCCCCTTGCCGCCATCGCGTGCCGGCGATATCGGTAGTAGGCGGCGCAGGCGCCCTCGGAGGAAACCATCGGCGCGCCCAGCGGATTTTCCGGCGTGCAACGCGTCCCGAAAGCCGTGCAATCAGTCGGCTTCTTCAGCCCTTGCAGCACCTCGGCGCTGATGCACTCCGCAGGCTCGTCCGCGGTCACTCCTTCGGTCCCAAAGACGCGATCCGCGTCGAATTCGGCATACTCTTCTCGAAGGCTCAGGCCACTCTCCGGAATTCCGCCGATGCCCCGCCATTTCCGATCGCACACCTCAAACACGTCCGCCAACACTTTCTGAGCGAGCAGGTTGCCTTCGTAGGTGACGGACCGGACGTATTGGTTCTCGACGGCCGCGCGGCCCTCTTCCAGCTGCGTCACGAGCATCAAAATCGCTTCCAGGAGGTCGAGCGGCTCGAATCCTCCCACGACAATCGGCACGTGGAACTCGCGGATGAGATCTTCATATTCGCGATAGCCCATCACCGTACAAACATGGCCTGGGCCAATGAAGCCTTGCACCCGGTTGCGCGGCGAGCTTAGGAGTGCTCGAATTGCCGGCGGCACGAGAACGTGCGAGGCGAGCATCGAGAAATTCTCGAGGCCTTCGCGCTTCGCCTGCCACACGGCCATGGCATTCGCCGGAGCCGTCGTTTCGAATCCGACGGCGAAGAAAACTACTTTGCGGCCGGGATTCGCGCGCGCGAACTTAAGCGCTTCGGTGGGCGAATAGACAACGCGCACGTCTCCG
Source organism: uncultured Acidobacteriota bacterium (assembly GCA_963841605.1). GTDB lineage: Bacteria > Acidobacteriota > Terriglobia > Acidiferrales > UBA7541 > Palsa-295. The sequence continues at coordinate 81,105 of CAWJDM010000024.1, forward strand.
CCATGCGCCTTCACGTGGAACAGATCGGTACGGGAGCCGGGCACGCGCAACATGTCGCCGTAAGAAATCAGAGTCACGTCGGGCCGTGAAGCAATCTCGATCGCTTTGTCGATCATCTCGAGAGGGGTTACGCAAACCGGGCAGCCCGGCCCGTGAACCAGCTCGATCCCACCCGGCAGCATCTCGTCGATGCCGTAGCGCATCAGGGTGTGAGTTTGCCCGCCGCAAATCTCCATCAGCACCCAGGGTCGGGTAACGCGCCGGGCCAGCTGGGCCACGATTCCGCGGGCAATTTTCTCATCCCGATATTCGTCGAGATACTTCATACGTTTGTGCGCCTACGAATCTTCCAAATCCGACGCTAATTCGCCCTTGAGCAACCCCATCGATTCGAGCAGTTCGTAACTCCGCTCCGCCTCTTCGCGGTCCACGCGGCTGATTGCAAATCCTACGTGCACGATCACGTAATCTCCCACCGCAGCCTCGGGAACAAAGTCGAGGCAGGTTTCCCGCGTGATGCCGCCGAACTGAACTCGACCGCTCCGAATTCCGTTGTTCACTTGGCTGCTGACGATCATTCCGGGTATCGCAAGGCACACGTTACAAGCCCTCCTCTTGGCAGGAATCGACCCTTCGCTGCGAAGACTGCGCGGCCAGCGGCGATGACGCGGCGGACTCCAAGCCAGATTGTCCCCATAGACACAGCTGCGCCAAAGCCGCGTCCACCAAAGGCAGGAGAGCGGCCTCGACGGCGGGAGACAACGACGTGCCCCAATCCGTATTCGCTGGCTGCACGCCCAGCACAACGATCTCTTGAGGCCGCGTCGATACGAGAGCGAGGGCCGCAATCAAGTCGGCAACGCCCAGTTGGTGAGCGCTCCGTCCTGTCTTCATACCCAGCAACTCATTGCCAGTCATCCGAGCGAGCCCTCCGGGCGCTTGGCCCGAGTTCATGGCATCGAGAAGCAGAACGCAGGACGCATCGCAGGCATAGGGGACCAATTCGAGCCCGATCGTGCCGCCATCCAGAATCGTGACTCCGGCCGGCACACGCGCATCGCTTTGCAGGAGCCTTGCGGCATGCACCCCTACGCCCTCATCCGAGAGGATCGTATTGCCGACGCCTATGACCACCGTATTCGAGGACAGCAACTCTTCCATAGTCAAGCTCCCGAGCGGGTACTTTGACCGCCGGCGGGGATCGTGCGGACCTCTTTCGCTCGCCCCTGCAAATCCTCTTCGTCTTCTTCGGCGAGCGCTTCTTGCAACTCATGTTCCGGGATGAATTTGTATCCGCTGAAGATGCTCTCCATTACGCCGTTCTCTTCCTCGATCGAGACGAGAATCGCGGTGTAGAGATGGTGAATAAAGAACATCCAGAAGCAGAACATCAGGATGAAATGAATCTCGCGCAGCCACTGGATGTCCACAACGTGAGGAATCCAGCCGACAAAAAAGCCGAGCACCTTATTGCCGAGAACCTGGGAGTAGAGCGTGAGTCCAGTGATGATCTCCACGATCCCCATCCCGAAGACTGCGGCATACGCGGCACCCGCCAGAGCGTTGTGGCCGATATGGGGCTCCGGCGACCAACTCATGAAGCCGTAATACCGGGACGTCTCGACAAAATCCTTCAGCCGCTTCTTTGTCGTCGGAATCAGCTGGTCCCAGCTGGACCATCGGTTACCAATAAACATCCAGACCACGCGGATCAGGATCGCGCAAAGAAATGCGAAGCCGGAAACGACATGAACGAAGCGCATCGTTCCCATCACCCAGGCAGTTCTTCCGTGCGGAATGATGTACGGGGAATGCATGTAATAGCCCGTGATCGAGAGCGAGAGGATCGTGGTAACGATGATCCAGTGCGCGAATCGCACGGGCCATTCCCAGACGTACACCCTGACCTGTTTGTGGGTGGGCTTTCTCCAGTCGGCTTCGTGTCCCCAGTGACGTTTCGTTTTTCTCACGGGCGATTTCCCCTGGCTCAGGCCTTCGCGCGAGCCTTCAACTGACCGGTGGCGTCCACCACGTGAACGGCGCATGCCAGGCACGGATCAAAGGAGTGGACAGTACGCAAAATCTCGAGTGGGCGTTCCGGATCGGCCACGGGTGTCTTGAGAAGCGCCGCTTCATAAGGTCCCCGTTGGCCGTGGGCATCTCGGGGTCCTGCATTCCACGTGGACGGGACAACCGCCTGATAGTTCTTGATGGCTTTGTCTTCGATCTCCACCCAGTGTCCCAGCGACCCGCGGGGCGCCTCGAAGAAGCCAAAGCCGCGCGCGGTATCGGGCCACGTGCTCGGATCCCACTTTTCCCCGTTGTGGATACGCACGTTGCCGCTCGCCACATTCTCTCGAAGCTGCTCGATCCAGCTGACAAGCCGGCTCGCGAGAAGCTGCGTCTCCAGAGCCCGCGCAGCAACCCGCCCGAGGGTCGAAAACAGCGCAGCGGCTGGAGCCTTCAGCTTGGCGAGCGTGGCATCGACCAGCGCCTTGACATCCGGCTGACCCGACGCATAGGCAACCAGCATTCGTGCCAGCGGCCCAACCTCCATCGATTGATCTTGATAGCGCGGAGCCTTCAGCCAGGAGTACTTCTGATCCACTTGGAGGAAGTCGTAGGGAGGCGTTGGTCCCGAATACTTCGGATGGGTCTCTCCTTCGTAAGGATGCTTTGCTACCTGGTCTCCGCTGGAATACTCGTACCAGGAACGCGCCACATATTCCGTGACGTTTGCCGGGTCCACCGGGTGCACCTTTGAGAGATCGCGATTCAGGATGATGCCCCGGGGCAGAAAGAAGTCCGCCGGATCTTTGATGGATCCTTGCGGATAGCCGCCGTAACTCATGTAGTTGCCGACGCCCGACCCGAGTCCGAACCAGTCGCGATAGAACCCCGCCACCGCGAGAACGTCGGGAATGTAGACTTGGCTAACGAAATCGCCCGCCGTCTTGGCCACCTCCAGCAGGAAATCGATTCGTTCGGGATTGATCGTCGCGTTCGGCTCGTTCGGATCGATCGATGTCGCCATGCCGCCGACCAGGAATGTTTGCAAATGAGGATTCTTGCCGCCGAGAACCGCGTGGATGCGGATGAACTCCTTCTGGAACGTCAGCGCCTCCAGATAATGCGCGACGGCCATAAGGTTCGCTTCGGGCGGCAGATGGTAGGCGGGGTGTCCCCAATAACCCGCGCCGAAGAGGCTGAGCTGCTTGCTCGCAACCAACGCGGCGACGCGATCCTGCACGCCCTTGAAATACTTCGCGCTCGACATCGGCCAATCGGAAATCGATTGCGCGAGCTGCGATGTTTTGGCCGGATCCGCTTTTAGCGCGGAGACCACGTCCACCCAATCGAGTGCATGGAGATGGTAGAAGTGGACCACATGGTCCTGGATCGTTTGCGTCGAAGCGATGATGTTGCGGATGAGGCGCGCGTTTTCGGGAACTTCGATGCCCAGTGCGTCCTCGACTGCGTTGACGGAAGCGAGCGCGTGAACCATCGTGCAGACGCCGCAAATGCGCTGCGCCCATATCCAGGCTTCGCGCGGATCGCGTCCGCGTAAGATCAATTCGATTCCCCGGAACATCGTGCCGGAACTCCACGCGTCCGAAATCATCCCGCCTTCCACTTGCGCTTCGATGCGAAGATGCCCTTCGATTCGGGTGACCGGATCGACCACAATCCGCGCCATGGATTCCTCCTAATCTCCGCGAGAGTCTTTCGGCTCGTCGGTCTTTTCCGCTGTTTTCGGCCGAATTCTGTCGCGCACAAAATTACCGGCCACTTGCGCAACCATCGCCGCGGCAACCACCCCGGTGCCAACCCATCCAATTTCGGCTGCAGTGACGTCCACTCCAAATCCGGGCACCGACGGCAAACGCTTGTAGAAAGGCGATTTCGTGTCCCAAAAACGGTGCGAGGCGCACGCGATGCAGCCGTGGCCGGACTTTACCGGCCAACTCGTTCCGTCGTTCCAGCGGACGGTCGGGCAGTTGTAGGTCGCTTCGGGACCTTTGCAGCCCATCTTGTAAAGGCAATAGCCCTTGCGATGGCCTTCGTCGCCCCATTCCTCCACAAAACGCCCCGCGTCGTAGTGGGCCCGGCGTTCACACTGGTCGTGGATGATATTGCCGTACGCAAAGAGAGGGCGGTTGTACTGGTCGAGAGCCGGCATCTCGTGGAACGTGAGGTAGTGGGTCAGCACAGCGGCTGTATTCGCGGGATTGTGCGGGCAGCCACCGAGATTCACAACCTTGATGCTCGGCACGGCTTCCTGCAGCCCCACCGCGCCCGTCGGATTGGGATTCGATCGAACCAATCCTCCGTCCCAGGCGCAGGCGCCGACCGCAATATTCGCGGCCGCGTTGGTGCAGACGTGGGTCGCAATGTCGAGAGCGGTCTTGCCTGCAATCGTGCAGTAGACGCCGCCGTCCGCCGTCGGGATCGCGCCTTCCACGACCGCGATGTATTGGCCCTTATTCTCGCGAACCACCCGTTCGAGGGCGGCCTCGGCCTGTTTGCCCGCGCCCGCCATGATCGTTTCGTGGTACTCCCAAGAGAGAAGCTCCAGCACGAATTCAGCGACCGTCGGATTACTGGTGCGGAGCATCGATTCCGTGTTGCCCGCGCAATCTTGAAACTCGAGCCAGACAAGGACCGGGCGCGTCGTCTGACTGAAGGCTTTTTCAACGGCCGACACATACCGCGTCGGAAGGGCCAGGGTCGCGACCATCAGCTCGCAAAACTTGACGAATTCCCGCCGGGATACGCCGCGCGCCTGCAGCGCTGCTGGCAGCGCATTTCTGCTTGACTTCATCGTTTGCCTCCCCAAAACAAAAGGCTGCTGGGATTTTTCAGAGGAGATCGGGCGGAATTGACGTCGGTCGATTTATGAAAGCACGATTGCCGTACACGCTCTTTGTGACGGGGCAGTTCGCCAGGAGATTCGGTATGCGCGAACGACATAAAATGCCAACGGCTCTCAGCGCTGCGCATTGTTCTGAACTTCCCTTCAGAACGATCGCATAGTTCGCACTGCATAGAAGACGGAGGATTATCACCTCAGGTCATTTCTTGTCTGTGACACAAGTCACAGGCTCGCAGCATAAGATTTCCCGAGTCTTGCGCATGGACGGGGAAGTGATTCCAACCTTCTGTCCCAGAATGGGGCGTCGCAAAAAGCTTCTCTGTCTCGGGGGCGGCAGTGACGGACCTGGAAAGGAGGAGGACTTTAATTCTGGCGTACGTGAACGGGCGGCATTGAATATGGGCGCTCAACAGAAAGCGGGACCGGCTGCTCCGTGAGACCGGTGCTCCCAACGGGTGCCAGGATTGGATGGCCACCAAGGCACTCGCCGGACTTCGGGCACTCCGCGCAGCGCGCCGACGGCAGCGCTTCCGGGTTCAGTCGTGGCTCGGCGCCCAGCCAGTAAAGCCCGTTAGCCATCACGCAAAACCCCGTCGCGGCGAACCACACCATAGCTCCGCCCACGAAGCCCGTGAACAGCGTCGCCCATTTGCTGAAAAAAAGCACGATCAGCGACGCGACGGAGATGTTGATTCCAACGAAAAGGTAGATGCGCCGCTCCAGATACCACTTGTCCGTCTTCATGCGATACCAGCGCGTGGTCCGCTCGGAGCCGAGCATCGACGTGAAACCAAGCAGCCGCAGCACGTTGCCCACCGGGCAAAACCCCGTAAAAGCCACATTGATCGAAACGAGTCCCGTCGCGATGACTCCCAGGATCCAAACCCGATTCACCACTAACGCCATCGTTGTGCTTGCGAGCAGGGCGATCCCGGCGATCAGCCAGACGGTCCGCTCGATGTACCAGCGGTCCGTCGGCACGATGTAAACGCCCGAGCGCAGCTTCATAGTTCGGCGAATATATCAACGCAAAAAGACGAAAACAAGCCAATATTCCAATTACAACCAGCCGCATCGGCCTTTCCATTTCGCTAAGGGCAAGCATTTGAAGTGGCGCGCCCGGGGAGACTCGAACTCCCGACCCTCTGCTTAGAAGTCGCGTGACCACTTTAACCAAAACTTGCCGGAGCGAGCGCAAAGCAGAGGACAATCAGCAAGTTGTGCGCAATGCTGATCAACTACTTGCTCCTTCTTTATCAACTTTAAGCAGCCGTTTTGCCACGATTTGTCACAATTACTATTACGTTTTTATGACGGCAGATCATGTGTGCGCCAGCATCGCGACCATGCTCCAGCCGGACGCCCCAGGAATCTGATCCACGAAA
>CAWJDM010000025.1:0-37925 GCA_963841605.1 uncultured Acidobacteriota bacterium
GTCTGTCGTCCTTCCAGCTGGCCTGGGAGTTCCTGCTCTTTGACAATCGGATGATACAAGCCAGAACCCGTTTGGTTTGCCTATAGGTTCGCCCGGCGAAAGTTGGGTGGGCAAATAGGAATTTGAGTAAAGTTCCGCTTCAGTGTATGAGGCGGGATAAACCGAGCGATGTAACAAGTTCGTTCCGGTCGTGGCGACGCGAGTCGCGACGGTCGAAACACTAGGTTTCAAACGAGAGTTTGATCCTGGCTCAGAGCGAACGCTGGCGGCGTGCTTAACACATGCAAGTCGAACGAGGTCCGTAGCAATACGGATACTCGTGGCGAACGGGTGCGTAACACGTGGATAACCTTCCTTCAGGTGGGGAATAACCCAGTGAAAATTGGGCTAATACCGCATAACAAGACGATGGCACATGCTGTTGTCTTCAAAGGCGCAAGTCGCCAGAAGAGGGATCCGCGGCCGATTAGCTTGTTGGCGGGGTAACGGCCCACCAAGGCATTGATCGGTAGCCGGACTGAGAGGTTGGCCGGCCACACTGGAACTGAGACACGGTCCAGACTCCTACGGGAGGCAGCAGTGGGGAATCTTGCACAATGGACGAAAGTCTGATGCAGCAACGCCGCGTGGGGGATGAAGCTTCTCGGAGTGTAAACCCCTTTCGACCCGGAAGAAAGCCCGCAAGGGTTTGACGGTACGGGTATAAGAAGCCCCGGCTAACTACGTGCCAGCAGCCGCGGTAAAACGTAGGGGGCCAGCGTTGCTCGGAATTACTGGGCGTAAAGGGTCCGTAGGCGGTGTGGCAAGTCGGAAGTGAAATCTCTGGGCTTAACCCAGAGGCTGCTCCCGAAACTGCCGTGCTAGAGGATGAGAGAGGCAAGTGGAATTGCGGGTGTAGCGGTGAAATGCGTAGATATCCGCAGGAACATCCGAGGCGAAAGCGGCTTGCTGGATCATTTCTGACGCTGAGGGACGAAAGCTAGGGGAGCAAACAGGATTAGATACCCTGGTAGTCCTAGCCCTAAACCATCAGGACTTGGGGTTTGCCCTGTACGGGGCAAGTCCCGTAGCTAACGCGTTAAGTCCTGCGCCTGGGGAGTACGGTCGCAAGGCTGAAACTCAAAGGAATTGACGGGGGCCCGCACAAGCGGTGGAACATGTGGTTCAATTCGACGCAACGCGAAGAACCTTACCTGGGCTTGAACCGCACAGGACCATCTTGAGAAATCGAGACTTCCCGCAAGGGACCTGTGTAGAGGTGCTGCATGGCTGTCGTCAGCTCGTGCCGTGAGGTGTTGGGTTAAGTCCCGCAACGAGCGCAACCCTTACTCATAGTTGCTACCCGCAAGGGAGAACTCTATGAGGACTGCTCCGGATAACGGAGAGGAAGGTGGGGATGAGGTCAAGTCAGCATGGCCTTTATGTCCAGGGCCACACACGTGTTACAATGCGCGCCACAAAGCGTCGCGAACCCGCGAGGGGGAGCTAATCGCAAAAAAGCGCGCTCAGTTCGGATTGCAGTCTGCAACTCGACTGCATGAAGCCGGAATCGCTAGTAATGGCGCATCAGAACGGCGCCGTGAATACGTTCCCGGGCCTTGTACACACCGCCCGTCACATCACGAAAGTGGGTTGTACTAGAAATCGCCGTGCCAACCGCAAGGAGGCAGGCGCTCAAGGTATGACTCATGATTGGGGTGAAGTCGTAACAAGGTAGCCGTAGGAGAACCTGCGGCTGGATCACCTCCTTTCTAAAAGAAAAGGGAGCACGGCCTGTTTCGGTAACAGGCACGGCTCTCCAAGGCCTCTCACGGGGCCCGTTCGGCTACTCAAGGTCCGCGCGAGAAATCGCACGGAGGAACCTACGGGTTCTGGCTTGGCTCATCCGGTTGGTCAAAGAGTTTTCAGACAAACGAAGGCCCCGTTCGATCGACTCGAACCGGGGCTTTTTGTTTTTTGCGCTGAACCTACGAGCGCTCCAGAAGCGGCTAATGAGCGCCGTTGCCGAACTGTACGGCCGGAAGGACTTCTGTGCCTTCCTTTTGAACGGCCTGGAGCTGGTTCGGGTCTAGGCCGAGGGCCTCGAGGATTGTGGGAGCGATCTGCATGGTTTCGACCGGGCTGGTGACGGTTTTGGGATCGAAGCTGGGATTGGAGAGCAGCATCATGACATTCGTGTCGTCATGCGAGAAGCCGCCATGCTCGGCTTGCTTCTTGGAGCTGCCCGAGTAGGTGACTCCGACGTTTGGCGTGACGAGAATGTCGGGCGTACGCGGATCGCCGTTTGGCGGCAGCCCGGGCGTATTGTAAATCTGGCTGATTCCGGGGCCCCAGAAGATCTGGCCGATGCCGGCTATGTTGTTCGTCGACGGCGATTGCGATTCGAGCAGGCCGACGGCCTTTTCGGTCGAACAGCTGCTGTTGAGCCAGAGCAGGGCGACGTCGTCCTCGGTCGGGCCGATGCCAGTGGGATTCGACGGTGATTCGGATTCGGGCAGGCAACCGGCGTTATCGAGAATCGTTGCCGGGTCAATGGTTACCGGGCCGCTCGCGGTGATGCCCGTGTAGCGCGAGGAATCGATGGGACTCTGGCCGTGCTTGGCGCTGATGATGATGAGGGTGGAGTCGTAGATGCCGTTGCTTTTCAGCGCGGCGACCATTTTGCCGATCGACGCATCCGCGAATTCGATCTCGCTCAAGAGCGACGGAGTCGGAGTTCCCACGGAATCCGCATAGCCGCCTTTTATTCCCAGGGATTTCTCGATCAATTTCTGGCCCACGCTGACTACCTGGAAATTCATGCCGAGCAGCTCCGGCCTCGGCGCCGAGAACTTCCCGTTGTGCGTTTTCCCGTTGATCCAGTTCAGAACCGCGTCAACTTTCAGGCTGTCGTAGCACTGGATATTCTGGAAGCTGTCAGTCCAAGCGTTTGACGGCGTCGCCGTGCCTGGATCGGGCAGCGGATTGCAACCGGGAACTCCGGAGAGATTTACGGGGATGGAATTGATGTCCGGCGAATAGTAGTCATCCACGTTGGTGCCATTGCCGGGCCCGGAGACCGCGGAGTACGACGGGTGCTTGTCGGACCATGCGGTGTAGCCGCCAGCACCATGGACCACGCCGAAGATGGTGTTGGTGCGAACGAAGTTCCAGGGATAGACGGGCGCGCAATTCTTGCTCGGATCGCGAACCAGTCTGTCGGGATCGATGGAGAGAATGCCGCCATCTACACCGGCCGGCGCGCCGCCGTTGAGTTTGGTCTGATCGATGTCGATGCCTTCGTCGTACTCGGTGGTGGTGCCATTTGCGACTCCGGGTGTGCACGTGCCTCCGGCAACGCCGTTGCCCGTCGTTACTTTAGGCGGCGCGAGGAAGCGGTCGTAGGCGACATCGTAGAATGCGCCTACGTAGCGCGGAGAGCCGCCGGTGACGAGGGCCATCAATCCCGGAAACGAATCGGATGTTTTGGACGTGCTGGTATCGAGGTAATTGACGCCCGTCTCGGCGAGTTCGGCGAGATTCGGGCAATAGGGTGCGCCGCCGTTCACTCCCGCAATTCCCTTGGAACAATTGATCAAATCCAGCGCATGCATGCCGTCAATACTGATCAACAGAACGTGGCGAATTCCGTGCCCATCGCGATCGCGGTCTTGCGTGTGCGCGACGGGAACCAGCAACGCGGCCAGGAGCAATGCGCTCGCGGCGGCTCCAATCCATTTCTTGCTTTTGCTCATCATTAGAAATCCTCCTCGGCAAAACTGATATCGGTTTTCCTTTTCGCTTCGGTGAAAACCGTGTCAAACGTCCGTTGGAAAAAAGCCGGCGAGCGTGCGCTCCGAGCGGAGATTTGAGCGCGTACGGGCCATTTGCAATTGGTCGCCGCCCGTCGCGGCCGCTCCGCTGGACGCGTTGAGAGTGGTTCGTTGCGGCCCCAGAGCGAAAATGGCCTAGGGCGCGGGAAGAGAGCACGGATTTGTTAGTGGGAATCCCAGTCGCGATCGCGGCACGCATCTTCGTCGCCGCCACGATCGGAATCTCCGCCGTGTTTCGACGTGTCGACGAACATCATGCCGCCGGGATTCAAAACACCGGTCACGATCGGGGTGACGATCCCGGTGGTGAAATCGAGGGTTCCGACAAACGGACCTCCGTCGGCGGCGGTATAGGCGGTTCCGGGTGAAAAGGCATTCTTTTGCAGCTTGTAAACCGCGTTCAAGCCCTTGTCGGCAAAGAGAAGAAATCCTTCGGTAGAAGTGATGAAGGCGGTGTCGTCCGTTTCAACGGACATGGGCCCACCGGACGTCAAGTAGCTCAAGGGCAGGCGCAAGGCACGCTGATCCGGCGAGCCGGGGTTGCTGACGATGATCAACTGCTGATCGCCCTGACTATCGAGGACGATGTTGCCGAGTGGGTCGAGGGTCATGGAGTCGGGATCCGTGAGGTCGAGCTGGACCGTTGCGTCGGTGGGGATATCGATCGCGCTGGCTTCGCCTGCGAGCACGGGTTCGATGCCAACCATGTTTCCTTCGAGACGGGCGCTGACGATGGCCGGGCCGGTATTCGGAACGATGGGATTCGAGGCGCTGATGTAGACCTTACAGCCTTTGAAAACCATGTCGTCGTAGCCGCCGCCATGGAGGGTCGGACCGAACGTGTAAAACTTTTGTTGGTGAGTCTCGGGATTGATGATCACCAAGTTTGCGTTGGCATCTTCATTTTGTAGCGCCCAGAGAAGGTGCGTGGCCGGGTCGACCTTCAGGCCGTCGTTATGTCCCAGCACCGTGTAGGTATGGATGGCGTGACCATCCATTGTGTATTCGACGATTTGGCTGCTAAGGCCGTCAGAACCGTCCGGCAGGTGGCCGTCGCCATATCCAACGAAGACATGATCCTTGAGGATTGCGATCGAATCGGGCGCACTCAGGCCCGAGGGAGCATTTGCGAACACTGAGAGCTGATACGGGGGCGTTACCTTTGGAGCTTGCCCGAAGGCCGGGAACTCGAGGAAACCTGACAACATCAGGGCCGACGCGACGAACATGGGCGCAATCAGCTTCTTCATGTTCCTATTCTCCTGTTCTAGACTTGAAATGATTTCGATCCAACTCGAGCGAGCATCAGAGCAAGACGAGCTGGCGGAGGAACCTTAGCGGAGCAGAGGCGTTGGTGGGTGAACGTGACGTGACACGAGGGTTACGGCGCAGTCAAAAGTGCGGGGAGAATACGGCCAGAGATTAAGGCGAATTAACGGAACGTTCAAACACCTGACACATGCCGTGATCCGCCTTGGCCGAAGACAGGCTGCGGCGCGACAAGCTAAGCGCACGGAATTAAGATTTAATCGCCTGCAAAACCACGGCAGCGATTCGCACCAAAGTCTTCTGCTGTGACTGGCGTTCCTGGAGGCGGTTTAACAAATGCTGCCGCGCTTCTACCGAGAGCCGTCGTTTGCGGCTCCTCAAATTTCAGACGGGGGGGAACGCGGCTTTGGGATAATGCACAACAGTCGCAGTTAACGCAGCAAACAATCCTACCAGGAGGGTGGGATGGGCGGGCCAGGACCGGGACATAAATCGGAGAGGGCGAAGTTGGCGCGACGGGCCAACATGGCGAAGGCGCGGGCGGCGAGGAAACGGGAGCCGCTGCGATGGCGGAGCGGCTTGGAGTCGCGGATCATCGAGCAACTTGCGTGGCAATGGTGGCGGACGACGAGCAGGGGCGAGGGACGAGGGGTTAGGGACGAGGTGCGCTTCGCGGCCCCAAAAGCCTCACCCCTGCGACCGTGGGCGAAGCTGCGGGTGGCGCGGTTTTTGGGTGTGAGTCACACGTGGGTGAACAAGCTGGTGAAGCGGTTCGAGGCAGATCCCGACAGGATGCGGCGGCGAATGGCGGCGTTCGCGCCCGCGACCTTAGAGAAGCTCGAGCGGGCGCGAGAGGAGACACGGCGACAGCGGGAATTGGGCTGGCTGCGGGGCCCAATCCAGAGGCGGCGGGTGAAGTGGATACTCGGGGGCAAAACGCAGAGGGCTATTGTGTGGACTCATTCGGAGAGGCAGCGACGGAAGGCGGGGGCAAAGGGCCAACCGGAGGGCCCGGCCTGTGAACCTTATGCAGACATTCCGCCGTGGGCGAAGGGAGTGGTGCAGGGCGGCGATGGGTGGAGGGCGAATCGCAAGGTCTGAGTCAATCGCCCCTCCGGGGCTGGTTCGTGCTGCGTGGGATACCCGGCACTCCGCCGCGCTGCGTGCCGGGCTAGGTACAAGCGCCGCTCCGCGGCTTATGGGATGGCGCACGACCTGTGACACACGTGGCGTGAGCGATGAAGCCCGGCGCTGCGGGCGGCTGAAAGAAGAGGGTGCGATTCGAGAGATTACTTTTTCGGGGGCTCGTAGAGTTCGACGAAGGCGTGGACGTCGGGATCGCGAACGAGAGCGACGCGATAGCCGCCCTTCATTTCGACGATGCCGTCGGAGACGACTTTGATTCCGGCGCCCTTGAGGCGGATGAGAAGGTCGTCGATATCGGTGACTTGGAGGCCGATCCAATTCACGCCGATGTCGGTGATGTCGTAGGGTTCGACGGGCTTTTTGCGATTTTCGTATTCGATGATCTCAAAGCGCATGCGAGCGTCGCGGTCGGCGGCGAGAGCATACGTTCCGTTGAACATGCGCAGGATATTGCCGTGGCCGCCCACGGCGGAGTCCATGAAGTCTCCGCTGAGCCACTGCGTGGGAGCCGCGGGCATCTGCGCGCCGAGGAGCGAGCCGTAAAATCCTTCGGCCTTGTCCGGATCGAGGATGATCAGACCAATGTGATTGAGCCCCGGCGGATCAGCGGGCCGCGCGGGACGGCCGTCCGCGGCAGGCGCGCCGGGGCGCTGTTCGACGATCTCGACGTCCATGCCATCGGGATCGGTGATGTACGCCATCGTGCCTTTGGTCTGGCCGGGAAGCGCGATCAGTTTGCCGCCCCAGGTGCAAGGCCACAGCATGTTGGCCGCTTTCAAATCCGACCACAGTTTTTCGGCGTCGGGGACAACGACTTCGATGTGAGTCGAGCCCGGTTCCCAGGGAGTTTTTCCCGCCATCACGTTGCGCCGTTTGATCCCGCGGAATTCGCGCAGGTACAGAGTGAATGGGGTCTGCTCGCCGAGATTGGTGTTGATGGTGAGCTTGGCCATGCGTGACTCGACGCCCTTGGTGCCATGAATGCGATTCATCACGGGATCGTTGCGCCAGGATTTGTCGACGCCGGGAACTTCGGTGAAGCCGAGCCGTTTGTAAAACTCGACGGATTTATCGAGATTCGAAACCGTGCGGCCGTCGAACTCGATGCCGACGACTTGTCCGGCGTTGGCGCCAAATTGAGGGGCGGCGTGGGACAAGGAGGCGACAAGCGCGCACGCGAAAGCCAAAGCGGCGAAAACAGAGAACCAACGTGCGGGCAGCGTCTTGCTCATCTCATTCCCCCCCAAACGGAATTGCGGCGTAAGAATGCGCTTCAGCGAGGTATCTCTACCACGCTTTTGGACCGCGCGTCCATCCGTTTGGTTTCAGGGACGAACAGAATAAAAGGGGGGTTTAAAACCCGCCCCTACACGCGATACCAGGGCAAACACTGCGGTTGACGCGTAAACGAACTACGGGCCGGGGACGAAGATATCGTACTGGGCTGTAATCGAAGTGTTGCGCTGCTCGGTGGTGACTTTGAGATTCCGGAAGTCGCCATTCTTTTTGTTGCTCCGAGGCACGCCGAAGGTCAGGAAATACTGGTTGTGCAGCACCATATCAAGCTGATCGAGAAACGGCTTGTAGGAGACCGGAGTCGAGAGACCCTGAAAGAAGGATTGGCCGCCACTTGCGCTGGAGGCTCGAATCAGATTGGCTTGAGCCAGGTCGACCCGAAAATCGAAGCGCGGACGGCCGACGCTGCTATACAGCGTATGAATCACGATGCCGGTCTTTTCGGAGTCGTGCATGACGCGGTCAACGTCCGGGCTCTCGAGATCGCCGCGGAGACGGTCGTGCCCGTCGCTGATGAGGAGAATTTCGCGGCGGCCAGTCATTGGCTCCAGCTTTTTCATGACGTCGATCAGCGAGAGATAGACGCTGGTGGAAGCGCTGCCGGGGCCAAAGGTGATGCGAACCTTTCCGGCGACGGCGTCATGATTCGTGCTGAACGGAGCGGCAGTCAGCGTGGTGCCATTGCTGGCGTAGAAAACACCGACGCTCGTCGAGTTCGACTGCGCCTGGACGAAGTGGCGGAGCTCATCGAGGCGAGGACCGATGTCGGCGCCGTCGTCGATGAGAATCGCAAGATGGAGCTCTCCTCGGTCTCCTTGCGCCGGATTCCACGCTGTGATGTCTTCGCGCTGGTCTTTCACGTGGACGATCACGTCGCTTTTGCCCAACGGAGGCGGCGCCGTGAAACTGGGGCCGAGAACGGTGACGACGGTTGTAACCGGAACGGTTGAAGGGGCGCCATCCGGTTCAGCGGATGCCGCGTGCACGGCGAAGAACGCGAGGGCGAGAAGCAGGGAGCCCGCCAGCAACTTGAACTTGATCGTCGGCTTGGTCATGTATCCATCCTCTACTAGAGAGATGCGCCAAACGATGGGAAGGGTGCTTGAAGTTGGCGCTGGCGCGCACGCCTAAGCCGTCAGGTTCGCGGTCGGCAAGAAGCGCGGAGGTTTGCGGGCGCGGGTGGCTTGCTCGAAGGCGTAGGCGATGCGGATGAGTTGCGGCTCGCTCCAGGCGCGGCCGAAGAACGAGACGCCGACGGGCATGCCGAAGACGAATCCGGCAGGCACGTGAATGTTGGGATAGCCGGCAACGGCCGCGAGCGAGGAAGTGCCGCCCGTGTCGTGGTCGCCGTCGATATGATCGGTGAGCCAGGAAGGGCCGGCGGTGGGCGCAACGATTGCGTCGAGTTTGTGCTTGTCCATCGTGGCGTCGATACCTTCGGTGCGCGCGAGGCGATGATTCTTCGCGTGTGCGTCGAGGTAAGCCTTCTCGGTGAGCGGACCTTTCGCTTCCGCCTTCTCGAATAAATCCTGCCCGAAATACGGCATCTCAGTGTCGCGGTTGCGTTCGTTGAAGGCGATGAGTTCCTTGAGGGAACTCACGGGGATCTTCGGGCCAGCCGCCGCGAGATAGGCGTTCAAATCGGCTTTGAAATCGTAGAGCATTGCCGTCAATTCAGAATCGTCGAACTTTCCGAGCGACACGATTTCGACATCGATGAGTACGGCGCCTGCGTCGCGCATGGCGTCGAGAGCGGATTTGAAGACAGGGGCGATGACTTCGCTGAAGTCGAACGTCTTGCGGAGGACGCCAATGCGCGCGCCGTGCAGCCCTTTGGGATCGAGGAAGCGCGTGTAGTCGAGCGGGATTTTTCCGTGCGAAGCGGCGGTCGCGGAGTCGGCGGGATCGGGGCCTGCAAGCGCGCCGAGAAGCGCCGCAGCGTCGGCAACCGTGCGGCACATCGGGCCGGCGGTATCCTGATTGTGCGAGACCGGGATGATGCCGGCGCGGCTAACCAATCCGACGGTGGGCTTGATGCCGACGACGCCGTTGGCCGAGGAAGGGCAGACGATGGAGCCATCGGTTTCTGTGCCCACGGCGAGCGCGCAGAGATTCGCGGAGACGGCGGCGCCTGAGCCGGAGCTCGATCCGCAGGGATTGCGGTCAAGCGCGTAGGGATTGTGCGTTTGGCCGCCGCGGCCGCTCCATCCGCTCGACGAATGCGAGGAGCGGAAATTGGCCCACTCGCTGAGATTGGTTTTGCCGAGGATGAGGGCGCCAGCTTGGCGGAGGCTGCGTGCGACGGCGGAATCTTGCGCGGGCGTGAAACCTGCAAGCGCGAGCGATCCGGCGCTGGTCCTCATATGATCGGCGGTGCCGATATTGTCCTTGATGAGGATCGGGACGCCGTGGAGGGGGCCGCCGCGCGGGCCTTTGGATTTGCGCTCGGCGTCGAGCTGGTCGGCGATGGCGAGCACCTCGGGATTGAGTTCGATGACGGTGTTGAGCGACGGGCCGGCTTTATCGATCTCGGCGATCCGCGCGAGATACCGATTGGCCAGGCCACGCGACGTGAACTTGCCGGATCGCATGCCTTCCTGCAATTCCGCGATGGTGACTTCATCGAGTTCAAAAGGCGTCACACCGCCGGCGGAAATATCCGCATCGGCATGAGCCGCATGAGAGAATGTGGGAAAGGCCAGGGACGCAGCGCCGACTTTCAAGCTGGATGAGAGAAAGTCTCGACGCGAAGGTTTTCCCTCGATGCGGCCGGGCTTCTTCTTAGGGCGCATGAACGGCTGATTGTATGCAAATTGCGATAGGAATTCACCGCAGATCTTGACGATTCAACTAGATAGAAATTGCGGGATGCGCGAAAAAAGCGCACATGGGCGCAGGACGCCCCCTTGGATAAGTGTAGCGTACGGAGCAGTTTACGGGGCCCTTCGTCATGGCCCATGCCGTGCACTTGTTTGAGTGAGGAGTAACGATGCCATCTGCGGAAGTGGTAGCGAACGACGGAAGCAGAAGCGAGGCGCAGCCAGCAGGCGCTCGATGGAGCGAGCGACTGAAGGCCTTGCGCCGGATTCCGCCGATCTTCCGGATGGTTTGGGATTGCGCGCCGGAGGTGGTTTTGCTGGGTTCCATTGCGCGCGTCGTTGTTTCGGTTATCCCCGTGGCGCTGCTGTGGGTCACGCGAATCATCATTGATGCGATCAACAGCCACCTCGCCTACCATGCGGCGTTAAGGCCCCATTTCTGGTGGCTGGTGGCGCTGGAATTCGTGCTGGCGAGCGCGGTGGCGATGATGGGACGCGTGCTGACGTTCTTCGATACGGTGCTCGCCGACAAATTCACACGCCATATCAGCACACGAATCATGGAGCACGCGTCACGACTCGATCTGACGCGCTACGAGGATCCACTTTTCTACGACAAGATGGAGCGCGCGCGCGTGCAAGGCACCGACCGCGTGATGCTCGTGCAGATGACCGGGCGGCTGAT
Source organism: uncultured Acidobacteriota bacterium (assembly GCA_963841605.1). GTDB lineage: Bacteria > Acidobacteriota > Terriglobia > Acidiferrales > UBA7541 > Palsa-295. The sequence continues at coordinate 11,028 of CAWJDM010000025.1, forward strand.
TCAGGACGTGATTGGCGCACTGAGCTTGGCAGCCGGCATCGTTTTCTTCTCGCCCTGGCTGCTGCTCTTTTTGATCGTATGCGTGGTGCCGGCATTCGTGGGCGAGACGCACTTTGCTTTTATCGGTTATTCGCTGAATTTCGAGCAGACGTCGGCGCGCCGGCAGATGGATTATCTGCGGATCCTTGGCGGCAGCAGGGAAAGCGCCAAGGAACTGAAACTCTTCGGGCTGGGGCCCTTCCTCGTGGAACGCTACAAGGGGCTTTCGGACAGACTGCACGCGCAGACGGTGGGATTGGCGAAGACCAAGCTTTTCTTCGGCGCGTTTCTCACGGTGCTTGGCACGGTTGGCTACTACGGCGGGTACGCCTACGTGATCTACGAGACCGTGATGGGCAGGCTGACCATCGGACAATTGACGTTTCTCGCGGGCGCGATTGCAGGGGCCAGCGCTGGGATTCAGGCGGTGTTCACGACGTTCTCGGGAATTGCGGACCAGGCGCTGTTCATGACGGATCTTGTCGATTTCTTCGCGGTGCAGCCAACGATTCAGTCCAAGCCGGGAGCGCTGGTGGCGCCGCGGCCCATCCGGCAGGGAATCGAGTTTCGCAACGTCTCGTTTGCATATCCCGGAAGTCGCCGGCAGGTGCTTTCGGGTGTCAATGTGAAGATCGAGCCGCATGAGCGAATCGCGCTGGTCGGCGAAAACGGACAGGGCAAGACCACGATCGTAAAGCTGCTGACGCGCCTGTACGATCCGACCGGAGGGCAGATTTTGCTCGACGGAATCGATCTGCGCGAATACAACCTCGACGACCTGTGGAAGGAAATCGGCGTCATCTTCCAGGATTTCGTGCACTACGAGATGACGGCGTCCGAAAATATCGGCGTGGGGCGAATCGAAGAGGCGAACAACCCGTTCCGGATTCGCGCCGCGGCGATGAAAACTTTCGCGGAGAAAGTAATTAACAAGCTGCCGAAGGGCTACGATCAACTGCTCGGCCGTCGATTCGAGGGCGGCGTGGACCTTTCGGGCGGCGAGTGGCAAAAGATCGCGCTGGCGCGGGCGTATCTGCGCGACGCGCAGCTTTTGATTCTCGACGAGCCGACGGCGGCACTCGACGCACGAGCGGAGCACGAAGTGTTCCAACGCTTCGCGGAACTCACGCAGGGCAAGATGTCGCTGCTGATTTCGCACCGCTTTTCGACCGTGCGGATGGCCGACCGGATACTGGTCCTCGAAAAAGGCGGAATCGCGGAGCAGGGGCATCACGATCAACTCGTGAAGGGCGGCGGAATCTACGCGGAGATGTTCGAACTGCAAGCCGCAAACTACCGCTAGCCGCATTTAGGCTACACTAGGGACCTCATGCGAGGGGATGTCGGGCGGCGCGCGACGGCGATTTTCCTGTGCGCGTCATTGTTCTTCGCGGGGCTCTTCGCAGGGCTTCCCGGCGCGCTTCGGGCGCAGAGCAGTTCAGCCCAACCAGCCGCCTCCACATCCGCAGAAACCATCGAAGTCGATCCCTCCGCGCCGAGCCATCCATTTCCACACTTCTGGGAGCAGATGTTCGGGTCGGGACGCGCGATTCTGAGCCTGCGCGACGCCTATCGCCAGGACCTGCGCGAGGTGAAGCAGGCGACCGGCTTCGAGTACATCCGCTTCCACGGACTTTTCGACGACGAAACCGGGCTCTACGATGAGGATGCGAACGGCAATCCGGTTTACAACTTTTCTTACATCGATCAGATTTACGATGGCCTGCTGGCGAATGGCGTGCGGCCGTTCGTTGAATTGAGCTTCATGCCGAAGAAGCTGGCCGCGCAGCAGACGCTGCACGTCTTCTGGTATCACCCGAATGTTTCGCCGCCGAAGGACTACGAGAAGTGGGGCGATTTCATTTCGCACTTCGCGCAGCATCTGGTGGATCGCTACGGGATCGATGAAGTCTCGCAGTGGTATTTCGAGGTTTGGAACGAGCCGAATCTCGATTTCTGGGCGGGCGATCCAAAACAGCAGACGTATTACGAGCTTTACGACGCAACGGCGCGGGCGCTGAAAGCCGTGAGCCCGCGGCTGCGCGTGGGAGGTCCCGCGACAGCGCAGGCGGCATGGGTCGCGAGCTTTATCCGGCATTGCGTCGAGAATCATGTGCCGCTCGATTTTGTTTCGACGCACGTCTACGGGAACGACACGGCCAAGAATGTGCTGGGAATCGACGAATCGGTGCCGCGCACGCAGATGGTGTGCCGCGCCGCGCGCAAGGTACACGACCAGGTGGCGGCGTCGCCCGAGCCGAATCTGCCGATCATCTGGAGCGAGTACAACGCGAGTTACAAAAACGAGCGGGACGTGACGGATTCGACGTTCATGGGACCGTGGATCGCGGACACGATCCGGCAGTGCGACGGGCTGGCGGACATGATGTCGTATTGGACTTTTTCGGATGTTTTCGAGGAGCAGGGCGTGGTGAAAAGGCCGTTCTACGGCGGATTCGGATTGATCGCGGAGGACGAGCTGCCCAAGCCTTCGTTCAACGCGTTCAAATTGCTGCACGAGCTTGGCCAGCAGCGGATCGCGGAGAGCTCGGATTCGGCTCTGGTGACGCGGCGAAGTGATGGCACGCTGGCGATCGCGGTGTGGAATCTGTTTTTGCCGGAACAGGAGGGCGAGCCGAAGACCGTGACAATTGCGGTGAAGGGTTTATCGGGCAAGCGTCGCGCGCTCGTTTCGCGAGTGGACTCGACGCACGGGTCGCTGCTTCCGGCTTACGATGCGATGGGACAACCGGTCGACCCCACGCAGAAACAGATTGAAGAGCTGCGCCAGGCCGCGGAATTGCCGCCGCCCGACGTGCAGTATTTTCGGAATGGGAGACTGACGTTTGTGCTTCCGCCCGATGGCCTGGCGTTGATCGAGGTTCGCGATAAGAAGCGCTAGCCTTCCTCGTGGAAACCGGCGCGCATCATGCCGCGCTGGGCTTCCGGATTTTTCATAAAAATGTCCCAGACGAAACCGGAGCGGGCGTTTTCGGCCATCAGCATCGTGATTCCCGTGTCGATGCCGACGACATCCGTGTCGTACCAATTCGTGAGAGGATTGAACGCATCGACGAAGCCGTAGCGGCTCCAGGCGTGCGGGTAGTGATCCTTGATATTCCGAAGGACCTGCATCGTTTCCATCGGGAGGAAAGGCAGGGAACCTCCGGAGGCGCAGGGAACGACGGTGCCATCGATCGGCCCCGTGGTGGGAGGGCCGCCCCAGACAACGTAGCCGTGCTTCGAATCTGACGCCGTGATGCCCCAGAGGTTGTCGGTGTAATCGGAGAACTCGGAGGAAAGATCGATGCAGAAGCGGCGATGGGCTCTGGTGGCGAGGATCGAATTCCGGAAGTAATCGGCGTACTTATCGCGCTGCTCGCGGAAATCAAACCAAGCCTGTGAATACTGGTGTACGAAGAGCGGAGCGAAGGAGCCGATGTACTGGATGTCGTCGTATTCGAATGGGACGCGTTTCCAGGCGTCCCAAGTTGTGGCGGGCAGAGGATGCGTGAACGATCCGAGGCCAAGGAGATACATCATCATCATCTCGCTGTAGTTGTCCCAGCGGTACTGAAGGAAGCCGGACTCGGGCGTCCATCCGTGGGGAAGGATGCTGGTATCCTCGGAGAGCCAGGTCCAATCGACGCGATCGAAGATGAGATGCGCGAGCTCAGTGATTTCGGAATGATGGAAATACTCGCGGCAGGCGAGGACGCCGCAGAGAAGGATCGCGGTATCGATCGACGAGACTTCCGAATCCCAGAGCCTTTCGCCGGTATTGATATCCGCCCAGTGATAGAAGAAGCCGCGATGATTCGGGAGTTTCTTCCAGAGAAAGCGCAGGGTGTTGAGGACGCGGCCGCTCGCTTCGGGATAGGAAACGAAGCCGCGCTTTTCGCCGATGCAGATGGCGGTGAGGCCGAATCCCAGCGCCGCAATGCTGCCGAGCTGATTGCTCTTGTCCGGCTTGACCACGTTGCAGCGGTCGCGCACGAGGCCCGTATCGGGATTGGCCTGTTCCCAGAAGTAGAGGAAATTTGCGCTCTCGAGGTCCTGGAGAAGAGCCTCGTCCTGCTGCGAGAATGTCGGTTGGCCTGCGAGAGGAGTGAACGGCGCGCGTTGTTGTGTCGCGGGGAGCGCAAGGGCGGAAATGCCGAAAGCGCTCGCGAACGGGAGGCAGATGCCCGCTCTCGAGAGAGTCTGGAGAAGTTCGCGTCGCGCAATGCGTCTCGACCTGCAATCTCCACGCATCTGTAGGATTATAGTCATTCCCGCAGGCGCGGCGAAACCGTTTGCAGGAACGAGAGTTGCTACGCTAACACATCGATGAGCGAAGAGAAAAAGCCAGCGTGGATGTCGGTGATCCTGGTAACGCTCGGCGGCGCGCTCGCCATCGGGTTGGTTGCCGTTCTCATTCAGTACGAGAAGCCGGTCTCGCTGTATGGCGCGGTGATCAAGCAGGACGCTGACCCGCACAAGCAATCGCCGATCACGGATGTGGACGTGGATGTGCGCGTGGGAGAAGGGGCGGTGATGGCGAGCACGAAGTCCGATTTTTCCGGTTACTTCAAGCTCGCCTTGCCGCGAGCCATCAAGCGGGGCCGCGCCATCACGCTCGAGTTCCGCCACGCGGATTACGTGCCGCTCGATGTGAAGGAAATCGTCGGCAACCAGCTGTACATCGCGCACCTGGAGCCGCTGCAGCACCTCGTCGAGCTGCCGCCGGACCGGGCCATCATCAAGATTTCGAACGTCTTCGTGCGGTACACGACGGAGACAAAGACCTCGGTAAACATCGGCACCGGAGTGCGGACGTTCGAGGTGGTGAACAAGGGCAACGTGCCCTGCAATCGGCGGCCTCCATGCTCGCCCGACGGCAGGTGGAAGGCTGCGACGGCGTCGGTGTCGTTGGACGCGGGGCCAGGAAACGTCTACCAGGATGCGCGGCTGTTGTGCATCGCCGGGCCGTGTCCCTTCACGAAGATCGAATCCGACGAATTTTCCCGCGGCGGGCCTGTCATTTCAGCGTCCGTGCTAGGCTGGTCGGACACGACGACGTTTCTCCTGCAGGCGGAGGTATTTCGGGAGGAGATCGGCGACACGGTGCGTGAGTCTTACCCCGTGATTTTCGGAGACTCGCTCAATTTCACGCTGCCCGCATCTGCCGAGGGCCCGAGCTTCGAGGCGGAAGTAAACGGCACCAATACGGTGTTTCCGCTCGGCCCGACGGCCTCGCCGATATTGAGCTGGGCGGATTGCAACGTGAGGGTTGGCAAGGATCAATCGAAGTTCTATCGTTGCGAACTGAAGCCGGGATACCGGTTCCGGTGATCGCTACGGGTGGACGTAGGAGCGCTCATGCGCCGTGGAAGGATGCGGGGCTATTTGATTTCGCTGTTGGGGGTGGGGATTCTTGTGATGGCAAATCCTGTGAGGAACGCGGCCGGCGCGCTGCCCGGCCGCAGGACGAATACAGCCGCAAAAAAGCGATCCAACCAGTCGTTTCAATCCTTGGGCGACCTCCTGCAATACATTTCCGACGACTGGACCAACTTGGAGCGCTCGCTCACGGATTGCGACACGTACACGGACATCAAGATCAAGGACGAACATGCTCTGTACCTGCCAGCGGATGCGGAAGCTCCCACGGGGCTGGCGCAAAGCTTGCAGCAGTGCGGCGTGGACATTTTGAGGCTTCCGGCGAAAATTTCGGAAGAGCAGGCGGGCCAGATTGTTCCTCGCGGCTTGCTGTATCTTCCCAATCCCTACGTGGTGCCGGGCGGGCAGTTCAACGAGATGTACGGCTGGGACAGCTACTTCATCATTCGCGGGCTGCTTGGCGATAATCACCGGGATATGGCGAAAGGCATCGTCGAGAATTTCTTTTACGAGATTCAGCACTACGGCGGCGTCCTGAACGCAAACCGGACTTACTACCTCGGACGGTCGCAACCGCCGTTTCTTAGTTCAATGATCCTCGCGGTGTACGACTCGGACAAAGCCGCCGGGCACGATGATTCTGCGTGGCTCCAAAGAGCCTATGGCTTCGCAGTGAAAGACTACGAGCAGTGGACGCGCGCGCCACATCTTGCCGGAGACACGGGGCTCTCCCGCTATTTCGACGAAGGCAACGGGCCCGTGCCCGAAGTCACGGGCGATTACTACCGCGGCGCGGCCCACTATTTCCTCGTTCACGAAGGCGAGGACGGCCAGGAGCTCGTCCGAGTCGATGCGAAACATCCGGCGGATTCGTTGCTGGGTGCGAAATATGAGGTTCTGCTGTGCGACCCCGGAGCGGCGCAGCTCGAGGGCAAGGACTGCGAGGCGACGGATGGCGTCGCGCTTTCGGCGGATTTTTATAAGGGTGATCGCAGCATGCGCGAATCCGGATTCGATGTGACGTACCGGTTCGGTCCTTACGGCGCGGAGACGCACCATTTTGCGCCGGTCGGTCTCAATTGCCTGCTTTACAAGACCGAGAAAGATCTCGAACAGATGAGCCTGATTCTTGGCCACAAGGACGATGCCGAGCGCTGGGCGCACAAAGCCGCCGAGCGCCGCGAACGGATCGTGAAATATTTCTGGGACGCGCAGACGGGTCTTTTCTTCGACTACGATTTCATGAAGCGCAAGCGATCGTCGTACGAATATGCGACGACCTTCTATCCGTTGTGGGTGGGCCTCGCCTCAAAAGAGGAGGCGCGCGCCGTCGACGCGAACCTGCACCTCTTCGAGCAGCCGGGCGGGATTGCCATGAGCCGGTACGACAGCCAGGCGCAGTGGGACTATCCCTACGGCTGGGCGCCGATCCATTTGCTGGCCGTCGAAGGCTTGCGACGCTATGGATATGACGCGGACGCGAACCGTATTTCGGAGAAATTTCTCTCAATGGTGCTGGAGAATTTCCGGAGGGATCATACGATCCGCGAAAAATACGACGTGGTCTCGCGGTCGTCCGCCACGCACATCGAGGCCGGATACGCGCAGAACGTGACCGGATTCGGATGGACGAATGGCGTCTTTCTGGCGCTGCTGCACGAAGCCCCGCCCGAAGTGGCCGAGCAACTCAAGAAGGAGTAGTTCTTTCGCCAACGATGCCGATCGCTACGGAGCGTGGGGAAGACTCGCGCCACGGCGCAGAGGCTTGGATCGCAGGGCGCGGTGAAGAACGAACAAGCCGGCGCCAATTGCCAGCGCGACGAGGTAACCCCAGCCGAAACTGCTTTCCGCAGCCGGCGAAGCGATGTCGAGCGTCGTCGTCACCGTTCCTTCGTCACTGCCGCGGCGCACCGAGACGCGCAGGCCCGATGATCCGGCTGTAGGAAGATCGACGGTAGCGGCTTCGAGGAGCTTGTTGGTCGATTGCTCGGTTGTGGCACGGACAACCGTTGGCGCGCCGGCGGCGGACTGGACGACAAGGTCAATATTCGCATCGAGGACCGCTGCGCCTGAATTCCGATCCTGAACCAGCACGGCCAAATCTGTTGGGCCTGCGACGAGCGAGCCCGGCTCGCCGAAAACAGTGACTTGGAACGGACCGGATGCCGCCTGCAAGCGAACCACATCGCCATCGATGTCAACCGTATCCGGCGCGAGCCATGCGTAAACGATTGCGGCGAGCGGGAGCGCGAGCATCAGCGCCGGAAGCACCGAGCGGCGCAGACGTGAGCGCGCCACCGCATGCAGGCGGCGATGTTCCACGGCCGGCGGCTGCGGCGAGAGCAGCTTCACCGTGATGATTGCGGCGGGAATCAGGAACGCGAACGATCCGATCACCCACATGACGCCGCCCGCGGCCACCTGATCGTTTTGCGCCGAAAACCCGCCGAGGCGCGGCACCGCGAGATACCACGGATAGAGCACGCGCCCGGAAAAAACCAGAAATGCCGAAACCACGCTGTTGACGAAGTCGCCGAGCAACAAATAAACGGGCATGGCCCACGCCGGCCAGTGAGGACGGCTGGGCCACGGCTGAATCACGGGCCACCAGAAGAGGAGCGACGCGACGAGAAAGCAGGCGTGCTCGATTTCATGCCAGCCGGGAGAGCGCAGGGCGAGTTCGTAAGCCGCAGGAATATGCCAGCCGACCATCGCGAGCGATAACAGGAGGAGCGCGACCGGCGGATCGATCAGCAGAGCGCCGAGGCGCGCGAGCGCAGGCCAGCTCAGGAACGGGCCAAGGACGTTGCGCGCGACCCAGCGCGGCAGGCCGCGCAGCAAGGGAATCAGCGGATCGCCCAGCAGCACGAACGGCGGCACGATCACCATCAGGAACATGTGCTGGAGCATGTGGTCGGTGAGGAGAAACGGATCGAACGTGTCGATGGGAGAGGCGAGCGCGATCTGGAGCGCCGCAATGCCGCTCAGGAAGCAGGCGAGCCGACCGGGAGTGAAGCGGCCGGGCATCACGCGGCGGAGTTCGATCCAGCCGCGGATGTAGAGCAGAGCGGTGAGTAGATTGAGCGCGGTGACGACCGGCGGAAACGACCAGGAAGCGAGCGCGGCTTGGACGACCGACTGCATGGGCGGTTCTAGAGAAGCTCTCGCGATCGCCGAGAGAACTCGTGCAAGCGCTTCATGGCGTGCGGCCTTCATCGCCCATGACGCCGGGCGTTTCGACGCCGGCTCTCACGGCGAGCGGGAACTGCCACGTCGGGACGCGCATTTGCCGCACGACCACCAGGCCGACAACGACTCCGAAAGCGATTTGCGAAGCGAGGAACCATCCCCAGTCGATGCGCTGATTGAGAGCGGGATCGACGATATCGAGAATGTTGTAGAGCAAGCCGGTCCACACGAGCGGGGCGAAAAGGCCGCCGAATACAATCGGCCGGCGCGGCAGCATCGGCAAGAGCGCGCCGTAGAGCAGCCCGACTAAAATCGACGTGGTGAGATGCAAGATCGTTGCCACGGCCAACAATTCGATGTGGAAAGCCTCCATCTGCGCCGTGCTCACCTGAGTCTGCGCGTAGATGACCGCACCGAGGAGATTGATCGGATACCAAATGCTGTGATGGCTGGCCACGCCGTACAGCACCGCCAGCAGGGCCATCGCGCCGGAGCCTGCCAAACCGCCTTTGATCCCCGCCGAAATTGGGTAGATCTCGAGCGGCAGGCGCGCGCGATGCGGCCGCGCTTCGGCTGAAGCGGCGATGCGCGCGACCTTTCTCGTCGAGACGGCGATTGTGACTGGCTCCGCGGTCACCGGCACGGTTTCGTGGTGCTCGTGCGGCAGAATCTGCAGGAACCAGCCGACGCCGCCCGCCAGCGCGAGCACGCCCCCGATCGCTGCAACAATATTGTTGGTCACCAGGCCCGTGGCGGCGAGCGCGATGCCTAGTGCGAGCAGCGGCGGCCAAAGCGTCGGCGACGGGAGCTGCACGCTCTCTTTGCCCGACTGGCCCGTTGGATTCGGTTTGTGCGCCGAAGTCATATAATTTCTCCGCTATTCTCTGCCGAAATCATTCTCTCCCGCGATCACCTAAGACCGTAGACCACAATAAACACCACTACCCACACGATGTCGACAAAATGCCAGTACAGCGAAAGAACTTCGCAACGCTCGTGATGTTCGGGCTTCACTTTGCCGAACAGCGCAAAGATCATGACGGTCGTCAGCGCGATCAGGCCGATGATGACGTGTGACGCGTGGAGGCCCACGAGCGAATAGTAGGTGGTGCCGAAGAGGTTCGTCTGGATCGTGAAGCCTTCGTTATAGATGAGGTGGTGCCATTCGCGGGCCGTCCCAGCGATGAAAGCCGCGCCGAGGGCCAGCGTAACAAACCACAGGCCTGCAAATACCGCGGTTTTGCCCTTGGCCAAAGCCGACACAGCCCAGTGAATCGTGAAACTGCTGAGCCACAGACCGATGCTTGTGAAGATCGGGACGGTGAGAATTTGCTGCGGCGTCGGGCCGCTCAGGCTCTTGCCAATGTAAAAGATGTAGGCGGCGATGAAGATCGTGAAGATCGCCGACTCCGCCAGAATCAAGCACAGCATCCCCACGCGGCCGCGCGAAGGGAGTCTCCATGCGCCTTCAGTCGCCGAGATGTCGATCGGTGTCGCGCTCATAGGATTCTCACTTGGTCGCTCACTCGAACTTCCAATCGGGGTCTTCCGGATGCTTGATGTCCCACAGCGGGCGCCGGCTTTGTACGGAAGGGACCATCGCGAAATTGTAATCCGGCGGCGGCGAACTGGTAGCCCATTCGAGCGTCCACGCATCCCACGGGTCGTTCCCGGCGGGCGCGCCTTTGAAATACGACTGGACCATGTTGTAGACGAAAATCAGGATCGCGACCGTCTGCACGGCCGCTCCGATCGACACGATCATGTTCCAGGTTCCCCAGCCGCGGCTGGCTTCGTAGGTGTAAACGCGGCGCGGCATCCCGAGCAGGCCCGGGATGTGCATGAAGTCGAACGTCAGGTGAAATCCGATCACGAACAGCCAGAAATGCCATTTTCCGATGGTCTCGTCGAGCATGCGGCCGGTCATTTTCGGGAACCAATAGTAAAAAGCGCCAAAGATCGTGAAGAGAATGCCACCGACAATCACGTAGTGAAAGTGAGCGACCACAAAATAGGAATTGCTTAGCTGCCAATCGAAGGGCGCCGTCGCCAGCATGATGCCGGTCAATCCGGCAATCAGGAACTGGAAGATGAATCCCACGCAGAAAAGCATGGGAGTGGCAAAACGGATCTTCCCGCCCCACATCGTCGCGAGCCAATTGAAGATTTTGATGCCGGTGGGCACGGCGACCACCATTGTGGTGAGCACGAAGAAGGCGTTTCCGTACGACGGCATCCCGACGGTGAACATGTGATGCGCCCAGACGCCGAGGCTCACGAAACCGATGCTCACCGTCGCCGCGACCATCGCGGGATAGCCGAACATCGCCTTCCGCGAAAACACGGGGATGATTTCCGAGACGAATCCGAAACACGGAATGATGAGGACGTAGACCTCGGGATGCCCGAAGATCCAGAAGAAATGCATCCACATCACGACGGAGCCGCCCGCATCGGTATCGAAGAAGTGCCCGCCGATGTAGCGGTCCACCATCAGCATGATCTGGGCGGCCGTGAGCGGGCTGATTGTGACGAGCACGAGTCCGCCCATCACCAGGTTCATCCAGGCGAAGAGCGGCATGCGGCTGAGCGTCATGCCGTTGCAGCGCATCGAGAGAATCGTGGCAACGAAATTCACGGCCGCGCCGATGCTGCCGACGCCTGCGACGAGCAGCGACAGCGTCCAATAGTCGGTGCTGTGGCCCGGCGAAAAGGCCGGCGCAGTGAGCGGCGCGTAAGCGAACCATCCTACGTCGGGCGCGCTGCCTCCCTGAGAAATCGCGCCTCCGGCGAACACGCTGGCGTAGAGGAGGAAGCCGCCGAGGGCCGTCATCCAGAAGCTGAAAGCGTTCAGGCGCGGGAACGCCATGTCGCGCGCGCCGATCATCAGCGGCACGAGATAGTTTCCGAAACCGAAAAGGATCGGCATGGCCACGAAAAATACGCCGGTCGTGCCGTGCAGCGTGAACAAACGGTCGAAGGCCTGCGGCGAGAGAAACGTGGAGTTCGCGTGCGCCAACTGAATGCGCATGAGAATCGCTTCGATCCCGATCACGACGAGAAACAGCAGCGCGTAGACGATGTACATGATCCCGATCTTCTTGTGGTCGACGGTGGCGAGCCATTCGTAGACCACGCTGAGCGGGTTCTTGTGCAGCGTCAGGGGTATGGATTCGGAAGCCATTGTTTTTATCTTCGCTCTCTCGTTCGATCCTCTAGCGCAGCGTCTCGAGATACGCCGCGATTTGATCCAGCTCTGGGTCGGTAAGATCCTGCGGCTGCATCAGCGAGCCTGGCTTGAACGTGCCGGGATCGCGAATCCACTTGCGCAGATTCTCGGGCGTGTTCGGCACGGCACCCGAGCCGATCGTATCGCGGCTCATCAGATGCGTGAGATCGGGCCCCACTTTCCCCATCGCCGGCGTGCCGCGAATCGTATGGCAGATGAAGCACAGCTTGGCCTGAAACAGCGCGCGGCCGGCCGCGACGGACGGGTCCGCTACGGCGGGCTGTTGCTGCTCGTGCACCCAGCGGTCGAAATCCGGGCGGCTTTGCACGTAGACGCGGAGGAGCATCTTGGCGTGCTGCGTCCCGCAGTATTGCGAGCACTGGCCAAGAAAAAGCCCCGTCTCCTGCGGGTCGATCCACATGGAGTTCGGATGATTGGGAATCAGGTCCGTTTTCCCGGCGAGGCGAGGAACCCAAAAGCTATGATCCACGTCGGCGGAAAGCAGCGCGAGGTAGGTCGGCGTCGGATGCTCGGGATCGCTCACAGGCACATGTAGCTCGTTGGCGGCCACGAAGCCATATTGATCGTAGCGATATTCCCACCAGAACTGGTGAGCGGTGACCGTCACCTGGATGGCGTCCGCTGGGCGCTTCGCGTCCTGCACGCGGTGAATCACCTGCGCGGTGCTGAGGAATAGGACGACGACGATGAGGACGGGAAGAACCGTCCACGCAAGCTCCATCTGGTTGCTGCCATAGACCTGCGGCGGCTCGTCGTCATCGTCGCCCTTGCGCTGGCGAAACTTGACCACAGCGTAGGCGAGCAGGCTGAAGACGACCACGAAGATCGCGCCCTCAACCTCGAGCCCGAACATCGAGAGGCGGAAGATGGAATGCGCGGGCGTGGAATCCGGGGCGAAAATGTTTGTAGGGCTGAGGTCCGGGGTGTGCGAATCGGCGAGGGCGGCGCTAGCCGCGCAGAAAATAGCGGCGGCGATTCGCAGCGGAGGACCGAGCCACGAGCGAGCAGTTTTTTTCCGCACCTGCTAGACCCCTCACGAAGGAAGACACTGAGATAGAGCCGGATTCCCCGAGATCGCCCGCTTCACGCAGCCATCCGAAATGGAGTCGCGCAAGATATCACGCGGCGTCGGCAAGTTAATGTGACCTGCGTCACACCTGACGCTGACCGAAACGCCGCTTATTCTAAGGCAAACTTCATTGCCCGTGGGGAAAAACTGGTTGGCGGAACTCTTTTCTCTGCGGCTCCTACTGACTCGTTTTCTTGGTGGTGATGATGATGCTCTTCAACGCCTCCGGGTCGTTCTTGAGTGCATCCTTCCCTGCCGGGAATTGATTCGCCTGAAGCAGGTAAGCAACCACATCGAGAGCAGCATCCGGGGTGAGGCTCCCCGGGCTATCCGGCGGCATGGTTGTATAAGTGACTTGGAAGAGATCGTTTACCGTCTCTCCTTCCCAAGTCTGGGTGAACGTGTCGCCGGCGAGCGCCTGGGCCTCGCCGCTTCCGCTCAAGTCATCCAGGTGACATTTGGCGCAGTTTTGACTGTACTGTGTTTTGCCTTCCTTGGCTTGGTCGTCGGTATAAACCCCGTCCTGAGTTGTCCTCGTTGGCTTCGCGTTGGTCTGCGCCGCCCGTGCTGTGGCACCTGCGTATGCGGCGAATACAGCAGCCAAGGCGATGGCCAGCGCGGTCACGCCACCCGTGACAGAACTTGTGCGCTTTGAGAAATCCACGTTCTTATCGGAGTCCATAGATCGCTGTCTCCCTGAGTTTTCTTTTTCTTCATTCACAACGATATGCCCGCCGCAAGGTCAACACCGACGTTCTCTATGAACATCGCGGGTTCGGGATTCGCACGCCCAGCTCCCCATCATTGCCCCGGAGTATATGGCGCGGGCGCCGGCGTAGCTGGCGGTGGCGGCATGGGGGCATTCGCATCCAGCGCGAACGTGTAGATGCGTGCTTTACCCGCACGACCCACGAGAATCGAAACGTACTGCTTCCCGTCTAGCATGTACGTCGAAGGACTCGCAAACCCACTCAGCAGCTTGGCCGACCAAAGTTTCTCACCCTTATCGGCGCTGTACGCCACGAAATCTGCGTCGCCGGAAGCTGTGAACACAAGGTTGCCGGCTGTGGTTACCGTTCCGCCACCAAGTGCGCCACCGTTCAACAGGGGAATCCGCCAGCGCGCCGTCTGAGTCGTTGGGTCCCAAGCTATCAAGAAACCCCCTCGTTCACTCGGCTGCGGCGGTGGCGGGGCTGCCTGGCCGGGACGCGGTGCAGGTGGTGGAGTCGGGGGCCTGAACACAATTCCCCAGTTGTATACGCCGAGCTCGGGCTTGAACTCCGACGCGGCAACGTAGTGGAAGCTGCTATCCATTGCCGGAATGTACACGAGCCCGGTGTGCGGATTGAACGACATCCCCGGCCAGTTATGCCCGCCTGCGGGACCTGGCCACACTGTCGCGCCGCTGGCTTCGGCATCGTAGTGGACGTTGGGAGCTTCAATCGGGCGCCCTGTTTTCGGGTCGACGCCCGTTGCCCATGTAACGTGCACGATCGGCGCGGCGGAGATGAACTGCCCGGTTTTGCGGTCGAGCACGTAAAAGAATCCGTTCTTGGGAGCCTGCATGAGCACCTTCCGCAGCTTCCCGTTGATTTTCAAATCGGCAAGAGTCATGCCCTGTACGGCATCGTAGTCCCATTCGTCGCCCGGCGTGGTCTGGAAATACCAAACCTGCTCGCCCGTCTCCGGCCTAAGAGCGATGATCGAACAAATGTACAGATTGTCTCCGTCTTGCGGGCTGCGATATTTTGTGACCCACGGGCCGCCCTGGCCGGTACCCACATACAGAAGATCGAGGTCGGGGTCGTAGGAAATTCTGTCCCAGGGGTTGCCGCCCCCGCCCAACTTCCACCAGTCTCCATGCCACGTCTTCGCCGCGGCTTCCATGGCCTTGCTCTCGAATGGCTTCGAGGGATCGCCCGGAACCGTGTAGGTGCGCCACAGTTGCTTGCCTGTTTCCGCATCGTAGCCGGAAACGTAGCCGCGAATAGCATATTCGCCGCCACCATTGCCAATAATGACTACGCCTTTCGCGATAAGCGGCGCGCCGGTAATGCTGTAGTCTTCGTTTGCGCCCGCCGTCGGGACGTCCCACACCACCTTGCCTGTTTCCGCATCGAGGGCTACAAGCCTCGCGTCCAGCGTGCCGATGTAGACTTTCCCGTCGTAAATGGCGACTCCACGGTTTCCGGGGCCGCAACAAAGACTCGGTCCCGTGCGAACCCTGTCAGGCTTTCCCGCGGATCCCGGCGGGAAATTCTGGTGCCCAATTTCCGGGTCCCAGCGCCACTTTTCTTTTCCGGTTTTCGCGTCGAGGGCGAAAACCACGCCCCAGGTCACGGTTGCATAGAGCGTTCCGTTCGATACGATCGGGGTTGCTTCGACCGTTCCCGGCAGAGAACCGGTGTCGTAATACCAGGCCAGCCCGAGCCGGCTCACGTTGGTCGTATCGATCTGCTTGAGCGGGCTGTAGCGCGTCGCCGCGTAATCGCGGTCGTTCGACAGCCATTCCTCACCATGCTTGGCTGCGCTCTTTAGCGCGGCATCGTTCACAGGCCGCGATTGCTGAGCCGTGGCGACCGAGGCCGACAGAGCGAGCGTCACAGCAAGGAGCCAAAGTTTCTTCCCGTTCAGGATTTGCATTGAGATTCCCTTCATGCCGCCGATCCAAAGTCCATAGCCAGCATCTTTATGATTAGAAACGCTGCACGGTCTAGTTCCGACGGCGAAGGGCACAACCGCCGACAGAACCAACAAGCCGAATGCAGTTATCCCACCATTTATGACAGCGGGACCGCTTGCGCAGTGACCCCCATCACTTGAGGCTGTGACAGGCGATGCAACTTGTCGGCGAGGTCAACCAAGAAAACCAACAGGGGGCGACGGCTCCTTAAGGTGACGGCCGTGACATCGCGCGCAGATCAGCATGGGGAAGGATCCCGCGGTGGCGTTGCGAAATGCGAAGCTTGAATTGCTGCATTCAAGCGGCGTTTACCGGAAGGCATTTTACCGGGCGCCTTTCCAGTTCCACCGCGGCTCGTATACCCTTCTTCCATTTCGAGTTTGTAGCGGATCGACTTATAATCCCAACCACCAAGGCTACCTTACACTTGCCAGAAACCAGCCCCAGCCCGGAGCGCTATTCGCTCGCCGTCATCACCGATGACGCCGATATCTTCCCTGAAATCCGAAAATACTTGGGCGGGGAGTTCCGTACTTCACTCGCGACCACCGAAGACGAAATTAGAGCCGTCATCGACCGGGACGATGTCCACGCCATTCTCTTCAGCCTGGACGCCATCGGCGACGGGCCCGGCGACGGCCTTGAGGTTCTCGAGGAAATTCGCAGGATTCGCGACGATGTTGTTTTGGTCGCTTTCACGCGTACCAACCAGCGCACGATCCCGTTGAAAGCGAGCCAAGCTGGAGCGGATGAGTTCTTCCTTTTTCCGATCAACTACGACGAACTCAAAATCGTGCTGTCGCGTGCGATCGAGAAACGCGGACTCGAACTCGAGGGCCGCCGAATGGTTCAACAGGTGGAGAACAAGGCCGTGTTTTTCGGCCTAGTCGGCGCGAGCCCCGCCATACAGAAAGTGTACCAGGCGATTGAGGCCGTGGCCGGCACCGGAGCATCCGTCGTGATTCGCGGCGAAAGCGGTGTCGGAAAAGAACTCGTAGCTCGGGCGATCGTCCAGTGCAGCGATCGCGCCGCGCAGCCGTTCGTTTGTCTGAACTGTTCGGCGCTGCCGGAGAGCCTCATGGAGTCGGAGCTTTTCGGCTACGAGAAGGGCGCGTTTACCGGGGCGGACTCGGCCAAGCCTGGCCTCATCGAGCTCGCCCATTCGGGCACGCTGTTTCTCGACGAGATCACGACCTTGCATCACAGCCTGCAGAGCAAGCTGCTGCGCGTCCTGCAGGAGCGCTCCGTGCAGCGGTTGGGCGGCCGTTCGGCGAGGCGAATCGACTTCCGCCTGATCACGGCGACGAATGAGGATCTTGAGGATTGTGTCCGCAAAGGGCGTTTTCGTGAGGACCTATACTTCCGTATCAACGTCGTGCCCATCACCGTTCCGCCATTGCGGCAACGCCGGGGCGACGTCGCGCTCTTGGCCGACCACTTCCTGCGCATTTATTGCGCTTCCATGAAGAAGCCTCAGAAGACGCTAAAACCCGATGCGCTGGAGGTTCTGGAGGCCTACGAGTGGCCCGGAAACGTCCGGGAACTCGAAAACGTGATCCAGCGGGTAGTCGTCATGGTCAGCAGCCCGGTCGTGACCCTCGAAAACCTGCCCCAGCAGCTTCTGCAGCACAGCGCCACAGTGCAGGAAGCGATCCTGATACCCGAGGAGGGCGTGGATTTCGATGCCGAGATGGAGCGGATTGAGATTGCCTATCTCAACGCGGCGCTTCGGCGCACCGGTGGCAAGAAAAGCACGGCGGCGGAGCTTTTGCGGCTGGACGGGCAGCGCATGAAGTACCTTTGCCGGAAGCTCAGAGTCCAGTAGGGCAAAAGTAGTTAAAATTTAACCTTCAGAAGTTTAAAGTTTAACCGTCGGGTTAAATCCTCACCGCCCTGGCGGTCTGGGCGGATGGTACTTTCGTACTAAACTCTTTATTTCCAACTCGACGGTCCGATGACAAAAGTTTCGAGCGATTGGCAACTCTCCTGCATTAGGTAATGTCGCACGGCGAAAACGAAATTTGACGAGGAGAGCCAGCTATGTCAATCGAGAAGAAGAGCCTGATCAGCACCCTCAAGACCACGAAGAAGGCGAACGCGGCGAAGGACGACATTTCCGGCGCGGCGACCACGAGCCCGGCCCAGAAGTTGGCGAACGTAAAGCACCCGAACGTGAAGCATCCGAACGTAAAGCATCCGAACGTAAAGCATCCGAACGTGAAGCACCCAAACGTGAAGCATCCTGTGGTGAAAGGCCTATAATCGCTTCCGACCATCCTGGCGGAGTGCCAACCGAAGGCCCCGACCCAAGTCGGGGCCTCGTTCCCTCTACCACATTTTTCTAGCGAAGAAGCGCCAACCTTCCTGCCAGACTAGTCCAGCCAGACTGCGCCTTTCTCCATAGATCCGCGCGGTCCCAATCATTCCGGGCTTGAGTCGCCCGTCGGGGTTGTCGATTTCCATTTGTGCTGCGTAAAAGCTCGTCATGGCCAAGCCCCTGAACTGGCTCGCCTGCGCGAGCGCCGGATCGATTTCCGACGATTTCGGCGCCAACGAAGTTACCCGCCCGTCGAGCCTACCCCAAAGCCCGTCAACCTCCAGCCGGGCCCGCGCCCCGATTGCGACCTTGTAAAGATCGTGCTCGGAAACGAAAATGCGGGCGCGCATCCGGCTCAGGTCTGCGACTTCCGCCAGTGTTGTACCCGCAGGCGCGTAGGTTCCGAGCCGGTCGGCAACACGCGGCGTAAGAACCACGCCCGAAATTGGACTAAGGACACTGAGGCCAGATGTCTCCGTCTGCAGTTCGCTGGCCTGTATTGCCAACCGGCTGCGTTCCTGATCTGCTGCTCCGAAATCCGCGTAGTGCAGTGCCGCCGAATTAGCCTGCATGGACGCCGCCTGATAATCCGCCTCCGCGCGGGCGAGCTCCGATTGAAGGGGCAGGTCGCGGAGTTGGACAAGCACATCGCCTGTCCGAACGTGGACCCCCTCGTCCGCATAGACGCGCGTCACGCTCCCCGGAACTACGTTTCGCACGACCGCAGTTCGCACAGGATCGAGCACAAACCGCCCTTCGACCGAGTCGTGCCAGAGCGGCAGCAGGAGCACCAATGCGGCGGCTGAGCCGATGGCCCAGGGATGCCTCGAGCCGAACCACGCCCAAACGCGGTCTTTTTTGTCCAAGTAGACGAATTTCATAAAGTTCACCAGTGTGCGGATTCTCGAACGGAATATTAGAGCTGCTGTTGCGAGCTCGGGAACGAACGACCAGTCAGGATCGAAATTGCGGAAGACATTTCCCACAAATCTTGCTACTACGTAGAGCACGGTGTAACTGTACAGGCCGGACAGCAGGGCGTACACCGCATAACCAAAGCGACGGCGCCGCGGCACGTACGGCACTTCCACCGGAAGCTTCCAGATATGCCGCTTCACCCAGGCGGACAAGTAGGCCGTCGAATTCTCCTTCAAATCCGTGAAACCGAGAATCTCGCTCATGATGTAGTAGCCATCGAGCTTCATCAGTGGATTGAAGTTGATGAGCACCGAGGCAATGCCGGTGATGAGCATCATCATGTAGGCGACCGAATGCAGCATCGTGTCGGGTGGCGACATCCACCAGATAATCGTTGCCACTACGCAAATGTAGAGTTCGGACCACGCGCCCGCCAGCGCGATCACCATCCTCTGGTAGCGCGAAGCGAATACTTCGCCTTCTGTAGTGTCCGTGTAGAATCCAGGCATAAGATAAATCAGAAGGAAACCCATGGAAGGAACGCGGCCGCCGTAATGCTTGCATGCGTGGCCGTGGCCGATTTCGTGCCAGCACATTGCCGCCAAGGCGACCAGATAGAAGGTTCCGACGTCGGCCCAGCTCTTTTCGGAAAAATTAAAGAAGTGCAGTGTGTCACGCCCGATTTCGCCCCAATACTCGATCGTGATCCCCGCCATGATCGCGAAGAATACGAGCGTGAGGACAGTGAACCACCACGTGTATATGAACGAGGTGTACTTATGGAGCCAGGTAAGAAACTTGTCCGGATTTACCGCGGGAAAAGTGATTTGGGACAGGTCTCCCCACTTACTCTTTTGGGCTCTCAGCCCCTTTCGCCGTTTCTGTGCGTCCTTCTGCATCAGGAGGATGTTTTTTTCTTGCACCGTTTTGTACCAGAACCCGTCAGCTTCCAGAGATTCCGCGAATTCTCGGACCTCGTCGGCGCTGTACTCGACTCCGGTCTGCGCCGAATACAGCCTTGCAATCTCTTCGTGTGATCGGTTGCCGTCAAACAGCTGCGCGAGTTCCCAATTGGCTCGGGGAAAACGGAACATGGCGTCCTCACCCGGCACCAGGGCCCGGACGACAGGTTTTCCGTCCTCGATGTGCTCCTTGAAAGCAACGTTGGGGGGTATGCGGGGCGCGCGTTCGGAAATAATACGAGCCGGAAGCTCGGGCAAGGCAACGTCGAGGACGCGCGTGAGATTCATTGCACGTGATCTAAGTGGACGGAAGCGGTCATGCCGGGGCGCAGCGAGCCGGGTTTGCCGGTGAGCTCAACTAGGACCTCGAATGTTCCGCTGGCCGGATCGACCACCGGGCTAATTTCTCGCACACGGGCCGAATGCCGCTCTCCGGGCGCGTCGGGCGAATCCACCTCGAACGCCTGCCCCTTGTGCACTCTTCCGAAGAACTTCTCCGGCAGAGTAAATCGGACGAGCAACGGCGCTTCGCTGGTAATCCAGAACAGGCGATCGCCTTTGGCTACAGTCTGCCATTGCCGGACGTAGCGGCGAGCTACCAGCGCGTCGAATGGCGCGACGATCTTCGTCTTGTCCAGTTCGAGCTCGATCGAGCGTTCGTCATCGCGTGCATTGTTCAGCAGTTCTGTAACACGCTTGATATCCCAATCATGCGATTCGACCTGGTATTTCGCGTGCTGCACTTGCTCGGCGGAGGTTAGACCTTCGTTCCATAACTCTTGGGCGCGAACATAGTCCGCCTGCACGACGGACCTTTCGGCTTTCCAGTTGTTCAAGTCGTCTTCGATACTGCGAGACTTGGCGCGAGCGGAATCGAGGCTCGCCTGAAGTTCCCGGTCGTCTAACTGCGCGAGCAAGGTCCCAGCTTTCACGTGGGCTGGGACGTCGTAGAAAATCTTGGCGACCATGCCATCGCGCGATGCGGTCAAGTCAACTTCATGCTCGACGACAATCGGGCCGGAAACGACCAAAGCTGGATCGGGAGCTGGCACGTTCGGTTGAGCGGGCGAGGGGGCGGTAGCTGCAGGAAGGCTCGCCGCGTTCGAAACCGCCTCCAGCGGCGGTTTATCGCTACCGCACGCTGCCAATTGCATTGCGGCAGCCACGACAGCACAATAAATCACTTTTCGCATGGCTTGCCTCCGGCGCATTTCTACCACCCAAACCAATACCACAGCTTCGAATAGGCCCAGAAAAACGGCCCGCGGAAGAAGACGTAGCCCGCCGGGCGCCAGCCCACGCGAATTTTCCCGCGTCCTTCCATTCCAGCGCGAATGGCGCCGTCCGAGTTGGGAATCGACACGCGCGAATAAAACAGTGTCGAATCTTGGACGCTTGTCGCTTTCGGACTGATGATGGCGACTTCGCCATGAAACGTTCGCGTTGGGTAGCTATTCAATTTGACGGCCGCCTCTTGCCCAACCCGCAGCAGGCCCGCGTCCGTGTCGGACGCGGCGACGTCCACAATCGCCCTCGAAGTGTCGATAACCTCGGCGAACGAGTCGCCACGGCCGAGTTTGCGGCCCACGAAATCCTCGACGTGCGGCGTAGCGATCGCCCCATCGATCGGCGAGCGAAGTTGCGAATGATCCAAAAGCTCCTGTGCGCGACCGAGTTCCGCCTTCCAGTACGCCGCCTGAACGCGCTGCACGCCGGCCGTGGTTCCATCGTTGGTTGCAAGCGCGTGATTCATTTGCAGTAGCGCTGATTCGTACCGAGACTGCGCCTCCGCCACCGCGGACTGCGCGTTCCAGTCTTCCATCTCCGCAACCACCTGCCCGGCGCGTACGATCTGCCCTTCCTTGACGAGAACTTTGCTGACGACGCCGTCCGTCTCGGGCTGAATCTCGGCCTGGCGCAGCGGCGCCACCACGGCATCGCCATCCACGCGGAGCGGCAAGGGAAACGCCACAAGAAAAAGCAACGCTACTGCGGAGCCCGCAAGGATCACCCCGCGGCGGCGTTTTTCCATCGCCATGAACTTCCGTTTGCGCACCAGCACGGGCTCCAGGACCGAGATGAACGGTACTTCCTTGTACATCTGCGCGTTGCGCAGCGCGACCGTGGCCTGACTCGAGAGGACCTGCAAAATTTCCAAATGAGCGGCATTCAAGAAATCGGGATCCCTGCTTTCCAGGCACAGGACCCCCACGCGACCCGTATCGTCGTTGAGCGGCATGGCATAGAATCCGCGCATCCCGGACTCCGCAAAATACTTCCGGAACTTCGCCCGGGTTTCTTCCCGGTCCGCGTCGATTTCTTCGCCATGCTGCCGCACGTGAATGATCTCGGACGACAGGGCAGCCCATTGCAGCACCTCGTTCAGCGGCGCGAGTTCCGGCGAGCCGGTATCGACTTGCGTGAATCCTGTAACAGCGCTGAGTTTGAACCCGCCATGGCGCTCGAGGGCCAGCGAGGCGCGCTCGTAGGGAATCACGGCTTGCGGCGCATTCACGATGGTTTGCAGCATGCGCTCGAGATTCAGCGTTGACGTGATTTCGTGGCTCACGGTGTTGAGCGTTTCGAGAATTTCCACCTTACGCTCAGCCACCAAGAGGCTCGCGTTGTGCAATGCGTTGGAGGCCGTATCGCAGAGATTTGTGAGGGTGAACAGATCATCTTCGCCGAAGCTCGTGCCGTCGGACTTGTTTACGACTTCCACGACGCCGACGAGAGAGCCGCGATCCATGATCGGCCCTGCCAGCAGGGATTGCGCCAAGGGCTCTCCGGCCGCCTCGTTGCGCGCCTCGAGGCGCGGGTCCGCCGGGTCCGAAATGTAAATGCCCTCTCCATTGTCAGAAACAACGCCCGCAACTCCTTCGTTCGGTTTCAGAACCTGCCCCTGAAAGGATGTGTGATCTTCGCCGCTCTGGTGCAACAACTCGAGGGTTTCATCCGGATGCAGGAGCCAGATGTTTACGGCTTCGGCTCCCAAGATTTCCAGGAACTTGGAGCCAATGAGCGGCAATAATTCTTCCATCTCGAGAGTCGACGAAAATACCTTTTCCAGATCGTAGAGTTGCGTGATGCGAGTGATGGACGTGAGCGTCTCGTTTCGTTCCTCTTCGTAGGATTGCGCGGAAACGATGGCTGCGGCCCCCAGCTGGCAGACCGGTTGCAACGCTTCAATGGCTTCCTCGGCAAGCTCATCGTCGAATGAAAGAATCTCCAGCGCCCCGACCAGGGTCTCGTCTTTGAGTAACGGAAGGCAGCAAAGCGAACGCAGCGTCTTGCGAATGTCAACGTGCGGATAGTCTTCACGCTTTAGCGCCGCCCCGCTGCGCAAGATAGGGGACGCATCTTCGATCAACTGGCCAAGCAAACCGGAATCTGATTCGATCGCCTGCCCGTGGATGCCGGCCTCGCCAAGTGTCGCCTTCGGCGTCCAGTAAGTGGCATCCGCCGAGGCGGCCAGCGTATAAACATTGACGGCAGACTCAGGAAATAACTCAGCGACGAAATGGGCCAGGACATGCGCCCGCGGTGCTACCTCCTGCTCTGCTAGCAGATTGGAAGAGAGGACAGAGAGATCCAGAATGGATTCCTGTTTGCGGCTCAACGGCGTTCTAGCTTTCCGCCCGTTCACTCCTGCGGGGAAACTGCCCGGCGGACTGAGTGCCTTGCATTTTGGGCCCGGATTCACTAAAACTTGTGTGCGCGCACTCTAGCAAAGGCACTTGTAGGTGTCAACGACAGCGGGAATCTCGACCTTCCCAGCCCGCTCCAGGGAGACATTCTTGGGCATCGAAACGAAAACGCAGGGCGAAGTGAGAATTATCAAGGTGACTGGCAGGCTGGGAATGGGACCCGAACTGAACCGCTTTGGTGAGATTGTGAAAGAACTCTTGGATCAGTCGCACAACCGGATCGTTCTCGACCTCGAGGAAGTGCCGACCATCGACTCAAGCGCGATCGGTATGCTGGTTCGCTGCTTGACTTCCGCGAAACAGAGTGGCGGATCGATCAGACTCTTCAAGCCGGCGAAATTTGTGGTACAGACTCTCAAGATGGTCGGACTGCTGAATCTTTTCCCCACGTACGACGATTTGCCCCAGGCGGTCGCGTCGTTTCAGTGACGCCGTTTGCCCATTCACGGCAATACCGCCGAGTCGTGGTCACGCCGCCTGATGCTCGAGACCAAGAAGTCCCGCGCGGTCCTGCCGGGAAGTGTGCCTCGGACCGATTGGTGCGAAGAGAACGGCATCGCGATTCGTAAGGCCTGACGCTGTTGGGGCACCGCTTGAAGTTCGATGCAAGTCTACTGAGCATCGTCGCTCCGCAACTCTCTCGTAGAGCTCAATCAAGTTCTGCACCCTGAGTTCCGATGGGGGCTATAATCCCGGCGTCGATCCGGGAAAGGCTCCGCGAGCGCGGCGCACAGACTTGCGGACTGGGGGGCGGACAGGAATGGATAGACGATCCTTTGTGAGAGGTGCAGCACTCTCCTACGCGACAATTTCGAGCTTGCTCACCGCACGTGCTTCGCAAATCAAAATGCCGGTGGCCAACACAGAAGCTCCCAAGCCCCGCAAAGTGCCGTACAAACGGATCGCGACCGAAGAAGCATGGGGCCCCGTGGAAATGTTCCAGATGTACACCGCGCTGATTAACAAAAATCCTTTCGCGCACCCGGGGCTTGCCAGCATGTGGGGACCCGCCGGCAACCGCCCAGGCGAAGGAGAACGAGCCGGCGCCAATCCGATCGTTACACGCCTGGCGGACATGGACGAAGGTCGAATCAGCGATATGGATGCCAGCGGGATCGATCTGGCGCTGATTTTCTTGACGGCGCCCGGCGTGCAGGTGTTCGATGCGCCAACAGCAAATTCGCTCGCGGCATCGACTAACGATCAACTCGCCGAGGCGGTCCGCAAACATCCCACTCGCTTTGCCGGCCTTGCTGCCGTCGCTCCGCAGGACCCGAGAGGCGCCGCCAAGGAATTCGAGCGCGCGACGAAAACTCTCGGGCTCAAGGGTGCCGTCGTCAATTCGCATACGGAAGGCGAGTATCTGGACGACCCGAAATTCTGGGAAATCTTCGAGGCCGCTGAAGCGCTGAATGCGCCGATTTACATCCATCCTCGCGAGCCTGGGCCGCAGATGCTTCAGCCCTACTTGCGGCGCGGAATGGAGCGTGCTCTCTGGGGATTTAATGTCGAGGTCAGCTTGCACACTCTTGCGCTCATCACCGCAGGAGTCTTCGACCGCTTCCCGAATCTCAAGATCGTGATCGGCCACGCGGGTGAGGCTCTGCCATACATGCTCTATCGCATTGACTATTGGCAGCGGCGCAAAAAGCCGTTCATGCCCAAACTGAAGATGCTGCCGAGCGACTACATGCGGCGCAACGTCTGGATCACCACGAGCGGCATGCCCTGGGCCCCGGCGATTCAGCTGGCGCAATCGGTTCTTGGCGTGGATCGCGTGATGTATGCGATGGACTACCCGTACGAATTCGAAATCGAAGAAGTTACGATGACCGACGATCTCCCCATCAGCGACGGGGATAAAAAGAAGCTCTTTCAGACCAACGCGGAAACAGTATTTTCACTTTGAGCTGCATTAGCGATTTGTCGTAACCAGAGCGCACCAGCCGCACACGTTGCGGAATGCGGCGCCGAAGTTTTTCACAGGAGCGTTTTCATGCGACTTGCGTGGTTCTGCATCGCGACGATCTTTGTATTGGCAGGATGGTTTGTCTCCGCGGCGGTCATCGACGAACCGGTTCATGTTGATTCCGGTTTAATCTCGGGTATCGCGGGCTCGGATCCCGCTGTCCGCGTTTTCCTTGGGATCCCTTACGCTGCGCCACCCGTCGGACAACTGCGCTGGCGCCCGCCGCAACCCGCGGCACATTGGGACGGTGTTCGGAAAGCCGATCAATTCGGGGCGAACTGCATGCAGCCGGCATTCCGCGGCGCGATTCCCAGGGCGAATCCGCCCAAAATGAGCGAGGATTGCCTCTTCCTCAACGTCTGGACCATGGCCAATTCGGCCCGCGAGCGGCGGCCAGTGATGGTCTGGATTCATCCCGGCGGCTATCAAACCGGCTCCGGATCGAGTCCGGTCAACAACGGAGAAGCGCTGGCGAAAAAGGGCGCGGTGGTCGTCACCATCAATTACCGGCTGGGCGTGTTTGGATTCTTCTCGTATCCCGAGTTGACCAAGGAATCCGAGCATCATGCGTCGGGCAACTACGGATTCATGGACCAGGTTGCCGCGCTCGAATGGATACAGAGGAACATTGCCGCATTTGGCGGCGATCCGCACCGCGTGACCGTTTTCGGCGATTCGGCCGGAGCAGCCAGCATTGCCAATCTCATGGGATCGCCCCTCGCGAAGGGCCTGTTCCAGCGAGCGTCCGGTGAAAGTGGCGCGTGGATGGGTATTTCTCTCGGACCCACACGAACGCTCGCGGAGGCGGAACAGGCTGGCGTGAAAATGGCTGAGGCGCTGCACGCTCAAAACTTGGAAGAGCTGCGCGCGATGCCGGCGGAAGATTTGCTCAAGGGCGGCCGCGGTGGCGGGCCCGTGGTCGATGGATGGTTTCTTCCGGAAGACGTCGGCACGGTATTCGCCGAGGGCAAGCAGAATGATGTGCCGTTAATCAGCGGATCGAACGAAGATGAAGGAACATTCTTCCTGCAACCCACGACGGCCGCGAAGTTCATCGAGCGTTCGCGCGCGCGTTTCGGCGACCAGGCGGACGCGTTCCTGAAGCTTTATCCGGCGGACACGGACGAGCAAGCGAACGCGTCGCAACTCGCCGCGTTTCGCGATGAGCTGGCGTTCGTCAACCGCATTTGGGCGCGCGCGCAGGCCAAGAGCGGGCATTCGAAAGCGTTTCTCTATTACTTCACGCACGAGCCTCCTCCGCCCCCTGGCTCGACTTCCCGCGGCGGCTTTGGTTCGGGCGCGACTCACGGATCGGAAGCCCAGTATATTTTTCAGAATCTGCTGCCGCCCCGCGCGTGGACCGACCTCGATCATCAAGTTTCAGACATGCTCTCGTCGTATTGGGTTAACTTT
>CAWJDM010000026.1:0-143881 GCA_963841605.1 uncultured Acidobacteriota bacterium
CGGTCGGATCGTACAGGCGCGTCAGCAGCTTTACGATGGTGGTCTTGCCCTGTCCGTTTTCGCCGACCAGCGCGATTCGCTCATGCGGCTCGATCTTCACATTGACCCCCAAAAGCGCTGCCGGCGACTTCCGGGATATGCAAACGAGACGTTGCGAACTGGATTCCCTGCCGGATGGGCCGCGGCGCCACCAGCGCTCCCGGCTTGGACTGAATCGTTGGCTGCACCGCGAAGAAATCGACAAGATCCGTCATGAACAGCGCCTGGTCCGCAATTCCCGAGAACGTCGTGAACACCGCCTGAATCCCAGCGCTGGCCCCTGCAATCGCGCCCGCGAGAAACGTCGATCTTCCGATGGTCAGCCTGCCCATCACGGTCTCGTAGATCACGTAGGCGTACCCGCCGTAGTAGCCAACCGTGCCAAGCACCGTGAGAAACGCGCCGAAGAAAAGCTTGGTCTTCGCCAATCCCACCGTCTGCGCGTGCAGTCTGTCCGAAAGCCCCTTGTAGCGTTCCACGAGGAAGGGCCCCAGCCCGAAGAGTTTCAGTTCCTTGGCGCTTTCCCTGCTGCCGCCAAGGATCCGCAGATAATCCATCTGCCGGCGCGCCGACGTCTGCTCGAAATTCAGCGAATAACCGATAAAAGCAAAGTGCGTCTCGCCCACGAATGCCGGCACCACGCATACGATCAAAAAGAGCAGCAGCCAGGGCGAGAAGAAAACGATGCCGGCTGCCAAGCTCAGTGCGCCAATCACGTCCTGAATCAGCCGCCCGGTCATCTGCACGAGCATCACGCGGTCGGTGCCTTGCACGCGCGCGCGCTCCATCTTGTCGTAGAAAAGTGGATCCTCGTAGCGCGTCAGATCGAGTCGTGACGCGTGCTCCATGATTCGTGTGCTGATATGGCGTGTGAATTTGTCGGCGAGCACCGTATCGAAGAACGTCAGCACGCGTCCCATCATCGCCACCGCGCTCGCCAGCACGAATTCCAGCGCCACCAGCCACCAGAAATGGGGCCTTAACGCCGCATGGTAGGCGAGGTGGCTGTTGATCGCATCAATGATGATTCGCGTGACCCACAGCAGCGCCACGGGGATAACCGAAACAACGACGCGCGCAATGGAACCCAGCAAAACCACCTCCGGCGCGCAATCCCAAACCATCCGGAAGATCGGCGGAATCCGGCGCAAGGCCTTCAGTCGCTCGCTCCATCGAGCGCCTGCTGGCTGCGCCTCGCTTCTGCTTCCGTCGTTCGCTACCACTTCCGCAGATGGCATCGTTACTCCTCACTCAAACAAGTGCACGGCATGGGCCATGACGAAGGGCCCCGTAAACTGCTCCGTACGCTACACTTATCCAAGGGGGCGTCCTGCGCCCATGTGCGCTTTTTTCGCGCATCCCGCAATTTCTATCTAGTTGAATCGTCAAGATCTGCGGTGAATTCCTATCGCAATTTGCATACAATCAGCCGTTCATGCGCCCTAAGAAGAAGCCCGGCCGCATCGAGGGAAAACCTTCGCGTCGAGACTTTCTCTCATCCAGCTTGAAAGTCGGCGCTGCGTCCCTGGCCTTTCCCACATTCTCTCATGCGGCTCATGCCGATGCGGATATTTCCGCCGGCGGTGTGACGCCTTTTGAACTCGATGAAGTCACCATCGCGGAATTGCAGGAAGGCATGCGATCCGGCAAGTTCACGTCGCGTGGCCTGGCCAATCGGTATCTCGCGCGGATCGCCGAGATCGATAAAGCCGGCCCGTCGCTCAACACCGTCATCGAACTCAATCCCGAGGTGCTCGCCATCGCCGACCAGCTCGACGCCGAGCGCAAATCCAAAGGCCCGCGCGGCGGCCCCCTCCACGGCGTCCCGATCCTCATCAAGGACAATATCGGCACTGCCGATCGTATGAGGACCAGCGCCGGATCGCTCGCGCTTGCAGGTTTCACGCCCGCGCAAGATTCCGCCGTCGCACGCAGCCTCCGCCAAGCTGGCGCCCTCATCCTCGGCAAAACCAATCTCAGCGAGTGGGCCAATTTCCGCTCCTCGCATTCGTCGAGCGGATGGAGCGGCCGCGGCGGCCAAACGCACAATCCCTACGCGCTTGACCGCAATCCCTGCGGATCGAGCTCCGGCTCAGGCGCCGCCGTCTCCGCGAATCTCTGCGCGCTCGCCGTGGGCACAGAAACCGATGGCTCCATCGTCTGCCCTTCCTCGGCCAACGGCGTCGTCGGCATCAAGCCCACCGTCGGATTGGTTAGCCGCGCCGGCATCATCCCGGTCTCGCACAATCAGGATACCGCCGGCCCGATGTGCCGCACGGTTGCCGACGCTGCGGCGCTTCTCGGCGCGCTTGCAGGCCCCGATCCCGCCGACTCCGCGACCGCCGCTTCGCACGGAAAAATCCCGCTCGACTACACGCGCTTCCTCGATCCCAAAGGGCTGCACGGCGCGCGCATTGGCGTCCTCCGCAAGACGTTCGACTTCAGCGAAGTCATCGCCCCTGTCTTCAAATCCGCTCTCGACGCCATGCGCGACGCAGGCGCCGTACTCATCGATGTCGAAATCGTGTCGCTCGGAAAGTTCGACGATTCTGAATTGACGGCAATGCTCTACGATTTCAAAGCCGATTTGAACGCCTATCTCGCGGCGGCTGGCCCGAAGATCCCCGTGAGTTCCCTCAAGGAACTCATCGCCTTCAACGAACGCAACCGCGACACTGAGATGCCGTATTTCGGGCAGGATTTATTCGAGAAGGCGGAAGCGAAAGGTCCGCTCACCGAGAAGGCTTACCTCGACGCACACGCGAAGAATCATCGCCTCGCGCGCACCGAAGGTATCGACGCCACGATGGACAAGCACAAACTCGACGCAATCGTTGCGCCCACCGCCGGCCCTTCCTGGCTCACCGATCATATCGACGGCGACCACGACACGGGCGGCACTTCCTCGCTCGCGGCCGTTGCCGGCTATCCCAACATTCACGTGCCTGCCGGATTCGTCTTCGGCATGCCCGTCGGCGTCTCGTTCTTCGGCCGCGCCTGGAGCGAGCCGCAACTCATCCGCATCGCCTACGCCTTCGAGCAAGCCACCCGCGCCCGCAAACCTCCGCGCTTCTTGCCGACCGCGAACCTGACGGCTTAGGCGTGCGCGCCTGCGCCAACTTCAAGCACCCTTCCCATCGTTTGGCGCATCTCTCTAGTAGAGGATGGATACATGACCAAGCCGACGATCAAGTTCAAGTTGCTGGCGGGCTCCCTGCTTCTCGCCCTCGCGTTCTTCGCCGTGCATACGCGGCATCCGCTGAACCGGATGGCGCCCCTTCAACCGTTCCGGTTACAACCGTCGTCACCGTTCTCGGCCCCAGTTTCACGGCGCCGCCTCCGTTGGGCAAAAGCGACGTGATCGTCCACGTGAAAGACCAGCGCGAAGACATCACAGCGTGGAATCCGGCGCAAGGAGACCGAGGAGAGCTCCATCTTGCGATTCTCATCGACGACGGCGCCGACATCGGTCCTCGCCTCGATGAGCTCCGCCACTTCGTCCAGGCGCAGTCGAACTCGACGAGCGTCGGTGTTTTCTACGCCAGCAATGGCACCACGCTGACTGCCGCTCCGTTCAGCACGAATCATGACGCCGTCGCCGGAAAGGTTCGCATCACCTTTGGCCCCGGCAGCGCTTCCACCAGCGTCTATCTCTCGCTGATCGACGTCATGAAAAAGCTGGAGCCAATGACTGGCCGCCGCGAAATTCTCCTCATCAGCGACGGGCACGACCGTCTCCGCGGCGATCTCGAGAGCCCGGACGTTGACCGCGTCATGCACGACTCCGAAAAGACCGGCATCGTGATTCATACGCTGTATAGCAGCGTCGGCCGTCCGCGCTTCGATTTTCGGGTCGACCTGGCTCAAGCCAATCTGATTCGAGCCTCCAGCGCAAGTGGCGGCCAATCCTTCTTTCAGGGTCTCTCGACTCCGGTCTCCTACAAGCCGTTTCTCGATCAGCTTGATATGGTGCTGCACAACCAGTATTTCCTGACCTTCGGCGTGCCTCGGAGCAACAAAAAGAATGGCGACTTCCGGAATCTCAAAGTCACCACCGAGCAGCGCAACACTTCGATTACAGCCCAGTACGATATCTTCGTCCCCGGCCCGTAGTTCGTTTACGCGTCAACCGCAGTGTTTGCCCTGGTATCGCGTGTAGGGGCGGGTTTTAAACCCCCCTTTTATTCTGCTCGTCCCTGAAACCAAACGGATGGACGCGCGGTCCAAAAGCGTGGTAGAGATACCTCGCTGAAGCGCATTCTTACGCCGCAATTCCGTTTGGGGGGGAATGAGATGAGCAAGACGCTGCCCGCACGTTGGTTCTCTGTTTTCGCCGCTTTGGCTTTCGCGTGCGCGCTTGTCGCCTCCTTGTCCCACGCCGCCCCTCAATTTGGCGCCAACGCCGGACAAGTCGTCGGCATCGAGTTCGACGGCCGCACGGTTTCGAATCTCGATAAATCCGTCGAGTTTTACAAACTGCTCGGCTTCACCGAAGTTCCCGGCGTCGACAAATCCTGGCGCAACGATCCCGTGATGAATCGCATTCACGGCACCAAGGGCGTCGAGTCACGCATGGCCAAGCTCACCATCAACACCAATCTCGGCGAGCAGACCCCATTCACTCTGTACTTGCGCGAATTCCGCGGGATCAAGCGCCGCAACGTGATGGCGGGAAAAACTCCCTGGGAACCGGGCTCGACTCACATCGAAGTCGTTGTCCCCGACGCCGAAAAACTGTGGTCGGATTTGAAGGCGGCCAACATGCTGTGGCCTTGCACCTGGGGCGGCAAACTGATCGCGCTTCCCGGCCAGACCAAAGGCACGATGGCGTACATCACCGATCCCGATGGCATGGACGTCGAGATCGTCGAACAGCGCCCCGGCGCGCCTGCCGCGGACGGCCGCCCCGCGCGGCCCGCTGATCCGCCGGGACTCAATCACATCGGCCTGATCATCCTCGATCCGGACAAGGCCGAAGGATTTTACGGATCGCTCCTCGGCGCGCAGATGCCCGCGGCCCCCACGCAGTGGCTCAGCGGAGACTTCATGGACTCCGCCGTGGGCGGCCACGGCAATATCCTGCGCATGTTCAACGGAACGTATGCCCTCGCCGCCGACCGCGACGCTCGCATGCGCTTTGAAATCATCGAATACGAAAATCGCAAAAAGCCCGTCGAGCCCTACGACATCACCGACATCGGCGTGAATTGGATCGGCCTCCAAGTCACCGATATCGACGACCTTCTCGTCCGCCTCAAGGGCGCCGGGATCAAAGTCGTCTCCGACGGCATCGTCGAAATGAAGGGCGGCTATCGCGTCGCTCTGGTCCGCGATCCCGACGTCCACGCCTTCGTCGAACTCTACGAGCCCCCGAAAAAGTAGCCGCTTATATCGTTGGCTTTTTCCGTTGACGTTTCGGGTGCACCATCACCAACGACGCCGCCCACGCCCGATGACCTCATCGCCGCCCAGCACCACGCCCTTCGCCCACGGCGGAATGTCTGCATAAGGTTCACAGGCCGGGCCCTCCGGTTGGCCCTTTGCCCCCGCCTTCCGTCGCTGCCTCTCCGAATGAGTCCACACAATAGCCCTCTGCGTTTTGCCCCCGAGTATCCACTTCACCCGCCGCCTCTGGATTGGGCCCCTCAGCCAGCCCAATTCCCGCTGTCGCCGTGTCTCCTCTCGCGCCCGCTCGAGCTTCTCTAAGGTCGCGGGCGCGAACGCCGCCATTCGCCGCCGCATCCTGTCACCCCATGTGTCAGGTCGTTTGAACGTTTCGTTAATTCGCTTTAATCTCTCGCCGTATTTTTCCCGCACCTTTTGACTGCGCCGTAACTCTCGCGTCACGTCACGTTCACCCACCAACGCCTCTCCTCCGCTATGGTTCCTGCGCCAGCTCGTCAAGCTCTGAAGCTCGTAAGTTAGATCGAAATCATTTCAACTCTAGAACAGGAGAATAGCAACATGAAGAAGCTGATTGCGCCCGCGTTCGTCGCGGCGGCTCTGATGTTTTCAGGTTTCATCGAGTTCCCGGCTTTCGCGCAAGCTCCACAAGGCAACGCCTCCCTACCAACTCTCGGTGTTCGCAAATGCTCCCGCGGGATTGAGTGCGCCCGATTCGATCGCAATCCTCAAGAATCATGTCTTCGTTGGATATGGCGACGGCCACCTGCCGGACGGTTCCGACGGCCTTAGCAGCCAAATCGTCGAATACACAATGGATGGTCACGCCATCCATACCTACACGGTGCTGGGACATAACGACGGGCTGAAGGTCGACCCGGCCACGCACCTTCTCTGGGCGCTACAAAATGAAGATGCCAACGCAAACTTGGTGATCATCAATCCCGAGACTCACCAACAAAGGTTTTACACGTTCGGTCCGACCCTCCATGGCGGCGGCTACGACGACATGGTTTTCAAAGGCTGCAAGGTCTACATCAGCGCCTCGAATCCCATCGTTCCGAATACCGGCCCGGCCATCGTCAGCGCCCGTCTCGAAGGAAACATGGTTGACATCGAACCCGTGCTCGCAGGCGAAGCCACCGCGATCGATATCCCCACCGACGCAACGGTCCAGCTCGACCTCACGGATCCCGACTCGATGACCCTCGACCCACTCGGCAACATCGTCCTCGATAGCCAGGGCGATCAGCAGTTGATCATCGTCAGCAACCCCGGCTCGCCGGATCAGCGTGCCTTGCGCCTGCCCTTGAGCTACTTGACGTCCGGTGGGCCCATGTCCGTTGAAACGGACGACACCGCCTTCATCACTTCTACCGAAGGATTTCTTCTCTTTGCCGACAAGGGCTTGAACGCGGTTTACAAGCTGCAAAAGAACGCCTTTTCACCCGGAACCGCCTATACCGCCGCCGACGGAGGTCCGTTTGTCGGAACCCTCGATTTCACCACCGGGATCGTCACCCCGATCGTGACCGGTGTTTTGAATCCCGGCGGCATGATGTTCGTCGACACGTCGAAACACGGCGGAGATTCCGATCGTGGCGGCGACGAAGATGCGTGCCGCGATCGCGACTGGGATTCCCACTAACAAATCCGTGCTCTCTTCCCGCGGCCCTAGGCCATTTTCGCTCTGGGGCCGCAACGAACCACTCTCAACGCGTCCAGCGGAGCGGCCGCGACGGGCGGCGACCAATTGCAAATGGCCCGTGCGCGCTCAAATCTCCGCTCGGAGCGCACGCCCCAAGCTTTCCAACGGACGTTTGACACAGTTTTCACCGAAGCGAAAAGGAAGACCGATATCAGTTCTCGCGAGGAGGATTTCTAATGATGAGCAAAAGCAAGAAATGGATTGGAGCCGCTGCGAGCGCATTGCTCCTGGCGGCGTTGCTGGTTCCCGTCGCGCACACGCAAGACCGCGATCGCGATGGGCACGGAATTCGCCACGTTCTATTGATCAGTATTGACGGAATGCATGCGCTGGATTTCATCAATTGCTCGAAGGGAATTGCCGGAGCGAACGGCGGCGCACCCTATTGCCCGAATCTCGCCGAACTCGCCGAGACGGGCATCAACTACCTCGACACCAGCACATCCAAGACATCCGATTCGTTTCCGGGATTGATGGCCCTCGTCACCGGCGGCTCTCCGCGCTACGTAGGCGCATTCTACGATGTCGCCTACGACCGCTTCCTCGCGCCGCCTAAAGTAACGACGGGCAACGGCGTTGCCGGAGGCACGTGCACACCCGGAGTCGCAAATGGCACCACCACCGAGTACGACGAAGGCATCGACATCGATCAGACCCAACTCAACGGCGGCGCGCCCGGCCGGCGTGGATGGCGGAATTCTCTCCATCGATCCCGATAGGCTGGTTCGCGATCCGAGCAAGAATTGCGCGCCCGTCTATCCGTGGAACTTCGTGCGCACCAACACCATCTTCGGCGTGATCCATGCTGCCGGCGGCTACACCGCGTGGTCCGACAAGCACCCGTCGTACTCAGCGGTCTCTGGTCCCGGAAACGGCACCAATGTGGACGACTACTACTCGCCGGATATCAATTCGATTCCCGTGAATCTTCCCGGAGTTCCCGGCTGCAATCCGCTGCCGGATCAGACTGCAGTCGCCGCGTCGAATGCATGGACTGACAGCTTCCAGAATATCCAGTGCTACGACAGCCTGAAAGTTGACGCGGTTCTGAACTGGATCAACGGGAAAACGCACAACGGGAAGTTCTCGGCGCCGAGGCCGGAGCTGCTCGGCATGAATTTCCAGGTAGTCAGCGTGGGCCAGAAATTGATCGAGAAATCCCTGGGAATAAAAGGCGGCTATGCGGATTCCGTGGGAACTCCGACTCCGTCGCTCTTGAGCGAGATCGAATTCGCGGACACGTCGATCGGCAAAATGGTCGCCGCGCTGAAAAGCAACGGCATCTACGACTCAACGGTCGTCATCATCAGCGCCAAGCACGGCCAGAGCCCCGTCGATTCCTCTCGCTACGCGGGAATCACAACCGGCGGCCCGGTAACCATCGACCCGGCAACGATTCTCGACAACGCCGGTTGCCTGCCCGAATCCGAATCACCGTCGAATCCCACTGGCATCGGCCCGACCGAGGATGACGTCGCCTTGCTCTGGCTCAACAGCAGCTGCTCCACCGAAGAAGCTGTCGGCCTGCTCGAATCGCAATCGCCGTCGACGAACAACATCGCCGGCATCGGCCAGATCTTCTGGGGCCCGGGGATCAGCCAGATTTACAATACCCCCGGGCTGCCGCCAAACGGCGATCCGCGCACCCCGGACATTCTCGTCACGCCAAACGTCGGAGTCACCTACTCGGGCAGCGGCAAGAAACTCGCCGAGCATGGCGGCTTCTCGCATGACGACACGAATGTCATGATGTTGCTCTCGAATCCCAGCTTCGATCCCAAAACCGTCACCAGCCCGGTCGAAACCATGCAGATCGCTCCCACAATCCTCGAGGCCCTCGGCCTAGACCCGAACCAGCTCCAGGCCGTTCAAAAGGAAGGCACCGAGGTCCTCCCGGCCGTGCAGTTCGGCAACGACCACTAAAGCGCAATGTGCTTGATCGGCGCGCTTTTCGCGCCGCCACAAAAACAAAAAGCCCCGGTTCGATTCGATCGAACCGGGGCTTGTCCGCCGTGGCGGAGCCTGCCCGCTGCGGCGGGCTTTTGTTTGGCGGGTGGCCGATCCTCCGTTTCGCATTTTTCGTCCCAAACAGCCCAAGCCGCGAACGACCACTTCACACCCAGGTTCATTGAAGCCTCGCCTGAGATCGTGGGTGCCGCAGCCCTTCGTTTCTCAGAAGGGTGCGCGAGGTAACGCCGCCTTTCACCCTTTCTGTATCCATTCTGGGTTCGGCGGGCACACGCCCAGCTCGCCTGTGGAATAGAAACGATAGCTGCTCCGAGCCAGTCCTTCGGATGAGCCGCGAGTCCTCGCTTCACCGGATTGAAGTGCATGTAATTCATTTTCTCGTTCCTTTTCTTGCGCGTCCACACGTTGAAGTCGTAGAAACGTCGCTGCCAGAAGCGGCGATGGCTCGGCACCGGCGCTTCGTCCCACAAACGCATCTGGCCCGGTGGCGCGCGGCGGCGCTTGCGCTGCCGCACCGCGCGGGACACACGCTGCTTCAGTACCTGCATCACGATGGAAGGAGTGCCGACGCGCGGCTCGCTGATCAGCAGATGGATATGTTCGGGCATCACCACGTAGCCGAGCAGCGCGAAATCGTATCGGTCCCGAACGTCGCTCAGGATGATGAGAAAGAGGGTGCGCGTTCCTTTGGCGCCCAACAGAGGCAGACGATGGTAACAACTGCACGTGATGAAATGCAGGTGGCCGAGCCCATAGCGGCGTTCCAGACGATGCTTCATGCGAGGCCGCGCACCCTTCAAAACCGGAAGGGTGCGGCACCCATAAGTGGCAGTGACCTGAGTCGTTAACTAATGGTGTGGTATGATCCGCCTTCGCCCTAATGTCAATGCGTAAAACTACTCGGATGCCGGAAAGGATGCGCCACCCGCCCACCCCGACTCCGGTGATTCTTGTCGCTACTCTATTGATGCTGGAGGCGGGCGTGGGCCTGCTCGCGTGTATCTTTGATAAAACAGAGCCGATCGTTCGCGCATATGATGGTGCCGAAGCGGTCATCGTGATAGTTGCTTCCACTCTAATCCTGATGAATCACAGGCGAGCTCTGCCTTTCGCCTTTGTGTCGACACTGCTACTCACAATCGATCTGGTTCGTGAACGCGGGCTCTTCTCTGGTATTCCCCAATCCCTTGCGGAGGCGTGGCAGGTCGCCCGGGTCCTTCTTAACGTCGCCTTGTACTGGTTCGCGTTCCTCTGGTACAGGCGGTGGCACCGGAACTCGCGTCAAGAGTCGGCCGACGGCCCGGAAACGGCTCCTTGATTCTGGGAAACCGGGGGGGGAAACCGGGGACAGACGGGAAACCGGGGGGAAACCGGGGACAGACGGGACGTTTTCTGATATTTTCTCTGCGACGGCACGGCATTCCCGTATCGTAGTCGTAAATGTTCCGCACCACGTGACGCAGCGCGGGAACGCCCGGCAGCTCCTTCTCACCTGCGATGCCGAACCAGCGGCTCGCGCACAATAAAAAAGCCCCGGTTCGAGTTCATCGAACCGGGGCCTTTTTGTCTGAAAACTCTTTGACTTACCGGATGAGCCAAGCCAGAACCCGTAGATTCCTCCGTGCGATTTCTCGCGCGGACCTTGAGTAGCCGAACGGGCCCCGTGAGAGGCCTTGGAGAGCCGTGCCTGTTACCGAAACAGGCCGTGCTCCCTTTTCTTTTAGAAAGGAGGTGATCCAGCCGCAGGTTCTCCTACGGCTACCTTGTTACGACTTCACCCCAATCATGAGTCATACCTTGAGCGCCTGCCTCCTTGCGGTTGGCACGGCGATTTCTAGTACAACCCACTTTCGTGATGTGACGGGCGGTGTGTACAAGGCCCGGGAACGTATTCACGGCGCCGTTCTGATGCGCCATTACTAGCGATTCCGGCTTCATGCAGTCGAGTTGCAGACTGCAATCCGAACTGAGCGCGCTTTTTTGCGATTAGCTCCCCCTCGCGGGTTCGCGACGCTTTGTGGCGCGCATTGTAACACGTGTGTGGCCCTGGACATAAAGGCCATGCTGACTTGACCTCATCCCCACCTTCCTCTCCGTTATCCGGAGCAGTCCTCATAGAGTTCTCCCTTGCGGGTAGCAACTATGAGTAAGGGTTGCGCTCGTTGCGGGACTTAACCCAACACCTCACGGCACGAGCTGACGACAGCCATGCAGCACCTCTACACAGGTCCCTTGCGGGAAGTCTCGATTTCTCAAGATGGTCCTGTGCGGTTCAAGCCCAGGTAAGGTTCTTCGCGTTGCGTCGAATTGAACCACATGTTCCACCGCTTGTGCGGGCCCCCGTCAATTCCTTTGAGTTTCAGCCTTGCGACCGTACTCCCCAGGCGCAGGACTTAACGCGTTAGCTACGGGACTTGCCCCGTACAGGGCAAACCCCAAGTCCTGATGGTTTAGGGCTAGGACTACCAGGGTATCTAATCCTGTTTGCTCCCCTAGCTTTCGTCCCTCAGCGTCAGAAATGATCCAGCAAGCCGCTTTCGCCTCGGATGTTCCTGCGGATATCTACGCATTTCACCGCTACACCCGCAATTCCACTTGCCTCTCTCATCCTCTAGCACGGCAGTTTCGGGAGCAGCCTCTGGGTTAAGCCCAGAGATTTCACTTCCGACTTGCCACACCGCCTACGGACCCTTTACGCCCAGTAATTCCGAGCAACGCTGGCCCCCTACGTTTTACCGCGGCTGCTGGCACGTAGTTAGCCGGGGCTTCTTATACCCGTACCGTCAAACCCTTGCGGGCTTTCTTCCGGGTCGAAAGGGGTTTACACTCCGAGAAGCTTCATCCCCCACGCGGCGTTGCTGCATCAGACTTTCGTCCATTGTGCAAGATTCCCCACTGCTGCCTCCCGTAGGAGTCTGGACCGTGTCTCAGTTCCAGTGTGGCCGGCCAACCTCTCAGTCCGGCTACCGATCAATGCCTTGGTGGGCCGTTACCCCGCCAACAAGCTAATCGGCCGCGGATCCCTCTTCTGGCGACTTGCGCCTTTGAAGACAACAGCATGTGCCATCGTCTTGTTATGCGGTATTAGCCCAATTTTCACTGGGTTATTCCCCACCTGAAGGAAGGTTATCCACGTGTTACGCACCCGTTCGCCACGAGTATCCGTATTGCTACGGACCTCGTTCGACTTGCATGTGTTAAGCACGCCGCCAGCGTTCGCTCTGAGCCAGGATCAAACTCTCGTTTGAAACCTAGTGTTTCGACCGTCGCGACTCGCGTCGCCACGACCGGAACGAACTTGTTACATCGCTCGGTTTATCCCGCCTCATACACTGAAGCGGAACTTTACTCAAATTCCTATTTGCCCACCCAACTTTCGCCGGGCGAACCTATAGGCAAACCAAACGGGTTCTGGCTTGTATCATCCGATTGTCAAAGAGCAGGAACTCCCAGGCCAGCTGGAAGGACGACAGACAATCGCTAATTCTACAGACGCGACCCGTCCGTGTCAAATCAAATCTCGATGCAACAAATCGCGATTGCTGATTCCCGGCTACGAATTTAGATTCGCACGAGGCGCCTCCAAACATTGCAATAAGATGTGACTGGAGCATCCCCCCTAGGGAAGCTTTAACTGGCTTCAAATGGTCAGAAAAGGAGCGCCTTTGGGCAGCTTCTTGTACGGAAGTAAATCCACTAATGAATCACAATCCCTTAACCCCCTCGGGTAAAAACCCTAAACCAAATGCTTACAGCAAAGCCTGCGAGCCAAATAATGGTTCTATCCGATTGGCCCGCTCGTCTCGTTCGTGTTCCCATGGTAGCGGGAGGAACGCCATGACCAAAACGATGACCAAACATCATCTGCGGTTCATTCTCGTCGCCGCTCTCGCCGTCGGATTCTCGCTCCCACTGTGCAGCACGGCCCGCGCCGATCATGACCACGACCACTGGCGCGACGAATGTCACCGCCGCATTCAACACGAGAAGGAACGCATCGACCGCGACGCCGATCGCTACGGCCGTGATAGCCGGCAGGTCTATCGCGATGTCGATCGCCTCGATCGCCAGCGCCAATGGTGCCGCGACCACCATGCCGACTGGGATCACAATGCCTTCGACTTCGGCATCTACATCCATCCCCACTGATTCCTGATCGCGACAGGGGCCGCGCGCTTTCGTCATTCATGATATCCGCGCGCGGCGCCCTGCAAAGTTAGCGCGCTAACTTCGGAACGGGACCAGCGCATGGAGGCGTTGCTCGCGGAGATACAGGCCGAGCCAGGTGAGGACGCCGAAAGAGATCGAGAAGACCGTGTTGAAGAGGGGGCTGCCGGCGCGAATATTGGCGGCGGTTGCGCCGCCGAAGTAGGCGGTGAGCAAGATCGCGCCGAGAACCGAGGTGGGCGGGATGACGTAGAGCGCGACGCAAATCAGCAACGTAATCCCAATCCCTACGATCGTGGAAACCGGGAAGCCGATACGAATCGTAGCGTCGATCACCTGTTGCACCTTCATGACCTTCGTGACGCCGTCGAAAATCATGAACAGGACGACCAGGCCGCTGATGACGCGGCCGGTCCAGAGAGCCGCTTTTGAAATAGCGGCCGATTGTGCAGTCGATTCCATGGAATTTTCCTCCTTGTGAGATAAGCACCTGAAAGCAAGCCCAGGGCTGAAGCCCACCTATTAAAGCGCCGCTTTTCGCGAGCCTGCCCTTCGACTTCGCTCCCTTCCTGCGTCAGCGCGAGCAGGGTGAACCGGCGCTACGCAAAATACCAGTCCCCCGATGCGAGCTTGCGCTCTCCTCGCGCGCGAAAACTCAGTGCCTGGCCAGATACGCCACGAGGCGATCGAGCTGCTGATTCCAGCCAATCGGTGCGCCGCGCGTGGCCGCCGACTCGAACGAAAATACCTGGCGGACCGTCACTTTGGTTTTGCCGTCGTGTTCGGCGAAGGTCACCTCCGTCCACACGCCCTGGGTGGTGTCCGCGTGAATGGTGCC
Source organism: uncultured Acidobacteriota bacterium (assembly GCA_963841605.1). Classification (GTDB taxonomy): domain Bacteria; phylum Acidobacteriota; class Terriglobia; order Acidiferrales; family UBA7541; genus Palsa-295. The sequence continues at coordinate 14,124 of CAWJDM010000026.1, forward strand.
TTCAAAGGCCAAGCGCTCGGGTGAGACCACCTCGGTGTACACGCCGTCGAATGGGTAGTCGTTGCCGTCGGGCCCGCGCATGGCGTAGCGCCAGCGGCCGCCGGGCCGGACGTCCATCTCGTGGATCGTGGTTTTGAATCCGTGCGGACCCCACCAGAGCGCGACATGCGCCGGATCGGTCCAAACTTTGAAAACCAAATCCCGCGGGGCGTCGAAGACGCGCTCGATGACAAGTTCATGCTTGGGCTGACCGTGGCCTTCACTTGCTCTTGCGTTGCTTGCGGGCATCTGCTTTCTCCTTGCTTTTCAATTTGTGCAGATAGTCGTCGAGGCGATCGAAGCTCGCGGTCCAGAAGCGGCGGTAGTGCTCGACCCAGTCGGCGGCGTCCTTCAGAGGACGCGCGTCCAAGCGGCAGGGCCGCCATTGGGCTTCGCGCCCGCGCGTCACCAGGCCCGCGCGTTGCAGGACTTTCAAATGCTTGGAGACGGCGGGAAGGCTCATCGCGAATGGCTCGGCCAACTCAGTGACCGAAAGCTCGCCGGAAGCCAGGCGAGCGAGAATGGCGCGGCGAGTGGGGTCGGCGAGAGCGGCGAAGGTTGAGGTGAGGTGATCGACGGGCATCTTATTTAACCTAGTGGTTAAATACAGGACATGAGTTTTGCTGTCAAGCATCTTTTTCGGCGCTACGGATTTGGCTGGGGGGCGGTGGCGGCTGTCGCGGATGCGGTCGGGGGCAGCTGCGTACTCGATCAGCGCTTCCACGCGGTCCCACACGGCGGGATCGCATTCGATTTCCGTGTGTGCGGTGGCGAGGTGACGATCCCACCACGGATACGCGGCGTAGCAATCGACGGGATGCTTGCTGTAGTCGTAGCGGAAATTCCCGAGAATCTTGGTGCGCTGCGGATCGGCGGCGCGAATGTGGCTTTGGCCATGGAGCCATCCCTCTGGCTGGTAGAAATTCGCGGCTTCTTTCACGTTCGCCGGGATCACCGCGTCGTTTTCGTGACGCTTTTCCACACTATCCACTTGAACCGTGAGCAGCACCGGAATATTTTCCTTCTGCAGCTGTCGCGCGAGCGTCACCGCTTCCGAAGCGCCCCAGCTGTGGCCGTATAGGATGATGCGCGCGTTTTCCTTTTCCTGGTTGCTGAGCGTGCCGTCGTGGTTGGTATCGAGCAAGCGCAAGATCGCCGCATAGGCGGCGTTTCTGCGATGATTCTCGAAGGCCGCCGCGTGGACGCCCGCGGGATACGCGGCGCGGATCTGCGCCGCGAGATGCGCCTCCATGTGCGACAGATTGTTGTGGCTCACGTAGCCGCCGACGAATCCGATCACGATCGCCGGCGGGCTCGCGGAATTGGTGGAGGAAGCGGCAGTAGCCGCGGGCGCTTCGGTAGCGGCGGCAGCGCGCGCCTGCGGCCCTTGGCCGAAAACAAGCGCGCAGCAACCCAAAACGGCAAGCGCGATGAGACAAGCACGCATCGAGTCGCCCTGAAGGATACGGAAATCATAACAAGGAATCGCGCGCAGGTGAAGTTCCACGGCGCGCCGCCCGCAAAGCAAAAAAAGCCCCGTCCCTCCCGAAGCAGGAGGAACGGGGCCGGTTAAGCTGTTTCCGCCGCCTAGAACAGGAACTTCACGGCGAACTGCATGATGCGCGGAGGCACCGAGCTGTTTTGAATCTGCCCAAAGGTGCTGTCCGCAACGTTGTTGACCGGCGGGTTGAATTGCGGGTGATTCCAGACGTTGTAGAATTCAGCCCGGAATTCCGTGTTCAATCGTTCGGTGATCTTCGTGCGCTTCATGAGCGAGATGTCCCAGTTGTGTTGCCCGGGGCCCATGAGCGCGCCGACGGAAGAATTGCCGAAGCCCGTGCCGCCTCCGGAACCTTGGCAATCGCCCTGAACGGTACCTCCTATGCACGGCGCGCCCGTAGCGGCGAAGGAGCCAAACAGCCCGCTGCAGTCGCCGTAGGCGAAGAGGTTGACCCAGCCGATATTCGCGCCGCAGGCTCCGCTGAGCCCGCTGACAACGCGAGACTCATTGCTGCCGGAAGTGGTTACAGGTACTGCCGATTGACACACGCCATAGCTGTTGCACTTGCCGGGCGACGCCAACTCGGCCCGGACGCCACCGCCGCCGAATCCACCAGCTCCGAAGATGGTGCCTGCATTGCCGTCGATTATGGTAAACGGCTCACCGTCCTGGATCGTGGTTACGCCCGAAACAGACCACCCACCCAGAATTTTGCCGTTCAATCCTTCCGTGTGGTGATAGGGCAGGTCGTAGCTATATGCGATGACCAAGCGCTGCGGACGGTTGAACGCTGCGAGTCCGTATTGCTGCGCGAAGTCGAGGGGATCGTTGCTGGAAGCGCCGCCCGAGAGAACGTTGCCCGGAGCCGAAATGCCGCCGCCAGCTTCGGGCGAGTTAATGTTCGTCATGAGCTTGCTCCAGGTGTACGAGGCCTGGAGCAGAAGGCCGTGAGAAAACTGATGCTTCAGACCCACCTGCAGGCTGTTGTACAAGGAGTCGCCCTGCGTCGTGGTTTGCGAGAGCCCGGTAGTACCAATGCCAAGATAGGGAACGCGACCGAGCACGTTGCCGGGAGCACCGCCGGTATAGTAAGTGTTGGTCGTAACCTGAGTGGCAGGGTTCGTGTTGCCGACGTCATTGAACACGAAGGAATTAGGAACGCCCGGTGCGCCGGACCCCAGGATCATGCGGCTGTCCTGCTTGTCGGTGGGCAGCGGCCCGTTCGGGGCGCCGGGCGCGAGGTCGGCATAATTGATGGTGTGCGCCCAATCGTACAGGTGCGCGCCATGCGATCCCACGTAGCCGACGTCGACGACCCAATCATGAGCAACCTCATACTGAAGATCGAGGTTGTATTGCTGGACCAAAGGAACGCCGATGCCCTCATAGATCGATGTGGGGCCGATGCCCGTACCGCCGCTGTTATCCAGGATCAGAGTGGCGCCATCTGTAGTATTCCCAGCGACCACTCCGAGCGTGCGTGGCGTCCAACCCAGAATACCTCCTGTTGCAGCTGCGGCAACAGGCAGGTCCAGCGCGTTACCAGGATAGGCTCCGTTTACATAAGCATTGTAGGGCGGGTTGCCGCCGTTGTTGTTGGCCAGCAGGTTCGCGTACACGGCGTCGTAAAAGATGCCATAACCGGCCCGGACCACCAATTTCTCGCCGATCGGCTGCCATGCCAAACCAATTCTCGGCCCAAAGTCGCTGATGGGCGCTCCGTGGACCAGAGTCTTGTTGGTGTTGCGGTAGACACCTGTCGCTCCTCCCGGATAGCCGGGGAAGATGCCGGCTGGTGCAATGAGTCCGCACGCTGTGGGCGCGAGCGGCGCGCCGCACTCCTTGATATTGGGATTGTAGTTGGATTGAACGACTAAGCCAGCGAGAGTGCCGATCTGGTTGTTATTTGTTACCGGGACGACAGGGACGCCCGGGGCACATGGGAAGCTGGCACAAGGTGGTCCGGAAAGAATCTCGCCGCCCAGATAAGCCGAACCGGTGTTGACCAAGGCAGCTTGCGATGCCCATCCATTAGTGAACAGCCCGGTCACGTCGGAGGGATATCCGTCGTATTCCCACCGGAGGCCCAGGTTCAGCGTGAGCCTGCTATTCACCTTGATATCGTCTTCCGCGTAGGCGGCGAACTCGTTCGTTCGCTGGTCGTGCTTGTTGCCGTTTGTCGTAGTTTCTCCGTAAAAGTTGACAAGGAAGGAGTTGAATGTAGGCCCGGGCGTCATCGTGGCCGGCGATCCGCTCGAACTGGTCAGAAAGTCAGCAACCGTCGGGAAAATCACTCCACCTCTTCCCGGCAACGTCCAGTTGTACTGCAAGCGGTCCACCTCGGCGCCGGCACGGATGGTGTGCTTGCCGTGGTTCCAGGAGATGTTGTCCTTCGCCTCGAACGTGTTGAAGTAATTCGTTGCCGACGAGAAGAAGTTTCCGCCGGTATTCAGTGCGCCAGTTGCATAACCGACTGGTCCGCTCAGCGGAAGGCCGGCGATGGAGAGAGTCGGAATCTGCAGCTGAATCGGGTTAATGCTGTTTGTACTCGGGATGTTGGAACAGTTGCCGTTGGCGAGCGGCGGAATAATCCCAACGCGCAAGCCGTTATGTAGTTGCCGGGGACCGCGACTGTCGTGGTGCGAATGAACGAAAACAGGGCTTCATTGACGAGGTTGCTGGTCGCGACTGTGGTCAGCTTGAGCGTTTCGTTCAGAGACGTGTAATTCACATTCTCCGGCGCGCCCGGCGCGCAGCTGTTCACCAAGTTGCCGATGCCGTCGAGGCAAGTAAAGGATTGGACCTGCGGATCCTTGGAATAGAAAAACTTCTGAAAGAACGTGTTCTTGGAGTCGACCACGTACTCGACGTTGCCCAGGTACTGATCTTCGTTCGCCTGGGTCGGCACGGCCGCGACAGCCGCGTTACTGACGACGGGCAGGCCGCCACTTCCAAAGACGGCGCCGGGGAAATAATAGCCCTGGCTCAAGCCGCCCTTGGGACCGGGCAATTGGAGGGCGTTTATCGCGGCCTGATTGATATTTGATCCGTCTGTCGCGACCGGAACGCCGTCGCCAAGGCCAATCACGAAGTGGAAAGACGGATTGATGAGAGTCCCACCAAACGCGCATCCCAGGTATTGGCGATAGGACGCGTAGGTGCAAGGCGTCGAGGTCGGGGTGGTGACATAGTCCAGCGGGATCGTGCCGCTGACGCTGTTGCCGCGGCCGCCGTTTGCACCCGGTGCGGTAAACGGATAGAGGCTGATGCCGGTGCTGAGGCCCGTGGCGAAGCCGTTGGTGCCGACCGCGTTGAGCTGGCGGAAACCCTGATAGGAACCGAAGAAGAACAGCTTATCTTTGATGATGGGACCGCCCAGCGTTCCGCCGAACATGTTCTCATTCAATGTTTCCGGCTTGTTGGCTGTCCGTCCGAAGAGTAGCTTCTGGCTCGCCTTGTTGAAGAAATCGTTGGCGTCCAAGGCGCTGTTGCGGAAAAACTCCCAGGCGTCGCCGTGGAAACTGTTCGTGCCATCCTTGGTGGTGACGTTGACGCTGGCGCCCGGATTGCGGCCGTATTCGGCGTCGTATTGCGAGGTCTGAATCTTGAACTCTTGAATCGAATCCGGATTGGGAATGGCGATGCCGGGGAAGTTGCCGGACTGCGCCGCGCCGCCGCTGCCGTAGTTCGTGAGCGTCGCGCCGTCCATCATGTAGTTGTTCTGGTCCGAGCCCATCCCGTTGACGTTGATGTCCTGCGTGCCGTTACCGACCGCGGCGGCGCTGGCAACGTTGGCCACCACGCCCGGCGAAAGGTCGATGATGTTGGTGTAGTTGCGCGAGCTGAGCGGCAGCGTGGTTACCGTCTGCGACCCCACCAAGGTTCCCATGGTCGCATTCTGCGTCTGCAGCCGCTCCGTGGTGGATTCGACTGTAATTTGTTCCGATTGGGCACCGACGGCGAGAGGCTGATTCAGCACGGCGGTCTCGGTCGCATTGACCGTGATGGATGTGACTTCGGAGGTCTTAAATCCTGCTGCGGAAATTTTCACGCTGTAATTGCCGGGAGACAGCAGCGAGAACTTGTAGCTTCCGCTGGCGTCCGTCGTCGAGGTGCGCGCTTGGCCGGTGCCGATATTCGTGGCCGTGACGGTCGCGCCGGCGATGACGGCGCCCGAAGGATCGGTGACGGTGCCCGTCAGCGCACCCGTGGTGCCCGATTGGGCCAACGTCACGGAGACGCAAAGGAAGAAAACTGCGGAGCAAGCAAGAAGCGCAGACACAAGTCCGCGCAAAGACAATCGTGTGCGAATCACTGGAGTCCCCCCGTAAATCAATTTCACATCCCACCCACGCGCGAACACGCCGCGCGGTTTACCAAGAATCGCTCCACCACTGAAGCGTCGAATCTACTCGGCCCGATAGAGACATTTGGCTATGTGGCGCGTGGGAATATCACAGCGAGAAAGCAAATGTCAAGGGAATATGAGAGAAACCACTGAATGGGGCGGGGTGGGCGGGACTTGCCGCGATGCGGGCTCAGCGCTTTTGGCCGACGAGGCCGGCGATTGTATCCATCAGGTCGAACTTTGTGAGCACTTCGAGCTTGCCGCCCTCCATCTCGACGAAAACCGCGGGGCTTTCGTGGCTGAGGAGATGCGTGACGCGCTCGATCGGCGCGTTGGAAGGAACCTGCGGGAGCGGCGGGCCCATCACTTCGCGGACGATCAGCTTGCGCAGATCTTTGCCTTGCAGCGCGAGATTCAGGATCTGATCTTCGAAGATGGTGCCGACGCGAGCGGTCGTCCTCGAAAACGGGAAGCTGCGAAATATCCTGCTGCTGCATGGTGTGGAGCGCCTGAAAGACGGTGCGATTCGGGCCCGACCACGACGGGCTGGCGCGTTTTGCCGTTCTGATGCTTGACGCGAATCACGTCCGAAGCCGTCAGCGTGACTTCCGCGTCGGCGTAGCCGTGCTCGCGCATCCAGCCGTCGTTATAAATTTTGCTTAGGTAGCGGCTGCCCGTATCCGGCAGGAACGCGACGACGAGATCGCCCTTCTTGCAGCTCTTGGCGACGCGGATCGCCGCCGGAAACGCATCCGCCGCCCGAGCCGCCCGTGAAAATGCCTTCGCGCTTCGCGAGCCGGCGCGCCCAGAGGAAGCACTCCTCGTCGTTCACCTGCACCACGTCGTCGAGCACGGAAAAATCCATCGTCGACGGGCAGGATGTCCTCGCCGATTCCTTCGACCACGTAGGTGTGCGCGGTGCCGATGTTGCGCGTCTTGAAATATTCGTAGTAGAGCGAGCCGAGCGGATCGACGCCGATGATCTTGACTCGGGATTCTGTTCCTTGAGGAAGCGGCCCACGCCCGTGGCCGTGCCGCCCGTCCCCAGGCCGCAGACGAAATGCGTGATCTTTCCTTCGGTGTCTTTCCAGATTTCGGGGCCGGATCGTGCGGTAGTGCGCCTCGGGATTCATTTGGATTCTCATATTGATTCGGGTAATAGGAGTTGGGGATTTCGCGCGCGAGTTTTTTCGCCACCGAATAGTAGCTGCGCGGATCTTCCGGCTCGACCGCCGTGGGGCAAACGATCACTTCGGCGCCAAACGCCTTCAGCAGATCGATTTTCTCGCGCGACTGCTTGTCCGTGATCGTGAAGACGATCTTGTATCCGCGCACCGCCGCGACCAGCGCCAGGCCCATGCCCGTGTTGCCGGAGGTGCCTTCGACGATCGTGCCGCCGGGCTTGAGCTGGCCCTTGCGCTCGGCTTCGTCGATCATGCGACACCGCGATGCGGTCCTTCATCGAGCCGCCGGGATTCAGATAATCGGCCTTCACGAAGACTTCGGCAGGCACATCCTTCGCGACGCGGTTCAGCCGGACGAGAGGCGTGTGGCCAATGGCTTCCAGGATGTTGTTGCATTTCACGGCGAGGCGGCTCCTCCAGTAAAGTTTTCAGCTCGAAGTAGCTTAGAGACTTCGCGAAACTCTGTCCAGCAGCAGTTTCCGGTCGGCGGATGCCGCGCGGAATGCCGGAACGCGTGCGCGGACATGCTATGCTTTTCGAAGAGTGCCGCAGGACGCGCCTACTGACCGAGATGCTTTTCTACGACGGCCACTGCGGCTTGTGCCACGGCGCGGTGAAATTCGTGTTGAAGCACGATCGCGCGGGAACGCCTTCCGGTTCGCGCCGCTGCAGGGCGAGACTTTCGAGTCCAGGGTACCCGCCGGCCAGCGCGCCGGCTTGCCGGACAGCATCGTCGTGCTTACGCACGACGGCGCGTCTGCTGACGCGCTCGGATGCGTTTCGTGCATATCCTGCGCCGCCTGGGCGGCGGACTGGAAAGCGCTGGCCGGCGCGCTCGCGATGATTCCGCGTCCGGTGCGCGACTGTGGCTACGATTTCGTCGCCCGCATTCGATACAGGATTTTCGGCCGCCGCGACGAGCGTGTGCCCGCTCGTGCCGCCCGAGCTGCGCGAGCGATTCGATCCGTAGCGCTGCAACGATCGAGAGGAGAAACGATGGAACGTAAGAACATATCGTCCGGAACGACGTGGGAGCCCATTATCGGGTATTCGCGGGCAGTGCGCGTTGGCCCGCACATACACGTCTCCGGCACGACGGCGACCGATGCGGAAGGCAAGATCGTGGGCGCCGGGCGATCCGTACGCGCAAACGGTTCAGGCGCTGCGGAACATCGAGTCGGCGCTGGCGAAAGCGGGAGCGCGACATTTCCGACGTGGTGCGAACGCGCATCTTCGTGACGCATATCGCCGATTGGGAGAAGATCGGGCGCGCGCACGGCCAGTTTTTCGCTGAGATTCGCCCGGCGACGGCGATGGTCGAAGTCAGCCGGCTGATCCAGCCGGAGATGCTGGTGGAAATCGAAGCGGATGCGATTGTTGAGGAATAACTGAGGTCTGTCGAGACTGGGCAGCTCACTTATTTCTTTTCGAGTTCTTCGATCAGCGCGGGAACGATTTCGAAGAGATCGCCGACGATGCCGTAGTCGGCGACTTCGAAAATCGGGCGCGTTCTGGTCTTTGTTGATCGCCGCGATGGTGCGCGAGCCCTTCATGCCCACCACGTGCTGGATGGCGCCGCTGATGCCCAGCGCGAGGTAAAGCTTCGGCGCCACGGTTTGTCCGGAGCTGCCGATTTGCCGGTCCATCGGCAGCCAGCCTTCATCGCAGATCGGCCGCGACGCGGAAATTTCGCCGCCCATAAGCTTCGCCAGCTTTTCCGCCATGGCGAATATTTTCGGGCGCCTTGATGCCGCGGCCGACCGACACGAGAATCGGCGCCTGCGTCAGGTCCACCGCTTGCTTGGCTTCGCGGAAAAGCTCGAGCGGCTTGGTGCGAATCTGCTCGGGCTTCAGTTCGACGCTGACCGGCTTTCACGGGCGCTTTGCCGCTCGCGTGTTTCGCCGCAAGATCGGCGCGAAACGCGCCCGCCTGAAACGATGCGATCCACGGCGCCTCGCCGGTGAAAACCACATCGGCGGCAGTGCGGCCCTGAAACATCTGCCGCACAAAAATCAGCTTGCCGTTTTCGTAGCGATAGCCGGTGCAATCGCCAATCATGCCTTTGCCGCAGCGACGCGGCCAGCTTCGGCGCGAAATCGCGCACCTGATAGGTGTGCGGCAAGAGAACGAGATCGGGCTTCGCGCTCTCGATCACCTGCCGCAGCGCGAGCGAAAAACCGTCGGGCGTGTATTTCTCGAGCAGGTCGTGCTCGACGAGCAGCACTTCGTCGAGCTGATAGCCGGCGAGATCGTCCGCCAGCGCCGCAACGCCTTTGCCGATGACCACGCCGGAGAGCGATGCCCTTGGCCTGCTGGGCGATCTGCTGCGCCGCCGCCAGAGTCTCGAAGCTGACCTTGTTCCACTTGGCCTTCGCGCTGCTCGGTGATGAGGAGAATTTTCATGGCTAAATGCACTCGCGCTTCGTGGCGCAGCTTTTCGATCAGTTTGGCGGCAATTTCTTTCGGCGAGCCGGTGATGAATTCCGTCTTCTTGGTTTTCTGCGGCACGTAGATGCGCTCGATGTGCTGCGTCGGCGCATCCGGCACGCCCAGCGACGCGCGGTCGACGGTGGCAATTTCTTTTTTCTTCGCCGCCATGATGCCCTTCAGCGTCGCGTAGCGCGGCTTGTTGATTCCGGACTGAATCGTGATCACGGCGGGCAGCGGCAGCTCGACCCACTGAAACCATCCGGCTTCGAGTTCGCGCTTCAGTTTCAGCCGGCCGTCGGCGACTTCGATCGCCATGATGATCGTCGCGTGCGGCCGGCCCAGCAGTTCGGCGAGCAGAACGCCGGTCTGGCCGAAGCCCTGGTCGTCGCTTTGCAGGCCGGTGAGAATCAGGTCGAAATTTTCTTTTTGGATTGCGGCGGCGAGCGAACGCGCCGAAGCTCAGCGGATCGAGCTTGAAGAATTCGTTGTCGGCGACGTGGATGCCGCGGTCGGCGCCCTTGGCCAGCGCTTCTTTGATGGTTTGCTTGGCGCGCTCCGGGCCCATCGAGATGGCGACCACTTCGCCGCCGTGCTTTTCCTTCAGGCGCAGCGCTTCTTCGAGCGCATAGGTGTCGGGCTCGTTGGTTTCAAATCCGATGTCGGATTCGCGAATCCAGGCGCCGCCTTCGGCGATCGCGAGCGGCGCATCTTTGGCGGGAACCTGCTTGACGCAAACGCCGATTTTCAAAGCTCCTCTGCCGCCGACGACTCAGCTGCTTCTACTGCGCCTTCCCAGCGCTTGAAGATCAGCGACGCGTTGGTGCCGCCGAAACCGAAAGAATTCGAAAGCGCGTAGTCGACTTCCGCCTTGCGCGCGTGGTTCGGGATGTAATCGAGATCGCACGCCGGGATCGGGATTTTCCTAGTTGATCGTCGGCGGAAGAATCTGGTCGCGCAGCGCGAGCACGCTGATGCCCGCTTCGAGTCCGCCCGCGCCGCCGAGCAGATGCCCGGTCATCGACTTGGTCGAGCTGATCGGCACTTTCTTCGCGCGTTCGCCGAAGACGCGCTTGAGCGCGGCGGTTTCGATGCGCGTCGCCGATGGGCGTCGAGGTGCCGTGCGCGTTCACGTAGCTGACGTCGTCCGGCGTGATCTTGGCATCCTTGATCGCCGCCAGCGACACGCGATAGCCGCCATCGCCACCTTCGGCCGGCTGCGTGATGTGGTAGGCGTCGCCGGACATTCCGTAGCCGACAATCTCGGCCAGGATATTCGCGCCGCGGCGCTGGGCGAATTCGAGCGATTCGAGAATCAGCATGCCCGAGCCTTCGCCGACGACAAAGCCGTCGCGCTCGCGCGTCGAAAGGGCGGCTGGCGCGCTCGGGTTCATCGTTGCGCGTGGAAAGCGCGCGCATGGCGCGCGAATCCGCCGATGCCCATCGGCGTCATGGCCGCTTCCGAGCCGCCCGCGATCATCACTTCCGCGTCGCAGCGCTGGATGATTTTGAAGGCGTCGCCGATGGCGTGCGCCGAAGCGGAGCAAGCGGTGGCCGTGGCGGAATTCGGGCCCTTTCGCGCCGTAGCGGATGGAAACGTGGCCCGACGCGAGATTCACGATCGCCGCGGGAATGAAAAACGGAGAGATCTTGCCGGGGCCGCCGTTCAGATACTTGGAGTGTTCGCGCTCGATCACGTCGAATCCGCCGATGCCGGAGCCGATGTAGACGCCGGTGGCATCGGCGATTTCCGGCGTGATCTTCAAGCCCGGCCATGCTGCACCGCAAAATCCGACGGCGGCCAGGGCGAGCTGAATGAACCGGGCCATCTTCTTCAGTTCTTTTTTCTCGACCCAGTTCAGCGGATCGAAATTCTTCACTTCGCCGGCGATCGGCAATCGAAGGCGGTGGCGTCAAAGTGCGTGATGCGGGCCGATGCCGCTCTTTCCGGCCAGCAGGTTGCGCCAGACCTCTTCGGTCCCGATGCCGCATCCGCAGACCAGCCCAACACCCGTGACGACAACTCGGCGGTTCAAGGGAAAGTTCTCCTGTTCGGAATGGGACGACCGGCGAGACTACTTGCTTGCCTTGGCGTGCTTCTCGATGTACTCGATGGCGTCTTTCACCGTGGCGATCTTTTCGGCGTCTTCGTCCGGAATTTCGATGCCGAACGATTCCTCGAAGGCCATCACCAGCTCGACCGTGTCGAGCGAGTCGGCGCCCAAGTCGTCCACGAACGAAGCGGTCGGAGTCACTTCGCCTTCATCCACACCGAGCTGCTCGACAATAATCTGCTTTACGCGTTCTTCGACGCTGGCCATTCTGATTGTTCCTCCGATATCGGCGATCTTGGACTCCCCGGGCTGCACGCCAGGCGGGAGTCACGCCCCGTAATTGACCTGCCCATTCTATGCGCGGCGTCATCGCAGGGTCAACCTTTCGCCGAGCTTCGCAGCGCAAATCTGAAGCGTTCGCGAGCTGCACGCACGCTGTACGTCGAGCTGTCTAGCCCATGTGCATGCCGCCGTTCACGTCGAGCACCTGGCCGGTGATGTAGGCGGCTTCGTCGCTCGCCAGAAAAACGATGGCGGCGGCGATTTCGCGGTCGTTGCCGAAGCGCCCGAGCGGGATCAGCGATTTCATTTTATCTTTCAGTTCCTGCGAAAGCGGATCGGTCATGGGCGTTTCGATGAAGCCGGGAGCGACGGCATTCACCGTGATGCTGCGCGAGGCGACTTCGACGGCGATCGCGCGCGTGAGACCGATCAAGCCCGCCTTCGACGCGACGTAGTTCGCTTGCCCCGCGTTGCCCGTTTCGCGCGACCACCGAAGTGATGTTGATGATGCGCCCGGAGCGCTGCTTGAGCATCGCGCCGAGCGCCTGCTGGATGCAGAGATGCGCGCCGGTAAGATTCGTGCGCAGCACCGCGTCCCAATCTTCGAGTTTCATGCGCAGCGCCAGAGTGTCGCGCGTGATGGCCGCATTGTTCACCAGAATATCGAGCCTGCCGAATTTCGCGAGCACCTGCTGGAAGCCGGTCTTGACCTGCGCGGCGTCGGCCACATCCATGGGCACCGCGAGGGCTTCGCCGCCGGCCGCTTCGATTTCGGCGACCAGCGACGCAAGCTTCTCGGCGTTGCGCGCGGCGACGGCAACCTTCGCGCCCGCTTCCGCCAGCGCCAGCGAAGTGGCGCGGCCGATCCCTTGCGACGCACCGGTAACCAGCGCGACTTTATCTTTGAGAGAAAACATGCTGAGTTGTCCCCATAATTTGAACAAGAATCGCCGCGAACTACGCTACTCGGCGCTTCGCGCGGCCTGCGCGATCTTGTCGAGCGACGCTTGCAGGCTCGGCGGCATCTTCCACGTTGAAGCAGCGCACCGAGCGGTCGATCTGCCGCAGCAGTCCCGCAAGCACCTTGCCCGGCCCGACTTCGACAAAGACATTCACGCCCTGCTCGATCATCTCGCGCATGGAATCGAGCCAGCGCACCGGCAGCGTAACTTGGCGGATCAGCGCTTCGCGCGCTTCGTCGCCGGACGTGATCGCTTCGGCATCGACATTGGTGATCAGCGGAAAGCGCAAGCGCGTTGAATTTCGCGGCGCGCAGGTCCGGCTCGAGGCGCTGCTGCGCAGGCTCCATCAGCGCGCAATGGAAGGGCGCGGATACCGGAAGAATCACGGCGCGCTTGGCGCCCGCTTGCGACGCGATTTCGACGGCGCGCTTTACCGCCGCCGCGTTGCCGGAGATCACGGTCTGCTCGGGCGAATTCAGATTCGCCGGAGAAACGACTTCGCCGTCCGCCGCTTTCTTGCAAATTTCGGCAACGTCCGACGGCGAAAGCCCCAGAATCGCGGCCATGGCGCCTTCGCCCGCCGGCACGGCTTCCTGCATGTAGCGGCCGCGCGCGCGCACCAGCTTCACCGCGTCGGAAAATCGAGCGCGCCGGCCGCGACCAGCGCCGAATATTCGCCCAGGCTGTGGCCGGCGGCGAAATCCGGCGTGATGCCGCGCTTTTCGAGCGCGCGAAAGGCGGCAACGGAAACCGTCAGAATGGCCGGCTGCGTGTTTTCGGTGAGCTTCAGAGTCTTCTTCGGTGCCTTCGAAGCAGATCTTCGAGATCGGAAAACCCAGCGCGGCATCGGCTTCGTCAAAAACCGCGCGCGATTCGGGAAAATTTCCGCCAGGTCGCTTGCCCATGCCGGGATATTGCGAGGCTTGGCCGGGAAAGAGAAATGCGAGCTTGCTCATGGATGGTGACGGTTTCCGCCGATTCAGCCGCGCGCGGCGACGGCGGCAGCAGCGGAAAGCTCCTGTTCGATTTTTTCGTTCACGCGCGAGCGGCAAAGCTCGGCCGCCACGCGAATGGCGTTCTTGATGGCGTTGGCGTTCGACCGGCCGTGCCCGATGATGGTGATGCCGCGGACGCCGAGCAGCGGCGCGCCGCCATATTCGGAATAGTCGGTGCGCTTGCGGAAATCGTCGAAGGCGCGCTTGGAAAGCGCGTAGCCGATCTGCGAAGCCAGGCTGCTCTTGATGGCCTTCTTCAGCATTCCGCCGATATGCTCGACCAGCCCTTCGCTCAGCTTCAGAGCGATGTTGCCGATGAAGCCGTCGCAGACGATCACGTCCACATTGCCGCGGAAAACATCGCGGCCTTCGACGTTGCCCACAAAATTCAGCGGACGTCTGCTTCAGGCGGCTGGCGGCCTCGCGCGTCAGCTCGTTGCCCTTCATTTCTTCTTCGCCGATGGAAAGCAGTGCCACGCGCGGCCGCTTCACGCCCCAGATCGCGCGATAATAGATCTCGCCCATCACGGCGAACTGCTCCAGGTGCTCCGGCTTCGAATCCACGTTCGCGCCCACGTCCAGAATCACCGAAACCTTTTCCTTCATGTTGGGAAACGCCGCAGGCCAGCGCCGGGCGGTCGACCGAAGGCAGCGTGCCGATGACGAACCGCGCCACCGTCATCACCGCGCCGGTATTGCCGGCGCTCACCAGCGCGTCGGCCTTGCCGTCGCGCACCAGCCGCGCGGCAACGTGCAACGAACTGTCTTTCTTGCGGCGAAAGGCCTGCGAGGGCGAATCGCTCATCGTGATCACGTCGGTGGCGTTCACGATTTCGATCGGCAGGTCGCGGAGCTTGTGGCGGTTCAATTCCTGGCGCACCGTCTCTTCGATGCCGACCAGCAGGACGCGAACGCCCAGCTCGCGCGCCGCCAGAACCGCGCCTTCGACTTCCGCGCGAGGGGCATGGTCGCCACCCATGGCATCCAGAGCAATGGTGATCATCTATGCACCAGCGGAGCACTTACGAATGGCAGGCGAGGGAAACTTAGGCCGTCTTGGCCGCAGTGTCAATCACTTCGCGGCCGTTATAGTAGCCGCACTTGCGGACACGCCCGGTGGGGCAGCTTCTTTTCGTGGCAATTCGGGCATTCCGCGAGAGACAGCGGGTGAAGATGATCGTGGGCGCGGCGGGTGGACGTGCGCCTTTTCGAATGACGTCGCTTCGGATTGGGCATTCCAGCTCCTCGTGACAGGCCGCGACTCACGGCGGCCTGAAATGGAAAGGATAGTGTAGCGTCTTATTGCTTTTTGAACCAGTCCTGCTTCAGCCGGGCGAGCGGGGCAAGCCTGGGGTCGGAGCCGTGCTTTTCGCAGCGGCATTCTTCGTTGTTCAGATTCGCGCCGCAGTGGGGGCAAAGGCCGCGGCAATCGCTCGAGCAGATGACCTTCATGGGGAGCGCCAGATTCACCTGTTCGGCCAGGACATCGGCCAGGAAAAGGCCATCGCCTTCGAAAAAAGCGATATCGGTGTCGTCGAGGTTCAGATGAACTTCATCGTCCTGGGCGATGGAGGTCATCGGGCGGTAGAAGAGATCGAAATCGCGGCTGATTTCCTCGACCACGGTATCCAGGCAGCGCGCGCATACCAGCTCGACGCGCGTGTGCAGGTTGCCGTAGATGCGGATTTGCCCTTCGACCAGTTCCGCAGTGGCGCGAACTTCCAGAGGCTCGACCTGGCGGAATTCGCCGGAGTGGAAATCCAGCGTGCCCGGGGCGTAGCTCTTCCGGATGCGGGTCTTGCGGACTGCGAGTTCGTTTACATCCAGAAACATTGCGATTTCCCCGATATTTCGAGCTGTAAAGCTCATTATATGTCGCTGGCAGCGCGGTGTCAAGGAAGCCCCGGCGCAAAGCGTTCCGCGGCTGACGCCAATACGCGACAACTGACTCTCATGCGGTGCCATACGCCGCGATGCTACGAGCCGTGCGACACGGCGAGCGCCCAGCAGTTCGTGGCACTGGCGCAGCAGAAAATGATCGGTCATGCCGGCGATGTAGTCGCACACCACGCGATGGCGCGGCTCGTTCTGCGCCAGTTCGGCATAATGCTTCGGCATCCGGTCGGGATGCTCCAGGAAAAAACGGAAAAGCGCGTCCAGCGCCGCCACGGAACGGTCGCGCTCTTCGGAAATCGCAGGATGGGAATAGACGCGCGCGTGCAGAAACTGCTTCAAGCTCGGCGTTCTGCGCGGCCACTCCGGATGAAAACCCGCGAGCCGCTTCGCATGGCGGCGCACGTCTTCGACGGTCGTGACGCCGCTCGCTTCCACCTGGCGGCGCGTGTTCTCGATCAGATCGGTGGCCAGGCGGTCGAGGATGCGCTTGAGCGCCTCGTTGAATTTCAGCTTCGCGGCCCGCTGCGGATGGCGCTGCTCCACCTCCGCGTAGGCCGCGTCGAACATCGGGAACTTCCGCGCGCAGCTGCTCGAAATCGAGCAGGCGCGCCTCGAAACCATCGTCGAGATCGGCCGTGTTGTAGGCGATTTCGTCCACCAGATCGATCAGCTGGGCTTCGAGCGGCGGCCGCTCGTCGAGAAGATATTCGGCGAGCGCCGGAAATTCCGCCGCGGAATAGTCGCGCGAATGCTTGATGATTCCTTCGCGCACCTCAAAGGTAAGATTGAGTCCCGGGAAATCGAGATAGCGCTGCTCGAACTGCTCGACGATCCGCAGCGCGTGGAGATTGTGGTCGAAGCGGTCCCCATGCTCGCGCATGCGCGCATCGAGCCGGCGTTCGCCGGCGTGGCCGAAGGGCGGGTGGCCGATGTCGTGGACCAGCGCGAGCGCCTCGGCCAGGTCGGTATTGAGATCGAGCGCGCCCGCCACGGTGCGCGCGATCTGCGCCACTTCGATCGTGTGCGTGAGCCGGTTGCGGAAATGATCGGAGAAGCGCGTGGTGAAAACCTGCGTTTTCGCTTCCAGGCGGCGAAACGCGCGCGAATGGATCACGCGGTCGCGGTCGCGCGCGTAGTCGTTGCGGTAGGGGTGCTGCGGTTCCGGGTAGCGCCGGCCGCGCGACCGCCGCACGTCCATCGCGTAGGGTGCCAGCGGCATCGCACTCATTTTAGTGCATCGGAGCGCGCCTCGGCTAGCCGTCGCCGCCGGGCAAGCGGCAGTTGCTCAGGATTTGCTGCCGAGCAGCGCGAGCGCCTGATCGGCCTGTTCGGCGATCGGCGTATCGGGATAATCCGCCTTGATCTGCGCGTAGAGCTTCGCCGCCTCCGAAGGATTCTTCTGGCTGTAGTGCTCGGCAAGCGCCATCATGGCGACCGGCTTCGGGACGAGCACGCTCGGCTTGGCGATCAAGCCTTCATACAGCTTCACGGCCTCGGCGTCCTGGCCCGTGCGGTCGTCGATGCCCGCGAGTTCGAGTTGCGCCAGCGCCGCCACCTCCTGATCGCTGCTGCCCGCGAGATCCTGCAGCGACTTCTTCGCATCCGCAGTTTTGTCGAGTTTTTCGTAGCTCAGCGCGGCATAGTAGCGCGCGAGTTGGCCCGCATGCGTGCGCGGGTATTTCGAGGCCACATCGGAAAACTGCTGCGCGGCGGCCGTGAATTTCTGGTTGTCGCTCGAGTAGGAAGTTTCGCCCGGCGTCGGCGGCGTTCCCACGGGCGCCTGGAAAACTTTCATCGCGCTGTCGAACCCGGCCGAAGCCTTCACGGTCTGCCGCTCGGTGTACGTCTTCCAGCCGAAAACGCCCACCGCCACGATCACCGCAACGAGCAGAAGGTAGATGGTGAACTTCTGGTGAGACAGTACGGCGTCGGCGCCATGCTGGAGCGTCTCGCGAACTTCATCTTTCTTCAGCTGCTTTCGAGGGATATGCTGTGGCAAATCTTGGCTCCAGCCTGAATTTCAGATATCAAACATCTTATCACAAAGCCTCATACAGAGGTGTATGGCCCCGAGCGAGCACACAACAAGTGCCTGCATCCATCCTTCAGGCAACGCGCATTGGCCAAGAGAAAGGCCCCAAGAGCAACACCCTGGGCCGAAAAACCCTGCCGCGCGTTATACCTTCGTGACGCCTTCGGCCTGGAAGCCCTTGGAGCCCTGGCGGACCTCAAACTCCACAAGCTCGCCTTCATTCAGCGATTTATACCCGTCCATTTGAATGGCCGAGAAGTGAACGAAGACGTCCTCTCCCGATTGCCGTTGAATGAACCCATACCCTTTCGATGCATTGAACCACTTCACCACACCCTGTTCTCGAGCCAACGGTGTCTGCTCCTGTCAATGAAGTCCCGACTCAGGCGACGGAACGCCGGTCGCTCGCGCAGCCCGTGGAACTGCATTGGGCTTGCGCTCCCCATAAGCGGCGTTACCACACCCCGATCAGCGGCGGGATTCTTGCATAAACCGAATTCGGTGTCCAGAGTTTGCCAGAGTTTGAAGGTGCAGAAAATCAAGGAAAGCAGGGGGTTGCGGTCGCGGTTCGCGGCTTCGACGGGAGCTGGGCTTAGCGGGCGCCGTTGCCCGCTACGCGCGCCGGGAGCTTCTTCACCATCACGAGCTCGGCTCCTCCGCAGGCGCCACGCTGCACGATGAAATCGTCCATAAACGCCTTCATGAGAAACAAGCCGCGGCCCGAAGTTCGCAGGAGATTTTCCTCGGCGAGAGGATCGGGGACATCGGTAAGCTCGAAACCCTGTCCTTCGTCGCAGACGTGGACGATCATCCGGTCGGGCTCGAATTCCACGGACAGGCGAATCTTCTTCGTGCGATCCTGACGGTTGCCGTAGTTGTAGGCGTTGATCACGCCCTCGCGCACCGCCATCCCGAATTTGTGGACATCCTCCTCGCTAAAGCCGGCAGCCTCGGCCACGCGCTGCACGATGTTTTCGGCCAGGTCCACGCTTTCGAGCAGCGTATCCAGCGTCACTTCGAGCTTCGATGCCTTGGTCGCCATACAGTCCTTAGGAACGCCCCAGTGGATGACGGTCTTATGGGTACCACACGTCAGCAGAGCCGTCAATCGCGGTCCGGTACTAGAAAGGGTGGGAAAATCATGTAGAAGAGCTCCAGTAAGTCCGGTCGAGGGTACGGTACTGGATCGCCTCGCTCAGATGTTTGGGCTCGATGGATGGCGCCGCCTCGAGATCGGCGATCGTCCGCGACACCTTGAGGATCCGGTCATGGGCGCGGGCCGAGAGCCCCAATCGGGCAATCGCAGACTCCAGCAGTTTCTCGCCATCGGCGTTGATCGCGCAGTGCTTTCGAATCAGCTTGGGCGGCATTTGGGCGTTTGCGTAGAGCTTCTTCTCCTCGCGGTAGCGGTCGAGCTGGATCTGCCGCCCTCGGAGAACGCGTTCCCGCACGCTGGCGGAACTTTCGATCTCGACGTTCCCGCGCAGTTCCTTATACTTCACGGCCGGAACCTCGATGTGAATGTCGATGCGATCGAGCAGCGGCCCGGAAATCTTCGAAACGTAGCGCTGAATCTGCGGCGGCGAGCAGTGGCATTCGCGCGTGGCGTCGCCAAAGAACCCGCACGGGCACGGGTTCATGGCGGCGGCCAGCATGAAGCGCGAAGGGAAGCTGACGGATAGCGCCGCGCGCGCGATCGTCACGCACCCGTCCTCGAGCGGCTGCCGCATCACCTCGAGGACATTTCGCTGGAATTCCGGCAGCTCATCGAGAAACAGCACGCCGTTGTGCCCAAGCGACACTTCGCCGGGCCGCGGAATCGCTCCGCCGCCAATCAAGCCCGCGTCGCTGATCGTATGGTGCGGCGACCGGAAGGGCCGCGTGCCGACCAGCCCGCGCGCATCCTCGAGCAGCCCCGCAACGCTGTGGATGCGCGTCGTCTCGATGGCTTCGTCGAGCGACATCGGCGGCAGGATCGTCGGGATGCGCTTTGCGAGCATCGTCTTGCCCGCGCCCGGCGGCCCGATGAAAAGGATGTTGTGGCTTCCGGCACAGGCCACTTCGAGAGCGCGCTTGGCCGCCATCTGCCCCCGTACGTCCCGCAAGTCCACTGCGTACTGGCTCGCCTCCGCGAGCATTGCGGATGTATCGACGGCAACCGGCCGGAACGACTCCGGGGCATTGATCAGGTCGGCCGCCTGCGGCAGCGATTTAACGGGAAACACCTGTATGCCTTCGACGACGGCCGCCTCGCGCGCGTTCGCTTCCGGCACCACGACTTTGCGTATCCCGCGCTCGCGCGCCGCCAGCGCCGCCGAGAGCGCCCCGCGCACCGAGCGGACGCTGCCATCGAGCGACAGCTCCCCAAGGAAAACGTAGTCGTCGAGGATTTTGCCGAAAAACGTGCCCTGGCAGCCCAGAATGCCCAGCGCCATCGGCAAATCGAACGCGGAGCCTTCCTTGCGAATATCGGCCGGCGCGAGATTCACGGTGACCACATGCTTGAATGGAAAATCGAAGCCGCAGTTTCGCACCGCGGATTTGATGCGCTCGCGGCTTTCCTTCACGGCGTTATCCGGCAGGCCGACAACGTTGAAGCTGAATTCATAGGCCTGCGTCACGTCCACCTCAACCTCGACGAGGTAGGCGTCGATTCCGAAAACAGCGGCACTGAAGGTCTTGAAGAGCATTCCGGGACAAGGCTGGAGCCTTGAGCCGCAGAATGTAACCTAAATCCCTACGGATGACGATTGCGGAAACTACGTATACTCACGCGTCGGAGAGCGATTCGCCGAAGCCGCCAGAGTCCTTCTTTTCGAGCTCGCCCGCCTCCAGAATTTCTCCGCAGTCGAGGCATTCCACGTATTGCGCGTCGCTGTCTTTCGCGATCAGCTGGGTGCGCTTGTGTTTGCAGGCGGGATTTGGAGTGGAGGCCATAATCGTCGAACCTGCCGGAAGTATAGCATCGCCCCTTCCCATACGGGATCGTCTGGAGTTGACAAACCCGCGGAATGCCACTATCAGTCATTCGTCAGCCATCGGAAAGAGGGGCTCTTTGAGCGCGGAAAGCACGTTACAGAAACGGGTGGGCGGCTTGCTCTTTTACGGCCTCGTCATCCTGCTTGCCTACTTCGTCTACCTGATATTCGCGCCCTTTCTCGTGCCGCTCGCGTGGGCGGCCGTGCTCGTGGTCGTCTCCTACCCGGCTTACGAATGGCTCAAGCGCCGCATGCATCCGACCACCGCAGCGTTGGTTTCCACGCTCGGCGTGATACTCATCCTGATCGTGCCCTCCGTGCTGGTGATGATCGCATTCGTCCGCCAGGGCGTCGAGGCCGTCCAATCGATTCAGTTCTCGATTGCGGCCGGCCACTTCACATGGCTCGCGAACGCGTGGGCCCACCTGCACAACCGGTTTCCCAGCATCGGCTCGGACGATGTGACCACCGCGCTCCATCGTTACACGGAGCAGGCGGCGGAGTTCGTGGCGGCAAGGCTTGGCACGATCCTCAGGAACACCGCGGTCTTTTTCTTCCATCTCTTCGTGACGGTTCTCGTCATGTTCTATCTGTACCGCGACGGCGATGCCATGATCGAGCGGCTCCGCCAGATTCTTCCCTTCGATTCTGGTCCGGGCGACCGCATGCTCGGTGACGCTCGAGAACTGATTTTTGCGAGCGTGACTTCCAGCCTGGCCTCCGCCGTTGTCCACGCGCTTCTGGGCGGATTTGCCTTCGCCGTGACCGGAATCAAGGCGCCGCTTTTCTGGGGCGTGATGATGGGCTTCTGTTCGTTCATCCCGGTCGTGGGTTCGGCGATTGTCTGGGTTCCGGCCGCGGTCAGCTTGATGGTCGGGGGGCACCTCGGCCGCGGAATCTTCCTCGCGATTTTCTGCATCCTTATCGTCGGCCTGGTGGACAATGTGATGCGCCCGTGGCTGATCAGCGGGCGCGCCCAGCTCGGCGGGCTGCTGGTTTTCATCAGCGTGCTTGGTGGAATCAGCGTGTTTGGATTGCTGGGCGTGGTGCTCGGGCCGATCATCGTAGCGACCACCGCGAGCCTTCTCGATCTCTACGCTCCGCCCGGGTCCGGATGGAAACAATCGTGCCCAAACCGGGTGGGAAGAGAAGGAAGGCCGTGCTAGAGTAGCGGCCTTCGAACGGGTCAGATAGTCGACCGAATGGCCAAGAACTCCAAACCGAAGCCGAATCACGACGGGCTGCCGCCGGAGAAATTGCGCTGGCGCTGCGATCCCGCGCGTATTCCGTTCGAAACGACGGCCGACATCGAGCCCGCCTCGAACGATCTCGGGCAGGACCGCGCGCTGCGTGCCCTGCGCATGGGCGTCGAGCTGACCGCTTCCGGCTACAACCTCTTCGTCTGCGGCCTTTCCGGCACCAGCCGCGGCGGCATGATCGTGCGCATGATCGAGGAGATGCATCCGCAGACGGAGCCCGCGCCCGACCGCTGCTACGTGAACAACTTCAAGAATTCCGACCGCCCGCGCCTGCTGACGCTGCCTCGCGGCCAGGCCAACGCCTTCCGGAAGGAAGTCGAATCGGGAATCGACTTCCTGCGCCGCCGCATCCCGCAGGTTTTCGAAGGCGAGCCTTTCCAGCGCCAGAAAACGCGCATCGTCGAGCGCTTCACGCTGCGCGAAAAGGAATTGATGGACGATTTCACGCGCCGCATCGCGCGCGACCAGTTCGCGCTTGGCCGCATGCAGGTGGGCGCGGTCGCGCTGCCGGAAATTTTCCCGGTGCTCGACGGCCAGATGGTGCCGATCGAGGAAATCCCCAAGATGGTGCACGGAAGGAAAGCTCGAAAGCGCCGCCGCCGAGGAACTCGAACGCAAATACGATCAGTTCCGCCAGGAATTCACCGTCGTCTACCGGAGGACGCTCTCGCTCTCGCGCGAACTCGCGAGCGAAATGAGCTACCTCGAGCAGGAAGCTGCGTCCGTGCTGGTCGACGGCGTGATCGAAGAGCTCAAGGAAAAATATCCCAGCACGCAAATTTCCGAATATCTCGAAGAAGTCCGCCACCACATTCTCGACAATCTCGATCCGTTCAAGGAACGCGAAGGCGAGGACGAACAGCCGCCGTCCGAGGGAGGCGGCGGCCCGCGCCCGGAACGCTCCGATCGCGATCCCTTCCGCGTCTACGGCGTGAATGTGATTCTCGCGCACGGCGAGCAGGAAAAGTGCCCCGTGATTTTCGAGACGATTCCCACCTACGCGAACGTTTTCGGCACGGTCCATCGCAGCTACGACACGCGCGGCGGATGGAACTCCGATTTCATGGATTTGCGCGGCGGCTCGCTCCTGCGCGCCGACGGCGGCTTCCTCGTGATGTACGCGCTCGACACGCTGACGGAAACCGGCGTCTGGCGCACGCTGAAGCGCACGCTCAATCACGGCAAGCTCGAAATTCAGCCCGTCGACATGTTTTTTCCCGTTCAGCGCTGCCGCGCTCAAGCCCGAGCCGATCGACGTCCACGTGAAGGTGATCCTGATCGGCGATCGCAACATGTACGAGCTGCTTTACGATTTCGAGGACGATTTCAAAAAGATTTTCAAGGTCCGCGTCGAATTCGACGAAGAGATGAACTGGAGCGACGAGGTTTTCCGGCAATACGGCGGCCGCCTGCGAAAACTTGCCGACGACGAAAAGCTTCTGCCAATTCGACCGCTCCGCCGTCGCCGCGATCCTCGAGCACGGCGTCCGCCTCGCCGGACGCCGCGGCAAAATCACCACGCGCTTTTTCGATCTCGCCGATCTCGCGCGCGAGTCCTCCTACGCCGCGCGCCACAACGGCAACAAGATCGTCACCGCCGGTCACGTGCGCGAGGCGCTCGACGCCAAGATCGAGCGCCACAACCTGCTCGAAACGAAAATCCGCGAAATGATCGAGCAGAATCTGCGTCTTCATCGACACTACCGGCGGGCGCGTCGGCCAGGTCAACGGCCTGAGCGTGATGGAAATCGGCGGCTACGCCTTCGGCAAGCCGGTGCGCATCACGGCCTCGGTCGCACTGGGCAAGAGCGGCATCATCAACGTCGAGCGCGAATCGAATCTCAGCGGCCGCTTCCACGACAAGGGCGTGCAGATCATTTCGGGCTACCTGCGCCGCACGTTCGCGCAGGATAAGCCGCTCTCGCTTTCGGCGAGCGTCTGCTTCGAGCAATCGTATTCCGGCGTCGACGGCGACAGCGCCAGCTCCACCGAAATCTACGCGCTGCTCTCCGCGCTTGTCCGGAATTTCCGATCCGCCAGGAATTGGCCGTCACGGGTTCCGTCAACCAGCAGGGTGAAATTCAGCCGATCGGCGGCGTGAATGAAAAGATCGAAGGCTTCTACGACGTGTGCCGGCTGAAAGGCCTCACCGGCAAGCAGGGCGTGCTGATCCCGGCGGAAAATGTCGACGATCTGATGCTGCGCGACGAGGTGATCGAAGCAGTCGCCGAAGGCCGCTTCCACATCTATCCCGTCGCGACGATTCCGCAAGGGATCGAAATCCTCACGGGTGTCCGCGCCGGCGCCCGCAATGCATCTGGAAAATTCGAGCCTGGCAGCGTCTTCGCGAAAGTCGACGCGCGCCTCAGCCGCATGGCCTCGACCCTGCACAAATTCGATTAGCCGCCGAGAAAATTCCCGCGCGAGGAGAAGGCGGCCTTGCCACTGACCAAAGCCGAGACCGAAGCGCTCAACAAAAGGGTCATCCTCGAATTCTTCGAAAAAGTGTTGATCCCGGTGGACTTCACACTCGCGCCGCCGTTTTTCGGGCCGCGCTACATTCAGCACAGCCCGCTCGCCACGGACGGCCAAGAGGGCCTGCGCGCATTCCTCGAAAAAGCGCGCCTGGAGACGCCGCGCGCCAAAACGCACATCAAGCGGGTTTTCGCGGATGGCGACCACGTGATCGTGCACAGCCACGTGATCATCGAGCCAGGTACGCCGGGTCTTGCCGTCGTCGATATCATTCGCCTCGAAAACGGCAAGCTCGTTGAGCACTGGGAAGTTTCGCAGCCCGTGCCGGAACCAGGACAAATGCTGCATTCGAACACGATGTTTTAGCGTGGCACAGGCATCCGGCTCTACTCTTGTCTTTCTGCATTCCAGGGGAACAACCTTGAGCGCCAGATTCTCCAACAAGGTAGTTGTCGTGATCGGAGGCAACAGCGGCATCGGCCTGGCCTCGGCAAAAGCGTTCGCCGCCGAAGGCGCGCACGTGGTGATCACCGGACGCAACGCCGCCACGCTGCGAAGCGCAGCGGAAGAGATCGGCCCTGCCGCGGCCGCGATTCAGTCGGATATCGCCGATCTCGCGCAGATTGGTTCCCTGATGAATGAAGTCGCAGCGCCGCCACGGCCGCATCGACGTGCTCTTCGTCAACGCCGGAATCGGCGGGTTTATTCCGATTGAAAAAGTCACCGAGCGCGACTGGGAAGAAATCATCGGAGTCAATCTCAAGGGCGTGTTTTTCACCGTGCAGAAGGCGCTGCCAATGATGAAGGCAGGAAGCTCGATCGTGATCACTCATCCATCGGCGGCCGAATGGGCATCCCCACGAATCGGTCTACGCCGCGAGCAAAGCGGGTGTGCGGGCGCTCGGCCGGAATTTTGCAGCGGAATTGGTGGGCCGCGGATCGCGTCAACGTCGTCAGTCCCGGTTGCGTCGAAACGCCGATCATCAATCGCACTCCGGGCCTGCCGCCCGAGGCCATCCCCGCGTTGCGCGAAGAGATGATCGAAAACACTCCGATGCATCGCCTGGGCGAGCCGCATGAAGTCGCCCGCGCCGCGCTCTTCCTCGCGTCCGAGGAAGCCAGTTTCATCACCGGAATCGACATGCTGGTCGATGGCGGCGCTGCCAGCTTCTAGGCTTGTAAAGAGGGCTTCGAAAATCAGCCTTCGTTGTCGGGAAGCAGCCGCTTCAGTTTCATCGTGAGATGCAGCGTCTGGTCGTTTCGTTCAACCGTCAACGTGTACGGATGCCCGAGCTGCCGGAAGAGATCGCGCAGCTGTATCAACGAAAAATCGGCGGCGGGGTCCTGATCGATGCCCTCGATGATATCGCCCTTTTGCAGCCCTGCTTCCGCTCCGGCCGTCCCGGGCCGCACCTGAGTCACTTTGAACGTCCGCAGGCCGGGACCTCGCGCGATCAAAGAGATTCCGCTCATGTCTTCGAATTCTTCGGTGCGCCGGTTGCTGTTCGGATCAAAGATGACCTGCATGTGCGGATAGTCGAAGATCACGGTGAAGCGCCGCAGCATCCCTCCGCCGATGTCGCCTGCGAGCTTTTCGCCGCCCGTGGCCCGAGGGCTTAGCTTCGAAAATGTTGCGATCGCCTGTTGCACCGGAAACGGCCCGATCTGGAAGAGCCTCATGCGCCCGAGCGTGGCGTCCGTCGCATCGTCCGACACCTCATCCATCGCCGGAATCATCTTGAGGTGCGACAACATGCGGTGGGCGTTCGCGTAGTTCTCTGAGAACAACACCGAGGCATCGAGAGCCGTATCGATGCCGAAATCGCCCTCGACCGTTTTGCCGTTCGTGTTGGACTTCGCGCGCACCACCGGCGTATCGCCCGCAAACGAGAGATGAAAACTCTTGCCGTGCCCCGAGTACCGGTAGGCGCCCGGGTCGAACAAGCGGACCGTTTTCCGCTCGTAGTCGATTGCGACGACGAAGCTCTCGAAGAAATCGCGGCCCAGCGTCCCTTCGTACTCGCGGCCAAATTGCGCATCGAAATTCGGCTTCGAGACGCGCGGCAGTTCGGGCAGCGTCAGATTGACGCCTGCGAATTCCAGCTCGACGCTCTGCCCGGCGGGAATGCCGAGCTCGGTGGCGCGTTTCGGATCGATGGACGTAGCCGCAGCCGTTGAATCCAGAACGAAGAGACATGGCTGGCTTTGATTCAGGTGCAGGGGCAGCAGAACCAGGCCGCCGATGAACTCGGCGGGAACCTCCGCGACGTTCCCTCCGTACGCAAAACGCACGGAGCCCGGAGCGGCATTCGAGGAAGTTGGTGTTTGCGGCGCTGCGGCCTGCGTCTGCGCCCAAGGTCCAGGCCGCGCACCGAGACTCGCCGACAGCGCGGCCACAACGACGATGAGACTTGTCTTCCAGCGTTCCATCTAATAGCGAGCCAGTCTCAATTGCCCGGTGGCGAGGTAGGTGCAGCCGCAGGCGCCGAAGGCGGCGCGGCTTGCGCGGACTTCGGAGTGCTCAGATAGCCCTTCGCCGTGTCCTTGGTGAGGTCGAATACCACGATCTCGTAGGGCGCACGCGCGCCGCGCACGTAGAACTGCACCGGCTCACCCACCGTCTTGTCCTTCTTCTCGATCGACTTGTCGTCGGCGATTACGTTCAACGTGTACCGGTAATGTTTCGTATCCACCTTGCGGAGCTGCACCTGGATCGGCCCGACGTGGTCGGGATTCTTCGACTTCTTGAGCGAAAATTCGAAAATGTCGCGCTCGCCGAGTCGCTTCAACTCCTCGACCTCGTCGTGGTTCGTGGCGATCAATCCGCTTTGCACGCCCAGGTCGCCAATCGTGGATTGCAGTTTTCCCTTGGTGGCCTCCAGATCGGCCTTGGTGGCCGAGAGGTCGCTCTGCGTTCCGTTGAGCTGCGTGGCGACTTGACCGAACTTGGTCGTCGTGTCCGCCTGCACCTCGCCGATCTGCTGCTTCAACTGGGCGTCGCTCTTCTGCTGGTCGGAACGAATCTTCTGCGCCAGGCCTCGCGCCCGTGCCAGTTCGTCCTCCGTCAAACCCAGCTTCTGCGAAGTAACGTCGAGCTGTCCCTTCAGGTCCGCGATTCGCGCGTTCGTTTTATCCACTTCCGCGGCAAGCGCCTGAGTCCGCTTGTTCGCCTCCTGCGCGCTTTTCGCCAGCGCCTGGCGCTGCGTGTAGGTGGCGTACAAAAGATAGCCGACCAGCGCAAATGCCGCGACGAAGAGCACCATCACCCAGCGCGGCAGCGATGCACCTTCGATTACAGGGGGAGTATCTTCAGGCGTGTTCGAGGTCAAACTCATCAAGCCTCCTTCGCGGCCATGGCCGCCCTTCCGTGCATCGCGGATTCGATGGCGGGATTATCGCCGAGCGGCACACCGAAGTCTACCCCAGGCTCCAATTAGCCTTTTCGGCGGTGCGGCCAGCGCGCTTCGACGGTTGTCACCAATCCTCCGCGAGGCGTGAATTCGCCCGTCACCTTGCACCAGACGGGATGGACGGCTGCGACGATATCGCGCAGAATGCGGTTCACCGCATTCTCGTAGAAGATTCCCAGGTTTCGATAGCCCAGCAGATACATTTTCAGCGCTTTCAGCTCCAGGCAGACCTTCTTCGGCTGGTAGTGAATCGCGATTGCGCCGTAATCGGGCAGGCCCGTTTTCGGGCAAATCGACGTGTATTCGGGGAAACGAATCGTGATCTCGTAGCCGGGAAAGTGATTCGGCCATGTTTCGAGTTTGGGCAGCTTGGCGTTGATTCCTGCGCGTGCGTGTTCGGCGGTATAGTCGGGCATCGATTCCTCTCTTCGCCTATTTTACACTGCGGATTGTCTCGCTCTCTCCGGTGTTGTATAGTACGCAGCCGAAGATCTAAGCCGTACGGCGAGTCGTGTCGCCCTACGGTACGTTACGTATCGAACAGTCCGTCCCGCATCCGGGACGGGAGGCGCCTGCTCGAATGATCTGTCCGCAATGCCGAAGCGCTGATTGCCTTCGTTCTCGTCGCAGCGGCATCTTCGATTTCTTCGCCAGCCTGACCGCGTTGCGTCCTTGGCGCTGCCACACCTGCGATCTCCGGTTCTACGCGAGAAGCGTGGCGCTCCCTTTCGCGCGGTACGCGCACTGCCCCAAGTGCGGTAATTTTGATCTCCAGCACATCGCCAGGGAGCGCGTCGAGAAGGGGACCCTGCTCTTCCTGAAGCGCACGCTCTTGTTTCCGGCGTATCGCTGCGACCCCTGCCGCGAGAAATTCTTTAGTGTCCTGCCTTATCGCCGCATCCTGCCTTCGATGATGCCGGCGCCGCAACGCCGGGTTTCGGACGCCTGAAACTCGCCACGATCGTCTCCTCGCCCGCGGCCTCCCGGCCATCCGCACTTGCAAGCAAGGGCTGGCGTGAGACATACTGCCCCGACCAAGGGGGGAACATGGCCCGTAAATCAAAACAGCCGAAAAGCACGACCAAAAGTGCAGGAATGGATCGCCGCAGTTTCATCGGAACGCTCGCAGCAGCGGGCACGGGTGCGGTGGCAGGCGGTTTGTCTCTTGGTGCGACACCCGCGAAAGCGGAGACCGTTCACTTCTCGAATCCGCCGGGACTCGGCGGCGCCGGACCATTTCGCAGCGAGTGCGACATTCGCGACTGCGACATCGAGGGAGAAATCCCGCTGAATATCGACGGCGCCTTCTATCGCGTCGGCCCCGACTGGCAGTATCCCCCGATGAAGGGCAATATCCCCTTCGATGGCGAAGGCCACGTCAGCATGTTCCGCATCCAGAACGGTCACGTCGATTTCAAGAGCCGCTACCCCCGCACGCAGCGTTTCGAAGCCCAGGCAAAGGCGCGCCGCCGCCTTTTCGGAATGTATCGCAATCCTTTCACCGATGATCCGAGCGTCAAGGGCGTGAGCCGCGGCACCGCGAATACCCACGTCGTTTATCACCACGGCTATCTCTTCTCGCTCAAGGAAGACAGCCCGCCGGTCGCAATGAATCCGCTCACCCTCGAGACCGTGGACAATTACTACACCTTCGGCGGCGGCCTGCACAGCCTCACGCATACCGCCCATCCGAAATTCGATCACGCCACAGGCGAGATGATCTCGTATGGCTACGAGGCCAAGGGACTCGACACGGACGACGTCTACGTCTTCTCGGCCAACGCCAAGGGCCACATCACCTGGGAAGCATGGATCAAGGTTCCGTACGTCGGCATGATTCACGATTTCGCTGTTTCGCAAAAATACATCGCCTTCCTCTGCATTCCGATGGCGACCAACGTCGCCCGCATGAAGGAGGGCCAGGTGCATTTCGCCTGGGATTCCACGCTCCCCACATGGTTCGGCGTGCTGGAACGCGGCGGCGACGGCAAGGATCTTCGCTGGTTCAAGGGGCCCGAGCGCTGCGCCACGCACGTGATGGGCGCTTTCAACGACGGCAACAAGATCTACGTCGACATGGACATGGCGCTGAAGAATCAGTTTCCGTTCTTCCCCAATCTCCACGGCGAGCCATTCGATCCGAAGTCCGCTGCCGGCACGCTCCATCGCCTGTCGGTCGATCTCTCGAACAAGACTCCGCGCGATTACACCATGGAGCAGCTCTACCCGCAGACCGGCGCGCTGCCCCGCCAGGATGATCGCTATCAGACGATTCCCTATCGCTACGGCTTCATGCCCACGACCGATCCCACGAAACCGCTCAATCCGAGACTCGGCAATGTGGCGTTCCGTCCGACCAATTCTTACACGCGCTTCGATCACGCCACGCGCACCACGTCCGAATTCTGGGTCGGCGATGATTCGAGCCTGCAGGAATGCTGCTTCGTCCCGCGCAGCAAAGACGCAGCGGAAGGCGATGGCTACCTCGTGGGCATCGCGAACCGCTTGCTCGAGGGCGGCCGCGCCGATCTGATCATCGTCGATACGCAGCACATGGAAGACGGGCCGATCGCCAAAGTTCACCTGCCCTTCCGCTCCTATAGCCAGGTGCACGGCTGGTGGGTTTCCGCGGACGACCTGCCCAAGACGTAATTGCGGGGTATTGTGGAAAGTTAGCGCGGCGTATTCGGATCGGTGTCGACGTCGCCGAGCGAGATCAGCAGCCGCCGCAATTTCGAGCGATCTTCGAGCGCCATTCCGACCATCTCGAATCCAGCTTGGTGCGGCCGCACGAATCTCACCACAGCCTGCATGCTGATCGACCGCAGCCCCGCGGGAATCTTGAGCGTTGCCTCCGTTCCCACCGCGAGCTGAACGTCTCCCGTCAGGAGCCCGCCTTCGAGGCTCATCACGCTGATCGACGATGGGTACTTGCCGCGCGCCGAAGTCAGCACCGCCGGCACGCTGCGCGGCAGCCGGATTCTCCGGTAGCGGCGATGGCGCACCACGTCGCGTTCGGGGATCGCGTCGAGCGGCGCCAGCGCCATCACGCCCGCATCCAGCCCCGATCCCGGCAGGAACTGCTGCATCCAGTCTGGTTCGATTTTCATCAGCGCCTGGGCAGCCGCCGTGCGAATTTCTTCGGGATACGTCCAGCCGAACGTCTTGCGGTCTTCGACGAACTTTCGCAGCGGCCCCACCGCATCCGGCGCACGCATCCTCCCGAGCGCTTCGATCGCCTTCACGCGCAGGTAGTCCGCGCCTTGCGGCAGAATGTCTCCCTCGGCGAGCCGCAGCATCGTCGCCGCCGTCGCCGGATCGCCGCACATCCCGATTTCGTCGAGGGCGAGAGACACGGCCGACACGTCGAGCAGCTCGAGCGAGTTCGCCAGCAGGCGCCCGCGCTCCGGCGCTCCGCTGATCGAAAGCTGGCGCACGAGTACGTCGTGGAAACTGCGCCCGCTATGGCGCAGCCGCATCGGCAGCAATTCCTCCATCGACGCGGGATCGAGGCGGGCCAGCAGCCCGGCCACCACCGCTGCCTTTGCCGGCGCCTCGGACTTGAACATTTCCCTCAAGTGCCGGGCGCACGCGCCACCCACAGCCTTTGCCAGTGCCACGATGCTCTCGCGTTCGGTGCGGCGTCCCGAGCGCGTCAGTCGCGCCGCCAGGTGCTCGCCCGCGCCTTCCGGGACGCGGCTCAGCACCGCCACAAGCCCTTCGGGCATCGCCTCCGCCGTCAGCGCCTCTTCGACGAATTCCGGCAGCCGGTTCTCGACGCCGATGCGCGGCCGCAAACTGTGCGCCCACGTCGGCCGAAGTTCTTCGAGGTCGGCGAGCGAATCGAGCGACTGCTGCATCGCCCGGTAGTAACGCCGCTGCGCCGCCTCCTGGCTCAGTCGCACGAATGCCGCGCCCAATAGCGTCTGCAGCTCCGGATCCTTCTCCGCCACCAGCTGTTGCCCGATTTGCGCGAGCGCATCCTGCAATCTCTGGCTCGCGGCCTTGCTGTAAAGTTCCGCCAGCTGGCCCAAACCGATCGCCGCTTTTTTCCGTGCCTGTGCGTCTTTGTTTCGCACGCACGACGCGTACTTCAGCAGGACGTCTCCCGCCATCGCCGATTCGCCGCGCCCGAGCAGCTCTTCCACGTACTGCTGCACGTTTCGCGGCGGAATGCACCACGCCTCGCTCGACGTCAGCACCGCGCGCTTCCCCGATTCCGGCACGGCTGCCCAGAACTGCCGGTCGAGCACGTCCGCGTGCGATTCCATCGAAATTCCCGCGCTGTTCATCTTCTCTTCGCGGGCCTTCAGCAGCTTTCGCAGCGTCTCAAGCTCGTGGCCCATCTTGTCCAGCATTTGGCGGACGGCGTTCACCCGCACCTCGCCGCGCTGGAACCGGTCGAGCGCGAAGCGGATCGCCAGGTCTTCCGCCAGGCGCAGCAGCATCGCCTCATCCACTTTTGCCGACGGCGTTTTCGCCGCGACGCTCGCGAGCGCCTGCCGCAGCGTCACCTGCGCGTTTTGCGGCAGGTCCGCGATTCTCTGCTGCCAGATCATCGCATTGAGAGGCTGCTGCGAAGTCTTCGCGTGTGTGGCCTCGCCGAACTGCGCGAGTAACCGAAGCAGGCTGTGCATCTGCCCTTCATCGAGCGGCTGGGGCTCAAGGTTTCCCCCGGCGCCAGGGCCCAGGCCGGCGTCAGTGCCCGCAGCTCCGCCTGCCCCACCGCTCACCGCCGCTCCAAATCCGAACCCAAATCCTCCAACGTCGGTTCCGCTTCCAACAACGCCCGTTCCCGTGCCGCCGCTTCCCGTCCCGTGTTCGTACGCGCTTCCTGACCCGGTGCCTGTGCCAGTTCCCGTGCCCGTTCCGGTCCCGCTTCCGCCGTGCGCGCCTTCGGCCGCGGCAATTAGCTGGATCATCTTTTCCGGGCTGCGAAACCAGTCTTGAACGCGGTCGGCATCGGCCCCGAGCGTCCTCACTGCTAACTGTGCGGCAACGCGCGCCTCCGAATAACCCGCATCCTCCGCGACAAATCGAATCTCGTTGATCCGGATTCCGCCTGAGTTGTCCTTGCCAAAATGCTGTTCCAGCCGCTCGCTCAATGGCGCTACTCGCGGCCCACTTTCCATGAACACCCGCACGAGACTGGCAAATTCCTCGCGTTGGACATTCGGTTGGAAGAAGATGCTGGCGACTCCTGCGGCGTTCAGCAAGTCGGCGAAACTGCGTTCGGCAGGAGTCGTTTCGAGCGGAACGCCGTCCAAGAGGAGCAGAGACCCGGAGGCTCCCAGGAGCAGCCCGACGTCCCCGGAACCCCAGACGGCTCCCTTGAGTTCATCCCACGCGGAATCAAACTGCGCCGCCGATCTCGCGTGCTCTAAGCCATAGAGCCGCGAGTACTTAAATAGGACATTCAAGCTGCGTACGAACGCTCGGGCGTTCGGAACTGTCGTCTCATTCGGCACTGATCGTTTCACCTGGAAGGGGTGCCATCTTACTTTGTCTCAATATAAGTGTACTAGAACCATTGGCGGAGGGAATGGTACGGAGATACTAGGGTAACGAACGTATCAACTACGCCTGTAGAGGCCTTTCGCTAGGCTGGCAGGAGAATTTCGACCTCAAGTCCCTTGAGCAGTGGCCGGACGCGCCGGATTACTTCACTCGCCCACAGTTTCTCGCTCAACACCACGAGCGACCCATTTTCAAATCCACAAATGGCGCAGAAAAAATAATTCGGAAACGCTTTCTCGTAGGCGTCCACGCCTCGCCGCGCCAGATCGCCCTCAAGGGCGGGGTCGCCCAGCGTGACCAGGCTTCCCGCGCGCGCGCCGAATGTCTCCGTCTGAAAGCGGCCAATCAGCGACTCAAGCGCCTCGGGCCCTGGCGCCGGAATCACAAGCGAGCGCGCGTTGGCCTCTCGATAGGCGATCGCGTGGCGATCGCAAAAGTCGCGCACCCGCTCGAGATGGCTGAAAAAATCGAGCGCCCACGGTTCCTGCCCCGCCGTCGCCGGCAGCACGCGGCTCCAGATGCGCGCTGCCTCGGGCCCGCGGAGCGGCTCTCGATTCTCGTCGTTCTCCGTCAGCTCGAGGCCCACCGCCTTGATGCCGGCCCCGAGATCGAGCGCTTCGATTTCCAGCAGGTACGTCACGATTCCTCGTCTTCCGCGTGGACGAATTTCTTGAACCCGGGAGATTCCTTCCGCACCTCCAGCCAATCGAAGAAGGTATCCGGCGTCTCGAGCCAGATGGCGAACCAGTGCGCGATCTCTTCCTTCTCCTCGCGCTTCTCCGGATCGACTTTATGATTCCGCGCGATCATCTCCGCGCGCCGCCTGCCCAGCCGCGCCACTTCGCGGACACGCTCCGCAGCGCTGTGTTCCCCTTCGATCGCGAATTTACGCAGCAGCTCGTCGAGCCTCACGAGACACATTTCGGCTTCCTCGAGTGTCGAGAAGTGCAGCAGGTCCGCGAACTCTTCCTCGTAGCGCCCCTCCGTATCCGCGCGCGTCGACCACACCACGCGCATTCCCGCCTCTTCGAGAACGCTCACGATGTAGTCCGGCGAGGTCTTCCCCTTTTCCCCAAGGTGGGCGATCAACTGCCTGCGAATCTGCTCGATTTCCGCGGGAGTATATCGCGGCGTTCGCAGCCCCTGTGCCGCCTCCAGAATTAGGGCCTTCTTCGTCGAAGACCGCTCGGAGAAATCTTCGTGGGAATGTTCTGCGCTCACGTGTTGCCTCAGTGCTGCGGTTTCTTGGATGCGCCCTCAACGGCCTGAGCGTCGGCATTCAACCGGCTCCGCAGCCGCTTGACGTTGCGATCGTGCTCCGCAAGAGTCTTTGCAAAAAAATGGCCGCCTTTGTCGTTCGCGACAAAATACAGATAATCCGTCACCTCCGGCGCCAGCGCCGCTCGCAGCGACGCCTCTCCGGGATTTGCGATCGGACCCGGCGGCAGGCCCGTGTGCGTGTATGTATTGTACGGCGAATCAACCTTCAAATCCTTCGGCTTCACGTCCTTCACAAGCTGCCCTTCGAGCGCCAGCGCGTATTGCACCGTCGGATCGCATTGCAGCGGAACGCCCTTCCGCAAGCGGTTGTAGAACACGCCGGCCACCAGCGGCCGCTCCTCCGGGTCCGGGGTCTCTCGCTCGACCAGCGACGCCAGCGTCACGATCTGCAGCGGCGTCAGCCCGCCGGGCAGCGTCTGCAGATCGGCCGGCTTGATCGAGTCCCACACCGCCTTGAAATTTTCGACCATCCGTTTTGCGACTTCTTCGCACGAATTGTGCCGCGTGAACTCGTACGTCGACGGGAAAAGGAATCCCTCGAGGCTGTGTGCCTGCGGCGCGATGTTGGAAATCAACGACGTTTCGTGCGTGGCAACCAAAAACTGGTCGCGGTCGCAGATCCCCTGCTCCTGAATCTCCTCCGCGATGTCGAAGCTGGTCCAGCCCTCGGGCACCAGAATGGTGCGAACGTAAATCCGCCCGCGCGCCATTTTCCAGAAAACCTCGCGCGTGTTTACGGGCTGATCGAAATAATATTCGCCCGCTTGAATGGGCCGGCGAAAGTGCCAGTAGCTGAAGAGCGTAAATGCGAGCCGGTTCCGGATGACGTCTTCCTCCCGAAGAATCCCGGCGATTTGCCAGCGCGACGATCCGTGCGGAATATCGACAAACACCTTTTCCGGCCGGTGCCCGCGGTACGGCCGGCTGATCTGCGAATCCAGCCACCCGGCGCCGGCGCCAATCGCCGCAATCAGCAACAGTGCCAGCAGGCCAAGCCGCTTCATGGTCGGCTATACCTTCTCCGCCACGACGCCCCGCGCCGGCGATTGGCGATCGAGGTATTCGCGCAGGAGAATCGCGGCAGCTACATCATCGAGCGCTGCGCGGTCCTTCCCTCGCGACGATCTCGTCCCGGCCACCATCTGCTCCGCCTCCCAGCTCGTCAGCCGCTCGTCCAGTAGTTCCACTTCGATGCCCAGCTCCTTCTTGAGCCGCGCCGCAAATCGCGCTGCTTCCTCGGCCATTGGCCCCGCCTCGCCGGTCATGTGCACGGGATGGCCGACGATAATACGCGCCACACCCTGCTCGCGGCAAATCTCGCGCATGCGCCGGACATCCTCCGCGCGGTTCTTTCGCTCGAGCGTCTTCAGCGGCTGCGCCGTCAGCCGCAGCTCATCGGACACCGCCAGGCCGATCCGCTTTCGGCCGTAGTCCAGCGCCAATATCCGCCGCCTTTCGCGCGCCGACGCCGCCATCGAACGATTCCCGCCAGTTTCTGGATTCTCCGCCGCCATCTCGATCTGTTTTTATTCTAACGGACGCAGGCTACGGCTGTCTCCCGCGCCCGCCATTTTCCCACTCCGGCCAAAGTCCTACGATTTTCATCTCCCGGCCAAGGTCCGTATCCTTCATCAGTTGCTCGATCTCGGGACGCGTGAGCCGCGGTCCGACTCGCGTTTCGGCGTCCGCGAGCGCGTAGGCCGTCACCGCGGCGATCGCGACGTTGTGTTTCAATTGCCCGATATCCACTTTGTCGAACGTATCCGAAGCCGCGTGATAGTTCAGAATGTAGTTCGCCGGCTCCTGGTTCGCCACCAGCGTCGGAACTCCCTCGAGCAGGAAATCAAAGTTGTCCGTATCGACGCCTGCGTCGAGCGTGAAATCCTTCACGCCGAGCGACCGGACCGGATCGAGGTCCGCGCGCACCGTCGTCAAGATGTCTTTTCGTCCACCCAGCGAATATCCTGTGATCGGTCCATCCCCCGCATCGAATATCACTGCCGCATCCATGTTATCGAGTTCCGCGCCATGCGCGCTCGCGTATGCCCGCGAACCCAGCATCCACTGCTCTTCACCCGTAAACAGCACGAAGCGGATCGAGCGCCGCGGCACCGATCCCGACGAATGAATCACCCGCGCCGCGTCGATCAGCATCGCCACGTTGCATCCGTTGTCGAGTGCCCCGGTTCCTAAATCCCACGAATCGAGATGCGCGCCCAGCAGCACGAACTCGTCCGGCTTTTCGCGTCCGCGGATTTCCGCCACCACGTTTTCCGACTCCACCGGGCCGCTCACATGATTCGGCGTCTCGAAATGCACGCGGACCTTTTGCCCCGAAGCCAGAAACCGCGCCAGCCGCTCCGCATCCTCCCGCGCCACGATCGCCTGCGCGATCGGCTCCAGCTGCCCGTTCGGTGATGACATATGCCGATATAACAGCAGATTCGGCCGCGACGACATCCAGAAGATCGCCGCGGCTCCCGCCGCCTTGGCTCGCTGAATGATCGCCGCATCGGTCAGGTATTCGTTCAGCAGATCGTCCCAGGTTGCGATGATTTTCGTTTGCACCAGCACGATGGCGCCATTCGCATCCGCGCCCGCCTTCTTGAATCCCGCATCGTCTCCGTCGCCGACGTCGATCACATCGGCGGTGATTCCTCCTTCCGGCGTTGGCGGCGACCATCCCGTCGAAACCAATCGCAGCGGAAACGCCGCGGGCGAAAGTACCTCCGCGTGCGTGTTCCCTTCGCTCCATCCGACCGGAATCATGAACTGTTCAGTGTGCACCTCATCCACGCCCGCGTGGCGAAACGCTTCCACCGCCCAGCTCACGGCGCGGTCCGCCTCCGGCGAGCCTGTCACGCGCCCGCCGATGGTGTCCGTCAGGTAGCGGAGATTTTCCTCAAGCGGCGACGGGCCCAGCGCTCTCTGAATCATCGCCGGCGCCAATTCCGCGCATGGCTTTCCAACCGAACACCCTCCCACCCCCTGGGGCACCTTCCAGCCGGGCGGCAGGTTGATGGTCCCAGTCTGGCCAAACGCGGCCGGTCCTGCCAATAGCATCGCGGCACAGGCCAGCAGGAAAAGCCGCCTTTTGGTTTCACGGCTTGGCCGAGTCTGGAACATTCGGTCGATCACGGGCACTTTCCCCCTGCGCGCGCGATTATAACGGGTCTCTCGTCCAATGGGAGAACCGAAGAAAAGGCCGGGAAAAGCCTCAATACCATTGGAACGGCAGAAATTTCTCGCGCCACGAACTTTCTACACAGGGTACAGCC
The DNA here is from genome assembly GCA_963841605.1 of uncultured Acidobacteriota bacterium. GTDB lineage: Bacteria > Acidobacteriota > Terriglobia > Acidiferrales > UBA7541 > Palsa-295. Next base: position 52,043 of record CAWJDM010000026.1, read on the forward strand.
TTTGCTGTAGCTTTGCTTAGTCCTAACCATCTCTATCTCAAACGGTTACATCAACGACAAGGTTTGGCATTCGAGCTGCCCTCGCTTGCAGCAGCCTCGCAATAAGTTTGCAAATTGAAGGGGCAGGCCAAATCTTCGGCCTCCCCAAATAGTCTTAGCAGTTCCCGTTTGCGAAGCAAACCAGCTCAGTTTGTAGTGTCGCATCAAAGCGAAGTCAAACTAGAGAATTTTGCCCGCTAGGGCAGAACGGGAAGGCCACATTGAAGAAAGCGGTTCCGAAGTTCACTCCTCAACCAAAGAAATCAGACCTCGACCAACCCAGCTCCTTTGTTTTTTGCGAACGCTCCAGCGGTTCAGCCCAATTTCGCGCCGAATCCACCGCCGATCTCGATTGTACGCTGGAGCGCATGGCCGGCTTGCTGGCCATGCAGTGTCTCGTCCGCGGCGCCGACCCAGACGATTTCGAGATTCTCGTCGCGGCGGAAAGAAATTTCGCGAGTCGATTGCAGTCGCGCGCGAAAGAACTCCTCGAAGAGGGCCGCGCGGTCACGAGCCCTTCCTGCTTGAGCCCGCGCCAGCAGGAAATTCTCCACTCCGTGATCCGCAATCAGGCCAATAAAGAGATCGCGACGAAGCTCAACATCACCGTGCGCACGGTCAAGTTCCACATCTCATCCCTGCTGAGCCGCTTCGGCGTCGAGAATCGCGCCGAGCTGGCCCGGCGGGCCGCCGGCTTCCTGTGCCCAGCGATGGACCGCGTGAATCCCGAGCCCGTATCGGAGGGTTCCGGGCGTCTTGCTCTCGGACCTGTGGCCGTGGAACGTTCACCGATTCAGATGACCGCAAAGCAAGGCAGCACGTCGTTCGCGCGGCGCGTTCTTTCCGCTTAGGATTTGCGGCGCGAGCTAGGGTTCACGCCCTGGCTCGCGCTGCTTCTGCCGCTTACTTCCACTTCAGCTTCTTGATATCGACCGTGGGCGCGGGGAATTTCATGTCCATGCTCTCGAGCGTTTCGGTGATGATGTGCGAAACGGCGAGATTGCGGAACCATTTCTTGTTTGACGGAATCACGAACCACGGCGCGTGTGGCGTGCTGCACTTTGCGAGCGCGTCTTCGTACGCCCGCGTGTAGTCGTCCCAGAATTTCCGTTCGGCAAAATCGGCCTCTGAAATCTTCCAGCGGCGATCGGGATCGTCGATACGCTGCTCGAAGCGTTTTTTCTGCTCGTCCTTGCTGATGTGCAGGAAAAATTTCAGGATCTTCACGTTGTTCTGGTGCAGCGTTTTTTCGAACTCGTTGATCTGGTCGTAGCGCTTCGTCCAAACATCTTTCGGCACCAGTTCGTGCACGCGCACCACGAGCACATCTTCGTAGTGCGAGCGGTTGAAAATTCCGATGTCGCCATGCTCGGGGACCGCTTTGTGGATGCGCCAGAGATAATCGTGCTCCATTTCCTCCGCGGACGGCTTTTTGAACGGCGTCACCTGGCATCCCTGCGGATTCACGCCGGCCATCACGTGGCGGATGGTGCCGTCCTTGCCCGCCGCGTCGAGTCCTTGTAAAACGATCAGCAAAGCGCGCTTGTGCTCGGCGTAGAGGAGGTATTGGAGCTTGTCGAGCTTCTCGATGGCCTTGTCGAGGCTCGCGTTCATCTTGTGCCCCTTGTCCCAGCCGAGCGTGTCTTCGGGATCCCAGTCCGCAAGCCGCATTTTCTTGCCTGGTTTCACGGCCAATTCCTTGCTGAAGTTTGTCGCCATTCGCTTTTTTCTCCTAGGTCCTGACCGGCGCGGCCGCGCGGCCGCGCTCGAAAACCGGCGTCTTCACGTGCTCTGGCCTGAATCCCACTCCTACGATGCGCGCGGGGATTCGGCGTAGCTTCGGCCACCGGCGCAGCATCTTCAACGCCCAAGGCAAATCCCTAATCTTCGCTTTGCTCCTCAGAGCGGGCGTCACCACTCGGTCCTGAACGAGAACCTGCAGCCGCTGCGTGGCCCGCGTCGGAAACATGCGCCGTTCCTGCACCTTGCGGAGGACGCCCGTCGAAACCGTCCCGCGCCGCAGCGGCGCACTCAAGATGTTCGCGGCCGCCACCGCATCCTGAATGGCCAAATTAATTCCAATGCCGCCGATCGGCGACATCGCATGAGCCGCGTCGCCAATGCACAGCAGTCCCGGGCGATACCATCGCCGCAGCCGGTCCACGGCCACGGAAAGCAGCTTGATGTCGTCCCAGTCTTTCAATTCGCTCACGCGATCCGAAAGAAACGGCGCGATCTCGGCGATGTCTTTCTGAAAGCTGGCGAGTCCCGCCGCGCGAATTGCATCGAACCCTCCCTTCGGAATCACATAGGCGCACTGCCAGTAGTCCGCGCGATTCAGCATCACCAGAAACTTTCCTGCATCGACGCGCCCGAGCGATTGCTCGGGATCGCTCGCCTTGCGCGACACGCGCATCCACAGGACGTCGATCGGCGCGCCGAGCTGCATCACCTCGAGCCCGGCCTTCGCGCGAATCGTCGAATGGCGTCCGTCGGCCGCCACCACCAAATCGGCGCGCACTTGCAATTCTCCCTGCTTCGCGGCGGCGCGGACGCCTTTCACGCAATCGCCCTCCACAAGAATGTCCGTGGCCTCGCATTCCATTCGCAGATGAAAGCTGGGATAGCGCTGCGCGCGCTCGGCGAGAAAATTCAGGAAATCCCATTGCGGCATCAGCACGATGAATTTGCAATGGGTCGGCAAGTGCGAAAGATCGGCCATCGGCACCTGCTTTTGGCCGACGTGCGCGACGAGTTCGCGAACCTCTTGATGCGGCCGCTTGAGAAAGTCTTCGAGCAAGTCGAGCTCGTGCAAAACTTCGAGCGTCGATGGATGAACCGTGTCGCCGCGAAAATCGCGCAGGAAATCGCCGTGCTTCTCGAGCACCACCACGTCGACGCCCGCGCGGGCGAGCAGAAAGCCGAGCATCATCCCGGCCGGGCCGCCGCCGGCAATGCAGCAGCCGGCGGTGACGCGTTCGGGCGTCAAATTCAGCTCCGGATCGGGCGCTAGATTTGCCGCCATCGCGCTTGCAGACCTCCTCTTACCGTGTCGATTAGAATTGCGCCCTTCGTTTGTTTTCATGCGATTACAGCCGTTTCTAATCGGCAAATGTCGATTAGAAATGGCACCAAAATCGCGGCCCTTCGGCTGATTTTCGCTCGGGCCCACTCGGACTTCGTGGCTTGCGCGCCAGCACCCAACGTGGCACATTTCACGGTGCCGCGCAAGGACCTGCGCTTGCAGGTTTCAGGTCGCCGGTTGCAGGTTTCAATCAATGCCGAGACGAATCGCATTTCTGCGGGCCATCAACGTCGGAGGGCACTACGTGACGATGGCGGCGCTGCGCGGCCATTTCGAGAAGCTCGGGTTCGAGCGGGTGGAGACGTTCATCAACAGCGGCAACGTGATTTTCACCACGAGCGCGAAGAACGACGCAGCGCTCGAACGCAAGATCGAAGCGCACCTCGAGAGGGCGTTGGGCTACGAGGTGAAGACGTTCCTCCGCAGCGAAGCGGAGATTGCCGCGATCGCGCGCTACAAGCCGTTTGACGAAGCGCGCATGCAGGCTGCCTTGACGCTCAGCGTCGCGTTCCTCGCCGCCCCGCTCGACGCCGCCGCGCGAAAACTCCTCATGGCGATGCGCACGGACGCCGACGACTTCCAAGTCCACGGCCGCGAAATGTACTGGCTTTGCACGCGCAAGCAAACCGAATCGAAATTCTCAAACGCGCGCTTCGAGCGCGTCCTGAAGCTCAGCGCCACGTTTCGCGGCCTCAACACCATCGCCCGGCTTGCTGAGAAACACTGTCGCCGTTAGTTTTGGGGCTCGCCGTCTCTCGCGGCAATCGCACCGCTTGACTGTAAGGCGAAGATAGGGCGAAGATACAACGAAGGATGGCCAGGCAGCTTCAATTCGACGAGATCGGAGCGTGGTCGGAGATCAAACTGGAGATTCTGAAAAAATCGCCGCCGCCTACTCGACAATCCTCGCCTCGCAGACGAAGGCCACACTTTTCCATGTGTACATTGACGCTTTCGCGGGCGCTGGGAAGCATCTCTCCAAAGCGAGCCAGGAACTTGTTCCCGGAAGCCCACTTAACGCGTTGGCTGTGCGGCCGCAGTTCAGGGAATTCCATCTCATCGACATCGCCCCAGAAAAGACTGAAGCCCTGCGAGAGCTTGTTGGTCCGCACAAGGATGTTTTCATTTATCAAGGCGACTGCAATGAAATCCTGCTGCAGGACGTTTTCCCCCGGGTCCGATATGACCAGTATCGTCGAGGCCTTTGCGTGCTTGATCCTTACGGACTCCATCTGGATTGGAAGGTAATGGCCACCGCCGGGGAGATGAAAAGCTTGGAAGTGTTCTTGAACTTTCCGGTGCAGGACATGAACCGCAATGCCATATGGAGAGATCCGGGACGCGTAAAGCCGGAGCAAATTAAGCGAATGACAGAGTTTTGGGGTGACGAGTCTTGGAGGCAAGTTGCGTACGGAACGACGCCCGGCTTGTTTGGACCGATGGTCGAAAAGGAACCAAACGAAGTAATCGCCGGAGCGTTTCGGCAGAGACTCAAGGAAGTTGCGGGTTTTAAGTGCGTGCCAGATCCTCTGCCGATGCAGAATTCCAAAGGGGCGATCGTTTATTATCTCTTTTTCGCGTCGCAGAACAGCATTGCAGAAAAGATCGCTCGCGAGATTTTCTCGAAGTACCGGAGGTAGTAATGGCCCAAGTATCCGCAATCGAGTGGACGGATGCCACCTGGAATCCGGTAAGGGGATGCACAAAGATTAGTCCCGGCTGCAAGCACTGCTACGCGGAAACGTTCGCGGAGCGATTCCGTGGGGTCAAAAGGCATCCGTACGAGCAAGGGTTCGACTTGCGCTTGGTTCCCGAGAAGCTCGGCGAGCCGTTGCGATGGCGTGCTCCAAGGATGATCTTCGTCAACTCGATGAGTGATCTGTTTCATGACGCCGTACCCGACGCCTACATCGTGGAGGTCGCAAAGGTTATGGCCGCGGCCAGGTGGCATACCTATCAGGTACTGACGAAACGATCTGAGCGCCTTCGAGAGCTTCTGAATTCTAGCTTGGCGTTCGCAGCGCGTCAGCCGCATATATGGTGGGGGGTAAGTGTTGAGGATCGAAAGTACGGCCTCCCGCGCATTGACGACTTGCGAAAAGCGAGCGCGGAGATTCGATTTCTCTCCGTCGAGCCCTTGCTCGAAGACCTTGGACGGCTCGATCTGGATGGAATCCATTGGGTGATAGTGGGCGGCGAAAGCGGACCAGGTGCAAGACCCATGAATACGGAGTGGGTGCTGTCTGTTCGAGACCAATGTCAGCATGCAGGAGCTGCCTTTTTCTTTAAGCAGTGGGGTGGCGTTCGCAAATCTGCGACGGGCAGAAAACTTGACGGACGGACCTATGACGAATTCCCTCGCCGCGTTCGCCACCCTGTGCTTGCAGCGAAAGATTGCCTTTCGATTGCCGCAACCCTTGAGGCTTCCTTTAGATAGAAACGTCCGCGGGGGCCGATGTGGGCAAAGGTGCTGTGCGTGAGATGAGGAAGGAGATGCACAGGCAGGATTGTCTGTGCCACTGGTGATTCGATGCGAACAAAAATTCTGGCTCTGGCTGGCGTGGTGGCGCTCGTGTCCATTTTTGCTACTGATCCCACGAGCACCGCAGCGGCACCGGCCAAGCGGCTGGCCGGGACGGCGGCGAGCGGCTGCGACCGGGCGTGCTTGGACGGGTTCGTCGACCGCTATCTCGATGCGGTTGCCGCAAACGATCCGTCGAGCCTGCCTGTGACCCCAGCGGTGAAATTCACCGAAGACGGGCAACGACTGAATCTCGGCGACGGGCTGTGGAATACGGCGACCGGAAAAGGCACCTACAAGTTCTATATGGAAGACGTGCAGGCGGGGGAAGTGGGCTTCTTCGGAACCATGCGGGAGGCCGGCGAGCCGGTGATTCTTGCGCTGCGCTTGAAAATCGAGAATCACAAAATCGCCGAGATCGAGACGATCGTCAATCGCGAGAAGGATGAGGCGGCAAATCTCGAAAAGCGTGGGCATACCGATCCTCTTTTCACGGAAACGATTCCCGTCGCCGAGCGCGTCTCGCGCGCGGAACTGGTGAAAACCGCGAACATGTACTTTTCGGGGATGCAGCTCAACGACGGGAAGGGCGACTACCCGTTCACCGATGATTGCGATCGCGTCGAGAACGGCGAGGAAGCGACAAACAACAAGCAGGCGAACACGGCGAACGCGGTGGCGGCGCAGGGAAACTCGGTCGACCGGGCGCGGCAGAGGGAGGACCTGACATACGCGCCGTCTTGGGGATGCAAGGAGCAGTTTCAATCGGGGCTGCTGCATTTCGTGACGCGGATTCGCGACCGGAGATTCGTGGTGGTCGATCCGGAGCGCGGAGTGGCGCTGGCATTCTGCTTTTTCGATCACGCGGCGGGAAAAACGCGAACGTTCAAGCTTCCCAGCGGGCGCACGGTGACGACGGGGCCGGTGACGCCGTGGACGTGGGAAATCTCGGAGGTCTTTCGCGTGGAGCACGGAAAGATCCGGCGGATCGAAGCGGTGTACCACCGAGGTCCGTATGGCATGGGCTCGGGCTGGAGCAGCTGGCAGTACGCGATGTCGACGCAGGCGCGGTGGTCGCCCGTTTCCGGCAAGGAATGACTTCGACGGCGCGACATTTTAACCTGACGCCCGACCTCGCAAGAATCTTGGCCGTTACAAGACGACCCACAAACCATACGGCAAAAACCGCCGGCCTGCCCTTCCTCTGTCAGGGTAAAAAGGCCGCCGCTACGAAACCATCTATGCCATCACACGGACGCGGGGCGATGACTCCGTGGCACGGCGAAGATGCCGCGCTAAAGGCCGCGGCGCTACATTTAAACCTCGAACAGATAAACCCCGAGCAAAAATTTGGCGGCGGGATTAGTATGTGTGCGCGTGCGGAGCCTGGGTGGGGCTCAAGGGCGCAATTATTTGCGTGGGGGAATGCGGAAAATGAGATTGCACAATTCGAAATTCGGAAATGCGAAGACTTGGAGTTTGGTCGCGCTGTTCGTGATGCTGGGCGGGTTTGCGGCTTGGGCTGCGGCTCCTGACGGGGCTGCGGTTACCGATGCGGCGCTGCTGAACGGCTGGAAGAGCGGCGAATGGCTGATGGCCGCGGGGAATTATGAGGCGACGCGGTACAGCCCGCTGACGCAGATCGACGCGTCGAATGTGAACAAGCTGGGGCTGGCGTGGTATTACGACACCGACTCTCTCCCCGGGACGCTCGAGGCTTCGCCCGTGATTTCGAATGGCACGCTCTATGCGACTGTGACGTGGGGCGTGGTGTTTGCCGTCGACGCGCGGACCGGAAAAGAGAAGTGGCGCTGGGACCCGAGCGTGGGCCATCAGAATTTTCCCACCGGCTCGCTGGGAAATCCGGACAAGGTCCGCACCGGGCCGAGCCTGTGCTGCGGGCCGGGAAACCGCGGCGTCGCGGTGTATGACGGCAAAGTGTATGTCGGGACGCTCGATGCGCGGCTCGTGGCGCTCGATGCGGAAACGGGCAAGGTGGTGTGGAGCGTCCAGACGGCGGACAAGAACGCGGACTACAGCATCACCGGCGCGCCGCTGATCGTGAAAGATAAAGTGATCATCGGCAACGGCGGCGGCGAATTCGCGGTGCGCGGGTTCATTTCGGCGTACGACGCGGAAACGGGCAAGCTCGACTGGCGGTTCTACACGGTGCCGGGCGATCCCTCGAAGCCATTCGAGAACAAAGCGATGGAAGCAGCGGCGAAAACGTGGTCGCCCGATATTCCGTGGTGGAAGCTGGGCGGCGGCGGAAATCCGTGGAACGCGATCTCTTACGATCCGCAGCTCGATCTGCTCTATTTCGGCACCGGGCAGGCCGGGCCGTGGGTGCAGAAATACCGCAGCAAGGTGGGGATGGACAATCTTTACATCTGCTCGATCATCGCGGTGAAGCCGGAGACGGGAAAGTTCGTGTGGTATTTCCAGACGACCCCAGGCGACGAGTGGGATTACGACGCGATCGCGGATCTGGTGTTGGCTGACGTGACGATCGACGGGAAACTGCGGCACGTGATCATGCAGGCGCCGAAGAACGGCTACTTCTACGTGATCGACCGCAAGACCGGGAAATTCATTTCGGGCGCGCCGCTGCAGAAAATTACTTGGGCCAAGGGACTCGATCCGAAGACGGGGCGCCCGATCGTCAATCCGGAGGCGCACTACGGCACGACGCCGACGGTGGTTTGGCCGGGGCCGGGCGGCGGGCACGTGTGGCAGGGAATGTCGTTCAATCCCGAAACCAATCTCGTGTACGTGACGCCGGGAATGGCGTCGAGCTTCGCGTACGTGCAGGCGCCGGAATTCAAGCCGGAGCTCGGTGAGTACAACTGGGGCATCATTTTCCGGGATGCCGCGGGCAGAGGCACGGGACCGGTCGCAGCCCGTGGCAACGGCGTGCCACCTCCACCGCCGCGTCCTCCTGCGCCGCCTGCGGGGAATTTCCTGGTGGCGTGGAATCCGGCGACAGAGACGGCGGCCTGGAAGGTGCCCGCTACCGGTGGCGGCGGGACGATGACGACCGCGGGCAATCTCGTGTTCGCCGCTTCGAATGGCGGCGATTTCGAAGCGTTCAGCGCGGATAAGGGCGAGAAGCTGTGGAGCGTGAAGCTGCAAGCGGGATTCGCGAATCCCGTCTGCTACATGCTCGATGGCAAGGAGTATGTGTCGGTGCTCGCGGGGCGACAGGGCAAGGGGCGGCTGTATACGTTCACGCTGGACGGAAACGTGCCCGTGCCACCGCCGCCCGCGGCGGCCGCGCGTGCGGGTGCGCCTCCGCCAGCTGGCGAAGCGCGGTAGGGCTCGCTTGCGAAACTGAAGGCGAGCAGCCGGTGATTGGTGTCGTTGCGAGGAAAGGCCTCACCCTCATAAACCGAGGGTGGGGCACCCCGGAACGTCAAAAGCAAAGACCCGGGGCTGAAGCCCAAGTCTGTATGGCACCCTTTTCGAGGGCCCGCCCTTCGAGGCTCAGGGTAAAAAGACCCACGCTTCCACCGGTTTGCCCTCGCGGGCTGAAGCAACGACCCGTGCAAACATTCGCAGGTTGTCACACGGAGTCTGAAGCTCCGCCCCCCTAAGGACCGAAGCCGTTCCACACGGCGAAGCCCTTCGGCAAGCCCAGGGCAGGCAAGCTTCGCCTCAAAAGGGCGGCGAGCCGCCGCACTCCACACCGCGCCTGACAACTCGTTTTGAGCACGACCGACGGACGAGTCGACGCGGGGCGATGTAACACAATTTTCATGCCCGGTTGAGGCTTTGGACGTATCATGGAAATTGCGGTTTAGGTGTGCCATGGCGACAGTCACTCCCGAAATTCCCGTACTTACCGACACAACGCCCGAAAAGGCGGCAGCGCCGAAGCGCGAGTATCCGGGCGCGCTGGTGGTGGTGGAGGGGATCGACGGGTCGGGCAAGAGCACTCAGCTCTACCTGCTGAAGCGGTGGCTTGAGATCGGCGGCTACCGGATACATTTCACGGAGTGGAATTCGTCGCCGCTGGTGAAATCGGCGACGCGGCGCGGGAAGCAGCGGCGGCTGCTGACGCCGACGACGTTTTCGATGCTGCATGCGGCGGATTTTGCCGACCGCTGCGAGCGGCAGATCCTGCCGCTGCTGCACGGCGGGTACCTGGTGCTCGCCGACCGCTACGTTTATACGGCGTTTGCGCGCGATGCGGCCCGTGGCTGTTCGCCGCGGTGGCTGCGCAATCTCTATAGCTTTGCGCCGGTGCCGGACATCACATTTTATTTTCGCGCGCCGCTCGACGTGGCGGTGAACCGCATCGTCGCGGGGCGGCCGAAGCTGAAATACTACGAGGCCGGGATGGACCTGGGCATTTCGCTCGATCGCGCCGAAAGCTTCCGCATCTTCCAGGAACGCATCCTCAACAACTACGACCAGATGATCGAGACGGACCGGTTCGTCCTGATGGACGGCACGGCCCGCGTGAACAAGCTGCAGAAGCAGATGCGCAATCTTCTCGCCGAGAAAATCAATCTCGCGCCTTTCGCGCCGAAGAAAAAGAAGTGACGAAGAAATGACGCGCAACGGCTCTCCATCGTCCGCTTCCAAGAACGGCGGCGTGACCGCTCGATCAAACGGCCCTGCAGGCGGCCGCTCGGACACGCGCGCGAGCAAATCCTCGAAAAAAGGCCGCAACGGCAACTCGGACCTGCTCTCGCGCTTCTACGGCATTCCGCTGCCGGGCGTGAAGCCGGAGGAGCTGAGTGGCAGCCTGATCGTCGTCGAAGGCACGGACGGCTCGGGCCGCTCGACGCAAATTTCGCTGCTCACCGAATGGCTCGAATCCGAGGGATTCGCGGTGCAGACGATGGGGCTGCGGCGATCGTTTCTGGTGGGCGAGGACATCGACGCGCTGCTCGCCGAAAATACGGTGACGCGCATGACGCTCGCGCTGATGTACGGCACCGATTTCTTCGACCAGCTCGAGCGGCGGATTTTGCCGGCGCTGCGTTCGGGGTTGATTGTGCTGGCCGACCGCTATATCTTCACGCTGATCGCGCGCGCGGCGGTCCGCGGGATTGGGCGGGACTACCTGCACGGGATTTACGAAATCGCGCTGCGGCCGGACCTGACGTTCTGGCTGAACGTGCGGCCGGAAATCGCGTTCGACCGCGAGTTCAAGAAATCGCAGACGATCAGCTATTGGGAGTCGGGCCGCGACATGTCGCTTTCGAACGATCTCTTCCAGTCGTTCATCCGCTACCAATCGCTGGTGAAGCGCGAATTCGAATATTTGTCGAAGCGGCACAGCTTTATTGAAATGGACGGCGAGGGAAGCGTCTCGGACGTGAACCGGGTGCTGCGCAAGCGCATCGCTTCGCACCTCGGCATCCGTAGCACGCAATACAAGCCTTCGCACGCGCTCCAGCACCTCTGGCGCTGACGAGTGGCCGCCCCGGTACAACTGGCAGCGATCGACGCCGGATCGAACGCCATCCGGCTGTTGATCGCGCGCGCCACGTCTCCGCAGCACATCGAGATACTCGAAAGCGAGCGCGCCGCCGTGCGCCTCGGGCATAACGCCTTCACGCGGCATCTGCTCGACGACGACACGATCTCGCGGGCCGCGCGCGTCTTCCGCCACTTTCGCGACCGCATGGACCGGCATCAGGTGACGGCGTATCGCGCCGTCGCCACGGCCGCCGCGCGCGAAGTGCGCAACTACCGGAAGCTGATGGAGCGCATCCAGCGGAAGTCCGGAATCGAACTCGAGGTGATTGGGAGCGAGGAAGAGGCGCGACTGGTCTGCTCGGCCGTGCGATGGGCGCTCGGCGACAGAATTCAGCCGCGCGTGATTTTCGATCTCGGCGGCGGCAGTCTCGAAATCAATTTTCTTGACCGCGGGGAAGTGAGCGAGCGCGTCGCGCTGCCGCTCGGAACGATCCGGTTGATGGAAACGTACGCGATCGACGGCGCCATCGACGAAGAAAGCGCGAAGCGGCTGAAGCTGCACATTCTGGCTCTGCTGCAGAGCGCGATGCCCTCGCCGCCGAAGCTTTCGCGCGCGATCGGCGTCGCGTCCGGCGGAAATGCCGAAGCGCTCGTGCGCTTCGCGCCCGGCCCGATGGTTGGCAGGACGCCGGCGATCAACGTGCGGCTGCTGAAAGACCAGACGCTGCGGCTGCTGCGCCTCGACGTGCCGGGCCGCATGCGCGTGTTTCGCATGCGCAGAGACCGCGCCGAAGTGATTGGCATCGCGGCGATCATTATCGGCACAGTGGCGAAGTGGCTCGACCTGCGCTCGATTCTCGTGCCCGGGGTGGGCGTGCGCGAGGGGCTGCTGCTCGATCTCGTCGCCGAGCAATACTCGGGCGGCGCGGCGTCCGCGGAGGAAAAAGACCGCGCCGAGGAGTTGTTGACCGCGGCGCGGTGGTTCGCCAGCCGCCTCAACTACGACCCGCAGCACGCCGAGCAGGTCTCGCGCCTCGCCCTTTCGCTTTTCGATCAGCTGCGCCCGATCCACGAGCTTGGGCCGGATCACCGGCTGCTGCTTGAAATCGCGGCGATGCTGCACGATATCGGGCATTTCGTTCACCGCAAGTCGCACAACCGCCACGGCGAATACCTGATCCGCAATAGCGAGATTCCCGGCTTGCGCGGCTGGCGGCGCGACATGGTGGGCGCGCTCGTCCGCTACCACAATTGCAAATCGGAGCCACAGGTGGAGCACGCCTCCTACGCCGCGCTCGATGGCTCGCGGCGGCGCGAGATGCGCCTGCTCACTTCGCTGCTGCGCATCGCCGAAAAACTCGAATCGGAGCACGCGCAGCGCGTGGAGGGTGTCGACGTCCAGATCGCCGGGCATCGCGCGATTTTCCTGATCCGGGCGGCCGAAGGCACGCGGCTCGATGTGGCCGGACTGGAACGCAAGGCGGCGCTCTTCGAAAAGGAATTTCACCTGAAGGCGGAGTTCCGGCGGGTGCAGCGAAAGGAGAAGGTCGCCTAAATCATGATCCTCTATCTCGTCCGCCACGGCATCGCCGTCGACCGCACCGATCCGAAATCTCCCGCCGAGGCGGAACGTCCTCTGACGGCGCGCGGCGTGCAAAAAACGCGCGAAGCGGCGCTCGGATTTTGTGCGCTGGGCGCGAAGCCGGAAGTGCTGATCACGAGCCCTTTCGTCCGGGCGGCGCAGACAGCGGAAATATTCGCGGAGGCGCTTGGATTCTCACCGGAAAAGATTCGCGTAAGCGATGCTCTGAAGCCCGCGCAAAATCCAGCCGAAATTTTGAAGGAGATCTCGCACCTCAAGGCAAAGGAAGTTGCGCTCTTCGGCCACGCGCCTCATCTCGATATGCTGATCGCACAGCTCGCGGGATCGCGCGGCCCGTTCACGGAACTGAAGAAGGCCGGCGCGGCGTGCTTCGAGCAGGCGTCGCCCCACAGCCGATGGACGCTGCGCTGGCTGCTCACTGCAAGGTTCTTGCGCAAGCTCGCGGACTGAATAATAAATCTCGCTGAGTGATTGGGCCGGCGGGACTTTATGCCGTGCGGCGCTGCGGGAAGGATGCGGCGACGAGCGCGTGTCCCCACTGAAATCCCGCCCGCCAAACGAGCCACGGGGATTCGGGACCGGAGGCTTTCGCGAGGAATTCGTCGAGGCGCGCCTTGCGTGCCGTGGCGATTCTCTCGATCCATGTGGCGAGGGCCGCGGCGTCAAGCCTCGCAGCCTCCTTGCGCAGCCTGCCGCGCAGCACATCGAGATCGTGGACGTCGCCGAGCTGATCCTGCATAACTTTTAGGTCGGCGGCCCAGACCTCGTAGCGCTCGGGCAGAAAATTCTCGACGATGTAGCGGAATTCCTTCAGGCCGATCCGCAGCCGGTGCCAGGCTACCGCGCTGCGCCTCTTGCGCGCCTGCTGGTAGAGCTCGACCGCTTCGTTGAGCTTCGCCAAAGCCAGCCGCTGAAATACGACGCTGCCCAGAGGGAAAAATTCGGCCTTGGCCGGCAGCTTGCGCGCGAGCTTCTTCCATTCCTTGCGATCGAATGAATCGAGCGCCTGCGCGGCAAGCGCCCGCTCTTTCTTTTCCTCGCCGGCTAGCAGGCGCAGCACGTGTTTCCGCACCGGATCGCCCGCCGAGCCCAGTTTCCTGACCCAGTCGCGCTGCACCTGCGTATCGCGAAGATCGCCGAGCGTGTGAAAGAGCCCGCGGCTGGCTTTCTTGAGCTTCCGCCAGCCGGAGCTGGCGCTCACTTCGCTCAAAGCCTCGGCCATGGTCCGGCAGCGCCGCAAAGCGACGCGGAGGTCGTGGACCTCGTCCGCGTCCCACTCCGGCTCGATGCTCGACGCCTTGTCGAGCGCGCGCTCCATCCACACGTCAAGACCAGCGCGCTTCTTTGAAATGGTTTGAGGTAAGGAAATTGTAACCGCCATGAAACGCCCAATCGACTCGGCAGGCCGGAACGGAAGCTGTATCTTAGCGCGCTCCGCTCGATTTTTCCAGCAATGCCCGGGAAGCCTAAGCGACGAAGGAGCAGCCGACGCGCATGCGGCCGTCGTTGGCCGAAAGCACGTAGGACTTGCGGAGGATCACGCGCACCGGCGGAAGAATCGGCACGTGAAGGACGGCGTGAAACTGGGCCGGGAGGTCTTCTTCCTTCTCGAAGAGCAGCGCCACGCCGCCGTAGCTCAGGTCGATCACCTTCGCGGTTTTCTGGCCGACGTCCGTGAGCACGGCGTGCGCTTTCGTGCCGCCGAGCGACACGCGTTCCCACTTTCGCTGCTCCGAGTGCGGAGCGGGCGCGGCCTGTTCAGGCGGAGACGGTGGCGCTGGTGGACGCGGCGCCGCGGGTTGCGTAGGCGGTGCAGCCGCAGTGGGCGGAACAGCGGGAGGTACCGCGGCGGGCGCTCTCGGCGGAGGAGCCACCACGGGCGGCGCTACGGGAGCTCTTGGCGGCGCAGCAGCCGGAGCGCTCTCACGCGGCGGATGCGTCTCAATGGGAACTACGCGCGGAGCGCGGCCCGAGCGCTTGAGCTCGTAGAGCCGCTCGTCCGCCGTGCGCAGCAGATCGCTTTTCTGATCGCCATCCTGCGGATGCACGGCGACGCCGAAATCGAGCGTCACGCCAACTTCGATCTTAAGCGAGACCACGTCGCTCTCATAGAGCGAGCGGACGCGGCGGCACAGCGTGACGGCCTGCTCTGTATCGGTCTGCGGCAGGAGCAGCACAAATTCATCGCCGCCGATGCGGAAGGCGAAGTCGGCCGCGCGCAGCGTCTTGCGCAGAGTGGTCGCCGCGAGCTGCAATATCTGATCCCCGCGCAGATGCCCGTGCCGGTCGTTCACTTCCTTGAGCCGGTGAAGATCCAGAATCACGATGGCGAGATGCTGGCCGTAGCGTTTCGCGCGGTTCAGTTCCTTGTCGCAATATTCGTCAAAGAGCCGCCGGTTGTAGAGTCCCGTCAGAGGATCCGTGGCCGCGTTGATCTGGAGCTTCTTGAGTTGCTCGTACTCCATCACGATCGGCACGCGAATAAAATTGGTCGACGACAGCACGTCGACCATCGCCGTGGCCAGCGCCACTTTTCTGCCGAGGCTTTCGGAAAGTTCCCGGCGCCGCTGCAGAATCCGCTGCCAGTAATCGTTGCTCTGCGGTTCGGGCAAATCGATTTTCGCGATGGCATGGAAAAACTGGCGGAGGAATTGTCCGCGCACCGTCTCGTCGAGACCCTCGAGGGTCTCGACCAACAGATCCAAGAAAGAATCGTCCGCCGATGGCTGCGACGGCGAAGCGTCGGAGGGCTGGGGCATCAATGAGTTCCGAGTCAAGCGAACGTACGTCTAGTTTATCCTGTATCCAGGACACTTGCGGGGCGGTATCACTGTAGCAAGGGACAGTCCAATCCCGGACAAGAATATAGCCAGGGACTTGGTCCTAAGTCGCTGCCAATGCGTAGATTATTTGATCGCCCCCAAGGGCTGCAAGCGGAGGCGAAGATGGATGGAAAAGCGCTTCCATTTTAGGGTCAGAGCTGTGCCGCGAACGGGCAACGCCCGGTCTGTGGGAAACTTCCTACCCGATAGGCTTCAAAAACTCGACGCCCACGAGGTGTGCTTCGCCGGCTTCCTGTTGCCGCTTGACCCTTGCTTGGATCGGAGGCATCCCGGCTGGCACCAGGCCCGACGAGATGATTGAAGGAGCCGGAATCGTGAGGATGATGATATCGTTGACCGTAAGGGAGCGCGGACAGATAACGAAGGCCCCTAATCCGCTGATATCAAGTGTCTTACCCAATTCCACGAACTGCTCCCCGTGAGCGTCCTTACCGCGGATGAAGAGCGGCACCTGTAGGTGAATCCGATGGAATCGGCGCCGATCGTCGTAAGACTGCGCAACCCTCTGCTGCACGATGTTTTCTCGAACGCTCATTGGTACCCGAGTATTAGTACTCCCTTGGACTGCTCCTTCCCTTGCAAGTTCTCTACCCCTCCATTCCGCTTTCGCAAGCCGCTCATTTTCAATTAGATGCCGAAGCCGCGCGAATGGACTCGTCCCGTATAGCCTTCGAAATGTTCCGGTTTGATGCAATTCATTTCCACGTTTGTGCAAACGCTAGGACGCTTTTACCATTGACTCTATTTGGCGCCTTTGCGAGCATACAAACCTTCGAGCCCATTCCCACTCGATTCTCTGAGACAAGGATTCGAGTGGTGTCTTTGCTCGTTCCCGGAGTCTGTGGAGGGCGAGTTGGCGAAAGCTGCGGCAGCGGCTGAAAAGCAGAGGAGCAATCAGGTAAGCTTTCAAGCAGTCGCCAGTCTGCTCGATGCCTTGGATCGCCCCTTGCTTGTTTCCGACCGCGCGGGGCTGATTATCTTCACGAATCTCCACGCGCAGAACGCGTTGAACCCCCTCGCGTGGAGCGCCAAGCCCGACCCGAACCTCTTTCGAGACATTCTCAACGCCGATGGCAAGGAAATTCTAAGCCAGCTGGAGCGAGGCAAGCAGGACGTGCTGCTCCCGATCGAAGCCGGCCAAGGCAAGGCCGTCGCGCGTATCCGCTGGCTCCCGGAGCCCGACTGGCTTGCCGTGTATATCGAGCCGCTCCCCGAAGAAGTCTCTACTGACGCGACGCAGATGCGCCAGACCGTCCAGGAACTGATGCAGGAGCGCGAGATTACCTACAGGAATCTTCTGGCCGCCTACCTGCGCCTGCAGGAGGCCAATCGCCAGAAAACCGTGCTGCTCGGCTCCGCCGCGCACGAATTGAAAACGCCCCTCGCGGTGATGAAGGGCTATTACGACCTGCTGCTTTCGGGTTCGCTCGGAAAACTCAGCGAGCGCCAGCAGGACATTTTGCGCGAATCGAAGGAGAGCTGCGATCGCCTCGTGCGCCTCGTCTCGATGTTCCTCAACTATTCGGCGCTCGAGAGCGGCAAACTCGTTTTGCAGCTGTGCGAAAACGATCTCCGCGACTGCATCAACGATCTGGCGAGCCGTTGGGGCGACGCGTTTCAGCGCGCCAGCGTGCGTCTCGACGTGCAGGTGCATCCCGATCTTCCGCTCTTCAAATTCGATTACCAGAAGGTGCAGCAGTGCATCTTCAATCTGCTCGACAACGCGCTCAAGCACACGCCGGCCACAGGCCTGGTTACGTTGCGGGCTCAGCCGCATTTCTGGGAGCGGCGCGTTTCCGACGCATCTCCGTCGCAGGAGCGGCGCCGCGGCACCCCCGCCAGGGCCAATAGCGTGTTGATTTCAGTCACGGACACGGGTCACGGGATCGCCGCCGAGTTCCACCAGGAAATCTTCGAGGAATTCGTGCGCGTCGATCCTTCGTCCTCAGGCATGGGCCTGGGATTGGCAATCACGAAACGATTGATCCAGGCGCATCGCGGAAAAGTCTGGGTCGATAGCGAACCGGGCCGCGGAAGTTCTTTCTCCTTCCTGCTGCCTACGGATGTGGAATAGGATGAGCGGAACAATTCGCTCCATAGGGATGCCGATGGCACACAAAGAAAAGATCCTGATCGTCGATGATGAACCGAGTATCAGGAAATATCTTCAGACGCTGCTCGAGGTGGACGGGTTCGACGTCGACGCGGTCTCCAGCGGCAAGGAAGCGCTGGCGCGCGTCGGCCGCGGCGAGCGTCCCGACTTCATCGTCCTCGATGTACTGATGCCGGAAATCGACGGGCTCGAAACGCTCCGCCAGTTGATGCAGATGGATCGCTCGCTCAACGTCCTGATGCTCTCCTGCTCGAACGAGGTCACCACCGTAGTCGAAGCGATCCGTCTCGGCGCGCTCGATTATCTGACGAAGCCTTTCGAGAAACCGGAACTCGACGCTGCTTTCCTCAAGTGCCGGCAGAAAAAAGAACTCCGTACCGAGAATCAGGCGCTGCGCGAATACTGCGAGGCCCTCACCGAGGATATTTCGTTCCTCGCCGCCAGCCCGCAGATGCTCAAGATTCGCCAGCAGATTCTGCAGATCGCGCCGGTCGACGTGCCCGTGTTTCTCAGCGGCGAAAGCGGCGTGGGAAAAGAAGTGGTCGCGCGGATGGTCCACCTGCGCTCGCTGAGGCGCCAGCAGGCCTTCGTCAAGGTGAATTGCGCGGCGCTGCCCGGCGAACTTCTCGAATCCGAGCTTTTCGGCTACGAGCAGGGAGCGTTCACGGGCGCCGTACGCTCGAAGCCCGGCAAATTCGAGCTCGCGAACAAGGGCACCATCTTTCTCGATGAGATCGCCGAAATGAGCCCGCACCTTCAGGCGAAGCTCCTGCACGTCCTGCAGGACGGCCAATATTCGCGCCTTGGCGCTCGCGCGGTCGTCAACGTGGACGTGCGCGTGCTGGCCGCCACCAACATGGACGTGAAGGAGGCCATGAAAACGGGCCGCTTCCGCGAGGATCTCTACTATCGCCTCAACGTACTCTCGATCCACATCCCGCCGCTGCGCGAGCGCACCGCCGAAATTCCTTTGCTCTTCCGCCACTTCCTCGCGAAGTACAGCGAGAAATATCAGAAAAGCGCGCCGGAGCCTTCGAAGCATCTTCTCGAAGCCGCGTTACGCTATTCGTGGCCCGGCAACTTGCGCGAGCTCGAGAATTTCGTCAAGCGCTACGTGATCCTCGAGGATGACGAAGGCAGCTTCCGCGAGCTGCTCGAAATGACCGGCCAGCAGCAGCGCGTTGTTCCTCAACATGAAACGACGGCCGCGCCTAAAGAACAAGGCCTCAAGGCGCTGGTGCGCGGCTTGAAGGACGAAGCGGAAATGGAAGCGATCGCCGACGCACTCGAGAAAACGAACTGGTGCCGCAAGGATGCCGCGCGCATGCTGGGTATCAGCTACAAAGCGCTGCTCTACAAAATGCGCGCGTTCAATCTGGATTCCGGACGCGGCTCGCGCTCAGCTGCCGCACGCGAAGCCGCCAAGGCCGCCGCCGCTGCAAAGGAAGCTGCGAAAGGAAAAGAGGTCGCGAAAGAAGACGCCCCTGCGGTAGTTCGCGGTTCCTAGCGCGGCCAGAAAACTGTTGGCCAAGATTACCGGGGAATAGCGACCCTGCAGCCTCATAACTTCAGCCAATCAATGTTTTCGTGTGCCATGAGTTGAGGTAAATTGTTGCATATCTTGGGCACACTCAGCGAAATAGC
This sequence comes from uncultured Acidobacteriota bacterium, assembly GCA_963841605.1. GTDB lineage: Bacteria > Acidobacteriota > Terriglobia > Acidiferrales > UBA7541 > Palsa-295. The sequence continues at coordinate 71,321 of CAWJDM010000026.1, forward strand.
ACTACCCTTTGACCTTGCCTTGTTCTAGTATTCCGCTCCGATACGGGGCAGTGACAAGCATTCTCTTGCAGGCGCCGGGTTCTGGTGGTCATGTATCGCGCGAAGATGCTTGTTGTCGCGAAAGGGGTTGCTGCTCGAGTGACTGCACGCAGCTGGCAGGGGCGCCCCAAGGGCCAGCACCACCCGATCGGTCAAGCTTTGGTATAGCGATTGCTCCTCCTTTGCGGGGGAGCCGTGTATCTTAATCCCAGCGTTCAAGGAGCCGCACGGATGACGGAACGTCGAATGGCACGCCGGTACGATCTTTCGCTGCCGGTGAACCTCCGCCTGCCAATTAATCGGGAGCCGAGATCCCACAGCGGCCAGACACGGGATATTTCCACACGTGGTGTTTACTTCACCGTGGAAAACGATCTCACACCCGGCACCGAGCTGGATTTCACACTTACGCTGCCTGCGGAAATCACGCGCGGCACGGAAGTTTTCGTGCGCGCTCACGGGCGCGTCGTTCGCGTCGATCGGCGCTCCGCCACGGACGATCAGGAACCCATTGGAATCGCCGCGGTAATTGAGCGCTACGACATCATTCGCGGCGAAAACTCCCGCGCCTGAAAGCCTCGGAGAACGCGGTATTGCGGCCGCCCACTCGCGTTCTCTTCCCTATGGCTGGCAGTTTCCTTCAGCCCACCTTCCCTGGCGAAGAAACTCCGGGAACGAAAGTTCGTCGAACGTACAAGTGCGGATCGGGATCGCTAACCACTGTCAGCTTAACCTTTTTGTCCGCCATGGAGTACTAGAACTATAGTTGGAACAGTCCTTCCCGAAAGTGCTAATGATTTTCAGTCTCTCGTGTGATTGAACCGGATCGGTCTACCTGCCGGCCACGCGACTTAACCACGCCTCGCTTTAAAAGCGCGTGCTGTACGAGGATTTTCGCGTGATCGATGGCCGGGGTGTGCCGAGTGCACTCCGTGACGCTTTTGGCGTTCGATGTGCAATGCACTTCAGTTAATGGCTTCTGTCGCGCCGATAAGAACCGACACTGTCGCGTATCAGGCCGAAGTGCCACCCGAATCCATCTATTTCGGTCCATCGGCGGCAATGCAGTCCGTCCGTCAAAAAGTGGAACGAGCCGCGGGACTGAACGTACCAATACTCATCCTGGGCGAGAGCGGCACGGGCAAGGAAATCCTCGCGCGGTTTATCCACAACCAATCACCTTGGCGAAATGGCCCCTTTGTTAAAGTGAATTGCCCGTCGATTCCCGGGACGCTCATCGAGAGCGAGCTCTTCGGCTTTCAAAGGGGCGCTTTCACGGGCGCGCACGCCGATAAGCCCGGCCGCATGGAGACGGCGCAGGGCGGCACGCTCTTCATGGACGAAATTGCGGAGATCGATTCCGGCCTGCAAGCGAAGCTCCTGCACGTTCTGCAGGACGGCCACTTCATGCGCATCGGCGGCCACGACGAAAAGCGTCTGGACGCGCGCGTGATCTGCGCGACGAACCGCCGGCTCCAGAAGGAAATCGAAACGGGCGGCTTTCGCTCCGATCTCTTCTATCGCATCAACGTGATCAGCATCACGCTGCCGGCACTTCGCGAACGCCGCTCCGACATTCCGTATCTCGCCGAATACCTCCGCGGCGTGTTCAATCGCCGCTTCCAGCGCGATGCCGCGCCGCTCTCGAAAGAAACGATTCACCTGCTTCAGCAGCGGGATTGGCCAGGCAACGTGCGCGAACTCGAAAACTGTATGGCTCGCTACGTCGTCCTCGGCTCGGAGGACTCGTTCTACAATGAGCGCGTGGAGTCCGCTCCCGCCCGTTTCAGCTACGAACCGACGCCCGATGGCAACATTCCTCTCAAGCGCATCGCTCAGGAAGCCACGCGCCGCATGGAGCGCGATGTGATCTTGAAGGTGCTTCAAGCTAACCAGTGGAATCGCCGCAAGACCGCCGAAGTATTGAAAATCAGCTACCGCGCCCTGCTCTACAAAGTTCGCCAGGCGGGCCTTCCCGCGAAGCGTCCTCGTCGCATCCTTGAAACTAACCCTGATTAGCCTGCGGGGTTACCCGTTTGAACCGCTGTTTGCAGATTCTGAAATCGACGATTCGCTTACCCCGTATCTGTTATGAAATCCCCCGTTGCGTGCACCTTGCCCCGGCTTGCCAATTCCGTTAGCCTCAATTGCAGCGCCATGTCCAAGAGCAACGGCAAATCGAATCTCAAGGTCTGCCTTCTGTCGCCGCATCCGATGGTACTGGATGAATTACATCGCCTGCTGGAAGACTCGGGATTTCAGATCACGTCGAAGCAGCTCGATTCCATGCTTGCGCCTGACTTGCGCAACCTCGACCTCCCCAAGGCATCCGTTTACGTCGTCGACGCTCATGCCGCGCATCAAGCTACCGGCGCCCTGCTCGGCAACATTTTGGACAAGCATTCCGGCGCGCGCCTACTGGTGGTCGGGGACAAGATGAAAGAAGCGGATAGCCACGCCCTTCTCCGCCAGGGCGTGAAAGGCATCCTGACCTACGCCGAGGCGCGCGAGCAGCTCGCGCGCGCTCTGCCGCAAGTCGCCGCAGGCGGCATTTGGGTGCCTCGTCCGGTGCTCTCGCGATTCGTCGATTCAATCCTCAGCAACACGCAGGGACGCCGCCTCCGGGCCGATTCCCCGAGCGAACTCAGCCGCCGCGAGCAGGAAGTCCTTAGCGGCCTGCTCGAAAATCTCGCGAATAAGGAAGTCGCCGACCGCCTGCACATCTCCGAGCGCACCGTGAAATTCCACGTCTCGAATTTGCTCGCGAAATTCGGCGTCCGCCGCCGCGCCGACCTCATCCTCCTCTGCTACCAGCGCCGCGCCGACGAGTAGCTCGTTTGCTCCCACAGCAACCCTCCAATCAACTAAGACGAGACGCTGCCGCGCGCAACTCTTGGTAGAATCATTTCGCCGATGCCTAGCTTTTCCATCGAGAATTTCGGCTGCCGCGCCACGGAGGCGGACGCTTCCGCGCTGCGCCGCGAACTGCTCGCGAGCGGGCTCGCGCAGGCTGACGATCATGCGACCGCCGAGGTCGTCGTCCTCAATACGTGTACCGTCACAGCGGCTGCGGATTCGCAGGCGCGCGATGCGGTGCGCAAGATCCATCGCGCGAATCCGGCTGCGCGCATCATCGTCACCGGCTGCTACGCGCAGCGTGCGCCGGAGGAACTTGCCTCGCTCGATGGCGTGGCGCTCGTCGTTGGCAATTCGCACCAATCGCACATTCCCGGCTTGATCGGCGATCTGAACGCGCCGCTCCAGCGCACCGATCTCATTCCGCTCGCGCGGCTTAATGATGACGCGATGTCCCTCGCGCGCGGCCCGGCGAAAATCCTCACCGGCGACATCTTCGCGCAAACCGGCGTGAACATCCCGCTCTCGGCGCCCGCCGATGCCGCGCCCGCCGATCGCACGCGCCCAATTCTCAAGATTCAGGACGGCTGCGACAATCGCTGCTCCTACTGCGTGATTCCGTTTGTGCGCGGGCGCAGCCGCAGCCTTGCGCCGGATGCCGTCATCGACGAAGTGCGCGGCCTGGTGAAATCAGGCGTGCGCGAAATCGTGCTCAGCGGAATCAATCTCGGCAGCTATGGCCGCGATCTCTCGCCCCGCGCCGCGCTGGCCGAAGTCGTGCGCCGCATCCTCGACGAAACCGGCCTCGAGCAGCTGCGCTTCAGCTCGATCGAGCCGCAGGACGTCACCGAGGACTTCGTCGCGCTCGTCGCATCCTCGCCGCGCTTCGCGCCGCATTTCCACGTGCCGCTGCAATCGGGCTCGGACCGCATCTTGCGCGCCATGCACCGCTGGTATCGCGCCGCGCACTACGCCGAGCGCGTCGAGCTGATTCGCCGCCTGCTGCCCGATGCGGCGATCGGCGCGGACGTAATCGTCGGCTTCGCCGGCGAAAGCGACGCCGACTTCGATGCTACCGCGCAGTTCATCGCCGCCCTGCCCTTCACGTATCTCCACGTCTTCTCGTTCTCCGAGCGCCCCGGCACTGCCGCCGAGCATCTTGGCGACCGAGTGCCGCCGCACGTGATCCGCGAACGCGCCCGCGCCTTGCGTGCGCTTGGGGAGGAGAAAGCCGCGGCATTTCGCGCCACGCAATCCGGCCGCATGCTGCGCGCCCTCACCCTCGCGCGCGGCGGTGATGATTGGACCGAGGCGCTCACTGGGAATTACCTCAAGGTCCGCGTCCCCGGTTGGCATCCAGCCAATGAATGGCACGAAGTTTGTTTGGAATATTGATTCGAGGAGTGGTTCGTCGCCGCCCTAGCTTTCGAAAATCACTTCGGCCAGGGCCAGGTTGCCGCTGTGCGTGATCGAGAGCGAAATATTCTTCACGCCCATGCGCTGCGCGATCTGCGCGGCGACGCCCTCGAGCCGCAGCGTGGGCTTGCCGCTCGGCTCGCGCGTCACTTCGATGTCGCGCCAGCGGACGCCGTGGCTCCATCCCGTGCCGAGCGCCTTCATCGCCGCTTCTTTCGCGGCAAACCGCGCGGCGTAGCGCTCGTATTTGCCCTTGTGTCTCTCGCAATACGCCACCTCGGCGGGCGTGAACAGCCGCTCGAGAAACGGCGCGCCGTGGCGCACAATCGCCGCCTCGATCCGGTCGATTTCCGCAATGTCCAGCCCCAGCCCGACGATCATGTGTCCCCTGTCCGATGCCGCGCGATTATATAATGGCAATGCCTCCTGCCATGGCCACAACCGCAGCCAAACCGAAGCCTTCGCGATTCAAGCGCGCCGCAAAACCCCAGCCGAAGAAACGTGCTGCGTGGAAACTTCGCCGCTCCGGCGGCCTGCAGATTCTCGAAGCGCCGCCGCTCGCACGCCTTGATTGGATCACGCATGGCTTCAGCACACGTGCCGGCGGCGCAAGCGAAATTCCGGTCGCGCGCTCTGACCAAAGCGCGCGCGGCAAACGCGGTGCGAGGGCAAGCGCCGGCGCGCTGAATCTCGGCTTCACCGACTGGGATTCGCGCGAGCGTGTGCTCGAGAACCGCGCGAAATTCTTTTGCGCGCTCGGCGCCGACAAAATGCGCGTGGTCACGCTGCGGCAAATTCATTCGGACATGATCCACCGGGTCGATCGAGCGGATGCATCGAACAGCAAGTTTTCGGGAGCGCCCAAAGCCGACGCGCTCTTCACCCGCGAGCCGGGCGTCCTGCTCGCGGTGCAAACGGCCGACTGCATCCCGATCCTTCTCGCCGATCCGAAGCAGCGCGTCGTGGCCGCAATTCATTCCGGCTGGCGCGGGACGCTCGCCCGCATCGCCGCAAAAACTCTCGGCCGCATGCACATGGAATTCGGAACGCGCCCCGAGGATGTAATCGCCGCGCTCGGCCCCGGCATCGGCCGCTGCTGCTATGAAGTCGGCTCGGAGGTCGCGCGCGAATTTCAGTCGCAGTTTCCCGAGGCGCGCCAATGGTTCGACGGCCGTTTCGACGCGCTCTCGTCGGGCGAAAACGATCCGAACTGGCTCCCGTGGCTGACCATGCGCCCGCCGGGACATCCGCCTCCGCCGCCGCGCGTTCATCTCGATCTGATCGCCGCGAATCGCGCGATCCTCGCGGGCGCGGGCGTCCCGCCGCGCCAGATTTCTGCGTCGGATTATTGCACCGCGTGCCGCACCGATCTGTTTTTCAGTTATCGCCGCGAACGCACCACCGGGCGCCTAATGGCCGCTATTGGAATCCTCTGAGGACCTGGCGATGGTTTCGTAGCGGCCGCCTTTTAGGCGGGCGCCTTTGCCGCGTTCACATCCGAGTTGAAGCCGGCCCGAGAGGCCGCCGCTACGAAACCGCCTCGAAACACACGCTCTTCGAGGCACGTCTAGACGTGTGCAACATCCCGCTCCCCCGACATCTCCGCCAGCGCCAATTGGCCGCAGGCGGCCATCACATCCTGCCCGCGCGAATCGCGGATGAAACACGGCACGCCCTTCTCCATCAGCACGCGCTGAAATTCCGCGACGCGCTCGGGCTCGGGGCGCTTGAGCGGCAGATCGCCCGGATTCCACGGGATCAGATTCACCTTTGCGCGCAGATTCGCGAGCAGCTTTACGACGCGGCGCGCGTCCTCGGGCGAATCGTTGAATCCGCCCAACAGGACGTACTCGAAGAGCAGCCACTCCCGCGGCTTCAGCGGATATTTCCGGCAGGCGTCGAGCAGCTTTTCGAGCGGATACTTGCGGTTGATCGGCATGATCTGGTCGCGCTGTTCGTCGGACGACGCGTTCAGCGAAATCGCCAGGTTCGGCCGCACTTTTTCATGCGCCAGCCGCTCGATTCCCGGAATGATCCCGCTCGTCGAAAGCGCCGCATGCCTCGGCGCAATCGCCACGCCCTTCGGATCGAGCAGAATCCTCAGCGCGGCCATCACCGCGTCGAAATTCAGCAGCGGCTCGCCCTGGCCCATCAGGACGATGTTGGTCTGCGGTTTGAGCGCCGCGCGATTGTCTTCGAGCGCGACGAGCACTTCTCCGACGATTTCGCCCGCCGCTAGATTTCGCATCAAGCCGAGCGTCGCCGTGAGGCAGAATCTGCAATCCACCGCGCAGCCCGCCTGCGTCGAAATGCAGATCGTCTGCCGATTTTCCTCCGGCATGAATACAGCTTCGATCGTCGCGGGCTTCGCACCATCCGCCTCGCCCACCGCGAGCACGTATCGCACGGTGCCATCCGAGGAGAGGTGCCGCCGGACGATTCGTGGTATTTCGATCGACGCCTCGCGCGCCAGCCGTTCGCGCAGCGCCGCCGGCAAATTCGTCATCGACGCGAAATCGAATCGCCTCTCCCGGTAAAGCGCATGGTAAATCTGCGCCCCGCGATACCCCGGCTCGCCAATCCCCTGCAGGAATTCGCGCAGCTCGTCCGGCGATTTGCCGAGCAGGTTTACGCCAGTGTTGGAGCCTTGCGGAACCATCTTGCATTCATGATAGCACGCCGTGCCGGCGCCGTTTCGCGCGCCGGACTCGCAGATTCACTCGGCGGGAATGAAATCGCGGACTAGCGGAAGCGAGACCAGAATCGCAATCAGCTTGTCCAAGAATAGGAAGGCACACTCGGCGATGACCGCGGCCATCAAGTCGGTCGCGGCGTTCGAAGCGGTGGGCGCGCGGATTGCACGGAACAAGGATAAGACGACGGTCAGCAAGAGGATCGATTCGAAGATCGCGCGGAACACGCCTAGACCGGTCGCTCCGACGTACAGCGACGCACCTCCCGGAATCAGAATTCCGCGCCAGATCAGCGTTTTTTCATCCTTGAATCGCACGCCGCACTGCGGACACTGGAAATTTCGCGGAACGAGCGGCGCGAGGCAGTTGGGGCACAGCGATACCATTCCACCTGCGGCCGTCGTTTCGCCCGACCCCTGGGGCTGTAGCGTATCGATCAGCAACCGCACTTTCTTTGCGTCGCCCAAAGCGAACCGCCAGTACAGTTGCTTCTCTCCGTTCCGGAATTTGAGCATCAGAGAGCGCGAGAAGCGTTTGCCACCTGCCGTCTGTTGGATGTCGCCCCAGCGCACGGTGCGAATTCCGTGGTTCCAATTCCAGCGAGTCATCCGCTTGCGCAGCCGCAAAGCGATGATGCGCCGTTCGGTGAAAAACAAGAGCGTTCGCGGTATGGAGGACATATGCCAGCCGCCCCCGAAAAACTGGGCGGAGACGCCGAGCATTACTTGGGCTACCGCAATGTAGAAGATGGTCTCGCCGGGTTCGATGATCCGCCGCAGGATTTCTCCCAGATCTTCAAATGCTTGCTCGGCGCGCTTGTGAAGCTTCTTCTTGTCCCTTCCCTTCGCATCCGAGTAGAGCACATCCTCACGAACGTTCAGGCCGGCCCGATCGCCCCGCTGCGGTGGAATCGAATTGTGAATCGGGATATCCGTACTCGGCATCGCGCTTCTCCCCCCGGGGGCCGTACACTATCAGTAACGTAAAGCGGGCGCACGGCGTGCGCACGGATGCGCGAACCGCGCATGGCATTCACGGCGACCCCATGCCACAATAGAAGCTTACATGTCGAAGACAACTTCAACCGTGCAGAAGGAAGTGCTGCCGAACGGGCTCGTGGTCCTCACGGAGCCGATGGAACATGTCCACTCGGTGTCCGTGGGCATCTGGGTGCGCTCCGGGTCGCGCCGCGAGCCTGCCGAGCTCAACGGCATCTCGCATTTCATCGAGCACATGGTATTCAAGGGCACCGCGCGGCGCACCGCCGAAGACATCGCGCGCGAAATGGACAGCGTGGGCGGCATGCTCGACGCGTTCACCTCGAAGGAAATGGTCTGCTTCAACGCGCGCGTGCTCGACGAGCACCTGCCGCGCGCCTTCGACGTGATCGCGGACATGGCGCTCGACCCGAAATTCGCCGACGAAGACATCGCGCGCGAGCAATCCGTGATCCTCGAAGAAATCCGCATGACGCAGGACAATCCCGAAGACCTCGTCCACGAGCTTTTCACGCAGAATTTCTGGGCGCCGCACGCGCTGGCGAAGCCGATTCTCGGCACGCCGGAAACGGTGTCGTCGTTCACGCGCGACACGCTGCAGAAATGGTTTCGGCAGTGGTACGCGCCGAATCATCTCGTGATCACCGCTGCGGGACACCTCACGCACGCGCAGCTCGTCGATCTCGTCGCCGAGCGCTTCTCGAAGCTCGCGCCTTCCGGCAATGGCGCGGCCGATTCGGTGCCGCAGGCCGCGCCGCACATCACGCTGCGCAGCAAGAGCGAACTCGAGCAGGTGCACATCTGCATCGGCGTTCCCGCGCTTCCGCTCACCGACCGGCGCCGCTTCGGCGTCTCGCTGCTCAATAATATTTTGGGCGGCGGCATGTCCTCGCGCCTGTTCCAAAATATCCGCGAGCGCCAGGGCCTCGCCTACGCGATCTTCAGCGACATCAGCTCGTATCGCGACGCGGGCGTGCTTTCCGTCTACGCGGGCACGTCGCTTGAAAACGTCGAGCGGCTCATCGGCTCCGTCCTCGACGAATTCCGCCGCATCAAGGACGAGCCCATCGGCGCCGAAGAGCTGCGCCGCGCCAAAGATCACCTCAAAGGCGCCACGCTCCTCGCGCTCGAAGGCTCCGGCTCGCGCATGAACAGCCTCGCGCGCTACCACATCTACTTCGACCGCCATTTCACGCCGCAAGAGCTGATCGCCATGCTCGAAAGCGTCACCGCCGAGGAAATCCAGCAGATCGCGCGCGAATTCTTCGCCCCCAACCGCATCGCCGCCTCGGTCGTAGGCAACCTCAACGGCTTCAATCTAACCCGCGACCAGCTAGCAATCTGACTTTGCAGTCTCTGCGTCTCGGTGCCTCCGCGGCACCTCCGGCGGAAACCATGGGTTCACACGCGGCATCGAACCCGGTATCATAAGGACTTACTCGGAACCTGAGGAGATCGATGGGCGTACCTGGACCCGTATCGCAGATGTGGACGGTGGCGACCTACGTCATCGGCCAAAAGCTGAAAGGACGCAAGCAGTATCCGCTCGTCCTGATGCTCGAGCCGCTGTTTCGCTGCAACCTCGCCTGCGCCGGCTGCGGAAAAATCCAGTATCCCGCGCACATCCTGAAAAAGCAGCTGACGCCCGAGGAATGTTTCCGCGCGGTGGAAGAATGCGGCGCACCCGTCGTCAGCATCCCCGGCGGCGAGCCGTTGATGCATCCGCAGATTCCGGAAATCGTCGCGGGGCTCGTCGCGCGCAAGAAGTACATCTACCTCTGCACCAACGCGCTGCTCCTCAAAGAGCGCCTGCACGAATTCACGCCGAGCAAATATCTTTCGTTTTCGGTTCACATGGACGGCGAGCGCGAGCACCACGATTTCGCCGTCTGCCGCGAGGGCACCTACGAGACGGCAACCGAAGGCATCCACATGGCGCTCGATCGCGGCTTCCGCGTCACCACCAACACCACGCTTTTCGAGGGCGCCGATCCGCAGAGCGTCCGCCAGTTCTTCGACGACATGATGGACCTGGGCGTCGAAGGCATGATGCTTTCGCCCGGCTACACTTACGATAAAGCGCCCGACCAGGAGCATTTCCTCAGCAAGAAGAAGACGCGCAACCTCTTCCGCCAGATTCTCAGCAACCGCGCGGACAAGTGGCGCTTCAACCTGAGCCCGCTTTTCCTCGAATTCCTGATGGGCAAGCGCGAGTACAAATGCACGCCCTGGGGCATGCCCACGTACAACATTTTTGGCTGGCAGAAGCCGTGCTACCTACTGCAGGACGGCTACGCCGATTCGTTCGACGAGCTGCTGCGCGAGACCGATTGGAGCCGCTACGGCACCGAAAGCGGCAATCCCAAGTGCGCGAATTGCATGGTTCACAGCGGCTACGAAGCCAGCGCCGTCAACGACACATTCAGCTCGCTCGGCGGCTTCGCAGCGACGGTCCGCGCCACGCTGTTCAACAAATACAAAGATCCCGACGCGATGGGCGGGGCGACCAGCGCGCCGCCGAGCCGCTCCGGCCAGTTGGTCCAAATCGCCGCGCCCAAAGCGTAGCGGCGGGTCAGGTGGAAGGGCGGGGTTTCAACCCCGCCAATAAGAAATCGCGCGAAGCGCGCACCTTTGCGCTGCCTCTATTGCAGCATGTAGTCGACTGGCTACGCGAATTCTAAAGGCTCAGCGCGAATAGAATGACCGACACCAACACAAATTCTTCCGCCGCGTCCGCCGAAGAGGAACGCCTCGGTTTTGTCCACGAGAATCTCGAGGGCTGGATTCCCTCGACGGCCACAGACGCCGAAATCCGCGAGGCCCTGGAAAAAGCCTTCGACTATCGTGGCGACATCACCCTCACGCTGAAAGACGGCCGCGCCATCGAAGGCTACGTCTTCGACCGCAAATCAAGCGGCCCGTCGCTCGCCGATTGCGCGATCCGCATCATGCCGAAAAACGAGCCGGGCAAGTTTTCCATTGCCTACAGCGAGATCGCCGCGCTTGCCTTCACCGGACGCGACACCGCCGCCGGCAAATCCTTCGCTGCCTGGGTGAAAAAATACAACGAAAAGAAAGCCGCGGGCGAAAAGAACATCGGCATCCCCTCCGAATCGTTAGATTAAGGCAAGCGGCCTCCGCGCCCTCCGCCGCCGAACTCAGTGCCCTCCGTGTTACGCCTTTCTCAGGTTTTCTCTTCTCAGCGTCCTCTGCGCCTCCGCGGTGAGTCTTTGCCTCTGTTTTCTTTTTCCTTTGTCTCCTGTTTCCTTGCATCCTTGCCTCGATTTTTGCGTTTTTCCTTTGACCTTGCTCGCGCGCTCTGCCAAGATGCAAAACGTCTCCCGATTCCGCGGGGCTGAGGGCAACCGCATCTCGTTCCGGATCTCCATTCTCGCTTCCGGCAGCACGGGCAACTCGACGTTGCTCGAAACCAGCAGCACCACCCTCCTCATCGACGCCGGGCTTGGCAAAAAGGAAATGCTGCGCCGCTTTGAGGCGCTGGGCCGCGCGCGTCCCGAGCGCGTGGACGCGATCCTCGTCACCCACGAGCATTCCGACCACTCGACCGGCCTGGCGCAGATGGCGCGCGAATTCAACTGCCCCGCGTACCTCACCGAGCCCACGCACCGCGAAATCGTGAAGATGTTCGCGGCCGAAGATCCCGAAAGGCCCGCCTACCGGCGAGGCAGGCCCGACGACAAGCCGAGCCGCAAGCCCAGCCGAAAAGCCCAGATCGATCGCGTGGAATACATTCGCGCTGGCGAGCGCTTCGAAATCGGCGACATCGAAATCAATCCTTTCGCGATCCCGCACGACGCGGCCGATCCCGTCGGCTACGCTTTCCGCACCAACGGGACGAAAGTCGCGCTCGTCACCGACCTCGGCTACATGCCCGAGCTCGTGAAGCATCACCTCCGCGAGGCGGATTTCCTGATCCTCGAATCGAATCACGATCTCGACATGCTCAAGGTCGGCCCCTACCCGTGGTACATCAAGCAGCGTGTGATGAGTCGCACGGGACATCTTTCGAACAGCGTCGTCAGCGATTTCCTCTCCGATTCCGAGGTCTTCGATGGCCGCGCGCGCCATCTCGTCCTCGCGCATCTTTCCGAGCAGAACAACACGCCCGACATCGCGCAAATCTGCGCCGAGCAGGCTCTCTCGAGCCGCCCCGCCGATTTCGCCTTCCGCGGCTCGCTCCACATCGCCTCCCAGCGCGTTCCCCTCGGCCCCTTCGAGCTGTAGCTTCCTGCTTGGTCTCGTCTGAACCTCTTACCCGTCGTGTCATCCGCAGTCGGTTGGTCTTGCCTTGCGATATATATTTATGGTATATACCGATCAATGGGAGCGTTGTTATGGCCAAGAACGGAGTCGCAAAGCTCTTTCGCAACGGGCGCAGTCAGGCGGTTCGGCTGCCGCGTGAGTTCCGCTTCGCGGGAGATGAAGTGCGCATTCGCAAGGTCGGCGAAGCCGTCTTGCTGGAACCTTTGATCCCTGATGCGAAGAAGTGGCTGGCCGAATTGGAAAGGCTCAACACGGAGCCTTTCATGAAGGAAGGCCGCAAGCAACCGAAGACTCCTCGTCGGAAGATCTTTTCTTGAGCTACTTGCTCGACACGAACGCCTGCATCGCTTTAATCAACCAAAACCCTGCTGCTGTCGGCGCCCGGCTCGACCAAGCGATCGCGCAGGACGAGGAGATTTTCGTTTCAGTGGTGGCGGCGTTCGAGTTGTGGTATGGCGTGGCCAAGAGCGCCCGCAAGGAATCGAACGCGAAACGCGTCGAGACATTCTTCGCCGGCCCGCTGACTTTGCTGCCTTTCGATGAAGGCGACGCCCAGAGCGCCGCAAGAATCCGCGCAACCTTGGAGGCAGCTGGAACACCTGTCAGCGCGTACGACCTGCTTATCGCCGGTCAAGCGGTGCGGCGCCAGTTGACTTTGATTACGGCAAACGTCAGGGAGTTCAGCCGGATCAAAGGTGTCTCCTGGGAAGATTGGACGAAGGGCTAGCCGGCCTCCGTGCTTTCGGTGCCGTCGCAGTTGCGGGACGCGACAAAGTCTTCCTTCAGCCACGTAAGCAAATAGTGTATCTTCCCCTCACTTCCTTCTAGGAGCGGCACATGGACTTTGGCATTGGCAGCATCGTCGCACTCGTCGTCGGCGTAATCGTGGTCGTGTTGGTTCTCCGGCTGATTTTCGGCTCGTTTTTCACGGTCGAGCAGGCACATGCCGGAATCGTGCAGCGGCTCGGGAAGTTCCTGCGGATCGCGCCGCCGGGGCTGAATTTCAAGATGCCGTTCCTCGATACAGTGGTCGCGAATCTCACGCTGCAGGTGCAGCAGCTCGACGTGAAAGTCGAAACGAAGACCAAGGACAACGTCTTCGTCCAGATTCCGATTTCGGTGCAATATAAAGTGACGCCCGAAAAGGTCTACGACGCCTTTTACAAGCTTTCCGACCCGATCAAGCAGATCGAGTCGTTCGTCTACAACGTGATCCTCGGCCACGTCCCGAAGATGACGCTCGACGAAACGTTCGACCAGCAGGCCCAGATCGCCATCGACGTGAAAAACAGCCTCGACACGTCGATGCAGGAATTCGGCTACTCGATCGTGAAATCGCTGATCACCGATATCGTCCCCGACGAAAAAGTGAAAGCGGCGATGAACGACATCAATGCCGCCGCCCGCGAGCGCGAAGCCACCGTCTCGCGCGCCGAAACCGAAAAGCTGTTGCTCGTGAAAAAAGCGGAAGCCGACGCCGAATCGAAGCGTTTACAAGGCGAGGGCATTGCCAATCAGCGTAAAGCGATCATCGAAGGCCTGCGTGATTCCGTCGCCAAATTCTCGGAATCGGTGGAAGGCGCCACGCCGAAAGACGCGATGGCGATGGTTCTCCTCACCCAGTATTTCGACACGTTGAAAGAAGTGGCCGGCACCAATCGCAGCAACACCATCATGATGCCACACACCCCCAACGCCCTCACCGACCTCTTCTCCCAATTCCGCAACGCCATCATCACAGGCGACCTCGCCGCCAAAGGCTCCGACGGCGCCGCCACGCCGACGCCGCACGTCTGAGAATGGTTTATGGAGTTCACCCCGCTGCTCCGGGGTGGGGCTTTTTCGCAGGAGCTTCACATGCACGCGAACCAAGGCGCTGCGCCAGCCACAACGCGAGACGGATTCGCCGACGTCAACGGCGTGCGGTTGCACTACGTGGAACAGGGCACGGGTCCGCTGATTTTGTTCCTGCACGGCTTTCCCGAATTTTGGTACTCCTGGAAAGATTTGCTGCCTGAATTTGGCAAGGATCACCACGCGGTCGCGCTCGACATGCGCGGTCACAACCTCTCGTCGCGTCCCGAGGCGGTGGACGCCTACCGGATTCCAGTTCTCGTGGAGGATGTGCGGGCGCTGGCCGAGAAGTTGGGCGCGAAGAAATTTGTGCTGGCGGGCCATGACTGGGGCGGCGTAATCGCCTGGGCGTTTGCGGCGGCGCATCCCGAAATGCTGGAGAAGCTGGTCATTATCAACGCGCCGTACCCGGCGGTCTTCGCGCGGGAATTAGCGAACAATCCCGAGCAGCAGAAGGCGTCCGCGTACTTCAATCTTTTCACTTCGCCGGCGGCCGAAGGGACGCTCAGCCAGAATGATTATGCCGTCCTTCAGCAATCCGTCCTCGGAACGTGGGCGAGCGACGGCGACCGCCAGAAATATCTGGAATTCTGGCGGACAGGGCTGACCGGCGGACTCAACTACTATCGCGCCGCCCGCCTGAAGTCGCCTGTCGGCGGCGAAAAGGCAGACACGACCGGCCTCCAGGCCGTGCCTGGTACGATCGAAGTGCCTACCCTGGTGATCTGGGGCGAAAAGGACGTCGCGCTTCTGCTCGGCAATCTCGACGGCCTCGGCGAGTACGTGAGAAGCCTGAAAATCGAGCGCGTGCCGGAAGCAGACCACTGGATCGTGCACGAGCGGCCCGCCAAAGTGATCGACGCAATTCGCCAATTCTTGCAGTAAGCCGTCGAGTCTTCTCGGCGCCCTCTAAGGTTACGAGTAGTGGCACAGACAATCCTGTCTGTGCTCTTGCCTCTTCAACCTCACCCAAGCACCGACTCAATTTCGGGTATGATGGAACAGGGAGTTTCCCCGCCGATTTGGTGTAATCCGAGGAGCTGAGATTGATCGCACGGTACACGCGTTCGGAGATGGGCCGCGTCTGGAGCGAGGAGAACAAATTCCGGAAGTGGCTCGAGGTCGAGCTGGCCGCGACGGACACGCTTGCGGACGAGGGCATCGTCCCGCGCGAGGCGGCCGCGAAGCTGCGCGAACGCGCGCGCATCGACGTGGCGCGCATCAACGAAATCGAAGCCAAAGTGCGGCACGACGTGATCGCCTTCACCATCGCCGTGCAGGAGACGGTCGGCGATCCCGAGGCGGCGCGCTGGCTGCACTACGGCCTCACCTCGAACGACGTGGTCGACACGGCGCAGGCGCTGCTCATCCGCGAAGCCTCGCAGCTAATCGAAAAGGATCTCGCGCATTTCAGCGAAGTGCTCGAAAAGCGCGCCTGGGAATTCAAGGACACGCCCGAAATCGGCCGCACGCACGGCATTCATGCCGAGCCGATCACCTTCGGCCTGAAAATTGCGAACTGGTACGCGGAAAATCGGCGCGACGCCGAGCGCTTCGCCGTCGCCGCATGCGAGATGGCCGTGGGGAAGATTTCAGGCGCGGTCGGGACGTGCACGCACCTTGGTCCCGAAACCGAGCAGAAAATCTGCCAGCGCCTCGGCCTGGCCACCGCTCCGATCACCTCGCAGGTAATCGAGCGCGACCGGCACGCGCAATATCTTTCCGCGCTCGCGATCGTCGCCGCGTCGCTCGAACGGGTGGCGACCGAAATCCGCCACCTGCAGCGCACCGAGGTTCGCGAAGTGGAGGAACCGTTCGGCGGCGAGCAGCGCGGCAGCTCGGCGATGCCGCACAAGCGCAATCCCGTGTCGAGCGAGCAGATCTGCGGGCTCGCCCGCGTGGTGCGGGCGAATTCGATGGCGTCGCTCGAAAATATTGCGCTCTGGCACGAGCGCGACATCTCGCACAGCTCGGTCGAGCGCGTGATTCTGCCCGATTCGACGATCCTCGCGGATTACATGCTGCACCGCACCACGGAAATCGTCGCAAACATGAAAGTTTTTCCGGAGCGCATGAAGCGCAATTTGAACTCGACGCATGGGCTCGTTTTCTCGGGGCAGCTCCTGCAGGATCTCGTGGAGCACGGCGCGCCGCGCGAGGATTCCTACAAGTGGGTGCAGGCGCACGCCATGGCCGCGTGGGAATCGGAAACAAGTTTCAAGGATCGCGTCGCCGCCGATCCCAACATCCGGAAGTTCCTCGACGAGAAAGCGCTCGCGCACACTTTCAATTTGCAGCGGCAGCTGCGCACAGTCGATGCGATTTTCCGCCGCGTCTTCGGCGCAAAATCCTCCGCCGCGCACTAGAGCTCGTCTCGACTGTACGCAGGGCCAGTTCTAGAACCACTACTAAGCGCTGTCGCGGGTGCTTCTTCGGCTAAGCGCACACAACCAGCCAATGGGCGCCATTTTTTGCCATTTAGCCGCGATTTAAGCTCCCGACGAGAGACTCCAGGAGTACGCTGTCGGAGCACATTTTCTGGACCCATTCGGGTCGTCAGTTCGGGACGACGGGGCCGAACGTGGCGCCGACGCGGAACTTTTTGTAATCCGAGTAGCGATCGACGAAGTTCCGCTTCAGGTTCACAAAAACGATCCGCGCGCTCAAGTGCACCTCGGCGTAAGACGGCAGCCAGACTTCGCCATTGATTTTTTCCTGCTCGAAAATGAAGTTCGATCCTTTGTGAACGGACGCCAGAAGGCCGCCGCCCACCTTCACCGATTCGGCGAAGCGCGCTTCCAGGCGCGCGACCTCGCGCGCCTGCTCGTCGACCCACATCTCGCCCGTAAGTTTCTGGATGATGCGATCGATTTTCTTTTTCGCCTTGTAATCGGGATTGCCGGCGAAGTCGAAGGCGATCACTTCCTGGCCGCGAAACAGTGCGCGGCGCGGGTTGGTGAATTTCTCCGCGCGCAGGAAATCCGAAAGCTCGGCCTCGTCCTGCTCTTCTTTCTTGGCGCGCTTTTTCGGGTCGGCGGCAAGCTCGGCCTGCTTCTTCTTCAGCCCGTCGTATTTTTTGTTGAAGCGGTCGTCTTCGCGCTGCTTGTCATCGCCGGTGAGCGGCTTGCCGTCCTTCACCAGCAGATGCAGCACCTGTTCGTCGCCGATGTAGAAGACGTCGTAGTCCTTCACGGTGCGTGATTTTACGTTGCCGCTCGAATCGGTATTGTCCTCCTCCTCGGAGAGATGGCAGGTGTAGAGCTTGCGAAGATCCTCGAGGGCGCTTTGATTCTTCTGGATATCGAGCAGCAGCGTGGGAATATCGGGCAGCGGCCGCGTGTCCTGTGAGGGCGGGGACTGCGCGGCGGAAGCGTTCGACTGCGGCGCCTGGGCAGCGGCAATCGATGGGGCAATCGAGGAACCGACAAGAAAAACAGCGGCAAGAGTCGAGAGGCCGGCGAGCGAATTGGAGCGGAGCTTCATGCGGAGATCGAAGCGACTACCCGCCTCGGCGGGCGCAAGCAGCGCGCATGCTGCGCAAGGTGGAGCGCGCTTCGCGCGATCTTTTTATGTCGGACCTGAAGGTCCGACCCCCCAAGGAACCGTACCGCTGGCCTTCGGCTTCCCTCCATGCGATGCCTGAAGCAGCGTCACCCGTGCGTGTTTACTGGACCCTTTGCATGTAGCGGCCTTCGGAGGTGTCGACGCGGACTTTGTCGCCGGTGCCTACGAACGGCGGGACGTTGATCACCAATCCGGTTTCGAGTTTCGCGGGCTTCATCACCGCGCTGGCGGTGGCTTTCTGGATGCTTGGCTCCGTTTCGACAACCGTCAGGTCGACGGTGTCGGGCAGTAGGACGCCGATCGGCTTGTCGTCGTAGTATTCGATCTTCACGGGCATGTTGGCGATGAGATAGTCCTTCGAATCGCCGACGATGTCTTCCTGCAGGGCCATCTGCTCGTAGTTTTCGGTGTTCATAAAGTGATGGCCTTCACCGTCGCTGTAGAGATATTCGAAATTGACTTCGTCGACGGTGACTTTCTCGAGCGAATCTTCCGCGCGGAAGCGGTAATCGATCATCGAGCCGGTGCGGAGGTTGCGCATCTTTGTCTGCATGGCGGCGCGCTTGTTGCCGGGCGTGCGGTGGTCGACGCTGTAGACCGCGAAGAGGTCGCCCTCATGCTTGATGATCATTCCCGCGCGCAATAGTGTTGCCTTCATCGTGACTGCTCCTGAATTCTTCTGTGGAGTTTCCCCTGCGGGGATTCCTAGCCGGGGGGTGTGCAACCCGCCGAAACCGCATCCAGCGCGCATTTTCGCGCCCGACGCGAATCAGCATTATAGCGGCCCGAAAGCAACGCGGTCAAACATGGTTGCTGCGGACCTAGATCAGAATTCTTCGTCGTCTTCGAGCTTCTTGAGGCGCGTGGTTTTCATGGCGAGGCGGAAATCGCGGGAGCGGACGTCCGCGAGGATGGCGCGCCGCGTTTCGGGGGCGAGGCCGCCGGGGCCGATGACGCCGGCCGCGTCGCGCGGGAAATGCTTCACGAAGATTGCGGCGAGGTGCGCGGTGGCGTAGGCGATGGGAGTCGAGATGAGGCCGCGCTGCCGGATGGTGTAGAGCGTGGGGAAGCTGGCGTCCCAGCGGATCAGGAGCGGGTCGTCGCCTTTCTTGCCGCGGACCACAACGGCGGCGGCGAAGCGCGCGTTTTCGAGCACGCCGGTGCGGATCAGCTTCGCGACGCTGCGCGGCGTGAGCGTCTGCGGGAAGCGCTTGCGGACGATGCCGGCCGAACGGTTGAGGCGTCCCTGGCGATACCAGCGGCGGAGGCGGTCGAAATCGTTGCCGCCGATTTTGGCGTCGACGTCGCGGACCTTGATGACGTAGGGCAGCATGCAAACTTCGTCCTGCGCGGCGAGATAGACGGGCACTTCGCCGATGGGCGGCGGGAAGCGGAATTTTTCGCGCTCGTCGAATCGCTTCGCGAGCGCGAAATGGCCGTTGCGATAAACGCGCGGGAGAGAAACGGCTTCGTCGTAGGCGACATCAGCCGACCAAGTGGAAATCGGGTCTTTGCTCTCGGTGCTTTCGAAGAGGCGAATCTGAATGGACTCGACCGAATCGAGCATTTCGGCGGCGCGCTCGGCGAGCAGATTGGTGAGACCCGGCGCGGCGCCCACGCAGACGAGCGCCGCGCGATTTTTCGCGACGAAGCGCTTGTGAAAGCGAAACTGCTCGGGGCGAAACGGATGCGCGGTGAGGTGCGAATTCAGGTCAAGGTAGTGGCAGCGCAGGCGCAAGGCCGCGCGCAGGATGATTTTGTTGAAGACGGCAGGAGATGCATTGACGATGAGATTCGCGCCGCGGCCCGCGCGCACGATCGACCAAAGATTGCGCGCGTTCGTTTCGACGATCTTGATTTCGCTTTTCTTGCCGAGAAAGCGGCGGGCGCGTTCGATGTCGCGATCGCCGCACCAGACGGTGTGGCCCTGGCGCGCCAGGAGATTTGCGAGAAGGGAGCCGGTGCCGCCTGCTCCCAGGACGAAGATCCGCATCGGATCGAAACTCTACCATATCCATTGAGTTGCACAACGGCGGGCCGCGACTCGGCGCGAAAAAGGCAAGCGGCAGACGAATGGCTTGGGCTCGAAAAGAGCGGCGCTACTGGGATCGGGGAAAATCCTTCGCGGCGTCCTGGGCCGTGGGGAAAATCTCGATTGTCTTGTGGACCTGCGTGAGCTTTAGCACGCCTTCGACCATGCCCTTCGCGCCTGCCAAGGCGCAGCGTGCCGCCCGATTTCTTGAGCTTGGAGTAGCACTTCACGATTTGGCCAACGGCTGCGCTATCGACGTGATCGACGGCGGAGAGATCGAAGATGAAGCTTTTCTCGTTGCGCAGGATGTGCGCGTCGACTTCCTGATCGACCTGACGGCAATCGGGGCCCATGACGAACCGGCCCGTCATTTCAAGGATCACGATGCCGGGCTCGATCTGTTTTTTTGCGAATTTCATGATGACGGTCTCCGGGTTCGCTACTCCTCGTACGGGAATTGATGGATCATGCGCATGCAGTCGGACGAGCGCTTCGAGCGCGGAATGGCCCCAGCCGTGGGGCAGGATCGCGGCGAGCTTCTGGTTGACGTGCTTATCGGCTTCCGCGAAAAAACGGGCGTGCTGGCCCGCGGGCTTGACGGCATATTCGCGCACGGTGATGCGAAATTCGATTTCGCGGCCGTCCTGGTGCTTCTTCATGGAATAAAACGAAAGCTGGGCCAGTTCATCGGAAGGATCGGATTGCGCGTAGTGCCACTCGGCCACGGTGAGTCTCCTCGGGAAATGTGAGGGCGGATTATACCTTACGAGATGGCGATTGCGCCGGGATGTGTGAGCGCGTTCGGATGTGAAGCGTGAGTGGTGGGATGGTTGGGCGCAAAGGCCAAGGCCCGGGGCTGAAAGCCCCTTTTTATAGCCGGACCTTTTCGCGAGCCTGCCCTTCGACTTCGCTCAGGGTAAAAAGGCTCACGCTTCCACCTGAACTTCGGCTTCTCGCTTTCGGCGGCGGAAGAGGATAGAATGCCGCGCATGTCAGCGGGGTCATTTCAGATTGCGGGACGCGCGGGAGCGAATGCGGGTGTGCACATCCTCAGCGTGAGGGGCGCGATCACGCATGCGACGTCATCCGCATTGCAGGAAGCGGTGAACGCGGCGGCGGCGCGCGGCCTGATCATTGATCTGACGGAGGTGCCTTCGGTCGATTCGATGGCGGTGGGTGCGCTCGTGCGCGTGTACGTGTCGTGCACCAAAGGCGGGCGCAGGCTGGCGTTCGTCGGATTGAATCACCGCGTGCGAAACGTGCTGCAAATCGTGGGGGTCGATCCCCTGTTCGATACATATGCGACGATCCCCGAAGCGGAATCCGCGCTGAGTTGATCTTTTCCCCTGGAGAAAACCTGCAAGTCCGACTATGAAGCTCCTCTGCGCGCCGCTAGGTTACCCGGATTTAACGTAGTTTTCGCGCTGGGTTTCATTGACAAGGCACAAATCGGACGCGTATCATTTCAGGCGGTGAAGCGCCGAGAGTTTGGTCGCTTTATCCCCTTCATGCTCTAGCCCCCAATCAGGGTGGAGTGACCGAGGTCGTACCCTCGGTAAGCAGGGCAGGAAGCCTTACGGAGGCCGCTCCGCATGTCACCCGAAACCGACCCGAACCTACAACCATCTGCCATCGACGCTGCTCCCGCGCAAGCCGCGGGTGAGGAAGTAACCGCTGCGTCAATACCCATGAGCGCCAGCCCGCAGGACGGCGGAGGAGCCGCCACTGGTGCGGCGCCAGCACGCGAGCGAACGCCGATCGTGGATGCCGCGGAGGAAACGGATTCGAGCGAAGCGGTGGCGGAAGCGCCCGAGGCAGCGCCGATCGCGGCGGAGCCTGCCGCGGCGGCAGAACCTGAACAGCCCGAAACCCTAGAAACGATGGACCAGCTGATGGACCAGTTTTCCGCGCCCGAGCCTGTGGCGGCGGAGGGCGAGATCTTCGATGGCCGGGTGCTGGCGGTGACGGAAGCGGGCGTGGTGGTGGATGTGGGCGGGAAGTTCGAAGGGCTGGTTCCCGCGCAGGAATTCCTCGATTCGGGCGCGCCGATTGAGTTCGGCGCAGGGCAGACGATTGAAGTCGAGCGGCTGCACGAGCAGAAGGACGGCTACGTCCTGCTGTCGCACGTGCGGGCGCACCGGCGGCGCGTGTGGGAGCGGATCGAGAAATCGTATCGCGAGCACACGAACGTGAACGGGAAAATTCTGGAGCGGATCAAGGGCGGGCTGGTGGCCGATATCGGCGTGCGGGCGTTTCTGCCGGCGTCGCAGATCGAGCTGAGGCCGGTGCACGATCTCGAGGGATGGAAAGACCGCGAGATCGAAGTGCGCGTCCTCAAATTGAACCGCAAACGCGGCAACGTGGTGGTGAGCCGGCGCGCAATTTTGGAAGAAGAGCAGAAGGCCAAGCGGGACGCGCTCGCGTCGACGCTTTCCGAAGGCGCGATCGTGAACGGGCACGTGAAGAACGTGACGGATTACGGAGTGTTCGTCGATCTCGGCGGGATGGATGGGCTGCTGCACGTAAGCGATTTGGTGTGGGGCCGCGTGCCGCATCCCTCGTCGATCGTGAAGCCAGGCGATGAGATTCAGGTCCAAATCCTGAAATTCGACAAGGAAAAGCAGCGCATTTCGCTAGGACGGAAGCAACTGCTGCCCGATCCTTGGGCGACGGTGCCGGAGCGGTTCCCGACGGGAACGCGGCTGCAGGGAAAAATCGTGGGCGTAACGGATTACGGCGCATTCGTGCAGATCGAGCCGGGCGTCGAAGGGCTCGTCCACGTGAGCGAAATGAGCTGGTCGAAGCACGTGAAGCACCCGTCGAAAATCGTGAAGGTGGGCGACGAGGTTGAGGTGGTGGTGCTCGAAGTGAAGACGGACCAGCGGCGCATTTCGCTCGGCCTGAAGCAGACGCTGCCCGATCCGTGGGAACAGGCGGCGGAGAAATATCCAGTGGGATCGCTCGTCGGCGGGCGCGTGCGGAATCTGGCGGATTTCGGCGCGTTCGTCGAAATCGAAGAGGGCATGGAGGGGCTGATCCACATCAGTGACGTCAGCTGGACGGAACGCATCAAACATCCAAGCGAGAAATTCAAGAAGGGCGACAAGATCGAGGCGCGCGTGCTGAAGGTGGATTCGCAAAACCGGCGGCTCTCGCTCGGGATCAAGCAGGTGAACGACATCTGGGCGAACTGGTTCGCGGAGCACAAGATCGGCGAAGTGCTCAAGGGCAAAGTGGCGCGGACGACGGATTTCGGGGCGTTCGTGGAACTGGCCGAAGGCATCGAGGGCTTGTGCCACGTTTCCGAGATCGAGGAGCGGCGCCCGAAGGGCGACCGCGACAACCGGGACAGCAAGGTGAAAGGCTCGCGCGCCGAGCGCGTGAACGCCGTGCTTTCGCCGGGGCAATCGTACGATTTCAAGGTTCTGCGGCTCGAGCCAGAGCAGCGCAAGATCAGCCTGAGTTATCGCGCAGCGCAGAAGCAGGTCGAGCGGCAGGAGATGGAAACGTTCCGGTCGTCGAAGTCATCGCCGAATGCGACGATCGGCGACGCGATCATGGCCAAGCGCCAGTCGTCGTCCTAGGCGATTCATCCGGGCGGCGCAGGTAAGCTTTTTTGCAAGCTGAGGGGCGGGGCCTGAAAAGGCTCACACAGGGGCGTTTCCGGAAGTAAAATCATTTACGTCGTACTCATTTGGTGATATGCAGGGATTGTGCGGCGACCCCGCCTTGGCGCGCAAACGGCCCACGCACGAATGCTGAGAGGAGGCTGTTCAACAGATGCCTGAAGGTCCGGGAGAGCGCGAAAACAAAGACCATAACACTGTGACGAAGGCCGACCTCGTCGAAGAAGTTACACGGGTGACGGAACTGCCGCGGAAGGAATCGGAAGCGGTCGTCGAAACGATCTTCGAGAGCATCATCACCGCTCTGCAAGGCGACGACAAGATCGAGATTCGCGGCTTCGGAAGCTTTCGCACACGGCAGCGGCGCGGACGCACGGGACGGAATCCGAAGACCGGGGCGAAGGTGGAAGTGCCGCCGAAGAAGATCCCCTATTTCAAGCCCAGCAAGGAACTGAAGGATCATGTCAACAATCCGCAGGCGGCGGGGGCTGCCGCGGGTTCGCCCGAGCCCGCGCGGGACTAGGGCGGATGGACTATCTTTGGACGCCGTGGCGGTACCGGTATATCGCCAATGCGTCGAAGAATGACCGGTGCGTTTTTTGCGACGCGCTGGCCGCGAAGAACGATCCGGAAACGCTGATCGTCCTGCGAGGCGAGAAAAACTTCATCATCCTCAACCGCTACCCATATACCTCCGGGCACGTGATGGTGGTCCCGTACGCTCACATCGCGGATTTTGCCGCCGTCGATGCGGAGACTCTTGCGGAAATGATGCAGCTGGCGCAGCGCGTGCAGACGGCGCTTGGCCAGACCTATCACCCCGACGGCTACAACCTCGGCATGAATCTGGGACGCGCGGCGGGCGCGGGCATCACCGAGCACCTTCATTTGCACGTGTTGGCGCGATGGTCGGGCGACGCGAATTTCATGACGGTGGTGGGCGAGACGCGCCTGGAGCCGGAAGACCTTTCAACCACCTACGAACGAATGCGCAAGGCACTCACGAGCTAAGCTCTCCTCTTCGAGATTTACGCGAAACCCCCGATGGCATGCGCTCCGGCGGACTTGTGTATACTGGCGCTGGCGTTGTCCGGGGGCAGCCATCACGTCCAAGGCGTCGAGTTCGATCGAGCGGGCAAGCGCGCCTGTCGTGGTTGCGCCCTACCGGCGTTATCCGGAAAACACGCAGCCGCCGCTGCTGTATCCGGCTTATCGCTCGACCGTGCTGCGCAGCCCGCGCAATGCGTTGATTCTGCTGCCGCACACGCTTTCCGAGGTGACCGGGCCGGTGTACGGGCACGGCGACATCCAGGGAACGGACAACGATCTGACGCGCCAGGGCGAGGGCGAGCCGATCGGGGAGCGCATCATCGTGACCGGGCGCGTGGTTGATGACAACGGGCGTCCCGTGCCGCACACGCTGATCGAGATCTGGCAGTGCAACGCCGCGGGACGTTACCGGCATAAATCCGACGAGCATCCGGCGCCGCTCGATCCGAATTTCACGGGCGCCGGGCGGACGCTGACGGACGCGCAGGGCGACTACCGCTTCACCACGATCAAGCCGGGGCCGTATCCGTGGGGGAATCACCCGAACGCGTGGCGCCCGGCGCACATTCACTTTTCGCTTTTCGGGACGGCGTTCGCGACGCGTCTCGTGACGCAGATGTATTTCCCGGGCGATCCGCTTTTCGCGTTCGATCCGATCATGAATTCGCTGCCGGACGACAAAGCGCGGCAGCGGCTGATCTCGAAATTCGATATCGACTTGACGCAGCCGGACTGGGCGCTCGGATTTCGATTCGACATCGTATTGCGCGGGCGTGAAGCGACGCCATTCGAGACGAAATAGCGGATCACATGGAAATCGACCTGATACCGACGCCGTGGCAGACCGTGGGGCCGTATTTCGCCATCAGCCTCACGGGCGGGCATTCCGTGGAGCATATCGCGGGTCCGAACACAAAGGGCGAACGCGTGAAGCTGATGTGCGCGATGTTCGACGGCGAAGGGCAGGGCGTGGACGAAGCGCTGATTGAAATCTGGCAAGCGAACGCCGATGGGAAGTACAACCATCCCGACGATCCGCAGGACAAGCCGGTCGATCCGGATTTTCTGGGCTTCGGGCGGCAGGCGACGGATGAAAACGGAGTGTGTGTGTTCGAGACCATCAAGCCGGGGCACGTGCCGGGGCCGGATGGCACAATGCAAGCGCCTCACCTGGTGGTTTCCGTGCTCGCGCGCGGAATCTTACGGCGGCTGCCGACGCGGATTTATTTTGCAGGCGATCCGGCGAACGAGAAGGATCCGGTGCTGGCGCTCGTCCCGAAAGAGCGGCGCGAGACGCTGATGGCGCAGCCGGTGGCGGGCCAGCCGGGCGCGTGGCGGTTCGATATCCATTTGAGTGGCGAGAACGAAACCGTATTCTTCGACGTCTGAGAGGGGACTGCGTGCCGGCGCGACTCATCGATACTCTCGCAACCACGGGCCCGCTGGCCGATCTGTTCGCCGACGATTCCCTTCTGCAGGCCATGCTGGATTTCGAAGTGGCGCTCGCCCGGGCGGAGGCGCGCCTCGGCATCGTGCCGGCGGACGCGGCGGATGCGATTCGAGCGGCCGCGAAGGCCGGCAATTTCGATGCGGCTGCGCTGGCGCGCCAGACGCTGCGAAGCGGCACGCCCGGCATTCCGCTGGCGAAGGCGCTGACGGCGAAGGTGCGCGCCGCGAATGCGGAGGCCGCGCGCTGGGTGCATTGGGGCGCGACAAGCCAGGACGTGGCCGACACCGGCCTGATCTTGTTGCTGAAGCGCGCACAGCCGATCTTCGCAGCCGATCTCTCGCGGCTCGAAGCGGCGCTGGAGCGGCTCTCCGATCAGCATCGAAACACGCTGATGCTGGGGCGAACGCTTCTGCAGGCGGCGCCGCCTGTGACGTTTGGATTGAAGGCGGCGGGATGGCTTGCGGCAATCCGCCGTAGCCGGCTGTGGCTCGAGGACGCGTTTCAGGACGCGCTGATTTTGCAGTTCGGCGGCGCGAGTGGAACGTTGGCCGCGCTGGGTGAAAAGGGCTTCGAAGCGGGGCGCGCGATGGCGAAGGAGCTGGGCCTCGGCTTTCCGGATGCGCCGTGGCACGCGCACCGCGACCGTCTGGCCTCGCTGGTGACGGCGTGCGGCGTGCTGACGGGCACGCTCGGGAAAATGGCGCGCGACATCAGCTTGCTGATGCAGAGCGAGGTCGCCGAAGCGGCCGAACCGGAAGGCGAGGGCCGCGGCGGCTCGTCGACGATGCCGCAAAAGCGCAACCCGATCGCGTCGGCGTTGACGCTGGCGGCGGCGAATCGCGTGCCGGGGCTGGTTGCCGCGTTTCTCGCGGGCATGGTGCAGGAGCACGAGCGCGGCGTGGGCGGCTGGCAGGCGGAGTGGCCGACCGTGGCGGGCGTGATTCAATCGACCGGGCTGGCAATTGCGTCGATGGCGGAAGCGGCCGAGGGGATCGAGATCGACGCCGAACAAATGCGCGCGAATATCGAAGCTACGGGCGGCAGCGTGTTCGCGGAGAAGGCGGCGATGCTTCTGGCGGCCAAGCTGGGCCGGGACGCAGCGCTGGAACTTGTGGGCGAGGCGGCGCGGCGCAGCGAAGCGGAAGGCCGAACGTTGAAGGAAGTGCTCGGCGAAATTCCGGAGGTCGCGCGGGCGCTCGGCAACAGGGCGCTGCGCGATCTCGAAACACCGGAAAAGTATTTGGGCGCCGCGGAAGAGCTGCGAAAGCGGTTGCTGGTGAGTGAAGGCCGCGAGAATTCGAAACCGAGGAAGCGCTAGAAGCGATGCCATTCGCGACGATCGACAACACGCGGATTTTCTACCGGCTCGAAGGCAATGCCGGGCGGCCGGTGATCGTTCTTTCACATTCGATCGGATGCGACCTGAGCCTCTGGGCGCAGCAGGTACCCGACCTCCTGCAACATTTTCAGGTGCTGCGCTACGACACGCGTGGGCATGGAGCGTCGGACGCGCCGCAAGGCGATTATTCGATCGAGATGCTGGGGCGCGACGCGCTGGGGCTCGTCGATGCGCTAGGGATTTCGAAATTCGCGTTTTGCGGGCTCTCGCTTGGCGGGATGATCGGGCAGTGGCTTGGCGCGAACACCGGCGACCGTCTTACCGGGCTAATTCTGGCGAATACCTCTTCGCACATCGGGCCGAAATCATTCTGGGATGAGCGGCGGCGCGTGGTGCTCGAAGGCGGGATGGCAGCGATTGCCGATGGCACGATGCAGCGATTTTTTTCGGCCGAGACGCTGGCGGAAGGCAACGTCTACGCAAGTTCGATCCGGGCGGTGATTCTGGGGACCGACCCAGCGGGGTATGCGAGCTGCTGCGCAGCCATTCGCGATATGGATCATACGGCGTTGCTCGGGAGGATTCGCGTGCCGACGCTCGTGATCGTCGGCGAGCGAGACGTCGCGACACCGTGGGTGGGACACGGCGAGATTCTGGCGCGCGAGATTCACGGGGCGCGCGCGCTGCATTTGCCAGCGGCGCACCTGTCGAATGTGGAGCGGCCGCGATCTTTCACGGCGGCGATCTACGATCTGCTGGCGCCCAAGGCTGCGCCGGGCAACTACACCGATCCCATTGACGAAGGCTTCGCGGTGCGGCGGTCAGTACTTGGCGATGGGCACGTGGACCGGTCGATCGCAGCGACCACCGATTTCAATCGTGACTTTCAGGAACTGATCGCGCGCTACGCCTGGGGGACGATCTGGACGCGGCCGGGGCTCGACCGGCGGACGCGGCGGCTGCTGGTGCTGGCAATGATGGCTTCGCTCGGGCGTTGGGAAGAGTTTCGGATGCATGTGCGCGCGGCGCTCGAGCATGGATTCGAGCCGTGCGATTTGAAGGAATTGCTGCTGCAAGCGGCGATTTATGCGGGCGTGCCGGTGGCGAACACGGGATTCCAGATTGCGATGGAAGAGCTGGAAAAGCAGAAGGCGTCTAGCGCCAAGGCGTGAGCTGAATAATTGGGAGTTCCTCAAGTTCAATAAGAGAGCAGATCCCTCGCTGCGTCTCGCGCCCGCAAAAACCGCGGGGAAAGCAAGAGCGCGAGACTCCGCTCGGGATGACAAGTCTTGCTTGGCGCAGCTGATTAGCCGTAATTGGGTGGGTTCACGGATTGGTCCATGCCCATTGTTTTTTGGCCGCCTTGGGCGACGTTCACGCTGATGAGGCAGGGTTCCTTTGAGGCGAGCGCGGCTTTCAGGGCTGGCTCGAGATCCTCGGGGCGGTCGACTTCGCGCGCCGACATGCCGTAGCCTTGTGCTATTTTGACCGCGTCGATTCCGGGGATGTCGATTCCGGGGATGTTTTTTCCGACTTGCGTGAAATCGCGAAAACCTTTCAGCGCCGAATAGTTTCCATTGCGGACGACGAGAAAAACGACGGGCGCTTTCTGCTGCACGGCCGACCACAGCGCCTGAATCGAATACTGCGCGGAGCCATCGCCGACGGGGCACACGACGCGGCGATTCGGATGCGCGAGCTGCAGGCCGACGGCCGCGGGCAGACCAAAGCCCAGAATCCCGCTGCGAACGGAATAGAACGAGCCGGGCTCGTCGAGCTGGACGTAACGGTCTAGATCGCCCTTCGACGACGGGCACTCCTCGGAAAGAATGGCGTCGCGCGGCAGGAGCTTATTGAGCGTGCTGAAAAGATATGCGGTCGTGATCGGATAATCGGGGCGCGGCTCGGGAGGCTTCGGGCACGGAACGACGCTGCGCTCAACGGGCCTCACGCGCGCGGCGAGATATTTTGCGGCGACCGAGATATTGCCGACGATGCTGGTTCCGGCAAGCGCGGCGGAGGCATCGCGCGTTGAATTCGTGATCTGGAAAAGCTTCGTGCCGGGCGCGATGGCGTCGCCGGGAACGTAGGCGTAATACAAGAAAACGGGCGCGCCGAGGACGATGACCGTGTCGTAGCCGGCGAGTTGCTCGGCGAGCGGCTTCTGCGCTGGCAGCAGGCCGCCACGAAACAGGCGATGGCTGCGCGGAAACGCCCAGCGAGGCGCGATGGGCTCGGCGAAGACGTCGGCGTTGAGGCGCTCGGCGAGCGCGATCACGTCGTGGAATGCTCCGTCCTGCTCGATCTGCGAGCCGGTGACGAGCGCGAGATTGCGGCTCGAATCGATCGCGCGCGCGACTTCGTCGAGGAGTGCGGGATCGGGCGAGACGGATTGACTGACCTTGCGCGCGACAACCGGCTGGCAGGGCTTGTTCCAATCGTCCATTGGAATTGAAAGGAAAGACCGGCCCGCGCGGCGGCAGCATCGCGAGGTGATAGGCGCGCGCGATGGCCGCCGGGAACATCTTCGGGGCGCAGCGGCTCGTACGCCCATTTCACGTACGGCTTCACGACCTCGACCGCGCGGCTCACGAGGAAAGGCTCGGCGAGAATCTGGCGGCGGTCCTGCTGGCCCGTGGTGACGACGAGCGGCGCCTCCAGGAGTTGCGCGTCGATGAGGGCGGAAAGGCCGTTGCCGGCGCTGGCAATCGAGTGGAGGTTTACGAAGGCCGCTTCGTTGCGCGCCAGAGCGTAGCCGAGCGCCATGCCGGCGGCGACGCGCTCGTGTAGGCCGAGGACGTACCGGAAATCGGGAGGCATGTCCTTGAGGAAAGGCAGCTCGCTCGAGCCGGGATTGCCGAAGATCGTCGTCATCCCGAGATCGCGGAGCACTTCGTAGGTTGCTTCTCGAACCGTGGTCACTGCTGCGGGCCTCCCTGAGATTGCTCTGGAACGCTCTGCGAATATATATCCGCGGGGCGAAATGTCCACGCTCTTTCAACGACTGACTCTGATTGCATCAGCATCGCCAAAGCCGAAGAGCAGATTCCTCGGCCAGAAACCGGCCTCCCTTCGCCACGACTCTCAGGGCAGGCGGAATGACAGGGCGCGGGGCAGCGCGGCGAGGAATGCAAGCGAAAAGTACTGCTAAATTGGCGCGTAACTTTGGGTCCTGTTGGGCCGTTATAACCAATTGCCCGCGCGTGCGGATACATCGTATTCTGTGACGCCTCCGGGTGGGCCAATTCAGGCCATGGGAAAACACGAATGGGCGAAATGATCTCGGTGCACGACCTTGTGAAGAACTACGGGCAATTCTGCGCGGTGAACCACATCTCGTTCACGGTGCCCGAAGGGGTGATTTTCGGATTTCTCGGGCCGAACGGCGCGGGGAAAACCACCACGATCAAGATGCTGACCACGGTGCTCGATCCGACCAGCGGCAAGATCCTCGTGAACGGGCACGACCCGACGCGCGAGCAGAAGCAGGTGCGGCGGTCGTTCGGAATCGTATTCCAGGACCCGAGCCTCGACGACGAGCTGACAGCGTACGAGAATATGGACCTGCACGGGATTCTCTACGGCGTCCCGCACGGCGAGCGGAAAAAGCGCATCGACATGCTGGTTGACTTCGTGGGCCTGGGCGACCGGAAGAACAATCTCGTCAAGGAATATTCAGGCGGGATGAAGCGGCGGCTGGAGGTGGCGCGGGCGCTGCTGCATAAGCCGCGCATTCTTTTTCTCGACGAGCCGACGATCGGGCTCGATCCGCAAACGCGCAACCACATTTGGGGCTACATTCAGCAACTGAGCAAGGAAGAGGGCGTGACGGTTTTTTTCACCACCCACTATATGGACGAAGCCGACCGGGTGTCAAACGACGTGGCGGTGATCGACCACGGCAAGATCGTGGCGCAGGGCTCTCCCGCCGCGCTGAAAGAGCGCACCCAGTGCCCGAACCTGGAAGACGCGTTCATCGCGCTCACCGGGCATGCTATTCGCGAGGAAGAAGCGAACGCGACCGACCGGATGCGCATGATGGGACGCGCGTGGAGAGGCGGAGGGCGGCGATGAAAGCGATCTACATTCTCTGCGTACGGCAATTGAAGCGCTACATCCGGTCGCCCGCGCGCATTATCGGTTCGCTCGGGCAGCCGCTCCTGTTTCTTGTGGCGCTCGGATTTGGATTCAAGGCGATGTTCGCCAAGGCCGGCGGCGGAAATTACATCGACTTTCTCTCGCCGGGAATCATCGCCATGGCGATTCTCTTCAACGCCGTGTTTTCGGGAATCGAGATCATCTGGGACCGGCAGTTCGGATTTCTGAAGGAAACGCTGGTGGCGCCGGTCTCGCGGCTCGAGATCGTGTTTGGAAGGATGCTCGGCGGCGCCCTTGTGGCCATGGCGCAGGGGATCGTGATGTTCCTGATTTGCCTGATTGCCGGATTTCGGATTAAGCTTTCGCCCTATCTGCCGCTGGCGATTGTTTTCATATTTATGATCTCGCTGCTGTTCGCGGGCGTCGGGACGGTTTTCGGGTCCGTCCTTCAGGATATGCAGGGATTTCCGCTCATCATCAATTTTCTGATCCTGCCGATTTTCTTTTTTTCGGGCGCGCTCTTTTCGGCGAACGGCCTGCCGAAGGTGCTGCAGATCGGGTTGCGGCTGAATCCGCTGAGCTATGGCGTGGATGGGCTGCGCGGATCGTGCAGCACGATGTTCGCGTACGGCGTGACGACCGATCTCGTCGTGGTGACGTTGCTGACCGCGATTTTGCTTGGCGTGGGAAGCTACTTCTTCTCGAAGATTCAGCTGTAGCGCGCGCGAACGCAAGGCGCGTCGGCCAACCACCACCTACATGATTCCGCCGGGCGGCAGCGTGCTTAAAGCGAGGCGCTCGTCGCGGCCGGGATCATCCTCGAGCTTGCATTCATCGTTGAAGACCATGGTGGCGCGAGACTTCGTGTCGTAGGCGGGCCAGTGCGGCAGCGCACTGGTGCCGGGATTGCCGGTGTGCGCGAAGGCGGCCCACGCCGCGCTCACTTTGTCGGCAAGCACCGGCACGTCCGGGGCGCTGCCATTCAGTCCCACCGTCTTGTCCGTATTGTCGAAGACGAAAGCGAGCTCGATCCCGTGCGGCGACATCAGCTTGCCGCCGAGGACGGGCGTGCGCCAGGCGAAGATGTACATATAGGCGGGCGCGGCGCCTTGCGCGACTTTGCGCTCGGCCTGCGTGATGGCGTTCATGCGCATCATGCGATCGGTGGTTACGGCGAAATAGATTTCGCTGGGCGAGGCGCCGGGGCGATCTTTCTGATAGGTCGCGATGATGCTGTCGAGTTTTGCCTCGTCGTCGAGGTGAAGATAGGATTTCAGGCGCGAGCGCATGTCCGCTTCGCTCAGCGAAAAGAGCGCGGGATTGCCGAGGCCGAGCAGCAGCGAGGATTCGGTGCCGTTCGTGCCGATCAGCATCGGGACGTTTGCCGATTGCGCGGGCGCGTCGGGATCGAAGGGATTGCGCGGCAGCGAGCGGCCGTCGACGACGGGCCCCAGGCGGATCGCATTGGGCCCGGTAAGCGAGCGCATTGCGTCGAGCAGCTTTTCCATCGGCAGCTTCTGCAAATCGTCGATGCGATCCGGTGTGACGCCCAGCTTCGCGATGAATCTCTCCGCGGACTTGTTCGCATCCTCGCGCGATGTTGCTTTCAGCATCGAGCCGCTCTCGACAATCGCCTTGTGAAACAGGCCCTTCGCCGGCGGCATCGCCATCAGCGTGCTGACTTTCGCGCCGCCGCCCGATTCGCCGAAGATCGTGACGTTCGCGGGATCGCCGGCGAAACGGGCGATATTGTCGCGGACCCACTCGAGCGCGAGCACGATATCGAGCATGCCGACGTTGCCCGAGTCCGCGTATTTCGCGCCGCCAAGCTCGCCGAGATAGAGGTAGCCGAACACATTCAGTCGGTGATTGAGCCCGACGACGACCACGTCGCGCTTGTGCGCGAGGTTCGTGCCGTCATAGGTGGGCGCACCGTCCGACCCGCCGGTAAAGCCGCCGCCGTGCAGCCAGACCATTACCGGGCGCTTGCCGCGATGCAGGCTCGGTGTCCAGACGTTGAGGACGAGGCAATCCTCGCTGATTTCGCCGGGGCCGAAGATATCGCCCATGGCTTTGCGAATGTCGGAGCCGCCGCTTGCGCTCGATACGAACTGTGGCGCAAGCGGGCCGAGGTTGATGGCGTCGCGGACGCCGGTCCACGCCCCGGGCTTGACCGGCGGCATAAAGCGCATCGAGCCATCGGTGGAAGCGCCGTAGGGCACGCCTTTGAAGGAGTAAACGCCGCCGGTGGAAACGCCGCGGAGCTTGCCGCGATTCGTTTCGACAATGGGGCCCGTGGATTCTCGGTTGCCCGCGAAAGCGCGAGGCGCGACGAGCGAACCCAGCGTGCCGCCCGCGAGCGCGGCACCGCAGCCGACGAGAGACGATTTCAGAATCTCGCGGCGGCGAATCACCGGACCGCCTCCTGCCGCAGCGCGGGTGCGCCCACCTCGCTGCGCGGCTTCGGCATGGCCGCAAACACGATCGCAACGATGCCCAGGGCCGCCAGCACGGCGTTCAACTCGAATGCCGGCGTGTAGCTTTTGTACTTGTCGAAGATCCATCCGCCCACCGCCCCGGCCGGCGAAGCGCAAAACGACACGAGCAGCGTCATCGTTCCGTACAGCTTCGGGAAAGCCCCCGGCCCGTAATAGTGCGCCACCATCGTGCCGACACACGTGAACGCCCATCCGTACGCAGCGCCGTTGAGCAGAGCCGCAAGATAGGCCATCCAGAGCGCGCCCGGCATCGCCGCAATCGCCATGTAGGACGCGACAAAATACACCACCAATCCCAGCACGAAGGCCACGCGCGCGTTGATGTAGTCCATCAGCAGCCCGCCGAGCCACCGCCCGAGCAGCGTTCCAATCGTCAGAAAGCCCAGCGCCAATTCCGCATCGGAGGCTTGGAATCCCACCCCGATCAAGCGCCTCGTCCAATGCGCCACAAAGAGAAAAAACGGAAATGTCGAGACGATGCCCGCGATAGCGATCAGCCAGTATGCTCCCGTTCCATACGCCTGCCCGGCGGTCCACGAATGTTTCGTCGCCAGCGCATCGGTGCGCGTCGCCTGGCTTTGCTGCTCCGGCGGAATTCCATCCACCGTCTGCCCCATCGACTCCGGACTTTCCTTCACGAAGAGCAGCGCCAGAAGGCCGGCCAGCACCACCGCGCCCGCCACGATGAACCATCCCATCCGCCAGTTATTGTGGTGCGCCCGGATCACTTTGCCCAGCAAGGGCGCGGCCAGCCCGGCGAATCCCGAAGCCGAAACCGCAATGCCATTCGCGCGCCCGCGATATTTCCGGAACCAGCGCGCCACGGCCGTGAACGCAGGAACCAAAGTCGCGAAGCTGATGCCCGATCCCATGACCACGCCGAACATGATCAAGTACTCGATCGGCGTCTTCGCCACCAGCGCCATGTAGAGCGCTCCGGCACAGATGATCGCCGAGCCCAGTGCAAACGTCGCCCGCAGCCCAATCTTCACGATCGAGACCGCCACCACCACCGCCGCCACGCCTACGAAGATGTTGAGCAGCGTGAAGCCCCACCCCCTCATGCTGCCGCTCATGGTGATGTCGTGAATCATGAAATCGTTGATGATCACGCTGCCGCCGTAGTACGGAAACCCCATGTTGATGAAATCGAGGGCGAAAAGAACGGCAACCAGGTTCCATCCGTAAAATTCAGGTTTCTTCGGCACTCGGTGTCTCCTCTAGATGCGTTCTGCCAACTTCGAATCTATGCGGCCTGTGCTACGGCGACGTGCGCGTCGCGGGGACGCGGCAACGTCGCAAAAGCCACGGCGATGATGCCAACCACAGCGATCAAAATGTTGAGTTCGAAGGCGCGCGCGTAGCTGCCGTAGACGTCGAAAATCCTGCCGCCGATCAGGCCCGCGGGTGAAGCGCCACAGGACGTCAACAACACCATCATTCCCGCAAGCTTTGGAAACGCGGCAGGACCATAGAAATGGGCCACGCAGGTCGCCATGCAGATGAACGTCCAGCCGATGGCCAGGCCGTACAAAACCGCCGCCGCATCGGCAATCATCAGCGAATCCGGTCCCACCCTCAGCGCGGCTACGGAACCGACCACGTAGCAGCAGAGCCCGATCATGAAGGCGTAGCGTGCGGTCATCGTGTCCATCAGCCATCCGCCGATCAGGCGGCCCGCGATGCAGGAAATCGTGAACAGGCCCATCGCAAAGGCTGCGTCGCTCGACGAGATCCCCGCGCCCTGCAAATGGAGGATCCAGTGCGCCGTGAAAAAGAAGAAAGGAAACTGCGCGGCGAGGCCACCGATCACGATCAGCCAATACGCGCGCGTGCGATAGGCCTCGGACGGGGTCCACACATAGCGGGTGATGAGCTCGTGGGACTGGCGGGTAGCTTGCGACTGCGCAGACTGAGACGGAATTTCTTCTTCCGGCTTTCCGTCGGCAACCTGCCCCAAATCTTCCGGGCGCTCCTTGATGAAAACTGCGGCGAGAATTCCGCCGACGATGGCGATGGCCGCGATAATCTCCCAGCCGAGGCGCCAGTTGCCGCCGCCGACTCGAATCAGCCGGTCCATGAATGGCGCGGCCAGGAAGCCGGAAATGCCGGAACCGCTCAGCACAAGTCCCGTGGCTCGGCCGCGGTAGCGCTTGAACCAGCGCGCAACGGCCGTCGTGCCGGGAACAATGTCGCCGAAGCACACGCCGATTCCATTGATCACGCCGAAACCAAGCAGAAAGTGCCAGGGCTTCGTCGCGAAAAACGCCAGAAAGAGAGAGCCGAGACAGATCAGCGCGGACCCGATCAAGTACGTGGCGCGAATTCCCAGTTTCAGGATTGAAATCGCCACGAGCGTCGCGGGCAATCCGACGAAAAGATTCAGAAGCGTGAACCCGAGGCCCAGCGTGCTGCGGCTCATCGGAATCTCGCGCAGCATGTAGCTATTGATCACGGTGCCGCCATACACCGGCAACCCGAGATTCAGAAAATCGAGAGAGGAAAGCACGGCGACCAGCTTCCAGCCATAGAATCCCGGCTTCTTGGCCACTGCAAGCCTCCCTCAAGGAACGGTCGTCGAGCCGCGCGCAATGCTTCGCGCGATCGCCACGCATCGAGTTGCTGGCCCCGCCGCCCAAATCGGCAGGTACCGGCGGCAAACGTGCCAGCATTCTAGTTTGATCCCCTCACTTTGCAAGATGAATATAGAATAGGCGGCGACATGATACGGTCACAGGTGGGAATCGTCGGCGCGGGGCCTGCGGGGCTGCTGCTTTCGCATATGCTGCATTTGCAGGGGATCGAGTCGGTGGTGGTGGAAGCGCGCAGCCGGCAGTACGTGGAGGAACGCGTGCGTGCCGGCCTGCTCGAACAGGGCACGGCCGATCTGATGATCGAAACGGGCGTGGGCGCGCGGCTGAAGCGCGAAGGCCTCGTCCATCACGGGATTTATCTGCGCTTTGGCGGAGGCACGCACCACATCGACTTCAACGAGCTGGCGGGCGGACGCACGGTGATTATCTACCCGCAGAACAAAGTGGTCGCCGATCTCGTCGACGCACGGCTGGCGGCGGGTGGACAGATTTTCTATGAATCCGAGGGTGTGAGCGTACATGATTTCAGCGACGGCGGAGGCGAGACGCATCCGAAAATCCGCTTTCGCGCGGGCGGCAAGGCGGAGGAAGTGATCTGCGATTTCATTGCGGGGTGCGACGGCTTCCACGGCGTTTGCCGGCCTTCGATTCCAGAAGGCGCGCTGACTGTATACGACCGAATTTATCCCTTCGGGTGGCTGGGAATACTCGCGGAAGCGCCGCCTTCGTCCGATGAACTCATCTACGCGTATCACGAGCGCGGCTTCGCGCTGCTCAGCATGAGGTCGCCCGAGATCAGCCGGCTTTACGTGCAGTGCGCGCCCGATGAGGACATCCGCGAATGGCCCGACGAACGCATCTGGGATGAGCTTCACAAGCGACTGGCCACCGCTGATGGGAAATGGAAACTCATTGAGGGGCGGGTGCTGCAGAAGGGCGTCACGGGGATGCGGAGTTTTCTCGTCGAGCCGATGCAACACGGCAAACTATTCCTTGCCGGCGACGCGGCGCACATCGTGCCGCCCACCGGAGCAAAGGGACTGAATCTGGCGGCTGCGGATGTATTCGTGCTGTCGCGCGCTCTGACGGAGTTTTATGCTTCAGGGAGAAAAGACCTGATCGAAAACTATTCAAAGACCTGTCTGCGGCGCGTCTGGAAGGCGCAGCGCTTTTCCTGGTGGATGACGTCGATGCTGCACCTGTTCAATACGGACAATGCCTTCGACCGGCGGCGGCAGCTCGCGGAACTCGATTATGTCACAAGCTCGCGCGCCGCCTCGCAGACGCTCGCGGAAAACTACGTCGGACTCCCCATGGAATGAAAATGCCGGGCGCACTGGGAGGCAGGCGCCCGGCGATTTCTACTGCGTGACGGTTTTTACCGCGTCGCCCACCTTGAATCCTGCACCGGAAACGGGCGCGGCGATCGCGGAAATGTCGTCCACGTCGGTGATGCGCACGACGCCTACGGGAGTTGACAGACGCCGGATCACCTGGCCGGTGGCCGGGTCTTTGATTTCCTTCGTCACGCGCTCGACGGAGAGCTGGTCGCCAACTTTCAAGCCCGCCTTCGCGCCGACGTTCAAAACGATCTGGCCGCCATCGACGGACGCCACAAGGCCGGAGACGACGATCGTCCGCGCGGAGATCTTCGTGTTGTCGGCGATCAGGCCGGCGCTCAATTGCGCGACGGAATTCTTCACCGCCTCGCCGAGAATCGTCTGCTGGAAGTTGCTGTCGCCGAAATCGACCGCCCCGCCCCCCCAGCCGTGCCAGTTGCCGCCACCGCCCAGCAGGCCCGTGCTCGACCGCGAGGACTCGCCGTGACCCTCGGCGACGCCGAGAATTTCAGCCGTGTCGATGTTCACGATGCGCGCGTCGATATTCACGATCGCTTTGGTATTAGAGTGGTGGAATCCGCCGATTCCGAAGCCGCCAAAACCGCCGCCCCCGCCGCCGACGTTGGTGTTCTTGGTGTCGTTGCCGAATTGCGTGACGGCGCCGACGATGATGGCATCCACGCCGAGCAGTTGGCCTATTTTGGCCGCCGAGTTGGGATTGGCGCGGTCGCTATTCGAAAAATTCTGCTCGGCCATGATTTTGTCGAGCACCTGGCGCTCGATCACCGAGTAGGTGCCGTCCTGCACGAGATACTTCACGAGCAGATCGGTGATGCCCTTGCCGACGTCCACATTGGTGCCGAATGCCGCGGCAGAAGCTGTTTGCACGGTAGCGTAGTCGAAGTCGAAGATGGCGACGCGCTTCTTGCGTCCCTGCGGCGCTGCGGGAGCCGCGCCTGGTGCGGCCGTTGCGGTTGCGCCCGGTGCGGCCGTCTGGTCCTGCGCGTTTGCGCGCAACGCTGAAATTGGCAGAAGGAGAGCGACAGTGAAAATGGCCCACAGAGTTCTCGTCATAATTTGGTCTCCAGCCCGAAGGTATACGCAGGGATCACACGGCGTAATCCCCTAGCTGACCGGGAATCTTACTGGCGTCATGTTGGGGTGTCAACCACGGCTTCGTTGTGTGGTTCGCCGCACCAAGCTGTCTGGCTCGCGCCGAGACATTTGTGATAGCTTCCAATCGGTTAGGGGGAGGCAGGCGTCAAACAGCGGGCGCTGGGGGCGCTGCGCGACAACGCCGATGCTGTCGGTTTGGGAGCGTCTTCATGCCTGATATCGAAGTTCCCGTACTGATCGTGGGGGGCAGCCTCGTCGGAATGTCCGCCGCGCTGCTGCTCGGTCACCACGGCGTACCCGCGCTCGTCGTCGAGCACCATCGAGGGACGGCAATCCATCCACGCGCGGCCATGATCACGCAACGGACGATGGAAGTGTTCCGCACCGTGGGTGTGGAGCAGGTCGTAATGAAGAAATCGGACGAGCAGTTCGTGCAGGACGGCGCGATCATGGCGGTCGAGACGCTGGCCGGGAAGGAACTCGCCTGGTTCATCGCGAATCTCAACGAAGGAGTGCGCGACGTCAGCCCCAGCAGCCGGATTTTCATTACGCAAAGCCTGCTCGAACCGCTGCTCAAATCGCGCGCCGAAGAGTTGGGTGCGCAACTGCGTTTCGCCACGGAGATGACCTCGTTCGAGGAGGACGCGACCGGGGTCACAGCCGAGATCCGGGAGCGCGACACGGGCAAGACCTCGACCGTACGCGCGCGGTACATGATCGCGGCCGACGGCAGCCACAGCCGCATTCGCGAGCAATTGGGAATTCGGATGCTCGGGCGCGGCGTCTTCTCGAAAAGCATCACGATCTATTTCCGCGGCGACGTGAGCCCGCTTCTCCGCGGCCGCAATCTGAGCGTGATGTACGTCCTGAATTCCACGCTGAGCGGATTTTTCCGCATCGAGAAGCCATTCACGTCGGGGTTTCTCGCGGTCCATTGGCTGGGCGACCCCAAGAATCCCATTACCGACGTATCAAAAGACCTCACAAATGAGCGCGCCCTCGAACTGCTGTACGCGGGTCTCGGCACCCGCGACACACCAATCGCCATTGAGAACGTGATGCAGTGGGATGCGACCGCCGATACCGCGGAACGCTTCCAGCAGGGCCGCATTTTCCTCGCGGGAGACGCAGCGCATGTGATGCCGCCCAGCGGCGGTTTCGGCGGCAACACGGGAGTCCAGGACGCACACAATATCGCGTGGAAACTGGCGTTGGTCCTAAACGGCGCGGCCGGGCCTGAGCTGCTTTCTACCTACGATCTCGAACGCCGTCCGGCTGCCGCTTTTACGGTGGAGCAGGCGTATTCGCGCTACGTCACGCGGTCGGCTCCCTATTTGCGCTCCGACGATTTGCAGGCGATTCAGAACGATCTCAACATCGAGCTCGGCTATTGTTACCACTCGCCGGCCGTGATTCCCGATGGCACCGACGATGGAATCCCGCACGAGAATCCTCGCGAATCTCGAGGCAAGCCGGGCACGCGCGCGCCTCACGTTCTCCTCGAACGAAATGGGGAGACGATTTCGACGCTCGATTTGTTTGGCCGGAATTTTGCCCTACTCGCAGGACCGGAAGGAGATCCTTGGCGGGAGAGCGCTCGCGCGGCCGCCAAGCAGCTAGGCATCGCGCTGGATGTCCACGAAATCGGCGCGGACGGGCTCGCCGATCCGAGCGGAGATTTTTCGAGCGCGTTCGGCATAGCTCGGTCAGGAGCTGTTCTCGTCCGCCCCGACGGCTTTGTCGCGTGGCGCTCTAAGGACGCCAGCCGGGCCGCGACCCTCGCCCGCGCGCTCACGTCCCTTCTGTGCCGCAGGGCTTCTTAGGAATCTCAATCGGCGTGCACCCGATGTCACGATTCAATCACACCGCAAGTCATCGAAATGTAACTTGTATTATGCAAGTGACTTTGATAACGTGCCGAGCCGTGCCAGCGAAAGCTAGGTCAAAACCGCGATCCGGCTGCCCGGTGAGCATATCGCTCGAAAGATTTGGGGATCGTTGGTCGCTGCTGATCATTCGCGATTTGATGGTTCGCTCATACCGGACGTTCAAGGAATTTCAGGAAGCGGGCGAAGGGATCGCAACGAATGTCCTTTCGGATCGTCTAAGAAAACTGGAAGCGGGCGGAATCATCACGGTGGAGGCGGACCAGAAAGACGGTCGAAAGCTGAATTACCGCCTGACGGAGAAAGGCGTCGATCTTGCGCCCGTGATGCTGGAGCTGCTGGTTTGGGCGTCGCGGCACGAGGAGACGGGAGCGCCGTGCGCTGTGATCGAGAACATGGCGCAGAATCGCGAGGCTGTTCTAGCGGAGACGAGGCGGCGCTGGGCCGAGCGCGATCCGACTCCTTTGCTGCCTAGATTTGATGGCGCGGACGCCAAGCGCAGCACTTGACGCGTTCGTGATCGCATTTCCAGGGCCACTGAATCTCAAATTCGAAAGGGAGGGCAAGATGCAATTGAATACTCATCTGAATTTCAACGGTCAGTGCGAGGCGGCGTTCAAATTCTACGAGCAGGCGCTGGGTGGCAAGATCACGTCCATCGCTACCTATGAGGGCACGCCCTCGGGGCAACAGGTTCCCGCGGACTGGCAGAAGAAGGTCATGCATGCTGAGATGAAGGTTGGCGAGGCTGTGTTAATGGGCGTCGACGCTCCCGCCGGCCATTACAAGTCGCCACAAGGTTTTTCCATAACGTTTCAGACCGACCAGCCGGCCGAAGCGGACCGGGTATTTCAAGCTCTGTCCGAAAACGGCCATGTGGGGATGCCGATCCAGCAGACTTTTTGGGCGGCGCGCTTCGGGATGCTCACCGATCAATTCGGAATACCCTGGATGGTGAACTGCGCTCAAGCTGCATCGGCGTCCTCGGGTCAGTGACGTTTGCAGCTTGCGCCGAAACAGAATGTCGTCGGAATCCCAGTCTCGTCTCACAGCGTAGTCAAATTCATGCCCCTTGAGGGAGGAGCAGAAAATGAGCAAGGTTCGAGTACTCGTCGGCACGCGCAAAGGCGCGTTCATTCTTACGGCGGATGGAAAGCGCGAGAAATGGGACGTGAGCGGCCCGCACTTCGCTGGCTGGGAGATGTACCACGTGAAAGGCTCGCCGGTTGATCCGAACCGGCTATACGCGTCGCAAACGAGCGGCTGGTTCGGCCAGGTGATCCAGCGTTCGAGCGACGGCGGCAAGACTTGGGAGACGCCCGGAGGCGAAGCGATGCCGACGCCGGGTAGCATGCCGGCCGGCGCGAGCAATAAATTCGTCTACGATGTTTCTCCCGCCACCGGCAAGCCGCTCACCACGCATCAGTGGTACGACGGCACGCAGCACCCGTGGGAGTTCAAGCGCGTCTGGCATCTCGAGCCGTCGCTCACGGATGCGGACACGGTCTACGCGGGCGTCGAGGACGCCGCCTTGTTCAAATCAACCGACGGCGCCAAGTCGTGGCAGGAACTCTCCGGCCTTCGCGGGCACGGCACGGGTCCCAAATGGCAGCCGGGCGCCGGCGGGATGTGTCTGCATTCGATCCTTCTCGATCCGAGCAATCCGCAGCGGATTTACATCGCGATTTCGGCGGCGGGCGCCTTTCGCACCGACGACGGCGGCAAGACGTGGAAACCGATCAACCAGGGGCTGAAATCGCAATACATTCCAGACCCCGCCGCGGAAATCGGCCACTGCGTTCACCACATCACAATGCACCCTTCGCGTCCGGGCGTGCTCTTTATGCAAAAACACTGGGACGTGATGCGCAGCGACAATGCGGGCGACATGTGGCGAGAGGTCAGCGGCAATCTGCCGACCGATTTCGGATTCGTGATCGACGTCCACGCGCACGAGCCCGAGACCATTTACGTCGTGCCAATCAAGAGCGACGGGGAGCATTTCCCAATAGACGGCAAGCTCCGCGTTTATCGCAGCCGCACCGGCGGGAACGAGTGGGAGCCGCTGACGAACGGCCTGCCGCAGAGCGATTGTTACGTCAATGTGCTGCGCGACGCGATGGCTGTCGATTCGCTCGATTCCTGCGGCGTCTATTTCGGCACTACGGGCGGACAGGTGTACTGCTCCGCCGACGCCGGCGATCATTGGGCGCCTATTGTCCACGACCTTCCGGCCGTGCTATCTGTGGAAGTGCAGACGATTCGGTGATTCGGGTGCCATGATCCAGGTCATACTTCCGGCGCACCTGCGGACGCTGGCGCGCGTCGACGGCGAGGTGGCCGTCGACGTGAAGGGGCCAGCGACGCTGCGCTCGGTCCTCGACGCGCTCGAGGCGCAGTATCCCGTGTTGCGCGGGACGATTCGCGATCACGTCACTCTCCAGCGCCGCCCGTTTCTCCGTTTCTTCGCGTGCCAGGAGGATTTGTCGCTCGAGCCGCCGGACACGCCGCTGCCCGATGCGGTCGCCCGCGGGACGGAGCCTTTCATGATCATCGGGGCCATCGCCGGCGGTTAAGGCGCAGTCCGTCGCCATGCTTTCACGCCGGTAGTTTCCCGCTACTGCCGTATAATGGGCGTCGCTTTCATCCTCTTACCCTGGATTGCCCATGATGACGATCCGCCCAGCCACGGCCAACGATGCGGCGCTGCTCACCGCTCTCATCCGCGAACTCGCCGAATACGACCGGCTCGCGAACGAGACCAGCGTGCTCGAGGAAGACATCACTCGCGACGGCTTCGGCACGCATCCGAAATTCCGCGCGGTGATCGCCGAGTGGAACGGCGAACCCGCCGGGTACGCGCTGTTTTTCGAGTTCTACTCGACGTTTCAGGGGCGCGCCGGACTGTTTCTCGACGATCTTTTCGTCCGCCCGCACCTGCGACAGCACGGGATCGGCACGGCGCTGCTCGCGCACGTCGCCCGAATCGCATGGCGAGAAGGCTACTTCTGCATGCGCTGGGAAGTCCTCGACTGGAATAAGCCCGCAATCGAGTTCTACGAGAAAATGGGCGCCGTCTTTATGGACGAGTGGAAATCAGCCTGCCTGATCGGCGATCCGCTCGAGGGCGTGGCCAAAACCGCGCAGTGAACGCTTTATGCGGATTTTGCTTTCTGCGCGGGAGGTTCGCTCTTCGCTTGCATTGATTTCACGAGAGCAGCAGACGATGCTCCTTCCAGCGACAGTCCATAGCCAACTTCTCGAACGATGCGCTCCTTCAGGGGTTGAATGAAATGCACGCGCGTGTTGCGGCGTGTTACTTCCGGAGCCTTTAGGTACAGCTCGGCCAATTCCTGCGCCCGACCGAGTGCCTTTCCGTTCGGCACAACTTCGGCAACTACGCCCCATTCCTGCGCGGTACGCGCCGCCAGTGGCTGTGGGTTCAGCAGGAACGCCTCCGCTCGTCCTGCTCCAGCGCGATAACTCCACGTCGTAAAGATCCCATCGCCGGGCGCAACGCCCGCGGAGAAGTGCGCTACGTCCTGGAAAGTTGCGCCCTCCGCCGCCACAATTACGCTGGCAAGTAGCGCGTAGTCTGAATGCACGTGGGCACGTCCCTCGATAGCCGCGATGACCGGCACGCGTATGTTGGCTATGTTTTCCAAAACCTGAACGCCTTCGTCATGAACTTGGCTCCACACGCCGGGATCGGCGACGTCGCCAAAAGATGACCAAGCGACGTCGGTAATGAACTCCCCGCCTGCGCCCGTCAGAATCACGATCTTGTTGGCTCGATCCTGCGCAATGCGGTAGAAGGCATCGACAAATTCAGTGTGAGCCGGCGCGGTCATAATGAACGGCCCGCCATTGTTGTGGAACTCGGCAACCAACACACCTCCGCTATCTCGTGTCAGCTTTAGGTTGTGATAAGCAGTGAAGTAGTCTTGATGTTGCATCGCGTTCTCCCCTCCTTTCTTCCTTAATTCCAACATGCAGGCAGAGCCTGAAAGGGCTGATTTTGTTTTTCAGCCACTGGATGCGTACCCCTGGGTGTCCTCACCCCCTGAAGCCCGCATAAAGATAGATGACGGTGCACGCCCTAAGGT
This sequence comes from uncultured Acidobacteriota bacterium, assembly GCA_963841605.1. Taxonomy (GTDB): domain Bacteria; phylum Acidobacteriota; class Terriglobia; order Acidiferrales; family UBA7541; genus Palsa-295. The sequence continues at coordinate 116,160 of CAWJDM010000026.1, forward strand.
TCCGTGCCATGCCACAGCCCTTACAGCCCCCGGACATCGAGGCATTGTTGTTTTAATTCCTCTGATGCAGGGTCAAGGCTCCCGGGCTTTTGGGCACAGCCAGCGGGCGGGGAAGTCGAAGCGTCAGCAGAAGGTTACCGCAGGAATGAATTCTGGCGGAGAGGGGGGGGATTGAAGCCTCCGTTATCGACGGGGCGGTGAGGGGTTGGTGAGCCTTGGTATGTCTCTTCTTTTCAATACCCAGTTTTGATTCTCTCCAATTGCCAGATTCTATGGGGGATCAGATACCGTCAAATCAGCTAAAATTAGTAGCAAGTAGAGTCAAAGAAATCTCCTTCAATCCCGCACGGCAGGTGTCTGAAGGCTTTTTGAAAACTCACACTGAATCCAGCGGTTCAGTCGCTACTCTGTTTCGAGGCCCCTCAAGCATTCTCCTTGTGACTGAATAGAAAATTGATACGCGGGAGCCTCTGTCAGGTCCTTTCACCAAGCTCAGCCTTCGATGCAAGGTAGAGCGACCGAGTCACCGCGCGCATATCTCTGCCCCCCACACGAACACACAGTCCGATTTCAAAGGTGAGGATGGACAGCGTATCGGATTTGACCGCCGCAATGGGCCCTTGTTTCACGGAGAGATTACGCATCGGCTTGATCGCGAAGTACTGAAAGGCGATTCCAAACAGCCAGGCGAGCAGCAACTCGCCGGCATACTCGGCATATAACGAACTGCCGAGGAGCGTCCATCCCAGTGCAAACAAACTGAACTCTGCGATGACATCGCCGATGACGCAGCCAGCGCCGCAGTGAGTGTCAGAGACTGCCGTTTGTCGCCAAGTAGGATTGCGTCCCGCCGGCTCCTCCCGTCCTGTCTTCCGTGGCTGCATGTCCATGGGCATCCCCGGCATGCTGCTTTTGGCCATGCCTCTACCGATACGCGAGTAGCCCCACAAGGCAAACACACTGAGATAGAAGCGGTGACAGGCCACACGACATTCATGATCCACATTTTTGGGGGGTGGCAGATCTCCGAAGTCATCGTTCCTCAATGGATCGCGCAAGCCAAGGCGCATTACGAGCTTCCGTACAAATTCGACGCCGGCTTGATCTTCTACTATGGAAGCTACCGCGATTACTGGAATCCCAACCTGAATGGCGTCCTCCGCACCTTCAACATCTACGTCGGACGTTCCTGGTAGAGTTCTGCCGAGACTCGCGGAGAAGCTGGGAGAACCAGCGCGTGCCATAGGGGTTTGCAAGACTTCCCGTAAAGCATGGCTTGTGTTTCGCAGCGCATTTCGTCTTACCCCACGCACTTGACTCGGTCTGGTGCAATGGTATCCTCCGTGTGTTGTCTCTCGAAATCGAAAGACGATAGAGCAGATGGAATCGGCGATCATTAAGCACGGACGTGATCAAGAGCTCCTGTCTGGGCTGATACGCATTCACGTTCTGTACCACGCATGTAAGCGTCCGATTTCGGATTCGCTCTGATTGAGGGATATCTGCGCTCCGAGGACGAGAAGCTGGGCAATGTTGCGCGTCCAATCTATCGCGCAACGCCTGCCGGTCGTGAAGGGCTTCTAAAGTGCGCCAACTCGCACGAGAGCTTTTAGGTGGACTCCTCAAATAAGTTAGAGACGACTCTCAAGAGTGATAGCCGCGCCCGCTCTCCTGTTGTGATGACACTTGAGAGAAGCAAAGAGTTGCGAATTCTTCTGGTCGAGGATGAGCAGAAGGTCGCACGAGCGCTGCGGGAGGGGCTTGAGGCAGAAGGATTCCGCGTTGCCGTGACGCATACGGGAGAGGACGGACTCTTTCTGCTAAGTTCCGAACCGTTTGACCTCGCTCTGTTGGACATAATGCTTCCTGGCCGTAGCGGGATCGAATTGCTTTCGACTGCACGAAGGCAAAATATCAAAATTCCGATACTTCTCTTGACCGCGAAGGATACCGTTGAAGATCGCGTGCTGGGGCTCGATGCAGGAGCAGACGATTATCTGGTGAAGCCGTTCGCGTTTCCGGAGCTGTCTGCCCGGATTCGCGCCCTTCTGCGCCGGGGCAGACCAGAATCGGTCCTGCGGTTAAGAATCGACGACCTGGAGATGGATCTAGCGACGCGTACAGTAAGGCGCGCAGCACGAACACTTAGCCTGACCGTCAAAGAATTTGAGTTACTGCAGTATCTGCTCACCAACCAAGGCGAGGTCGTTTCGCGCGAAATGATCGCGAGGGACATTTGGAAAGAAACCGTCCGCCACCCCTCCTTGGACAACGCGATTGATGTTCACATGGCTCGACTCCGCCGAAAAATCGATGACGGGTTCCCGACCAGATTAATCCACACAGTGCGGGGAGTTGGATTCATCGTAAAGGTAGAGGAACCATGATTCGCATTCGCCCACGGAATGTCCGGACGCGGCTCACCGCGTGGTATGTCACAGTGCTCGCGGTTACGCTATTGATCTATTGTGGCGGTACAGCGGCTCTGGTATTTCACGAATTGCGCGGGGAGCTAGTGTATGTCCCGTATATAACATTACAGATCAAGTCCCTTCTTTTTCCCCCTGGGCTGGGTGGATCCGGGTTTGATCTGCTCCATCTTGACCCGCGCGCGATCGATCTTTTTGATGATGTCCCCGACGGTGGCGCGTCCAGATGAACGGCTTGGGGTTTTGGTTCCAAGCTTGCATAAATTCCTCGATCGCCTGCTTTAAATCCGGCACGCTCACGAAGCTGCCGCGGCGAATCGCTTTCTCAGTCAATTCTCTGAACCAGCGCTCCACCAAATTCAGCCAGCTGGAACTGGTCGGCACAAAGTGGCACACAAAGCGCGGATGCTTCTTCAGCCACGCTTGCACGTGCGGCTCTTTGTGCGTGCCGTAGTTGTCCATCACCAGATGCAACTTCAGCTCCGGGGGAAACTCAGCGTCCAAGCGGCGCAGAAACTTTCAGCCACTCCTGATGCCGATGCCGGCCGTGACATTCTCCAATCACCTTGCCGTCCAACACGTTCAGTGCCGCAAACAGCGTCGTGGTGCCGTTGCGCTTGTAGTCGTGCGTCATCGTTCCGCAACGGCCTTTCTTCAGCGGCAATCCCGGCTGCGTCCGATCTAAGGCTTGAATTTGGCTCTTTTCATCCAAACACAGCACCAGCGCCTTCTCGGGCGGGTTCAAATACAACCCCACCACATCGGTCAGCTTCTCCAGAAATTTCGCATCCCGCGAGAGCTTAAAAGTGCGGCTCAGATGCGGCTTGATATTGTGCAGCTGCCACAAGCGGTTCACCGTGTTCTTGCTGACCCCCTGCGCCTCGGCCATGAGCCGGCAACTCCAATGGGTCATGCCCGTGGGCTTGCTTTGCAAAGTCGCTTCAATGATCCGGTCTCGTTGGGCTTGATCGTAGTGCGGCTTACGCCCTCGACCAGGAGCTATCTGCCAGACCTCCCCAATGCCCTGCTCGTGCACTCGCTTGCGCCACAGCTGCACGGTCGCCCGGCTCACTTCGAGCTCCTCGGCGATCGCCACATTGTCCTGACCCGCCACCGCTCCCAAAATAATCCGGCAGCGCAGCGCTACCTGTTGCGGCGTCCCGTGCGCGGATTCCCACTGCTCCAGCTGCGTGCGCTCAGCCGGTGACAACTTGATCGCCAGACCTGTGTTCGGCATGACTGAGAGCATACCAAGCGCTGGAACTCTGTCAATCTATTTATGGGACACTACACTAGATCGCCTCGCTATCGACGACTTGGAAGGCGTCGAAGGTCTGTTGAGTTTCAGTTCTAGCGGGCATCTCTCGTTTAGGAGCGATTATCACGATCATCCGTACCCGACCAGTAAGCAGGACCGGCTGCTTGAGGTTCGAGCTCAGGACGGACGAGTTCTCTATCGGAATGCGCTTCTTGGATCTCGCAGCTTGGGCCGCGCGCCCGAACCCGGCGAAGGTGCGGACGGGTATACGGTGCGCACTATTCCCCTCTCCGACGGCACGCGGGCTCGGGTTATCAGCAAAAGGCATGTCATTGATGGTGTACCCACCTTGGTGCGCGTCGGCTTCAGTGAAGAAATTTTATGGCAGCGATTCTGGCAGATTTCCTTGAGCATGATGGCGGGTTTGCCTTTCGCGCTTGGGCTGGCCGCAGCCGGGGGCTATTTTCTCGCACGCAACGCCCTTAAGCCGATCGAGCAGATGGCCGGATGCATCCAAGAGATCAACGCCGAGCACCTAAATGAACGGCTGCGCGTTGAAAACCCGGACGATGAACTTGGGGTATTGGCACGCGCTTTCAACGATACGCTTGCGCGGCTGGAGCGCTCCTTCGAACAACTGCGACGGTTCACGACGGACGCGTCACACGAACTGCGGACGCCTCTGACGGCGATCCGCTGCGTTGGGGAAGTTGGTCTCAAGAACTTGAATACGCGCGAAGAATATCGCGAAGTAATCGGTAGCATGCTCGAAGAAGCCTACCGATTGAATCAACTCGTGGACAGTCTGCTCATGATCGCACGAGCGGAATCCGGCCAAATCCAACTCAACCGAGCTCCCGTCCTCCTGTTGCCATTTTTGCATGAAAGACTTTGTCTTCTTGAGGCTCTCGCTGAGGAAAAGGGGCAGACCGTCTCGATTGAAGGCGACGAGAGCTTCGAAGTGGATGCCGATCGCACGATTCTCGGACAGATTGTGATTAATCTGATGGACAATGCCATCAAGAATTCTCCGCCCAATGCGCCAATTGCAGTACATATCCGAAATTCGGAGGACCAAAGGGCTGTCATTGAAATAAAAGACAGCGGCCCAGGGATTCCGCCCGAACATCGCGACAAAGTGTTCGATCGTTTCTATCGCGTCGATGAAGGACGCTCGCGCGAGTCCGGCGGTGCTGGCCTCGGCTTGGCCATAGCGAAATGGGGAACGCAAGCACATGGCGGCCGGCTACAACTGGAGTGCCCGCCCGAGGGCGGCTGCGTATTCCGAATAATACTGCCACTGCTCTCGCGAACCGCCCACGAAGATAGGCGCACTGCAGTCGAATACCGACCGAAGTCGCTGGAAGTGGAATTGCTTCCAGAGGAAGCGCGCCGTGCACTCAACATCGAACCCGCTTAGAAAGTCGTGATAAAAGGGGGAGCACCTGCGAAATGGCCACCTACTTTGATCCTGACGATTTTGTCAGCTTCTGGTCAGGAAGTCTTCAGTTGAACTGATTTTCCTCTTCCTTCATAAGACTTGTCGAACGGTTCGGTACCTGGGACGCTGGCTGCCTGCAGCGGTAATAGTTCCCCTGGCACGACCTGTGCGGAGAAGACCAGCCTGCTATCGGCATTTTCGACTTGATCCCTTGGCACAGTCAGGACCGTGATGAACCGCAGAGTGGACCGCTCATGAAAAGCGCGCGAACGAGCATCGCAATCGGCTTTGTTTGTTTTGTGGTCGCCGGTTTGCTACCGAGACCGGTGAGTTGTCAGACGACGGCCCAAACAACGAAGTCGTTTTCTTTACAGCAAGCAGTAAATTACGCGCTTCAGCATTACCCTGCGGTCCGCGCGGCCCTGGAGCAGGTGAAGTTCGCAAACGCGGACGTTAGCTTGGCGCGCACGCAGTATCTTCCATCGTTCTCGGGGGTATATCAGGACAGCCGCGCGACGCAAAATCAGGTACCCGGGATCTGGCTGCCGACCGGCATTACGCCAACGGTTGAAGGACCGGTCGGCGGGTCCAGCGGGCAGAGCTATTGGGGCAGCCAGACAGCCGCCCTTTTTTCCTGGGAGCCGATTGATTTTGGGCTGCGCGGGTCAATCGTAGGACAAGCCCAGATCAGCAGAAGAACAAAACAAACGCCGATCTGGCCGTGACACGGCTTCAGGTCGCCACAGCAGTAGGCGAATCTTTTCTTCACGGCAGCCCTGGCGACCACGAGCAGTAATCGCCGCCCAGGCCAACGTCGACCGCTGGCAGGTGTTCAATCAATCGATTCACACGCTTGTGAACAACGCTTTACGACCGGGCGCCGATGCTTCCCGCGCCGACGCGCAGCTGGCGCAGGCAAAAATGCAGCTATATCAGGCGCAACAGGCGGAGCAGGCGGCTCTGGCGACGCTCGCGGCGCTCATGGGAACGGCGGGTAGCGACATTCGATTGGATGCCGGGAAGCTGCTCGAGTCTGCCGCCGGCCGACATCACTGCCGAGCATGTGCGCCTGCAGACGAATCCTCTGGCTCAGGATCAAATGGCAGCCGTGCGGGAGGTGCAGGCGCAGGAGAAAAGTGCTGAGCAAGACCGATTACCCGCGCATTTTTCTGCAGGCGGAAGGCTTCGCGCGCGGCAGCGAGGTTCCCAACAACGGATCGATCATCGGCAACTGGAACGGCTTGGCGCCAGCGCGGGGAAATTGGGTGGCAGGGTTCACCATCACCTTTCCGAACGTCTTCGATTTCAAGGCGCTGAGCGCCGAAAAGCAGATGGCGAAAGCGAATGAGAATTCGCAGCAGGCTCTTTATGACAAGACAATTCAGGACCTGACCGGCCAGGTCCAAAGCAGCTCTTGCGCAGCTCAAGAGGCGCGCAACTCGTGGCTCAGCAAACTCCCATTGAACTTGGCGGCCGCGCGAGCGTCGGAGACGCCAATCGCGCGCCCGATACGATGCGAGTTTGGCGACATCTTGTGGAAGTGGCCGACTGCCGAAGGTCTTGCTGGCGCAAGCGGAAATGGATGATGCGGTTGCGCGGCTGAACGTGTGGCGCGGCCTCTTCGGGGTGGCTTATGCACAGGGCGATTTGCAACCGTTTCTGGATGTTCTGCAGGGCACCGAACCCCTAAGCGCGCGAGCCTAGTGAGCGAACCAGGGGAAGGAGAAAGCTTCCATGTGGCTAATTCGAATGGCATTGAGGCGGCCGATTGCGACTCTGGTCGTTGTCATCGCCGTCGCTCTCGGTTCCATTCTGGCGGTCAGCCGGATGAGCGTCGACATCTTCCCGAACCTGAATTTTCCGGTGATCTACGTCGCGCAGCCCTATGGCGGCATGAGCCCGGCGCAGATGGAAGGCTATCTCGTTTTCTACTACGAGTACCACTTCCTGTACATCAACGGAATCGAGAGCGTCGAGGACAAATCCATTCAGGGCAATGGACTGCTGAAGCTGACTTTTTATCCCGGACACGAACATGAGCCAGGCGCTGGCGGAGACGATTTCCTACGTGAATCGCGCCCGTGCGTTCATGCCGCCCGGAACGGTTTCTCCGTTCGTGATTCGCTTCGACGCCGGCACGGTGCCGGTTGGCTATGTGGTGTTTTCCAGCGAACGCGCACCGTCGGTGAAATTCAAGATCTGGCGCTCAATCGCGTGCGGCCGGCTTTCGCCACGCTGCCGGGCCTGACGTCGCCGCCGCCTTTCGGCGGCAACCAGCGCACGATGGTGGTTACGATCAATCCCGACCGTCTGCGCGCCTACGATCATGTCGCCCGACGAAGTGGCGCAGGCGATTAACAGCGGCAACGTTCTGCAACCCGCTGGAAACGTGCGCACGGGCAGCCTGCTGCGCATTGCCGAGAGCGATTCGGTAACTCCGAATATTCAAAGCTCTCGCTGACCTGCCGATCCGGACGGGCTCGGGCCCGACGGTCTATCTCCACGATATCGGAACGATGCAGGACACGCAGCGATATCCCCACAGGCTATGCGCTGGTGAATGGCCGCCGGTCCGTCTACATTCCGGTGACCAAGCGCGCGGGCGCGTCCACGCGTGACCGTCGTGAAGGAGGTCAAGGATAGCCTGCCGTATTTCCGATCGCTGGTCCCCAACGATATTAAGGTCAGCTATGAATTCGACCAATCGCCCTACGTCACAAGCGCGCTGACGGCGGTGGTCCGCGAAGGATTGCTGGGAGCGTTGCTGACCGGTCTGGTGGTCCTGCTGTTCCTCGGCGACTGGCGAAGTTCGTTCATTGTCATGACCACGATTCCGTTTGCGCTGCTGACTTCGGTCGTGGCTTTGTGGCTGACCGGCCAGACCATCAACATCATGACGCTCGGCGGGTCTGGCGCTGGCGGTGGGCATCCTGGTGGATGAAGGCGTGGTGCGAAATCGAAAACATCGACAGCACGCTGCAGCAGGAACCGGATTTGCCGCCTGCGCGGGGCGTGCTTCACGCCACGCAGCGAACCGTTTTGCCGCGCTTCCTGTCGATGCTTTCCGTGGTGGCGGTTTTCCTTCCCTCGTTTCTGATGACGGGCGTGGCGCAAAACTTGTTTGTGCCGCTCTCGCTCGCCGTCGCGTTCGCCATGATCGCTTCGTTCCTGCTTGTCCAGTTCCTTTCTGCCGGTGCTGTTCCTGTGGATCCATCGCCAGATCGATCGAAGCCACAAAGTACTGATCGCCGGACGATGGGACTTTGACAAGGTTCGGGATCGCTGGGGAGCATTTCTGGAACGCCTGTCGAGCGATTCGCTGGCTCGTGGTCGGAGCTTACGCCGCCGTCGTGTTGGCCGTTGTTCTCTTGCTCGGGCCGCAGCTTGGTCAGGAGTTGTTTCCCAACTATGGGTGCGACCCAATTCCGCCTGCGGTTCGACGCTCCCATCGGAACGCGAGCGGAGGAAACGGAACAACTGGTGACTGGAGTTCTGGACGAAATTCGCAAGAGCGGCGGGGCCGCGACAACGTCGCCATCACTCTCGGGTACGTCGGCACACAAGGCGCAAGCTACCCCATCAACACGGTGTTCCTCTGGACCAGCGGGCCACACGAAGCGGTGATGAACGTAGCTCTGCGGCCCGAAGCCGACATCGACGTGCCGGCGTTGGAAGAAAAGCTTCGCCAGACGCTGCCCCCAGAATTTCCGGGTGCGACGTTTCTCGTTCGAGCCGGGAGACCTTGTCAATCAGATCATGAATTTCGGCGCGCCCACCCCGGTTGAGGTCGCCGTGATTGGACCGAACCTCGCCGCCAGCCGAGCCTACACCGACCGATTGCGAAATCGAGATGGGCAAGATACGCCGATCTGCGCGATCTGAAAGTATGAGCATGCCGCTCGACTATCCGAGCGTCGACGTGAAGGTGAACCGCGAATTGGCAGGGCAACTCGGCGTGACGGCGGATCAGGTGGCCCGATCGCTTTCGGAAGCTACCTATTCAAGCCGTTTCACCACACCCAACTACTGGGCTGATCCGAATACGGGCGTCGCCTACCAGGTGCAGGTGCAATATCCTCAGCCGAATATCACCTCGCTCGCAGGACTGTTCAAAATATTCCGGTGATGCCTCGGACAATCTCAGCACCCTTTGATTGGCGACCTTGCGAAAGTGGGCGACGGGACGGTCATGGGCGAATACGACCGCCGCAATGGCTTTCGGATGCTGACCCTCTCGGCCAATATGCTGGTCAAGACTTGGGACGGGTCTCGAAGAGCATCGACGCGGCAATCCGGCGCGCGGGCACTCCGCCCACGCGGCACTACGGTGCAGGTGCGAGGGCAGATTGCGCCGATGCACGACACGCTCAACAACCTCGGCATCGGCCTGCGGCTTGCGATCCTGGCCATCTTTCTGCTGCTGGCGGCAAACTACGAGTCTTTGCGCCTTGCGTTCGTCGTTCTGACAACGGCGCCTGCTACGATCTGCGGAGTGATCCTGATGCTTCTGATCACCCACACGACCCTGAATATCGAGTCGTACATGGGCGGCATCATGGCCGTCGGAGTCGGAACGGCTAACGCTATCCTGCTGGTGACATTTGCGGACCAGCACCGGCGGAGCGGCGCTTCTGCCTTCGACTCAGGCATCGAGGGAGTTAAGGAACGCATGCGGCCGATTTTGATGACCAGCGCCGCCATGATCGCGGGAATGATTCCCATGGCGCTGGCAGCGGAGGTAACTGCTCCGCTGGGCAGAGCGGTCATCGGAGGTTTGATCGCAGCTACGCTTGCGAATCTGACGGTGCTGCCGTTCGTGTTCTGCTGTCGTCCAGGAGCGCGCAGCGACGGCTTCTCCTTCACTCGATCCTGACGATCCGGAAAGTCGGCACGCCAGCAGCTGATGGAGGTGAAATGACTCGATCCCTGTGGCGACAACAATTCGTCAACGATAGATTGATAGGCTTTTTCGTTCTTCTGGCAGCCTGTTCGTATTTGGCGGCGTGCGGGCAGAATTCCGTTGGCACGGCATCTGTCGCAGCGAACTCAGTTCCCCAGGTAGAGGTCACCGCCGTGAAGTCCCAGAAGTTGAGCACAATGGAGCTCCTGCCCGCAGAGCTGATGCCATACGAGAGCGTCGATGCGTACGCGAAAGAGACTGGCTTTGTGAAATCAATTAGTGTGGACCGTGGATCTCTGGTGAAAGCGGGCGAGGTCATTGCTCGGCTGGAAGCCCCCGAGCTAGTTGCACAGCGTGCTCAGGCTGATGCCGCTTACCAGAGCGCTGAAGCACAGCTTGTCGCCGGCCAGGCCAAGCTGGCAGCGGATCAAGCGACTTATCAGCATATGAGCGCCGCCGCGAAAACGCCCGGTGTTGTCGCCGCGAACGATCTGGACATAGCCCAAAAGACTGTGCAAGCGGATGAGGCAAATGTAAACGCACTGCGCAAAACGGCAAGTGCAGCACAGGAGACTCTGAGAGCCGAAACACAACTGGAGTCGTATCTGAACATAATTGCTCCTTTCAGTGGCCAAGTAACGACTCGATACGTGCATCCAGGCGCGCTCGTAGGTCCTGCCGCCGGAGCAAGTGCGACACCCATCGTCAGGATTGAAACAACTACCCGGCACAGGCTGGTTGTACCCGTGCCCGAGAACGATGTTGCTGGGGTCCCGAAAGGCACGATGGTGAGCTTTACCGTGCCCGCGTTTCCAGGCAGAACGTTTAGTGCTCCGATCGCCAGGATTTCAAATGACGTGGATCTAAAAACGCGGACTATGCCCGTGGAACTCGACGTGCACGATCCTCATGCCGAGCTCGTCCCTGGAACGTTCTGCCAGGTTGAGTGGCCGATCAGGCGAACCTACCCCACATTGTTTGTTCCAACCTCGGCTGTTGCGAGCAATCTAGAGCGAACTTTTGTCCTTCGAATCCGTAACAACCGTGTCGAGTGGGTAGATGTAACAACTGGCGTAACGGCTGGAAACCTTATCGAAGTTTTCGGCGACTTGCACGAAGGGGATAAGGTTGCGACGCACGGCAGCGACCAACTTCAGGCTGGGACCGAGGTGTCTCCGCACGCCGTGTTATCTAAATCGAACTGAGAGTTGCGCGGGATGCACCCCCTGTAGATTCCAAGCAGAGAGGGACAATAACAGTTCGCTAACACCAGATTTCGACTTCGGGATTCGGGTCGCTCCCACGCATGTGACGAACACTTCCCCGAGAGGTGAATCGAAATGGCTTCCATCGTTGGCTTCTTCTTTGGCTCTGGCAAAGGGCCCCCGAGCATTTTTCTTATTCGTTTGGCGGTGGGACTGATTTTTTTGACTCAGGGAATTCTCAAGTACATCGATCCAAAGATGGGAGTGATTCGTTTCACGCGAATTGGATTTCCGCATCCTTATTTCACGGCGCATTTCGTGGGCACTTTTGAGATTCTCTGCGGGCTTTTGGTATTGCTTGGGCTCTGGACAAGGATTTCATCTGTTCCGTTGTTGATCGTGATCTCAACGGCGATTGCCACAACGAAAAGTCCGGAACTATTCCGCGCGAGTCAGGGCTTTTGGTACATGGTGAGCGATGCGCGAACTGACTTCGCGATGTTCTGCTCGCTGATTTTTCTGATCGTGTTAGGCGGTGGAGCGTGGTCCTTAGACGCGCGGCGCCGCCTAGCAAGCACGCAAGGAGGGCCTCATGGAAAAATTCGCAGAGTCGAGGAGACGATTCCTTAAGGGGGCGGGGCTCACCGCTGGAGCTCTTTTGGCTTCACCGATAGGTGTGGCTGCGGATAGTGCCGCTCTATTGCGGCCAGAAGCGACTGCCCGGCAACATGGATCCGGTTCGGCCGATTACACTATTCGCATCCAAGCCTCCCCAATCGAAATCGCACCGAAGGTTATTCTCTCAACCATCACTTACAACGGGCAGTTTCCTGGACCTCTGATTCGCCTTCGCGAGGGTCAGCCAACCACCGTGGACATTTACAACGACACGGATTCGCCTGAGCAACTGCACTGGCACGGACAGAAAATCCCCGTCGATGTGGACGGAGCCGCCGAAGAGGGCACACCCTACGTTCCCGCCCACGGCAAGCGCCGCATCACGTTCACTCCCGGCCCGGCTGGCTTACGGTTCTACCATACGCACATTCGGGCTGGCGCAAACCTTTATGCCGGCCAGTACACGGGCCAAGTGGGTCCGGTCTACATCGAGCCGAAACGCGAGCCGGGAAGATATGACCGCGAAGTCTTCCTAGTCCTGAAGAAGTTTGGGCCGACGGTTAGTCGTGGGCGGTGACGTGGATCAGGACTTCTGGCCTTGATCGTGAACGCGCAAGGTCTCGCGCCTATCGTCGGCGCCATTCTTTTTTCGGTCGGCTTCGTAATGCTTGCTTTGCTTGGTCTCGAACTAGCCACCGGCAACTTCGCGTCGCTGCCTGCGGGTCTCGCTGCGAAGGAACTGAGCTTCAAGAAGCTGTTTTGAAACTGGGGCTGGGTCTATTTCGGCAACTTAGTCGGGAGTGTCTTTTATGCCTTGCTTTTTTACTGGGCAATAACGAATTGTGGCTCCAGCAGCAGCGAGCCATCGGGGAAATCCTGAAGCAGGCCGCACAGAAAAAAACGCTGGGCCGCATGGCCCTCGGTATCAACAGATGGATGACAGCGGTCACGAAGGGCGTCCTGTGCAATTGGATGGTGACCATCGGCGTCGTGCTTGCTCTCATCTCCCGTTCGACCATTGGCAAGATTGCGGCCATGTGGCTGCCCATCATGACCTTTTTCGCGCAAGGCAAGGCTACGAACACTCCATCGTCAACATGTTTGTCATACCGGCGGGGATGATGTTTGGCGCTCCGATCCCGCTGCAAGTTGGCTTCAAAAGAAACGGGGAGGCTGAATGCGCCTCCCCGCGTTGCCGAGTGAAGTTGGATCGCTGCTACGGGATGTAGTAGCGGAACGAGGTGAAGACCATGTTCTCGTTCGTGCTCGGACCGCAGCTCGGGTTCGCAACCGAAGTGCAAGTACCGGTGGAGCCCACGCCTGCCCACGTGTTGTACGCCTCGTGGGAGAACTGCAGGCCGAACTTCACGGTGCCTTTCGGGCCGGAGTAGAAGCTGTACCACACGCCGGCGGTACCTTCGATAACGTCCCGGATATTGTTGGCGCAAGTGCCAACTGCTCCGGGGGCATAACCGCCCGATCCAGCAGTGGTTTCAGTCCAGCAGCCGGCGTTGTTGAAGCCGAGGGCGCCAAATCCTACGGTCGGAATGGTGCCTCCGGTGAGGGTGTACTGAGTGCGAGCGCCGTATTCCCCGCCCACGTGGAAGTAGACATCCCACTTGGGGTAGTGGAACGCCAGAGTGCCCAAGCCTTGATAGCTGCGGACGGTAGCGAAAGTGCCGTCCGGCTGTATGGTCACATCCGGGGTGGCTTGGGCGCTGGCGTACCGGCCTACGCCATTGCCCACCAGCACGTGAAGGCCAAGGTTGATGTGGCCGTTGTCAAACGGCAACCAAGCATTCGCTCCGCCGCCGCCGCCGACCGTGCTGCTGTTATAGGGCGCGAGGCCAGTGGGGAAAATACGGTCACGGAAAGTGCTAATCAGACCAAACACTTCGTAATGCCCGAAGCCAGGCTCAAACGCAGCCTTGAAAACGAAGTCCGGCGTTAAGTTGAAGGAGTAATTCGCCGTCGGGTTGTAAAGCCCCCCGCCAGTGCCCGCCTGGCCGAAGAGAAACGGAACGGTTGAGCCGGATCCCTTGAAGGTCGTCTGGGGCTCCTCGACCGACATCGCCAGCCACATTTTGTTGTTGAAGTCCTTGGCAACACGGACCCCATACTGGCGTTGCCAGCTGAAGCCAATATTGTATTGTGCGTCGATATTTTCCGGCAGAACTTCGGTGCGGGGGTCGACACCTTTCGCCGTCTGGGTGACGAGCGACCACATCTGGCCGCCGGTGACCGTCCAGCCGCTGTCGAACGCCGCCTGGGCCCAGAATTGCCGCTGGCGGAGGGTATAGCTGTTGCTCTGGTTATCGTTCGACGTGGTGCCCGCAGAGAGGAAGTCCGCTTCGTAATAGCCGCCGATCTTCACAGAGGACAGCTTCCCTTGGACCAGCATGCCAATGCGGGACTGACGCCCGCTGGCATTGAACTCCGAAATGTTATACTGCGAGGCACCCGGCATTGGCAGCGAGTTAAATGGAGTGTTGACGTCGGCTCCGAGTCCGCGCTGCCGCCAAACCGATTCTGCCGCGAAGAATCCGATCGGCGTGAACGTGACGCCCTTGAAGCCCCATGAGGTGGGCTCGGCGCTGCCGCCCTGGTCGCCGCCAGCGGCTGCCGGAGCTGCAACGACCGCAGTAGAGATTGGGGCGGTGGCCGCAGCTGATGCCGGGGCGGCCATCGCTGACGCCGCGGGCGAGGCTGAAAGATTCTCGCGGCCAGCGCTCGAAGCCTTCAACTGATCTTCGAGTTGCTGCATTTTTTTCTGCTGATCCTGAATCTGCTGGGCCTGCATCGCGATGGCATCACGCAACTGCCGAAGCTCGGTTTCCATCTCTTCCGCGGCCGGTTTGGCTGGAGATGCCGGCGCAGCAGCGGCTGTCGTGTTGGCAGCCTTGGGCGTGGGCTTCGCCGCCGGGTCGGCAGCAGCCTTGGGAGTGGCCGGATCTGCGCCGTTGTTGGCCGCCCCGCCAGCCGCCATAACCGGCATGGCGAAAAGGCCCAGGGCAATCATTGATGCCGCAAATGCTCGCATTCATTCCTCCTTGAATTTGTGCCGCCGAAAATAGATTCCGACTGCGGGAACTACACGTGTACTTAATTGAAAATCGAAATGGCTGTACCCCTACCCTAAAAGTTGCGTGGGATCTCGCCGCACGCTTGTCTCGGCTCGTTGCAAGGTAAGCGCGGCATTTGAATCGAGTGTGACCAGGATGTTAAATCTGCGTTACTTCCGGGTAGGCCAACTGCGTCCAAGCGGGGGTGCAACTTCACACGGGATGTCGCCTCGTGCTGCCCTAGCTCAGCCAGCCCGATACAGGGCTGCGCAAGATGCGCCTCAAGGCGCCCATGCCAGGCGAGTTAACAGCGTGTCGCTGGTCGCGGAAATTCGCTCCACTTAGTCGAGCTTTACGAGGAGACGGCCACCGGTCGTTTGTATACGACGGCTTCAAGTAAATCCGAGGACTGGATCACAGCGGAGGTAAATGAGACGGTGCATAGGCGCCGCGACGATACACACTGTGGCATTCTCTTGCAAGCCCTTTTTGATCGGCTACGGCATCCTGCGAACTGGCGTGCACGCGGTAGGCCCACAGAGTTGCGCTGGGTGATCTCTACTGAGTGGAATCGAACTTTCGGATTTGGGGCAGGGTGCCCTCGAAAGCGGCCTTCAGAGTGTTACGCCGCAGCGCCTCGCCGCGCTTAAGAAGGCTCCTGACTAGACTGTCGAGGTTATGAATGGGCCGCAGCCGATCGTTCAAGTCTTCGACAACACGTCGCTGCTCGTCGAGCGGTGGCAGGGGCACAGGCATTCTCTTAAAGTCCGCAACGGTCAAATGTGCCCAGAATCCGTATCCTGCGGCGGCCCGAATCCAATCCTGACCGAAAGGCGATTGAACCCAATTCAACAAGAACCGCGACTCCACGAGGGGTCTGACCAAGAGTACGTCTTTTCCGATTAGAAATCTTTCGTCAACAGTAACCACTGCAGCCCGACCGACCCCGACTCCACGACCGACAATCAAAAGATCGTTCTTCCGAGGTTTACATCGTTGCGGGCAGCGTTCGAAATCTTCCTCAGAGATGTAGATGGCCGCTTTCAAATCGACAAAGTCATCTTGTACGTTCTTGGCGCCGACGAGAGGGCAACCGGTGGGCTGATTGGAAAGCCGTAATTCCGGACCAGGGTGAATATCAGCGCACAATTGGTCCGCGGTTGTCCAAATCCAACTTTTCGGAATGCTCGGCAAGCTCGTTGAAGTCCGGCCACTATGCGCGCTCGCCGATGTGCTAGCCGAGTTCCCCACAGCTGAGTTGGCCTTTTCTTGACGCTTGGGACGGCGTTCTATCAAGAAGCGCATGAGCAGTTCCTCTGCTGCTGGCCTTTGGTCGGCGACGGCTCTCGCACTGTTGTCGGACGACCGCCAGCTCTTCTGGACGTCGGCGAGGATTCGTGCTCCGAGCCCATTGAGCCGGACTCGCAAGCGTTCCATCTCGGCCGTGTCTGCTTGAAGCCTTGCCACGCGGCTCTCGATTTCTTTTGCAATCCGGCGCTGCTCTTTCAGTGGTGCCAAGGGTATCAACGTCCGGCGTATCGTCGAAAGATGTATAAATGCGGTTGTGGCCTTCCCCGAATCGACGAAAGACGGTCTTTTAACTTCTAGAAAATAAAACAGGTACTCGGGTAATAGGTGTTTCGAAGGACGAATGCCAAGAACCCCGTCACTTGTGGCCGCGCGCCGCGCAAGTATCCCAAGTCGTCCCGCAGTACTCCCCGCCCGCGCCATGAGGACTGTACGCTTAGGAAAGAGTCTGGACTTGGAAGCGATGAGACCCGCCTTCGTGATTCTTTCCTTCGACCCGCATATAATTTGATCGCGCAGCTCGCCAGGCTTAACCCATGGGATATTTCCGCCGTAATAGTCGGACCGGGCGCGAGGAGGCGTGCCGCCAATGGCCACGTTTGTAACCTCTCCGATGCTGACCCATTCCCAGGAATCCGGAACCGGCCATGGCTTCCCGTCTGTGACTAGCGTGGTTGCGCGCACTGCTTGGAAGGCTCCTTGGACAGAGGCGAGATTACATTCGTGCTTGAGAGGCTCGGGCTTCGGTGACCTGCCCTCCTCATTTCGTCTCACGGCATCATTCGAAAGGGGCTGCGAAACGCCTCCCCGCCTGAAGCAAGATGCGTTGTCGTGGGTAGTCAAACGTAATGATGAATCGGCTCAAAATCTCGCCTCCAACAAGCGCATCGAAATCGGGACTGGCAAGCATACCTCTGGTGTCTGACGAAAGAACAACCTCCGGTCTCCGCAACAGGAAATGGCCCAACTCGAAGCCGCTGATTTGGCCCACCAGTTCGCGCGATTCGCCTCCAAGCCCATAGCTGGACCTTGGGGCAGTTTTTCCGGCTGATTCAAGCACCCGGTTACCGCTTACAAAGGGCGCTGCGAGCGTCAACGAGGCAGCGCCCGTATCGATCAAACAACGAATTTTTTGAGGGGAGTGTCCCTCAAGAAAGATTCTTCCGGGCACCTGCGGTACATTTCCGAAGAATGTTATTGGAACAGCAATGTCTCGCGCCTCAGGAACAAATTTCGCGGGATCATATGCGGTCACTCGTGCGTGATCGTAGTCGATACGCACTACAAGCCGACTTAAGGCATCATATCCGAGCAATCCATCGACGGAGTGCCCAAGAGCCTCTCCGAAAGCTGACAGATCCATAACTGACACCGAATTCATGTGAATCTGCACGCCCGAAAGGTCGAAAGTGACATCGCCCGCTATGCCACTGGATGCCGCTCCGCCCGCGCCCTCGGCGTTCATATTGCCTCGAAAACTGATTCCATTCTTCTCTGTGAATTTCTCGCTGATGGCACTCTGGCTGGCTCCGCTGTCCAGGACAAACCACCCGGTTGGCCCATCGCCCAAACGAACAGGGATGAGAATGTCGTTCTTGAAGACTTCGGCGCGTAAGGTGATCTGATGAAGCCCCGCTGGGAAAATGGCCGGTGCTGCTCGCTCTTCCGGCTTTTGGAACAAGCTGGCCGCAACCGGGCAGTCAATGCTTAGATGGCGGATTTGGATTACGACGTCAGACCCTTGGTCTGGTGTGCCTTCCCGCCATGTACCCGCCCATTTCACGCCTGAAGATTGGCCCCAATCGGAAAATTTGGTCGTTCGCATTCCTGCGGGTACATGGATGATTTCGCGGTTTGGAAGGAAAGTCGTTTTGTCTAAAAAGACTGTTACGGGTAAGCCGCCGTTTGGTTCCAAGCGCAGTACGTAGAACGCGCTCGACGAGTCGTCCTGGAGCAAGTCGACACGCCCTGCCATGCGTCCCGCCAAAAGGAATGAATAGGTTGCTTCGTAAGCTGAACTGACTACGCCTTGCAGGACGCTACCCGAGAGCTCGTGCACTGTTCCACTTCTATCGAGCATCCAGGCTCGTCCGCTCTGCTCGAGTACCGTTTCCTGATGAACGGCTCCGGGTATATTGATCGTGACGTGAAGTTGTCCTCTAGAAGTTGTCCAGCGCTCGTATGTCCCCGTCAAACCTCCGGTCTCTATTTCACCGGTCTCGCAAACGGACCGCAGGCTGCGAAGTTTTTCGATACCTCCGAGCGCCATAGCCCATCCGCGCAAAATCCCGTCTGTCTTCGGCGGATACACCGATTGTTGGCCGATCGCCCGCCCAACCGTGAGCAAGCAGACAACAACCCCTAGAACCGAAGCGATTGTCGTAGTGCCTCTAATTTCTGGCTCCTTATAGCACAAAGGTGAAATTGCCGAAGAGCTCCGGGAGCTTTCGCGAGAGTTTCACTCTCGATACCGGCTACCTGCCTCCCGGACGGCCAACTCGAAACTCGCAACCGCTCTCTGGCCTCCCCCGACCGACTGGCACCGCGTAATCACGTAATTCTAACCCCGCAAGCGCCGCCGAGGTTGGCCCGTTTAAATTTGTTCTGCGACATCGAACATGGTTTCGAAGCCAATTCGTTAGCAGATGGACCCAAGTCGGACTCGATGGATTTACCGGATCGCAGATTGAATTGCTTTAGGTTTTCCCATGCGCGAACTCGGTCGCTGGTTGCGCTAGAACCCGCGGGGAGGGCGTCGGCACGCCGGCGTTTCGCTACAGATGAGGGTGTTACACTCTCCAGAAACTTCTTGATCGATAGGTTCATGCATGGGCTGGTGTGACCTGTAGGCCGAGTTGGGCAGCCTTCCTTTTGACGTACTCGATTTGTTGTTGGCGGTTTCTTTTCTCGTAATACTCTGCACCTTTGTCGACGTACTGCTGACCATACTTCAACATTCGATAGACCAGTCGAGCGAGCCGATGAGCCATAGCGGTGATGGCTTTCGGGGCGCCGAGCCTGCTACGCAAGCGGCGGTACTGCGCGCCGAGGTAGGTTTGGCTTCGCAGTAGGGTCGAGGCCCCCAGACGAAGTGCCGTGGCGGCGCGGTTGAGCACATGGCGAGTACCTCGGGCAAGGACTTTGTCTCCGCTGATTCGATTGTCTGGGCAGAGGCCCAGCCACGAAGCGAAGTGTGCCTCGGTTTTCCATCGACTCATGTCCAGTCCCACCTCACTAACGAGCGTTTGAGCGACCATCACATCCACGCCGTCGATCCGCGTCAAATCCACGCCCGTGATGCGCTGCAGCTCAGCGGCGAGGTGGAAGTGCGGATTATTCTTGTTCTGCTTACCCTTCTTCTTCGGGGGAAGTTCTTCCTTTGCCGGTGGCGGGACAGTATCGGCAAAAGCAGCCAGGTGTTTCTGTAATTGCTGGTCGCATTCGGTAACCCGGCGCTGGTAGGTGTCATACATCTCGATTTCCTGTTGCAGCACAAAGATCAGTTCCTGACGCCAGTTGCCTTCTAGGCTTTTGGCAATTTCTCCGCGGCTGGCCTGAATCCGGGGATGACTGAGTTCCGCGAGCTTCCACGGATCGCGTTCTCCGGCCACGATGGCCCGCACGATCAGCTGTCCGGTCACTCCGCTCAGATCGCTGATCACATTCGCTAACTGAATGTTCATCTGCGTCAGCGCTTTCTGCATTCGTTGCACACAGGTTGCCGCTCCCGTGATGTGTTGTAGCCGCTGCCGCCAGTAGGTGCGCAGGATCCGAATCTGTGAGGGTGGTTGGAACGAATTATTCAACAACCCGTAGGTATGCAATTTCAATAGCCACTGGCTTTCCTGCACATCGCTCTTCCGTCCCGGCAGATTCTTGGTGTTCCGTGCGTTCACCAGATAAACCTCGAACCCGCGTTCTTCCAAAATGTCGTACAGGGGGATCCAATAGACGCCCGTCGACTGCAAGGCCACGGTCTTCACCCCACAACTCTGCAACCAGTTCGCTAACCGATGAAGATCGGCGGTGAAGCACTCAAACCGGCGCACCGGTTGTGGATCACGGTCTGGCCGCACCGCCACGTAATGGGCACTGTTGCCCACATCGATCCCTGCGGCGTGTGCATGGACCACCTCCAAACCCGGATTCTCCGATTGCAACCGCCGCGCCAGTTCCTTCCTTGCCTTGCGATTCCGCCACGGCTTTTTGTCCGTCCTCATCCCGGTTCTCCTTGGTGGGAATTGGGATTCGGTTCGGCCCGGTGACGAATGGTTTAAGAAACTCTCCAACGGGGTCAAAGGGCCGCTACATAGATCCTTGCCACCAGACTCGTGATCGCCAGTACCGGAGCCATGCTAATCGTCGGGCACGAAGCGCCATGTCGTATATCGGCCTTAGCTTGCCGAATCGAACCCCGGAAACACATTGGCAAAGAGGGAAACTCTAGACAAGTTTCTGGCACTAGCGACGCGTCGAAGACGCAGTCAGTGCTAATCGTGATTTGAGGACGCCGAGCGAGATCGCGACGGGCAAGTCCAGTACTTCTCTGCGTATCGAACGGCGGCCGTCAGGTTCCTAGAATATTCATCTGAAGTTTTTGAAAGCCGTGCTCGCGCGCCCACAGATCGAGGGGAATTGCAGCGAGTTCGTCCACCACCGGCACGGCGAGCCCCGCCTTCGTCAAATCGATGGTCTTCAGATACGTGTGGCAAGTGTCGCAGATGTCGACGCGAACGTGCGGGATTTCGGGCGCAGCGCAAAATCCCATCTGCGGCTCGCGCTCTTCGCCGCAAGCCGGGCAGTAAATTCGGCGGAATACCCATTCGTGGGCGCATAACATGCAGATAAGGGACTTCTTGCTGCCGTCACCCTCAGGACGAAGCACGCCGACGATCGGATTGCTGCCGCAGACGGGGCAGTGCGATGGCGTAGCGTGAATCGGGTATTGGCGCGTGTGGTCGGCCAGATACTCGGCGTAGGGTTGGAGAAAAGTCCAGGCGATCAGCTCTTCCGCTGGCTCGATACAGGTCGCGCCATCTTCCTCAGTCCCGCTAGCGCATGTTTGCCCTGCGGGCCTGTAACCCCTTGAAAACACACAGGCGGTTTTTGAGTTTGGTCACTACATCAGCCATTCTCGGCCCTCCGGCGGAGTGGGCGGGTCCAGTTCCGCGATGCCCAAAGCCCGCAGCACCTCGCTCGCATGTTGGCTGCCACGGGTGACGCACATCTTGCGGCGTTGACCGAGTTCGACCTCCACGCAGCGGACCATCTCGAGCGCCTGCCAGGCAAACGGCGAGGACAAGCTGCTGCCCGCCGTGCGCAGGCTCTTCTCCAGGGCGCGATCCAGCAACAGGGCCAAAGCGGCCACGAACACATGAGCCTCGACGCGCGCGTCCTTGCGATGGTAGACCGGGCGCAACTCCAGCAGGCCTTTCAGATGGGAAAAGCCACGCTCCACTTCGTTCAGTTCCTTGTAGGCTCCCACCGCTTCTACCGCCGACAGATTTCGCTCTTCGGTCTGAATGACGTATTTGCCCTCCAGAGCCTTCTCCCGCACCAAGTTCACGGGGTGATCGAAGAAGCGAAATTTCCCTTCGCGCAGTTCCCAGTCGAAATACCGGTGACCATGGTTGCGCCGCAGTTTAGCCGCGGCCGCCGCTCCGATCTTCTCCGGCTCTTTCAACGCGCCTTTCTCCACCTGGGTCTGCAGGGATTGCAATTCTTTGCGGGTCCGCTCCATCGATAGCTCCCGCAGGCCACGCTCGTACAGTTCCCGCTCGTCGCTGTGAACCACGAACACGCGCACGCCCGCTTCTTTGCCGGGCACCTCGACCACCCGGGTCTTCGGCACGACCTTCTTCTCCTCAGCCGCGATCCCCGCCGGGCATTCCTGCCAATCCTTACGCACCGCCGCCTGCTGGATATACGCGAACGTATCTTTGCGATTGCGCCGTTGCAGCCCCACCAAATAGCCTTGCTGTAAGTTTCGGAACTTCTCGACATTGCCGATGGTCATCATGCCGCGGTCGCCCACGAACACGACCCGGTTCAAATCAAATCTGGTGTTCAGATCCTTGACCACTTCCAGGACCGTGGTTTGGTCCAGACGATTGCCGGCGAACACATGATGCGCGATCGGCCAACCCTCCATCATCACCACGCCGATGATAATCTGCCGGTTGCGCGGTCTTCCGTCGCGACTGTATCCAAAACGGCCCAACTCGGCTGGACCGGCTCCCTCGAAGTACGTGGAAGTGATGTCATAGAACGCCAGGTCAGGCTTGAGGCTGAACAGATTCCGCAGTTCCAGATAGACTTCCTTTTCGACTCGCTTCTTCTCGGCCAGCAGGTCGTCCAGCGTTTGATACCAGAGCTTCAGTTGATTGAAATCGACTTTCACCCGGCGCGATGGCTTCCACACCGGCATCCAGCGGCTGCCCTGTGCCGTGCATACGTAGAAATCTTCCAGCCATTGGGCCAAGGCATGCTCGCTGCCGGGACGAGTCAGGCGATTGGCCAGCAAAGGAAAGACTCGTTCCGACAGGGGTTGGCCGTGTCGCCGCGAGTTCCCACCCCGATCCAGAATCGCAGGCAGGGACAGTTTTTCAAACAGGCGTCGGGCCACCAAGACCGGTCCCCAGGTGGAGGCCCGCGGTGTGGAGACCTCGGACAGGGGAATCCAACGCGGCGGGGACGATTCGTCCTGCAAGAGTTGGACGAGCTTGTCGAGATGAGGTGCCAGGAGATCCTTGCGTCCGAGATGGGCAATGATTCGCTGCCGGACCTTGTTTCCGTCGCGGAAGGATTCCACGAGCCGCAGGTACTCGTGGTGGCCGTTGGGCGCCTTGACAGAACGAAGGAACAATGCGGGCCTCCTAAGACACTACAGATATACGACTATTATGCGTTAAATCAAGGGGAAAATGAGGAACACGAGCAGATTCGTTGGCACTACATTTTCAATCCCACGGCGGATGCACCGCTGTGTTTTCAATGAGTTAGCCGGAATCGAGCCCTCTGCGAGGGCAAACATGCGCTAGGTGCATCCTGCCAAAATCCCAACAGCAAATCCTGCCAACGGCTCGCATTGCCGGCGCGCAGCTCGCGAGCGGTTTGCGCGAGCGGCGCGGGGGCGTCTTCTTCGATCCGCGAAAGAAACAAGGGAAACAGCGGGAGGAGCAGAGACGAATCAAATTCGCCGCGAAGCTTGCCCTGGGGCCGCGCCTGCATTTCCGCGCCGCAAGCTGCCTCGATCCGCGCATAGATCTGCTTTTGGGCCTTCGCGACAGCGCGGTAAAAGAGAAGCCCTTCGGATGCAAAAGGGTGACTCGAAGCGAGATCTTCCGCGCGGCGAATCCGCGCGTCCCATTTGGCGGGTTTCATTTCCGTGAGGTGGATTCGCTCTGGATTTTCTCGTACCACAGCCGATGGAAGGTCCACGCCCAGGCGCGCGTGACGCCTCCATGAATCATCGACGCAAAGCTGCCTTCTTCGAGCACGGTGCTCAGATAGACGTGAATCAGGAAGAGGCCGATCGTGATCAGCGCCACACTTGCGTGAACGAGAACCGCGGCATAGCGCAGATAGCGCAGGCTCCAGGGAAGCGTTTCCGTATACCACAGCACGACTCCCGAAAGAAGCATCAGGATGGTGCCGTAGAAGATTCCCCAGAAGAAAAGCTTCTGTCCGTAGTTGAAGCGTCCCGCCGGCGGCACCTGGTCATCTTCGTTCTTGACGTAGTGGGGCATGGCTTTCGCCCACGCGCGGTCGCTGGCGTCAATTTCCATGTCCTGACGCCACTCCTTGAACGTCCAGAAGAGCGACGCCGTAAATACCAGGCCGAACCACGGATGCCAGAAGCGCGCCGTCGTCCCGCCGCCTACGATCGCGGTTAGCCAGAAGAGATAGGGAGACCAGAACGCGAGGCCCGTAAGCAGCAGATATATGTAGCTGAGCGCGCCGATCCAGTGATTGATGCGCTCGCCAAACGAATATCGCGGGATGATCTCCTCGTTGCGGCTAGCGGCAGTCGATACTGCGCCGGTCGTCATGGCCGCCTCCCATTATCCGATTTAATCTCTTCTTCCTTCTTCGGCCCGTAGCGCAAGTAGTGAACGGCGATTCCGAGCAAGCCACCGATCATCGCGGCGTTGCCGAGCCATTTCAGCGGCTTCTTCCAAAGCTGCACGGACCACGGAATGCGCGGATCTTTCGGCAGGCCGCCATACAGTTCGGGATTTGATGCGTCGTGCAGGACGTAAATGACGTGCGTGCCGCCGACGCCCGCGGGATCGTAGACGCCCGCATCGGCGAAGCCCGAATGCGTGCGAAGTTGCTCCGCGCGCGTCTCCGCGAGCGCTTTCATTTCGGGTTTCGTTCCAAAGTGCAGGCAGCCGGTCGGGCACGCCTTGATGCATGCAGGCTCGAGGCCCTGGGTCACGCGGTCGTTGCAGAGCGTGCACTTGAATACTTTCCGCGCCTTGGGGCTGAACTTCGGAATGTTGAAGGGGCAGCCCGTGATGCAGTAGCCGCAGCCGATGCAATTCGCTTCCTGAAAATCGACGATTCCGTTGGCGTACTGCACGATCGCGCCGTCAGCAGGGCACGCCTTAAGGCAGCCGGGATCCTCGCAGTGCATGCACTGATCCTTGCGCATCAGAAGCATCAGGCCGTGCTCGGGATCTTCGTGCTCGTTGAACTTGATCAGGTTCCAATAATTCCACGCCGTTTCGGGCATGGTCTGGTAAGTGTTGTCGAAGGAAGTTTCGGTGAATGGATACCCGTTCCATTCAAGGCAGGCCACTTCGCATGCTTTGCAGCCGATGCACGTGGTGGTGTCGACCAGCTTGCAGACTTGATATTCGCGGTTGAATCCGGCGCCCGGAACGGGGCCGGCATGCCCTGAGATTCTGATTAGTTCCGTCGATGCCTGGCTCATCGTCCGCTCCCTATGCCTTCTCGACTTTTACTAGGAAGCCCTTGGATTCAGGGGTGTGCGCGTTCGGATCGGTCACAGAAGGAGTCAGCAAATTCGCCGGCGTGCGCGCATCGCGATCGGCATCCTCCTGGATCCCACGGAAGCCTTGATGAATCGGCAGTCCAATCTGGTAGACCTTCTTGCCGTCGATCATCATGGGTTTCAGCCGCTTCGTGACGAATGCTTTGGCGATGTACGTGCCTCGGGCGCTGATCACTTTGATCTTGTCCGTCCCTTGAATCCCTTTTTCCTCCGCCAGCTCGACGGGAATCTCGACGAAAGGTTCCGGGATCAGCTGGACGTTCATCGGATTATTTTTCGTCCAGTAGTGATATTGCTCCGTCAGGCGGTAGGTGGTGCAGACGATGCTGTACTCTTCCGGCGTGCCGAATTTGTCGTACGGCGTCTTGAACTTTTTCACGAGCGGGTTCGTCGATTGGTTCGGGTGCAGCGGATTCTTGATCGGGCTCTCAATCGGTTCGTAATGTTCGGGGAACGGTCCCTCCGCCAGCACTCCAATGGGCGCGAACAATCGGCCCACGCCTTCCGGGTTCATGATGAACGGGCCCAGGTGGTCCTTCGGATGCGAGTCCGGCTTGAAGTCCGGCACGTCATTGCCGGCCCATTTTCCAGCCGCTTCGTTCCACCATACCTGCTTGCGCGTTGGATCCCACGGTTTGCCTTCGAGGTCGCAAGACGCGCGGTTGTACAAAACGCGCCGGTTGGCCGGCCACGACCACGCCCAGTTGGGATAAATGCCCAAACCGGAGGGATCTTCCGTGCCGCGCCGCTGAACCTGCGATCCGGCCTCGGTCCACATGCCGGAGTAAATCCAGTTGCCGCACATCGTGGTGCCGTCGTCCTTTAGCGATGCAAAGCCGGGCAACTGCTGTCCAGCTTTGACCACCACCTGACCGGTCTTGTCGTCCTTCAGATCGGCCAGGGCTTTACCATTGAGCTCCATGGCGACTTGCGAAAGCGACGGATGAGATGCGTCCGCGTAGGCCCAGCTTAGATTCAAAATCGGGTCGGGGAACTTGCCGCCTTCTTTTTTGTAAAGGTCGCGTACGCGCAGGAAAATCTGCGCCACGATATCCTGATCGAGCCGCGCCTCTCCCGGAGGCGGAACGGCGGCATATTTCCAAGTGACCCAGCGCGCCGAGTTGGTCATGCTGCCGTCTTTTTCGGCGAAGCCGGCGCAGGGCAAGCGGTAGACCGTGGTCTTGATGTTTTGTTGTTCTTCGGCGGTGATGCCAGGAGCGCGCCAGAATTCGCTGGTCTCGTCCGGATAAATTTCGCCCACCACCAGCCAGTCGGCCCTCTTGAGCGCGGCGATATTTTTGTTCGTGTCCGGGCCGATCATCACGCCGTTCATGCCAAAGGCGAACATGCCCTTGACCTTCCCGTTGTACATATCGTCCCAGATGTGGGTCCACGAATAATCGCGGTCGTACTTCGGGAGGTAATCGAAGGCGAACCCGTTTTCTTTGGTGGCGGCGTCGCCATAAAACGCTTTGAGCAGCGAGACCATGAATTTCGGCGTGTTCGACCAGTAGTTCATCGAATCCCACACACCAGGCTTCGACGGTGTCGGCGTCGTCCGCTTGAGGAACGCGGCGAGGTCTGTGTCGGCTGGAACCGGCGCTTTCAGATATCCGGGGAAGCTGTCGAAGAGCCCGGCCATATCCGTGGCGCCCTGAATGTTGGAATGCCCGCGGAGGGCGTTGACTCCGCCGCCCGCTCTGCCCACATTTCCGAGCAGCAGCTGAATCATCGCCGCCGTGCGGATGATTTGCGTTCCAAAGGTGTGCTGCGTCCAGCCGACCGCGTAGATGATGGTGGCGACTTTCTTCATGTCGCCATCTTTGCGGATCGATGTGAAGAGGTCCACGGCATCCAGGAATTTGTCGCGGGGAATTCCCGTGATTCGTTCGACGGTTTCGGGCGTGTAGCGCGAATACTGCTGCTTGAGCAATTGGAAGACGCAGCGCGGGTGCTGGAGCGTGAGATCGTAGGCCGTATTCGGCGGAAGCGCCGGCGGAGCCGCCGCACCGGCCGCGGCGGCTGCGGCATGTCCGCCGATATCCGCCTTGCCGGCCATGTCGCCGCCTGCCTCATAGTTCCAAGTCGATTTGTCGTAGCTTTGCGTCGCGGAATCGAAGCCGGAATAGAGGCCGTCCTCGGGCAACTTGAACCCTTCCTTTACGATGAACGCGGCGTTCGTGTAATTGATCAAATACTCCTTCGCGATCCGGTTGTTGTCGATCGCGTATTTGATCAAGCCGCCGAGGAATGCGATGTCGGCGCCGGCGCGGATTTGGAGAAATCGATCGGCGGTAGCGGACGTGCGCGTGAATCGCGGGTCTACAGAAATAATCTTGGCGTTGCGGTTGCGCTTGGCCTCGATCGCCCACTTGAATCCGCAGGGATGGTTTTCGGCTGGATTTCCGCCCATGATCAACATCATGTCGGTGTTCTTGATGTCGATCCAGCCATTGGTCATTGCGCCGCGGCCGAATGTTGG
>CAWJDM010000027.1:0-111487 GCA_963841605.1 uncultured Acidobacteriota bacterium
TGATGTTGACGAAACCGAGCGCCGAGCTGACGCTGTTCGACACACTTTCGCGACTCACTTTCACCAGGGCGGCAAAGCTGCTCGGCCCCAAGGGTAACCGCCTCATCGCCACGGGCGGCAAATTCGACATTGACCTCACGACTCAGGTCAAATTCGATCGGGACATGTTTCGGCTGACTCTGGACGGCGCGGCGGTCACGCTGACCTTGAGTCTGGCCGCCCGCCATCGTCTCGAATGGCGCTGCGACGCGTGCGAGGTGCCGTGTGAGCACGCCGGGGCGGCCTTCTCTCTGATTCTGGAAGAGAAGCTCGCGCTGGGACTGGCCGGAGCGCCACCCGCGCGGGCGCCAGCTGAAAGCGTGAGCGAGGAAGCGCTGGTGGCGCAAGCGCTCGCGGAGCGGGCAGAACGCTCCCGGACCGAGAAAATGCAGCTCACGTCTCTCAACAATCAGGAGATCTGGACCGACTACACATTGACCAATACGGCCTCTGGCAAGTCGTACCGGGTCGCTCTGCGAGGGTGGCAGCCGGGCCAGTCGTACTGCTCGTGCCCGGATTTCCGTAAGAACACGCTCGGCACCTGCAAGCATATCCTTCATGCGCTCGAAAAAGTCCGACGAAGATTCTCAGACTCGCAGCGCAATCGACCGTATCGGCGCCAGGACATCAGTGTGCATCTGTCATATGGGAAGGAGCTGGAGTTGCGTATCTTGTTGCCGCACCACCTCGATGACGTGACCAGCGGCATCGTGCGCCCGATCCGCGATCGGCCGATCACCGATCTCCCGGATCTGCTCAAACGCATCCGTCAACTCGAAGCACACGACGTCGCCGTGACGGTCTATCCCGATGCGGAGGAGTACATCCAGACCCGTCTGCTGCTGCAGCGCGTCGCAGCAAAGGTCGCCGAGATCCGGCGCAATCCGAAATCTCATCCACTGCGCACGACGCTGCTGAAGGTGGAAATCCTTCCCTATCAGCTGGATGGCATCGCTTTCGCTGCAGACGCTGGCCGCGCGATTCTGGCTGATGACATGGGACTCGGGAAGACCCTTCAGGGTATCGGTGTGGCGGAGCTGCTGGCGCGCGTAGCGGATATCCGCAAAGTCCTGGTCGTTTGTCCCGCCTCCGTCAAGGCCCAATGGCGCAACGAGGTTCTCCGCTTCTCAGGGCGCGATTGCCAGATCGTGTTAGGGAGCGCTGCGGGGCGGAGTGGTCAGTACGAGAACGAATGCTTTTTCACCATCTGCAACTACGAGCAGGTATTGCGTGACATTATCGCGATCGAGCGAGTGAAGTGGGATCTGATCGTTCTGGATGAGGGCCAGCGCATCAAGAACTGGGAAGCAAAGACGGCTCAGACCATCAAGAGCCTGCGTTCGCCGTTCGCGCTCGTGCTCTCCGGCACGCCGCTAGAGAACCGGCTCGACGATCTTTTCTCGGTCGTCGAGTTCATCGACGACCGGCGTCTCGGGCCTGCATTTCGATTCTTCAACCGTCACCGCGTCACTGACGAGAGCGGCAAGATCCTGGGTTACAAGGATCTCGATCTGCTGCGCGAAAGACTCAAGCCAGTACTGCTGCGCCGGACGCGCAGCGCGGTAATGAAGGATTTGCCCCCGCGCACGACGGAAATTGTGCGGATTGCGCCCACGAATGAGCAGGCGGGCATCGAACTCGCGCAGATGCAGATTGTGAGCGCCATCGTCCGCAAATCGTACATCTCGGAGATGGACCTGTTGCGTCTGCAGAAGGCATTGCTGCTCGCACGGATGAATGCGGACAGTACCTTTCTCGTGGACAAGCACGCTCCGGGCTTCTCAAGCAAACTGGAGCGGCTGCAGGAGCTGTTGGAAGAGCTTGCCGCGGAGAACGAACGCAAGATCCTGCTCTTCTCCGAATGGACAACGATGCTCACCTTGATCGAGGAACAGATCAAGCGACTCAAGCTCGATTACGTAAGGTTGGACGGATCCGTCCCGCAGAAGAAGCGGCAGCAGCTGGTGCACCAGTTTCAGCGCGATCCGACCTGTCGCGTGTTCCTCACCACCAACGCGGGCTCGACGGGGCTCAACCTCCAGGCGGCGAATACCGTCATCAATGTCGATCTGCCGTGGAATCCGGCCGTTCTCGAGCAGCGCATCGCACGGGCTCACCGGATGGGGCAGAAGAACCAGGTGCAGGTCTATTTGCTGGTGACGGAAGGGACGATTGAGGAGAAGCTGCTGTCGACGCTCTCGGCTAAACATGACCTGGCTCTCGCCGCGCTGGATATGGAATCTAATGTGCGCGAGGTCGCACTCGCATCCGGCATCGAAGAGCTGAAGCAGCGCCTCGAGGTGCTGCTCGGCGCGAGGGCACACGCCGCGGTAGACGAGACGGAAAGGCAGCGCCAGCAGCAAGAGGCAGAGCGGCTCGCTCGCCGCTCGCGTGTGGCAGAGGCTGGAGGCCAACTCGTCGCTGCCGCATTCGCATTCCTCGGCGAAATGATCCCACAGCGTCAGCCTACGAACGGTGCAGAGCAAAAGGCAAGCGAGTTCAAAGCTCGTCTCGACGAGTGTCTGGAGCGCGACGAGCAGGGCCGCCCGCGACTCACTGTCACACTGCCAAACGAAGCCGCGCTCGAGAGCCTTGCTCGGTCACTCGCTGCCCTGTTCACCGTTACCGAGACGTGATCTTCGTATTGTCGCCAAACCCGTGACGATGGAAGCTTCGCTCGGATAGGCGATGTCGGCCAACGTCAAATCAGCGCAATTACATCCTCGAGGATGTTTGTGTCAATCGCAGTGGTCATCGCCTGCGGTCTCAGACCAGGAGGTCGGCGGTCCAAATCAAATCGCTCAGACCACGCTATGGCTCGCTCTCTCATAGGCATACAGGCCCATTGCGAGGTGTTTTGCAACACGCGGAACTTGGCCAACTTGTCTAACAGCTCGACTTTGCCGTTCTTCCAATACAGAGTTAAGGCGGTTTCGGCAGGTTGAAGCAGTTCTCCACCGACCCAATGGCCGTTGGCGCGGAGATGGTCGTCCTAGGTAAAGCAGGTGTCGAACATCGCTTGTTTCTCGGCCTCGGTCATGGCTTCGTGTTTGCTTCTGTCGTAGTAGCCCAAACAAATGTATTTCATGGTTCGTCTCCCCTTGATGGTGGCAATCGGCACACCAGAGCTCATTGGGCGAAAACGCAAAATCATTATTTCTGCGAATGAAGGTCGGTAGCAACAATGTTGACACGCTAAGCATATTTTGGGTATTATGTTGATACAAAGTAGTTACAGGAGGTTATGCAACATGAGGGCTGTGGTCAAGAAGTGGGGAAACAGCGCATCGGTGCGGATCCCAGTCGCCGTTTTGCAGGCGGCTCATTTGGATCTCGATGAGCCCGTTGACGTGCGCGAGGAATCGGGACGCATTGTCATCGAACCCGTGCGGCGCAAGGAATACGATTTGGCCGAACTTGTGAAGGGGATCACTCGCGAGAATCTCCATGCAGAGGTCGCTTTCAGCGGTCCTGTTGGCAAAGAGGCATGGTAAATGGTGCGACCCTATGTGCCAGACGCTGGCGACATCGTCTGGATCAGTTTCAGTCCGCAAGCGGGACATGAGCAAGCCGGACACCGGCCAGCGGTCGTGCTGAGCCCAGCCGCCTATAATGCGAAGACGAGTCTGATGATCTGCTGCCCGATGACGACACAGATCAAGAGCTATCCATTCGAGGTGGTTGTTGCTGGCGACAGTCCGAGCGCGGTGCTGGCGGATCAGGTGAAGAGTCTCGATTGGCGGAAGAGACGGGCCAAGCGCAAAGGGACAGTATCGCCGGCAGAGCTGGAGGAAGTGCGGGCCAAAATCCGCGCGCTGATAGGTTAAGTGTCAGGTTCCCTTTTTTGACGCGATCGAGACTCCCATAGAGCTAAAAGCAGCCAAAACGGGCACCTAGGGGGATCCGTCGGCCCGTCAATGTTTAAGCGGGGGCCCGAAACCGAAGTTCGTTAGAAGGCAGACGCTGTACTCCACGTCGAGGAGCCCTACTTCTCACTCTTAGGTACAGTCTAGGTACAACTAAGAGAAGGGAAATAACGGTCTGTGTCCCGTAAGCGACGCCAGAAAAAGCGTTTATGGGACTGGGCGTTCATGGTTCGGGACCAGGAGGCCGGTGGTTCAAATCCACTCGCCCCGACCACTCTTTTCAAAGAGATTTCCGCAACGGGCGTCCAGGCTTCTCCCTCCGATTCATCTAGCGGAGGCCGATTCCTGGCGCGGCTCGACCGGCAAGTTTTTGACCAACCACGCGGCGATCTTCATGGCATAGGCTTCGGCAATCGGCCCCGGC
Organism: uncultured Acidobacteriota bacterium; assembly: GCA_963841605.1. Taxonomy (GTDB): domain Bacteria; phylum Acidobacteriota; class Terriglobia; order Acidiferrales; family UBA7541; genus Palsa-295. The sequence goes on from CAWJDM010000027.1 coordinate 4,330, forward strand.
GACAGATAGTGGCTCGCACCCGGCACCCAGATCAGGTCGCGCTGCGGCGAGGCCGTGAGGCTGTTGTAAATCGCCTGAGCGTTCGGCGGAAATGAAATCTCGTCTTTTTCCCCGTGGATCACCAAAGCCGGAACCTTGATCTGCGGACCGAATCGCACCGAGCTTGGCGCGCTTTGATCGTTCGGCGCTCCGAAAAATCCAATCATGGATTTTGCGGTGGCCATGAAGGACCGCCCGTCCGGGAACCAGTTCTCGAACGCGAGTGGTTCCAGCCCTTTGCCTTGCGCGACCAGCGAGCGCGCGCGCTCGAGCACGTCCTCCAGGCGCTTCTTGTCCGCTTCGGTCGAACGGATTTGAAACTCGAGATAAGGAGAAGGGATTGAGGCGATGAAGGCGACAGCCTTAACCGCAGGAGGGTTGCGTTCAGCCATGTACTGCGCCATGCGGGGGCCGCCGAGACTGATCCCGAGGATCGCGATGCGCGCGTAGCCCTCCGACTTGGCGTAGGCGACGAAAGCAGCGATATCCTTGATCGCGTCTGCATACTCGGCGTAAGGATAGTTGTAGGAGGCGCGCATATTGGCGATCACGAATGTGTAGCCCTTTTCGGTGAGCGCATTGGCCATCGGGTAGTAGTCGTGCGAGGGCACGAGTGCTGCGCCCGTCGTGGCGCCGGGCACCAAGATCACGAGCGAATTGCCGCGCTTCTGGGGCGTCCATAGGAGCCCGTTCAACGCTACTTTGTCTTCCGCTTCAACCCGCATAAGATCCATGCTGTCACCTCCGAGACTTCGTTCCGACTGCCCAACGGCGCTGACTATATGCCATTCGAGCGTATTCGATCAACGACGGTATTAGGGGGAGACAGGACGCACGCATCTATTGACATTCCTAAGAAATCCGTTCAAAAAGGACGCGCAACGAACGCAAAGAAGCAGGGCGATCGTGACGAGCCAAGATAACGACCGTGTGTTCGACTATGTGATCGTCGGAGCTGGGACGGCGGGCTGCGTGCTTGCCAACCGGCTGTCTGAAGATCAAGCGAACCGCGTCTGCCTCATCGAAGCCGGACCCAAGGATCGTAATCCTTTCATCCGCGTGCCCGCGTTGGTCGGTGCGGCGATGGTGAGGCCGAGTATTGTCTGGGGTTACTGGTCAGCGTCGCAGCACGGCCTCAACGGAAGAAAGGTTCCGATTCCGCGGGGTCGCGTGCTCGGTGGTACGAGTTCGATCAACGGCATGGTGTATATCCGCGGCAATCCGAGAGACTACGACGATTGGGCCGCGGCGGGGAACCGAGGCTGGAGCTATCAAGAGGTGCTCCCCTATTTCGTCCGTTCCGAGAACAACGAAGCGTTCAATGGCTCTCCTTATCACGGAAAGGGCGGGCCGATGAATGTCATCAGCATCAAGCGGCCCAACGCGCTGAATTTCGCGTTTCTCGATGCGATGAAATCGCTGCAATTTCGCCAGAATCTTGACTTCAACAGCCCCGATCCGGAGGGTTATGGCCTGCGCCAAGGCACGATCAAAGGCGGCCGTCGCGAATCGGGAGTGACGGCCTTCCTCAAGCCCGCGATGAACAGGCCGAATCTTTCAGTAGTGACCGAGGCATTGGTCACCCGCGTCGTCCTCGAGAATCGCCGCGCGACTGGCGTCGAGATTCAACAGGGCGGCGAAACCCGGCGTATCGGCGCGCGGCGCGAGGTGGTTTTGTCGGGCGGCAGCATCGGATCCCCTCAGATCCTGTTGCTCTCGGGCATCGGCGATGGCGCTGCGCTGCAGGCCCTGGGAATTCCAGTCCAACACAATCTGCCGGGCGTCGGCGCCAACTATCACGATCATGTCGCGGCCGCGGTGCTGATGCGCACCTCGAACTCCACTTCGTATGGAATTTCGCTGAAGGCACTCCCGCGTGGAGCCGTGAACGTTTTCGAATATTTGTTGATGCGCAAAGGCCCATTCGCCAGCAACGTCTTCGAGTCGCACGCGTTCGTGAAGACGACGGGCGGACTTGACCGCCCGGACACACAAATCGTCTTCCAGCCGGCGCGCCGCAATCAGTCGACGTTCCCGTTGCCGCTTGGGCACGGCTTTAACATCAGCGTCGTTCTCTTGTACCCCAAGAGCCGTGGCCGCATCGCCCTGTCAAGCCCGGATGCACATGCAGCGCCGATCATCGATCCAAATATTTTGAGCGCGCCTGAAGATTTTGACCCCCTTGTGCGCGGCCTGAAGCTGGCGCGCAGGATACTCGCAACGCCCGCTTTCGTCCCCTACAAGGGGACAGAGTTTCAGCCTGGCCCAAAAGTGGAAAGCGACGAAGCGATCAAAGATTATCTTCGCGCTACCACTGCAACCGTTTTTCATCCGGCCGGGAGCTGCCGTATGGGTGTTGACGAAGCCGCAGTCGTCACCCCCGAGCTCAAAGTGCGGGGCGTCGACGGTTTGCGAGTCGCGGATGCGTCGATCTTTCCGCGGCTCATGGGCGGAAACACGAATGCGCCCGTGGTGATGGTTGCGGAGAAGGCCTCGGATATGATTTTGGGGCGGACGCCGCCTCCACCAATTCAACTCACGTGAGACCGCTGACAACCGGGGGACGCGATGGCCGTCGAACACATCAGGAAGTGGAAAATTGGAGACGTCGAAGTCGTCCGCATCGTCGAAGTCAACGCGCACGAAGATCCTTTTGAAGTACTAATGCCCGGCGCGACGCCAGAGCTCGCCAAACAGTACGACTGGCTTTTCCCCCATTTTGCAACCCCGGATGGCCGGATGAAGATTTCGTTTCAGGCTTTCGTTCTGCGCTCCGGCACGCAAAAGATCATGATCGACACATGTATCGGCAACGATCGCCAGCGTGAGTACCCGATATTCACGAACATGCAGACCTCGTTCATCGAAGATCTGACCTCCGCCGGATACGCGCCGGATACGGTCGCAAAAGTCTTGTGCACGCACCTGCATTTCGATCACGTCGGCTGGAACACGCGCAAAGTGAATGGCCGATGGGTGCCAACATTCCCGAATGCGCGCTATTTGTTTGGCCGCAAGGAATACGAGCATTGGCAAATGCTCAAGCGCACGGGCGGGTATCACGACTTCGAGCACCTAGCGGATTCCGTCGATCCGATCACCAGTGCCGGCCTGGCCGACTTCGTCGAGCCGAATTTCAAGGTCACGGACGAAATCTCGCTCGTACCGACCCCCGGACATACCGCCGGCCACGTCAGCGTGCATATTTCGTCAAAAGGACAAGAAGGTTTCATCACCGGCGATATGCTGCACCACCCGCTCCAGCTTGCTGAAGCTGACTGCCCCGGAAATTTCGACATGGACAAGGAACAAGGCGTGAAGACGCGCAAGGCGATGTTCGAGCGCCTTGGCGATAAAAAGATATTGGTCATCGGCAGCCATTTCTCCGATCCGACCGCTGGTTACATTGTTCGCGATAAGAAGTATTGGCGTTTCAACGTTCAGTGATTCCAGCGAGCCGCGGGGAGTGGGAACCAAGGCCTCGGTTTCACTGATTTCCGCACGTTTTTAATTTTGGTTGGGGGCGACAAAATGCCGCGTCTCAAAGGTCAAGTTGCGTTCGTCACGGGAGCCGGGCGCGGAATCGGACAGGCGATGGCCCTTGCGTTCGCAGCGGAGGGGGCGATCGTTGGAGTGGCGGACATCGATCTGGTCACCGCGAAATCCACGGTTGGCCAGATTCAACAAAATACAGGGACGGCTCGCGCGTTCCCGATTGACGTCAGTAAGCGAGACGACGTGCTGCGTTCCGTGGCTGAACTCGTTTCCGAATTCGGCCGCCTCGACATTGTGGCCAATAACGCGATTGTGTTCCGCAACGAGCCGCTGTCGGAGGTGCGACCGGAAACGATCGAGAGAATGATTTCAGTAGGGCTGACATCCCTCTTCTGGACGGCGCAGGCCGCTTTGCTGCACATGGATCCGGAACGCGGCGGTGCGATTATCAACAACACCTCGCCCGTGGCCGATCTCGGTATCCCGCGCGCAAGCGTCTACTCGGCGATCAAGGGCGGCGTGTCGTCTTTAACCCGCGCACTGGCCGTCGAATTCGGCCCCCGTCGAATTCGCGTCAACGCAGTATGTCCGAGTTCGGTGCCGACGCCGGGTGCGCGCGAACTGAATAAGAATGATGACGCCGTGTACGAGGTGCGGCGCCGGCGAACGCCATTGGGTCGCCTGGCGACGGCCGAGGATATTGCCTCCGCCGCGGTATTTCTTGCCTCAGCGGAAGCTTCGTTCATTACCTCGGTAGTGTTAAGAGTCGACGGCGGGGCCGTCGTGTACGGCGGGGCTTGAGACGAATGCTCCCCGGCTACAATTCCACCACGCAGACTTGACCGCCTACTTTCACGATCTCGCCTTCTGGGGCGCATATCTCGATCATCGTTCCATCCGACAGGGCCGCGATTTCCTGATTTACCTTTTCCGTTTCGATTTCGTACAAGGGTTCACCCACCTTGAATGATTCGCCGGGCTGTTTGAGCCATTTGACAATGGTGGCCTCTTCCATGTTCATGCCGACGCGGGCGAGCTTGAGGGTCACTTTCACTTGGGCTCACTTGGGCGGACCTAACGAGCGTGCGCGTGAATACATTCAGCTGCAGTGCTCGCGATCTGCTCGTCGCCGGGGAGTACACGCAGTTCGGCGTTTGGCGCGTAGGGCATCGACACGTCCGGGACGGTGACACGTTTGACGGGGGCTTTGAGCCATTCAAATGCCTTGTCCGCGATGATCGCGGCGATGTGGCTCGCGGCGCTGCATCGGTCGCGGGCTTCGTCGGCGATGATCGCGCGGCCGGTTTTTCTGACCGATCGAAGGATCGCTTCTTCATCAAGCGGCACCAGGGTCCGAGGATCGATCACCTCAGCGTCGATTCCGCTTGAGTGTAGTTTCTCCGCGGCGCTGAGCGCAGGCTTCAACATAGAGCCTATGGCGACGATCGTTACATCCGCACCCTCCCGCGCGATCGCAGCTTTGCCGAATGGCACCGTGAAATCTCCGTCGGGGACTTCGCCGCTATCACCGCCGCGACCGCTGGCCTCCAAAAAGAAGGTTGGATTGTTGCCGCGAATCGCCTGTTTGAGTAATCCCTTGGCGTCGGCTGGGGTGGCCGGGACGAGGACGTTCAAGCCGCCGAGGTTCATCAGGACCGGATGCGGCGTGTCGGAGTGCTGAGCAGCTGTCGAGCGCCCACCGCCGTAACCTGCAATGACCGTGATGGGCAGCTCGATTTGCCCGCCGGTCATCAACCGAAGTTTCGCCATCTGATTGGCAATCGCGTCAAAGCCGGTATAAATGAAATTCGAGAACATCATGTGCAATACGACGCGATAGCCCGTAGCGGCGGCTCCGACTGCCATCCCCGCCAAGGTGGCCTCGCAGATCGGAGTGTTGCGAATGCGATTCCTTCCAAAGCGCTCGAGCAATCCTCTGGTGTCACCGAAGATCGCGAGCTCCACATCCTCGCCGAACAGAAAGACCTTCGGGTCGCGCTCCATTTCTTCGAACAGGGCTTCGTTGATCGCCTGAATGTAACGTTTACGCGCCATGATCCATCCTCAAGGTTTCTGCCCGGCAAACATCACGTCGAAGGTCAGCTCCGGATCGGCGGGTTCGCTCGCCTCCGCAAACTTGACAGCGTCCTCAACGGTCCGGGCAATCTTCGCTGAAATGTCGTCCAACTGGCTGGTCGTGCAGACTTTGGTGGAGAGTAGGTGTTCGCGGAAACGGGTGACAGGATCGCGCTTGCGCCACTCCTCGACTTCCTGTTTTTCGCGATACTTCCCGCCTGCCAGAAACAGATCTTCTGCTTCCAGGTGCCCCTGGATTCGATAGGTTCGCGCCTCGATGAAAGCGGGGCCTTTGCCGCTCCGAGCCCATTCGATGGCCTTCGCCGCCGCCCTCCAGACCGCCAGTACGTCATTGCCGTCGACAACTTCGCAGGGAATTTTGAAGGCTTTGGCGCGGTCCGCGATTTCGCCGGCGGTTACGGTGACGGTCGGCGTAAATTCGCAGAAGTGGTTGTACTCGCACACGAACACGAGCGGGAGTTGCCATAGCGTGCTCACGTTGAGGCATTCCATGAAAACGCCTTGATTGGCGGCGCCGTCGCCAAAGAACGCCACCGCCACGCGCCCGTTGTCGCTGAGCTTTGCCGTCAGCGCAGCCCCCGTCGCGATGGCGAAGCCGCCGCCGACGATTCCATTCGCGCCCAAAATTCCCTTGGAGAGATCCGCGACGTGCATCGACCCCCCCATACCCTTGCAGATGCCCGTGCGCTTTCCCCATATTTCGGCCATCATGGCCCTTGGGTCTCCGCCCTTCGCGAGAAAGTGCCCGTGACCGCGATGGGTGCTGGTGATCCAATCCGTTTCGCGCAGGTTGGCACAGACACCTGTAGCGACGGCCTCCTGGCCGATGTAAAGATGCACGGCGCCAGGCAACTTGCCGGCCGCAGCGTCGCTCCTGAGACGTTCTTCCATCAAGCGAATGAGCTTCATCCTCTCGAAGAGGAAGAGCAGCTGTTCGTTGCTAGGATTCGATTGGTCAGTCATTGCCATCGCGAAGCCTTTCCAATGGTGCGGCATTCTTGCATTCGTCGCCCTCAAGAACTCGAGACGCCGAAGTGCGGGTCACGCAAATGAACGAACCAGCTCTTTGCCGTCCCAGTTGATTGTGGCGCTGTACATCCGGCCGAAGATCGGATCGAAAGCCGCGCCCAATTCAATGAGTTCGGTCATCCCCTGCAAGTGCGCGGTCGTGTCCATATAGCCGACGCGGCCCCCGCTCGGGACGCGCGCATAGAAGGCCAATTCGCATCCCCAGGCGCGGTAGCGCTCGACATCGCGGTCAAAATCGGTGGATGCCACTCCCCAGTGATGGAAGCCGTATCCTCGCTTGTCGACAATATCGCGATAGACAGAGGGTGCGTCGTTGAGCTGCTGGATAAGCTCGATCATCATGTGCCCGGCGAAGCTCATGGCAATGTTGACGTCAACGCCCGACGGCCCGCCCCGGTATCGCGCGTCTTCCCCCGTAAAATGCTCCAAGAGGAACCATGGCCCGACCCGCAGCTTGGAAGCCCACTCCCGAATGGTCTTTTGAATGTCCTGGACTACGTAGGCGGTTTGAATGATCCCGTTGTCGGGTTGGCCGAAGATCACAAGACTCATGGCTATCTCCACGTGACCGCTGGCGGTGCGGCGCTTTCTGGACGCCAGGCATGTATACGCGGGCTATCAGATCGTTGTCAAGACAGCATTGTGCCGATGACGACCAGGCTGCGGCCAAATCGGAAGTTCCGATCCGAAACTCACAACCCGATGTGGTGGGCACCCGGGAGATCAGCAGAGGACACCCGGACTGCCTCAGGTGCACCTTGAATTTGCACCAATCCTGATCCTGAGGCTTTCCGGGATAACAGATTCTTTGAAGGGATCCCTGTTCGCACAAAGGACTTCTCACAATCCTGCGAAGATGGTCCGCGCATGTTCCCTTCCATGTATGCCAACCCTGGACAACGAGTACAGCTCGCACCATGAACGCACTTCGAACAACTTGGCAGGTCCCGCAGGGTAATGGAACGGACCTCATTCAGCTGTTCGGAGCGGCGCCATATCTCGTTTCGCCTTATGGCGACGTCTATCCCTGCGTGCAGTTTCCTCTCCCCAGCGGCAACGTGAGGCGCACTCCCTTTCTCGTAGCACGCGGTGTGGCCGGCGCTGCAGGGCTGGCCGTCCAGGTCATCGTCGTCCGCCTCCTTTGGCGGACGGCAGAATTCTTCCACGCTGCCAACGAGTGCTTCGTCACGGAACACGCGTCCGAGCGCCGTTCGATCGACATTCAAGTCCAATCGCATACAAGTACCCGTTGTCGTCGCCGACATAGGTGACATCAGCATAATAAGAAACAAAGGGGGAGGAGAAGCTGTCCGCCGCTCCAGCGATGCCGGTCGCTGCGTTGGCGGCGACCAAACCAAGAGGCAACATGAAATCCGTGGCGGTGCTTCCCGCGGTGCTTCCAGGGACCACCGGGCTGGTTGCGCAGGTCGGCAGGGTGACTCCCCCGTTGTTGTTATTGACGCAGCTCGCGGCGGTTCCGTACTCGGTGCTGCCGCTGCCGAAAGTCAGCACGTGGAAGATTGCGCCGATATTCGGGTCGTTCTCCACGTAGGCGATCTCTGTGCCATCGAGCGAGAGGGTGGGCGAGGTGGCGACCGGTCCGACGCCGGAGGCGTAGGAAAAGATGAATATCGGATTCGTGAAATCGCACAGCGATAACCCGGGCACGGGCCCGCTGTAGAGCTCGTTGAAGGCGACGATGTTGGCTTGGGTGCCGTTCGTCCCGTTAGCGACCCCGCCCCATGTAAAACGGGCCAGTGTCTCTGCGCGAGTCAGCGTCACGCGATTCCCCGGCGTGAGCGCATATACAGTCACCGTATTCCCCGACGCAACGGCCACAACACGGTCGAGGGCGGCACTGCTCAAATTCCGATTGATTGCGGCCGCCAGATTGGTCGCATTGGTGGCAGCCGTGGCCGACACCTCGAAGTTTAGTCCTGTGTTCGAGGTGGCCGATGCGGTTAAAGTCAGAGCGACCGCGGCTTCACCGGTCGGTTGTATGCTGATGGTCGCGGTGCGGCCAGCTATCTGTGCGCCGTTGGTGAAGGTGCCCTGCACATGGGCGCGGGTGTACCCGGTCGACGCGTTGACGGGAAATACTGCGTAATCGGAGGTGCAGTTCGGAGCCGCGGTCACATCGAAGGTGTATTTGGCGGGCGCCATACCTTGAGCGACGCCGCCCGCGCCCAGCGATACAGCCCAGTCCCGCCCGATCTCGTCCGGGAACCACCTCCACCTTGGCGGCGTTCGCGGCCTGCGCTTCAGGTGTAGGCTTGCCGACGCACGACCATGCCGGACCCACTGCGCGTAGGCCCGCGGCTCCCTCAGTATCTTCTCCGCTTGCTTTTGCGTGGAGCCCGGCGTGAAGAGAACATGCTTTGAGCTCCAATCCATCGGCACGGGGACCGAACCATCTTGCCTCGCGAGGCCCTGCCCGAACGCCCATGGCGTGAAGCACGCCGCCAGCCCGAATGCCGCTAACAACAGCGCGGCCCGCCAAAGAAGTGATACCGCATTCCGCTTGAGCGGACCTCTAAAACCATTCACCGTTACGCTCGACGATACGGGAATCCAACCTTTTGAATTCAAGCCTTGAATCCTCTTAGCTTGGGTTGCAGGGTCGCTCCGGTCACAATATGCATCCATTCTCCTTACGCGAGCATTTCCGGCTGCGGCTAACGTGACCCGGGAAAAAGCCTAAGTTCCACTAAGAAAAGGGCTGGAACCCAAGCGTAAGCAAATTCCATCGAAAGTCAACAGCAAATTCGCAAGCTCTTCCTGGTCCGGGCCAGTCTTGCAGCCACGGATTCGCCATCTAGCTCGCTGGTCCCTTGCGCAACGGCTACATCCACTTGTCGATGGAGACGCTCTTTCCGTAACTGAAGTTTGCAACCTGGGAAACGGGATCTGTCTGGCCTCCGATCACGACCACGGCGATGCGGTCAGGGTGCGGGAACTTCGGGATCACCGTATCGTCCGGCAGCTTGTACCAGGTTGCGAACGGTTCGACGCCCCTTAGCGCCTGTCCGTACTCGAACAGGTAGGACCAGTTTCTCTCCCGGTATTCCTTCGCCGTTTGCGTAGCGTGCTTGTAGAAATAGTCGATCAGCTTGTCTTTCGTGTCGTAGCCCTGCTCCTTCAGACTCGCGGCGCAGAGCGGGTCGCAGAGCAGCAGCGCTCCGAAGAAGCCCGTGAACGTGGAGAAAAGGTCAGTGTATTGCTCCTCGAAATGCGGCGTGCCGCCGATCCCGCTTCCCTTCCCGACCTGCCCCGCGGAGACGCTCAGGCCGGCGAACATGCTCACCACATTTTCTTCTTTCTTAAAACCCTTCTGCACGTGGAAGGGCTCCCACGGGCTGGCCTCCTCGTTTTCGACCATGATGAGGTTGATGTAGTTGAGCATATTGCCCATCGTGCCCATGTAGGTGTCGCCGGGAATTCCGCCGTTCGCGAGATTTTTGGTGACGAGCGTCCAGGCGCGGCCGATCGCGGCGTTCGCATGGGCGAAAGGCCCCAGCGCTCCGATGCCGCTGTTCATATCGAGCTTGTCGCGGATCGGGCCGTTAATCAGCGCGCCATACGCGAGATCGTTTGTCGAGCTGATCAGCGACACGTAGCCCGACGACGCGATCGCCAGAATCGCCGGAAGGTGCTCCGGTTTTGCTCCCGCCATCACGGCATTGATCGCTACGTGCTTCACCGTGAAGCTCCACGGAGCGAAGGCCCCGGCCGCCAGCTTGCCGACTACCTCATCGGGATGATGGCTCGTGCCCGTCAGCATCTCCTCGACGGACTCTTCGGTGGGAACAATGATCGGGAGAAAATCCGTGTAGCCGTTGTTCCGGTAGAAATCCTGCAGATTCTTAGCCGTGTCGGGGGCAAATGTTGGCGGCCCCACCGACGGCCTCTCCGTTCCCGTCTTTTTGTCTTCTGCGGTGAGCGCATTTGTCAGCGCACCTTGGACTTCCTGCAGCATCGGTTTTTCAGTGGCGGGGTCGGAACCGTTCATGTACGCCCAGAGCTGATCCGGAGATTTTCCCCACACGGGGTGAGGGCTGTACACGAGGCGCAGAGTAGGCATGCCGCGCTTGGCGGCATTGAGAACGCAAATTTGTTTAAATGCCACCGTCACCACGGGGCACGTCGGGACTCCCATTTTCTCAAGCGTTACGCAGTGACCGACGGTCGCTGGGGCGCAAGTGCTTCAATGCCCCACACCCATGATGACAGCGGCGCCCGCGGCCTTGATTTCCTTCCACAAATCGGGATCATCCTGAGGATATGCGCCAATCTTGCGGCGGTAGATCGTCTTGACGGTGGGCATGTTTTCCTTGAACCACCGCTGCATCTCCTGGAAAAAGACGTCGCCGTTGTTGAAACCGATGTCCACCATGTAGATCGTTTTGCCGTCGAGGGAGCTGAAGCGCGGCGCCAGCGGGAAAAGCGTGATTTCGGGCGGCATGCCTTTGGGATTCAGCCCGACGAGCTTCGATGCCGAGTGAGCGGCGGTTCCGCGAGCCGCTTTCTTTCGGTCGGCCTCCGCGGATCCGGCCAGAAGCGCAGGGGATATTCCGAGAGCTTGCAACAGCCTTCGTCGGTCGATTCGCACGAATCCCTCCCATGGTCATAATTGCGCAACAGCAGCCGCATACTACTCCCGCGGCCGGCAGTCGTCACGAGGCAATGCAGCCGGGATGCCTCACTGTTGCGATGCGGGCGGCATGCCGAAGGGCACGGCCCAGGAGAGCCCATCGATCTCTCGAATCTTGCCACCCTCGATCTTGAAGAGTTGTGGCGCGAGGAATGTCATCGGGCGCTGGTATTGAGCAGGCACCTTCACCGTTCCGACTCCGGCGACATCCACCGACTTGAGGTTGCCTTCGTCGTCGTAAAACGCGAGGTTGAGGACGAGGCCCTGCTTTTCATCGACGACAAGCGGCCGCGAGTCGCGGATTTTGGCAAGAGTCCTGAAAAAGCCGCGATCGAGCTCGCCCGCACAACCTTCGCTGAACAAGTGGAACGAGGGCTGCGTCGCGTCGGGCACGGGACCATCGGGATTATTCGTTGCCGCGATGCCATTTTCCCGGCGCGAGCACTGCGCTGCAAAAGGCGCCAGCGAGGTGTTGCCCTGCGCGTAAGCGTCGAAATATCCCTTCGTCGCAGCGAGAAGTTGATCGCGCGTTTCCGTCGCGGCGAGCGGCTCGAGCAATGCAGCATCGGGCGAAATGAAGCCCGCCGAATCAAGCTCGTCCATCATGCGCGGAGTCATTATCCCGGCCGTATTGAGTCCGAGGCCGCCCTTGGGCCGCTTCTGCTCGCGTATGGTGATTGTCTCGAGTTCGGTGATGCGATGATCCTTCACTCTCATGCGCAGCGCGATCATTCCGACCAGCAGGCCGTTGTCTTCGGTGATGTCGCCGTAGTAACCGGCTTCCTGATTCGCGGGATCAGCGAGGTAGACGCGATACGTGCCGCGGCCGGAGAAGGTCTTCCACATTCCCTCGCCCGGATCCACGGCGAGTTCATTTTCGGTGTACTTGGCGTCGGGCCCGAAAGCAAGGTTACACGGGCAGCGCGAGAGCATCGCGTCGAAATATTTGTCGACGAATTGGTAGAGACACTCGCGATTGCATTCGCCCGGCACCGCTGGCGCCAGCGGATACTTGGCCCGCGTGAGATTCTTGCCTTGATCGGGTGCGGCGTTTCTGGGCGAACCATACGCGACCGAAGCCGCGGCGCAAATCCCCGCGAGCGCGAGAGCCAGCATCGAAGTGCGAATCATCATGTTGATCCTTGGATTTTTCATGGTTGTTTTCATCGCGCTAGAACGCAGGCTGCATGTTGAACGGGATTTCGTACATGGTCATTTCTATGAGGCTTATGCTGCCTCTTTCGATCCGATAGGCTTCGTTCGACTGGTTGGTGCGCGGCGTCATGAAATAGGGCGGCACTTTCCAGACGCGGCCGTCGGTGAGGTGCACCTCGGTGATCGTCCCATCGAAATCGAGATACGCTGAGGCGAGCACGGCGCCGCGTTCGACGTCCGTCACCAGGAAACGACGGTGGCGGCAGCCCGTGGTGAAGCCGAGAAAGCCGAGCTTGTATTGGTCTGTGCAATTCATGGTGGTGAAGTCGCTGATGTCTTCATCGGAGTGGCCGTAGTTCTGCGGGCGCGGCTGGTTCGTGGTGCGCGTGGCATCTTCGATGCGATTACAGCCGGGGGTGAAAGCGTAGATGCCCTGACCGTCATTGAGTTGCAGGCCCTCGTAATACATGTACGCCGCCTGATCGAGCGCTGCGCGCGTCTCGCGCTGGTCCATCGGAATCGGCGTCAGCCATCCCGGATCGGGCTTGCCAAGTTTTTCGTAGTTGGCTGCGCCGTGGGGATCGTGCGCCACGAACTGCTCGGCTTGGGTGATCAGTCCCCCTTCGACCTTGAGCCGGACGATCAAGATCGCTCCGATGCCGTTCTCGTAGACGACCGTGATGACGCCGACGTCGCCCTGCTCGGGATCGGCGAAGTAATGGATGTATTTCCCGCGCACCGTGGCAGTGGCCCACAGCGCCTGTCCGATTTTCAACCGCACGTTGTCCTGTGCGTATTGCACGTCGGGAGCGAGGGGCGCCTGCGACGGATTGTGGGCAACCATCGCATCCAGGTAGCGGTTCATCACGCCTTCCAAACAGGCGCGATCGCACTGGACCTTGGAGTCGACAGCATTTTTCGCAAGGGCCGGTTGGGCGGCGAGAGACGGCGCCGTCGCCGTGAAGACTGCCAACACGAGAAGAATTGCGGCCGGGCACAACGAACGCTTTCTCAATTTCCTGTCTCCTCTTGAGGGAGTTGAACGGAGCTTTCCATTCGGCGAAGCCCACCGAGCTTACAGCGGAAAACGCAAGCTGCCAATGCAATTAGAGGCTCAAACGAATGGTTTTCGCACCGGCTGGCCGCACGGCACAGCGCGCCGCGCACACGCGATCCCCGGATTGCAAGTCATGCGCTCTGTTATAATCTTCTCCGCCACGGAGGCTCATCGCGCATACTCCTTGCCCCTACCGTGGCCCACAGACGCAGAGCCTGATTGTGAAAGGCGCAGCCTTCAATGAAAGGGCTGGTAAGTACATCTGAAGTGATCGCCGCGCTCGAGCGCGCGACCGGAGGCGGTGGCGTATCCTGCGAGGAAGCGCGGTTGCTCATCGAGCATGCGGAACTAAGTTCCTTGCTCCGGGCGGCCGCTGCGGCGCGGGACAAATCCAAGGGCCGCACGGTTAGTTACTCAAAAAAAGTTTTCATTCCGCTGACACACCTTTGCCGGGATTACTGCGGCTATTGCACGTTCCGGGCGGACCCTACGGCCGATGCCCAGCTATACATGACATCGCAAGAAGTTCTTGCGGTGGCCGAAGCCGGGCGCCGCGCCGGATGCAAAGAGGCTCTCTTTAGCCTCGGCGATCAGCCGGAGGCGGTATTCCCCGAGGCCAAAGGGTTTCTGCGAAAGCAAGGGTTCGAGCGCACCCTGGAATATCTGGCGGCGATGACGCAACTTGTTCTCGATGAAACGGGACTGTTGCCTCACGCGAATCCCGGGGTCATGGACGCGAGTGATCTTGAAAGCCTGCGGGAGTCCAACGTCAGCCTCGGGCTGATGCTCGAAAGCACCAGCGCCAGAATTCGCCGCCCAAAAGGTGCGCACTGGAAGGCGCCGGACAAAGTGCCGTCGGTGCGATTGAAGACGATCGAGGAGGCCGGCAGGTTATCAATCGCATTCACGACGGGTATTTTGATTGGCATCGGCGAGACTGCGGAAGATCGGATCGATTCGCTCTTCGCGATCCGCGATCTGCATGAGAGATACGGCCACATCCAGGAAGTGATCGTCCAGCCATTCCGAGCCAAGGCCGACACCAGGATGGCGTTGGCGCTGGAGCCGTCGACTGAGGGTCTGCTGCGGACTCTGGCAATCGCGCGATTGATTTTTGGCGGGAGTATGAACATACAATCGCCGCCCAACCTGCTTTCGGACGACTATCCGATACTGCTCACTGCGGGAATCAACGATTGGGGCGGGATCTCGCCCGTCACAAAGGATTTCATCAATCCCGAGGCAGAGTGGCCGGAGATCTCCTTGCTTGGCGAACGGACGGCCACCGCGGGATTCCAGTTGCGAGAACGACTGGCAATTTATCCTGAATACTCGGCACGGCCGGAATTTGTGAGCGCGGGCGTACAACCGTATCTCGAAACATTTCGTGCGGGAGACGGCTACGCCCGGCACTGAGAGCGATCCATGCTGAAGATCAACGATCCAGAGTGGCGAGAGATTTCCTGGGAACAGTCCTTACGAGCTGCGAGTCCGCGAATTGCCGGCATTCTCGAGAAAGCCCTCGGGGGGATCGACCTCGATTTTCATGACGGGCTCGCGCTAAGCGACGTTGTCGAAGAGGATTTTGGGGCAGTCGTGAAGGTCGCGAATGAGCTGCGGCGGCGCGCGGCCGGCGATCAAGTGACGTACGTCGTAAACCGGAACCTGAATTTCACGAACGTGTGCATCGTCGGATGCGCATTCTGCGGATTCGGCCGGGGACCTCACGCGGCGGACGCCTACTTTCATTCCACGGAGGCATTGGTTGCGAAGTCGGTGGAGGCTGTCGAGCGTGGCGCCACGGAGGTGTGCATTCAGGGCGGATTGCCACGCGACCTGCAGGGCGCGTACTACGCCGATCTGCTGCGGGCGATCAAATCACGTTTGCCGAACCTGCATCTGCACGCATTCTCGCCGATGGAAATCGTCTACGGGGTCGAAAAGACCGGAATGAGTCTTCCAGAGCATCTGCGGACGTTGAAGGAAGCGGGGCTGGGAAGCATCCCCGGAACAGCTGCGGAAATTTTGGATGACGATGTGCGCCAGCTCTTGAGCCCGAACAAACTCAAAGTACGGCAGTGGATCGCCGTGATTCGCACGGCGCACGAGATGGGGATTCCGACCACGAGCACAATGATGTATGGCCACGCCGAACTGCCCGAGCATTGGGTGCGACACATCCTACTGCTGCGCGAGATTCAAATGGATACGGGCGGGTTCACGGAGTTCGTGCCGCTCGGTTTCATCCACTCACAGACAAGATTATTCCGCACGGGACGCGCGCGTGCGGGGAGTTCCTTCGAGGAGCACTTACTCGTGCACGCGCTCGCCCGGCTGCTGCTGAATGGCCATATCAAAAATATCCAGGTATCGTGGGTAAAACTTGGCTTCGAGGCATCACTCGCCTGCCTCGAAGCAGGCGCCAACGATTTCGGCGGCACGTTGATGGAAGAGAGCATTTCAAAATCCGCGGGAGCGACTTTTGGGGAATATGCCTCGCCGGGCGAATTGCGCGCGTTGATCCGGACGATTGGCCGTACGCCCGCCGAGCGCACCACAACCTACAAAATCCGGCGCGTATTCGAACGCGCGGATGCAGACGAACTCCTGCCACTCGAACGCATGGCGCAACGAGAAAATGCCACGCTGATGGACCAGGCAAGACACTGATGGACATCGCGGCGTTGGCAGGCGGGATTGGAGCTTCAAAGCTCTTGCTGGGATTCAATCGCGTGATGGATCCACGCGAGCTGACGGTCGTCGTGAATACGGGCGATGATCTTGTGATGCACGGCCTCTCGATATCGCCCGACCTGGATATCGTCACGTACACGTTGGCGGGGCTGGTCAATCCCGACACCGGGTGGGGTTTCCGCGACGAAACGTTTCGCGCGCTCGAGCAGCTCGCCGTTTACGGCCGCCCGCAGTGGTTCCATCTCGGCGATCGCGATCTGGCGACGCACATTCACCGCACGGCCATGCTCCGCGCCGGCGCGCGCCTTTCGGAGGTGGCGAATTCCATTCGGGAAGCGCTGGGCGTGCAGGCCAGAATTCTCCCGATGACCGACCAGCCTGTGCCGACCATCATTGAAACCGATGAGGGGCGGCTTCACTTTCAAGAATATCTGGTGCAGCGGCGGGCGGAGCCGGCGGTTCGGGCAATTTCGTTCGACGGAATCGAAGGTGCGCGACCAGCCCCGGGAGTACTCGAGGCGATGGAAGGCGCGTCGAGCATCGTGATCTGTCCCAGCAATCCACTGATCAGCATTGGGCCGATCCTCGCGGTTCCGGGGGTTCGAGAAGCGCTGCGAAAGCGCCGGGCGCATGTGATCGCCGTCTGTCCGATCGTCGGCGGCAAATCACTCAAGGGACCGTCCGATCGAATGCTCGAGCAATTGGGGCACGACGTGTCCGCACTCGGAGTGGCACGGATGTACCAGGACATCTGCGGAACGTTTGTGATCGATACCGTCGACAGCGCCCAAAGCGCGGCAATCGAAGCTCTCGGCATGGAGGTCGTGGTTCACCCGACGGTCATGCGTAACTTGGAAGACAAGGAGCTGCTGGCGCGGAGAATTTTGCAATTCGCCGAGAAGCAAAAAGCAGGGGCCGCTGCATGAAGGCGATCCTGATTCCGGTGAAGGAATTTCGCGAGGCGAAGAAGCGCCTGGCTCCTCATTTCCCTCCTGGCGATCGCGCCGCGTTGGCGGAAGCGATGTGCGAGGACTTTTTCAATGTGGTGGCGGCAACGCGGTGTGCAGACCGAGTGTTTGTGATCAGCAAAGAACCAGGAGCCCTTTCGCGGGCCCGCAAACTTGGATGGGAGACAATCGTCGAATCCTCGCAGACATCGGAGAGCGACTCGGTCGACGAAGCATCGCGCTATTGCGCGGAGCACAGCATCGACGCCTTACTGCGGCTGCCGATCGATTTGCCGCTGGCCGAACCGAGCGACATCGAGGCGGTTTTCCAGGAGTTGGAGGCCGCGCCATCTGCTGTGATCGTTCCTTCGAGTGACGGTACGGGAACTAACGCGCTGCTCCGATCACCCGCGGTTCTTTTTCCCTCGCGTTTCGGACCCAATAGTTTTCCGCGTCACTTGGCCGAGGCGAAGGCATGCGGCGCGCGCGCCCGAGTGTACCGAAATCGTCGCCTGGAACTCGATATCGACGAGCTGGATGACCTGCGGAGACTTTCGAGCCGGTTGCGCCCCGATTCCGCCACTGCACGATGGCTCCTCGAGCGCGATCTCAGTGGTATTGCCAAGACGTAAGCCGCCGATGTGGTTCCCGGTTCCCGGTCAGATGACGCGATCGCGCCGAAAGGCGTCAATTTCAGCCGAAGTGTAGCCGAGTTCTTGCAGAATCGCCTCCGTGTCCTGTCCCAGCGCCGGAATCGGATCGAAGCGCGCGGGGCTATCGGACAGCCGCAAAGGACTCCCAATGACAGGAACGGTTCCTACGGGCGATTCCATCTCGCGGATCATTTTTCGCGCGATCACTTGAGGATGACCGAGGACTTCGCCGATACCGTTTAATTTGCCGTACGGCAATTCGGCATCGCGAAGCCGGCGGAGCCATTCTTCATGCGGATGCTTCAAAAATGCCTTCTCGACCAGTTCTTCCAACATCGCGCGATTCTCGCGGCGGTCCGGAGCGGTGCGGAAGCGAAGATCGTCGATCAACTCGGGCCGCTCAATCACTTTGTGGCAAAAGACCTCCCAATCCTGAGGCGTGGCCACTGCGAGGGTCACGTAGACTCCGTCGCCGGCGAGGTACGGACCGTAGGGAACGATGTAATGGTGACGCATGCCGACGCGGGCAGGCTCTTCTCCCTGATGCCAGAAGTGATGCGGAAAATATCCGAGCCAGGCCAGCGCGGATTCAAACATCGAAATATCGATCGTTTGCCCGCGGCCCGTACGTTCTCGCTGATAGAGGGCCAGCAGGATTCCTACGGTCGCATACATCGATGAAGCAAGATCGGTGATCGGGACGCCGACTTTCGCGGGCTTGTCCGGATATCCGGTGGTGGCGATAATCCCGGCCTCAGCCTGGATGA
This sequence comes from uncultured Acidobacteriota bacterium, assembly GCA_963841605.1. Classification (GTDB taxonomy): domain Bacteria; phylum Acidobacteriota; class Terriglobia; order Acidiferrales; family UBA7541; genus Palsa-295. The sequence goes on from CAWJDM010000027.1 coordinate 22,914, forward strand.
GCAGGTCGTACGCTTTGACGTTGCGGTAGGGGCCGTCCTGACCGTAACCGGAGAGAGAACAGTAAATGAGCCGCGGATTACGGGCGCAGAGATCAGCGGCTCCCACCCCCAGGCGCTCGGCAACTCCCGGAGCGAAATTTTCGAGGACGACGTCAACGCGGTCAGCAAGTTTCCGAATCGCCTCTCGGCCGGCGGGCGTTTTGATATCTATGGCAAAGCTTCGCTTGTTGCCGTTAAGCCAGACGAACCCGGAGGACAGGCCCCTCACCACGGAATCCCATCCGCGAATCACATCGCCGGTTCCCGGCTTCTCTATCTTGATGACTTCGGCGCCCATGTCCGCCAGGATTCGCGTGCAATGGGGCCCTGACACAGAGACTTCCAAAGCGAGGACACGTACGCCATCAAGAGCCAAAGCCGCTTTTTTCGGAGGGCTCTCCGGCATCAGGGACGGACCTCGGGGAAGAGAGTCTGCATCGGCGCGTGGGCTCGCTTATAAACCATTACGCTGCGGCTGTAGTCGATTACGACTTTGCCCTCCTGCTGAATTCCACGCGTGCGGACCTTGATGATTCCCCATTGAGGCTTGGATTTGGATTCGCGTTTCTCCAACACCTCGGATTGAGAATACAGCGTGTCTCCCGCAAACAGCGGGTTGGGAAGCTTGATTTCGTCCCAACCGAGCGCGAAACCGTTTTCGCTGACGTCTGCCACGCCCATGCCGGCCACGATCGCCAGCGTAAGGGCGCTGTTGATCAAGCAGCGGCCGAACTCGGTGCGCTTGCCGTATTCGTTGTTGAAGTGGATCTGATTTGTGTTGTTGGTGAGGAGCGTAAACCAGATGTTGTCATTTTCCGTGACGGTTCTTCCGAGCCGGCAACGGTAAACGTCTCCGACTTCGAAATCTTCAAAGAAGCGCCCTACCCAACCTGGCTTGACTGCCATTTTGATTTCTCCTTCTTCGATGTCCTGGATGGATTCACCTCAAGATCGAATGACACCGCTGCCCCACCCTCGGAAGTGCAGCCGTTCAACACAAGTTTGTCGAGATCCGATTCCGCTACGAGGCGCGCGCACGAAGCGATTCCGCCAATGCGAGTGTTTGCCGTGCCCTATCTATAATCGGAAGATCCAGGAGCTGCCCGCCAAACGCGACGGCGCCTTCGCCGCGGGTCCGCGCTTCGTCAAACGCTTGAAGCACGCGGTGCGCGTAGTCGATCTCGTCCGCCGCCGGCGTGAACGCGCCGTTGACGATTTCGACCTGCCCGGGATGAATCAGCGACATACCGGAAAAACCCAATCGCCGGGCCTGCACTGCGAACTTCTTCAGCCCTTCGATGTCCTTGAGGTCCGGCCAGACTCCATCCACCGATTGCACGTGCGCGCATGCGGCCGCCGTCACGATAGCAGAACGCGCGTAAATAAGATCGCGGGCTTCGCCTTCACGCATCAAGGGCAGACTCAGCTCTCGCGAAAAATCCTCGGCGCCAAAAATCAATCCGATCACGCGTGGTGAAGCGCAAGCGATTCCATAGGCATTGAACAAACCTCTCGGACTCTCGATGGCAACGAGCAAGCGCACGCTTCCTCGACCCAGGCCCACTTCCGGTTCCTGCCGGTCGAGAATCTGCTCGACAGTTTTCACTTGCTCGGGAGTGTCAACTTTGGGGACAACCAGCCCCTCGAGGCCCGGCCGCAAGACGTGAGCGAGATCGTCGCGCATTCGTTCGTGGCCGACTGCATTCATGCGCACGAATCGCGCCGGCGTGCGAAGATTGGGATCCGCCTTCAGGCGGGCAGCCACCTGGTCAAGGCAAGCCGCGATTTGCTGTCGAGCGGCGTCCTTCTCATCGGGCGCAACGCCGTCTTCGATATCCATCATCACGGCGTCTACCGCAACCCCGAGTGATTTCTCGATCATGCGCTGGCGATTTCCGGGAACGAACATCCAGGAGCGCAGCAGAGCGTTTTTCTGATCCATTTGTCTTTCTCCGTTTACGACTTGGCGATGCACCGCGAGTTGCTTTGACTCCCCACTCGCACCGAGCTCTAATACGATTTCGGCATTTTGAGCACGTTCTGGCCCAGAAATGCCAGGATCAAGTTGTTGCTTACCGGCGCCACGGTGAGAAGCCGAGTTTCCCGAAACTTCCTTTCGACATCATAATCCCGCGCAAAGCCATAACCGCCGTAAGTGGTCAAGCAAACATCCGCGGCTTCCCAGGCGGCCTCGGAAGCCAGCAGCTTGGCCAGGTTGGCCTCAGCGCCGCATTTCTCTTTGGCGTCGAATTTCGCGGCAGCATTAAAGCGCATCAGGTCCGCCGCCTCCACGTGCGCATAGGCTTTCGCGATGGGAAACTGAACGCCCTGATTCGCTCCGATCGGCCGCCCGAATACCACGCGTTCACGTGCATACGAGGACGCCCGCTCCACAAACCAACGACCGTCCCCGATGGCTTCCGAGGCGACCAAAATTCGCTCGGCATTCCATCCGTCGATGATGTAACGAAATCCTTTCCCCTCATCGCCGATCAAAGCCGTAGCGGGGATTTCCACGTCCTCGAGGAAGATTGTGTTCGTATGGTGATTGACCATCATATCGAGCGGTCGAATCTGAAGATTTCCTTTCACCTCTCGCATGTCCATGATGAACACGGATATTCCTTGAGTCTTGTCCTGCACGTCGGCGTATGGTGTAGTTCGCGCCAGCAAAAGCATTAAGTCGGACTGTTTCGCGCGCGAGATGAATATCTTTTGGCCGTTGACGACGTAGCGGTCGCCTTTACGGACGGCTCTCGTCTCAATGCGCGTGGTTTCGGAGCCAGCGTTCGGTTCGGTGACGGCAAACGCCTGGAGCCGAAGATCGCCACGGGCAATCGCCGGCAAATAACGTTGCTTTTGTTCGGCGCTGCCGTGGCGCAGGAGCGTGCCCATCGTATACATCTGCGCGTGGCACGCTCCCGAATTGCCTCCGGAGTGGTTGATCTCTTCGAGGATCACGCCGGCCTCGGCGATGCCCAAGCCCGAGCCACCGTATTCCTCGGGAATCAACGCGGCCAGGTATCCGCTTTCCGTGAGCGCCTTCACGAAATCCTGCGGATACGCTTCTTTCTTATCCGTTTCGCGCCAGTACGTATCCGGAAAATCCTTGCAAAGCGATCGGACATTGTCCCGGATTGATTGAATATCCTCTGCTGTCGACGGCATGTTGTACCCTCCGTGCCCGTGCCTGCGAAGCCGCGATCCTCGTTAGTCGAGCCACATCAGCTTCGCCGGATTGTCGTGGAGCATCACGCGGACTTCATTCTCCTTGATGCCAAATGCGAGCAAGGCTCGAATGAAGCCCCTCATCCCATCGATGCTGTCCATGTGCAAGACTTGCCCGAAATCGCACATGATGATCTCCTTGGATACTGAAGTTTATGATTTTCCCCAAGCTTCTACGAACTTACGGGCGTCGTCGATCACCGGCTCCGTCACTGGAACGTAGGGAACGATGAGTCGCGTGACACCCGCCTCAACAAAAGGCTGCAGTCGATCTTTGATCTCCTGGATGGAAGTCGCAGGGATCACGGGCAATTTGTCCATATAAGCATCGGTGATCTTGGTGCTCGCCGCCTTAAACCCGCCTGCCTTGAAAGCCTCCTGCACAGCGTTGACTTCCTCTTCGAATCCGGAGGCGCGCAGCATGTCCTTGTAATGATCGGCAATGTTGTAGAAGGTGAGGACTTGCCGGATCCGCGATCGAGCCATGGCCCGATCGGGGTTCATCGACACGCGAACCTTGGCAATGATGTCGATTTTGCTCGGATCGCGACCTGCCTCTACCGCTCCGGCGCGCACCCGGCCGGCGATCTCGCGAATCGTGGCAGGCGTGGCCATGTTGATGAAAACGCCGTCGGAGATTTGTCCGACCAGCCGCGTCATCTGCGGACCCAGACCGGCAAGGTAGATGGGAAACGTGGGATGCGACGGTTTCCACGAAAGCTGAAACCGCTGGCCCGTCGAGTACATTTCTCCCTGGTATTCCACGCGCTCGCCCGCCGCAGTCTTGCGAACGATTTCGATATATTCCTTGGCGCGGCGCAGGGGCCGATCGAATGTGCCTCCGTGCCACGCAGCGATGGTTTTGTTCGCGACGCCCAGCCCCAGCAAAAGCCTCCCGCCCGAAAGGTCCTGCAAGGTGGCGGATTGAATCCCCATGGTTACCGGGCTTCGGCCGTAAATGTGATAAATCGCGGTCCCGACCTTGAGCGTCTTCGTGCGTGCGGCAATGCCCGAGATCAGTACCAGAGGATCGGTGCTGTTTGACTCCCCTTTCCAAAATGCGCCGAAGCCGGCAGCTTCGATCGATGGCGATAATTCCACGATATCTCGTACTGGATAGTGCGCGGCGGAGTTCAGCTCGATGTCGTAAATCACAATTGCTCCTCGCTTTCGATACAACGTCAGACCGATAAGGCTGTGTCGCTCACTTCACATGCAAACCTTTCGGGTCAATCTTCTTCCGGCAAAGAGGCGCAGTTCCCCGGCAGTCGGAAAAGGCGTTGTAGGACTTTCCTTCGGATTCTGCAAGGGAAATTCGGTTCGAATGGAATGCGATCAAAAAGCCGTCCAACGCGATATGGCTTCCCGAAGGTATCGACCTGACCACTTCGGAGACCGAACTTAGCTTGCCGGGCATGAGTGAATCGCCACCGACTTCCTGCGCACTGAACCGCCGCAACGAAGGCAAATCGTATCAATACACGCCAACAAAAGTCAACACGAAATAGCACGTAATTATTATATGCTGCGAATATTGAAAGGCCGGACTATCTGTAATACTAAAATACGGCATTTTAGGTTATCATTCGGATTAGGCGGAGCCACCCGGCTCTAAGGAGGGCAATTCGTGAATACGGCAAGTCGACTCCTGGCCGTCTTGAATCTCTTCACGGTCGAAAAGTACGAATGGACCGTCGAGGATGCTGCCCGGGAAATGGGCGTCTCGGTCAGCACGGCCTACAGATACTTCAGAGAATTGTGCAAGGCGGGCTTTCTAGACCCCTTCTCCGGAAACAAGTACATTTTGGGTCCTGCGGTGATCGAAAATGACCGCAAGATTCAGCTCACCGATCCCCTGATCAAAGTCGGCCGCCCTGCCATGCAGCGTCTGGAGGATAGGTCGGGCGGTATGGGCATCGCGATCTTGTGCCGGATTTACCGGAACTGCGTGATGTGTGTCCATCAGGAACCCCGAACTGTTTCCGACAATGCAATCAGCTACGAGCGCGGCCGGCCGATGCCCATGTTTCAGGGCGCCTCATCAAAGGTCATTTTTGCAAACCTTCATCCGCGCTCGGCTCGATGGTTTTTCGAAAGATACCCGACGGAGATTCGTGAGGCTGGTTTGGGCTCCGACTGGGAAACGGTGCGGGCGAATCTTCGCCGCATCCGGAAGGCGGGCGTTCACGTAACTCACGGGGATGTTGATAGCGGGCGCGTCGGTATTGCTGCGCCGGTGTTTGGTCCCGATGGGAGCGTGATCGGCAGCGTCACGGTGGCCATCACCGAAGCGGACGCCACACCGCAGTCCATCGCCAACATCTCCGCTTTGGTGCAAGCCGCCAGCCGTGAAATCGACGCTGGCCTGCGTCACTTATCGCATCCGGCCGGCAGCGCCGTCCAATCTCCCGGACGGGCGTCTATCGGCGACGCAATCTCCGGGGTTCAAGCTGCTTCCAAGACCGATGTTCCGGCGAGCCGGTAACATGCAAGAAACGCTACCGAAAAAGATCTTTATCAGACGGGCGAATGAGCTCGCGTCCTGTTCCTGTTCCATCCGAGAGTGGCACGCCGCGGATAACCGCTACGGGGACGCGATTCAACTTGCCCATCACAAGTCCTGCGGACGCGGCCAGCTCATCGGCGATGGCAATCACGGTCGCTTGGAGCGTCCTTCCATGCGCGTCGCGGTGTCCCCGGTAATCCACCAGCGGCGCCATCCCGGCAACGCCCAGCGCGACGTTCACCAGGCCTTCCCGCCAGGGTCGCCCAAATGTATCGGAAATGATGACGCCGAGATGAACGCCGAATGCTCGCGTGAGTTCCTCCTGGAGCTTGCTCGCGGAACGGTCCGGATCCTCCGGCAACAACAGCGCCGTGCCTTCAGGAGCGTTCGACAGGTCGACGCCGGCGTTGGCGCAAACGAAGCCGTGCCGCGTCTTGGCAATGATCACGCCGCGCTCCATCCGCACGATGCTGCTTGCCTCGCTCAGCACGATCTCAATCACTCTCGGATCCTTGTTGTATTCAGCCGCCCAGCGTTCCGCTCGTTCGGAAGGTTTGATCGTGTCTAGATGCACGATTCTTCCTTCTGCCTTCGACACGATTTTTTGTGCCACGACGAATACGTCTCGTTGCTTGGGAACGAGTCCTTGCTTTCTGGCCGCTTCGGCAAGCAGCCGGGCGACATCGTCGCCGGAGGCAACTTCCGGCAGCTCCATCAAGGGAATAATTTCGATCGGAAGAGAAGCAGGTTTGCGGTGTTCTTCGGCGTTTGACACGTGCGATGAATTCAACGCCGCCAGCATAGCACCGGGAAGAGAGCGGGCCAAGGGATGCTCCTTCGGATCCGAGACTCTGAGAGAGAGGAATCATGCGTGAACAAAAGATTGCCATCATCGGTGGTACGGGCGATTTAGGATTCGGATTGGCGTTGCGATGGGCGCTGGCGGGGGTGCAGGTCATCATTGGCTCCCGCGACGAAGGCAGGGCCAAGGGAGGCGCGCGGCGAATAGAGGAATCGTTGAAAGCACACGCCCCCGAAGAATCAGGACGCATTTCAATCAGCGGAATGGAAAATGCGCAGGCTGCCGCACAGGCCGCCGTATCGGTGCTGGCCGTTCCCATCTCCGCCCAGGCAGAGATTCTAAAAGGCATTCGAGGCTCTCTGGCGGATGCCATTTTGGTCGACGCAACGGTTCCCTTGGCTGCAGCCGTGGGCGGCAAACCAACACGCACACTGCAACTCTGGCAAGGATCCGCCGCCGAGCAGGCTCGCGAGCTTGTGCCAGCCACAACACGTGTGCTCGCGGCCTTCCACAACGTATCGGCGGGCGCTTTACAAGACCTTTCGTTAACTCCCGAGTGCGACGTCTTCGTGTGCGGCGACGACCAAGAGGCCAAGCAGATTCTTTTCCCGCTGGTGAAGTTGATTCCCGGCTTGCGCCCGATTGATGCCGGCCCGCTGGAAATGTCCCGGATTGTCGAGGGGATTACGGCCCTCTTGATTTCGGTGAATCGCCGCCATCGCGTCCATCACAGCGGCATTCGCATTACAGGATTGAATCTCGAACCATAGGCAGCACGGTATCTAATGGCCTCGAGATAAATCTCTGGCGTTGGCAAGGCCTTCCCGTTTACATTCGGCAGGAAAGTGTTTACCGTCACTTCCACGGAACTGCTCATTCGATTGCGGAGGCCGCTGCGCGTGCTCGCCTCCACGAATTCCGAAGCCGGGGCCCGGCAAACTGAGAGATCGCAAGGAGACGGAATATGAATGTCACACAAGCAGCGGCACCGGTCGCCGCGCCGGAGATGGATCAACTCTGCATCAATACGATTCGCACGCTTTCCATCGACGCAGTGCAGCAGGCCAAGTCCGGTCATCCGGGCACTCCGATGGCGCTCGCGCCGGTCGTTTACACGATCTGGAACCGCGTGATGCGTTTCGATCCGCAGGACCCGATCTGGCCGAATCGCGACCGCTTCGTGCTCTCCAACGGCCACGCGTCGATGCTGCTCTGGTCCGTGCTGCATCTCACGAAAACGCAAGCCGTCGACGCCGAATACGAGAAGCTCGGGCACCAGTCGGTGAGTCTCGACGACATCCGCCGGTTTCGCCAGCTCGATAGCCGCGCCCCCGGGCATCCGGAATATCACTGGGTCTCGGGCGTCGAAACAACCACGGGTCCTCTCGGCCAAGGCGTGGCTACCAGCGTGGGCATGGCCATCGCTCAGAAGTGGCTCGCGGCTCGATACAATCGGCCCGGCTTCAATATCTTCGACTACAACATCTATGCCGTTGCCGGCGATGGCTGCCTGATGGAAGGCGTTTCGTCCGAAGCGGCATCGCTGGCAGGTCATCTGGGCCTCGACAACCTCTGCTGGGTTTTCGACAACAACCACATCACGATCGAGGGCAACACCCGCCTTGCCTTTACCGAAGATGTCGCTACGCGATTCCTCGCCTACGGATGGAACGTGCTGCGGATCGGCGATGCCAACGACATCGAGCGCATCGAGCACGCTCTCGGCGTTTTCCGCAAGACGCAGGGCAGGCCCACCCTGATCATTCTCGATAGCCACATCGGCTATGGCTCGCCCAACAAACAGGACACGAGCGCCGCGCACGGCGAGCCGCTCGGCGACGACGAGATCCGTCTCTGCAAGCGCAACTACGGCTGGCCGGAAGAAGCCAAGTTCCTCGTGCCGGAAGGCGTCTACGAACACTTTGCAGCCGGCATCGGCGCGCGCGGTGAAAGAGTATGCGCGGAATGGAAGGAGCTGCTCGGCGCGTATCGTTCCAAATATCCCGCATTCGCAGCCGAGATCGACTTGATGCAGCGCCGCGAACTCCCCGCCGGTTGGGACCGCGATCTCCCCATATTCCCCGCCGACGCGAAAGGCGTCGCCGGCCGGGACGCGTCGGGAAAAGCGCTGAACGCGCTCGCGCGTAATATCCCGTGGTTTCTCGGCGGCTCCGCCGATCTCGGGCCCTCGACTAAAACTCTTTTGACGTTCGAGGGAGCCGGCGACCTCGAGGCCAATAATCCGGGCGGCAGAAATATGCACTTTGGAATTCGCGAGCATGCGATGGCGGCGATCCTCAACGGACTTTCACTCTCAAAGCTCCGGGCCTTCGGCTCGACGTTTATGGTTTTCAGCGATTACGCGCGGCCCGCCATGCGGCTTTCTGCGCTGATGGAGCTGCCCACGATTTTTGCTTTCACCCACGAAGCCATGGGCGATGGAGAAGATGGGCCCACGCACCAGCCGGTCGAGCACCTCGCGTCGCTGCGCGCCATCCCCGGCCTGATCGTGCTGCGCCCGGCGGATGCAAACGAAGTGGTGGAAGCCTATCGCTACGTGATGCAGTTGCGTCATACGCCGGCTGTGCTGGCATTGTCGCGCCAGCCGCTGCCCACGCTCGATCGCAAAAAGTACGCACCCGCGTCCGGTTTGGCGCAGGGCGCCTACATTTTGGCCGACGCCCCGGGCGCAAATCCGGAAGTGATCCTGATCGCCTCGGGCAGCGAAGTGAGTCTCGCCGTCGAGGCTCACGAGAAACTGCTGGCGGGCGGAATTCGTTCGCGCGTCGTTTCGCTGCCGTCCTGGGAGATCTTTGACCATCAGCCGCAGGAATATCGCGACAAGGTCCTGCCTTCGGGCATCACGGCGCGCATCATGATCGAGCAGGCTTCGATGTTCGGCTGGGAGCGCTACGTCGGCAGCTCCGGTCGCATGATCGGCATGAAAACCTTCGGCGCGTCGGCGCCGCTCAAGGAACTCCTCACGAAATTCGGCTTCGAGCCGGGCCGCATCGTCGAAGTCGCGAAAGAGCTGCTAGGAAAAGCCTGAAAGGTTTTTCGCCGCGGGGCTTTTCCTATCGCCAGACTGCGTCGACCGTTCCCGAAAGCGCTCTGTCGAGATAGGTGGCCGCGCTGATCAGCGCGAGGTGCGTGAATGCTTGGGGAAAATTCCCAAGGTGCCGCCCATTCGAACCGAGTTCCTCGGAATACAATCCAAGATGATTGGCGTACCCCAGTAGTTTTTCAAACAGCAGCTGCGCTTTTTCGAGGTCGCCCCCGCGGGCCAAACACTCCACGTACCAAAACGAGCAGGCCGTGAAGCTCCCCTCTTGGCCCGGAAGGCCGTCAACTTTTGTTCCCGCCGCATAGCGGTGGACCAGCGTGTCTTCAACCAGGTTTTTTTCGATCGCTCGCATCGTCGAGAGCCACATCGGATCCACCGGGCTGATGAATCTCATCATCGGCATCAGCAGAGCCGAAGCGTCCAAATCTTCCATCCCTTTGGCCTGCACGAACGACTGCAACCGGTCGCTCCAGAAGTTCGTGAAGATGTCGTTGCGGATTTCGTCTCGCGTGCTTTGCCATAGATCGAGAGGGCCCGAAAGCGAGCGCTTCTGCGCCAGCCGCAAAGCGCGGTCGAAAGCCACCCAGCACATCACGCGAGAGTGCAGGAATTCCCTCGCGCCGCCGCGAACTTCCCATATTCCTTCGTCGGGCCGCTTCCAGTTCTTTCCCAGCCATCCCAGAACGCGCTGCACATCCTGCCATCCCGCGTGCGTAATGGGATTGCCGTATTTGTTCGCGAGGTAAATGGAGTCCATCATCTCGCCGTAAATATCCAGCTGCAGCTGGCGGTAGGCGTCGTTTCCGATGTGCACGGGCCGCGAGTTCTCATACCCGCACAGGTTCTCGAGCGTAAGCTCGTCGAGCTTTCGTCTCCCGTCGATTCCGTACATCACCTGCAATGGGCCGCGCTCCGCGTCGTCGCTCAGCCGCCCCATCAGCCAGTCGATGAAAGCCTCCGTCTCTTCCACAAAGCCGAGGCGAATCAGGGCGTACAGCGTAAACGTCGCATCTCGCAGCCAAGTGAAGCGGTAGTCCCAATTGCGCACTCCCCCGATACTTTCGGGCAAAGAAAACGTCGGCGCAGCGATCAGGGACCCGTACTTCCGATTGATCATCAGCTTCAGCATCAAAGCCGAGCGGCCGACCATTTCCCGCCATCGCCCTTTGTATTTCGATTTCGCAATCCACTTTCTCCAGAAGTGTGCTGTCCGCTGGAATCGCTCTTCGACGAGCTCCACCTCGGGTTCCTGCCCCTCGGGGCGGACCGGGCCGAGCACGAAAATCGCCTTGGCGTCGGCTTTCAGGTTGAATTCCGCGGTCACGCCCTGAGAGTGCGGCCTCAACGCAATCGTCGAATGCAGAGTCATGGGCTCGCAGGCATTGTCGGCCGGCAAGAAGGTTGCGCTGCGATCCGAGATCTCCGTCTGATGCGCCGACCTCCCATAATTGAATCCCGGCTCGCAACGCATTTTGAAACGCACGTTGCCACGGATCACGGACACGATCCGGACAATTTCGCGCGGCTGTTCTCCGTCCTTCTCGATGGGCATGAAGTCGGTCAGCTCGACCAGGCCTTCCTCGGAGAGAAATCGCGTCAGCAGGATGTTGGTATCAGGCAAGTAGAGCTGGCGCACGCGCATGTTCGCGAGACGGGGCTCGATTTGAAAGCGGCCACCCGATTTGTCGTCGAGCAGCGCCGCAAAGACGGAGGGGGAATCGAAGTCGGGATAACAGAGAAAGTCGATCGATCCGTCCATGCCGACGAGCGCTATCGCCTGCATGTTGCCGATGACGCCGAAATTTTCAATGGGCTGGAAAGTCATTTTGTCGGGCGAGCCCCTGGATCGCTCATCGGTGGATTTGGGCGCCTGGCCGTCGGTGCCTGTCCAGGGGCTTTCTCGGCATACGAAGGCAATATAGCCGATCTTTGGGGAGTGATTCCACTTTCCGAACGGGTGTTCGCGCAAGAGCCTGCATCATGTTTTGCCGTTCATATAGAAATAGATGGTCGGGGTGACGAAGAGCGAAAGAATCATGGCGATCAGCAGGCCGCCGATCACGGCAATGGCGAGCGGCTGGAGCATCTGCGATCCGGCTCCAATGGCCAGCGCGAGAGGCAACATTCCGGAAACGGCTGCGATGGCCGTCATCACGATGGGGCGTAACCTGCGCCGGCCGGCCTGGAAGATCGATTCCTCCGGTGAAAAACCCGCCGCGCGGAATTTCTCGTCGGCGTCCAAAAGCAAGATGCCGTTTTTGGCCACGATGCCGATCACCATGATCAGGCCCATGAACGACGACAGATTGAACGTGATGCCCGTGAGCAGTAGCGCGACGAAAACACCGGCCGTCGAAAGAACCGCCGAAGCAAGAATCGAAATGGGCGCGGAGAAATTGCGGAACTCAAACAGCAGCACGAGGAACACGAACACAATCGCGAGCGCGAGAACGAGCGTCAGATCGCGGAAGGATTGCTGTTGCGTCTGGTAGAGGCCGCCATACTCGATGCGAATCGAAGGCGGAATATGCAATTGGGCCAGAGCATCCTTCACGGCAGCGATCCCGTGGCCCATATCGAGTCCCTCAAGACGCGCCGTAACGGCCACGTAGCGCTGCTCGCTATCCTGCAGAATTTCGGTCTGCCCGGGAAGCTCGGCCATCGATGCGAGCGAGCCGAGATTGGCTAACTGCCCGCCGGGGCTGACGAGCATCGTGTCGTTCATCCGCGAGAGTGACGAGCGAACGTCGGCGGGATAGCGGATGCGGACGGTGTAGGGGCGATCGTTGACGACGACGGGCTGCGCGGCCGTCACGCCGTCGAGCATCGCCGTGGCCTCGTCGGCGATGTCCTGTGGTGAAAATCCGGCGTGCGAGGCCTTGGCCATGTCCACCTGAAAGGAAACTGCCGGGCCGCTGGTGGTGGAATCGATTCCGTTGTCGATGTCGACCACCGGATGCGCGCCGTCTACCTGAATTTTGCCGATCGCATCCGCCACCTGCGGCGCCCAATCGTTCAGCAGCTTTGCGTCGGGCGAAAACATCATGATATCGACCGGCTGAGGAGCACTGGTAAGGTCGCCGATCATGTCCTGGAGCTTCTGGGTAAAATCGATGTCGACAGCGGGCTCGGCCTGCGAGATCTTGGTCCGAATCTCGTTCATGATCGTCCAGATATCGCGGCTGCGATCGGTTTTGAGGTCCGCCGAGATATCGCCGATGTTGGCCTCGGTGACCGCGGCGAGACCCAGCTGAAGGCCCGTGCGCCGGGAGGTGCTCGCCACCTCCGGAGTCGAGCGAACGATTTGAACCATATGCGAGACCATCCGATTGGTCTCTTCGAGCGAGCTTCCCGGCGGCGTGACGTAATCGAGAATGAAGCTGCCTTCGTCCATTTTGGGCAATAGATCCGAGCCGATCTTCTGGTAACAGAAATACGAAACAACGATAAGAGCCACGGCCAGGATCGGCACCCAAACCGGATATTTCAGGCTGCGACGGAACCATCGCTCGTAAAAACGAATCACCTTGCCGAAATAGCCCTTCATCAAATGCTGCTCTTCTGCTCTCAACAGCAGGGTCAATTCCCTCTTTCGAACCTCTTCCCCGGATTCCGCGGAAGCTGAGCTCTCGACCTCTGAAGCGGGATCAGCAGTAGCCGAGGCGGCTTCACCTTCACGAGGAGCCGCTTCATCGTTACTCTTCGAGTGCTCGCGCAATAGATAGAGGCAGAGGGTCGGTGTCCATGTAAGGGCGAGTGCGAGCGAAGTCAGCAGGGCGGCGCCGATCGTGACGGCCATGGCGCGGAAAAAGACGCCCGTCACGCCGGTGATGGCGATGAGCGGCAGGAAGACGACAATCGGCGTGAGCGTCGATCCCACCAAGGCAACGGAAAGTTCGCGAAGCGTCAACTGGACGGCCTCGAACCTGCCTTCGCCTGCTTCCCGGTGCAACACCACATTCTCGAGTACGACAATCGCATCGTCGATAATCAACCCGACCGCCGCGGCCATACCGCCGAGAGTCATCAGGTCGAAGCTCTCCCCCAGCGCGCGCATCACAATAAACGTCACGAGCAGGCTGATCGGTATCACCATGCCGGCGATGAAGGACGTTCCCCAGTCGCGCAGAAAAAGCACGAGCACGGCGGAGGCCAGCAGAAGACCTATCAGAATCGCGTCGCGCACGCTCTTGATGGATTCGCCGACAATCCATGATTGATCGTAGAACGTGCTCACGTGCACGCTCGGAGGCAGGTTTTTTTCAATCTGCGCCATTTCTCCCTTTACTTCGGTGGCGACCTGCATGGTATTGCTGCCGCGCTGCCGGTTGATGTTGATCAGGACCGCGGGCTGGCCGTTGGCGGTGACGATGGTGAAGTGCGGCTCGAACGACGGCACCACATTCGCGACATCGTTGATGTAGATGGGACCGCCCGATGCCGAATTCTTGACGAAAATGCCGCCGAGTTCCTGGACATCGTGCGCCTGGCCGGTGATCAGTCCCAAATACAACTGATGATTCTGGGGGAAGAGTCCCGGCGATTGAATGATGTTCGATCGATCGACCGCGGAGAGAAGATCGGAAACGTTCACCCCGGTCGCGCGAAGCTTTGCCGGTTGCGGCTCGATGTGGAACTCGGGGACCTGCCCTCCCTGGACGAGAATGGTCGATACGCCCGCGAGGCTCGCGAGGCGCGGCTTGATGTCGTAGGTTGCCGTTTCCCAAAGCTGTTGTTGCGAGAGAGCATCCGATGTAAGGCCATAGCCCAGGATCGGAAAGCTTGAGAATTCCAATCGGTCGCTCGAGACTTTGGCCGTCGGCGGCAGCGTGGCCTCCACTCGAACGAGGGCTGCGTTGACGCGCTGGAGAGTTTGAAACATGTCCACTCGCCAGTCGAAAAAAAGATCGACTTCGGCTGAGCCTCGGCTGGTAATCGACCGGACGTCCTGGATTCCTTCGACCCCGCTGACGGCTTCCTCGATTGGGCGGGTAATGGTGACGAGCATCTGATCGATCGGCATCACTCCGTTATCAACGCCGACGATCACCCGCGGGAAATCCGTGGTCGGGAAAACCGCGATGGGAATGCTGAATGCGAGGTAGGCTCCCACCATTGCCAGGGTGACGATCAAGAAGATGATCGACTTGTGCTCGCGCGCGAACCAAAAGCGCTCGCCTTCCGTCGCGGGCCGTTCTGGAGCGCGTGAATTCGTTCCGGTTGAATTTGGCATGGATCGTTGCGGGCCCTTAGTTGGCTTCGCCACCGCCGGACGCGGGGCTCGCGGAAACTGTCACTTTCGTGCCATCGGTTAGACCGTACGCACCGGCAGCCACCACCTGCTCGGCTTTGCGAAGTCCACTCAGGATCTGCACTTCGCCGCCTTCGTGAATTCCGGTTTTGACGCTGGTCTGGTGGGCTTGTCCATCTTGGCCAATCACCATCACGGAGGTTGTGCCATCGGGCGCGGTGAGAATCGCTGCCGCTGGCACTACGAGTGCGTCTTTCACTGTTTTGGCGACGATACTCACGCTGACCGTCGAGCCAGGCTTGAGCCGCGAGCCGGGATTGGGCGCTTCGACCCATACTTGGACGGTCGTGCTGTTGGGATCCAGCGCCGGGCTGACCACCGTCACCTTGCCCGGCATTTCAGGCGCTCCCACGCCGGGCGAAAGCGATGCGGGATCGCCAACGTGCAATTCCGCCGCCTGCTGGGGCGAGACGTACGCGCGCGCCACTACCGAAGACAAATCCATCACCGTGAGGATTGGCGAACCGCTGGACGGGGTTTCTCCGGCGTAGAAGGGCCGGTCGGTCACCACGCCGTTCATAGGGCTCACAATCTTCGTGTAATTCAATTGCGCTTGCGCGCTGACCGTCTTGCCCTTGGCCGCGGTGAGTTGCCCCTCGGCAACTTTCAAGTTGTACGCTTTCTGCGCGAGGTCATACTGATTGCGAGCTTGAGTGAGCGCGATGCCCGCGTCCTCGACATCTTTGGCCGCAATTGCCCCCTGCTTGTACAGGGTTTCGCGGGCGTCGTACAGCTTTTGCGCCGCGTCGAGTTGCTCTTTTGCGACCTGAAGGTCTTGCGATGCGCTTTGCAGCGCGCTTTTGTAGCTTGCTTCGGCCTGCTCGTACCCGCCTTGATTCTCCGTCAGGGCGCCGACCAAATCCTGGTTCTCAAGTTCCGCCAGCAATTCCCCGGCCCGGACTTGGCTGCCCCGCTGCACGTAAAACTTCTTGATTGGCGCAACGACCTTCGGCACGATGGCGGCTTCGTCCCGCGGGTAAAGAATCGCGTCCGTATCGATCGTGGCTTGAATCGTTTTGCTCGCCACGGTGGCCGCCTGCACGGTTACGACCGGCACTACCTCTTTGTCATTTCCCGACGAGCATGAAACCATCAGGCTCGCGGCAAAGATGAGGGCAGCCATGCGGAAATGCGTCCAGCCGCTGCGACGATCGAAGATTTTCGTTGAGACGGGCATGGCTGAGTTGGCCTCTTTCATTGTTCCCCGCTTCCGGCGAAAGAATCAGAAGCTGCCCGTGACGGTTTGTAGCGTCGCCACAGCCACACGATAACGGATCTCCGCATCGGCGTACGCATTGCGCGCCTGCGTCAGCGCATTCTCCGCGCTGACAACCTCGAGCGCCGTCGACGCACCAGCGTTATAACGCAAGTCGATCAAGCGGAGACTCTCCGCTGCCAGATCGGCCGTGCCGCGCGATTCCTCCACACTGGCTCGCGCGACCGTAGCTTCATTATAGGAACCATAGAGATTGTTGAGTAGTTGCCGCTGCGCCTGGCTCAACTCGAAGCGCGCCTGCTCTCGATGATATTCCGCCTGGTGAAGCTTGCTGCGCAGCGTTCCCCAATCCCACAAGGGCACATTCACTCCTACGGTTACGAAATAGCCCAGGTTCGGCAACGATTGACGCTTCGGGTCTCCGACACTCGCGCTGTGCAGAGCAAAGGCATTCGCCTCGATTCCGTAGATGCTATCCGTATAAAACGCCGGCAGAAAAGCGCCCTTTGCGGCGGTGACGCCAAGATTTGCCGACCGGAGTGATTCCATCGCCACGCGCAAGTCCGGATTCTCGTGCTCCGCCATTCTTTCCGTTTCCGAGAACGGAGGCAAGGGCAAAGGCGAGTCCATATCATCCACGATCGTAAAATTCTCGTTCAAAGCCGGAAACAGCAGGACGGCGAGATCCATCCGTGCCGACTCCATGGCGAGGCTCGCGTCGTCGAACGCCTGCTCCGCCTGCCGATATTGAATCTCCGCCTGCACCACGTCGCTGTGCGCGGTCTGGCCCACGCGCTCCGCATCCTGAGTGATGGTGTAAAAATGCTGAGCCGTGTCCCGAGCCGCCTGCGCGGTCGCATACTTGCGCTGCGCAACCGCCAGCGCGTAATACAATCGGGTGACGGTGAGTGTCAAGCCTCGCCTCGCGATTTCTGCCTGCGCGCTGGCGATCGCTTCCGCTGCTCTTGCGCGGCGATATCCCGTGCCCAGGTAATTGTCCGGCGAAAGATCCTCATGAAGGATTCCCCAGGAACGATACACGTGGACACCGTCATTCGTGACAAATCTTCCGACGGGAGTTCTCCCGTCGTTTCCCTGCGTCAACAAAGCCTCCGACCGATAGCTGATTGAGGGCAGAATCGCGTTTCGAGCCTGTACCCGGTCCTCGCCTGCGCTCTTTGCTGCCATCAGAGCCGACTGAAATTGAGCGTCGACTTTTCGCGCCCGCCCGATCGCGTCTTGCAGCGTGATCGCCACGGGTGGAGTGGCCTGGTTCGGCCCTTGCGGCTGCACGAGCTGCACCGGAGGCTGCTCGGCCGGCTGATCTTGGGGCGACGGGGCGGACGTTTGCGCGCGAGACTGCGGCGCGATAGCGAGCGCAAAACCAGCGACCAGGAGAATCAAAGAGCGAAGTACGCCGGCTGCTCTGGCGGCCTGTTTGGCGTCTCCGCAATGAACCAGCGGTCGATCCCGTTTTGACCAAGCCAAATTCCTCATCGGATTCCTCCCGGGGGTTGGCATTCCACCGCGTTAACGACAGGCGTCAAGCTCAAGCCTTCCCGTGCTTTAGATGCCTTGGCCGCACGGTGAAGAACAGCAGGTTAGCATCAGAAAATGAAATTTAGCTGAAAAACGATGGCTCCCCTCGTATCGCGTAACAACAAACATGCGGGCGACAATAACAGTCCTCATTCGCTCGGGTAGCCTTCTTGCCTTTCGGTGACGCCGGTGCTCTAATCACGGCTACACGGCCCTCTCATAGGCGTGCAGCTAGGAACCGCTTTCGGGGTGGACCTAGTCGATGCGCAAAAAGCCTATAGCATCTTCGCGGCGACGGCGTGCCAACAAACCGCCTCGATCCGGCCCCCGCCGGTCCGGCGAAGGGCGACTTCGCACACTCATCCAAAACATCCATGTGGGCGTCGTTGTAATGGGCCCCCACAGGCAGATTCAATTCTCCAATCAGGCTGCGCTCGATATGTTCGGGCATACCAGAGCGCAAGTTCTCGGAAAAACACCTGAGGAATTGGGATTGATTGCCGTTCAAGACGACGGGTCCGAGTACCCGTTCTCGAAGCGTCCTGGACATCGGGTGATCGAGTCCGGGCAACCGGTTCGGAACGAGGTCGTCGGCTACCGTCACCAAGGTTCCGACAAAATCTTGTGGATATATGGGGCTGGGGTGCCACAGTTTAGTAGGGAAGGATCCCTCAAACACCTTATCGTCACCTTTACCGACATCACGGACAGGAAAAATGCGGAATCGGCCCTCCATCGAGCCAGCGAACTCAATCGCCAAATCCTGGTAAGCGCTCAGGAAGGAATTGTCGTTTACGACCGCCAGCTCCGATACGCACTCTGGAACCCATTCATGGAAAGGTATACGGGGATGAAGGAGAAGGACGTCCTGGGGAAACATCCTCTGGAGCTTTTTCCTTTCCTGGGTGACACCGGGGTCTTTAAGAAGATTGAAAGGGCGCTTTCGGGGGAAATCACTTCCGCGCTGGACATCCCATTTTCGCCTGCTGGAACGAACGAAACAAGATGGTTCAACGCAGTTTACGCGCCCTTGCGCGACGAACAGGGCGAAATCGTCGGCGTTGTCGCGACCGTGAATGCCGTCACCGAGCAGAAACAGGTGGAAGAGGAATTGCGCCAACTTTCCTCGCGCCTTCTTCGATTGCAGGACGAAGAGCGGCGGCGCATCGCGCGGGATCTTCACGATAGTTTTGCTCAGAGCGTCCTCGCGGTCAGCCTGAATTTGGCGCAAGTGCGCGAGTTAGAACGGGCGCTTGACAAACGAAGCCAGCACGCCTTGTCCGAAGCCCAGAAATTGGTGAAGGATTTGGCTAGAAACATTCGCGCCCTGTCTTACCTCTTGCATCCTCCCGAACTCGATGAACTCGGACTGCCCGCGGCGATCGAGGAGTACGCCAAGGGGTTTTCCCAGCGCACCGGCATCCAACTGGATATTGATTTGGCTTCGGGCTCAGGCCGCTTCTCGCAAGAGGCCGAGACGGCCCTGTTTCGCGTCCTGCAGGAAAGTCTGGGGAACATCCAGAAGCACTCCGGGAGCCCCACAGGGAAAATTCGACTGGAAGGAAACCTCCACGAGGTCACGTTGGAGGTATCGGACGCGGGCACCGGAATACCGGCTGATATTCTGAACGAAGAACGGAGCGGCGCGAGAGGCCTTGGCGTCGGCATACTAGGCATGGGCGAACGCATGAGGCAGCTCGGCGGACGGCTCGACATCCGCTCTGGCAGTGGGGGAACCACGGTGAGGGCGGTTCTGCCGCTCACCAACGAGGTCCGCAATGTCGGTTCGCATCCCAATCGCGGATGACCATTCGCTCGCGTAGCCTTCTTGCCTTTCGGTAACGCCGGTGCTTTAATCACAACTACACGGCCCTCTCAAGGCGTGCAGCTAGGAACCGCTTTCGGGGTGGGCCTAGTCGATGCGCAAAAAGCCTGGAGTATCTTCGCGACGACGGCGTGCCGACACGCCGCCTCGAACCAGCCCCCGCCAGTCCGGCGAAGGGCGACTTCGTACACTCATTCAATACATCCCTGTGGCCGTCGTTGTAATTGGTCCCCACAGGGAGATTCAGTTGGTCAACCGTTCTGCGCTCGACATGCTCCAGATGTTCGGGCTGACCAAAGCGCAAGTTCTCGGAAAAACACCCGAGGAATTGGGATTGATTGCCATTCGCGACGACGGGTCGGAGTACCCGTTCGCGATGCGTCCCGGACCTCGGGCGATGGAGTCCGGGAAGCCGGTGCGGAACGAGGTGATCGGTTTCCGCCACCGAGGTTCAGACAAAACCCTGTGGATTTACGGAGCTGTGGTGCCGCAGTTTACTAAGAAAGGATCCCTCAAACACCTCATCGCCACATTTGCCGACATCACGGACAGGAAAAACGCGGAAGCGGCGCTCCATCGAGCCAGCGAACTCAATCGCCAGATCCTCGCAAGCGCTCAGGAAGGAATTATCGTCCACGACCGTCAACTCCTGTACACATGCTGGAACCCATTCATGGAAAGACTTTCAGGTACGAAGGAAAAAGACGTCCTCGGAAAACATCCTCTGGACCTTTTTCCTTTTCTCGGTGAGATGGGAGTGTTCGAGAAGATTGAAAGAGCCCTCACGGGAGAAGTCACCTTCGCGCGGGACATCCCATTTTCGCCTGCTGGAACGAACGAAATAAGATGGTTCAATTCGGTTTACGCGCCGTTGCGCGACGAACAGGGCGAAATCGTCGGTGTTGTCTCAACCGTGAATGCCGTCACCGAGCAGAAACAGGCGGAAGAGGAGTTGCACCAACTCTCCTCGCGCCTTCTTCGATTGCAGGACGAAGAGCGTCGGCGCATCGCGCGGGATCTTCACGACAGCTTTGCTCAGAGCGTCCTCGCGGTCAGCCTGAATTTGGCGCAAGTGCGCGAGTCGGGAAAAGCTCTCGACGAACGAAGCCAGCATGCGTTGTCCGAAGCCCAGAAATTGGTGAAGGATCTGGCCAGAAACATTCGCGCCCTGTCTTACCTCTTGCATCCTCCCGAGCTCGATGAACTTGGACTGCCCGCGGCGATCGAGGAGTACGCCAAGGGATTCGCCCAGCGCACCGGCATCCAACTGGATCTGGATTTGGCTTCGGGCTCAGGCCGCTTCTCGCAAGATGCCGAGACAGCCCTATTCCGCGTCGTCCAGGAAAGTCTGGGGAACATCCAGAAGCATTCCGGGAGTTCCACGGGGAAAATTCGACTCGAAGCAAACCGTAGCCAGGTCAACTTGGAGGTGTCCGACGCGGGCACTGGGATACAGGATATTCTGAGTGAAGAGCGAAACGGTATCCGCGCGCTTGGCGTCGGTATACTGGGCATGCGCGAACGCATGAGGCAGCTCGGCGGACGGCTCGACATCCGTTCTGGCAGTGGGGGAACCATGGTGAGGGCGGTTCTGCCTCTCACCAACGAGGTCCGCAATGTCGGTTCGCATTCTAATCGCGGATGACCATGGTGTAGTCCGCAAAGGGCTAAGGACCCTCCTCGAGTCCGTAAAGGGATGGCGGGTCTGCGCCGAGGCAACCAGCGGGCGCGACGCGGTGGCGGAGGTCAAACGGTATAAGCCCGACGTAGCGATCCTCGACATCGCCATGCCGGGACTGAATGGCGTGGAGGCCGCGCGCCAGATCAGCAAGAGCTCGCCTCAAACCCGAATGCTGATTCTGAGCATGCACAAATCGGAAAAGCTTGTGCGGGAAGTGATTGAGGCCGGCGCACACGGATATCTGCTGAAAGATGATGCGGACTCGGACTTGGTGGCGGCGGTTGACGCCCTCCGGCAGCACAAACCCTATTTCTCGTTCAAAGTGGCGCAACTGGCCGCGCGTGAGAAAAAGAGCTCCGGAGAGGAGGGACGACGCCACCGGCTGACACCCCGCCAGCTGGAAATTGTCCAGCTTCTAGCGGAGGGCAAGAGCAACAAGGAAGTCGCCACAATTCTCAATATCAGCGTCAAAACGGCTGAAACCCACCGGGCGAACATCATGCTCAAGCTTGACCTCCATTCGATCACGGACTTGGTCCATTACGCGATTCGGAACGAAATCATCCACAAGTAAAAACGCGCACCAAAGCCGCCTACAGTTTTTCCCCTACGGAGTCCGCAGAATTTACCCCGGGTGTCTTCTACCGTACTCTCCTTCCATGCGGCGCCTTGTAAGACCGATCACGGAGCGGGGTATGAATCGAACAAAAGACATTCGCGTGCTGGTTGCGGACGATTCTCTGGTTGCGCGAGAGGCGATCTGCTCGTACCTGGAAACGCTGAATGGGATCGCGGTCGCGGGGACTGCGAGAAACGGATTCGATCTTCTGGAGAAGGCGGAGGCCTTGCGGCCTGATTTGGTCCTGACCGACCTTTGCATGCCGCGCATGAGCGGCATTGAATGCACCTTGCGCCTTCACGACATTCTGCCAACTGTGCGGATTATCGTCTTCACGGAACTGGATGGCCCGCTCACCCGCGAAGCGTGTATGGACGCGGGAGCCGATAGCTATATTCACAAGAGCCAACTGCCGGAGGGCCTTGTTCTCGAAATTCAGCGGCTCTTCCCGAAGGGCCTGGCATAAGGAAATGCGCCGCACACTCCAAGACGGGAGGCGCAACGAGATGCAGCAGGCAGAATTCTGGCCGCAAAACGGCATGCGGACAGGGGGGAAGGCAATTCGCCTGCTGCACTTTAATTTCAAGACGAAAGCAAGGATGGATATGGAAAACGAAGTGTTGGAAATTCTGGTGATGACGGGCAATCCGTCGATTTTTGAGCTTCTTCAGGAGATCGTGTCGGAAGGCGAGAAGCCCTTGTTTCATCTGACCCGCGCGGAAACACTGTCGTCCGGGCTGGAGCAGCTGGCTGCCCATTCCTTCGATGCTGTTCTACTGCAACTGAACCTTCCCGATAGCAAAGGCATAAAGACTCTCAGCCACACGCATTCATTCTTTCGCGAAGTTCCGATTTTGGTCCTGGCGGGAAACGATGACGAGCCCACTCCCGCGCAAGTCCGGCAGGCCGGCGCGCAGGACTATCTTTACGAGGACAAGCTGGATCACAATCTGTTGGAGCGGGCCCTGCAATACGCCATCCAGCAAAAAAGGCTCGCCATGGCGCTCTACTCCGCGGAATCAAAATTTTCCAAGGTATCCCGTTGCAGCCCGGATTCGATCAACATCAGCACGGTGGCCGAAGGCCGCTTTGTGGAAGTGAACCAGACCTTCCTCGACCTCACAGGTTATGACCGGGAAGAAGTGCTCGGCAAAACGGCCATCGAGCTGGGCCTGTGGGCCGATCCCGAACAGCGGCGCCTTTTGGTGTCGCTGCTTGGCGAACAAGAGGGCGTACGCGGGATGCACGTCGTCTCCCGCATGAAGAGCGGCGAGCTGCGGGACTTTATACTTTCGGCGGAATCGATCTATGTGGGTCGCACGAACTACCTCCTGACTGTGGCGCGAGATATCACCGAACAAAAGCGGCTCATGCAGCAGTCGCGAGAGGCGCATCGGACCGAGCTGCTGGGGCGTCTGGCTTACGGGGTGGCTCACGACTTTCATAACTGGCTCGCCGTGGTGCTGGGTCACTGCGAACTCTTGATGGACAAGCTGAGCCCGGTTGATCCGGCGAGAAGCAACGTCTTGCAAATCAAGAAGGCGGTGGCGAGCGCTGTGTCGCTGACGAGACAACTGCGCGAATTCAGCCGCGATAAAGCGCCGGCGCTTCAAGTGGTTGATTTGAATCATGCGATTGCGGAAATGGGCAAGATGCTTCGCTGCCTAATGACTGACGGGATTGAACTGGTCACGAAGCTCGATCCTTCCGCAAAGCCCGTTGAAGCCGACGTGGTCCAAATCGAACAGGTATTGCTAAACTTGGTCTTGAACGCCCGCGACGCCATGCCGACGGGAGGCAAGTTGCTCATCGAAACGGCGACCGTACGGCTGGACAAGGAAACGCGTCCCTCACCCACTCAGCTGCCGCCTGGCATGTACGCGTTAGTAGCTGTTTCCGACATGGGGTCGGGCATGGACGCCAACACAATGGCGCATATCTTCGAGCCCTACTTCAGCACCAAAGGATCAGCGAAGGGCATGGGATTGGGCTTGGGCTTGGCGCTGGTCAACGGGATTGTGAAACAAAGCGGCGGAGCGATTGTGGTGAGCAGCGAGGTTGGCCGAGGAACCACTTTCAAGGTCTATCTGCCGATCGCTGAGTAATTTACCCACCGAAAGCAATTCATTTCACGAAATAGCTTCGGAAGCCGGGCTCATTGCGCGGCGGACCGATCCATAGGCTGACGGGCGATCGCGCGTTCGAAGCCGACATGTGTGGACTCGTGCTCGAAAACATGCGCGCAACCGCGCAATGGCGAAGCATCGAGCAGAAGCTGTAGTTCCGGCAGCGTGTAGGCCGCGCGCACCGAGTCGCGATACAGTTTCCGCATCGTTCCCGAATAGTGGCGTCCGTGCCAGCGAACGTGAAACGGATGCGCGAAGCGGCCCGGACGTCGAAGGTCCCGCAACAGAATCGCTCCTCCAGGCTTGGCGAGACGCGCCATCTCGGACAGCAGGTGCCGCGGCTCTTCCAGGTGGTGCAACACCGAATTGCACATCACGAAATCGAAACTGGCGTCGGGGAAACTTAGCTTATTGCCGTCCGCAAGACGAAATTCGACGCGGCCTGCAAGCGCCGGGCCCGCCGCATCAAAATTGGCGTGGGCTTGGGCGATCATGTTCGGCGAACGGTCGACGCCGATGAACTTCCAACGCGTCAGACCGCGGGCAAGCTTGATGACGATTTGTCCCGGCCCCGTGCCGATATCGAGCGCGCGGCCCCGCTCCCGGCCGCTGAGGAGGCGAACGGCATGATCGACGAAAGTGTCGTCGATTTTGTCGAGATAGGCTTGCGCCGCGGACCAGGAATACGCCTCGACTTCGCCCGAATCGTCCATCACTTCGGGTTCCGGAACGCGCGGCAGTTCGAAGAGACTCATCGCGTGAGTGAGTGTAATGAACTCGCGGGAGAAATTGCTAGCGCCACGCGCCGAAAAGCCCGGGCTCGCCACGTTCACTCGCGAGCCGCGTCATTCTGAAGCCATCCGGCGAGGATGGCTGAAGAATCTCTCCGTTTCATCTACTCCGCCCATTTGTCGTTCTGCATGCGCCCGGGGCCAGGCCCGTGGTCCTGAACCAAACCTGAACTCACGGCCAGCTAGATTCGCGCGCCGCAATCTGTCAATCTCATTCGGACGACGAGAGTCGTCAGCCCTCTCGACGAGGGCCGAACGCTCTTTGAAAACTAGGCCGCAACAAATGATTCCCTAGAACCATGCCCTGCCAGGATTGATGATCCTGCGGCAAAGAAGTATTCTCCCCGCCCTCTGCGTCTCTTTGCCCTGACGGAGGAAGGGAGTCCGTCGGGAAGAGAGCGGTGAATCGCCGTGGCCTTGCCATCGCAGCCGCTTGTCGCGCAGCGCCACTACTCACTAATCACGACTCACTACTCACGGTTTTCTAATCGACACTGCGGCGATTAGAAACGTCCATAACCCATTGCAAACAAACAACGGGTACCCTTTCTAATCGACACAGCAACGAGGGCTTCTAACTTACAAATCACGATCGAAAAACCTGACCTCGTGGCCGGCGTTCAGCGAGGATGGGAGAAAATCTAGCGCCATGCGAGCGTGCCGCGTGGCTCGACAAGGCTCTTCGTAGGGACGAGCCGCGCGGCCGATTCTGACGTCGCGGTTTCCGCGGGGCCGGGCGCGGGCGGCCAGCCGATGGCGTGGTCGATGGCGTCGAAGGTTTGGCGGGTGGCTCGCTCGACGGTCAGGCATTCGAGGGCGACGCAATACAGGAAGACGCCGCCCTGATCGGTCTGAAACTCGAAGAAATTGGGGCGGCGGAAGAGGTCGGTGCGCGCCGCGTATTTCGTCTCGAGCCCCTCGCTATACTGCCCGAAAAAGCGGCCCGTATGTTCGGGAGTGTCGAGTGCGAGGAGAAGAACGTCGGGAGTCTGCTTGGTCTTCGCGTCTTCGAAAACGGCGTAGCGGTCGCCGGTCCATGCGGGGGAAAGCGCGTCGGCGCGCTCGGCGCCGATGAACTGCTTCAGGATTTCCTCGAGCCCGAATTCGCCCATCACGTTTTCCTCGAGCAGTTTCCAATCGGATGGAACCAGTCCCTTCCATTCAGGCAGCGTGATTTTCTGCGGCGCGACGCCTTTGAGATACAAATCCGGATGCATGATCTGCTGCGTCGAGACGGGCGGATTCTGGAAGATCAAGTTCAGATCGCTCCAGCCCGAATGCGCCTTCAGGAATTGCTGCGCGAACGAGGCGCCCGAAAGATAAGGAAAGAGGAGGCCGTCTCGGATGTAGAGCGGCGCTTTCACGAGATTCGGGTCCTCATCCATTTGCTGAAACGCGCTGTTGCGCATCAGAAGCGTGATGTCAGGGAGCTCACGGACGCCGACTTTGTCGTCGCGGAGCGCGTAATCGACCATCGCCGCCATGGCGGTGCCCTCGCTGACGGCATCACGCGCCATTTCAGCGTCGTCATTGGGGCGCGCGGCTTTGATCCAGGGATCGATGTGGAAGGATTGGTCCTCGAGGGCGTGCGTGAGCTCGTGCGACATCACCTCGCGCTGCTCGTCGGGCTTGATCCAATCGGCGATGTAGAACTCTTTCGCCTTGGGATCGTAGAGGCCCGCAACTTGATCCGTGAGGACCTTAAGCATGAACGAATCGAGCGGAAAATCCTTGGGGATGAGGCCGAACGCTTCGAGGGCTTTGCTGTCGGCGTAGCGCTGCGCGTCGGATTTGTCGTCATTTTCTTCGCGGACGAGATAGTCGCGAATCTCCTGCTTCGAGCGGAGGCTTTTCTTCAGTGGCTCGAGGATCGGCAGATGGAGAATCTGGCTCATCTGCTCGAGGACTTCGTCGGCAGCCTGGAGAAATTCAGGATTGGAAGCGGGCGCGGCCTGCGCGAGCGGCGACGGCGGGCTTACCGCATCGGGAGCGGCGGAAGCTGGAGGCGTCGATTGCTGCGCCGCAACGGCCAAAGCGAAAACGACGAGTGCTGCGAGGACGGCGAGTCGTTTCATCCTGAACCCCGAGAGTCTGATGCCCCGATCAGGATAGCAGGTTTCCCCAGACGCTTCTTGCACGTCGAGCTATTCCGGGGCGAAGGCGAGGAAGACGTTGCCGTGCATGCCCCACAAAGCGCCGTAGCCGGAGCTGACGTACACCATGCCGCCAACGACGGCCGCGCTTCCTCCTCCGTCGATCGATCCGCCGTGAGCGGGAACTTGATTCACGGTCTTGAAGCTTTGCGCGGTGTCAAAGTCCCAGATGATCTTGCCGTCGGCGGCCGAATAGGCGCGAATGTGGCCGTCGTCCGAGCCCGAAAAAACCACGCCGGGTATCGCTGTGACCGCGGCCGACTGCGCGGGGCTGCAGCGATCGACGTGGCACGTGCCCAATACCGGAGGCGCAGCCCAAATCTGTTTTCCCGTCGCGATCTCGAGCGCGAAGAGACCGCCGCCCTTCTTCGGGTCAGGCTCGAGACCTCCGGGGAATGGAACGACGTCGATATCGGAGAGCGCTTCGTAAACGGCTTTGTCATCCGCAGCCGGGCCCCATTCCACTCCGCCGAGCGGGCCTCCCTGGCCAATCTTTGTCTGCCAGATGAGCTTTCCCTGCTGATCGGGATCGAGCGCGAGAACAGCAGAGGATTTCTGGCTGACGATCAACAAGCGCTGGCCATTCGGGAGCGTGCGGAGGAGCGGAGGCGAGGCAAAATCGTAGTCGCCGCCCGGCTTCTTCGGGCAATTGCTTTTGTCGTTCTGCACGCAGCTCGTGTTGAACGCGTCGCCCGAGGTGAGCTGCTTCGACCAGACGATTTTCCCGGTCTTCATGCTGATGGCCATGATGGCGTCGCTGTTTGCGGTGGGCGGATCGGAATAGTTGTCACCCACGCCGACGTAGAGGAGCCCTTTCTTCTCGTCTACGGTGGGCGGCGACCACAAACCGCCGCCGGATGGTCCCCAGAGCTCGGTGCCGTCAGGTTTCTTGCCCGTAGGATGCGGCGCTTGCGGAATGGTGTACGTTCGCCAGATTTCTTTGCCAATCGTGGCGTCGAACGCCACCAGAGCGCCACGGGACGTGCAGCATTGATAGTGCGGGTCGGCCGCCATCCATTCCTCGCGAGAGGCGATGCCGACATACAAGTGTCCTTTGTAGAGGCGCGGCGAATCCGTGACGCGTGCGTAGGGATGCGTGGTGATGCGGCTCTTCCAGACGAGCTTTCCCGTCAGCGCATTGAGCGCGTAGACGTTCGTGCGGAAATCGCCGAAGTAGGCAAGGTGATCTGGTCCAATCACGATCGCGCTCCGCACGCCTGCGTCCGCCTGGAACTTCCAGTAGGTGCAGCCGGTCTTTGCGTCGAGCGAGTAGACAGTGCCCATCGGACTGCCGAAGAATACGCGGCCACCGACGATCACGGGTTGGGCGAAGGCGCCCCAATCGCCAGGAAATCCGAATGCCCATTTCAATTTCAGATTCGGAACCTGGGACGCGGTAAGCTCCGCTTGATCGGCGGGCTGGAAACGGCTGTTGTCGTAGTCCACGCCCCAGCCGTTCCACTCGGGCCCAGAAAGATCCTGCGGGCCGCGGCCGGAGCATCGACCGGCGGAGGGATTGCGCGGGTGCGAACTGCCAGCGCGTTTTCCGGTGAGATATTCCGCGACGGCGACGCGCTGGCCGATCGTCAAGCGCCCAGCAATCAGGCGCATCGGGCCGGATTTGAGCTGATAGAGGATGTAATCCGGAGACATCGTCTTCAGCATGAGATGGTTGAAAAACGGTGGATTGCCGGCCTCGTGGCAGGATGCGCATTTGGTGGCGTAAATCGCCTCGCCGAGTTTAGCCGGCGTGGCGGCAGCAGCACCGGACGACGAAGAAAGCGAAAGAACGTAGGCGGCGAGATCACCGATTTGCGACTGGCTGTATCTTCCTTTGAACGCCGGCATCGCCGTACCCTTCTTTCCGTTGGCGACAATATCGGCCACAGTTTTCGGCGCCAGAGAGCGGCCGCTCAGCTCCGGACCGGCTGCGGCGCCCCTGCCATCAACGCCATGGCAGAAGACGCAAGCGGAACCGTACAAAGCTTTCCCGGAGGCGATGCGTGTTCCATTGCTTTGAGCCGCAGCATCCGCGCGCGCGCCGGCGTTATCTCCTGCACGGGCCGGGCTGGCTACGCCACCGAACGGAACGGCGAGCGTCGCAGCGAGGATCGCGAGGTTCAGCCTCGCGCGCAGCCCAGTCCTCTTCCAGAGATCAGTGGTAGCACGATCAATACTTTCCATGTGCACCTGCCTAGATTTGAGATGATATCGAGAAAATGGAGTGCGGCTAGCTGACCAGGTGAACTTGCCACAGCGTGGCCGATACTACAGCGCGCCGCTCAAGAGGCGCAATAACGATCTTGCCCGCGATGTCGGAAGCCTTCATCGCCGGGAGATGACGGGGGCGGCCAGAATGCTTTGCAAGGCTCTGCAAAACTCATCGATCTTGAAAGGTTTTCGCAATATCTGGCAGCCCGAATTTCGCACGGATTCAGGGATCAGATCTTCCGAGGCGCTCGAAATCGTGAAGAGAACGCGCGCGGAAAGATCGGGACGATTCTTCCGAATCCACGCATACAAACTGACGGACGGATCATCGTCCGGCAAATTCGCGCCTGCAACGATGGCGTCGACCGAATCACGCTTCAGGACATCGATGGCATCGCGTTCACTTCGAGCGAGCCGGACCGAAGAACCGCGGGCCACCAGGATTTCCTCCTCGAGATGGAGGACGGTTTCATCGTCGTCCACGAGGAGAATCTTCCCGGCCGGAGTTTCGCTTGCGCCGATCGTGTCGGCAGATGGCGCCGGCGAAGAAACCACAAGGAGCGGCAGCGTGATGGTGAAGGTGGCGCCGCGCGGCGGCGAGTTTCGCACCTGAATTTCACCGCCATGTTCCTTCACGATGCCGTAGCAGATGCTTAGCCCCAGGCCGGTTCCCTTCCCGACCGCCTTGGTGGTGTAAAACGGATCGAAGATGCGGTGGGGATTCTGGACGCCGGGACCGTTGTCCGTGAGTTCGACGCGCAGGTGGTTCCCGACGACCTCGGTGCGAATCCAAATTTCGCCGGGGCCGCCCTTTTCCTGGATGGCGTCGACCGCGTTGTTCAAGATGTTCAGGAACACCTGCTGTAGCTGGTGAAAATCGCCGCCGGTCATGGGCAGATCCGGATCGAACTCACGGCGAATGACGATGTTGTTGAGCCTCATGTCGTATTCGCGGAGAACGAGCGTGTCTTCCAGAATCTGGTTCAGCTGGACCGGAGCGCGCTCGGGCTTGTGCTGGCGCGCGAAGCTCAGAAGATTCTGGACGATGTGGTGCGTCCGCTGAGCTTGCTTGTAAAGCTTTTCGAGGTAGCCGGCGCCGCGAGCATTGGTGAGCTCTTCGGTCTTCAGAAGCTGGCTATAGCCGAGAATGGCGGTGAGCGGATTATTGAGCTCGTGAGCCACGCCGGAAATCAATTGGCCCACCGCAGCCATCTTCTCGCTCTGCAGGAGCTGTTCCTGAGTGCGACGCAAAGTTTCGTAGGCTTCGCGCGTCTTTTCGAGCAAGAGCGATTTGTCGATGGTGGTAGCGATCTGGTTGCCGATGGCCGAAAGCAGGTTCAGCTCGCCCGTGGAGAAAGCGCGCATCTCGCGGCAGCCGACGATCAGGACGCCGGTGATGCGATCTTTGGTCCAAAGTACGACGACCTGCGAAACCTGGATGCCTTCGTTGCGATGAAGTTCGCGGAACTCCTCGGGCAGGGCGGGGGCGGTGCCTGACAAGATCGTCACCCGCACCTGACGGACTTGCTGCAAAAGCGAAGCCGACACCTCGATGGGAGCGGCGGCGCGCGCATACGCGGACCGATACCCGACGGCGGCGGCGCGCCTGAGGGTTCTCGTGGGCTCGTCGAGGAAATAGACGGCGGCGGCATCGACGGCCGAGAGTTCAGTAACCTTGAGCAGGGCGTCGTTGAGGCCCTCTTCGAGGGTCGCGCACTGGGTGAGCAATTCGCCGATCGCATTCAGGGCTAGGAGTTCGCGGTTGCGGCGGCGGATATCCATCTCGGCTTGCTTGTGCTCGGTGATGTCGAGAACGAATCCCTGGTACGCGACGATCTCGCCGGAATCGTCGCGAGTGGCGAAGCAGGATTCGCGCGCCGTGCGGATTTCGCCGTCCCGCCTGCGAAATTGAAACTCGAAGTCGCTCACCTCGCCATATTCGTGCAGCAGACGGCGCAGACGCTGGCGGTCGGCGGAATTCGCGTACAGGTGCGAGGGAATGTCCGTATCCAGCAGCTCTTCTCGCGTGTCATAGCCGACGATCCGCATGAAGGCTTCATTGAAGTCGAGGAAGCGCCCGTCGGGAGTAGAGATGAACACACCTTCCGGAACCTTTTCGAAAAGCGTGCGGAATTTGTTCTCGACGTACCGATGGGCGGTGAAATCCTTGAGGACGTGAATCGTTCCGAGACGCCCGCCCTCGGAATCGTGGAAGCTCGAATCGGTGGCGACAAAATAGCCGCCGAAAGTCGGATCGATATCTTCCGACTGGCCGGCCGCTCCTTCGCAGTACGGGCACACGACCCAAGGGGCGGCGCCCTGGAAGAGCAGGTCGCGCAAGGAACGGCCGATGAGCGCGATGGGCTCGGCAGAGAGGCGCTCGGCGAGGGCCCGGTTGGCGCGCAGAACGCGTCCCTCGGGCGAATGGACGAGAATCAGATCGTCGATCGAATCGAACGTGTCGAGCCATTGCCTGCGGGAAGCAGCCGAACTTTGGAACAGCTCCACGTTTTGAACGGTCAATCCCAGGAGATTCGCAACGTTCACCAGAAAGTTCTCTTCGTCCGATTGAAACGTTCGCGGCGCCACCGAGCCGACGCCAAGCAGGCCTAACGGGCCGTCTTTCCCCGGAATGCGGACCAGCACGACGGAGGCAAGCTGGTCCGCCCCTTTCCAAAGGCGAAGGGTCGAGTCCCCGGGAGCGCCGGAGGAGACCACCGGAGTCGACTGGCGGAGAACGGCTTGGATCCAGGACTCTGTGACAGGGATTCGAGGTTGGTCTTTGGAAGCGCCGCTCCCTCCAGCGAAGGCGCGTGTCACTAGCGCGGGAGAGTTGCCGGAGCCGTCGAGAAGCAAAACCACGCCGTGGCTAGCTCCCAAGATTTCGACGAGGTGGCCGAGAACCGAGTCAAGCACCTGCTCCATCCGGAAGGAATGGGTGGCCTCGGCGGTGATCAGCGAGAGGCGGCGGAGCTTCTCGTTGAGCTCTTCGGCGCGCGCGCGGCCAGCCTCTAGGACGAGGACGGCCATGGCGATTCCCATGGTGATGCCGAACAAGCTGTGAAAGGAAAGGCGGAAAAGCTGGAAGCCCTGCTGCGCCCATTCGGGATGATCGAGGCCGTCTAGCCCTCGCAGCATCAGGGCGGCAGACAGGAGCTTCCACCCCACACCGGAGTGCAGGGCTTGCGAACGCCAGAAGATCCAGCCCGAGGAGAGAAAGAGGGCAGAAACAACGATGGTTGAGGTCCAGGTCGCTTCGTAAGAGAGTTTCGGAATCAAGCTGAAGGCAGCAAATGCCGCCACGAGGATGCCACCCGCAACCCAGAGGTGCTTAAGCTCTTGGGATCGCTTTCGGCATTCAAGAGTTGCCGCAAGAAAGAAGAGTGCGGGAATGACCGATAGAACTGATGTAAGAGGTGTGGTGCCGGCTCGCCCGCGCAGCAAATTTTCGATGCGGAAACCTTCAAGAGCTACGTAAAGGGTCCATCCGGCAAGCCAATGGCGGAAAAAACGAGCGCGGAAGCCCGGAAGCAAAAGCCAGTAAAGGACAAGAATAACCGTGGAGGCGACGCCCTCCATGATAGCAACAGCTAAGACCTCTGGACCCAAGACGAGCGTCATTGCACCTTGTCCGAGCGACACCAGGCCGCCCGCCTACGAACAACAGTCTAGAATCCGGGGATATCAGGAAGCCATTGTAAGAATTAGCACATAGGACAAAATCGCGGCAACAGAGAGTGTCGCCAGGTGTGCCGTGCCTTATAATGGCGAACGGAGCGACAGTGGACAAAGAAAGAATTCTCGTCGTCGATGACGAAGAGGCGATTCGAGAAGTCGTCTCGACGCTGTTGGAAGCCCAAGGCTATCCCTGTACGGTGGCGTCAAACGGCCGCCTCGGCTTCGAGGCGTTTCGGAAGGACTCGTTCGACCTCGTTCTAAGCGACATCGTGATGCCCGAGATGGACGGGCTGAAGCTCCTCGCGGCCCTGCGCGAGGAAGACCCCGACGTACCCGTGATCATGGTGACGGCCATGCACGACATCTCGATCGCACTCGAGGCGATACGGGCCGGGGCGTACGACTACATTCTAAAGCCGTTCGAGAAGGATCAGCTCCACTTGAGCGTGCGACGGGCGCTGGAACACCGGCGGCTGGTCATCGAAAACCGCACCTACCAAGCCGACCTCGAACAGCTGGTGGCGGAGCGCACTCAGCAGCTTTCTATCGCCCTCCAGGACCTCGAACAGTCTTATGACTACACGCTCGAGGCGCTGGGCGGGGCGCTCGACGCCAAGGACGCGGAGACCGAAGGCCATTGCCAGCGGGTGACCGCTTTTACGATCACGATCGCGAAGGAAATGGGGGTGGACAAGGGGCTATTGCGACAAATCGCCCGCGGCGCGTTTCTCCACGACATCGGCAAAATGGGGATTCCAGACTACATTCTGCGGAAGCCGGGCCCGTTGACGGCGGAAGAGCGGGAAATCATGCGGCGGCACTGCGAGATTGGATACGCCGTGCTCGAGCGGATTCCATTTCTGAAGGAAGCAGCGGAAATCGTTCTCGCGCACCAGGAGTTCTACGACGGAACCGGGTACCCGCGCGGATTGAAGGGCGAGGAAATTCCGCTGGGAGCGAGAATATTCGCCGTGGCCGATACACTTGACGCTATGATCTCGGACCGGCCTTACCGCAAGGCACTGCCCGTCTCAGCCGCGCGCGAGGAAATTCAGCGATTCTCCGGCCGGCAATTCGACCCGCACGTGGTGAAAGTATTTATGGGGCAGCCCGAAAAACTCTGGCGCGACCTGCACGAGAAAATCAGCGATCCCTTCCAATTGACCCAGCTCGAACGCGTATAGCCTCATCCTTCGCTGGAATTCATAAGACAAGCTGAATTGGAATTGGCGCTCACCGGGATATTTGGGGAAGCTGGATTTCGGCGGCGATAGATCAAAGAGAAGATGCCGATAAAGAGGGAAAGCGCCGGGACGAGCAAAATCAAAATGCCGTGCCGGAGGGCTTCGCGCCCTTGCACGCCTGAAGAAGCAGCGTTTTGGTAACACATGGCACAGCCCTGCGCTGCCGAGTGCGGCGCCATCCCTAGAAGAAAGGCCGCGAAGCTCAGGATGCGCGGCCCGTAGCTCGTGGCCCATTCACCAAGGGTTTTCCGCCGCATTGCTGCATTCATAGTCGATCCTGCAACAGCAAAAACGCGAACAGGCATAGCCAGAGCGCGTCGAGGAAGTGCCAATAAATCGAGACAACTTCCACGGCTGTGCCACGCGCGAGATGTCGCCCGCGGCGAAACGCGACAGCCAGCATAGCAGCGATTCCCCCAAACAGGTGCAGGCCGTGTGCAGCCGTGAAGATGTAGAAGAAACTGCTGCTCGCGTTTGTTGCGAGATAGACGCCGGCGGCGACGAGCTGGCGCCAAGCGAGAATCTGGCCCGCGAGAAAGAACAATCCCAGAATTGTAGTGACGCCCCACCAGTGGCGGAAGCCTGCTTCCTCCTGCGCGAAAAAATCCCGGCGCGAGCGCACGAGAGTGAAACTGCTGCCGAGAAGAATAAGCGTGTTCAGCCAAAGGATACGCGGGACCTCGACCGTCTGCCAGGCTACTGCGGAGAGGCCTTTGCGCACCACGAGCGCGCTCATGAGCGCCGCGAAGAACATGAGAATGCCACCGAGAGCAATCAGCATTCCCGTAACGTAGGTTCGCTCGGGGACTGCACCTGAACTGAACGATCCGTCGCCGCTACCGCTGTGGCCTGGCGGCAATCCGCCTGCCCCATTTCCGCCTGAGCCGCTCAGGCCGACGGTGTCAGTGATGATCTCACTCGGCATGCGGAGGCTCCTTGGCAACTGCATATCGCTCGTCCGGTATATTCTGCAGCAGGAAATCCTGCGGAGCGCCGGGAATGCTGTAGTCATAAGGACCGCGGTAGACGCGCGGATAGCGACCATCGAAATTATCAAGCGGCGGCGGTGACGACGTTGTCCATTCGAGCGTTGTCGCGTTCCAGGGATTGCTGGGCGCGCGAGCTCCCGCCTTCAGGCTGCGGAAGAAATTGTAGAAGAAGATCAGCTGGGCCGCGGCGGTGATGAAAGCGGCGATGGTAATGACAAAGTGCAGAGGCTGCAACGACGCGAGATAGGCAGGGCCGGTCGAGTCCGCGTAACGGCGGATGCCGCCCGCGATGCCGATGAAGTGCATCGGCATGAAGATGCAGTAGACGCCGACAAAGGTGAGCCAGAAATGCAGCTTGCCGAGGGTTTCGTTCATCATGCGGCCGAACATCTTCGGGAACCAATAGTATGTCGCGCCGAAGATTCCGAAGATCGCGGCCACGCCCATCACTAGATGAAAATGCGCGACGACGTAATAGGTGGCGTGCAGCATCGTGTCCAAAGCCGGCTGCGCGAGAAAGATTCCGGAGAGTCCGCCGCTGATAAAGAACGAAACGAAGCCGAGTGCAAACAGCATCGGCACATGAAATTGAATCTTGCCGCCCCACAGCGTGCCCAACCAGTTGAATGTCTTGACGGCGGAAGGCACGGCAATCGCGAGCGTCAGCATCGAAAATGTCAAACCCGAGTAGGGGTTCATGCCGCTGACGAACATGTGATGGCCCCAAATGAGGAAACCAAGAAATCCGATCGCGCACATCGCGAGCGCCATTACACGGTATCCGAACACCGGCTTGCGAGAAAAATTGGAGAGGATGTGCGAGGTTACGCCCATGCCCGGAAGAATCGCGATGTACACCTCGGGGTGACCGAAAAACCAGAAGAGATGCTGCCAAAGCAGCGGTGAGCCTCCGTTGCGGTTTTGCAATTCACCGTTGACGATGAGACCGGCCGGAAGGAAGAAGCTCGTGCCCGCGGAGCGATCGAGGACAAGCAGGGATCCTCCCGCGAGCAGCACGGAAAACGCCAGTAGGCTGAGAATTGCGGTGACGAACCACGCCCAGACGGTGAGCGGCATGCGCATAAGCGTCATTCCCGGGGCGCGCATATCGATGGTGGTGGAGATGAAGTTGATCGAGCCGAGCAGCGAGGCAAAGCAAAAGATCAAGACGCTGACAAGCCAGAGCGTCTGGCCCATTCCCTCCCCTGGGCCGGTGACGTCGCCGAGCCCGCTGAGCGGAGGATAGGCCGTCCAGCCGCTGATCGGGGCGCCGCCGCGAACGAGGAACGCCGAAATCATGCACAGGAGCGCGGCAAGCGTGAGCCAAAAACTGAGCATGTTGAGCCGCGGAAAGGCCATATCGGGAGCGCCGATCTGGATCGGAAGAAAAAAGTTGCCGAACGCGCCTTGCGGCGCCGTCGTGAGAACGAAAAACACCATGATCGTGCCATGCATCGTGACGAGAGCCAGATACTGCTCGGGCGTCATGATGCCGCCGGTAACGAACGGGAGATGCGCGGCCGGCCAGACGAGGTGAAAACGCATCAAGAGAGACAGCACGATTCCGATCGTGACGGCTGCGAGCGCAAGGAAAAAATACTGGAGGCCGATGACCTTGTGGTCCGTGCTGAAAACATAGCGGCGAACGAAACCCTTCTCGGCATGCGCGGCCGCGCGATCGAATCCGGGATGCGTGTTGGCGGGAGCGTTCACTGGGCGGCCGCCTGCTGCTTGAGGAAGCCGAGATAATCGTCAGCCGAGACCACGTTCAACATGCTGTGCATGTGATAGTGCCCGAGGCCGCAAAGCTGCGTGCAGACGATTTCGTAGTGGCCGATGCGGTCTGGCGTGAAATGCATTGGGATTACCATGCCGGGCACCGCGTCTTGCTGGAGGCGCAATTCGCGTACGAAAAAGTTGTGGATCACGTCCTGCGAGCGAATCAGCAATTCGATCGCGCGGTTGACCGGAACGGTGAGCGACGAAGCGACGATGTCGTCTTTGCCCGCCGGATCATTCGGGTCGAGGCCGAGCGGATTGCCGGTTGCGGGGCTGACAAGATCTGCTTCGAGGCGGCCGAATTTTCCGTCCGGACCGGGATAGCGAAACGTGTAAACGAACTGGCTCTCGGTAACTTCCACCTGAATCGCATCGCCTGAAGGCGGCGCGATTTCAAGATCCGCCCAGACGCGATTCCCCGCGATTCCGAGGCCGAGGAATGTGGCGAGGGTTACGATGGTCCACGTGATTTCCATCCACGCATGGCCGCGAGTGAAGTGCGCGCTCTGCCCGCGATCGCGGTATCGGAAAATCATGTACGCCAAGCCCAACTGCGCGAGCACAAAAGCGGCGCCGACGGCGTACAGCGTCAGATCATATTGATGGTCGACGAGAAGAGCCGCGGAGGTGATCGGCGGCGGCGCGGGAAAACGATGCGCCACGAAAACGTACGCCGTGGCTGCCACTAGAAGAATCAGCAACAACGCGAGCGAGACGGCGGGTGCTGCGGAGCCCCGGCTGGGACTTCGGAAGCGCGTCGCATTCGCAGCTTGCCGTTCGGTTCGCAATAAGATGCCTGACAGATCGGATGGAACCCGAAATCATATATAAATGCGCGGGAGTTTTACACCTTGAAGTAGCTTGGGAGGCGCTAGGGCGTTGAGCCGCGGTCGATGAGCATCCGCCGAGAGAAGTAGCTCAATTTACAAGGACGTCTCTCGCGGAAGATTTGGTGCGGTCGAGTGGATTCGAACCACCACGGTATTGCTACCGCCAGCCCCTCAAGCTGGTGCGTCTGCCAGTTCCGCCACGACCGCAATTCCGAGGGCAAGCAAATTGTAACAGAAGCCCCTATTTCTTTGGAGCCTGAGCCGGCGCGGGTGTTGGCGCGGGCGCCACAGGAGCAGCCGGCTTCGCGGGCGGCGTTTGCGACGGCTTGGCTGGCGCGGGCGCGGACTGTTGGGTCTGCTCGAGAATCGAGCCCGTGCTGACTCCGGCCGAGAGGTCGCGCTTCACGGAAAGGGCCAGCGAAGTCATCATGAAAACAATCGCGCACCAGGTGGTCGCGCGAGAGAGGAACGTCGCAGCGCCGCGCGGTCCGAAGGCCGTCTGGCTGCCTGCGCCTCCGAACGCGCCGGCAAGGTCCGCCGCCGATCCGCTCTGCAGCATGATGACGATCACGAGCACGAAACAAACCAGAATGTGCAGTGTCACCAGGATCGCCGAGACGCGCCAGCCCACCCAAACAAGGCTGAGAGCGACCAGAAGCGATAATCCCCATTTTGCCCACGATGGCATTTCAAACTCCTCAAGGCGCGTGCCGGACGCTGTGTCCGCAAAGCGCTCAAAAATTCACAATTGCCGCGAAAGACTTTGGATCCAGACTCGCGCCGCCCACCAGCGCGCCATCGATTCCATCCTGGGCCATCAGGCCTTTGATGTTATCGGGCTTGACGCTTCCACCGTAGAGGATTCGAAGCGCAGACGCTTGCTCGGGCGTGAATTCGGCCGCAACCAGATTCCGGATGTGCCGATGCGCGTCGGCTGCGATGTCGGGCGTCGCCGTACGCCCCGTGCCGATCGCCCACACCGGCTCGTACGCAATCAGAATACGCGAGAACTCGGCAGGGGTCAACGCGCAGAGACCGTCTTTGACCTGGCGTTTCAACACGGCATCGGCGAGATTCGCCTCTCGCTCGCTGAGCGTTTCTCCCACGCAGACGATGGGCGAGAGGCCGGCTTCGAGCGCGGCCTTGGTCTTGCGGTGCACGGACTCGTCGGTTTCGCCGAAATATTGCCGGCGCTCGGAATGCCCGATGATCACGCCAGTGCACCCGGTATCGACGAGCATCCGCGCCGAGACTTCACCTGTGAATGCGCCTTCGCGTTCCCAGTGCAGATTCTGCGCGGCGATTCCGACGGCGCTGCCGCGCGCGGCTTCAACGGCTGTCGCGAGCGCGGTGAAAGGCGGAGCGACCACGATGTCGCACTGCTTTGTGGCGGCGACGAGAGGCAGGAACGCTGCGAAGAACGCGCGCGTCTCCGGGCACGTCTTGTACATCTTCCAATTGCCGGCGATTACGGGGCGGCGCAATCGCTATCCTTTAGCGCCCGCGGCTTTATCCGTGAGCGCTTCGACGCCGGGCAGTTTTTCGCCGGCGAGAAATTCGAGTGATGCGCCTCCGCCGGTGGAAATATGGGAAATCTGATCGGCCACGCCGGCTTGCTCGACGGCAGCGACGGAATCTCCGCCGCCGATAATCGAAGTGGCGCCAGCCTTGGTCGCGGCAGCGACCGCCTTCGCGATGCCGAGTGTGCCATGCGAGAACGCGGGGCGTTCGAACATTCCGAGTGGGCCATTCCAGACGATTGTGCGAGCCTTGGCGATTTCCTGTCCAAACAAAGCCACGCTCTTTGGGCCGATATCGAGCCCCATCCATCCTTCGGGAGTAGCGTTAGTGTCCGCTACTTTGGTTGCGGTGGAATCCGGCGATTCCGCGATCACGTGATCGACGGGCAGCATGAGCTTGAATTTGCGGCTGCGCGCTTCCTCGAGCAATCCGCGGGCGAGGTCGAGCTTGTCATTTTCGACGAGCGACTTCCCTACCGGCTTCCCCTCTGATTTGAGGAAGGTGTACGCCATCGCGCCGCCGATGAGCATCGCGTCGGCCAACTTCATCAGATTCTGCACGACTTCGATCTTGTCAGAAACTTTTGCGCCACCCAGGACGGCTACAAAAGGACGCTCGGGATTCGAGATGGCTTTGCCTAGATAGGCGAGCTCCTTTTCCATGAGCAAGCCGGCAGCAGCCTGGCGGACAAACCTCGTGATGCCGACCACAGAGGCATGCGCGCGATGCGCCGAGCCAAAGGCGTCGCAAACGAAGAGCTGATCGCACAGAGCTGCGAGCTGCTTCGAGAATTCCGCATCGTTCGCCTCTTCCTGCGGATGGTAGCGGACGTTTTCGAGAAGCAACACGCCGCCATTCGTAAGGGCTTTGCTCTTGGCTTCCGCCTCGGCGCCGACGCAATCGGAAGCGAATTCAACCGGCTTCCCCAGCAACTCTCGCAGGCGGGCGGCCACCGGCGCCAAGCTGTACTTCGGATCGACTTTTCCCTTGGGGCGGCCGAGATGCGAAGCGAGCACGAGTCGCGCGCCGCGATCGATGGCCAGACGAAGCGTCGGCAGCGTTTCGCGGATGCGCGTATCGTCCGCAACGCGCGTACCTTCAAGAGGAACGTTGAAATCCACGCGGATGAAAACGCGCTTGCCGCTCAGATCGAGATCGCAAATCGATAGCTTGTTCATATTCATTCCGGAAACGCTTGGGCCAGTGCAGCCCGCGTCGCTAAAGTTTGGAGGCGAAGAGCTTGATCAGATCGTGGCAGCGGCACGAGTAGCCCCACTCGTTGTCGTACCACGCGAGGACCTTGACGCAATTCGATCCGACGACGCGCGTGTAGCCCGCATCGACGATGGACGAATGCGGATTGCCCCGGAAATCGATCGAGACGAGTTCTTCTTCGGTGTATTCCAAAATGCCCTTCAGCGGCCCTTCGGCGGCGGCCTTCAACGCCGCGTTCACGCTCTGGACTGTCGCAGGTTTCTCCGTGATCACGGTGAGATCGACCACGCTCACGTTGGGCGTCGGCACGCGTATCGAGTAGCCATCGAGCTTGCCCTTCAGCTCGGGAATCACGAGGTGCAGCGCTTTGGCCGCTCCGGTCGACGTCGGAATCATCGAAAGCGCGGCGGCGCGGGCGCGGCGCAGATCCTTGTGCGGCAGGTCGAGGAGTTTCTGGTCATTCGTGTACGAGTGAATCGTAGTCATCGTGCCGATCGTGATCCCGAAGGATTCGTGCAGCACTTTCGCGACGGGCGCGAGGCAGTTCGTGGTGCAGGACGCGTTGGACACGACGTGGTGCTTCGCGAAGTCGTACGTCTTGTCGTTCACTCCGAGAACAACCGTGTGATCCGGATCGGTCGCGGGAGCCGAAATGATTACCTTTTTCACGGGACCGCGGATGTGCTTGCGCGCGTCGGCGCCCTTCGTGAAGAGGCCCGTCGACTCGACAACGATGCTCGCGCCGACCGAAGCCCAATCGAGCTCGGCCGGATCCTTGACCTTGAAAACCTTGAAGGCCTTGCCATCCACCGAAATCGTGTCGTCGGTGTGGGTGACGCGATTCGGCAGATTGCCGAGGATCGAGTCATATTTCAGGAGATGAGCGAGCGTCTTGGAATCGGTAATGTCGTTGACGGCAACGACTTCAATCGAGGGATCGCCCAGCGTGGCGCGCAGGATGTTGCGACCGATGCGTCCGAAGCCATTGATTCCCACTTTAACTGACATGCGTCCTCCGGGGACCGTTAAGGGTGGTTGATGACCTGCGCGAAGGGACGGCAGGAAGTTGCTGAACTACAAATGCTAGGGTGCGACGGAAGAAAAGTCAACGACAGGTCTGCGGCCCCGATCCGTCGATAACATATCGCCAAAGTCCGGTTCGGTTGAGGCAGCCTCGGGGCACATCGCAAAAATGGGCCTGAGCAGCGTTCGCAATGAAATCAACACCCGCCAAATTCCTCACCCGCTGGGTGAGAGATCCCCTTATGATTCCAACCCATGACCAAGCCCAAAGAGCGAAGGCCTTCACCGACCGAATCGCCGCTGCTGTTCGAAGTCGATCCGCATCCGATCGAAGAAACACTGACCGCTTTCGGAGGAATCCCGCTGGTGGTGCAAACCTTTCGCTCGCTGGGACTGCCGCAGAGCGTCCGCGAGCAGGTGGAAGTGAGAGAACGAGAGCGCGGCTACGACGAAGCGACCCAGGTGGAGAGCTTCGTGATTCTGAACGCTGCCGGGGGCGAGTGCGTGGACGACTTTGAACGGCTGCGCCAGGACCCGGGTCTAGCCGAACTCGTAGGGCACGATTTGCCTTCGCCGCCAGCGGCGCGGCAGTTTTTGTACGCCTTTCACGAAGAGAAGAAGATTGAGCAGGCCAAACAACAACGTTTGCCGGACGAGATTGCCTATATTCCGGAAGAAACGGCACCGCTGGAAGGATTGGGCAGGGTGAACCGCGATCTGGTGCAGCGTGTGGGGCAGCGCTCGGCAGACCAACGCATCGCCACGGTGGATCAGGACGCCACGATCATCGAAAGCCGGAATAAGGAGGCGCTGGCTACCTACGAAGGGCCGCGCGGGTATCAGCCGATGTTGGCGGTGTGGGCCGAGATGGGATTGGTGTTGGCGGATCAATTTCGGGATGGGAATGTGCCGGCGCAAATGGAGCCGCTGGAAGTGGCCCGGCGATCCTTTGCGGCCCTGCCGAGCACGGTGCAGGAATATTACTATCGGGGAGATTCGGCCTGTCACGAAAGCGAACTGGTGAACTGGTTGCGGAATGAGAAGCGGGAAGGAGGGCCGGAGGGCCGCATTGGCTTTGCCATCAGCGCACGGATGAGCGAGGCCTTGCACGCGGCCATCCAGGCGGTTGCCGAAGAGAAGTGGAAGGCGTATGGCGAGGAGCATCCGACCGAGATCCGAGAGTGCGCCGAGGTGCCCTTCGTGCCCGGGGAGAAGGTGGAGAAGAAGGATATAAAGCCACTGCGCTACGTGGCGATCCGCATTCGCAAGAAGCAAGGGGGTCTGTTTGAAGACGGGAGTGCGGTGCGGCATTTTGCGGTGCTGTCGAACCGCTGGGAGTTGGAAGCGGGACGGTTGATCGAGTGGCACCGGGAGAAGGCGGGCACGATCGAGTTGGTGCACGACATCCTCAAGAATGATTTGGCGGGCGGGGTGTTGCCGTCGAAATATTTTGGGGCGAATGCGGCCTGGCTGCGATTGGCGGTGATCTCGCACAACGTGC
Organism: uncultured Acidobacteriota bacterium; assembly: GCA_963841605.1. Lineage (GTDB taxonomy): Bacteria > Acidobacteriota > Terriglobia > Acidiferrales > UBA7541 > Palsa-295. Next base: position 65,805 of record CAWJDM010000027.1, read on the forward strand.
TGACGGCGATGAAACGGCTGGCGCTGCCGGCGGAATTGTTGACGGCGCGGCCGAAGCGGTTGCGGTTTCTGCTCTTCAACATGCCGGGACGTTTAGCGCACCACGCGCGAAGAATGCTGTTGCGGTTGGCCGCGGTGGCGGAGTGGATCGAGATGTACCGGGAGGGATTGCGGCAGCTGGCGCTGGTGACGTGAGTGCGGTTGCACCAAAGTAGTGCAGTTATCGACGGATTATAGAACCCTACCGTGGACCCGTCTTCGTAACTTCTTATTTTTCAAGCGCGGGAATTTTTGCCTGCCGCTCTCTTCCGAAAAAGGTTGGAAGTGCAGAAAAAGTGGGCGCCGCGAAGATGCCGCGGCACAGATTTTGCCGCCAGCGTACCCTAACGATGGATTGGGGTGCGGGAACGGAGCTCGCCTCAATCAGTTGTACTCTTTCACCCGGATCACGTTGTCTCCGGCGAAGGTGACAAAAGTGGTTTTCGTGGGGGGCGAGCCGTAAATCCAATCCTCGGTCTCGGTGCCGCTAGGGTCGCGCTCGCGGACTTTGTGATCGGGGCGGCCCATGGCAGCCAACACCATCTCGCTGTCCATACCCACGATGGCGCGATGATCCGCAATCGCATCCTTGAACTTCGGAGGAATCGTATCGATCCAATTCACGGAAGCGGAATGCTCCTTCGAGAAATCGAGAAACACGCCAAGATCGCGCTTCAGATCTTCCGGGCTCATATCCGGGATCGGCCGGCCGTAATCGAGCACGATTGTGGAGCCGGGCGGCGTGGGCGGCTCGTATACGGGCGCCGGCGTGGACACATTGCCTACGCCTACCTGAAGGTGATCGCGCAAATGGAAATGCTTTTTGCCGCCGCCATTGATCTGAATCAGGATTTCGTGCGGACGAAAATCCATACGGGTAATCTGGACAACGTCGCCGGGGCTCGCCGCGAGACCATACAACCGCACGGCATCGCTGAGATGCTGCTTATCGATCGGCCTGCCCACGGAAACTTTGAATCCGTGCTTGCCGCCCGGCAGCGGCCGCACGGCCTTTGCAAATTCGCCGTCGACGTCGCGAATCAGCAAAATCCGCGACGAACCTTGTAACGGAAGCGATTTCGACGGCTTGGATGAATCCTGAATGTCGCTCGCGGCGACTGGGGAAATCGACCCGCTCAAGGCGGGCTCAGACACAGGTTCACCGGACAAGCCTGGGGTCGCGGGGCGCAGTTGCGTTACGCCCGACAGATCCGCAGCGACAGCCAGCGCCGCAGCGAGGACGAGCGTGGATCGAACAACCATACTGGAAGGCATATTACGCCTGGGGAGGGGTATCTGTCACCGGTGCAAGCGGCCGTGCCGGATTGGCCCGATCGCGCCAGGCTACGGCAGCGGAGGGGAAACGCTGAACAGCCGCGCGAAGGCGCTGATCGCGGCGAAGCGGAAGGCGTCCTGCCGGGTGATGAGATTGTGCGTGAGAACTCCCCAGGCGCCCTGCGCGTCGCGAATGCCGTTGGCGCCGGCAAAAGCGTCGATCGCCACGGATAGCTCGACGCCTTCGTCCACAACTTGGGTCACGAGCGCGTCGGGCAGCAAGATGCCTCCGGAGTGGCCGAAGGTGGCCTGGCCGCAACCATCGGCAACGTGAACCCAATTCTCGAGAAATACCCACCGCGACGAACCGTCGCGAATCACATCAAGGCCGCCCTCGAGGCCGACGAAATACTTCCATGGCTCGTTTTTCTCGCGGGCGATCCGGACCATGGAGTCCGCACGTTGGCGCGCACCTTTCATCGTTTCCTCGCGCGAAAGAGGCGTGTGGCCCACGCCGCTCGGCGCATCGACCGGGCAAATGTCGAATTGGATGCCCTTGCCGATCACGGGATCGAGCGCGGCAAGGGCTTCGCGAACCGCATTCAATTTCGGGCGGCGCGTACTGCCAACGGCGATCGAGATTGTCTCCATCGGAAGTGAGAGAAACCGGAAAAACGAAACGCGTGCCTGCGGGAAATTGGAGCGGGATAAGGGAATCGAACCCTCGCCTCCACCTTGGCAAGGTGGCGTACTACCACTATACGAATCCCGCGCACAACAAAGCGAACCAAATAGTTATAGCATGCAGCCGGGAGGCCGAACAAGCGTTGGTCGCTCACTGCACACGAGTGCGTTCTCCCGGTTGTCTCCAACGGGATGAACCACAGGCGCAACTCAACAGATCATGGCTGAGACCGTCGACAGGAGGTGTAAGGGGCGGGACACCCCTGCAATGGAAGGTCCGAGCTCTCAGTCCACTTCGAGGATGCGCGTCGCCTTGACGATGGGCGATTTTTTTTGCCGCTCGGCAAACCGCACGGCGCGATCGCGGTCGATGTAGACGCGAGCAAACCTTTCGCCGTCGTGGTAATAGACGGTGACCTGCCAGTGGCGGTGCCTGCGCCGGCGATCTACGTGCAGACGGCTGGACTTCCTCTTGCCCTTCCCCTTCGGTTTCTTTTTCACGGTCGGTAACCCTCGGAAGAATGCTGGGACTATCGCAAGTTCGCGGCGCACGCACAAGTACCCACTTAGGGGTTAACCCCGGCATTACTTGAGACCAGATCGGCGGGCTTCAGATTCAAGCCGGCCAGGGTCTGCTTGCTGAGAGTATACAGCGAAAGGCTGTCGCTGGCTTCCGCATAGACAACGTCTCCCGAGGGTTTCGAAACTCGGAGCGTGACCTGCTTGCCGTCCGTGGACGTGAAGACCGCCCGGATCGCAGGGTTCGCAAGCAGGGCCGTGAGTTTCGCAGCGGGGTGGTCAATCACATCGTCGGCCTGGAGATTGGTGAATGGATCGAGCACTTTCCAGCCCGGCGCGAGCTTTCCTTTTTCAGCGGCAGGCGAATCGATGGTCCATTCGTCGGGTTTGCCCTTGGTCGTCGTGACGACGATATCACCATTCGCGTCACGTATCTCGACGCGCTGAAGATTCGCCGCATCTATGTGGACGATCGAACGGTCGCGGAGCTGCGGGAGCGACTTGCCGGCGCTCTCCGCAATCGTGGCAGGCAGCAGCGAGACTTTCTGGGCGCCGTCGACAACCGTATAGGCGGAATCGCCCGAGAAATCCTTGTTGCCAATCAAGAGCGTGTGCTTGGCTCCGCCTTGGAGCTCGAATTCAATCGACGCTTGCGGCGGATCGAGACCGTAGGCCTTGCGACGATCCTCCGTGCCGGGCTCGGTCTGCGAGACGCGGTCCTCGGCGAGTTGATCGACGATTCCCTCCGCGGTGGACTGATCGGCCCGCGTATCGATCGGCTGAGCGATCCACCAAGTTCCGTCGCGCTTTTCAAAGCGGATGGGAACGTCGTCTTTCTGCGCAGGATGAGTGAGCGTGAGGGAACTGATCTTCGATACGTCCACGGAAAACGCGGGTTTCGAAGTATCCGCCGGCGGCTTGGCGTTCTCGCTGCGCTTCCAATCGAAATAGTAAACGGCAAGGCCAAGCGCGATAGCGAAAACCAGAAGAATTAGTGTGGGCTTCTTGATCATCGTCTTCAGGGCCTTCGGGCCGGTGTTCTCAGCGGCGCTTCCACCAGATCGAGATTCCCAGAATCACCACAAAACCCGGCAGCAGAAAAATTTCGAACCACTCGAGACCGACAGATTGTCCTTGCGTGAGAACGATGCGACGGTTCGTCGGAGATTTGGGCCGGATCGATATCAGGTTCTCGTCTTGCGCGAGCCAATCGATTGCGTTGAGGAAAAGATCTCCATTGCTCGTCTGACCGATTGCGTCGTTCGAGGCATAATCGGAGTCGCCGATCACGACGAGGCGGGCGTTCTGGCTATCGGGATCGCTGGCCGCAACCCCAAGCGAGAGCGGCCCCATCGTGTCCGTCTTGGGATCGTAACGCACTTCGTGCTCGAGTTTTGGGGTCGTGAAACTCTGCTGCGACGTCATCAGGAGTTCCGTGTCGATCGGCTCGATCTTGGATTTATCCGCAATCGAAACGGTGCGGGCGAGCGGGAAAAACGTCATCGTTCGTTGCAACGTCTTTGTGATGGGGCTGTCGCCGTAGTTGATCACCAGCGGAATCTCGGGGCCCGCGCCGAGCAGGCGGCCCATGCCGCTGCTGTCGATCACGATGTTATTCCCGACATTGATGTTCCACTTCTGGAAGATGCTGTCGAGATTCGGATCTGACTGCTTGTTTGTCGTAATGGGATCGACTTCGATGAGGGCCTTGCCGCCTCCATCGAGGTAGCGGGAACCCATCGCAGTTTCCTGTGGGAAAAATGCCTCCGTCGGTCCGGCGATTACCAAAACATCGCAATCCGAAGGAACTCCGGTGCTGGACGCGAGATTAATCGTCTTGGTGTCGTAGTCTTCTTTCTTGAGCGCTTGATCGGCCATCGAGTAGCCCGTCGCGCCGTCGTCCGTAACCGATTTTTCGCCGTGCCCCGTCACGAAGCAGACCATCTTTGATTGCTTGCTCGTGACCTTGAGGACGGCGGTCGTCACATCCTCTTCGGTGGTTCCCTGCAGGGTTTCCTTGCGGGGCCCGGACGCGACAATTACGTCGCCCATGTGCGTCGCGCCGTATTCCCGCGCAACGTCGGGTTTTTCCTGCGGATCGACGTTCTCATACTTGATGTGCGGGCTGAGGTTCCTGTACTCCGTCATCAGGTTGTCGAACTGCGCGTCGGACAGCTTGGCGAACCGTACGATCGTGATGTCCTGCGTGAGATCGCGAACGATTTTCTTGGTTTGGTCCGAGAGCGTGTAAAGCTTTTCGGTGGTGAGATCGAAGCGCTTGTGATGGCGGTAACCGACAAAATTGACGATCACGAGGATCGCGAGGACGGCTATGCCGAGAATCGTCGTGTTCGTACCCAGACGCGAAGACCGCTTCGAAAAAAACGCCAGAATCGCGTCGAAGCCGAAAGCAATGCCTGCGAGCAACAGGACGCCGCCGCCGATGGCCAGTATCTCGGACGCCCGCATCCATTCGCCCTGAATCGTGAAGCGCAGGTAACCGGCAATCAGGCAGGCCGCGCCGATGGTTGCGGCAAGCTCGCCCCAGCCATGGCGGCCGATCGGTCCACTCGGCTTGCCCGTCATGCGCGCCTCCAGCGAATGGAATCGACGGAGCGCACCGTGAGGAAGATAAACAAAATCGGGACGCTGACGTAATAGATCAGGCCCGACGTGTCGATCACTCCATGCGTGAAATCATCGTAGTGATGAATCACCGATATGTACTGCAGCACCTGTCCGGCCACGCTATCCGAACCGCGGACCGCAAAATCGAGCACCCAGAGAATCAAGATTGCGCCGAAACTGAGCACCACGGCGATCAGCTGGCTTTCAGTCAGCGACGAGATGAACGAGCCGATCGCCAGGAGCGACGCGCCCAGAAGCATCGCGCCAAGGTAGCCCGCAAGGATCAGCATCCACGACGGTCTTGGCTCGCTGCGAAAGCACATATAGGAGACATAAAGCGCCGTGGGAAGCAGCATGATTGCAAAAAGTGTCAGCGACGCGAGGAACTTGCCAAGAACGATCTGAAGCTCCGTGATCGGCGACGTCATCAGCAATTCCATCGTGCCGCGTTTGCGTTCCTCGGCGTAGACGCCCATGGTCAGCATCGGCGCAAGGAACAGGATCAGCGTCGAAAGGAGCCCGAAAAAAGCGTTCAACACCTCGCCCGGCACATCCGTGTTCGAGCCCATGCCCTCCATTGCCATTTCCATGGATTGCTGGATCGCGAGTCCCGTGTACAAGCGGAAGAAGAAGCCGGCGACGATCAGAAAGACCGCCACGACCACATACGCGACAGGTGAGACAAAGTAGTGGCCCATCTCCTTGCGATAGATTGCGTAGACGCTCCGCATGCTCGGTTCTACTCCTATGAGTTCATAGCATCAATTCGGCGGCTGGGCGGCGTGCGCCGCGTCGTCGGTGGTCAATTGCAGGAAAATGTCTTCCAGGCTCAAGCTGGCGCCACGAAGCTCGTAGAGCGGCCAGCCGCTTTCGACGATCTTTGCTGCGATTTGGCTGCGAATGTCCTGGCCAGGTGCGGATTCGACGACTGCGGTCAGATGCCCGCCCGGATGCGCGCTCACCTCAACGTGCTTGGCGCCTGGAATCTTCGACAGCAGATCGGTAAGGGGTTTCTCGGGAGCTGCAACATCGACATGCACCTTTTGGCCGCCTTTGAGTTGCGCCGTAAGATTCTGCGGCGTGTCGATCGCCGCGACCTTGCCTTTGTTGATGATGACGACGCGGTCGCACGTCATGCTCACTTCGGGCAGAATGTGCGTCGAGAGAATGATCGTGTGGACGCCCGCGAGTCCCTTGATCAGATGACGCACCTCGATGATCTGCTTGGGATCGAGGCCGACCGTAGGTTCGTCGAGAATAATCACGTCGGGATCGTGAACGAGGGCTTGCGCCAGACCGACGCGCTGCTTGTAGCCGCGCGAAAGCCGCTTGATCAACTCATTCCGCTTGTCGCCGAGCGCCGTCTTCTCGAGAGCATCGTCCAGTCGCGCGCGCCGCTTCTCTGCGGGGATGTTCTTGATGCGAAGCACAAAATCCAGGTAGGACCCGACCGTCATGTCCGGATAGACGGGAGGCGCTTCGGGCAGATAGCCGATGTGGCGGCGAACTTCGAGCGAGTCTTCGAAGACGTCGAAGCCGGAGATGCGCGCGGTGCCGGAGGTCGCGGGGATGTAACCTGTGAGAATACGCATCGTGGTGGTCTTCCCCGCTCCGTTGGGACCGAGAAAACCGAGGATTTCGCCAGGATTTACGGTGAAAGAAACGTGGTCAACCGCTGTGACCGGGCCGTAGGCCTTGGTCAGGTCTTCAACTTCAATCAATGCGTTCCCCCAAGTGCGAGTATATGAATGAGCGACAAAAACAGAATAGGAACCTAGTACAAGGACCGCACCAAACCGAACATCCTTATATCAAAAAACCGAATGATCCGCCAAAACTGAATCGCATGGCCGAGCCGGTAAATCCAAGAGCGCCCAAAATAATTGTGATGCAAGGGATGGGCTTAGCGTTGCCGTTCAGCAGACGTATCTCCTTGCGGGTCGCGCGGAAGCCGCCAATCCTGTATGCTCGTTGTCCCCGGGGCGACCCATAGTCGACTCGATCGCGGCGGCAAGCAACGTGGGGACTACCAACTCCGAAGGTCGGCTTCCCCAGGCGCAGCTAGAGTGGGCGTACCCCACGAGTCAGGCCTAAGATGCCCTCAAGCAGGCGAGATGGCAGGCAACGGGGGTTCGGCCAGGCGCATCCACATGCCTGAACCGATGGCTGGGAGTGTGCGGGGCGTCGAGCCGGAAGTGCCGGCTGGAGATGTGCGTTGACACTCTCCGGCGGTTTTGTTATTCAACTCGTTTGGCTGCTGGTGCCGTAAGTCCGAGGGTGGGTGTCCCATCCGGCTTAGGCGTGTCCGAAAAGAGAAAAATTTCACGAGTGAACGCGACTCCTTTGAAGGCCTATGCCCGAATCCAAAGTAGTTCCCTGCGAGGTACATTCGACGATGCGGACTGCGGTGATCGCATGAAGCGTGTCCAGCGCACGTATCTCGTGGCACTCTTCCTTGTTTGCATCGCCGCGGTAGCCTTCGCGGGTTGCGGCGGCGGTAGCGCTACAACGATCGTCATCGAGCTGCAGCCAAGCGGCACACAGACGATCGACGAAGGCGGAGTGATCAATTTCACCGCCATCGTCGGTGGCGACACGAAAGGCGGAGGCGCCACCTGGAAGCTGACCGGAACGAACTGCGGCGGCACTCCGGCGACCGGTTGCGGCACGCTCTCGAACTCAACCACCTCGTCGGTGACCTATACCGCCCCAACCGGCATATCAGCCGGCATTTCGGCGACGTTGACGGCAACGTCCGTGACGGAGACATCGGTCACGCAGACCAGCACAATTAGTGTCGTGCTGGCGCCGAAGTTCTCAGCGCCCTGCGTACAAACGGTCGCCACCTGCACTCTACAGGGCGGCGCAAATGGCGTGCAATACAATCAACCGATCACCATCACCGGGGGCGTGGCTCCCTATACGTACAGCGTCGTAAGCGGCTCTCTGCCCGCGTGTCTCACGCTGAATGGCTTGGCGAACGGCCTGACGAATACAATTGTCGGCACGCCGTGCGACACCGTTCTGAAGACTTCAACCTTCACCATACAAGTAACGGACAACGCCAACGCGCAGGCGAGTGAGCAGGCAACAATCACGCAGACGTTTTCGATTACCATTCAGCCGCCCCCTCCGCTGAGCATCGTGACGAACCCACTGCCGCAAGGATTTACCAACACGAAATACACCGCGTCGATCACTGCGAAAGGCGGAGTTCTTCCGCTCACGTGGGGCCTCCAAGGTGGTGGCAATACCGTTGCGCCGGGGCTCACCCTCAACCCGACCACAGGCCAAATTACGGGCATACCCACCACGACAGGCACGTTCTCATTTCAGGTCAATGTAAAGGACTCGTCGCTGCCGAACCCTCCCTCGCAAACGGCCGGGCCGCAGTCGATGTCGATCACGATCAAAACGCCGCCACCGCTGTCGATCACGACGCTGTCGTTATCGCCGGGAACTGTCGCAGGCGGATATAGCGCATCTCTGCAGGCGACGGGCGGCATCGCACCCTACACTTGGACACTCGCTCAAGGGCAACTCCCCTCCGGACTGGCGCTAAGCACGCAGAACGACTCCACCGGAAGCATTTCGGGAATCCCGGTGCTGGCCGGTACTTCGACCTTTACTGTTGAAGTGACCGATTCCGAAGTCGTGCCGGTGACAAAGTCGGCGACTTTCAGCATCGTCATCAATCCCGGCACCACTGGCGGAGACAGCCTGTTCAATGGTACGTACGTGTTCCTGTTCCGGGGATTCGACACCGGCGGGCCCGTGGCAATCGTGGGAACGCTCACCTCGGATGGCAGTGGCCACATTACTGCCGGCAGCGAAGACGGCAGTCGCTATTCCGCTACCAACAAAGCGATTCAAATTTCTAACAACATATCGGTAGTGCCCTACAGCAGCACGACGCCCCCCCCCACGGGCAGCTCGTATTCGATCGGCACGGACGGGCGAGGCACGCTCGAGTTGGAAGTGCAAAGCGGGCAAGGGATCACACTCACGACGGACTACCAGTTGGTGCTCGACTCGCACGGAAACATACACTTCTTCGAGAACAACGCCACGGGCACGAACAGCGATACGCTCGGAACGCACGGTGAGGGAGTGATGAAGCCCGCTCCGGGCGTGGCGACCGCAACCTTCAGTGGAAATTACGCGTTCCTACTGTCGGGTGTGGACGGAAACAACAAGAGAGAAGCGCTCGGAGGCGTCCTCAACTCCGACGGCGCGAATATCACCCCCGGCGGAAGCGGCCCCAACACCGATTTGAACGACGCGGGTACGTTCAGTTCGCAGAATATGAGCGGGAGCTTTGCGGCGGTTGGTTCGGGCAGCCCTCGCGGCGGCCTCACCTTCATACTTGAGCCGGCGGGCAAGGCGCAGATTACGCTGACGTTCATCACCTATTTTGTCTCTTCATCCGATCTGTTCTTCATCGAAGACGACTTGTCGACGACCGCGTTGCCCAATCCGCCAAGATTGAGCGGCGAAATGATCCTTCAAAACCCGGCTACGGTTTTCGATCAAGCTGTACTGGGAGGGACGAGTGTCGCCACAGGAACCGGAGTCGATGGCGCCAACGCTAGCGTCTTCGGCGGCATGCTCACTTCGACCCTATGCGATGGAAACGCACCGATTTCACTGGCCGCTGACGAAAACGATGGCGGCACGATCACCACTTCAGAGTCTTTCTCGGGAACCTGCACCGTGGCGCCAAATGGTCACGCGACTTTCAGCGTGACGGGCGTCGGAAATCCCGCGCCGACACCACGCATTGCGGTCGCCTATCTCACCGGATCGGGAAGTGGATTCCTGATGGGCGGTGATGCGGCCGTCACCACAGGGATGCTCGAACAGCAGACCGGCGGCCCGTATGCGAATTCGACCGTCGTTGGCGGATATACCCTGACGGCGCCCTTCCCGGGAGAAACGAATGTGGCGAATGTCGTCGGACAAGCGAGTGCGGACGGTGCAGGAGATATTACGGGCACGGTCGATGCAGTTGTTGCTCCTGGCAAACCGGCGTATCTGGGTCAATCCCTATCTGCTACGCTCAATGGCTTGACGGTAAGCGGCAGAAGTCCCGTGACAACGAACGCGTCCACTGGATTTCCGACCAATCTCTTCCTCTACCTCGTCTCGCCCGCCAGCGCTCGTGCCATTTCGGCGGACCCCGGCGGCTCGGATCCGCAGGTCTTCCTGCTGGATCATTAGCCACCGCTACTTGGATTCGTCGGGCTCGAGCCGTAGCGCGGCTGAGTTGATGCAAAATCGCAATCCCGTGGGCTGAGGGCCGTCTTCGAAGACGTGTCCGAGATGTGCGTCGCAGCGGCTGCACATCACTTCGGTGCGCACCATTCCGTGGCTCGCATCGCGCTCCATCTCCACGCTCTCGGCCGTGATCGGCTGCCAGTAACTCGGCCAGCCAGATCCCGAGTGGTACTTGGCATGCGAACTGAAGAGTCGCTGGCCGCAGCAGACGCAAACGTAGGTACCCTCCGTTTCCGTGTCCTCGTATTCTCCGGTGCCCGGCGCCTCGGTTCCCTTCCGCCGCGTGACGTAATACTGCTCGTCCGTTAATTCCGACCGCCACTCCGCATCGCTTTTCCTGATCTTTTCGCTCATGCGCGTAGATTACACTAGGATTTCCAGCGTATGCGCCACAAAACTCTGCCCAGCGAAATCGGCGCGTGACAGGCGGACCTGCAGCCATATCGCGCACATGCCGTCCGTGTGATAGATTGAGCCTCGATGACGCCCTCGTGGAAAAAAATAGCGGTGACTGGCTTGGCCGCGTGCGCCTTTCTGCTCTCGCTGATGCTCGTGGCGGCGAGGTTCGCGCGCCATGCCGCACCTGCCAGGCAAACTCCGGCCTGGAATTCGCAGGCCATCGAGGGCACTCCTGCAGGCATTCGTGTGCAGGAAATCGATCCGACGCACGCGGCGGTGATTTTCCTGTATGATCTCGACAACAAGACCGATACCGACTATCAACTCGCCAAGGGACCCAACATCGTAGTCATGAGCCGCCTGAAATCCGGTGGAACGCTCAGTGCCGACGAACCAATCACCCTGGACTCGGCGGCTTTCGTCCCGGCGCGAAATCGCACGAGAATCGCCCTCAAAGTCAGCCATCTTTTCAATTGGCCCGGTCAGAGCGGGTCTTACGCGGAGCGCCAGTTCAATCAACTCGTGACCGGCGACATCAACGGTGTTGCCGGCTTCGTGCTATTCGATCAGACGAATCGATACGAGATCGACTTCCCTGCCGCATGGCCAGAGATTCATGCATTTTCGTCAGCGCCTTGATAACTTGATAAGATGACGCAGCGCGGTGTCAGCACAAGGTGGCCCGTTGAAGTGGCGGGGCGGCTGGCCTACAATCGTGCGAAATTCGCAGTACTGAGATGTTGCGGTCCCCCTCCCGCGACACTTCACTTAAGGATGCTCAGGCATGTCCGGCGCTTTCGAACACATCGACGAAGGACTTCCGGCCCCCGACCGCCGCACACATTCGCGTCAGCCGGTGCGGACGCTCGCCTACGTGGAACTCGACGAAGGGAACGGCGGGATCGTCCTGAACGCCAGTGAGGGCGGCCTCTCGGTGCAAGCCGTGATGAGTCTGATGGAAGAATCGCTCCCGAAAATGCGCTTTCAGTTGTCGCAATCCAAAGAGTGGCTCGAAACGAGTGCTCGCGTCGTATGGGCCAGCGAATCGAGGAAAGTAGCCGGCTTGCAGTTCGTTGATCTGCCGGAAGAAACTCGCTTGCATATTCAGGCATGGCTGACGGCAGAGGCGCCCGACGCCGAGCCCGGCGAACCTCAAGAACGGGCCGCAGCCTACAATCACGCCCATGACCGAGTCGACAGCAAAAGCGCTGGTCAGGTCGACTACCAAACTCCTGGCGAGCCTCGTGAACTGGTCCACGAGGCCGGTTCGATTGGGATAGGGCGACATACGATCGGCTCGGGAAAAGCCGCTCCGCCCATCGAGCCCCTGTCGACACCGGCGCCGGTAAGCGCTCAGCCCACAAAGAGCATTCCGCCGGAGACAAAGCGGCCCAAGCATGCGTGGAATATTGCCGGGCTTGTGGCGCTACTCGCGATCATCTCGCTCGTCGCGGGATGGATCGCGGGACGTGGAACGTTCGACGGCCTGTGGGACAACCCTCAGGGAACGGCCTCGCCGGCAAAGACGTCCCAGGCGACTCTCGCGCCGCTTTTATCCGGTGCCGCCTCACCAATCTCGGATATCAAGATCGTGGACATTCACAATCAACAGTGGACGATTCCGTTCAGTCCGACTCCGAGTACCAACCAGGCGATTTCTCACAGTCAGGCAGCACCGGTAGAATGGCCGGCGTTTAATCCCGCGGCAACGGTGCCCAAGATCCAAGCGCCGGCAGCCGGAGACGATGCCTCGCAACGGCCGAATCCTCCGGAGATGGCGGCGTTCGGCAACTCCGCAAGCATCCCCCTTCCGTCCAATTCGCCGGATCCCCGCGATTTGACTCCGCCGCCGGCACCCAAACCGGGACCACAGGCCGTGCGGCCAACCGGTACGCTCCAGCGCGGCGTGCTGATCTACCACGTAAATCCCGAATATCCCGAACTCGCGAGAGAGCAGAACGTTCAGGGCACGGTCAAGCTGGAGGTGACGATCGGAGTGACCGGAACCGTGCGCAGCGTTGTCGCCGTCAGCGGGCCGGGCCTGCTCATTGAAGCGGCCAGAAGCGCGGTCCGCCAGTGGCGCTATACCCCGAGCCTCCTCGACGGAAAGCCGTTTGAATTGCAGGAAGAGGTATCTGTCGTTTTTCAGCTTCAGCCTACCTCCAGGTAGCACCTATCTCCAAAAAAATAGCCTTTCGATGGCCGACGCGTGTTAACTACGTCGCGACGACCGCAGAACTTTCGGCAAGAGCCGCGGAAATTGACTAAAATTCAAGGGTATCGGAGGCTACGATCAGCGCGTGGGATTGTTGATGATGAGCTTCTTTTCAGCAAGCGCTGATGCGCACAATCGAGAATTTGGATTGGACGCGGCGCGCGCGGGGCGTCTAGAGTTTTCGCCGGGCATGCTCCGCCGGCCCGTTCTGGCCGGCGTACAGCCGTCCGGACGCCATGACACCGACACCGAAAACAGCCAAAGCGCTTCAAGATGACGACGGAACGGAGACGATGACCCCAACTGCGCAAGAGCGCGACGCCAGCCACATTCTAACCCTCGAGGAAATTGCCAATCTCGCCGCGGAGGGCGGCAAGTCGGCCGAGACGTTGATGAACGTGGTCGCGCTGATCGCCAAGCGTTTCAATGCGGACGTTTGTTCTGTCTACCTCCTGGAGCCCGACCGGAACAACTTGGTGCTGGCGGCAACGGTTGGATTGCGGCCCAAGTGCATTGGCACCTTGCGAATGACCGTCCATGAGGGCCTCGCCGGGCTGGTCGCGGAGCAGGTGCGTCCGGTGGCCGTCGAACGAGCGCAGAATCACCCGCGCTTTAAGTATTTCAACGAAGCTGGAGAAGATCGATATCAGTCGTTCCTCGGCGTTCCATTGATCGATCGAGGCGTGCTTCAAGGTGTTCTCATCGTCCAAACGATTGAGCCGCGAGTGTTTCGTGAAGATGAAATCCGGATGCTGAGTGAGACGGCCGCGCAGGTGGCTCCCGTAGTGAGCGAGGCTCGCACGCTCGATCGCTTCATCGCGCCGACGCAGGAGCGGCTTTGGTCGCTGGCTCGCAACCTCTGGTGGAGTTGGGATCAGGACTCGACGAACCTCTTCCTCGATCTCGATCCCGCGGCGTGGAGCCGGCTCAATCACAACCCGATTTCCCTCCTTTCGGAGATGCCTCTCCGAAAGCTCGAGCAGCGCGCCGCGGAGCTCGTGCTGCACAGCCGGATCAATTCCGCCTATCGCCGCGAGCGAGAATATCTGGCAAGAGACAGGACATGGGGCACGCGCCACGCAAGCGTCCTGCGGCCTCATCCAGTAGCTTATTTCTCGGCGGAATTCGGTCTGCACGAATCGCTTCCTATCTATTCGGGCGGCCTCGGCGTCCTGGCGGGCGACCACATCAAGAGTGCTTCCGACCTCGATATCCCACTTGTCGGAATCGGCCTTTTCTATGGGCAGGGATACTTCCGGCAGCGCCTCAATCAAGACGGCTGGCAGGAGGAAGAGTACCTCGAAACCGACGTAAATCAACTGCCCATGACCCGAGCCATCGGAATCAACGGCGAGCCCGTGATGGTCCACATCGAGACGCGCACCGGGTCGATCTATGCCAAGGTCTGGCGCGTCGAGGTCGGCCGCTGCGATCTGTTTCTTCTCGATTCCAACGTTGAAGGAAATGCGCCCGAGGATCGCGAGCTCACTTCGCGCCTCTACGGCGGGGACTTGCGTATCCGTATCCGCCAGGAACTGCTTCTTGGCGTCGGAGGATTCCGCGCACTGAAGGCCCTGGGAATCACACCTGGTGTCCTGCACTTGAACGAAGGGCACAGCGCGTTCGTTGTCCTCGAGGCGATTCGCAATCGTATGTTGGACGAGGGCTTGCCTTTTGAAAAGGCCGCGCCGCGCGTCTCTCGCGAAGTGGTCTTCACGACGCATACACCCGTGCCTGCGGGCCACGATCGATTCAATTCGAGACTCATCGAAGAGCATCTTGGCCCATTGCGAGAACTCTTGGGCCTCTCGCAGGATCAGTTCCTCGAAATCGGGCGCGTGAACCCACATGACCACGACGAGGACTTCTGCATGACGGTCCTCGGCCTGAAGCTCTCGCGCCGCGCCAATGCCGTCTCGGCGCTCCACGGCGAGGTGTCCCGGCAGATGTGGACGGGGTTGTATCCCGCCAAGTCGGAGGAAGCCGTTCCGATCGGGCACATCACGAATGGCGTTCACGTGCCCACGTGGCTCGCGCCACAGATGTTCCGACTCTACGAGCGTCACTTGGGACCCGGCTGGCACGAGCACAGCAGCGAAGCAAAAATCTGGGAACGGATCGAAAACGTGGACGACGGCGAGCTGTGGGAAACACATCTGAGCCTGAAGTCGGAGCTTCTGCAGTTTGTCCGGCGCCGGGCCCTCCTGCAAGCGGACCGGCGGAACGAACCTCCCGAGGTGCTGCGAGCGCTATCACGGGTTTTGAGCCCGGACGCACTCACGATCGGATTTGCCCGCCGGTTTGCGACCTACAAGAGGGCGAATCTGATCCTGGCCGACATTGAACTGCTCGCTTCCATGGTGAACGATCCGAAGCGGCCGGTGCAGTTTGTTTTCGCCGGTAAGGCGCACCCTCTCGACGAACCCGGAAAGCGCGTCCTGCAACAGGTCGCTCAATTGATGCGCAATTCGGTTTTCGCCGACAAGTTCGTTTTCGTTGAAGACTACGACATCAACGTGGGCCGCCAATTCGTGCAGGGCGTCGATGTATGGCTCAACAATCCGCGGCGGCCGCTCGAGGCATCCGGCACAAGCGGGCAAAAGGTGGTTCTTAACGGAGGCCTGAACCTCTCGGTGCTCGACGGGTGGTGGGCCGAGGCATACGACGGCCTCAATGGTTTCGCGATTGGAACCGGCAGGACGCATTCGGACATGAATGTTCATGATTCGCGCGACGGACAGGAGCTCTATCGCGTCCTGCGCGAGGAAGTGATCCCTCTCTACTATCAGCGCGACCGCGATGGTCTGCCCCGCGGCTGGATCAAGCGCATGAAGCGAACGATTCGCACGCTCGGCTGGAGGTTCAACGCCGACCGCATGGTAATGGACTACACGCTCAAGTGTTACGTTCCCGCCGCGGGCGGCACGTCCAGCGACATGCGCCCCCGGGTCTGAAGCGCCGCACCAGCGGCGAGGCTACCGGCGTCCCTGCAATGTGAATTCCCGCGCTGAAAATCAGCGAATCGTGGCCGTAGTCATTCCGAAACCGCGCATGTAGAATCGCATCAGATGCTCGTGAGTGCGGATGTGACGACCTTCAAGGCCTTTCTCGTGACGCAGAACAACGGCGCGTTTGCTGGATCCTTCCAGCAAGTCGATCGCAGCTCGCTTCCCGCGGGCGACGTGCTCGTGCGAATTGCCTATTCGAGCCTCAATTTCAAAGATGGCTTGGCGGTCACGGGCAAGCCTGGGGTGATTCGCGCTTATCCGATGGTTCCGGGAGTCGATTTCGCCGGCGTCGTAGAAGAGTCGACTTCCCCGCAATTCCAGCCGGGCGATCAAGTCGTGGTCACAGGCTGCGGCACTTCGGAAACGTTTTGGGGAGGCTACGCGCAGTTCGCGCGGATCAACGCCGAGTTCGTCGTTCCTCCGCCCAATGGCATGACATTGAAGCAAGCGATGGCCGTTGGTACGGCCGGATTCACGGCGATGCAAAGCGTGATGGCGCTCGAGCAACATGGTGTGAAGCCGAGCGGACGCGAAGTGGTGGTGACCGGAGCAGCGGGCGGCGTCGGCAGTGTGGCGGTGGCCATCCTGGCGCACCTCGGCTACAAAGTGGCCGCGTCGACTGGACGCATGGAGCTCCACGATTATCTCGGCGAACTTGGCGCCAGCGCCATTCTGGATCGCGCCACACTGGCCACGCCATCCAAGCGCCCGCTCGATCCCGAGCGCTGGGCGGGCGGAATCGACAACGTTGGTGGCGACACGCTCGCAGGTCTATTGCGCTCGACGGCCGCAGGCGGCAGCATTGCTTCGTGCGGGCTTGCGGGGGGCGCTACGTTTACGTCAACCGTCTTCCCTTTCATCCTGCGCGGGGTCAACTTGCTCGGAATTAATTCAGTGAATCTCCCGAACGCGCGGCGCCGCGAAATCTGGGGCCGCATCGCGCGCGATCTGCCCATGCGCTTGCTCGATCGCATGACTCAAGTGGAGCCGCTCGAAAAAATCCGCGAGCTTGGCGAGGCGATCCTGGCGGGCAAGATTCGCGGGCGCACCGTAATCGACGTGAACGCCTAATATGCCCACATTCGGACCAACTCACATTGGCGGCGGCTCGGGCGAGCGGACCCGCTCGGGCAGGCTTGGCCCTGCCGGCAGCGAGTCGGCTGCACAATCCAACCAAGGCAAGAAAGCCGCATGGAAGCTGCTGCCCGACGTGTGGGCGCTCATCAAGCCGCGCCGCGCGATCCTCGCCGTCGGCTTCCTGTTAATGCTGATAAACCGTCTGGCCGGCCTCGTGGCTCCCGGCTCGCTCAAGTACCTCTTCGACAACGTCATCGGCAAACACCAGGCGTGGCTCCTTGAGCCGCTCGTGGGCACCGTCCTTGGCGCCACGATTATCCAGGGTCTCACCTCCTATTCGCTGACCCAGCTTCTCTCGAAATCGTCGCAGCGCATGATCACGGAATTGCGGGTCAAGGTGCAGGCGCACATCGGGCGGCTTCCGGTGGCGTACTACGACGCGAATAAGACAGGCGTGCTCGTATCGCGGATCATGAGCGACGTCGAAGGTATTCGGAATCTGATCGGCACCGGGCTCATCGATTTTGTCGGCGGAATCATGACGGCGGTCTTGGCGCTCGTATACCTGCTGCATGTGAGCGTTTCCATGACGGCAGCCGCTTTCGTGGCCGTACTAGCTTTCGGATTTGGCCTGAGCCAGGCGCTCAAGAAAATTCGCCCGATGTATCGCGCACGGCCAAAGATCAATGCCGAAGTCACCGGTAGGCTTACCGAGTCGCTTGGCGGAGTGCGTGTCGTGAAGGGCTATCGGGCCGAGGATCGCGAGGAAAAGGTGTTTCAGGCTGGCGTGCAGCGCCTGCTCGACAATGTGCTGCAGACGCTGACCGCGACTTCCCTCATGAGCTTTTCCGCCACAGCTTTAATGGGTGTCGTAACAGCAACGATGATGTTCCTCGGTGCTCGACATATTCTGGCCGGCACGATGACGACCGGCCTGTTGATCTCGTACATGGCTTTTCTCGCGATGCTGATTGCGCCGGTCGCGCAGATTGCTTCCATCGGGCCGCAGATGAACGAGGCGCTGGCTGGCCTCGAGCGCACACGCGAAGTTCTGAACGAAGGCATCGAAGACGCCGATCCCGCGCGCACGGTGCGGCTCGATCGCGTCGATGGGCGCATCGTTTTCGACAACGTCAACTTCGCCTACGAGACAGGCAAGCAAGTGCTCTACGATGTTTCCTTTGAATCCGCGCCAGACACGGTGACGGCGTTCGTCGGCCCGTCGGGCGCCGGAAAATCGACGATCATCGGGCTGATCGCAGCCTTCTACGTGCCCACATCGGGCCGTGTGCTTGTCGACGGCATCGATCTCGCGCGCGTGAAACTCGATTCTTATCGCACGCAGCTCGGCGTGGTCCTCCAGGAAACGTTCCTCTTCGACGGCTCGATTCGCGAGAACGTCGCCTTTGCGCGCCCCGACGCCAGCGAAAGCGAAATTCTCGCCGCATGCCGCATCGCGCGCGTCGACGAGTTTGCGGAAACATTCGAGAAGAAGTACGACACAGTCGTAGGCGAGCGCGGCGTGAAACTCTCCGGCGGACAAAAGCAGCGCGTCTCGATCGCCCGCGCCATTCTCGCCGATCCCCGCATCCTGATTCTCGACGAGGCTACGTCGAGTCTCGATTCCGAATCCGAGGCGCTGATCCAGGAAGGCCTCCGCTATCTGATGCGCGGCCGAACCACCTTTGTGATCGCGCATAGACTTTCCACGATCCGGCGCGCCGATCAAATTCTCGTCGTCGAGGGCGGTCGCGTGATCGAACGCGGCTCGCACCAATCCCTCTATGCCGCCGCCGGACGCTACTTCGATCTCTATACCAAGCAGCACGGCCTCGAAGAAAATCTCTTCCTCGCTCCCGGCGAGGGAGGATCCGAACCGGAAGAGGTGTCCTCGGCCGGCTCCGGTCCCGGCCGCGCGAACGATTCCCTCCTGCCGGATGCGATTCGGCTGATTCGCGAGCGAGGAACTTGATCATTCGCGGATCCTTGAGACACCCAGCGGAATGCCGAATTGGATACCACGAGCCAAGTGTGTGCATGATTGAGTAGCACCCGAAAATTAGAGTCGATCTGAGGAAATGTCCGAAGTCGATATAAGCAGCGAACTTCTCAATAGCATGGCGGCAACCGACGGCCTGCCCGCGCCGCAGCGCCGCATGGCCATGCTCACATATTGCATCGGCCTGGCGATGTCCGTCCTCGACGGCAACATCGCCAACACCGCCCTGCCGAGCATCGCCGTTCAGTTGCACGCGAAGCCCGAAGTTTCGATCTGGGTAGTAAACGCGTTTCTGCTCGCTGTGTCAATCTGCGTGGTCCCGATGTCTTCGCTAGCGGACATCATTGGCTACAAACGCGTCTACCAGGCGGGACTCGTGCTCTTCACGCTCGCGTCTTTGGGATGCTCGCTGCCTCGCTCTCTGGACGAACTCGTTCTCGCGCGAGTTTTCCAGGGCGTGGGCGCCGCCTGTATGTGGAGCGTTTCGGCCGCCGTGATGCGTTACACGTATCCCCGCGCTTTACTCGGTAGGGCCGTCGGGTTAAGCGGCATGGTTGTTTTTTCCTCGGCAGCGGCCGGGCCAAGCATTGCTTCCGGCATCCTCGCCATCGCTTCGTGGCACTGGCTCTTCGCGATCAACATTCCCTTCGGCCTCTTGGCGCTCAGCCTCTCGGAAAAAACGCTTGCACCGGCCACGGGAACTCGCCATCGATGGGACCTGCGCAGCGCTGTCCTGAATGCGATGACGGTAATACTCCTGATCACCGGAATCGACGGCATCGGCGAGCCGAACTACCGCTGGATCGCAGTAGGCGAACTCCTCGTTGCCGTCGCCTTCGGAACACTCTTGGTTCGGCGCCAGCTTTCGCTTCGAGTTCCGATGCTTGCGGTCGACTTATTCGAGCGGCCGATTTTCGCTCTTGCCGCAATCGGGTCGGTGTGCGCTTTTATGGCGCAAGGGCTCGCGTTCGTCGCGCTGCCATTTTATTTCGTGGACGCGCTGGGTATTTCGCAGGTGAAAGCGGGTTTGCTGCTCACGCCCTGGCCGATCGCGGCCGGCGTGATGTCGCATTTTTCGGGCAGGCTTGCCGATCGTCATCCGCTGCGTGTGCTCGGGACTTCGGGAATGCTCGCCATGTGCGCGGGAATGCTGCTGCTCGCATTCGCACCGGCGCATCCGACGACCTTCGAGATCGTTTGGCGGGCGGCGCTGGGCGGCGCTGGTTTTGGGTTCTTCGGCGCGCCAAATAGCCGCGCGATGGTCGCGAGCGCTCCAAAGGAAAGAAGCGGCGGCGCGGGAGGCATCGCGACCATGTCTCGTATCGTGGGACAGTCAGTCGGGGTCTCGGTGGTCGCCGTTGTCTTCGGAATCGTCGCGCACGGCGAAGTAACCCTTCGCAGCGTCGATGTCGCGCTCATGTGCGGCGCCGGCTTCGCGCTCGTATCGGCCGCCATCAACACGGCCCCGCTCCCGCACGTTCAGCCCGAATGAAGTCGCGATCAGAATTTCTTCTCGAGCGTTTCCACCGCACGTTGGAGCCCCTGGCGTTCCTTCCAGAATCGCTCCCATAGATCGCCGATTTTCTTGATGCGGCCCGGCATTGACTTGATGTTCCAGGTATCCTCGCGCAGCTTGGCGTTCAATTCGCGGAACAAAATAGGCGTCGAGACCGGTGCGTGCGCAAACGCCCTCACGGAATAGACCGAGGCCAGCGATTGCCCCCGCGAGTTCTGATGCGCGTCAACATAGATACTGCGTTCGGGACGTTTACTGAGGCTGCGCTCCGTCGTAATGAGCTCGGGATAATCGCGCGCGGTCCAGGTGGCAACGAGTTCCACGAACTGCCGCACCTGCTCGTAGCTGTACTGCGGCCGGATGGGAATGAAAATGTGTAGCCCCGTCGCGCCCGATGTCTTTATAAAAACCTTCAGCCCCAGTGTTTCGAGCCGTTCCGTGAGCGCGCGAGCTAGCTTGACCACCGAGGCGAAGTCAGCGCCCGCCGACGGATCGAGATCGAAGAAAATGTAGTCGGGATGCTCCTGATCGTCGTAGCGGCTGGACCACGGATTGTGGTCGATACAGCCGAGATTCGTGAGATAGAGCAGCGACGCCAGATCGTTCGCGAGAAAGTAATGGATCTTCGAGCCCTTGGTCTCCGACGCGATCGCGGCGGTTTGAATCCAATCGGGCACGTCCTTGCCGGCGTCCTTCTGGAAAAACGCGTCGCCCTCAATTCCATTCGGGTAGCGGCGCAAAACAAGCGGCCTGTCCTTCAGGAATGGGAGAATGAATGGCGCCATTCGCAGATAGTGGGCGAGCAGATCGCGTTTCGTGTATCCATCCTGCGGAAAGTAAACCTTGTTGAGATTCGTGAAGTGCAGCGTCTGCGCGCCGACCTCGCCGAAAACATCCTCGCGAGCGCCCGCATCGAGCTCCTTCGCCAGTTCCCTCTCGGTGAGAGCCGCAGCAGTCGACGGGCGGGCGTGCACACGTGCCGCTGACTTTGCGGAATGTCTGCGTCCGTCGCTCTGACCCGCGTCCACACCCTTTTCGATTCTCATTTCCTTCTCGAAGGTACATTCCCGCGGGTCGCGACCTTCGAGCATGCCCGCAAATCTGGGCTCGCGCAGATGCCGGTCTCCCGTCCACCCTCCGTATAGGACCCTCACAACCAGTTCGGGCTTCACCCAGCGAGCTATTTCGCGTGTGTCCGGCTCTTCCGCGAATGGGCAATCCGAAGCGCGAAGCTCGCGAAGCCGCTCAGCCAAGCTTGCCTGAAGCGCGACCGGGAATCCCGTCCCCACTCCGCCAATGAATTCGAGCGTTTTGCCCTCGTACAACCCGACCAAAAGCGCCCCAAAGTGCTGGCGTGATTTTCTCGGATCGGTCCAACCTCCCACCACCGCTTCGAGTTCCTTGTTGAATTTGAATTTCAGCCAGGATTTCGTGCGCCCTTCCGGGTACGCGCCATGAAGTCGTTTGCCGATAATTCCTTCGAGTTCTCGCCCTCTCGCAAGCTCGTAGAGCTCCTGCCCCTTCTCCACCTCGTGATCCGAATACCGAACCAGCGAATCCGTATCGAGAATCCGCTTCAGGAGTTTCTTACGTTCGATCAGCGGCACCTTCCTCAAATCGTGGCCGTCGCAATACAGCAAGTCGAAGACGTAGTACACAACGGGCACCTTGCGCATCAGCTCCGCGCTGGGGGATTGAACCGAGAAGCGCTGCTGCAGCTGCTGAAAATCGCTGCGCCCATCCTTATCGAGCGTAACGATTTCGCCGTCGAGCCAAACATCGTGTCCGTTCACATAGTTCGGCAGAACGGCCATTTCGGGATACTCGCGCGTGATCTCACGCTGCGACCGCGACCATAGCTTCACTTGGTGATCCTGCACGCGCGCGAGCGTCCGCACACCGTCCCATTTGATTTCAAAGAGCCATTCGGGATTCGAGAACGGTTTGTCGGCGAGCGTGGCGAGAGCTGGCACAGCATGCTCGGGCATCGGCGCTTTCTTCGCGCCCGATGGAAACTCGATTTTCTGCGACGCACTCTGCTTTCCGCGCGCGTGTCCGGCAGCAGGCGAATCCTTCTCGCGGTGATGAATGCTTCGCCCAGACACCACGGATTCGGAATGCTCGCTGACATTCCAACCCTCTTCCGCAGCGGCGTCGCGATGTTTGATGAGCAACCAATCCTTGCCGGGCTTTCCGGATTTGCTCCATCGGAGCTTCACCAGCACGAAGCTCCCTTTGAGTTTCTGTCCGTGCAGTGTGAATTTCAGTTCGCCCTTTTCAAGCTGCTCGTCGGCAGGCAATGCGCCTTCGGGCTGGTAGGTCCCTTCGTCCCACACGATCACTTCGCCCGCTCCATAGTTCCCCGCCGGGATCGTGCCTTCGAATTTCGCGTATTCCATCGGGTGGTCCTCGGTCTGAACCGCGAGGCGCTTGTCGGAAGGATCGAGCGAAGGCCCTTTCGGCACGGCCCATGATTTCAAGACGCCGTCGACCTCGAGCCGAAAGTCATAGTGAAGGCGCGTGGCGTGATGTTCCTGCACCACGAACCTGTTTCCGTGGCTCGCGCGATCCTTGCCGCGCGGCTCGGGCGTCGCGTCGAACTGCCTTTTCCGTCGATATTCCTGCAGCGCCATGGGCGAGATTATTAGGGAGTTGCGTCCGCCGCGCCAGCCGAAAAAGCGCTGGCATAGCAGTCTGACTCGGCCCGATGACCACTTTGCTATAATCGTCGCATCAAGCGGGGCGAAAGGTGGTGCCATGGCAGCCGCTGCGTGGAAAGGCTTCATCTCATTCGGCCTGATCACGATTCCCGTGCGGCTCTATGCAGCCGCTCGCCGATCTCGGTACGAATTGCATCAGCTGCACCGAAAATGCCACACCCGCCTGCGTCAGCCCCTGTTTTGCCCCACGTGCAACCGCCCCGTCGACAAGTCGGAGGTTGTGAAAGGCTTTGAATACGAGGAAGGAAAGTATGCGCTGATCGAGCCCGAGGAAATCAAGAAGATTGAGCCTCAATCGGCACGCTCGATGGACGTCCTCGCGTTTGCAAAGAGTTCCGAGATCGACCCGCTTTTTTTCGATTCCTCGTATTTCCTCGTTCCCGAAGAACAAGGACGCAAGCCGTACCAGCTTCTCCTGAAGGCGCTCGAAGACAAAAAGCGCGTCGCGATCGCAAAGATCACCATGCACCAGCGCGAATACACCGCGTTCATCCGGCCCTACGACCGCGGCCTCGCGCTCCACACCATGTATTACGCCAACGAAGTTCGCGAAGCCCCAGGCTACGGAAAGACGGAAGGTGTGAAACTTAACCCGAAGGAAGTAAAGCTCGCCGAGCAGCTCGTCGAAAATCTATCCGAGGAGTTCCACATCCAAAAATATCGAGACGAATTTCAGGAACGCCTCCACGCCCTCATCGAAGCAAAGAGGAGAGGCCACGAGACGGCATCCGACCTTCCTCAGCCGCGCCGCGCACCGGTGATCGACATGATGACAGCCCTAAAGCAAAGCCTCGAGCGTGCTGCCAGCGCACAGAAGCCGCGCGTCCAGGCCCACGAGCACTCGCGCAAAGGCTCAGCTCGCCACGCGAGTTAGCGCGCGTTTTTTCCTTTATTTCCGCAGTCCTTTTTCGCCCTAAAACCATCCGCGTCAATCCCCTAGCTGGCATTACGAAATCATTATGCGCCGCTTATTTGTTCCTTACGGTATCGAAGTAGTCTTCCCCTTGGTTGGACGCTCGGGGCAGTTAGGTGTGCTCGGCATCACAGCCAAGGAGATGAGGCAATGGCAGCCTTTGTTGCAATCGTGCTCGGCGCGGCATGCGTTTTTCTCGTTTATGCCCTCGTGCAATTCGGGCGCGAGATCAGGCTCCTGAGGTCTCCACGCAACCGTGGCGCGGCTCTCGTAATGCCGTTCCGCGGCATGCCGGAATCCAGATACTCGGAGTCTGCTTCCAGAAGCAAGGTTACCGTGCTGCCCGTGAGCGGCATGGCCAGCAGCAGAGACGTGGCATAGGAGCAATCTCGATGCGAGACATCACTTTCGTAATTTGCACGGTTCTGTTTTTCGCGGTCGCGGTCGGCTACGTCTGGGCCTGCGACCACCTGAAGTAAGGGAGTGACACGACATGCTCGCGAATATCGTGCTTTTGACAATTAGTATTTTGACCGGCGTTTACCTGCTGGTGGCCCTGCTCTGGCCTGAGAGGTTCTGAAGAAAATGACTGCAAATGGCTGGTTTCAAATCCTGCTCTTTTTTGCCGTGCTGCTGGCGGTCACCAAGCCGCTCGGCGTGTTTATGACGCGCGTGTTCTCGGGCGAGAAGACGTTCCTCGACCCCGTGCTTCGGCCGATCGAGCGCCTCATTTACCGCTGCTGCGGAATCGACGATACCCGCGAGATGGACTGGAAAGAATACGCGATCTCGATGCTGCTCTTCAGCGTGGTCAGCATGTTGATCCTCTACCTGATCGAGCGGGTTCAGGGTCTCAAGTTCATGCCCTGGAACCCGCAACATCTCGCCAACGTAGGGCCTGATCTGGCGTTCAACACCGCCGCTTCGTTCACAACCAACACCAACTGGCAGAACTACGGCGGCGAATCCACGATGAGCTACTTCACGCAGATGGCCGGCCTCGCGTACCACAACTTCGCCTCCTCCGGCGTCGGCATCGCCCTGGCCATCGCGGTGATTCGCGGGATCGCGCGGAAAGAATCGAAGACGATCGGTAACTTTTGGGTCGATTTCACGCGCTGCATGCTGTGGGTGCTGCTACCCGCGTCTCTCGTGATCGCGCTCGTCTTCGTCTCGCAAGGCATGGTTCAGAATTTGCGCCCATACGACACGGCAAAGCTTCTGAATCCCCAGACCATCCAGACAACAGGCCCCGACGGCAAAACAACGAACCAAACGGTCACAGATCAGGTGATCGCGCAAGGCCCGATCGCTTCTCAGGAAGCGATCAAGATCTTCGGGACGAACGGCGGCGGCTTCCTCAACGCAAACAGCTCCGACCCGTTCGAAAATCCGACACCCCTGACTGATTTCATGCAGATCGTGATGATGCTCTCGCTCGGCGCCGGCCTTACCTACACCCTGGGCCGGATGACGGGCTCCCAGAAGCACGGCTGGGCAGTTTGGGCAGCGATGGGGATTTTGTGTTTCGCGGGCGTCACCGTCGCATACGCGATGGAGGCTCGCGGCAATCCGTTGTTCCATGGCGTCGACCAGCACGTCAGCGCCATGCAGCCGGGCGGCAATATGGAGGGCAAAGAGGTTCGCTTCGGGATCGCGTCCACCGCGCTCTTTGCGACGACGACCACCGACGCCAGCTGCGGCGCGGTCAACGGCATGCACGACTCGTTCACTCCGCTCGGAGGAATGGTCCCTCTCGTCAACATCATGATCGGCGAAGTGATCTTCGGAGGCGTCGGCGCGGGGCTCTACGGCATCGTCGTCTTCATCGTGCTATCGGTCTTCATCGCCGGGCTGATGGTGGGCCGCACGCCAGAATATCTCGGCAAGAAAATCGAATCTTACGATGTGAAAATGGCAATGATCACCGTGCTGATCTTCTGCCTCCTGGTTCTCGGTTTCACTGCAATTGCGATCATCTCTCCCTTTGGGACGTCCTCCATCACCAACCCAGGCCCGCACGGCCTGTCGCAGATTCTGTACTCCTACACATCGCAGGCCGGCAACAACGGCTCTGCGTTCGCGGGGCTGAACGGAAATACACCCTGGTTCAACATCAGCGGCGCCTTTGACATGCTATTCGGGCGCTTTTTTATGGTGATTCCGGTACTAGCCTTGGCCGGTAACCTCGCGCGGAAGAAGATTGTGCCCGAGTCGGCGGGAACTTTTCCCGTGACCACGCCGCTTTTCACGTTCCTGCTGGTGTCCGTCATCCTGATCGTTAGCGCCCTTACATTTTTCCCCGCGCTCAGCCTCGGGCCGATTCTCGAGCACCTGCTGATGCATGCCGGGAAGGTTTTCTGAGGCCACTATGAACACGCGAGAAACAAGAAAATCGCTTTGGACCTGGGCCATCGTCGGTGGCGCCGTGCGCGACTCCCTCATCAAGCTCGATCCGCGCACGCTGATGAAGAATCCGGTGATGCTCGTCGTCGAAATCGGAGCCGTGATCACCACCTACGACCTCGTGCGCGACCACATTCAACACCTTTCCGGCTTCGGCTTCGAGTTGCAGATCACTCTGTGGCTGTGGTTCACCGTTCTTTTTGCGAACTTCGCCGAGGCCATGGCCGAAGGCCGCGGCAAAGCGCAAGCCGACACGCTGCGCAAGGCTCGCTCGGAGACGACCGCAAACCGCATCAAGAGTGGCGGCGAGATCGAAGAGGTGGCCGGCTCCAAGCTCCGCGCGGGCGATATGGTAAAGGTTGCAGCAGGCGAATTCATCCCCGGCGACGGTGAAGTAATCGAAGGCGTCGCTTCCGTAGATGAATCTGCCATCACCGGTGAATCCGCGCCCGTCATCCGCGAATCCGGCGGCGACCGCTCGGCGGTTACCGGCGGCACGCGCGTGCTTTCGGACGAAATCATCGTCAAGATCATGTCGAACCCGGGCGAGACGTTTCTCGATCGCATGATCAAGCTCGTCGAGGGCGCGGAGCGCCAGAAAACCCCGAACGAAATTGCACTCAATATTCTGCTCGCCGGTCTGACGATTATTTTCTTGCTGGCTGTCGTCACGTTGCAGCCTATGGCGATTTACAGCGGCGCGCCTCAATCCATCTTCGTCCTCATTTCACTCCTCGTCTGTCTGATTCCCACGACGATCGGCGGCCTCCTCTCGGCCATCGGCATTGCCGGCATGGACCGCGTCGTCCAGCATAATGTGCTGGCAATGTCGGGCCGGGCGGTGGAAGCGGCGGGCGACGTCGACACCTTGCTGCTCGATAAGACGGGCACCATCACCCTCGGCAATCGCCGCGCCACGGAATTCGTTCCCGCACCCAACGTCACCGAGGCGGAACTTGCCGACGCGGCGCAACTCGCCTCCCTCTCCGATGAAACGCCGGAAGGCCGTTCGATCGTCGTTCTGGCTAAGGATAAATACAACCTGCGCGGGCGCGAGCTTTCGGCCTACGCGGCGACATTCATCCCATTTTCGGCGGTCACGCGCATGTCGGGCGTCGATCTCGACGGCCGCGAAATCCGCAAGGGCGCCTTCGATGCCATCGTGCAGCACTGTTCCACCAACGGGCATCGGGTACCCCCCGAAGTGGAAGAAACCGTGAAGAATATTTCCAACTCCGGCGGCACGCCGCTTCTCGTCGCGGAAGACCGAAAAATCCTCGGCACCATTCATCTCAAAGACATCATCAAGGGCGGGATGCGCGAGCGCTTTGATCACCTGCGCGCGATGGGGATCCGCACCGTGATGATCACCGGCGATAACCCGCTTACCGCCGCCGCGATCGCCCGCGAAGCCGGCGTTGACGATTTCCTCGCACAAGCCAAGCCGGAAGACAAACTCGCCCTCATCCGCAACGAACAGGCGAAAGGCAAGCTCGTCGCCATGACCGGTGACGGCACGAACGACGCTCCTGCCCTCGCGCAAGCCGACGTGGGCGTGGCTATGAACGCCGGCACGCAGGCCGCGAAAGAGGCCGGCAACATGGTCGACCTCGATTCGAATCCGACGAAGCTGATCGAAATCGTCGAAATCGGCAAGCAGCTCCTGATCACGCGCGGCGCCCTCACAACATTCTCAGTGGCCAACGACGTGGCGAAATATTTCGCGATCATCCCCGCAATGTTCGCCGGCGCTTTCCCGCAATTGAACGTGCTCAACATCATGGGACTGAAAACGCCTCAGTCCGCGATTCTTTCAGCCGTCATTTTCAACGCGCTGATCATCATCGCGCTCGTGCCGCTGGCCCTCCGCGGCGTGCGCTACCGTCCGCTGGGCGCTTCGGCTCTATTGCGTTGGAATCTCTTGATCTACGGAGTGGGCGGCATCATCGCGCCCTTCATCGGAATCAAACTGATCGATCTGATCATCACCCACATCGGGTGGGCGTGAGGCGGCCATGAAAAAGAATCTATGGATTTCGATTTTGTACACACTCGTGACCACAGTGCTTCTCGGAATTATCTACCCGCTCGTTGTCACGGGATTGGCGCAGGTGATCTTTCCCAAGCAGGCGAATGGAGAGCTGATCGTACGGAACGGCGTGCTCGTCGGGTCGCGTCTCATGGGCCAGCCTTTCACGGCGCCGGGCTATTTCTATTCGCGGCCATCGGCAGCCGGCACAGCTGGCTACGATCCCACGTCTTCCGGTGGATCGAATCTCGGACCGACGAATAAGGCCCTGATCGATCGCGTCGAAGCGAGCGTCAAGCAGCTTCAGTCGACCAATCCCGGCGCGCCAATCCCCGTCGATCTCGTGACCACATCAGGTTCCGGCCTGGATCCCGATATTTCTCCGGCGGCTGCCGACTTTCAGGTTCCGCGGGTCGCGAAAGAACGCGGAATGAGCGAAGAGGAGGTGCGCGCGCTCGTAGCGAAACATACGGAGGGACGTCAGCTAGGGTTTCTCGGCGAGCGGCGCGTCAACGTTCTCGAACTCAACCTCGACCTCGACTCGGTCCACCCGATGCACGCCAACTCGGCGAGGTTGAGATAGGGTCTTTCAATTCACGGTTGCGAGAATTGCTCTCTCTGGCGCCACGCTGATGGCCGGTTCAAGAGTCACGCCGGCTGAAATTGAGCGGGCCACCAGGCACGACCGCTCGGCTTTCTCAAGCAAGTGGTTGGCTCGTTCCCGATCCTCTTCTCTGGCAATCTTCAGCGCCGGACGCAGCTTCACTTCCGTGAATCTCCATCCGTCCGGGCTTTTCTCGAGCACGCCCTCGGCATCGACCTCAAGAGAAACGAAACCGAACTTCGAAGCCTGAGATATTCCCGAGAACGTGCTCACGTAACACGCCACAACGCTCGCGACGAAGAAGTGCTCGGGCGTCCAAACGCCCGATTCTCCCAGAAACTCCGGCGGGGCGCTGAAGGAGATCGGCCCGGGCACCGTGTCCGAGGCGACCACGCCCGATCGCGGTTTCGTGCATTTAGCCCTAACTTCATAGGTGTGAGTCGTTTCCATAAGTCACCGTCCTGAGACGATGCCGTCCCGCGCTTTCCTAGGCCACCGCTGCCTCCGCTCGCAAACCCGATTCGTCCCGAATCACCACGACGGACCCTTTCGTTGTGATGAGCATCTTGTGCTTGAAGTCCGTCATCGTCCGGGTAACCGTCTCGCGCGAGATGCCGACGATCTGCGAGATCTCCTCATGTGTCAGGCCCAGGCTGAAACGCTTCCCCTGAGTCGTCTCCTGTGCATTTGCGGACGATTCCAGCAAGAACTGCGCGACCTTTTCGCTGGCCGATCGCGACAACCCGAGATACCGAACCTCCTGGCAAATCTCGCGGTAGCCGTTGCTGATCTGCTGCAGCGCCGACACCGAAGCTTCGATGTGCTCTCGCACCAGCTTGAGAAAGTCTTCGCGCCGCACGAAATTGACCTGGCAGGGCTGAAGCGCTTCGGCGGTCAACTCATACTGCTCGCCCGATAGCGCCCCGTGCAAACCGAGGATTTCGCCCGGCTCGCAGATGCGGACGATGATCGTCCGGCCATCCGAGGAATTCATGGTCAGCTTGACCCGGCCTTTGCAAATCATGTACACGCCGCGCGGAACCTGTCCTTCGACGAACAAGACCGCGCCCGACGGATACGTGCTCGTGAATTTCATGCCGTGGAAAGCCTGGAGCGTTGCGGCGGGAAGTTGGCAGAAGAAGCCGCTCTTCCGCGTCGAGCATGACCTGCAATCCTCCACCACTTCCATTCCGTATGGTCCACGCATCTTATTCTCCTTTTCGCTCCGAATCATCACCTGCTGCCAGGATGTGCCGCATGAATCCCGAAGCTTTCGCGAGCACCGCGCCCTTCTTCTGCATTTCGAGCAGTAGCGCGCGGCCCTCGCGATCGGCAAAGCTGACCGAGCTTAGGTCCACCAGCACTTTGCGGCCATCGAGGGAAGCTGGCGATTCGTCCCATGCCTTCCTGAGCACTTCCACCCATGCCCCCTCCAAACGTCCCTCGAGCCTTAGCGACGCCGAACCCGAGTCGCCTTCCTGTGTGATCCTAAGCACTTTCGCTCCGGTCATACGTCACAACTGCACGGCTTAGGCCAATCCTATTCGCTATACCAAATCTCATCTAAGCCGTTTGTTTAAAATGGAGTAGGTAAACTCTCGCGCTGAAAACCGAATTCCAAAATGGAAAATCGAGATGACATATCATCGAACGACGAGATTTCGTCACACTTCGCTCGTCACGTCTTTCGGCCACGGGCTCAAGTAAGCCGTTCCGGCCGTTCAGAGACCGCCCCTAAGCCGCAGCTGCGTGACTTATCACCTGTGGCAGTTGCGGACCGTAGACCTCTCGCAGGGTGTCCACAATTTCCGCATGCAATAATTCGGTCGTTCGGCTGGCGCCGCCCGCTTCGGCATGAAGCACTACGTCGTCCATCGACAAGATTCCTTCGAGCGCGCCCGCCTTGCTCACCACAGCGAGGCGACGCACCTTCTGCTTCGCCATCGTCTCGAGAGCCGCATGGATGTCGTCCTCGGGCTTGCACGAGTAAACCTCGCCGCTCGCGACTTCGCCCACCCTGATGTCTCCCGGCAACCGATTCCGCGTTCCCAATGCCACGCACAAATCGCGGTCGGTAACGACTCCCACGACTTTTTGTTCTGCGTTTACGATTGGGAGCATTCCACAGTTGCGATTCCACAGAATTTCAACCGCGGCCCCCAAATTTGTTTCCGGCGTGCAAAGCGCCGGAGTTCGCATCATTACGTCTTGTACTTTCATTGTCTTTCTCCTTCGCGAACTCTTCTTCGTCATCACCCAATTGCCCTCAGGAGCGCCCGGCACGTCTGGCCCTTACGGTTCCGTCGGCGCTTCAGCGAAAAACACGTCCTGATGGATCACGGCCTCTTCCTGCCATCGCGCCTTGCGCTTCTTCCTTTGAACCTGCTTTTTCGCGCGCGGTGTCGCGGCTACTTTGGCCTTTGCTGTTATCGCTTTCTTCGTCATGTTGCACCTCCGCTGCCAAGTTTCGCCGAGGACGCACATTCTCAATTCTTCGATGTCCGAGCGGAAGGGCAGTTCCCTAGCCTGGTTATCTGCCCATCCCGCTCGAAAATACTGCCTCACGCGGCAGTGTTCGCTTCAGCTTTGATCTTGCGAGCTCTTATCACCTTCGGCAGATGGAGTTCGAGGACTCCGTTCCTCAAGTTGGCGGCCACTTTGTCCGTTTCTACCTCGGCCGGCAGATCCACGATTCGCAGGATCTGGTCCGAGCACGTCTCGGAGTAGACAGCCTTTCCGTGCTTCTGCTCCGCCTTCGTCTCTCGCTTTCCGCTGATCACAAGCCGTTGCGGCTCGACGTTGACTTCCAGTTCCTTCTCGCTGAATCCCGGCACCTCCGCCTGAATTTCGAGCGCGTCTTCGGAGTCATTCACCTGAATATGGACGGGATGCAGCAGTTCCCTCTCCGCCTGAAACCAGTTATCGAGTTCACGGCCCGGAGCGTAGCCGCTCCCTTGGAAAATCTCATAGGCCCGGCGGGAAATAGCGTCGAATATGGCGTTTACGTGGGCAGCCAAGCTCTCTACCTTAAAGGGCTTGACTGTTGTCGGCTCTCTCGCGACTTGTACCGCTGTTCCTGTTTTCTCTGCCATCGCATTCCCCCTAAAACCGGAGTTCCAGCGCTGGCTTCGAGCGGTCGGCCTATGAACCCTGTCCAGCGGCTTATGCGGCAAATACCATCGAGGCCCGCGCTCCAGATTCACGCTTGCAGACAGGAACCATTCGCGCAGTGACGCTCGTCACAGAAGGCAGTGATGGAGGTTACGAGGGACGGATGGTGTTCAGATGTCTTTGCGCGAGATTCCAAGCTTCTGCATGCGGGAATTGAGGGTCGTACGATTCATTCCAAGGCGTTCGGCCGCACCGCCCGCACCGCCGATTTTCCCCTTTGTTTCTCTGAGGACAGTAAGGATGTGCCCACGCTCGATCTCCTCGAGTGTTGAAGAGGTCTGCCTTGTTGCGTCCTGCGCGTTGCCCGCGCCGACACCTTCAAATTCGGCCAGCGGAATCCGCAATTCCGGCCCGGGCGAAAGGATCACGGCTCGCTCGACCACATGCTCCAGTTCCCGGATGTTCCCCGGCCAAGAATAGCGGCACAGCGCCTGCATCGTTTCGGGCGGCACGACGTCGATATCCTTACCCATCCGCTTCGCGAATCGTGCCAGGAAGAAATGAACGAGCAGCGGAATATCTTCGGCGCGGTCCCGCAACGGTGGAACCATGACGGGAAAGACGCTCAGCCGGTAAAAGAGATCGCTGCGGAATTGCCCCGAGGCGAGCAGTTTATTGAGGTCCCGATTCGTCGCGGCAACGATGCGCACGTCGCTCGTCATCGTCCGGCTATTGCCGAGACGTTCGAACTGCTTTTCTTGCAGCACTCGCAACAGCTTCGCTTGCAGTTCCAGGGGAATCTCCCCCACCTCATCCAGGAAAAGAGTTCCCTGATGCGCCAGCTCGAATCTCCCGATCCGCTGCGCGATGGCTCCGGTGAACGCGCCTTTCTCATGCCCAAAAAGTTCGCTTTCAAGCAGCCCTGCCGGCACGGAGGCGCAATTAACTCTTACAAAAGGTCGTCCGCGCCGGGGGCTCAGGTCGTGAACGGCCCGAGCGAGCCGCTCTTTGCCCGTTCCGGTTTCTCCCAGAATCAGCACCGTCGAATCTGTTGGCGCCACGGTTTCGATCTGCTTCAAGACTCGCTTCAAGGCTCTGCTATTGCCGATAATGTCGTTAAAGTTGGTTTCTGTTCGCAGTTCGTCTTCGAGGTAGAGCTTTTCCTTGGCGAGCCGCGCGTTCAGGTCTGCGATCCGCTGGAAGGCCAGCGCATTGTCGAGCGCCACCGAAACCTGGCCGGCCAATTGCCCGAGCGCGGTCACATCTTCCTCGGCGAATGCACCTGCTTGCAAGCTGAACACATTCAGCGTGCCCAGCGGCCCTTCTCGTCCCGTTAGCGGAATCCAACAGCCGGATCGGATCGACACGCCCGCGAGATGCTTTGGCATCTCAAACGGAAGTCGCTCGCCCGCCGAACCCTTGAGGAGAAGGGGCTTTCCCGAAACGTAAACCGAGCCGTGAGGCGTTCCAGCCACTGGCAGCAGCACAGTCTCAGGAAGCGAGACGATGCCGGGTGCGCCCAAAATGGAGTGGACCCGCAGCATCTTTGTTTCAGGGTCGTACAAAGCCACCGACGCGTAGTCAAATGACTTCACCTGCCGCACACAAGAGCCGATCGCCGCGAGCAGTTTCGTGACGTCAAGATTCGAAAGCAGCGCATTCGTGACTTCTAGGAGGAACGACTCGCGCACTCGCTTCTGCTCGGTGATGTCCCGCGTGACTTTCGTAAACCCGAGCAGCTTGCCATCCTCATCGTGAAGCGCCGTGATCACAACACTCGCCCAGAAGCGCGACCCATCCTTGCGGATTCTCCAGCCTTCACCCTCCCACCGGCCTTCCCACGTAGCGGCCTTAATTTCCTCGTCCGGCGTGCCGCGCTCGACAACTTCGGCGGGATAAAAGCAGGAAAAATGGCGGCCGATGATTTCGTCCGCGCGATAGCCCTTGATTCGCTCGGCCCCTTCGTTCCAGCTTTTCACGCGGCCCTCGGGATCGAGCATGAAGATCGCGTAGTCTTTCACCTCCGCAGTGAGCCGCCGGTACCGCTCCTCGCTTAGCCGCAATGCTATCTCGATTTCCTTCTTGTCCGTGATATCTCGAATCGCGCTGGCCACGAAGCGCCCATTCGCGTCCTCGATCGGGCTCAGGCTGATCTCAACCGGGAAGGTGCTGCCATCTTTGCGCCGGCCCCGCAGCTCGAGCCCCGTTCCCATCGCCCGTGTGCGTGGTGCCGAACTATACTCCGTGCGGTCTCGCACATGAGCATGCCGAACCTGTTCCGGAATCAGCGTCTCGATGGGTTGGCCCAAAAGCTCCTGTGGCGCATAGCCGAAGACGCGCTCGGCCTGCGAATTCACGAAAACAATTTTCCCTGCGCAATCCACGATGACCATCGCGTCAGGAGCCGATTCAAGCAGATGCCAGCGATGGTTGTCGGATAACGTCGGGCTTGGGTCGCCGGGCATATCTTCTTGCTTCATACCGCGAAAACGTTAGCATCTGTGTAGGCTCGGGGCAAGATATGGGCTGCGGCGGGTTCCTGCCCCGCCCGAAAAGAGGACGCGCGCCCGCACCATGACACCATCGTCCACCCTGGCTGACGAACAACTCCCGCCCAAGCCCCCATCCGCCGCCGGCCTTTCCTCGGTGGAAGCCGAAGCGCGCCTCGATCAATACGGCGCAAACGAGCCGGCGCCCGCCAAACGCAGCTCGACCGCCGTCGAATTACTCCTTCTGTTCCTGAACCCGCTCGTCATCATCCTGCTCGTGGCCGCCCTCGCCTCGTTGGTACTCGGCGATGCTTCCGACGCCGTCATCATCCTGGTCATTGTCCTTCTCAGCATCGCCATCAACTTTATCCAGACTTATCGCTCCCAGCAGGCCATCAATCGTCTGCGCGCCGACGTCGCCCCGACCGCCACCGTCCTGCGCGACGGAACCTGGCAGGAGATCGATCGCCGCAAGATCGTTCCGGACGACATCGTGCACGTTTCAGCGGGGGACCTCATACCGGGTGACGGGCGCGTGCTCGAAGCTCGTGACCTTTACGTCCAGCAAGCGGCCCTTACGGGCGAGTCTTTGCCCGCGGAGAAGAGCGCGCATCCCGGCGAGGACTCGCAGTCCAAAGGCCCGGACGCGCCGAACCTCGTCTTCATGGGCACATCCGTAATCAGCGGCACTGCAACCGTCGTCATTCTCGCGACTGGACCCCGCACAGCTTTCGGAGCCATCGCCGAGCGCCTCGCCATGCGTCCGCAAGAAACCGAATTCGAGCGCAGCATGAAGCGCTTCGGCATGCTCATCATGCGCGCCGTTTTTTTTCTCGTGCTATTCATCCTCGTCGTCCGCGTCGCGATGCACAAAGACGCCTTCGAATCTTTCGTTTTCGCCGTGGCGCTGGCGGTCGGCTTGACGCCCGAGTTCCTTCCCATGATCACCTCCGTCACTCTCGCCCGCGGCGCCGTGCGTATGGCCCGCCAGCATGTCGTCGTCAAGCATCTCCCCGCAATCCAGAATTTCGGCACCATCGATATCCTCTGCAGCGATAAGACCGGCACTCTGACCACCGGACAAATGATCCTCGTCTCCTCCGTCGATTATCTCGGAAAGCCCTCCGACCGGACCCTGGCATTGGCCTACCTCAACAGTAAGTTCCAAACCGGAATCCGTAGCCCGCTGGATACCGCAATCTTGAAAACGCCCCGCACCGATGGCGACAGCTATACAAAATGCGATGAAATTCCCTTCGACTTCGAGCGCCGCCGCCTTTCGATCGTCGTCGAAAAGCACGACGGCGCGTCGCGCGAGCGCTTGTTGATCACCAAAGGCGCTCCCGAAGGCATCCTCAATCTTTGTGAATCGTACGAAATGGAAGGCCGGACAATCGCATTCGATGTCGACACGCAGCACAA
This sequence comes from uncultured Acidobacteriota bacterium, assembly GCA_963841605.1. Lineage (GTDB taxonomy): Bacteria > Acidobacteriota > Terriglobia > Acidiferrales > UBA7541 > Palsa-295. The sequence goes on from CAWJDM010000027.1 coordinate 102,134, forward strand.
ATGCCGGCAAGCCTTCGATGACCTCAGCTCGCAAGGATTCCGCGTCCTGGGAGTTGGATATCGAAACGTGGACGTACGGGACGCTTACAGTGCGAAGAACGAATCCGCGCTCATCTTCGCGGGCTATCTCGCCTTCGCCGATCCCCCGAATCCGGATGCCGCCGATTCGCTCGCGGCCATGAAACGCGACGGCGTCGAACTAAAGATCCTCACGGGCGACAACGAACTCGTCGCGCGCCATATCTGCGAGCAAGTCGGCCTGCACGATCCCGCAATCATTCTCGGAGACGAACTCGATGCGACGAGCGACCCCGCGCTGCAGCATCTCGCCGAGCAAACCACCGTCTTCGCTCGAGTCTCGCCCGTGCAGAAGCACCGCATCATCCACGCCCTCAAACTTCGCGGCCACGTCGTCGGCTACATGGGCGACGGCATCAACGACGCACCCTCCCTGCACGCGGCCGACGTCGGCATCTCCGTATCCACGGCCGTCGATGTCGCCCGCGATGCCGCCGACATCATTCTCCTCAAACCGGGCCTCGCAGTGCTCCATCAGGGCATCATCGAGGGCCGCCGCGCCTCCGCCAACGTCATGAAGTACCTCCTGATGGGCACCAGCTCGAACTTCGGCAACATGTTCAGCATGGCCGGCGCATCCTTGTTCCTGCCCTTCCTACCCATGTTGCCCACACAAATCTTGCTGAACAATTTTCTCTACGATGCGGCCCAGATCACGATCCCCTCCGACAACGTCGACGACCGTTACATCAGCCGTCCGCGACGCTGGGACATGTCCCTCATCCGCAATTTCATGATTTTCATCGGGCCGATCAGCTCGATCTACGATTTCCTGACTTTTTTCGTGCTGCTTCACTACTTTCACGCCGGACAAGCCGAGTTCCACACCGGCTGGTTCGTCGAATCGCTGGCGACGCAAACCCTCGTCCTCTTCGTCATTCGAACCACGCAAAATCCCTTCAAGAGCAGGCCGAGCGTCCCGCTCGCAATCACCACGGTCCTGATCGTGCTCGTCGGCATCTGGCTTCCGTATTCATTCCTCGCGCAGCGCCTCGGATTTACGGCTTTGCCCGCCCCATTCTTCACCTTCCTCGCAATTTCAACGGTCACGTATTTGCTTCTCGTGGAATTCGCGAAGCGCCTGCTATTTTCGCGCGCGGAGATCTGAAGGGCCGTACACCAAAGCCGGGAGTGACTGCCGACGTTCAGGCAGCAGCTATGAAGTGGCGCGGTGCGGTGCGAGGCTCTGCCGCACGAGGTTTGAGCGCGACACCCGAATTCTCGATGTATTCCAGCGAGTACGATTTGCAGCAATTGGAGCAGAGCCAGAAGTGTTGGACGGAATGCGTGTTCGCAGGCCGGTCTTCGGCCCTCTTCGGAAATCGGAAGAGTTGGCCTTTCCGGTGATCGAATTCCGCGAGGCAAACAGGGTTGGCGCATCGGGAAATCATCGCCAATACCTCCTCTGGGTGTCGCCACAAATTATAAACCCAGACCTGACTAGTTTTCCCGGGCTTTTTCGAGCACCCGAATTTCTGCTCTCAGCCACTTCACTACCGCCGCCTCGACTTCGTCATCAGTCGCTGTGTTATAAAGCGAATCGAGCGTCTCGCCCTCATCGTTCAGTCGTATGTGCCGGCACGGCCCTTGCTCCAACCTGCGATTGGCCGGCGTAAGCTGTATCAACGAGCAGGAAAGGCAGAGGCGCCGGCGTGGAGATCCATCGGAATACGGACAGCTCGGCGAATCTTCGAAAATAAATGGCGGGCGCCACGAGGTCTGTGCGATCTTCCGGTAGCCGCCTCCCTCGAGGAACTCAAGCTCCCCCTTGAGGACCTGCAACAAATCGCGCATGTCTGCGGACATCGCCTCCGTTCCAGCCTCACTGTAGCAGCATAGATTGAGCGCCCAAGAGATTCCGGGTCTGTGATGAGCGTCACATGGGAATGTAGCGTTCGTCACGGCTAATCGCGCAGGTTCACCATATGGTGGCACCAAGAGGTGGCACATGACCGTCACACCGCCTGCTGTCTTGGTGCTTCACAACGACGAGCGCGAAGCATCCGAACTGCAAGATTTGCTCGAACGCAACACTGACTGCAAGACCTTCGTCACCTGGAGCGGACTGGAGGCCTTGAAACTGCTCCAAGCCGGCCATTTCGACGTGCTGGTCACCGATGACTACGCGGCTGACCTCTATATCGGCGATCTCATCGAGCGCGCCGCCTCGCTGCCGTCGCCTCCGCAGGTCTACGTACTCAGCGGAGATTCGACAGCCGCAGTCAGCCGATACCAGAACCTCGGCTTGTGCACGATTCTCGAGAAACAGGGGCCGCGCGCACTTTTGCAGGCGATCACCGCAGGGTCCATCTGGAAGCAATCGCGCACATTCGCCAACGCGAAAAATTCGAAGGGCTCGCCGCCCGCCTCCGATGCCGGTCGAGTGAACTGACACTGGGTTGGCCGGCGGCATGGAAAGCATCAACAGGAGAAATAACATGCAGACGTCGACGAAAGAGGCGCAAGCAAGCATCGCCTTGAAAGATATCGTCTTCGCGACTGACTTCTCGCCGGCCGCGGAAAACGCTCTTTTATACGCCGCGGATCTGGCCCGGCGTTTCCACGCCGAGCTTCATGTCGTGAACGCGGTCGAACCGGCCAACTACACTCTCCCCCCGGAGACGTGGCACGCGGCGGACGAGGCCCGGGAACTCCACACAAAGAAGCTGCGTGCATTTCTGCAAACTTCATTCCCGCACGTCGAAAACGAGGTTCAGCTCTGGGAAGGTACCGTTTCGCAGGTGCTCACTTCCGCGATCGATCGCGACAGCGCGGACCTTGTGGTGCTCGGCACTCACGGACGCACCGGCGTCGGAAAACTACTCCTCGGATCCTCCGCGGAAGAGATTCTCAGAAGCGCTCCGTGCCCGGTTCTCACAATCGGCCCGCACACAGAGACGGAGCAGCAGTGGCAACTGAACGAGATCCTTTACGCGACCGACTTCAGTCCCGCGTCGCTTTCGGGCGCCCGTTACGCAATCGCGCTCGCACAGGAATATGGCGCGAGACTTACGCTTCTCCACGTAGTCGAAGGCCGCAAAACCGACGAGCTGGTCCATGAGTCCGACTTGATTGCTTCTTCGGCTCGTTTGTTGCGTAAACTGGTTCCAGAGGACGTCGCGTTGCGTTCGGAATTGAGATGTGAAGTGAAGCAAGGCGTGCCCGCGGACAAAATTATCGAGGTCGCGCAACAGATTCGCGCAGGACTGATCGTGCTCGGCGCGCGCAGAGCCTCCGGCGTGCCCGGCGCGGCTTCGCATCTCCCGATTGCGACGGTGCACAAAGTGATCGCGCACGCGCCGTGCCCGGTTCTCACGGTGCGCCACGGAAACTCATAGGCGGCTCGGTCAGGTCCGCTTCGTTTGCAGTTGGTGGTAGCCGAACTCCTTGCGGGCCTGATCGAGGCGTTTGCCTTCGCGGACGCTCTTGCGAATCGCATCTTCCGCGGCGGCGATTCCTTCGGCTACCGCCAATATTTCCGCTTCGTGCTGCCGCGGAATCACAATCACGCCATCGGCGTCGCCGCGCATCAGGTCGCCGGGTGAAACTCGGGCATCGCCGATATCGGCCGTAATCTCCGTCGCATCGAGCTGCACGCGATCTTTGCCCGTTCGCATCGAGTAGCTGCGGCTGTACACCGGATAGCCAAGTTCCAGGCAAAGCGCGGTATCCCGGCAGGCGCCATCGATCACGGTTCCCGCGAGTCCGCGGCGATGCGCGATCTCCGTCAAAATGTCGCCCCACACGGTCGCGTTCTCGCGCCCGCCGTTATCGATCACCACCACCGAGCCCGGCGCGACGTCATCAATGAATTCGCCGACCGTTCCCGCGGGTTTTCCAACCGGGCGATAGAGCATCGTAAAAGCGCGTCCCGTGAGACGAAAGCGCGGATCGCGCGGCTTGATATTCAGGCACTGCCCGGCGATGCCGAGCCGGTCAAGTGCGTCGCTGATGGTCGCGGTGTCGAGCTTGCTCGCGCGCTCGACCGATGGGTCCTGATTCGGCAAGGGGCGGCCTCTAGTTGCGCTGCAGCATGTTTTCGTAATTTGCGCCCATCACTTCGGTGATGGGTTTGCCTTCGTAGAGCGATCGAGCCATAGCGGCTTCGCGCGCGACGATATCCTCCGCCGTCGCCAGCACGCGCTCAATATTCGCCGCGGCAATGAACGCGACGCCGCTGCCGTCGGCGATTGCATAATCGCCTGCATTCACTTCAATATCGCCGATCTCGATCGGCTGATTATTCGCAAGCTCGACGATGCGCCCGCGTCCTGTCACCGGCGTAAGGCCGCGCGCAAAAACGGGGAAATCGTGCTGGCGCGCTTCATCAATGTCGCGCACGGGCCCATCCGCAATCACGCCGCTGAGGCCGCGCAGTTTTGCTCCGAGCGAAAGGATGCCGCCCCAGCTGGCCGCGCGCGTGTCGCTGCGCTGTTCGACGACGATGACGTCGCCGGGATGAGCGGCTTCGATCGCGGTGGTGCCGATGTGGCGGGGCTTTCCGGGAGGGGGTGCCCCGATTCCCAGCTTGATCGTCAGCACGCGGCCTGCAATGCGCCGCGAAGAACTCAATGGCGACAACCCCGTCACCACGCCCGTCAGGCCCAATTTGTCGAGCGCGTCCGAAACCGCGCAGCAATCGACTCGTCTGAGCCGTGATGGGAAATCGCCTCCTCCAGTCTCTGCTCTCATGGTCTCTCTTTCAAATTCGCTATTGCCAGTAGACAAAGCCCATCGCGCTGCCCGTCCCCGCCTCGGTGCGATAGCACGCGACGTAGTCCACTACAGTCATCTTCTTCCCCAGCGCGTTCATGCCCACCGACACCGGCATCCAATTCCGGATCTCGCACGTATTGCCGAGGAGATAGCTTTCGGGAATTTCAGCGAGGGCCTTTTCGTCGCCCGACTGCATGGCCTTCAGCACGCGCTGGTCGAGATCCTCATCGACCACGAAATGCGTCAATCCGCCCGAGCAGAAAACCGCGATCTTCGCGTCTTCCTTCCAGCTTTCGATCGCCTTCATCAGCGCGCGGCCGAATTTCAGGCAGCGCGGTATCTTCGGGCGGTTGTTCGGAATCCCGGCGTTCAGGAAGACCGGGACGCTCGGCGGCGGGTTATCCACCATGATGCGGCGGTAGAGAAAGCCAAACGCGTGCGGAATTCCGTGCTCGTGCCCGTTGACCTTCGGCAAGCGCGATGATTCGGAAACGTCGAATTCCTGATCCATGAGCGAATCGATCAGGTGGAGCGCGAGGTCATTCGCGCCCGCATACACGGCGCCGCCCGGAGGGCAATGGCCGATTTCCGCGATCGCAATTCCCGGCGGAAACTTCGCCTTCGCTTCTTCTGTCTCGGGAATATTTTCGATTTTGCTTCCCGCGTAAACCAGGAAGGCCGGCGTGTTGTCGTCCGTGAAAAGTTCGCGCTGGTCGTTTCCGACGATTACCACCGCATCCGGCTTCACCTCCGCGAATTTCGCGGCCAGTTTATCCAGCGCGCGCTGGCAAGCGTCGTAGCGCCTCTGCTTCTCCGCCGGGGTGATTGCATCGGCGAAGCCCGGCTGGCGCGCCGCCAGCAGCTTCTCGAAATCATACGCTTCGCCCCGATAGAAGTGCTTCGGATTCTTGCGGTCGGCGCCTGCGCGCAGGTGCCACATGTCAGGCGGCGTCGATAGCATCGGTCCGTGCGACGACCCGACGCCGAGCACAACCTTTGCCATGACTTTCCCTCCGTCTAAATTCGTTAGCGCCACACCCGCCGCGCGGTCTCAACCACCAGCCGCATCTTCGCCCACTGCTGCTCTTCGCTGATCAGGTTGCCCTCGAGCGTCGAGGCAAACCCGCACTGTGGGCTCAGCGCGAGATTTTCGAGCGGCACGTAGCGCGAAGCTTCCTTGATACGCTCGACGATCTGCTCGCCGCTCTCGAGCTCCGGCCGCTTCGAGCTGATCAGCCCGAGCACGACCGTCTTGTTCTTGGGCACGAAGCGCAAAGGCTCGAACGTGCCGGAGCGCGCATCGTCGTATTCCAGCAAAAACCGGTCGACATCCATCGTCGCGAAAAGTTTCTCCGCGATCGAATCGTAGCCGCCTTCCGCGTACCAGTGGCTGCGGCTATTGCCGCGGCAAAGGTGAATGCCCAGCGCGATGCCAGGGCGTCGCGCCACCTGAAAGCATGCGTTGTCCGCGCGAATCGATTCCTCGAGCCACGCATCCGGCTCCACCTTCATCTCCGTGCGAATCCATTCGCGCCATTTCGGATCCATAAAATAGCTGTAGCGCGGCGCATCGATCTGAATGTACTTAACGCCCTCGGCCGCCAGACGCGCCAGCTCCGCCTTCATGATCTCGACGATATCCCAGAGCAGCTCGGAATGATTTTTGTAGGCCTTGTCGGTCCGCCCGGCCTTGAACGAGATCGCGGGAAACTGGGTGGCGCTCGGCAAAGTCATTTTGATGTCACCGGGACTGTGCTTCTTCAGGAAAGGAAGCTCGTGCCCTGTCAGCGGCTTCACGACGCGCAGCCTTTCCACCACCACGCCTGCCACTCTTCCGCGCCCCAGCGTCGAGCCACCGGCGTTCGCCGTGTTCCAGCTGCGCGGCAAACCGTCGCCGAAATCGAATCCTTCGACGGCATCGGTGAAATCGCCCATAAAGTTGCTTCTGCGGAATTCCCCATCGGTGAAGATATCGAAACCGAGTTCCTTCTGCTTGGCCAGCACACGAAGGATTGCGGTGTCCTCGATTTCCCTCAGTCTTGCCGCATCCCCTGCTTTCCGCGCCTCCAGCAATTCCGGCGGGCGCAGAAAACTTCCCACGTGATCGGCGCGGTAAGCCGCCTGAGTTCCCTTTTCAAGCGCGTTTCCCTGTGCGGTTGGCATAAATCCTCGAATCGTTTTCGCGAGATCAGGCTTTCTCCGTCTTGGCGTCCACGCTCAGGCGGAAAAGCTTCTTGGCGTTGTCCTCAAAGACGGTTTTCTTGTCGGCCGCGCTCAGCCAGTCGAATCCGTCGATGTAGCTCCTGACGTCGTCAAACCACTTTCCGGTTTTCGGATCCTTCGCCGTGCCGACTCCGGGGCGCTCGGTGCCGAAAAGGCAGCGGTCCGGTCCCACCGTCTTGAACAGCAGCTCGAGCGCCTGCGCGGTATAAAGCACGGTATCGAAATAGAGGCGCCGCAGGCCGTCGTAAAAGGTTTCGCTCCCTCCGCGACGCAAGCTCGGCGCTTGGAAACGTCCGAAATGATAAGGCACCGCCCCGCCGCCGTGCGATACCACGATTTTCAATTTCGGGAAGTCCTTGAAGACGCGCGAGCCAGCCAGCGAAACAACCGCAATCGTCTCTTCGTTGATGAAGTGCGTCGAGTAGCTATGCCGAATCGACCGGCAGCCCGCGCCGTGAACGTAGCCGGGCACATCGAGCTCGACGAGTTTTTCGTAGAGCGGATACCAATATTCGTCGCCGAGATTCGGCGTGTCGTAATTCGATGCCTCACTCGGATCGGGATTGAGCAGGCAGCCGACGAATCCGAAATCCTTCACGCAGCGCTGAAGTTCGGCGATGCAGTTTTTCGGGCTGACGCCCGGCGATTGCGGCAGCCCGCAGACGCCCTTGAAAACATTGGGAAACAGGCGGCATTGCTGCGCGACGAGGTTGTTGCACTCCTCGATGAACCACTGCGAAACCTTCGCCGGCTTCTCCGCCTGCATCATCTGATACGGGCGAGGCGAGAGGAGCTGCAAATCGGTGCCGACTTCCTTCAAGAGGTCGAAATGCGACTTGCCGGTGCCAAAGGTCGGCTGCTTCAAGAAGGCGATCATCTCGTCGTCGCTGATCTCGACCTTGCCGCGGCCGTGCGATCCGCGATGCGACAGAATATTCGCCTTGTAGACGTACAAAGAATCCGGCGCGGTCAGATGACCGTGAACGTCGATAACCATCGCTCTTCCCCCCGTTCTAAAGAGCTCTCACTGCTACCGCTGTTCTTATCTCCGAACGCGCCCGATGTCAATCCAATCGAATCATGCAGGCGAATGAGGTCCGACAATCGACATGACCGATTTCCCCAGTCATCATACGCCGCTCGGGTTTAGGAATTGGTGGCGGTTTGCGTTTGCGTGGCCGACACTTCGATGCCAAGCAACTTCGCGGCATTGAGCAGCAGAATCTTCGGTCGCACGGAATCTTTCAGCGGCAGCTCGGCGAACTCAGAAAGCCAGCGCTCGGGCGTCATCATCGGGAAATCGGTGCCAAAAAACGCTTTGTCCTGCACGAGCGTGTTGATGTTGTGCACGGTCGACGCCGGGAAATATTTCGGCGCCCAGCCGGAAAGATCCATGTAGGTGTTGCTCTTGTGCCGCAGGACGGCGAGCTGGTCGTCGTGCCACGGCCACGACGGGTGCGCCATGATGATGCGCATCTCGGGAAAACGGGCGGCGAGATTGTCCATATACGGAATCGGCTTGCAGTATTCGAGGATGATGCCTTTCCCGCCGGGCAAGCCGGCCGCGACCGCTGTGGTGCCGGTGTGGAAGATGACCGGCAGATTCAAGCTCGAGATTTTTTCGTAGATCGGGAAGAAACGCTCGTTCGTCGGATCGAATCCCTGCGCGGCCTGCTGAAATTTCATTCCTCGCAGGCCCATATCGGCGCAGCGCTGCACTTCGTTCACCGCGATCTTGCCCTTCCACGGATCGACGCTGCCGAAGCCAATAAATGTCTCCGGATACTTCTTCACCCACGCCGCTGTTTCGCCGTTGTCAATTTTCACGCCGCTGCGCGTCTCGCCGTCCACATCGAAGATCACGGCCATCATCTCGTGCCACTGGTACATCTCGGCCATGCCGTCCGGATCGGAGCGCCATTTGCCCGTGTTCATCGGCGGCCCCGTCTTCGCGATGGATGCCCAGCCCTGCTTGCCGCGATCGCCGGTCAGAATGTGGACGTGCATGTCGATGGCTTTGAGCATGCGTGACCTCCAATTGCTTCTTCGATTTCGCCGACTGCCCGCTATTCCTACCGTGCGGCGGCCTGCGCGGCGTGGAACGCAGCTGGAACATTCATCTCGCGGCAATCGGGCGCCACGCGCAACGGCGCTTCCGTCAGCGCCTGCACGGCCGCGGGATTCAGACCCGGCGCGAATTCGCGCAGCACGAGGCCGCCGGGCGTCACGTCGATCAGGGCCATGTCCGTGTAGATATGCTTCACGCAGCGCGGCGCGGTCAACGGCAGCGTGCATGTCCTGACGATTTTCGCTTTGCCCTTGTTGGTGATGTGCGTC
>CAWJDM010000028.1:0-121067 GCA_963841605.1 uncultured Acidobacteriota bacterium
TCCCTTCTTCCGCACCACCTCGACTGGACTCGCCTTTTCGTTACGCTTTCCACTTATTCAGCCGCCCCAGCGTCTCGAGATCTCACGGGCCGCTGCCTTGACACATTGGATTGCATCTTCCGGGCATTTCCAGATCGGGTGTACCGAAGGGCCGGCTCCGCTGACAGCCGCGCAGACCTTTCCGAAGCCGTCTACGATCGGTGCGGCTACGGCTCGACCGCCGATAAACTCCTCTTCGTTCGCTGATGCGTACCCGCGCGTTCGTACCGTCTCGAGGTGCTGCAGCAATGTGGCTCGGGACGTGATCGTTTTTGCGGTCCGGCGCGGAAGGCCGTGCTCATTAACAAATTCGTTGAATTCGTCAGGCGAAAGATGGGCCAACAGCACTTTGCCCAGTGCACTGGAATGGGCATATAGCGGACGACCAATATCGACATCGACCCTGATGGATTCCGGGCTTTCCACCTTGTCGACAACTACCGCGCGGCCCCGCACCCATACCGCAACCAGAGCCGTCAAGCGAGTCTGTTCTACCAAGCGATGGAGTGCAGGCTCGACGATGGGGCGATGACCGATCGTGCGCAGGGCGCCGTAGGCAAGCTCCATGAGCCTCAACCCGATCTGATACCGGCCGGTTCTCTTATCCCTCCGAACATACGCTTCCCGCTCCAGTCGAGTCAGAATGTAGGAGCTCGTGCTTGGCGCCATGCCCATGCGCCGGCTAATCTCTGCGTTTGTCAGTCCACTTTGTGCCCGAGCGACAATATCCAGCAGCATGAGTGCACGCTCTAGCGAGTTTTTTGCTGCACGAGTCTCCATGGTTCGCGGTGCTCCGTCACGGGGTCAGGCGGGATTATAACCACTTTCAAGCCATCTCAGGGCAATGCCATGCGCCATGAAGATGCCGTCGACCCCAGGCGGCCGCTGCTGGAAGTAGCGTTCCGGCAGAGAGTTCCCCCCTTTAATAGCTGATTTTTCCGTTCAATATACTGAACACGAACCTTGCGCTCTCGCGAGCCGCGCTACACAATTCTGGCAGCTGCTCCGCGAAAAGAAGTTCAGCGAAAGTTTGCGGCAGCCTCTTCGGTGTTCGATCGGTGGAGGACTCCTGCCATGACGACTTGGAATGAATATGTTGAGCAAAATGGAACCGCGCCGGAGTGGCCCTATCCCATACGCTACGAACAGGAGAGCGAAATAGCGGCAGACGTTCTGATCGTAGGCGGAGGTGTAGCAGGTTGTCACGCGGCGATCAGCGCAGCCAGACAGGGCGCGAAAGTTGTGATCGTCGAAACGGGACATTTGAAGCGCAGCGGCTCGGGAGGCACGGGCGTCGACCACTGGCACGGCGCCTGCAAGAATCCGTGTTCCAAAGTGACTCCGTTGGACTACACGCAGGCGGTCATGGATAGCGCCCACGGATATTCCAACGGAATCGCGCGTTATATCACGTGTTCGGAGGGTTGGGAGACGCTGCTTGAGTGCGAAAAAATGGGCGTACAGATCAGGGATGTGCACGATGAATTCAAAGGGGCGGACTTCCGGGACGACGAAACGAAGCTGATGTTCGGGTACGATTACAGGAACCGCCACATCCTCCGGATCTGGGGCTTCAATTTGAAGCAGTGCCTCTACCTCGAAATGAAGCGCCTTCGCATCGGGATGTACAACCGGACCGTGGTCACAAGCCTGCTCACGGAGGGCGGAGGGCAAGGAACCAAGGTCGTCGGAGCGACAGGCGTAAACATGAGGACCGGCGAATTCTATATCTTCAAATCGAAGGCGGCGATCATTGCCAGCGGAGGAGCCGGTCGTCTGTATTCCTTCGCACCTGAGCTTACCGCAGCCGGATCGATGAGCACCATGAACAGCTCCGGCACCGGCCACGCTGTGGGCTGGAACGCAGGCGCGGAATTCGTACAGATGGAGCAGACAGCGCCAGGCCGCCTGAGCGGCTTTGGATATGCTCCTTACAGTATGGGCAACACCAGCAACACGTACCACGGCACATCGATTGTCGACGCCAATGGAAAAGAGGTTCCATGGTTCGATCCCTTCGGCCGGGAGCTCAAGACGATCGAGGAGCGCTTTTTGCCAGCTGAAGGGCAAAGGTTCCAACTGGGTATCGGAATTGGCCTCCAAGTTTACGCAGACGAATACAAATGGAACGATCTGCCGCGGGATTTGCCCGAACGCATACGGCGCGGAGAGTTTCAATTGCCGCTCTATGCCGATCTGACCCGTCTATCGGAAATGGAGCGGCGCTGCATCTTCGGCATGATGATTGGTAACGAAGGGAAAAGCCGCGTGCCGATCTATGAGACTCTCACGAAAGCCGGCTTTGATCCGGATAAGGATCTGCTTCAGGCGCCCGTGATGCTGCCCGAGGCATACCAGCACTCTAATTTCTGGGGCGGCTCACCGATTCCTCATTTGCGCAGCCTCTCGGGTGGCGGCTTCCTGGTGGATTGGGATTTGAGGACTTCGCTTGAGGGGCTATACGCTGCGGGTACTTCGCCCGTCTTCGGCGCCGGGTGCCACGGTGAATCGCACACGATGGGCAGATACGCGGCGCGGAAGGCGGCCGCCTACGCGAAAAGCGCTCCCGAGCCCGTGTTGGACCGCAAGCAAGTGGAAGCCGAGAAGGAGCGCGCGTACAGGCCCATCAAACAAAGCAAGAATGGCGCCGGCTGGAAAGAGTTGAACATCGCCATTGCTCGCGTGATGCAGGACTACTGCGGGAAGTACAAGAATGAATTTACCCTGAAGCGGGGCCTGTGTCTTCTAAATGAACTGAAAGAGACCGAAGGCGCAACGGTCTACGCGGCCAACCCTCACGAACTGGGACGCACCCTTGAATGTTCCTCGCTGATCACGCTGGGCGAGATGGTGATGCAGGCTTCGCTGCTGAGAAAGTGCAGCAGTGCGTATCTGGATTTTTACCGGCTCGACTATCCCCAGATGGACCCGTCGGAGTGGGCGAAACATCTTCCCATGCGGCAGGAAGACGGTGACGTAAAAGCGCGAGAGCTTCCTCTCGATTTCCATCTTCGTTCGCCTTACGCCTCCAGCTACGAAGAGAATTACGCGCTCCATGCTTCTTAATTTGGAGAGATGAGGAGCCAATTCATGATGAACGGCAAAGTTTATATGACACCGAATCCCCCGACGCCCAATAAAGGGATCCAGTTCGACGACACGGTGTGCACCGGATGCAACCTCTGCGTGGACGTATGCCCGACAGACGTGATGATGCCCCACCCGGAGAAACACAATTCTCCGATAATCCTGTATCCCGAGGAATGTTGGTTCTGCGGGGTGTGCGCGGAGGAATGCAACCACGGCGGAATCATTATGCCCTTTCCGGCCAGTCAAAAGATCTCGACGAATTGGAAGCGTGTAGAAACAGGCGAATACTTCCGGCTGGGCATGAAGAATCCTCCTCCACCGAACCTCCGGCCTCCCTCTGGAGGGAGACGTTGATCTCACATAGCGTCGCGCGGATGATTCAGCCTGGCTACACCGCCCAACAGGGCAAGGCCGTAAGGCGTTTCTCACAAGTGCGCCAGAATCAGCGCGGTTGTGAGCGCGCGAGGCGCCTTCAACGTATTGAAGGTCCGTATTGACGGTCTGCGTCTTAATCTGATAACACGCAGCCGCTGGGCGAAAGGGATGGCAAATCCGTGAAATCTGATCGTCCTGACCAGGACGTCGCCGGCGTTGCGCCCTCGGACCCCGCGCCCTCCTCGACTGAGCCTTGGCCCAGCCCCACTCAAGCCTGGTACGCAGTCTTCGTGTTGGCTCTCGGACTCATGGTGACGTATCTCGACCGGGGCATCCTGAGCCTGCTGGTCGAACCAATCAAACGAGACCTGCATATTGACGACACTCAGATGAGCCTTCTGATGGGCTTCGCGTTCATCTGCTTTTATCTCATCGTGGCTCTCCCGATCGCAAGGCTGGTGGATTACAAAAGCCGGCGCGTGATCCTTGGAGTCGGCACGGCAATCTGGGGAGTGACCACGACACTTTCGGGATTGGCACGCAGCTTCGGTGAAATGTTTGCGTGCCGGGTTGGAGTGGGAGTAGGAGCAGCCTGTAGCAGTCCGGCCGCTTTTTCGATGCTTGCGGACCTGTTCCCGCGAGAGAAGCTGGCCAGGGCGTTCGCATTCCTCTTTTTGGGCGTTTACGGCGGGGAGGGCATTTCGTTGATCGTCGGCGGCTATCTCGCCAACTTCTTCACGAAATTGCCACCGCGATCGTTGCCTGTGGTAGGCACGCTGCACGGGTGGCAATTGACGCTCATCGCCATCGGCCTCCCGGGATTGCTTATGAGCGCTCTAATGATGACGGTGCGCGAGCCGGCCCGGCGTGGACGGGCGGGCGCCGGCGGCTACCACGTGAAGGCTGCGACCCAACAAATCCCGGTGAAGGAAGTTGTTGCTTTTATGTGGAAGAACGCCGGGATCTTCCTGCCGATTTTTGCGAGCATGGGAATTGCCGCCGCAACGACATTCGGCGTTCGCAGTTGGGGGCCGGCCTTTTACACGCGCACGTTTGGCTGGACCGTAGCCAAGTATGGTTTCATCCAAGGCATGCTGGCGCTGACGATCATGCCGTTCGGAGCGCTGGCCGGCAGTCTGTTCGCCGAGCGATTGGCGAAGAAGTATGACGACGCCAATATGCGTACTGTCTTGATTGGGCAGCTACTGGCGTTGCCAGGGATGATTCTCTTTCCGCTAATGCCGACGGCCGCCCTGGCCGTGGCTCTTTCAACATGGGGAACGTTTTTCGTGTTTTGTACGACCGCGCCGATGAATGCTGCCCTCCAGATCGTCACGCCGAATCAGATGCGGGGCCAGGTAACGGCACTCTTCCTATTTGTCTATAACGTGGTCGGCATCGGTTTGGGACCAACGTTTGTGGCGATGTTCACCGACTTCGTCTTTCACTCCGAAAAGCTGCTGGGGCGCGCAATCACCGTGGCGAGTCTGATCATGGGATTGTCGACGGCGCTGATTATGTGGGCCGGCGTGAAGCCGTATGGGCGCGCGATCGTGCAGCTGAAGGCTCAAGAAGCTTCTTCGTCCGAGTTGCTGGTGGGCACAACGAGCTCGTTGCTTCCTGAACATGTTTCCTGAGCGACGGAGCGATAGTTGCTATTGAACGCTGGAGAGTGGCAGAACTTCACTAAGGGGAAGCAAGGCTGCAATGATAGGCCGTAAATAGAATGAGCAACTCTAAATCAATCACCACAGCCGCTACGGCTCAATCGATGGCCGCGAGATCCTGGAAGGAAAAACGAGAGGAGCGGTTCCGCAGCTGGCTTTCTGCTCCCGGCGTTCAGTTTGTTAGCCCGGCCGCGGAACAAGGCTATCGAGCGCGCCTGACCCGAATCATTCGAGCCATCCAGGTACAAGAACCCGATCGCGTTCCTTGCATCCTCCCCGCCGGGCAGTTTCCCGCTCACTACGCTGGAATCACTGTGCGCACGGCCATGTATGACTACGAGGAGATGAAGCGAGCATGGCGAAAATTTCTCTATGACTTTGACGGCGATACGTGCGTCATTCCCGGCGTGAGTGTCACGTCCGGGAGGGCTAGCGAGATCACGAAGACCCGTATCTCGAAGTGGCCGGGACACGGCCTTCCGGAAGATGCTGGGATGGCCCAGTTCGTGGAAGGCGAATACATGAAGGCGGACGAGTACGACGCCCTTCTGAAGGATCCGGCTGACTTTTTCATGCGGGTGTACTTGCCTCGCACCATGGAGGCCTTCGAGCCGTTCCGGAAGCTGCCGCCTTTCAAATTCGCCTTCGGAATGCCGATGATTTTCTTGGGCTCCTGCATGCAGCCAGAAGTCCAGGAAGCCTTTCAATCCGTCATTGACACGGGCAAGGAACTCGCGAAGTTCCGGCGCGCCGTCGCGGAAGTGGCGAAGGAAGCGCAGGCCGCGGGATACCCGCCGTTCCAGGGCGGTTTCGCCCATGCCCCCTTTGACCTAATCGGCGATACGTTGCGCGGGACGCACGGAATCATGATGGATATGTTTCGCCAGCCGGCCAAACTTCAGGAAGCGATGGAAGCAGTGACGCCATGGATCGTCGAGCAAGCCGTGTCTGGAGCGAATGCTTCGGGAGTCCCGGTTGTCTTTATGCCTCTACACAAAGGCGACGATAGCTTCATGTCCGAAAAACAGTTTGAGACTTTCTATTGGCCGGGATTGAAAAAGGTCATATTGGACCTCGTCGCGGAAGGATGTGTCCCGCTGTTGTTTGCCGAAGGGAGTTACAACAAGCGTTTGGAAGTAGTGCGGGACCTGCCGGAGCGTTCCGTGATTTGGTGGTTCGACCGCACAGACATGGCTCGGGCCAAGAAGATTCTCGGAGATACGAACTGCATTGCAGGCAACGTACCCACTTCGTTGATCTGCGCCGGAACGCCGCGGGAGATTAAAGAGCACTGCAGAAATCTTATCGAGGTCTGCGGGAAGAATGGCGGGTACATTTTGACGGGCGGTGCGCAGGTTCACAATACGACTGCCGAAAACCTGCAAGCCTTGATCGAAGCTGTCCGGTTATACGGCGTCTATAAATCATCTAACAGACTCGCCGGCTAAAGTGCGCGTTGCCGGCAAAAGTACTTCAAAAACAGTTTTGGACATGCTTGAGAGCAACACATGGCGAAGTACGATCCCCGAGATGAGGGAGGACTTTCATGGCTAATTGGCACGATTATGCGGTGAACGGCCAAATCCCCGAATGGCCCTACCCGATCAAATACGAAAACGAGCAGATTATTGAGACGGACGTTCTGATCCTGGGCGCCGGAATTGCCGGTTGTTGGGCAGCAATCGGAGCGGCGCGCAAAGGAGTCCGTGTGGCGTTAGTCGAAAAATCAGCCAGTATCCGCAGCGGCGCTGGCGGCCCGGGCTGTGATCACTGGTGTGACGCGCCGGCCAATCCCTCTTCCAAGGTAAATCCTGATGAATGGGCGCAGCGACTGGCAAACAGCAATGGCGGCTATTCGAACGGCATCGGGCGCCAGATTCAGTGCCGCGAAAATTACGACACCATGCTCGAACTGGAACAGATGGGCGGCAAGGTCCGGGATACGCAAGGTGAATTCATCACAGCCGAAGGCTATGACGAAAAAACCAAGTTCGTCTTTTCCCCCCGAAGCAATGAGTTCCACGAAAGCAATGTCACCATGCGGGTCTGGGGGACTACTTTTAAGCCGTCGATGGTGAGGGAATGCAAACGCCTGGGCGTCAAAATTTACGATCGCGTGATGGCGACTAGTTTACTGAACGAGGGAGGGGCGCAGGGGCAACGAATCGTGGGCGCCACCGGATTTAACAACCGGACCGGCGAATTCATGGTGTTCAAGGCCAAGGCGACGATTTTGTGCATGTCCGGAACCGCCCACATCTGGACCTTTGACACGGAGCTTGCGGCGCTGAGTGCGTTCCGGCCACGCACGCTATCGGGAGACGGCATCGCAATGGCGTGGCGAGCGGGTTGCGAACTCGCCTTGCTGGAAAAATCAGAGCCACACCGCCTGGGGGGAGGACACAAACATCACTGGTATGCCGGTGCCGGAGACGCCAGCTATGAAAACGTCCCTTTGGTGGATGCCAATGGCAAGGCGCTCCCAGGGGGCCTAACCTCGCCCCATTGGGGACGGAAACCGGATACCGGCGACGCGCGGGTGCAGGGCGGAATATGGGCTCAGGTGCGGGAGGGTGTGCTCAAAGGTGATTACGAACTTCCGATCTATGGCGACTTTCCGGCGATGCCGCCAATTGAGCGTAAGGTCACCTGGAAATTCCTGTTGGGCGAAGAATCCATGACGAAGGTCATCGTGGACAGTTACGAAGAGTCCGGTTTCGACATGGCCAAAGATCGCCTGATGGGATATCAGTTGCTGGAAGGAAATAGTCCGCCACAGTGGCGGGAAATTCTTCGTGGGGTCGAGCGCGGTGGCGTGATGATTGACTGGAACCTGAAGACCAACCTGGATGGTCTCTACGCCGCCGGAGAGCAACTCTTCGTTTCCGGCGATCACAGTTTTGCCGCCGCTACCGGCCGTTATGCCGGCAGGAAGGCAGCCGAATACGCGTCACAGATTTCGCACGCGGCAATTTCTCCCGAGCAGGTGGCGAAAGAAAAGGCGCGAGTTTATGCCCCCACCAAAAGGACGGACGGCATCGACTGGAAAGAATTGAATGCCGCGATAACCAGAGTGATGCAATGGTTCTGCGCGGAGTATAAGACGGAACACCTGCTAAAGATGGGGCTCGAGTCGCTCCAGGAAATCGAGCACCGCTGGGTGCCGAGTCTCTATGCGTCGGACCCGCACAAGCTCCTGCGCGGCATGGAAGATCTGAGCATTCTGAACTATGCGCAGGCGATTTTGCATTCGTCGCTGGCGCGCAAGGCGAGCACCAAGTGGCTAGGCTTTCAACGGATCGACTATCCGAAGATGGATCCGCCGGAATGGAACAAACTGACGACAATCAAACTTGGGAACAACAACGCGGTGCCAGGAGAACGGTCGCTCGAATACGCGGGCGACCTGAAGAACAACTACGAAGCCCACAACCGGGACTATGCCGGCGTGTGGCAACGTTAGGAGGCCGGATCATGCCAGACAAGGTGTACGCACTTCCCAACATACCGACTCCCAATCGACCGGTCATCATCGATCCTTCCATCTGCAACGGCTGCAATGATTGCGTGGAAGTGTGCCCGATCGATGTGTTTATTCCAGCGGCTGAACGTGGCGACGCTCCGATCATCCTGCACCCGGAAGAGTGCTGGTACTGCGGATGCTGCGTGAATGTGTGCGCGCGGAATGGCGCGATCAAAATCAACTGGCCGATTCAACAGAGAGGCTATTGGAAGCGCGCCGCAACTGGACAGAACTTTCGCGTGTAGATCGTCCGCTTCGCCGGCCTTTCGCGAATCCCGAGTTCCGAGATGCGCTCCTTCCAACCAGATTCGGTAAAAGTGAGGCTCGACCGATGAGAAAACTTGTCCGGATGCTCGTTCTTGCGGCGTTGTGCGGGGGTGCCTACCCGCTCTTCGCGCAGAGCTTTCCGCAGGAGCCGGAGAATCACACGCTCGTGGTCGAGCGGCTGATGCGCTACCACGATTACGGCGAATACGACCGCGAAATCCAGGTGGTGGCGGATTCGGCGCGGGAATATCTGGCTGCGGCCGTGAAATCGGAGCCGAAAACTGACAAGCTCGCGGCTGTCTTCGACATCGACGAGACCTCGCTCTCGAATTGGGAGGCGATGGCCGGCTGCGGGTTCTGCTCGTATGCAGTGGAGCGGAAGCTTTACACCGAGGATCATGATCCCACGATCGCTCCGGTGCTTGGGCTTTACAATTTCGCGAAGGCGGAGGGAGTGAAGGTTTTCTTTGTTACCGGAAGGCAGGAGTCCGAGCGCGCCATGACGATCAAGAACCTGAACGAGGCGGGATACTCGGGCTGGACCGAACTGATCATGCAACCGGACGGAAACAAGCTGCCCGCGGGCGTCTTCAAGCCGAAAGACCGGCAGGAAATCGTCGACGAGGGCTACCGGATCGTGCTGAATATCGGCGACCAGGCGAGCGATCTCGCCGGCTGCTGCTCGGAGCGCGTCTTCAAACTTCCGAATCCTTTTTATCTCCTGAAATAGCGAAGGCCGGGGACGCGCGGGGCGAGTTGACGCGCGCAGATGGATTCCCTATACTGAATTTTCCACGGCGTGGGTGCGCCGTTCTTCCTTGCACCGCTCCTTCCGGAATCCGATCAACGAGAGGACTGGAGCCAGGGTTCCGGGCGTTGCCATAGAAAGAAAACTCGTTCATGACTGAAGCAACCTGCAAGCGCGAAATCGAGCTGGAAATTCCGGCTGAGAACGTCCAAAAGGCGACCGAAAAAGTGGCGCGCGACATCGCGCGGGTTGCCCGCATTCCGGGCTTTCGCCCCGGCAAGGCGCCGGTGACGCTGGTGCGGCGGCGCTTCGCCGACGATATCCAGGGCGAGGTGGTGCAGTCGCTCGTGCCCGAATACCTCGAAAAGGCGCTCGACGAAAAGAAACTCGTGCCGGTCACACGCCCGGAAGTCGACAAAGTGGAATTCAAAGAGGGCGAGCCGCTGCGCTTTCGCGCGATCTTCGAAGTGCTGCCCGAATTCGAGCTGGGCGATTACAAAAACCTCACGGTCCAGGTAGACGAGATCGAAGTCGGTGACGCGCAGGTGGATAAGACGCTCGAGGAGATGCGCGAGCGCGCCGCGACCTTCGTGCCGGTCGAGGGGCGCACGGCGCAGGATGGCGATCACGTCCTTATCAAGTTGAGCGGCGTGCCGGCCGGCGGCGGCGACCCTGTGCAGGCGGACAACATTCTTGTCAATATCGGCGCGGAAGAGACGCTCGCCAGCTTCACCGAAAACCTGCGCGGCGCGAATGCCGGCGACACGCGCCAGTTTGAAGCGCGCTACCCGGACGACTATCCGGACGAGAAGCTGGCTGGGAAGACGTACAACTATTCGGTCGAGGTGCAGGGCATCAAGGAAAAGAAGCTGCCCGAGCTGAATGACGAGTTCGTGAAGGACGCGGCGGGCGCGCAGGGCCCCGAAGCGGGCGGCATCGCGACGCTCGATGAGCTTCGCAAGAAGATCCGCGAGAATCTCGATGCGGCGAAGGAACAGCAGCAGAATTCGCAAGCTCGCGAGAAAATTCTCGCGGAACTCGTGAAGCAGCACGATTTCCCGGTGCCCGAGGCGTTGATCGAAGGCCAGATGGACACGCGGCTCGAGCGCATGGCGCGATCTCTTGCGGCGCAGGGCGTCGATCCGCGCGCGGTGAATGTGGATTGGGTGTCGCTGCGGCGGCGCCAGCGGGACAACGCGGTGAACGATGTGAAGGCCGAGCTTCTGCTCGACCGCGTCGCGACCGCGGAAAACATAGATGCAACCGACGAAGACGTCGAGAAAGAGATAGCAAAGCTGTCGGAACAGAGTGGCGAGTCGGCAACCGCTTTGCGCGCTCGCTTGACAAAGCAAGGAGCGCTCGATAGGATCAAATCGAAGTTGCGAAGCGAGAAAACGATCGACTGGCTCTACCGCACGGCCCGAATCGAAAAGACGGCCAAAAGTGAAACGTAACCTCGATTTGGGTTTCCTCAGCGCGCTAAACTACTCCAGATGAGACAAACTGACGACGCGAGTCCGCGTGCTACAACGCTCGTTCCCATGGTGGTCGAGCAGACCAACCGGGGAGAACGCGCTTACGACATTTATTCGCGGCTGCTGAAGGACCACATCATCTTCATCGGAACGCCGATCGACGATCATGTGGCCAACCTTGTCACCGCGCAGCTGCTCTTCCTCGAGTCCGAAGACCCGGAAAAAGACATCTCGGTGTACATCAACTCGCCGGGCGGCTCGATTTCGGCGGGAATGGCGATTTACGACACGATGCAGTTCGTTCGTCCGGACGTTGTCACGTATTGCATCGGCCAATCGGCGTCGATTGCGGCGGTTTTGCTTGCAGCGGGCACGCCCAAGAAGCGCTACGCGCTGCCGAATTCGCGCGTGCTCATCCATCAGCCATGGATGTCCGGCCTGTCGGGCCAGGCGACCGATATCGATATTCACGCGAAGGAAATTATTCGCACGCGCGCGGCGCTGAATAAGTTGCTGGCGTTCCACACCGGGCAACCGGAAGAAAAAATCGAGAAAGACGTGGAGCGGGATTTCATCATGACGCCGGAACAGGCGAAGGCGTACGGCATCGTGGATGAAATCATCACCAAGCATCGCTAGGCCGAGGGTTCCAAAAGGTTAGTATCTTAAGCATCTCGAGGGCGATGAATTTCAGCACGGCGAGCGGCTTCCGTCTTACAATGGATTCACGATGCGTGGTGGAACGGGGTTCGGAAATTAGGGGGCGCCACCAGTGAAGCGGTTCACCCCAGAAGAGCCGTTGCGTTGTTCCTTCTGCCATAAAACGCAGGAGCAGGTGGAGAAGCTCATCAGCTCTCCATCCGAGTATCCGCGCTCGTACATTTGCAACGAGTGCGTGGGCGTCTGCCAGCAGATTCTCGAAGACGAGAAGCGCGAACAGACGAGTCCCGCGAATCGCCGCCTGCCGCGGCCGCCCGAGATCAAAGCGTTTCTCGACGGCTACGTGATCGGCCAGGACAAGACGAAGAAGAAGCTGGCCGTGGCGGTGTACAACCATTACAAGCGGATTTTCCTGAACCGGCAGCCCGGCGATGTCGAGCTGACGAAGTCGAATATCCTGCTGATCGGGCCGACCGGCACCGGCAAGACGCTGCTGGCGCAGACGCTCTCGCGGATGCTCGATGTGCCATTTGCGATCGTCGATGCCACCACGCTGACGGAAGCGGGCTACGTCGGCGAGGACGTCGAAAACATTATCTTGAAGCTCTTGCAGGCCGCGGATGGCGACGTCCAAAAGGCTCAGCAAGGCATCATATATATAGACGAGATCGACAAGATTTCGAAGAAGGACGAGAACCCCTCGATTACCCGCGATGTTTCGGGCGAGGGCGTGCAGCAGGCGCTGCTGAAGATTCTGGAAGGGACGGTCGCCAACGTTCCGCCGCAGGGCGGGCGGAAGCACCCGCATCAGGAGTTCACGCCGGTCGATACGACGAACATCCTGTTCATTTGCGGCGGGGCTTTCGTGGGGCTGGAAAAGACGATCGAGCGCCGCGTAGGGCAGAAGTCGCTCGGATTCCATGCGGATGCGCAGCCGAGCACGGCGACGCGCCGAAATATCGAGGTGCTCGAGCAGGCGCAGCCTACGGACTTGATCCGCTATGGACTCATACCGGAATTCGTCGGGCGGTTGCCGGTGATGGGAGTGCTGAGCGATCTCGATAAGAGCGCCCTGGTGCGCATCTTGACGGAACCGAAGAACGCGCTGGTGCGTCAATATCAGAGACTATTCGAGTTCGAGAACGTGCGGCTCCGTTTCACGGACGACGCTCTCGAGACGGTCGCCGAGCTGGCCTTGCAGCGCAAAGTCGGGGCGCGCGGCCTGCGCATGATTCTCGAAGACCTGATGCTCGAAATGATGTATCACCTGCCGGCGCAGCGTAAACTTCGCGATTTTGTGGTTACGGCGGATATGGTCAAGGGCCGCGAAATCAACTGGAGCCTGCTCGAAAAGGCAGGATGATCGTTCCGGCTCTTCAGGGCTCTCGCAGGACGCTCAAGAGTTCGTCATTCCGAGCGAAACTTTAGGTTGGGGATGTTATCCGGGCCGGTGTAGCCAGGGAGATTAGGGTCTGACACAGGAACCAATGTTCAGCAAAGAAAAACTCGACGTGAAGCGCGTCCCGATGATGCCGGTGCGGGATATGGTGATTTTCCCGGAGATGATGCACCCGTTCATTGTGGGACGCGAAGCCTCGGTCCGCGCACTGGAAGAAGCGCTGGCTGGCGACAAAAAGATTTTTCTCGTCACGCAGCACGACGCCTCGGTGGACGATCCCAAGCCCGAGGAAATCTACCAGGTCGGAACGCTCGCCAACATCGTGCAGAGCGTGAAGCTGCCCGACGGCAACATCAAGGTCCTGGTCGAAGGAAGCGAGCGCGCGAAGCTCGTGCAGGTGACGAGCGATGAAGGATTCTTCCGCGCCACGGTCCGCCTCGTCCCCGTGAAATCCGAGCCCGGGCCGCAGACGCAGCAGGCCTCCGAGCGCGTCACGAACCTTTTCGAGCAGTATGTGAAACTCTCGCAGAGCCTGAATTACGACACGATGATCGCCGCGGCGCGCGTCGAAGATCCCGGCAAGCTTTCCGATGCCATCGCCGCGAACCTCCAGATTCCGGTAGAAGAAAAGCAGGAGCTGCTCGAAGTCTTCGATCCGGTCGAACGCCTGAACCGCATCGCCGATATTCTCGACGTCGAAATTGAAAAGCTTAACGTGGACCGCTCGATCAACACCCGCGTGAAGCGGCAGATGGAGCGCGCCCAGAAAGAGTATTACCTCAACGAGAAGCTCAAGGCGATCCAGAAAGAGCTCGGGCGCGGCGAAGCCAACGAAATCGAACAGCTCAAGAAGAAGATCGAGACTTCCGGTATGCCCGAAGGGCCGATGGAAAAGGCCCAGCAGGAGCTGAAGCGGCTCGAGATGATGCCGCCGATGTCGGCCGAGTCCACCGTCTCGCGCAACTACCTCGACTGGCTGCTCGCTGTGCCCTGGAAGAAGCGCTCGAAGGAAATCCGCGATATCAAGCGCGCCGAAGAGATTCTCTCCGAAGATCACTATGGGCTTGAAAAGATCAAAGAGCGCATTCTTGAATATCTGGCCGTCCGCCAGCTCGTGAAAAACCCGAAAGGCTCGATTCTCTGCTTCCTCGGGCCTCCGGGAGTCGGCAAAACCTCTCTCGCGATGTCGATCGGGCGCGCCACGGGACGCAAATTCGTCCGCGTATCTTTGGGCGGCGTGCGCGACGAAGCCGAAATCCGCGGCCATCGCCGCACGTACATCGGCGCCCTGCCCGGTCAGATCATCCAGATGATGCGCAAGGCCGGCACGATCAATCCGGTGTTCGTCCTCGACGAAGTGGACAAGATGTCGATGGACTTCCGCGGCGATCCGTCGGCAGCACTGATGGAAGTGCTCGACCCGGAACTGAACCACGCGTTCACGGACCACTATCTCGACGTCGAATACGATCTCTCGAAGGTCATGTTTATTTGCACGGCCAACGTGCTGCACACGATCCCGCAGCCCCTGCAGGACCGCATGGAAGTGCTGCGTCTGCCAGGCTATACGGAGCAGGAGAAATATCAGATCGCGCAGCGCTACCTGGTTCCCCGCCAACGCGAAGCGACAGGCTTGGGCAAGGAAAACGTCACTTTCACCGATGAGGCCGTGACGCACATCATTCGCCACTATACGCACGAAGCGGGCGTCCGCAACCTCGATCGCGAAATCGCCAACATTTGCCGCAAAGTTGCGCGCAAGGTCGTCGAAAACGGCAAGGCTTTCACCGCGGGCGTCACACCCGAGAACGTGAACGACTATCTCGGCGTGCTCAAGTACCGCGATTTCTTCGCCGAAAAGAAAAACGAGATCGGCCACACCACGGGCCTCGCCTGGACCGAAGTCGGCGGGCAGGTGCTTTCAACCGAAGCGACGCTGATGGAAGGCAAGGGCCGCCTCACGCTGACCGGAAAGCTCGGCGACGTGATGCAGGAATCGGCGCAAGCAGGCATGAGTTACGTGCGCTCGCGCAGCCATCTCTTCGGCTTGCCGAAAGATTTCTACCGCCACGTGGATATTCACGTGCACGTCCCGGAAGGCGCCATCCCCAAGGACGGTCCTTCGGCGGGCATCACGCTCTGCACCTCGATCGTCAGCGCGCTGACGCGGATTCCCGTGCGCTGCGACATCGCGATGACCGGCGAGATCACGCTGCGCGGCAGAGTGCTGCCGATCGGCGGCGTGAAGGAAAAGCTCCTGGCCGCGCATCGCCTTGGCCTGCGCACCGTGATTCTCCCGAAGGACAACGAGAAGGATCTGGCGGATATCCCGCCCGAAATCCAGGCGGAGATGGCCCTTCATTTCGTCGAGTCCATGGACGAAGTTTTGCAATATGCGCTCGAAAGGCCTCTCCCGGCTCCCGGGCACCCGCCGGTAGCCGAAGTCGAGCCCAAGTTCGGCGCGGATGTCGCGCAGGACAACGAATTGACCAATTGAACCGCTTCGGTCACCCCAAAGTCTCGCTCGGCCCTAGGCGTCCCGGTCGGCAGATTCGGCCCGCGACCGAAGTCTGAAAACTTTCTGTAACTTAGCCCGTATTTGAAATCTGGGATTGAGTGCCTCAATCGAACGCGCCCGCCCCGGATCGATCGCAAACAATCACAATCGCGCCTGAAAAACAGGCTTGAAGAAGGAAAGAACTGATGAGTGTTAGCCTCGCAGAACTGAAAGACAAGAACATCACCGATCTGGCCAAGATCGCCAAGGAGCTCAACATTCCCGGCTCCTCCGGCATGCGTAAGCAGGAGCTGATTTTCCAGATTCTTCGCGCCCAGACGGAAAAGAACGGCCTCATTTTCTCCGAGGGCGTTCTCGAATGCCTGCCGGACGGCTTCGGATTCCTCCGCGCGCCCGAGTACAACTATCTCCCGGGCCCGGACGACATCTACGTCTCGCCGTCGCAAATCCGGAAATTCGACTTGCGCACCGGAGACACCGTTTCCGGCCAGGTCCGCCCGCCGAAAGACGGCGAGCGCTACTTCGCGCTGATCAAAGTCGAAGCCGTCAATTTCGAAGACCCCGAAGTGGCGCGCAACAAGATATTCTTCGACAACCTGACGCCGCTCTATCCGCAGGAGCGCATTCGTCTCGAGACCACCAAGGAAAATCTCACGGGACGCGTGCTCGACATGCTCTGCCCGGTCGGCAAGGGACAGCGCGGATTGATCGTCGCGCCGCCACGCACCGGCAAAACCATGATGCTGCAGTCCATCGCCAATTCGATCACCGCCAATCATCCCGAAATCGCGCTGATTGTCCTGCTGATCGACGAGCGGCCGGAAGAAGTCACCGACATGCAGCGCACCGTGAAGGGCGAGGTGATCAGCTCGACCTTCGATGAACCGCCGCAGCGCCACATTCAGGTTGCCGAAATGGTGCTCGAAAAGGCCAAGCGCCTGGTGGAGCACAAGCGCGACGTGGTGATCCTGCTCGATTCGCTCACGCGTCTGGGCCGCGCCTACAACGCTGTCACGCCGCCCTCGGGGAAAGTCCTCTCCGGCGGTATCGACGCCAACGCTTTGCAGCGCCCGCGCCGCTTTTTCGCCGCCGCGCGAAATGTAGAAGAGGGCGGGTCGCTCACGATCATGGCCACTGCCCTGATCGATACGGGCAGCCGCATGGACGACGTGATCTTCGAGGAGTTCAAGGGCACCGGCAACATGGAAATCAACCTCGACCGGCGCCTGGTCGATAAGCGCGTATTCCCGACCATCGACATCAACCGCTCCGGAACGCGCAAGGACGAACTGCTTCTGCCCGCCGACGAGCTGAATCGCATTTGGGTGCTGCGCAAGGTGCTGAGCCCGCTGTCGACTGTCGAAGCGATGGAGCTTCTGCTGGGCCGCCTCTCGAAGACCAAGACGAACGGGGAGTTCCTCGCCTCGATGTCCAGCCCCGCGTAGTTCCGCCGCGCCGCCGCTCGGAGTCTTCCCGCTTCCCCGCACTGGCGTCTTCGTCCGCTTAGCTCAGTGCGACGGCTGCTTCGCTTTCTGCTCCGCGATCCACGCCTTCGTGCGCGATTCGAGCATGTCCATCGGCATGGCGCCCTGATCCACGATCGCATCGTGAAAAGCGCGGATGTCGAACCGGTCGCCAAGCTCCTGCTCGGCATCCTGCCGCAGCTTCTGAATTTCCAGCCGGCCGATCATGTAGCCGAGCGCCTGTCCCGGCCAGACGATGTAGCGGTCGATCTCGACCACCGAGTTCAGGTGCGGCTGCCCCGTCGTCTCTTCGAAATACTGAATCGCCTGATCGCGGCTCCAGCCCATCGAGTGAATACCGGTGTCGACCACCAGTCGCACGGCGCGCCACATCACCGCGCTCAGGAATCCAAACTTCTGGTACGGATCGGTGTAGAAACCCAGCTCGGGCCCGAGCGTCTCCGAATAAAGCGCCCAGCCTTCGATGAAGGCGGTGTAGCCGATCTGCTTGCGGAATTCAGGGACGCCTTGCATTTCCTGCGCGAGTGAAATCTGCAGGTGATGCCCCGGCACGCCCTCGTGCAGGACAAGATCCTGCATCTCCCAGGTGGGCCGCGACGGCAGGTCGTATGTATCGACATAGAGATAGCCGGGCCGCGCGGTATCCGGCGCTCCCTGCTCGTAGTATGCCTCGGTTTGCGACGCAGCCACGGCGTCCGGCACGGCCCGCACGCCGTAGGGCAGCCGCGGGAGCTTGCCGAAAAGATGTTCGAGTTCCGGATCGGCGCGCTTGGCGGTAGCGCGGTAATGCAGCAGCATGTCGTCCTTGCTCGAAAACTTGAAGCGCGGGTCGGTGTTCACGAATTTCACAAAATCGGCGAAGGTGCCTTTGAATCCCGTTTGCTTGATCAGCTCGTCCATCTGCGCGCGCGTCTGTTTCACCAGATCGAGGCCGATCTGGTGAATCTGCTGCGGCGTCATGTCTGTCGTCGTGTGCCAGCGGACCAGATACTTGTAATAAGCCGCGCCGTCCGGAATGTCGCTGATCGAAACCGTATCGCGGCAGGCCGGAATGTACGTCTTGGCGAGGAAATCGGCGAGCTTCTGAAATGACGGCGCAACCTCGTCTTTGTAGGCGGCCTCGGCCCGGCGCGTGAGATCGGCCTTCTGCTCGGCCGTGAACGTCGCCGGATAATTCTTGAACGCGCTCAGCAGCGGGCTTGCCAGCGGATCGGACACGATCTGGCTTTCAGCCTGCTTCGGCACGTCCCGCATCGTGATCTTCGGCGGTGTCCATCCGTGGGCCATGCCGACTTTCATCAAATCGATCGTCTGATCGATTACGGTGGGAATGCCGTTAAGCCGCGCGAGGATGTCCTCGTACTGGCTCGCGCTCGTCGCGGGCATCATGTCGATCGTGTTGGGGATGTCCTGTAGCGGCCCTTCCACCTGAGTGATCGGCACGTAGAGATTCGCCGGAAACACCGACGGGATCGGAAAGGCGTCGTCGTGAAAGCGTAGGCCGTCGACCGCCGTTTGCAGCAGCTCATCATACAAGTCGTAATTCAGCTGCTCGCTCGCGGGGAGTTCGGCGCGAGGAATCGCTTTCAATTGCTTCAGCGCGTCTTCGAGATGCCGGTTGCGCGCGGCAATCGAGGCTGGCGAATAGTCCGACCAGCGGGCGTTTTCGCCCGGATATCCATACGCTGTCGCGGCCTCCGGATATTCGTGCATCCAGTATTTCCAGTCTTTCGCGAGGAATTCGCGCAGCTTGCGTGCGGCGGCGTTCGGAGAATTACTTCCAGCGGCGGGAGCCTGCGCGAAAACAGAAGGGCCGAAGAGAAATACTGCAAGCATCAGGGCAATAAAGGATAAGGACTTCATGCTTCCTCCTGAGGAACTGCATCGAAAACAGGCTACTGGGTCGAAGAGGCTGCGGATTTGTTCTCTCGCGCCAGCATCACCACGAGGCGCGCGACTTCTTCGGGCTCCATCGCGGTGCTGTCCACCACCACCGCATCTTTCGCGCGCACGAGAGGCGAATCCTCGCGCTCGCGATCGCGGCGGTCGCGCTCGCGGATTTCATCGAGCGTGCGCGCGAGGTCGATCGCATCGCCCTTCTGCTGATGCTCGCGCCACCGCCTCTCCGCCCGGATCTCGCGCGACGCCGTGAGAAAAATCTTCAGCTCCGCGTCCGGGAAAACGACGCTCCCGATGTCGCGCCCTTCCATCACCACGCCGCCCTGCCCGCCGGCTCGCCGCTGCTCGGCTACCAGCACGCGGCGCACGCCGGGGATTACCGCCACCTTAGATGCAGCCTGGGCTACTTCGGGAGTGCGGATCGCGGAGGTCACGTCTTCGCCGTCGAGGAACACTTGCTGGCCGCCATCTTGCGCGCGCAAGTCGATGCGCGTGTCGCCGGCAAGCGCGGTGAGCGGATCGGCGGCTTCGAGCTTCACGCCGCTCCGCAGCGCCTTCAGCGCGATCGACCGGTACATCGCGCCAGTGTCGATGTAGACGTAGCCCAGCAGCTCCGCCACTCGGCGCGCGAGCGTGCTCTTCCCCGAGCCCACCGGCCCGTCAATCGCGATAATCAGAGGCATCATGCTTAACGGAATATCCGACTGAATAAATCCAAGAATATGAAGACGAGGGAGCTCAGAAACCACCGCCCTATACAAAATTCCCGCTCGTCGTAAGTCCCGGTCCCTTGGAAATTGCCGAGCGCACTGCTCTCCCAGCCTGCCGTGGGGCACAGGACCCATTCGGAAAAGGGTGGCCTGTAGGGCTCCTTCGCAGGCGCACCGCGCTTTAGTCGGAGAATAATTCTCACCAATAAACTGAGATACACCAGCCAGCTTGCGAAGATCGTGGCGCCGAAGAACAGTAAAATTCGATTGAACGTGATCATATCCGTTTGAACGCGCGCTCGATATCGCGCACCGAATAGCGCAGCACCACCGGCCGGCCGTGCGGGCAGCTCATCGGGTATTCCGTCTTCGCGAGCTCGCCGAGCAGCCATTCCATTTTCGTTTTGTCGAGCGGCGTATTCACTTTGATCGCAGCGTGGCACGACGTGGAAGCCGCGATTTTCGATTGCAGCGAATCGATCGAGATCGCCTGGTTCTCGCGCGCGATGCCGTCGAGGATTTCGAAGAGCAGCTTTTCCGCGTCGCTGCTGGCGATTCCCGCCGGCGCGGCCTGAATCGCGACGCTGCGTGCGCCCATCAAGTCCGCTTCGAAGCCGTTTGCGCGAAGCTCGTCGCCAATCTGCTCGAAGGTCGCCAGCTGCCGCGGGTTCAGCTCGACCACAATCGGCACCAACAGCCGCTGCCCGCCGAGATCGCCCTCGCGCCGCGCACGCAAATGCTGCTCGAAAAGGACGCGCTCGTGCGCCACGTGCTGATCGACGATCCACAGCCCTTCGCTATTCACCGCCACGATGAAACTCGAACTCACCTGTCCCAGCGGCTTGAGATCGGCAATATCCTCGGCGCTCGGCAGCGTCCCGGGCAAACCTTCGCTTGCAGATGCGGCCACCGCTGCGGCGGTTTCCGCCGCAGCCGCAGACTGCATGGGGAAATTCATGGCGGCGCCGGATTCGAATCCCAGCCTCTGCGCCATCGGCCGATCAGGCCCGCCCGATAGCTCCAGTTCCTCCGCGGCGGTCGCGGCCGATCCAAACGACCATCCCAGCGGCGCCCCTTGCGCTCCCGGAATCTCCGCTCGCGGCGGCCCGGGGAACGTATTCGCATCCGGCATCGGCGCGTAGCCTCGCATGCTGCCCGGTCCATTTGCACCGCCTGCTTCGCCCGGCATGCCGGCGCTCGCGGCGGCAGCGCGCGCAGGAAATCCTGGAATCGGCCGCGCGATCGAAAGCGCCTGCCGCAGCGCGTCGCGCGTGAAATCGTGAACGAACTGCGGGTGGCGGAAGCGCACCTCGATCTTCGCCGGATGCACGTTCACATCGACTTCCTGATACGGAAGATCGAGGAAGAGCAGCACCACCGGAAACACGCCCGGCGGGATGATGTTGCGGTACGCCTCGCCGATCGCGTGCAGCAGCAGGCGGTCGCGGACGAGCCTGCGATTCACGAAAATGTAGATGCCGTTGCGGTTCGTGCGCTGCACTTCCGGGCGCGACGCAAACCCGCTGACGCGCAGCATCGCCGCCTGCTCGTCTTCCCCCATCGCTGGTTCGGTGATCGCCGGGCGCACCGGCCCCTCATTCGCGGGGATCTCGACCAGCTCTTCGAGCGCCTGGCGGCCGAAAATCTGGTAGACGCGGTCTGCGAGCTTTTCCACCGGCGCGCAATCGAGGATCAACTGCGACGGCGTTTTCAGGACGAATTGCACCTCGGGATGCGCGAGCGCATAGTGCGTGACGAGCGAGGCGATGTGGCCGAGTTCGGTCGTCTCGGATTTCAGGAATTTGCGGCGCGCGGGGACGCAATAAAAAATGTCCGCGACCGCGATCGACGTTCCCGGCGGCACGCCCGCCGGTTTCACGCCGATCAGCTTGCCGCCCGCGAATTCGATGCGCGTGCCCTGCTCGTCTTCGGGAAGCCGCGTTTCGAGCACGAGCCGCGCAATCGACGCAATCGACGGCAGCGCCTCGCCGCGAAAGCCGAGCGTCGCGATCGAGAGCAGATCGTCCGCGGTGCGCAGCTTCGACGTCGCGTGGCGCTCGAAGGCCAGCAGCGCGTCGTCGTGGTTCATGCCGCTGCCGTCGTCAACCACGCGGATCAGCCGCTTGCCGCCCGATTCGACTTCGATGCGGATCGAGCGCGCGCCCGCGTCGAGCGCGTTTTCGAGCAGTTCCTTCACCACCGACGCCGGCCGCTCGACCACCTCGCCCGCCGCAATCTTGTTCGCGACGTTTTCCGCAAGTATCCGTATCCGCGACATCACAACATTTCCTTATCGACTGGCAGTTTCTTCGGCAGGATCCGATTCACCGCAACGAGTATCACGAGGAACGCCAGTCCTATCACGACGAGCCCGAGAGTCAAAGCGATCCAGATGGAGATGGCCACCAGCAACCAGACAAAGAAGCCGATTGCAACCGTCGCGATCGGAAGGATCACCATAAGCGATCGACGCGCATACTCCGGATCCCGCTCAGGAACGTCGTTGAACAGCCTCATCGGAAAATCGCGTAGCGCCTTCATTGCTTGCGGACATTCTCGCTTATTTTGATTCCCAATTCATCAAGTTGCGCAGCGTCGACGTCCGACGGCGATTCCGCCATCAGATCCTGCGCCTTGGCGGTTTTCGGGAATGCAATCACCTCGCGCAGCGATTTTTCCTGCGCGAGCAGCATGGCGATGCGATCGATGCCGAGCGCGATGCCGCCGTGCGGCGGCGTCCCGTAGGTGAGCGCGTCGAGGAAGAAACCGAAGCGATGCCGCGCCTGCTCGTCCGTAAGGCCGAGCGCCTTGAAGAGGCGCGCTTGCACATCCTGCCGGTGAATTCGAATGCTGCCTGAGCCAAGCTCGTTGCCATTCAGCACAAGGTCGTAGCCCTTCGACCGGCACTCCCACGGCGCGGTTTCAAGCTTCTCGATATCCTCTTCGATGATCCCTGTGAATGGATGCTGCGCGCTCACCCAGCGCTTGTCCGTGTCGCTCCATTCGAAAAGCGCGAAGCCGGTGATCCACAAGAATTCCCACTTGCTGCGGTCGATCAGATTCAGCTTATCGCCGAGGTGCAAGCGGAGCTGTCCGGCAACGCCGAGCGACGTGTCGCTGTGCTCGACCTGCGCCTTCGCCGCGACGGCGACGATCAGGTCGCCCGGTGCCGCGCCCAATTCCGCCGCCAATTTCTTCAGTCCTTCGGCGCGGAGATTCTTTTCGAGCGGCGACGAAATGCCCTCCGCGGTGACTTTCACCGTGTAAACGCCGCGCGCGCCCGCAGCTTTCGCGAATTCCGCGAGCTCATCGAGCTGCTTGCGCGACCACGCCGCCGCGCCAGGCGCGACGACGGCCTGCACGTTGCCTTCGACGTGCAGCACGGCGCGCGCGGGCTCGAAGTGCTGAGTCACGTTGTGCAATTCCATGCCGAAACGCAGGTCGGGCTTGTCCGAGCCGTAGCGGCGCATCGCATCTTTGTAATCGAGGTGGCGAAACGGGCCCTTCGCCGTGACGCCAACGACCGCGCACGCGCGCTCCATCACGCGCTCGATCGCCTCGAAAATATCCTGCTGCCGCGGAAACGACATCTCGAGATCGAGCTGCGTGAATTCCGGCTGGCGGTCGGCGCGCAGGTCCTCATCGCGAAAGCAGCGAACGATCTGGTAGTAACGGTCCATGCCGGAGATCATCAGGATCTGCTTGAAGATCTGTGGCGATTGCGGCAGCGCGTAAAACTGGCCGTGATGGACGCGGCTCGGCACGAGATAATCGCGCGCACCTTCGGGCGTCGAGCGCGTGAGCATCGGCGTCTCGATCTCGAAGAAGCCCTGCTCGTCGAGCGATTTGCGGATTTCGAGGACGATGCGGTGCCGCAGCTCGATATTCGAATGCAGCCGCGGGCGGCGCAGATCGAGATAGCGATAGCGCAGCCGCGTCTCCTCGCTCGCGTTCACTTCGTCTTCGATCGCAAACGGCGGCGTCTTCGAGTTGTTCAACACGTGCAGGCGCGTGGCTAGCACCTCGACCTCGCCGGTAGCGATTTCGGGATTCGATTTCTGCCTGCGCAGGACGCGCCCCTCGACCGCGACCACGAATTCCGAGCGCAGAGTTTCGGCTTTCGCATGCGCCTCGGGGTGCAGCTCCTTGTTGAAGACGATCTGCGCAATGCCCGCGCGGTCGCGCAGGTCGATGAAGATCAGCTGGCCAAGGTCGCGCCGCCGGTGCACCCAGCCCATCAGGACGACATCTTTATCCGCGTCCGAGGCGCGCAAAGCGCCGCAATATTGTGTGCGTTTCAAATTCCCGAGACTGTCGAGCACGTCCGTTATCCCTCGATTCTAGGTTCTTCGCTCTGATTCGAGATATTCAAGCAGATCGTTTTCGCTCAGCTTTCTCTGTTCCGCATCTGCCAGCCGCTTAAGCGTATATGTGCCAGAGGCGACTTCGTCTTCGCCGATGATCAGCGCGTATCGCGCGCCCAATTTATCGGCGAGCCCGAGCGACTTTTTGAATTTCATCTCCTCGGGCGGCAGCTCGACTGCAAGACCACACTCGCGCAGTTTGCGAGCGATGCTTACCGCTGTCGGGTAAGTTTTCACACCCATCCAGGCGACGAACACGGCCAGACCCGGCAGCTTCGGCAGGTTGCCGCCTTCCTGAATAGAGAGGATTGCGCGGTCGGTGCCGATCGCGAACCCGATGCCTTTTGTCGGCGGGCCGCCGAGCAGTTCGACAAGCCCGTCGTAGCGCCCGCCGCCGCACACGGCGTTCTGGGAGCCGAGGCCCGCAGCCGTCACTTCGAATGTCGTGCGCGTGTAATAGTCGAGTCCCCGGACCAGGCGCCAGTTTTCTTCATAGGCGATGCCGCGCAGCTTCAGTTCGTCTTTGAGCTTCGCGAAATGCTCGCGGCAATCCGCGCACAGGTGGTCCGAGATGCGCGGCAGCGTCTCGATGATCGGCTGTTCGTCGGGTAGTTTCGAATCGAGGACGCGCAGCGGATTCGTCTCGATGCGGCGCTGGCTATCCGGCCCGAGCTTGTCTTTCACGTTTTGCAGCTCGGCGCGCAGCAATTCGACATACTTCGGCCGGCACTCCTTGCAGCCGATCGAATTGACGTAGAGCTTCGTATTGGCAAGCCCGACGCGGCGAAACAGCACCAAGAGCATCTCGAGAACTTCCGCGTCGATTGCAGGCGCATCCGATTGCCCCAGCACCTCCGCGCCCACCTGATAGAACTGCCGGTAGCGTCCCTTCTGCGGCCGCTCGCGCCGGAACATGGGTCCCACGTAGTAAAGTTTTACATTGCCCGGCAGCGTCTGCATTCCATGCTCGATGTACGCCCGCGCAACAGCTGCTGTCGCCTCCGGCCGCAGCGTCAGCGAATCGCCCAGATCCAGGGAATGCAAATGGAAGACGAAGCGCAGCAAGGCGGGCGCACCTTCTTGTCCAATGCCTTCACACGCCTCATGCAATTGGATCACGCTGGCTTGGTTTTCGGGTGTGTGAGGAATTCGTCTGGCGAGCCAGGCCTCGCGCACCATGGCGTCCGCCGTGATCACTTCTTCGATCGTCTGTGGATAGCCAACGTGAACGTTGCCGCGATCCTCGAAGGTGTACATTTCCTTGCCGACGACGTCCGTGTCGACGCCGATCGACCTTGCGAATAGCTCCGTTTCCTCAAAAGCCGGCGTGCGGATATCTCCGAAACCGTACGTCTCAAACACCTCGCGCGCGGTCCGCTCGAACCAGTTCCACAGCGCCGAATCCGGCGGCAGGATGTCGCGCGTGCCTTTGATGGCCCTAAATTGCCGCTTCTCAGTCATTTCTAGCTGGAAATCCCGCCTCTCGGACGGGCAGGTCCCGGAGAAAAGTCATCCGAACATACTAGCAGGGAGGCACGACGATGCAAGGGCATCGCTCCCGTTGATCGGCGCCTCTGCTGCCGCAACAAAGCGAGATGCGCCGGGACAACGCGGCCCTTCACAGCTACGCAAAGCGGGCTCCAAACCGGAACTCGAATGCTTCGACGTTTCACTATTTGAAACATCTATCCCCTGCATCAAAACGTTGCATTTTACGAATCTCATACTTACGTATAATCTCCGGCCCTCAAGTCTCTGTTGTCCCCACTCTTCAAAGGAGAGTCTACATGGCCGAAAAAACAACGGGTGAGATGAAGACTACCTTAGGGGTGACCGGATTGACGTTTAACGCCATGGCGCTGATCGCACCCGGTGCATTCCTTTGGCTCACCTTTTACGCACAGGCGACGGAAGGCAACACTTCTCCATCGATGTGGAGCGGCATCGTTTTCGCCTTGCTGCTTTGTCTGGCTACAGCCGTATCTTACGCAGAATTGTCAAAGCTCTATCCGGGCACAGGGAGTTCGTACTACTTCGCGGAGCAGGCGTTTCTGAATCATGACAAAGCATGGAAGTACGCCCGTCTGATGAAGTTCATTGTCGGCTGGGGCTCTCACCTCTACTACTGGATCTACCCCGGAGTAATGGTCGCTGCAACCGGCGCTTTCGTCGGGTACATCGTCGGAGCTTTGTGGCCGAATTTCATGAACGCGTCCAACCCTGGTCCCGCGTTCATGATGCTGGTTGCGATCATTTTCACTTTCCTCGTTTGCTACATCGCGCACCGCGGCGTCACCGCTTCGACGGGCGTCAACGTAGCAATGAACGTGATCCAGATCACGGCGTTGCTCATTTTCGCCGTGATGGCGATCGGCTACAGGATGAACCACCCGCCAGGCAGCGTCGCCTACCAGTGGGATGCCACGTCGGGCGACGCGTATAACTGCGAGTTCCAGATGGACGCGAAGGGCAACATCGTGCGCGACGCCAGCATGGCTCCAGTATGCTCGAAGGACGCTTCCGGCGCTCCCGTTCCGTACCACGTCAGCTATCCGTGGAACGATGCGAGCGGGAACTTCCTGACTCATCCCGGCGCCAAGTCCGTAATTGGCATCCATAAATTCGGCTGGATGTTCGTTCAGGCGACCGTCGCCATCCTGATTCTGGTCGGTTTCGAATCGTGTACCTCGCTGGGCGGCGAGGCGAGGAACCCGAAGCGAGACTTGCCGATCGCGGTGATTACGTCGCTCCTTGTCCAAGGGGCTTTCTGCTATCTCTTCGAGTATTTCGCCATGAACTATTCCTTAAGTAGCGGCTACACCATGCAGAGCGCTTCCGGCTCGACTGCGCCGCTTGCCGACATGATGGTCATGGTCGGCGATGCGGTGTTCGGGGCGGGCCATGGCCGCGCGTTCATGTTGATCGAGGCCGTCACGGTCTTCCTCGCGCTCATCGGCACCACGCTCGCCTGCATCAATACAGGCGCGCGCGTCACCTACGCCATGGGCAAGGACGAAGAAGTGCCGGAACACTTCGGCATACTGCACGAGAAAAACCTCAGCCCGCACAAGGCGATCTGGACGCTGGCTGCTGTCACCATCGTCTTCGGTTGCATTGGGCTGCTGATGTACTTTGGCGATGGGGGCGCACCGACCGACGCCGCGATTGCGGCCTTGCCTCACGGCTTCTGGTCGAATTTCGGCTTTCTCACTCACGACAAAATGGCGGCGCTGCCGAATTCCTTCACAACGATTACGCTCGCCTCAAACTTCGGCACGTTCTTGCTGTACGGTTTGAGCTGCTTCATCTGCATGATCGCCTACCACAAGCATCCCAACTTCAGCTTCCTCAGGCACTGGCTGATCCCGGGGTTCGGAGTGCTGGCGAACCTGGTCTGCATGTCGTTCTACTTGATCGGACCCTTCATGGGGTACGGCACGTGGAAAGAACCTTACTTTGCCTTGGGAATCGCCGCAGTCTGGGCCATCTACGGCGGCATCTATTTCACCATGGCGAGCAAGAAGAAGGGAAAAACGACGTTGGTGACGGCTCGAACTTGATAGCCGGAAAAAACATCAACAGGGGCGGGCGCAAGCTCGCCCCTTTGTCTTTAGGAAGGCGCTTTCTTCTTTAGCGAGGGATGAGTTCTAATGTATAGAGGTCTTAGCGTGTCGTCCTCCGGCGCCGCTGCAGCCACGGCGACGGCCAGGTACGCCACAAGACCAAGCGATATGATCGATGTCGAGTTCGCGGAACTCTCGGATCTCGGGCGCGTGCGGCAGGGCAACGAGGACTACCTCGGCCACGTCGCGCCCGACACGCAGGAACGGGCTCGCAGCCACGGCTACCTTTTCGTGCTTGCCGACGGCGTCGGCGGCCACGACCTCGGCGAGGTCGCTTCGAAGACAGCCGTCGAGAGCGTTCTTGAGGGCTTTCGCAAGTCCAGCGCAGGGGAACTGCATCCGGCGCTCCTCACGGGCTTGGTTCGCACGGCCAACGTGCGTGTGATCGACGCGGGACACGACGCCAATCCCGCAGGCTCCCGAATGGCCACGACGATTGTCGCCTGCGCCCTGCGGCACGATCGAGTCACCGTGGCCCACGTCGGGGATTCCCGCTGTTACCTGATCCGCCGGGGCCAGCCGACGCTCCTCACGCGTGACCACACTGTGGCAAGCGAGCACGTGCGCCTCGGCCTGATCTCCTCCGCTGAGGCGGGCGGCGCGGAAACCCGCCACCTCCTGAGCCGCTCCCTTGGTTCAGCGCTCACCGTGAACGTGGACGTCTCCGAGCATCAGGTGCTTGTCGGCGACGTGCTCGTCCTCTGCTCAGACGGGCTCCACGGCGCCGTCCCCGGCTCCGAGATGGCCGCCGTCGCGGGCAATGGCGGAGAGTTGCAAAAAGCGGCGCAGCGCCTTGTGGATATTGCGAATGAGCGAGACGGCAGTGATAATATCTCGCTGCAGATAATTCGCGTCCAAGGCGTCGAACGTGTCGGGATGTACCGGGGACGGCCCTATCGTCTCCCTTAAGCCTGACACGCCGCCGGTCTTCGCCTGACGCCTGCGCGCGAGGATTCCAGTCCACCCCGGCGACCAACTCGATCACTACCGAATCGAGAGCCTAGTCGCTCGCAGCGGCATGGCCTCCATCTACTGTGCCACCGACCTCAGCGACGGCCGCCAAGTAGCCATCAAGATTCCCCACCCCGAGATGGAAGCTGAGCCCGTCCTCTGGGATCGTTTCAAGCGCGAACAGGACATCGGCACGAGCCTCGATCACCCGGGCGTGATGAAGGTCTACGCGGACCAGGACCGCAGCCGCCTGTACATGGTGATGGAGTGGGTCGACGGCCGCCTGCTTCGCCAGATCATGTCCGAGGCGAAGAAGCTCCCGGTGGAGCGCGCCAAGCGGCTTGTCGTCAACATTGCAAACGCGCTCGACTACATTCACAACCACGGCGTCGTTCACCGCGACCTCAAGCCCGAAAACATCATGGTCGACAAGGACGACAACATCAAACTCATTGATTTCGGCATCGCCGGCAAGGAAGGCGCGCGGCGCCTGACATTCGCGAAGCTTTCTCAGGTGATGGGCACGCCCGAGTACATTTCGCCCGAGCAGGTGAAGGGCAAGCGCGGCGACGGCCGGAGCGATATCTACGCCCTCGGCGTCATGCTCTACGAAATGCTCACCGGTAAAACGCCGTTTGACGGGCCGAATCCCTTCGCCATCATGAACGACCGCCTCCTGAACAATCCGATTCCGCCGCGCGAACTCGACGCGTCGATCTCGCCGCAGCTGCAAGAGGTGATTTACCGCGCCATCGAGCGCGACCCAAAGAATCGCTATCCCAACGCCCGGGAAATGGCCTCCGACCTCGAGCACCTCGACCAGGTAGGCGTTTCGGAGCGCCCCGAGCTTCACGATTGGAAAACGCGGCGCACTCCCTGGGTGCGGCGGATCCTCTTCTACATCATGCTGGCGCTGATCCCGATTATTGTTTTCGGGCTTCTTCTGCTCGTCGCGAGACACTGATCCGATCTCCTCTTCCGGAAACCCCCGTAAAATCGGCGGAAAACGCCACGGCGCAGCCATAAAGATTTTGTAAGCGTCCCCCCAATTTATTTCCTTATGCCTTCAATAGATTTAATGAGTTTGACCATTCATCTCAGCCTCTGTAATTTGCTTGGCACCGTCGCGAATCCATGAAAACCGAGATAGCGCGGTAGGGAGGGAAGGTTTGCTTATGAAACGTGCGTACAAGTGTGCTTCGAGCTTCGCCACGGCCATGTTAGCGGTAAGTTTTGCAGCCTGGGCGCCAGCTTCGAGGGCGGCAGATGATCCACCTGCTGCGCCCTCATCGGCCGCGGCCCAACCGGCCGCAGCTTCGTCGGCCCCAGCACAGCCGGCTTCGAGTTCGTC
Organism: uncultured Acidobacteriota bacterium; assembly: GCA_963841605.1. GTDB lineage: Bacteria > Acidobacteriota > Terriglobia > Acidiferrales > UBA7541 > Palsa-295. The sequence continues at coordinate 30,144 of CAWJDM010000028.1, forward strand.
CGCGTCTTCCGAGGCGCAGCGGTTGGCGGATCTGGAAAAGGAAGTCCAGGCTTTGCAAGCGGAGATCACTTCGCTGAAGGAAAGCGACACTCCGAGCATGAGGACGGCCGCGTACGCGGAGCCCGCAAGCGCGCCCATCAACGCGCCCATGCCGGCACCGGACGATAAGATCAACCTGGCAGGTCTGCTTGGCCCCGTGACGTTGAGCGGTTTCGGCGACGTCTACTACGGTTACAACTACAATCATCCGGGCAGCAACGCCAGCGGCTTGCGCTACTTCGACGGTCCCACGAACGGTTTCGGCTTCAACATGGCCGAACTGGTCTTGGACAAGGCGCCCGATGCAACTTCGTCCGAGAGCAGGCTCGGCTACCACGTCGCCGCCGCTTACGGACAGGCTGCCCGCGCGGTCAACACGTCGGGCGACCCGCTTTCCGATGGCAGCAACTTCTATCTCAAGGAAGCGTACGTTGACTACCTCGCGCCGATCGGCAAAGGGTTGACGGTCACGGTCGGCAAGTTTGTTACGCCGATCGGCGCCGAAGTAATCGAAACCAACGCCAACTGGAACTACTCGCGCGGTATTCTCTTCTACTACGCGATTCCCTATTTCCATTTCGGCGCGAGCGCCAAATACGCATTTAACTCCAAGTGGTCTCTCACCGGCTATCTGGTCAACGGCTGGAACAACACGTTCATTGAGAGCAATCAGTACCCATTCACCGGCCAAAGTGCCGGACTTACCTACGGCTTAAGCTTGGCGTGGACGCCCAATGCCAAGTGGTCCGTGCTGGAGAATTACATGGCGGGACCGGTGGTCGATTCGTATTCCGACACAAGCAAACTCGTAACCGACTGGAAGCAGATTTCGGACACCGTGATCTCCTATACGCCGAATGCCAAGTGGGCGTTCATTTTGAACGGCGACTATGGCTTCGGCCCGCGGCCCGGGATCACTTGCTACAACGACTATGCTGTGACTCGGGACGCCCTTCCCGTAGATTGCACCAACTCACCCGCGGTCAACTGGTGGGGCGTTGCGGGCTACGCGAAGTACACGTGGACTCCGAAAACGAACTTCGCGCTTCGTTACGAGTTCTACAACGACACAGACGGCTACACGGGAGTGCTGTTCGGCGATCCCGGCCATGCTCAAGAAGTCTCGGCGGACTGGTCGTATAACTTAACCAGCGCCCTGCTCATTCGTGGGGAATACCGCTACGACTTTGCGAGCGAGCCGATCTTCCAGCGGGGCCAGATTGGCAGCGTCAAGGAGCAAAACACGGCCACGCTGGGCTTCATCTACTCGTTCAGCAGCGCGAACGCGAAATAAACAGCCGTCCGGCTCCGCGCGAAGGAGCCGCAGCTCTACACAGCATCAACGGCCAGCCGGCGTCCTCCACCCCCGCCGGCTGGCCGTTTTCTTTTTGTGAAGAAATGATCTGCAGTCGCGCTTCGGCAGCGTGCGAAGATAGTACAACGAACTGGCAGCCGGCTCGGCCTGGCTGCCAGTTCGTCGAATTGCGCAGATGTTACGGCGTGGTGATGACAGGGTTCCCGATCGCGTTCTCGATAATCGTCGCCTTCGCGGGCAGTCGGTGCACCAGGCTGTTTTTTGCGGCAGCCTCGGCCACCGATTCGTGCTGGGCGTCCAGGATAGCCTCTCCTGCGGCGATCGCCTGATTGTAGGGAAGAAAAGTTGACGGCACGAAGGTAGCGTCCGAGCCGCTCACGGCAGTCGATGGCAGCCTCGCGGGCGGAATACTCGGCAGCGTGTGAAAGCTCGTCGAACCACCGATCCCGCCGCCCGACCCGCCGTAGCCGCCGCCTCCGCCGGCACCATTCGATAGCGCTCCCCCGGCAATGCCGCCCACCATCGCGCCCCGTGCAGATTGGCCGTGCGCGGGTATGGACAACCCGAAAATCAAAACCGCTAGACCCAGAAACCGCTTCATCGATGCCCGTCCCTTCCTGCGGAGACCCTTTCGAGACTCGACACGGTTTCGGCAATCTCCGTGCCAGAGAGCCCGCGACTCGCAGGGGAGCTATCCAGTTTCGATTCAATGAATTCTCGGAGGAGAGGTTGGCGCCGAGGCGCGGATGCTTGAGAACTGTGGGTAAGGATCCGCCCATGTGTGAAAATGATTAGGCAAGAAATCCTAGACGCGTTCCAGTACTGCCGCTACGAAAGTTGTACGAGCTGGTACCCGCTCTGCCTATAGGCCTTTCCAGCCCGCGTAGGCCGCGCCTTTGAGCGGGCATTCCTCGTCGAGCACCACGTGGATCGGAACCTTCGCGAGAAAATCCTGCATCTTTTCCTTGTGCTGCGCGGCCGCGACGAACCGGCCGTCCGTCATCTTCGGCAGAATCTTCACCGCGATTCCGCCCGCCACATAGATCCCGCCCCGCGCGACAGACCTCACCGCAAGATTCCCTGCCTCCGAGCCGTAGATTTCAACCCACAGATCGAGCGTCGCGACGCACACTGGGCATTCGCCGGAAAGTCCAAGCCGCGTGATCGTGGGCGCTTGATCGATCTTGGGATCGTCAAATCCGGGATGTTTCACGGATGGGTCCAGGAACTCATGCACGGTCTTGAATCCTCTTCCGGAAAGGACGAGCTCCGCGCTTGCGAATTCGCCGCGCGATTTCACGAATCTCCACAGGTCCGCCTGCTGCTCCGTGTGCGGCGCAAAATCCGCGTGGCCAGCTTCCGTGGCCATGGGAACGTGTTTCGTGCCGTCCCAGAAAAGAATCGCCTCGCCAAGTCCGGTCCCCGCCGCGATCACCGCGCGATGTGTTCGCGGGTCGGGAACGCCCTCGTAGAGCATTTCCAAGTCTTGCGGCCGCATGACGGCAATTCCATGCGCGGCCGCTTCCAGGTCGTTCATCAGACGAACCCGCGGGAGCCCGACGAGCTTCGCCATCGTCGCGCCATCGATCACCCACGGCAGATTTCCCGCGTGGACTTGATTGTCCACCACCGGGCCCGCGATTCCGAACGACGCCGCGCTCACCTTCGCGCCGGTCACGCTCAGGAAATCCTTCACAATCTCTTCCAGGCCCGCGTGCTCGCGGCTCGGATAGCGCTTGTCCGTCACCTTCGAAAGCGTGCCGCTGGCGACGTCGAAGAGTCCGAGATTCGTCTTGGTCCCGCCGATATCACCGGCCAGTATCATCCGTGCCTCCGCGACACAAAGCCAGAATCCGCCGGGCGTCCTGCACCCGGCATGCCAGGAACTGTCTCACAATTGATTTTGGAACGGCAAAACGTCGTCAGATCCAGTCCCGCGTCACAGCGGCCGCCAAGTCCGGCCTCCCGCCGCCATTAAATCGTGCGCGGCTTCGGGCCCGGTGCCGCCCGCGGGATAGTTTGGGAACGATGGCTTTGTGTTTGCAAATGCGTTGAGGATCGGATCAACAAGCCCCCACGCGGCCTCCACGCTGTCGGCGCGGTCGAATAGCGTCGCATCGCCGCGTATGCAGTCGTTGATCAGCGTGGCGTACGCCTCGCGCGATCCCGAAGCGAATGCCTGCTTGTACTCAAAATCCATCTTCACGGGGCGTATCTGCATCTGCGATCCCGGCAACTTGGCCCCGAACGACAGCGAAATTCCCTCATCCGGCTGGATATTCATCACCAGCGAATTCGGCTGCACGTCCGACCCTTGAAACACCATGTGCGGCGCCTTCTTGAACTGGATCGCGATTTCCGTCATCGGCCGCGCGAGCCGCTTCCCGGTGCGCAGGTAAAACGGCACGCCGCTCCATCGCCAGTTGTCCACCAGGAGTTTCGCCGCCACAAATGTTTCCGTCGTCGAGTCCGGCTTCACGCCCGGTTCCTGCCGGTAACCGGGAACATCCTTGCCGCCGATCGTCCCTGACCCGTACTGCCCGCGGATTACCGACTTCGCGATCGACTCCGGCGTGAATGGCCGGATCGACTGCAAAATCTTGATCTTCTCGTTGCGCACGGAAGTGGCGCCGAAGGTCGCCGGCGACTCCATGGCGACAATCGACGTGAGCTGCAGCACGTGGCTCTGAATCATGTCGCGCAGCGCCCCGGCCGACTCATAAAACGCGGCCCGCCGCTCCACGCCCAGCGATTCCGACGCCGTGATCTGCACGTGATCGATGTAGTTCCGGTTCCAAAGGGGTTCGAAAATGCCGTTGCCGAAGCGAAAAACCAACAAGTTCTGCACCGTCTCCTTGCCGAGATAGTGGTCGATCCGGTAGACCTGCGACTCGTCGAACACCTGCAGCACCTTCGCGTTGAGCTTGCACGCTGAAGGCCCGTCGTGGCCAAACGGCTTCTCGATGATGATCCGCGTCCACGAATCCTTCGATTTCGGCTTCGCCAAGCCCGCCTTGCCTAGCTGCTCGATGACGTGCGGATATACGTCGGGCGGCGTCGACAGATAGTAAAGGCGATTCCCGCCGAGGTGCGCCTTCTGGTCGATCTCGTCGAGATGCTGCGACAGCCGCCGGTAGGATTCCGGATCGTCGTAATCGCCGGTGAAATACTCGAGGTGCTTCAAAAAATCGTCGCGCTTGGCGTCGTCGCCTTTCTTTGGCAAGGCATCGTTTGTTGCGGACTGAAATTTCTCGTCGGTCATCTGCGTGCGCGCGAACCCCACCACGCGAAAGCGCGGCGCGAGACACGAATGAATCGCCAGATCGAAGAGCGCCGGCAGCAGCTTGCGCTTTGCCAGATCGCCCGAGGCGCCAAACATCACGATAGCGCACGGATCGGAAGGAATCTCGCAGAAGTAGCCATCCGTCAGGATGGACTCAGCTGGGTCGGTAGTGGTGCTCATCGTGATCTCCTTGGCCGGATCGTGTCCAAACTCGACTCCAGGTCTGGCCCTCGCTCGCTATCTGGATGGTTTCGACCGCAGGCTTGATTCTATCTCCGCTGGCCCTTATTCGCCCCACGTGTAATACGAATTTAATGGATCGGAGTAATTCGCCAGGCCCATCGACGGCCAAAGCGACTGGCCGACGCCCGGCTACAACAGCGCGTAGTACCGGAGTAGGTTTCCGTCCGCCTTCCGCTCGCCGATTCCGATAATCACATGCCGGGTGAGCCAGTCGTGCTTGCCCGCTTCCACCTCAAATGTCGGAAACGACCGCAAGTAATATTCGTCCGCTGCCACAGGGGGCCCTCCGGCAAACGCCATGTCCCTCAGCCGCCGCATCGTACTGTCCTCGTACCCCCACAGGTAGCCGCGATTTTGCAGCAGGATCAGAGTGCCATCATCCTCCTGCAGCATATAGCGCGCGTCAAACGACACGGTATCGTCCGGGCGGAACAACGCGTAGTCGCCGCCGCTGTCCGGCACCACCTTCCCATTCAGCTTCGGTCCGGAAAATTCGCCGGTGCCCAGGTACACCCCGCCGCGCCCCGCGCCGGTCGGCATGTTGTTGATCGTCTGGACGCGCGAAAAGTGCAGCCGCACCTCAAATGCAAACTCGAGCTTCGGCTCTGCCATCGTCGATGCCTTCTGCCCAAACGGTCGCGCGTGTATCACGGTTTCTCCCGCCCCGATTACTCGGACGATTTGCCCTGCCCGGTGATGTGATAAAGTCGCTCCGATCTCGGCTTCTGTCAACCGCGCGTTCGGCAAATCGCGCGGAGGAAGCCTTCGGAGGATTCCTGCATGAATATTGCCCTGATCGGAGGAACGGGCTACGTCGGCTCCAAAATTCTCGCGGAGGCCCTGCGGCGCGGACATAAAGTCACCGCCATCGTCCGCCATCCGCAGCGCCTCGCCCCGCGCCCGAATCTCAGAATCAAGAAGGCCGACGTGCTGCACCGCGAGCGCCTCGCGCGCATTCTTGCCCGCCACGATGTGATCATCAGCGCCTTCAATCCCAAGCGCGGCACTCCCGGCCCCGAGGTCTACCATCGCCACGTCCGCGGACATCGCGCCATCATCGCTGCCGCGAAACGCTCCGGCGTGAAGCGTTTCCTCGCGGTGGGCGGCGCTGCCAGCTTGAAGACGCCCGCCGGCATCGAATTCCTCGATTCGTCCGAGTTCCCTGCTGCGTTCGAACCATTCAAGCCCGGCATTCGCGGCACGCGCGAGCTCTACTACCTGCTCAAAAACGAACGCGGCCTCGATTGGGTCTTCCTCGCGCCTTCGGTGATGATTTCCCCCGGCGCGAGAACGGGCAAATACCGCGTCGGCAAGGATCACGTCCTCTATGACGAAAAAGGCAAGAGCCACATCTCGCTGCAGGATTACGCGGTCGCGATGCTCGACGAGCTCGAGCACCCGCGCCACCATCGCGAGCGCTTCACGGTCGGCTACTGAAGCTTCATAGTTGTTGGCGCAGCGAAAAATCTCTTCGAGGAATCGAGCACATGCCGAAAAAAGAGCCACCTGCAAGATCAAAAGCAAAGCCCCTCACCGTCGCCGACCGCATCGAAATCAACGACCTCATGGCCAGCTACGCCTGGGCGCTCGACACCGGCGACGTCGATTCCTTCGTCGCCTGCTTCACGCCCGACGCCGTCGTCATCGAAGAAGTCTTCGAAGAGCCCGATCGGTGGGAAGGCGCCGCCGGAATCCGCAAGCTCGGCGAACACTTTCGCGCCGTTCCCGGCTTCCCCGGCCGACAGCATCATCTCAGCCAGTTGGCCGTAAAAGGCGACAGCCACGGCGCAACCGCCCGCGCGTTCGCCCTCGTCACCGAATGCCGTGGCGAGCCTCCCTACCTCATCCGCTTCGCCGGCTATTGGGACGACAAGCTCGTCAAATTCCGCGGCCGCTGGCTTTTCAAAGAGCGCATCATCCGTCTATGGGACGGTCCTGTGCTCGCCAACTTCCCGGGCCATAGTGGCCAGCGCGTGCCGCGTAAGCGCCCGACCGAGCTCGTCGTCAATCGCACGTAAGCGCCTTCGACACTCTCTCCCGTTTGCACAATTCGATGTAAAATGCCCGCGGCTCAAGAGAATTGCCGCTGGGACGATTGGCTAAAAAGGAAAATCGAACATGAAAAATAGAATCCTGAGATTCGTCGCGCTCGCATGCGCGGCTCCACTCGCCTTTGCCGCACCCGCGCTCCTCGCGCAAGCGCCCAAGCCCGTCCGCACGCGGGCCGGTCTCGTGCAAGGTACCGTGCAAGACGACATCACGGTGTACAAAGGCATTCCGTTCGGCGCGCCGCCTGTTGGCGATCTCCGCTGGCGCCCGCCTCAGCCTGCCGCGCCATGGAAGGGCGTGAAGGAGACGAATACATTCGCGCCCGCCTGCATGCAGACTCCCATCGTCATGCCCGCGCTGGGCCTCGAGTCTATTCCGGTCAGCGAGGATTGCCTCTACCTCAACGTCTGGACTCCAGCCAAATCGCCCAAGGACAAACTGGCCGTGATGGTCTGGATCTACGGCGGCGGATTCACCATCGGAGGCACATCCCTCTCGCAGTACGACGGCATGAATCTTGCGAAAAAGGGCGTCGTCTATGTCAGCATCGCTTACCGCCTTGGACTCTTCGGCTTCTTCGCGCATCCCGAACTCACCGCCGAGCAGGGCGGACACTCCGGCAACTATGGCCTGCTCGATCAGATCGCCGGCCTCGAGTGGGTACAACACAATATCGCGCGATTCGGCGGCGATCCTCATCGTGTCACCATTTTCGGCGAATCCGCGGGCGGAATTTCCGTCAGCATGCTGGCCGCCTCGCCGCTGGCCAAGGGCCTCTTCCAAGGCGCGATCTCGGAGAGCGGAGGCAACTTCGCTCCCGCTCGCAGCGGCAGCGAAGGCGGCGAAAACATGGTCTCGCTTGCCACCGCCGAGCAAAGCGGCGCCGCTTTGCTTTCAAAGCTCGATGTAAAGTCGATCGCCGACGCACGCAAGCTGCCCGCCGAGGTTCTTCTGAAGGCGGGTGGACCTGGGCTCGGCGGCACGTGGCCCAATTTCGACGGCTACGTCCTTCTGGGCGATCAATACGATCTCTACAAGGCGGGCCGGTACAACGATACTCCCGTGCTCATTGGCTGGAATGCGGACGAGGGCGCGCTGTTTGTCCGGACCACCACCGAAAGCGGCTATCTCGCTACCGTCCATTCCGGCTACGGCGAATACGCGGACAAAATTCTCTCGGCCTACCCCGGCGATTCGGATGCCGGGGCTCTTCGCTCCGCTCGCGATATGGCTCGCGACACGCTCTTTGGCTGGGGCACCTGGAGCTGGGCTCGCCTGCAATCGCAAACGGGCAAGGCAAAAGTCTTCGTCTACTATTTCAGCCACCGGCCTCCGTACCCCGATACGCCGCAGTTCAAGGATTGGGGCGCGGCTCATGGCAGCGAACTGTCGTACGTGTTCGAAAACTTCTCCTCCACGATGTCGCCCAGCGCCGCCGACAAAGCTATGGCGGACCAGGTCTCTTCCTACTGGGTGAACTTCGCGAAGACCGGCGACCCAAACGGCTCGGGCTTGCCGGCATGGCCCGCGTTTACGGACGCCGACCAGCAGGTGATGAATCTCGACGATCCGTCGCACGCAATCCCGACGCCGAATCTCGATAAGCTGCAAGTGCTCGACGGCTACTACGCCTGGCGCCGCAGCCAAGCCGCCGCAAGCCATTGATCGCTCAGCGTTTGTAACGCCGGCTTGTCCTGAGGTTGAACCGAAGGGCGTCCCGCCGGTCTCCTCGACGGTTTTGTAGAGGCCGGTCGCGGGTTTCGCGACCTGGCGCTTCTTTCTCTTGGGTGGAAGCGTGAGCCTTCAGGCTCGCGAAAAAGCCGTCGCTCATGACCGGGCTTCAGCCCTGGGATGCTCTGGCGAGACCATCACTTCGGGTTGCCCGTCGGCCGCATCCCGCGCGGCCAAATCCCCTGCTTCCCCGGCGACAAAATTCCGTTCGGGTCCGCCGCATCCTTCAGCGTCTTGACAAACCGCCGCAGCGCGTGATGATTGAAATCGTACTGCTCGCCGATCAGATCCATGTACGCGACGTGCGCGCGATATTCGCCAAAGCCCAGCCTCGCCGCCTCGACCACCAGCCCTTCGCACAGCTTGTTCGCTTGCACGCGATGCTCGTGATTCTGCTTGTCGTAGAGAATCATCATCACCGAATACAGGTGCCGCACGCCGAAAGAAAATCCGCCGTAATAATCGAATCCATGCTCGTGGCATCGCGTTCCCACGAGATTCGCCAGCTTCACGGCTTCCTTCCCACTCGGCGCCACCACCGGAGAAAATCCGAGATGCCCTCCGTCTTCGCCGCGATACTTCAACACGCCGAGCGGAATCAGCGACGGCACTCCGGCCTGCGCGCTCTCCGAACCCATCGACGCCGCAAGTTGGTCCGCAGGCGTGGCCTTCACATTAAATTTCTTGCTCGCGAATTTCGCCCCCGGAATCGCCGAAAACGCCTCGCGCGCAATTTTCTCCCGCCCACCGGCCAGTTCTTCCGGCCCGTACGTCGCGAACGTTAGATTCCACGCGCCCAGCCCACTCTCGCGCAACTCCTTCTGCACCACATCTTCTGGCACCACTCCGTCACCGGCGAACCACTCCCTGCGCGCCCCGCGCCGTGAAATCAACCGCACGGCATTGCTCAGCACGGCCGTATTCTGAATGATCTCCTCGCGCCGCAGCCGCGCCGTGATGTCCACAATCGCTTCGAGATCGGATTCGCGCTCGAAATGCAGGTCGCACGCAATGAAGAAATCGGGCTGCGGCATCAGCCAAAAGCCGGCCCTCGTCACCACGCCGAAATTCGATTGCATGAAGAGCCCGTCGACCGACGGCCCGTAGCCCGGCTTGAACGACTGCCACGTTTTCGCGCCGCTCAGCGCGCCCATGCCCGTGCGAATCAGCTCTCCATTCGCGAGGACGATTTCCATCCCGCAAATCTTTTCCGAGTGATCGCCGTAAGGCGTGTAGCCGATGCCACGGTCGAGCGCGTTGCCCAGCACGCTGCCCCATCCGAGCGCGGGTACCGAAATCCAGAGCTTCATTTTTCTTTCGCGGATGTACTCGTACAGATCGAAAAACGTGACGCCCGGCTCGACCACCGCGTGGCACAGCTCTTCATCGATCTCGATTTTCTTCATCCGCCCGAGATCGAGCGCCACCGACCCCGACACTCTCGGTGCCGGGCCGCCGTAGCCGAGATTTTTCCCCCGCGAAAAAGTCCACAGCGGAATCTTGAATTCGTTCGCGATTCTCACAATCGCCTGAATCTCTTCCACCGAACCCGGCTTCAGCGCAGCCGATGCGGCGTATTCGCCCGGGTCGCCCGACGCAAACGCAAACGGATCGCGATACTCCGCAAGCGGTTCGCCGCCGCGCACCACCCACTCGTCGCCAATCGCGCGCGCAAAGCTGTTGAGCGCGCGTTCAAACGCTTCGCTCGACACTCCCGGCGGTAGCATCTGCTGGTTTCTCTTATCAGCTGTCAAAGTCGAAATCCCCCGTTAGCATCGCGTTGCAGCAGCATGTGGAGTGCGGCGGCTTGCCGCCGCTTTTTCAAGCCGAGGCTCGCCGCGGCGCTTTTCTTATGGCTCTACCGAAACTGCATCGTCATCTCGTTCAGCTTCGCCAGCAGCCCCGCATCGAGCGCCAGATCGAGCGCAGCGACGGTCGCATCCAGCTGATCCGGCCGGCTCGCGCCAATAATCGGGCTCGTCACCCAAGGCTGCGCCAGCACCCACGCCACCGACATCGTCGTCAGCGGCATCCCCGCCTCATTAGCCACGCCGTTCAACGTGTCGACTGCGTCGAATATTTTGTCCTTCCAGTAGCGGTCCTGATAGAGCTGGCTCACGCGCCCGCCAAACGCAAATCTCGTTCCCTCGCTCGGCGGCTTCGTCCGGTCGTGTTTGCCGGTCAGCAGGCCGCCCGCGATCGGATTGTACGGAATCACGCCGATGCCTTCCTCGACGCACAGCGGAAAAAGCTCGCGCTCGAATTCGCGAAACAGCAGGTTGTAGCGCGGCTGCACCGATACAAATCGCGCGAACCCTCGCGCATCGCTTCGCCCAATCGCCCGCGCCAACTGATACGCCAGATAATTCGAGCAGCCGATATAACGCACCTTCCCGGCGCGCACGATCGCATCGAGCGCGCCCAGCGTTTCGTCGGTTGTCACTTCCGGATCGTAGCCGTGCAGTTGGTACAGGTCGATATAGTCCGTGCCCAGCCGCCGCAACGATGCATCGATCGCATCTAAAATGTGCCTCCGGTTGTTGCCTGCATGAAACGGCTGCGGCCCGGTCGCGCCGAAGCACTTCGTCGCAATCACCCAGTCGTGCCGCTTCCCGCGAATCCATTTGCCGATGATCTCTTCGGTGCGCCCCGCGCGTTCGAGTCCGCCGCCCAGTGGATATACGTCGGAGCTGTCGAGAAACGTGATTCCCTTTTCCGATGCGCGATCGAGAATCGCGAACGAGGTCGCCTCGTCGCACTGATACCCGAACGTCATCGTCCCAAGACATAGCCGCGAAACCCTCAGCCCGGTATTTCCCAGTCTCACGTGCTTCAATTCACGGCTCCTTCTGCCTGTTGGCCCCGTGCGCCTTTCGCGAAACTAACGATACTCTCCGCGCATTCGCTCGATGTCAAGAAGTCATCCGAACGGTCTGCTCGCCATTCTCTGTGATGTGGCGTAGGGGCGGGTTTCAAACCCGCCCGGATTTGGATTGCGGGCGTCCTATCCGAGAGATGTTAATATCTCGTCGCCCTTCGGAGCTGCCATGAGCATCGTCATCACAGGCGCGTCGGGAAGCTACGGCCGCCAGGTCACCGAACTTCTGCTAGAGAAGGTGCCCGCATCGGAATTGATTCTGGTGACGCGGAAGCCCGGGGCTCTTGCACAGCTGGCCGCGCGCGGCGCGCAAGTTCGCGCCGGCGATTTCGACAAGCCCGAGACACTTGTGCCGGCGCTGGCAGGCGCCGAGAAGATGCTACTCATCAGCACGCTGGCCGTCGGCTCGCGTCGCCAGCAACAGCACGGCGCCGCAATCGAAGCTGCAGGAAAGGCCGGCATAAAGCACATCGTCTATACCTCAACCGTGGGGACTCACCCGAAAACTCCGTCGTTCGCAGGCGCGGACCACTATTTCACTGAGGAACTCCTGCGCCGCTCGGGTATGGCTTTCACGTTTCTGCGCGACGCTCAATACGCTGAGGTCGTCGCGACGATGATTGCGCCGATGGCACTGCAAATGGGAAAGCTGGTGATGAGCACGGGCGACGGCTGCATGGCGTTCGTTTCGAAAAAAGATTGCGTCGCTTCCGCTGCGGCTGTGCTCACTTCTCCGGGCCACGAGGGCGCCGCGTACGAAATCACCGGGCCCGAGCTTTACACGTTCCTTGACGTGGCGAAGCTGGCGTCCGAGCTCGGCGGCAAGCCGGTCGAATACGTCGGCGTCACGCCGGAGGAAAAGCTGGCCTTCTTCGATGCGGCGGGCGTGCCGCGCGAATATGTCGAGGGAATGGCGAACGACGACGGCACCGGCGTCTGGGGCAGCCTCGAGATGCTCTCCTACGAGCGCGCCATCCGCGAACACTATTTCTCCGTCTGCTCGCATCACGTCCGGCTTCTCACTGGGCATGCCGCGCGCTCGCTGCGCGATGTTTTCGTCGCGAATCTCGCGGCTTTGAAGGTGTAGACGATGCCCGTGACGCTCAGCGAATTTCGCCGCATCGCTCTCAGCTTTCCCGAAGCCCTCGAGAGCGCCCACATGGACCATCCCGATTTTCGCGTGGGCGGCAAAGTATTCGCGACGCTCGGCTATCCCGAAAAAGGCTACGGCATGGTCAAGCTGCCACCGAAGCAGCAAGTATTCTTCATCGAGGCGGAGCCGGATGTGTTTGCACCCGCGAAAGGCGCGTGGGGACTTCGCGGCGCCACTCTCGTTCGCCTACGCGCAGCCAAGAAAACGAATTTGCGCCGCGCGCTTGCCGCGGCCTGGCGCAACATCGCGCCGAAGCGCCTGGCCGCACAGTTCGCCAAAACCTGACCTTACTTTGGTTTCTTCAGCCGTTTCTTCCGCTTCAGCTTTTTCGCAAGCCTCGCGACCATCCCTTCGCAGCACGGAACCACGTGTATAAGGACTCCGCCTGAATGGCACGGGCATGTGCAATCGCGACTGCGTTTCATAATCCGGACCTCACATTTCGCTCATCGTAGCACTGAGACTGCGGGAGGAGGTATGCCGCTTGGAATTTCGCGTCGGCTTGCAGTATCTTGGAAGTTCACGCGAATCCCTACGGAGGCACTGTCTCGATGGCTGATGAAAAGCAGGGCGCGCAAACCGTGCGCATGGTGAAATGCGCGAAGCTCGGGAAGGAACTGCCCGGGCTCGATCGCCCGCCGTGGAAGGGCGAAATCGGCAAGCGCATCTACGAAAGTATCTCGAAAGAAGCCTGGGGCATGTGGGTGAACCACTCGAAGATGCTGCTGAATGAGTTTCGGCTGAATCCGCTCGACCCCAATTCGCAGAAAATCATGGAAGAGCAGATGGAGCAGTTTTTCTTCGGCGACGGTTCGAAGCCGCCCGAAGGCTACGTCGCCCCGAAACATTAACGCGAAATTGCCCGACATTTTCTGCTCCGACGGGAGCATCAATGATGCTCTCGTCGGGAGATTAAACTGCCCCTAAATGTGCCGGAAACGCCGTTTCTGGCGCGTTTCTGGCGCCAAACGGGTCCCGGACCTCCAAGGCTGCACTGTGTCTCGTAGACCACACCCTGCAATCGCCAAAAACGGAGGCCCACCACTCGTTGGGTGCGTTAAGATATGGTGTTCGGCTAAAGGAGAATTCGCGCTCGTATGACTGCTGCTTCGAAAAACTCTTTCTCGACTCGCGCTACGCTCCGTGTGGGCAAGGATTCATTTGAAATTTACCGGCTGGAATCGCTTGCCTCGTCGAAGGTGGGCAACGTGGCGCGGCTGCCCTTTTCGCTGAAGGTGCTGCTTGAGAATTTGCTGCGGCACGAGGATGAGCGGTTCGCCCACGCGGACGACATTCGAGCGCTGGCGGCATGGGATCCGACTTCGGCCTCGGGCGCGACCGAAAAAGAAGTTTCGTTCATGCCGGCGCGCGTGCTGCTGCAGGATTTCACGGGTGTTCCAGCGGTGGTTGACCTCGCCGCGATGCGCGATGCGATCGGCAATCTGGGCGGTGATCCGAAGAAAATCAATCCGCTGCTGCCGGCCGAGTTGGTGATCGACCATTCCGTGCAGGTGGATAAATTCGGCTCAGCGAATTCTTTTGCGTTCAACGCCGAGCTGGAAATGCAGCGCAATATCGAGCGCTACGCGTTTCTGCGCTGGGGACAGAAGAGCCTGCGGAATTTTCGCGTCGTCCCGCCGGATACCGGGATTTGCCACCAGGTGAATCTCGAGTATTTGGCGCGCGTGGTCTTCAGTGTGGAGCAGGACGGCAAGCGGTTTGCGTTTCCCGATTCGCTCGTGGGCACGGATTCGCACACGACGATGGTGAACGGGCTCGGCGTTTTCGGCTGGGGCGTGGGCGGAATTGAAGCAGAGGCTGCGATGCTCGGGCAGCCGCTCTCGATGCTGATTCCCGCCGTGGTCGGGTTCAAGCTGCACGGGCGCTTGCCGGGAGGCGCGACGGCGACCGATCTCGTTCTGACCGTGACGCAGATGCTGCGGAAGAAAGGTGTGGTCGGAAAATTTGTCGAGTTTTACGGCACCGGGCTCTCGAGCCTCACGCTGCCCGACCGCGCGACGATCGCCAATATGGCGCCCGAATATGGCGCGACGATGGGATTCTTCCCGGTCGATTCGGAGACGCTGGCGTATCTGCGCTTCACCAGCCGGCACGAGGATCAGGTGAAGCTCGTCGAGGCGTACACAAAGGAACAGGGAATCTTCCGCACGGATGCCACCGCCGATCCGATTTTCTCGGACACGCTGGAACTCGATCTTGCGTCCGTTGTTCCCACGATGGCGGGGCCGAAGCGGCCGCAGGATAGCGTGCCGCTGACTCAGGCGAAATCGGCATTCGAAAAAGTCCTCACGGAACCGGCAAGGCACGCGAGCGTGCAGAATAACGGCGACAAATTCGAGCTTGCGGACGGCTCGGTGGTGATCGCGGCGATCACGAGCTGTACGAACACGTCGAATCCGTCGCTGATGCTGGGCGCCGGACTGCTGGCGAAGAAGGCGGTCGAGCGCGGGCTCAGCGTGAAGCCGTGGGTGAAAACGAGTTTTGCGCCCGGATCAAAAGTGGTGACCGACTACATCGAGAAGGCGGGGCTGTGGCCGTTCTTGAACGAGCTGCGATTCAATCTGGTCGGCTACGGCTGCACGACCTGCATCGGCAACAGCGGCCCGCTCTCGGATTCGATCGGCAAGGCGATCAAGGAGAATAATCTCGTCGCCGTCTCGGTGCTGAGCGGCAATCGTAATTTCGAAGGGCGCATCAATCCGCTGTGCCGCGCGAATTATCTGGCGTCGCCGCCGCTAGTGGTGGCGTATGCGATCGCCGGGCGCATGGATTTCGATATCGTCAACGAGCCGATCGGCGAGGACAAAGCCGGCAAGGCCGTCTACCTGCGCGATATCTGGCCCACGCCGCAGGAAGTGGAAGCCACGATGCGCAGCTCGGTGACGACCGAAATGTTTCACAAGGAATATGCGGACGTCTTCACAGGTGATGACCAGTGGCGCGCTCTGCCGGTGCCCGAGGGCGATCTCTACGCGTGGGACGACAAATCGACCTACATCAAGAATCCGCCGTATTTCGAGAAGATGCCGGTGAAGCCCGGCGCAATCTCGGATTTGCGCGGGCTGCGCGCGCTGGCTGTGCTGGGCGATTCGATTACCACGGACCACATTTCGCCCGCCGGGTCGATTCCGGCAGACAGTCCCGCGGGAAAATATCTGATCGGCCACGGCGTGCAGCCGAAGGATTTCAACTCTTATGGGGCGCGGCGCGGCAATCATGAAGTGATGATGCGCGGCACTTTCGCGAATATTCGCCTGCGCAATCAGCTCGCGCCCGGCACCGAGGGCGGTTGGACCGTCCATCAGCCGGGCGATCAGCAGATGACAATTTACGACGCCGCGATGAAGTATCGCGAAGAGGGTGTGCCGCTGCTGGTGATCGCAGGGAAAGAATATGGCTCGGGCTCCTCCCGCGACTGGGCCGCGAAGGGGACGATTTTGCTTGGCGTGCGTGCGGTGCTGGCTGAGAGCTTCGAGCGCATCCATCGCAGCAATCTGGTCGGCATGGGCGTGCTGCCGCTCGAGTTTCTGCCGGGCGAAAACGCCAACTCGCTCGGCCTGACCGGCCTCGAGATATTCGATTTCGAGGGGCTGGCGCAGAATTTCGAGCCGCGAAAGAAAATCAAAGTCCGCGCCCGCGACGCCGCCGGCAAAACGACAGATTTTGCGGCGCTTGTGCGCGTCGACACGCCTTTCGAGGTGGCCTATTACCAGCACGGCGGCATTCTGCAGTACGTCCTTCGGCAGATGCTCTGACCGCAACTGTACGCTCCCGCACATCGAATTGCTCTTGACGGCCCGTACTGAAATCGGCAATATATCGCCCACACAAGAGGGGTAGGCGCTCGCGATCGTTCCAGGCTGTGCGCAGGCACTAGATGTGCGCCCAGCTGCGACACGAAATCACTTGGGGCTTGGTTAGCCACCCAGAGGCGGCCATGCAAAACCGGGTTCAACATCTTCGCGGCTGTCTTTTGGCCGCAGCATTCGTTTTCCTTCCTTTCGCCGTTTTCGCGCAGACTAGCAACGTGCAGCCGCGCATCACGGCGGCCATCAACGAGTCGCGGCTCACCACCCTGCGCGGTAACACCCATCCACTCGCGCGGCCTCAATTCGACCGCGGCGCCGCGCCCGATTCCCTGCCGATGCAGCGCATGCTGCTCGTGCTGCAGCGCAGCGCCGCGCAGGAAGCCGCGCTCGAGACGCTCATGGAGCAGCAGCAGGACCAATCCTCGCCCAACTATCACGCGTGGCTCACACCGCAGCAATTCGGGGAGCAGTTCGGTCCCGCGGATGCGGATATCCAGACGGTCACATCGTGGCTGGAGTCGCACGGTTTTACGGTGAACCGCGTGTCGAACGGGCGCACCGTGATCGAATTTTCGGGCACGGCGGGGCAGGTCCGTAACGCGTTTCGCACCGAGATTCACCGCTACAACGTGAATAACGAGGATCACTGGGCCAACGCGAGCGACCCGCAGATTCCGACGGCGCTCACGCCGGTCGTCGCGGGGATCGATTCGCTCTACAACTTTCCGCGGCACGCCATGCACCAGGTGGCTGGCGTTGTCTCAAGATCGAAGGCCACGGGCAAGCTGCAATCCGCGAATCCGCTATTCACGCTTGGGGGCACTTGCGGTGTGCCAGGAGTGGGTTGCTACGGCCTCAGTCCCTACGACTTCGCGACCATTTACAATGTGCTTCCGCTGTGGAATGCGAGCCCGGCGACGGACGGCGCGGGCGAGACGATCGCGATCGTAGCGGAAAGCGACATCTTGCTCACGGACATAAGCAGCTTCCGGAGCTTTTTCGGCCTGCCGGCGAAGAGTCCGACCATCATCCTGGACGGACCCGATCCCGGCACGGTGCAGGGCGATGAAACGGAATCCGATCTCGACATCGAGTGGTCGGGCGCGGTTGCGAAGGGAGCGACAATTGACGTTGTAACTTCGGAAACCACGGAAGCGAGCCTCGGCGTCGATCTCTCCGCGCAATACGTGGTGGACAACAATCTCGCGCCGATCCTCAGTGAGAGCTACGGGATTTGCGAGCTGTTTCTGGGTTCGGCGGGAAACCAATTCTACGATCAACTCTGGCAGCAGGCGGCCGCACAAGGGATCACAGCGCTGGTCGCTACAGGAGACAGCGGCTCCGCAGTGTGCGACAGAAATGCGGGCACGCAAGGTGCGGCGCAGTACGGCCTTTCGGTGAACGGCATCTCGTCGACGCCGTACAACCTGGCCGTGGGCGGCACCGATTTCTTTGATTTGACGAACCCGAAAACGTATTGGAGCTCGACGAACTCCATTCCACCGGGCGCTCCAACCGGAACGCCCGCCACGCTTTCGGCTCTTTCCTACATTCCCGAAACCACCTGGAACGATTCCTGTACCAATGCAGTGTTCGGAACTCTGCTTGGCTATAGCACGAATGCCGAGACCAATTGCAACAACGCCCAGTTGACATCGTACGGTTTTGTGACGGCGGTCGGCGGATCGGGGGGGAAGAGCAATTGCACAACGTCTGACGGCACAAATCAATCGTCGTGCACGGGGGGTTACCCCAAACCAACGTGGCAAGCGGGCACAAGCGCGACACGCGCGGTGCCGGACGTTTCGCTGTTTGCGGCTTCGGGATCGCCGTCCGGGGCGTTTTACCTGATCTGCGAGGCTGACGCGCTTCCGGCCGGCTACACCTCATGCGATTCAGCCGACATGAACACCGAGTTTCTCGGCGTCGGCGGCACGTCCGCGTCGACGCCCTCTTTCGCGGGAATCATGGCGCTGATTGATCAGAAGACCGGCTCGCGCCAGGGGAACGCCAATTACATCCTCTACAAACTGGCGGCACAGTCGGGCGCGAGTTGCAATTCGAGCAGCGGCGCGGGCACAAACTGCGCGTTCTACGACGTTACGAACGGAACGATCGCAATGCCCTGCGTCACCGGCAGCCCAAACTGCAACACTTCGACCCAGGCAGATGCGGTCGGAGTGCTTTCGGGTTATTCGACAGCTTCCGGATACGACCTCGCGACCGGACTTGGCTCCGTAAACGCAAATAATCTTGTGAAGGCGTGGACGACGGCGAACACCGCGCTCAAGACGAGCACGACGACGCTGACCCTGAACTCAGGCAATCCGGTCAATATCACGCACGGCCAACCGGTGCCTGTAACGATCGGCGTGAGCGGAACGGGCGGAACGCCGACCGGGAATGTGTCCTTGATCGCGAACACCGGACTCGACGGGACGGAGGGGGTTCAAGGGTTCGTGCTAAGCAGCGGTTCGGCGACGGGAAGCACGAACGCGCTGCCCGGCGGGACCTACAACGTGGTGGCGCAGTACGCAGGGGACGCATCCTTTCGCGAGAGCGAGTCCTCGGGAACGTCGGTAACGGTGGCGCCCGAAGCGAGCAAGGTGTCGATTGCCTACGAACTTTTCAACCCGAGCAACGGCGCCACCACGAATTCGAGCGCGACGACAGCGGAGTTCGGCACGCCTTCATTGCTGCGAGTCAACGTGACCAGCCAAGCGGGCGACGCCTGCGCGAACAACGCGCCTGGCAACTCGGGGTGCCCGACCGGCACCATCACGCTGACGGATAACGGCTCTGCTCTCGACGGAGGCACGTTCGCTCTGAACTCTTTGGGCTACACCGAGGATCAAGCCATCGACCTCCCCGGCGGCAGCCACAACCTCGCGGCAAAATACAACGGGGATAGCAGTTTCAATCCACCGAACCCGGACCCGACCACGGCGTCGCTCACGCTAACGCCGACGCCCACACAGACGGTCTTCGTGCCCATGGGCAACGGCACCGTGGGACAGAGCTTTACGCTTGAGGCGTGGATACCCAGCGAAGATCCCATCTACTCGAATATCGGTCCGACCGGGACGGTCACGTTTCTGCTCGGCACGACCACGCTTGGCACAGCCACAGTCTCCGGCAGCGTCAACCAAACGGCGCACAGCGTATCCGTGTATGCGACCACGAATACGACCTCGCTGCCGCAGGGCCTGGATATGATAACGGCCAAATACAGCGGTGACGCCAGCTATGCGGCATCCGCGTCCTCGCCCACCCCTGTCATCGTGTTCTATCCCGCCACAGTAACAATCAGTTCCTCGAATTCCAGCGTGCCGTACGGAACGCCGGTCACTTACACGGCTCAAGTGACCACGAATCAAAGCGGTCGTCCGGCAATTACGGGAAACATTTCGTTCTGGGCGGGCGGGGGACTCGGAACGGTGACACTGTCAAACGGATCGGCGCAACTGACAAGCGCCGCGCTAGAGGGCGGAGTGCAGAACGTGATCGCGTATTACTCGGGCGACACCAATTACGAGGCGTCATCCGGCTCGGTCACGGAGACAGTAACGAGAGTAGGCACGACGACGGCGGTGTCTTCGTCGAGCAGCACGATCGCAAGTGGGCAGAGCATCACGCTGACGGCAACGATCTCCGGCGGACTAAGCGGTCTGGCACAACCTAGCGGGTTCGTCCAATTCTTGTCGAATGGAACCAACATCGGCCAGGTCTACTCAACGAGCGGACAGGCGCAGATGACCACCACCGCGCTTCCAGCGGGCACCGATCAGATTACGGCTATGTACGGCGGGGACACCAACTACACCGGATCTTCTTCGGCGGCCATAACGGTGACGGTCACGCCGCCGCCGACGTTCACGATCTCCGCGAATCCGACGACGATTTCGGTGAGCGCGCCGGGAGCGATGGGATCGACGGTGCTGACGTTCACGGGGCAGAACGGATTCAGCAGCAACGGCGCGATCACCGTGATGCCGAGGTGTTCGGGCTTGCCATCGGAGACGACGTGCAGCTCCGGTGCTTCGATCACGATACCGACGAACGGCACGGCGACGGCGACGATCGCGTTTCAGACGACCGCGCCATCGTCTGTGATTCCCGTGTCCCGCAACCCGTCGGACACTGGCGGCTGGCGCCTGACCGCGGGCACCCTAGCTCTGGCGTGCCTGCTGTGCGCGGCCATGCTGGCGTTTGGCTATCGCGAGAAACGCCAGCGCTGGGGCATCGCGCTAATGTTTACCGTCTTCGCGCTGCTGGCGGTCAGTGTTGGCTGCGGTGGCGGATCGGGTAACAGTGGCCCTCCCCCAAATCCAGGCACGCCGGTGGGAAATTACACGGGCGTTTCAGTGTCGGTGACGATCAACGGCGTCACACAAACGATTCCTGGCCTGACGCTCAACGTGGAGTAGCGCAAAGGCGGCGGGCGGCGTATCTTCGAGGCCGATGCTCGCGCACTTTGCTTCGATTCTGCCGCCGGTGCCGTCCGGGACCGAGCTGACCGCGCTGCTGGTTGTTGTTTGCTTTTCGGCGGGGCTCAACATGTACGCCACGGTGGCGATGCTCGGGCTGCTGAGCCACGCGCACGTTCTCACGCTGCCAGCTTCGCTGCGGCTTGTCGACAACTGGTACGTGATCGCGATTTGCGGCGTTCTCTTCCTCGTCGAATTCATCGGCGACAAAATTCCGATCTTCGATTTGCTATGGAATGCGATGCACACATTCGTGCGCGTCCCGGTGGCGGGGCTGCTCACCTACGGCGCGACCGCGCAATTGCCGGAGTGGGAGCGGCTGGTTGCGACGCTTGTTGGCTCGCTGATCGCGCTGGCGGCGCACAGCGGGAAAACGGCGGCGCGGGCGGCGGTGTCACATTCGCCGGAGCCCTTTTCCAACGTCGCGCTGAGTCTCAGTGAGGATGCGCTGGTGGTGTTCCTGATGTGGTTTGCTACGCGGCACGCCTATGCGGCGGCGGGAATCGCGGTCGTGGGGCTCGTCGTGATCGCGGTGATGATTCGCGCCGTGGCGCGGGCGATGCGCAATGTTTTTGGGGAGAGTGAAAGCGCGCTGGCGAAGAAAGCGTAGAGGGGACTGGGCGCAAAGGCCCCACCCTCACAAAAACGAGGATTGATTGGATAAGAACGAAGGCTCCGTTCGGTAGTCGGAGTAAGCTTCTGGTTGGAGGACCGAAGCACTCTGAGCAAGAAGGAGCCTTCGATGATGATTATAGGGTGTGATTACCATCCGAGCTGGCAGCAAATTTGTTGGCTGGACACGGAGACGGGAGAGACGGAAGAAAGGAGGCTGGAACACGCGTCGGGCGAGGCGGAGAAGTTTTATCGCGGTCTTTCGGCGCCTGCGCTGATTGGGATGGAGTCGACGGGGAACTGCCAGTGGTTTGTGGAGATGGCGACGTCGGCGGGACATGAGGTGTGGATCGGAGACGCGGCGAAGATTCGGGCCAGCGATCCACGGCAGCAGAAACACGACCGGCGGGACGCGGCGCTGATTTTGAAGCTGCTGTTGGAAAAACGGTTTCCGCGGATCTGGGTTCCTTCGAGTGAGGAAAAAGATCTGCGGCAGCTGTTGATTCACCGTCACAAGCTGGTGCGGATTCGGGCGCAGGTGAAGAACGAGCTGCAGCACCTGGCGATGAATCAAGGAGTGACGAAGAAGCAGAAGCTGTGGAGCAAGGCGGGCGAGCGGGTGCTGCGCGAGTTGCCACTGCGCCCATGGGCCAGCCGGCGGCGAGAAGACCTGTTTCAGGTACGAGCGATGTTGGACGAACCGATCGGCTTGCTCGATCGAGCCGTGAAGGAAGTGGCGGAGAAGAATGAAAAAGCGCGGTTGCTGATGACGCAGCCGGGCGTAGGGCCGATTACGTCGTTGGCGTTCGTGCTGACGATGGGAGATGTTTCCCGTTTTCAGCGAGGGAAACAAGTGGCGAGTTACCTGGGGCTGATTCCGCGGGAGTACAGTTCGGGCGGGAAACAGCGGCTGGGATCGATCAGCAAGCAGGGGAACCGGTTTATGAGAATGCTGCTGATCGAGGCGGCGCAGACGGTGGTTCGCTGCGACCCGCAGATGAGGAACGAGTATTTGCACCGCTGCCACCACAAGCCGAAGGGAGTGGCGAAAGTGGCGGCGGCGAGGAAGTTGGCGATTCGACTCTACTGGATGCTACGGACGAACACGAAGTATCCAGAGGTCGTTCGTGTCGAGAGCAGCTCGCGGGTGCCCCTGGTCGTCCGCCACGGCGGATAGACCGAAGGATTGATTGGGCGCTCTCGCCCCGATTCATTCGTCGGGGTTCGCATTGAGAATCATGGCCGAAGTTCAGGCCGTATCGATGGATGGCGGAACGATCCGCCGAGACCTGATTCACCGCGAGACTTGCTTGAGAGCTTCGGTCTTCCACCTCTCTCTGGCAACCACGCGGTGCTTCACAGCACTGTGCAGGATACGTGTTGCTTGACTGCGCCTTCGTTCTTATCGAGGGGCACCCGAAACGTCAAAGGCGAGGGCTGCGGTGTTAGTTTTTCTTTTTGCCGAAGAGGCCGCCGAGGGCTTTCGCCGCGCCTGCGGCCTGGCCGGCCGTGCCCGTGGCGTTCCCTCCGAGGCCCTTCACCATGCTGCCGGCCATGCCCTTCACGTCGGGGAGGAAGACCGGATTCGACGTGGTGCCGGTAACCGTGAATGGAATGCCGGCCGAACTGTTGCCGCCGCCAAACGAAGTGAGCGCCGAAGTGGCCGCGCCCATTCCTCCCGCGAGCTTCGCGGACATCTTGCAATTGAGCTGATTGCTCGCGCTGACGTTGGCCGTGCCGGTGACGGTGCCGATCGACGGGACAACCACGATCAAATCATTGGCCTGCGTCCCGCTGGGATCGACGTGGAGATTCGCGCTCAGCTTCTGGATTTCGGTGTCGGAGCCGCTGCCTCCGCCGCCGCCCAGCCCGCCGAACGAGGAAAGCGCGCCGAGTTTCGACTTCAGGTTGAAGCCGGAGAGCTTGCCGTTCGCGAGATCGACTGGGCCCGCGATGATGAGCTTGTCCACCGGCCCCGTGATCGTGAGATTCAGATTCAGGCTGCCGCTCGTGAGCGCGGCGCCTGAAGGCAGCGTCACGCCGACCGCCGGCAGGACGCCTTCAAGGTCGGCGACGGGCATGCCGCTTCCATTGAGCTTCATATCGAGCTTGGCAGTCGTGCCGGAGGTGTCGTAGCTGCCGGTGAGATGCGCGAGTGCGCTGCCGATGTGAACGTTGCCCGTTTGGAGGACGCCCGTCTGCTTCTTCATATCGTACGCTGTGGCGTAATCGACATTGACCGGGACCTTCGAGGGCGAGCCGGCCGGTACGACTTTGATCTTGTCCGCCTTTACGGTGCCCTTCGAGGTCATCTGCTGGCCGTCGGAGGCGAGGTCGCCGGTAAAGTCGATCAATCCGGCGAGGCCGGAGGAGGCATCGACGAAGCCGGTCGAAGCGAGGTCAAGATGCTTGACGTCGACGGTCGCGCTGAGCGGCGTGAGCGATGCGTCCGTCGCATTGATCGGGCCGGCCTTGCCTTCCACTTTGATCGAGCCGTCGCCCGGCGTCTTCGCGGAAAACTTGAACGGAAATTGCGAAGTGTAGGAGAGATCGGAAGCTTCCAGATTCACGTCCTGATAGGTCTGCGTCTTCCCGCCAGGACCTATCCTGCCCACCACCATCGTGCCGTTCGTGAGCTTCAGCTCCGCGACAGAAAAGGCCGCCTCGGAAGAGCTCGACGTGCTGGTTTTCGTTTGCGATGCGCCGGCGCCGAGGCTCGAGAAATTCCATTTGCCCGACGGCGAATGCAGAATCGAGACCTGCGGATCGGTGATTGTGAACGAGCTCACCTCGAGCTTCTGCGAGAAGATCAGAGGTATGAGCGCCACGCCAGCCTTCAGCTCCTTGGCTTGCAGGAAAGGCGAATGGCTGAACGCGGGATCGTCCGCGACCACGAGATTGTCCACGTTGACGCTGCCCGAAATGATCGAGAGCCCGATGTTGCCGATCTCGACCTTGCGGCCCAGCGCGTCCGTGAGTTTGGACTCGAGTGTGGGCTTGAAGCGGTTCACGTTGATCACGAACGGCAGGATGATGACGATCAACAGCAACACCACAATCACGATTCCGATGATGGTGAGTGGCTTCTTCATGGCGAACCTCCGGCGCAAACCTCAGCAGGGCGTCTGGCGCCCAGGGAGCCATATCATACTATTGCGTCCGCATGGGAGAACGTAAAATTCTGACGAGAGACTGGCAGCAGCCGCGCTTGGGAGTTTCCCGCGGCTGAAGAGGCCGCTGAAAAAATGCCGAACCGTCACTCGGAGGGCCGCAAACAGCAGATCCCTCGCTGCGTCCCGCGCCCGCACACACCGCGGGAACGGCAAAAGCGCGCGGGACTTCGCTCGGGATGACAGCCCGCATTTTTTCCGCAGCCTGTGAAGGCGCGAGACGATAGGGTATTTTGGGGCGCGCATCTAGGGTCTATTGCGGATTGCGTATCAGGTTGGATTGCTGCATGCTCCGAACTCTTGCTTCAGGCGGGCGCCTCGGGAGGCCAACATGAGCGATACATGGCAGATCATGGTTGCTTCTTCGGATTTGGAGAACCGCCGCCATCTAGTGTCGATTCTGGACGGGCAGGGATTCGACACGTTCTGTGCGTCTAACGTGGGCCAATGCCGCGAGGTGCTCCATGGTCATGACGTGGGGCTGGTGTTCTGCGACCGCTCCTTTGCGGATGGCGATTACCGGGATGTGCTGGCCGCGGCTGAGGAGCAAAAGCCGGGGGCGAAGGCGCGTGTCGTCCTGCTGGCGGCGCTTGTCGACTCCGAGCAGTACAAGAGGGCCAAGGATCTGGGCGTTTTCGAGGTGATCAACGCGGCGTGCCGGCCGACCGACGTCGAATGGATGGTGATTCGGGCGAAACGCGACGAGCAGAGGGGCGGCGGGACCCTGCTCACCAGTTATGCAGCCGGGGCCGTGGGCGTGATCCGCGAGAGCAGCCGCAGCGCCGGCACATAACGCGAAGATGCGCACCGTACTTATCGGATTGTTCGACACTTACGAGCAAGCCGAGGCTGCCGTCGAGGACCTCGAACTCACCGGTATTGTCGGCGAGGAAGTCGAGGTGGTGAGCGACGTCGACCGCGATCTTCGGGCGGAAGAGCTTGGCTTCCAGCCGCACGACGGCATCCGCGAACGTGTGGCGCGCGCATTGCACGGTTTACGCATGAGCGGTGCGGGTGAAGTCCACGGCGATTCCGGCGAAATGCCGAACTATATCGGCGAGCAGGAGTTTTACGCCACGCACGTGAAGCAGGAGGGCGCTATCCTGGTGGTGCGGCCTCCCAGTCAGATACTCGCCGCCCGCGCCGAGGCCATCCTGAAAGAGCACGGCTCGAAGACGCGCGAGGGCCAGCGCGGCGTTCTCACCGTCGAGGAAGATGACCTGCCCCGCGGGCGCAGCGCAGGCAGCGGGGTTTAGCCGCGGCCCTCCGCGTTGCGTTCCGCGCAGCCCACGCATAAGCGAGCCCAAGGCAAAGCCTCCAGCCGCGCTCTAGGGATCGACATGTGGCAGACGTCGCACACTCCGTACTTCCCTGCCTTAATTCGCGCGAGGGCTGCGTCGACCTCGGTCAGGGTTCGGCGTGAGCGGTCGAGCGCAGCCGCCGCCCAATCGGTGGAATAGTTCTGGATTGCCACATCTCCTTCGTCGTCGGGTTCCGCTTGCACCGCCACATCTTCCAGAAGGTCGGCGATCCGCGCATTCAGTTCTCGCTTTCGGACGAGAAGGGCCTTTTCGAAAGCGTCGTAACTCCGGTTGGTCGGAGCCTTGCTTATTCTTGCTGTCGCGGTATGGCTCATGGTTATGGACCTCTTTCCCCAATTCGTCGCTCGTTGCGAGGGCGACTGAATTCGAATTAGTGCGCTCTAACTTAGACTGCCTTCTACCTGGGGCCGTGAGCATAGGCGCTTCAACGGTTGGCAGCATATCCGGCTAGTCCTGTATAGATGCAGCGGATTCGATGTAGCTTCGGCTCGTTTGGATCCAGGGTTCCTTTGGGGGCGCGACGACGAGCTGATTCCCTCGCGCTATAATGGGTTTATGAGAATTTTACTGTTCAGCGGCAAAGGCGGCGTGGGCAAGACGAGCCTGGCCGCCGCCACGGGCGTGCGGCTCGCGGAAATCGGCCACCGCACGCTGGTGATGAGCATCGATCCCGCGCACAGCCTGGCGGATTCGTTTGACCTCGGCGGCGACCTTTTTCACACGAAAACTTCCGATCCGTTTCCGATCAGCGACAAGCTTTCGATTTTCGAGCTGAATATCCAGAAGGAGATCAAGCGGCACTGGCAGGAAATCTCCTCGTACGTCACATCAGTGCTGCGGACCACTGGAATCAGCGGCGTGGAGGCCGAAGAACTCGCGATCCTGCCGGGCATGGAAGAGCTCAGCGCGATGATGTACATCAACGAATACCGGCGCGAGCAGCGCTACGACGTGATCGTGCTCGACGCAGCGCCCACCGCGGAATCGATGCGCTTCATCAGCATGCCGACGACGCTTGACTGGTACATGAAGCACATCTTCCCGTTCCAGCGGAACCTGCTGAAGGCGGTGCGGCCGATCGCCAATCGCGTGGCGCCATTCGAGCTGCCGACAGACAGCTACTTCGCCAACATCCGCAATCTCTTCGAGAAGCTCGAAGGCGTGGACGACCTGATGGAAGACCCGTACACGACGAGCGTGCGGCTGGTGACGAACCCGGAAAAGATGGTGCTGCGGGAAACGCAGCGCGCGTTCGTCTATTTCTCGCTGCACGGGCTGACGGTGGACGCGGTGATCGTCAACCGGCTGCTGCCGAGGGACGTGACAGATGCGTTTTTCGCCGAGTGGCACACGTCGCAGGAAAAAGTGCTCGAGGAGATCGAGGAATATTTCGCGCCCGTCCCGGTGCGGCGCGTGCCTCTTTTCGCGCACGAGGTGCTCGGAAAAGAGCGGCTGCGCGAGCTGGCCAGCGTGCTGTATGATGAAGGCGAAGATCCCGCTGCCGTGACCCGGACCGAGAAGCCCTACACGTTCGGGAAATCGGACGGGATTTACGAGATTCGCCTGCTGCTGCCGTTTGCGGTGAAGGGCGAAGTGGGCTTATTCAAGAAGGGCGACGAACTCGTCGTCGAGATCGGCACGCTGCGGAGACATATCGGCCTGCCGCGGTCGATGGCGACGCTGCTTCCCTCTCGAGCGAGACTCGATAACCGGGTTCTCACCGTCGAGATGAAGGAGACGCAATGAGCACCGAACAAACCGCTTCAAATCCGAATCCGGCAAGCCAAAGCATGGGAACCGAGCGTTGCGTGTGCCATGAGGTGCTGGACCACGTGGCGAAAGTCTTCGAAGTTTCGCCCGCCGTGAAACAGCATCTGATGAACTCGCGCCTCGAATTCCTGAAGGCGATTCGCGCCGTGATCGATCAGCGCATCGAGCACCTTTCGGGGGCGGCGCAGCACGGGTCGCGCATTGCGGTCGAGTAACGCCGGCCGCTTTGCCGCTCCACTGCCTACGCCATCACCACGCCTCAATCTCAAGTGCACGCTGCCTAATGGTAAGTTGCGCCTCCAATCATTACCTCCGTCAGGAATGCGAGGAAAGGATAGGCGACTCCGAGCAGGGCCATGGAGGCAGCGGTGAAACTGCTAATTCGCTTGCGATCCCGGACCCAACTGACTGTCGCGACAAGAGTAAGGACTAGGTTCAAATACCGGAAGGCCGTGTAGTAGACACCGGGAGGAATCGGGTTTGGGAAGCCTAGCGAAAAAACCAGAGTGGCGATCAGGCCAATTTGCATGGATGTCGAGAAACCGACTGCAAAACCAACCGTCGACGCGCGCCACTTACCGCCCAACAAAACTAGAATCACGTAAGGCGAGATGTAGAGGAGCAGAGTCAACGATCCAGCGCGGGAGTCGATCAGGTCGCGCAACGGGATAATCGAGAGACCTGCCGCAAGGGCGGCAATCCTTAGGGGTAACGCGGCGGGTCTCCGCATTTCGCAGTGCTTTCAGACCTCCTAGCGATTAGGTTATGAGCTTTCCCACGAAGGCAGCCTAGCCGAGTGGGCCCGGGTCTATGCCCACTCTCCTGCGCGCATCACCGGTTCGGAATTTCCCGCCGCGGTGATGCCGTCCACATCGATTTTGTTTGATCCGATCATCCAATCGACGTGAATCAGGCTGGTGTTGGCGCCGCGCGACGCAAGCTGCTCGGGCGTTTGTGTGTCGCCGTCTTTGAGGCAGGTGCTATAGGCTTGGCCGAGCGCAATGTGGCAGGCGGCATTTTCGTCGAAGAGCGTGTTCATGAAGAGCAGACCGCTCGATGCGATCGGCGATGAGTGCGGGACGAGAGCCACTTCCCCGAGCTTGCGCGCGCCTTCGTCCGTCTCGATCATGCGCTGTAGCACCTGATTGCCGCGCGCGGCGTGAGCCTCGACGATCTTTCCGGCTTCGAAGCGCACCGAAATCTCTTCGATCATCGTGCCCTGATACGACAGCGGCTTGGTGCTGGTTACGCGACCTTCCGTGCGGTCCTTGTGCGGCGTGGTGAACACTTCCTCGGTCGGCATATTGGGAATGCAGTAGCGGCCGTTGCGCGCCGTGGTGCCGCCGCCGAGCCAGAGGTGGCCGTCGGAGAGGCCGACGCGAAGATCGGTGCCGGGCCCGCGGAAGTGCAGCGCCGCAAAGCGCTTTTCATTCAGACGGTCCGCGCGGGCGTGCAGGTTCGCATCGTGCGCCTTCCAAGCGGCTACTGGATCGGCCTGATCGGCGCGCGACGCGGCGAAAATGGCCTGCCAGAGGCGGGCGAATGCCTCGTCCGGTGGCAGATCGGGGAATACGGCGGCCGCCCATGCGGGCGTGGCGCAGGCGCAGATCGTCCAATTGATCTCGTGGCGCGCGATCAGCTCGAGCGCCGGGCGATACGCTTTCGAGGTGGCGCGATTGACGCGGCTCACCTTTTCGGGATCCTCTTTCGATAGCAGTGAAGGATCGTTGCCGGCAATCGCGAGGCGCGCGGCGCCGCTGCGGTAGGCCGCAGCCATGCCTTCGTAGAGCCACGCGGGGGCGGCGTCGAAGCTGGCGTCCGAGCCGTAGCGGAAGCGGGCGAGCGCCGATTGCTCGTCGGCGAGCAGCGACGTGACAACCGACGCGCCTGCTTTGTAAGCGTGCTGCGTGATGAGGCGAGCCAGCGGCACCGCATCGAGCATCGCGGTCATCACCAACTCCTGGCCGGGCGCGATTCCTAGCCCCACGCGCACGGCGACTTCGGCGAGGCGATCGAGATTCTTCTCGAATTCGGGTGACTGGACAAACTGCCCTTTGGCTATGGCGGTGGTTGAGGTCATGGGTTCATTATCACGCGAGGCGCGGCGCGTTGACAATGCGTGGCGGACGCAAAGCCGAGGCGTAAAGGGGGCGCAGCAAGCAGCGCCCCTACAAGACCGGATTAGGTCGGATTACTTGCCCCACTCCTCGGCGCAAAGCGCTGGCGAAACCACATCGCCTACGATCACGCCTTTGCCGGCGAAGAAACCGAAGATGTCATCGGGCTCTTGGTTTACAGGGACCAGCTTCGCTACAGGCTTGCCGCGCTTGGTAATCACACAGCTTCTCGCTTGGTCTGAACCTCGTCGATAACCGCAAGGCACTTCGCTTTAAAAGATCGCGCCGTCATTTTCTTCATGCCGACCTCCTCGCACTATGGCCATTATACGATGTTCACATGCAAGGTTGCTGAAAGGCCGTAGCTGTGTCATGAATTCGCCGGCGAGTCGATTCGGGTTCTTCTTTCGGAGTTTGGCTGGGATGCTAGGACTCGATCAAAGAGCAAATCAGAAATCCCACAAAAGGTGGCAAAAGCTAACACTAACGCGATTTGACGTCCTGAGCAGGCTGGGAACCTGGGGAGTGTACATGCTGCCCTTCACGCAGACAGTGACACACGAGATTCATTTTGGCGAATCCCATCTTCTGATTCCGGAAGCTGGCTGTTGCGAAAGGCGACGGGCTGTTTACCGGTGCCCTTTCCCTCCGATTAACCGATCGCTCCCAGCTGCCGCAATGACGCGATCTCATCGGCCGACAAAGACAGCAATTGATTCAGCACCACGTCTGTGTGTTCCCCCAGCCGTGGCGCCGGGCTGGAGATCGTGCCGGTCATGCCCGACATCTTGATGGGATTGCCCGGTAACCGCACCTTGCCGACATCGGGATGATCGTACTCCACGATCATTTCGCGCTCCGCGACCGGCGCCTCGGCAAATGCCCGATCGAAATGGTTGACCGGCGCAGCCGATAGGTCCGCTGCTCGCAAGCGTTCGACCCACTCCGCCACTGTGCGCGTACGGAAGATGGATTCAAGGTGCGGCACGAGGATGGCTCTGTTCCGTACGCGATCTTCGGGAGTGGCAAACCTCGGATCGTACGCTAGTCCCGGCTCCCCCAGCACTCCGCAGAGCCGTACCCACGTGGCCAGTTCGCGCGCGGCCACCACGAGGTACCCATCGCTGGCCGCAAACGCCTGCCATGGAACGGTGTAGTCGTGAGCCGAGCCGGATGGTTTGGGCAGTTCACCATTCGTGAGCCACATCGTCCCCATGTAGGTGAGCAAATGCAGCATGACATCGAACATGGAAATGTCGATCTGCCTCCCCCGCCCTGTGCGTTCCCGGTCGAAAAGAGCCGCTAGCACGCTCTGGCTGGCAAAGATGCCGCCGCTCAAGTCGCCCAAAGGAATCCCAACGCGCGACGGCGGACGCCCTGGCTCGCCGGTCACCGCCATATGGCCCGCGATGGCCTGAATGCTGAGATCGAGCGCCGGATAATTCTTGTAGGAGCCGGTCAGGCCGAACCCAGTGACGGAGCATTGAATGATGCGCGGATTGATTCGGCTCAACGTCTCGTAATCAATCTGCAGTCGCTTGAGAACGCCTGGCCGAAAGTTGTCGATGACGACATCCGACAGCTTTACGAGGTTGTAGAAAATGTCGCGCCCAGCGTCGGTCTTGAGGTTGATCACGACGCTCTTCTTGTTCCGGTTGAACGTCAGAAAGAGGCCGCTCAGGCCGCGATAGGGCGCGACTGAATTATTGCGCCCAAGATCGCCTTGCGGCGATTCGATCTTGATCACTTCCGCGCCGAGATCCGACAGCACCTGCCCCCCATAGGTGCCGGCAATGATCTGGCCCAACTCGAGGATGCGCACACCTTGGAGCGGATAGGACATTTAGACTCCGAGAGAACTTTCGATCGCCTTGCCCATTAATGACTTGCCTTCGCCACCAGCGACGATCGGCGCTGTATCTTCAAGATGGCTAAAAAGCGAGGCTAATGACCAACTCATCCTAATGACTGAACTGTTTCGTCGATCGCTTGAACTACCTTCTCTGTCTTTTGATCGAATGGAGCGCGATCTAATGCCGATAAAATGCTGGAACAGGCCTCGCAATCTGGATTTCCTTGCAGAGCCGTTTCAGTAAGGCTTTTTACCGCCGAACGTAGTATCCCAACTGCCTCTCGCTCCCAGCGAGCATGCGCGTAAAGCGCCCGAAGATGCGTTTTTAAAAGCCTGTCGTCCATGTTGATCCCTCCCGAATCATAAATTGGCGAAACTGTCTATCTGCCTAAAGGGGATAATCACCGTGAATTCCGCTTGACCGATTGGCGCCTCATGCGTCCAAACGCGAGTCAGTCGAATCTGGGCCGCGGATGGCGAGAAGGAGCACATCCGATTTCGGGCCACGAACAGAGTTTTGTGCAACATAGACCGCCTGGTTTTCGTCACGCGCCGTATTTCTTGCCAGTCTCGATGAGCGCGTGCAAATTTTCTGGTTTGGCATCGTACATCGGCGCGCTGGTCGAGAGGATGTAACCGCCGTCTCGCCCCACGTCGTCGATCAAGCGCTGGACGTGCGTCTTGACGTCCTCGGGCCCGGCAGCCGCGAGGATGGAGACAGGCACGTTGCCGCCGATGCAGGCCCAGCCAGCAAAACGCTTCTTCACTTCCCGGAGGTCTGTGCGATCAAATGTCCACAGCGTCTTGCCGGCCGGAATATCAGGGTCCGCGACAATCTCGAGCCGTTTGTCGTAACTGCCCTCCACGAAAAGAAAGGGAACGAGGCCCTCTTGAATCATCCCGAGGATCACTGCTTTCAGCGTCGGCCAATAGAAGGTCTTAAAATCCGCATTTGACATGAAGGCATCCGCGCCCTTGTGGAGAGGGATGAAAACGAGCGGGTTTCGACCCTTGGCCGCGGAGCGCACGGCGCAATCGATGGCGATGGGCACGAGCCTCTCCACGGCGGCTAGCAGCTTCTTGGGTTGACGGAACTTGTCGAGCATGATCGCCCGTGTGCCACGCAGCGTGTCACCGACCGTGTCAAACGGCGCCTTCGTGAAGCCGCCGGAAAACCCGGGAAGGCCGAGATTCGCCGTCGTTGCGCGATCAATGGCGATACACGTCTGAAGCCAGTCGCGCGCAGCTCGACCGGCTTCCAGCAGCCGCTTGCAGGCTTCCTCCATCTCCGGCGAACCGAAGGCAGCCAAGGGTGGACCTGTGTAGGGCAACTCCTGAATGTCCGTGAACGTGTCCAGCATTTGCCAGGGGCCGAGTGTCGCAAATATGCGAGGGAGGTAGCGGCGCAAGAAGAAGTCAGTTGGGTCATTGTTCAGGAGATCGTATTCGTCGGCCCGCATGTATTCATCTTCCACGCATTGGAAGTGCGACGTGGGCGGCAAGCCGTGGCCCGGCCAGCGATACAGCTTGTAATCGAGTATCTCAAAGGCCTTGCCGGGACCGTAGAGCAGTGAGCTGCCCCTAACATCCGGCATGAAATCGGTGTGATATTTCTTGAGGGCGTAGCCGAGTCTTCCGTAATCGTACATCGCCTCTTGGGCCGTCACGCCGGCGTAAGCAAACGGGTAGAAGCCCGCCGAGGGGCATACGGGAATGCGCTCCGGCTTTCGGAGTTGGACGGCATCGAGAATCATCTGCACGCGACTTTGGTAGGCGCGCTCGACGTCCGGGCTGGCAAACTGCAGTCCCTCGGGAAATTTCCACTGTCGTGCTCGCTCCTGGAACTTTTCGTCAGGCGTCAGCTTGTTCCACTGTTTTTCCATTGTCACGCTCGCGCTCCGACTTCCGGACTAAGCTTTTGGCACACGGAAAAGCTGCTGCGGCCGCATTCGGCAAAGCTGGATTCGATGGCGACGGTGTCGCCGTAGCGTGAGGGCTGAAGGAAACTGATTCGGACATCGACGACAGGTATCCCGTCGGTGTGATAGGTTCGGAGCAGCTTCTCCCTTGGTGGTCCCGCCCGCGCAAACAAGGCATCCCTACAAGCATCGAAAAACTCGAGATAGCGCGGGTAGAACACTATCCCGCGTGAGTCGCAATCGCCGAACTGAACGGACCGTCCTGCGATTGGTCCGCATCAGGCTGGACCGGCTGGATTTTCGAGCAGCATGGCGATGCCCTGCCCTCCGCCGATGCATGCCGAAGCGATGCCGTACCGCAGTTTTGAGTGGCGCAGTTGGCGCGCGACTGTTGTCGCAAGGCGCACTCCCGTCGCCGCAAGCGGATGTCCGATGGCGATCGCGCCACCATTCACATTCAGCTTCGCGCGATCGAGATTCAGTTCACGTTCGACGCCGATAATCTGAGCGGCGAATGCCTCATTGATTTCAAACCGGTCAATCTGATCGAGCGTCATTCCGGCACCGTTCAGTAGCCTTCGGATAGCGGGGACTGGTCCGATACTCATGATCTCGGGGGGCACCCCGACCGCTGCCACGCAGGCGACTCGAGCGAGCGGCTGGAATCCTCGCGAGCGGGCGTAGTCGCCGGAACTCACCAGCGCGGCGGCGGCGCCGTCAACGATCCCGGAGCTGTTGCCTCCAGTCTGAACGCCGCCGAATGCCGGCCGAATCTTTGCGAGCGACTCATAGGAGGACGGCCGAATGTGAGTGTCGTCAGCCAGCCGATCGACTCCCTTCGGCAACTGGATCCCGCGGGGTTTGTAGCCCGGCAACTCAAACTTCTCGCTCACCACGGGGACGATTTCTCCCGCGAGAAATCCGCTCTTTTGGGCGGCCAGAGCCCGCGCAAAACTCGTTTCGGCGAAGCGGTCCGCGTCCTCGCGCGTGATGTTATGAGTTACGGCGACCTTTTCTGCCGTGTCGCCCATCGTCACGTCCGGTGCCGTGTCGTGCAGCGCCTCCCAAAGAGTGTCCTTGAACTCCACCTGCCCCAGCCGAAATCCTCCCCGGTGTGTGTATGCCGCGATGGGGCTGCGACTCATTGATTCCGCTCCGGCACATAGAGCCAGAGAAATCTTGCGAAGAGTAATCGCGTCGGCGGCTTGGCTGATGGCTTCGATTCCCGTGCCACACACTCGCTGCACCATCAATGCGGGGCGGTCCAACGGAACGCCGGAGTACAAGCCGATATGCCGAGCTAGGAAGAAGCCGTCGAAACTCGACTTCTCGACGTTGCCGCCGATTACCGAGTCCACATCTTTCGGAGAAATCTGAGTCCGCTCAAACAGCGAGCGGGCTACTTTGATCCCTAGATCAATCGGCGAAACAAGACCTAACGCGGTGTTGAATTCGACAAACGGAGTCCGAACTCCGTCCAGCAGCCAAACATCCTGGTACGCGACAAAAGTGCCTCCTTCGTTTCCCACGCCTTCCCCCTTGTCTGACCTGCAAAAGGCGCACCCCAGAAGACAGATCGCAATCCGCGCCGCTCTCCATCAATGACAACGATGTCGAAGTAATTTGTTACTGGAATCTTGTCCCAGCGTCTCCCCTTGACCTCCCCGGAAGGATGACGATTACAGATTCGCTCGTCTGTGACGATGATCACCGTCGAATGTGATGCCTGGTTAGAGAACCTCAGCAGTTGTGTGTTATCTTCGCTCTCAAAATGAATCAGATCGTTGCGATTGCAAAAGCGGCTGGGACCGTGCGGTTGTGATGGTAGTGCGGCTGGTCCCGTCGGCGACGTGGTCGGCGCCGCCAGCGAGGCCGGGCAGGAAGCACTGGTCTACGGCGTGCGCAAATTCCGCCAGCTTCGCAAGATTTTCTTGACCCTTGACTACTGGTCATAGCGAGACGCCATGCAATTCCACCTTAACGGATTTAGACCAGGCGATCCTCATGTCTCCGAGGCCGCCGAGCCCCTTCCGTCGCGCGCGTCGTCCCCGCCCGGGGAAGTGGACGTCCTGATCGTCGGCTCCGGACCGACGGGCCTTACCCTCGCAGCCCAACTCGCGTCTTTTCCCGACATCAAAACTCGCATTGTCGAGCAGAAGTCGGGGCCGTTGCTTCTCGGCCAAGCCGACGGCGTTGCGTGCCGCACGATGGAAATGTTCGAAGCGTTCGGTTTTAGCGAGCGAGTCCTTAAAGAAGCCCATTGGGTTAACGAAACGACGTTCTGGAGGCCCGACGACAATGCGCGCGACCACATCGTTCGCAGCGGCAGGATACAGGACACCGAAGACGGGTTATCTGAATTCCCGCATGTGATCCTCAACCAGGCGCGGGTGCATGATTTTTATCTTGACGTTATGCGCGATTCGCCGACGCGGCTGGTACCAGACTATTCGCGCCGCCTTACCGATCTCACGGTCGCGCCTCCCGGCGAAGGCGTCCCGCAGGGCGCTGCGGCCTATCCGGTGACTGTCAGGTTCGAACGGCTCGATCCCTCGCACGAAGGTCAGACGGAAACGATTAGGTGCCGGTTTGTAGTCGGTTGCGATGGCGCGCGCAGCGCAGTGCGAAAGTCGCTCGGGCGAGAGCTGCGCGGAGATTCGGCCAACCAAGCCTGGGGCGTAATGGACGTGCTCGGCGTCACCGACTTCCCCGACGTGCGCCTGAAGTCAGCGATCCAGTCGGCCGCTGAAGGTAGCGCGCTAATCATTCCCCGTGAAGGCGGCTATCTCTTTCGCATCTATATCGAGCTCGACAAGCTCAACGCGAATGAGCGAGTCTCGAACCTGAACGTCACGCCCGACCGCCTGATTGCGGCGGCGCGACGGATCCTCAATCCCTACACATTGGAGGTGAAGGAGATCGCGTGGTGGTCGGTTTATGAGATCGGCCAGCGTCTCTGCGACTCCTTTGACGATCTTCCGCAAGAGCGAACGCCGGACCTGATTCCGCGCGTGTTCATAGCGGGCGACGCCTGCCACACGCACAGCCCCAAAGCGGGGCAAGGCATGAATGTCTCCATGCAGGACGCGTTCAATCTGGGCTGGAAACTGGCGTCGGTGATCCGCGGCCGGTGCGCGCCGCAAATCCTGCAGACCTATTCAGCCGAAAGGCGGTCGGTCGCCAAGGAGCTGATCGATTTCGACCGCGAGTTCGCCAAGATGTTCAGCGCGGCGCCCAAGGACCCCTCTCGCTCGGACCTCGAAGGCGTCGATCCGGCGGAGTTCCAGAAATACTTCGTTCGCCAGCTGCGCTTCACGGCGGGCACGGAAACCCAGTACTATCCCTCGATACTTTGCGGTCCGCCAACCTATCAACATTTGGCGCAAGACCTGCCGATCGGCAGACGCTTTCATTCAGCGCCCGTCATACGGTTGGCGGATGCGAAACTCGTTCACCTCGGCCATACTGTCAAGGCGGACGGACGCTGGCGTCTATTCGCCTTCGCTGACGCCGAGGACCCCCTCGACACTGCCTCCCGCCTGAGGTCGCTGTGCACGTTCCTCGCCGAGTCTCCAGACTCGCCGGTCAGAACGTTCACACCGGCAGGAGCGGACATCGACTCCGTCATCGACGTTCGCGCCGTGTTCCAGCAGGGCCATCGCGAGCTTGCGATCGAGGCCATGCCCTCCTTCCTTCTACCCCGAAAAGGTCGCTACGGGCTTCGCGACTATGAAAAAATGTTTTGCCCCGACTTGAAGGGCGGCCATGACATTTTCGACATGCGCGGCGTCGATCGAAAGCAAGGGTGCATGGTGGTCGTGCGGCCTGACCAATACGTCGCGCATATTCTACCCCTCGACGCCTACACTGAACTCAAGGCGTTCTTCGACGGATTCATGATCGGGGCATAAAGGGCCAGAATGGCATCAACTCTTGCTTGGATCAGATACCACCACATGCTGACATGAGGCTTGAGCAGATCGTGTAGTCAAGCGGCCCAGGTGCCTTCTTCAAAGGTCACATGCAAGTTGGGCGCAAGATGAACTGATTCCCAGGGACCGGGCATGCAGTATACTGCTTCGACCTTCGAACGACGAGAGACGTTTCGTGGATGTGATCTCGGCTGACTGCCGCATACTCGAATCGATTACGTAGCAACTCTGATGAACCCTACTGTCAGGCTCGAGCTGCCGGATCGATACAACCTCGTAGATCATTTTGTCGATCGGCACCTTAGGGAGGGTCGCGGCGACAAGACCGCGATTATCAGCGGCGATCTTCGGGTTACGTACGGTGAGATCGCCGAACAAGTCAATCGTGCCGGGAATGGACTACTCGCTCTTGGCCTCCAGGAGGAACAGCGAGTGTTGTTAGTTCTCCCGGATACCCCGGAGTTTGCAGCCTCGTACCTCGGGACCATGAAAATTGGAGCCGTGGCAGTGCCGACGAGCACGGCATTACGCGCAAGCGATTACGCCTACTTTCTCGAGGAGAGCCGAGCGAGGGTTGCGATCGTCCATTCGGCGCTTCTCGCTGAATTTGCGCCAGCCCTTTTGGGGCAGCCTTACTGCACAAACGTAATTGTATGCGGGGACAACGTGGGTGAGTACACCCATTGGAATCAATTCCTGGAGAAAGCGTCGCCGAAATTAGAGGCGGCGCCCACCAGTAAGGATGGCGTTGCCTTCTGGCTCTGGACATCCGGCAGCACCGGGCGGCCTAAAGCCGCCGTGCACTTGCACCACGACTGGGCTTATTGTTGCGAGTACTATGCACGCGGCGTCTTGGACATCCAGACGCGCGATGTCACGTTTTCCTCTTCCAAACTTTTCCATGCCTATGGTCTTGGAAACGGACTGATGTTCCCGTTTCACGTGGGCGCAACCACTATCTTGTATCCAGGCAAGTCGCAGGCAAGAACGGTTCTGGAAGTAGCGCAGGCGAATCGGCCAACGCTCTTTTTTTCGGTGCCAACGCTCTACGCGGCGATGCTACAGGAGGTCGAACAGGGATCGGCTTACGACTTGGGGTCGGTTCGCCTTGCAGTTTCGGCCGCCGAGCCTCTGCCCGCGGATATTTTTCGCCGTTGGAAGGAGTGCTTCGGAGTCGAGATTCTGGACGGCATCGGATCCACCGAAGCATTGCATATCTATCTTTCCGCCCGAACAGGGCAAGTTCGTCCCGGCAGCACGGGCAAGGCCGTGCCCGGCTATGAACTTGCGCTGGTCGACCATGCCGGACAGCCGGTACCTCCCGGCGCGATCGGCGACTTGATGGTTGCGGGGCCCAGCACGGCACAATGCTACTGGAATCGGCGAGCTTTAAGCGAGGAGCGCATGCGCGGGCGCTGGTTCTTCACGGGAGATAAGTACACGGTCGACGAAGACGGATTTTACTGGTACGCAGGGAGATCGGACGATATGTTTCGAGTGTCCGGCCAATGGGTGTCGCCGATCGAAGTTGAGTGCACCCTGATCGAGCATCCCTGTGTCTTGGAAGCCGCCGTCATCGCTTTCGAAGAGCAGACGAGCCTTCACACGCCGCAAGCATTCGTTGTCCTAAAACGGAACTATGCCGGCAGTCCGGAATTGGTCAGGGATCTCCAGAATTTCGTGAAACAGCGAATCGCGCCTCACAAATATCCTCGGCGGATCGAATTCGTGAGCGAATTACCAAAGACGGCTGCGGGAAAGCTATTGCGATACAAGCTGCGTGAGATGAGTCGCGGCGCTACGGCGTCGCAGTCCCAAGAATCGGCTTCACGCGGAACTCGCTGAAGACTCTCGACGGCGGCCCACCAAGCTCACACCTATCATGCTTAGAACCAGGTTGTCTGTCTGATTTATCGCCTCAACGTGCACCCGAATAATGCCTCGATCTGGTTTGGAGCGCGAAGGGCGCGCCTCTAAAATCGTGACGCGGATTCTCAAGGTATCGCCAGGCCTCAGGGGGTTTGGCCAGCGAATCTCCTCAACGCCGGGCGAGCCAAGATTTGCGATGTGCGAAAGGTAGTGATCGACGTATAGACGCATGACGACGCTTGTGGTGTGCCATCCTGAAGCGACGATTCCGCCAAATAGACTACTGGCGGCCTTCGCCCGATCCAAATGAAAGTCCTGCGGATCGAATTGCCGTGCGAAATCGATAATGTCCTTTTCACTCACGGTGATGGTACCGAACTCATACACTTGTCCAGCTTCGATGTCTTCGAAGAATCGTTGATTTGCTGGTACAGGAAGCTTATTGAGCGTCACCAATCCCTCCGCTTGGCCCGAATGAGCAGTATCGGGCAGAAGAAGCAGTCTAGCCCCGCTCGCTGGGTGGGAAAACGAGTCTTACAAAAGCATCTTCGAATGGGATGTTCTCGCGTGTGCATCGCTCTGCCAACGACTCTGCCTGAGCCGCCTCGGGAGAAAGTTGGATTTCTTCAAAGGGATAAGCTTTAGAAATTCGGATTAGACCCGCTGCCCTCAACACCTCTAGCAAGACATAAAATTCTCCCACATCGAGACCACACGCTTCGAGGATCTCTGGTGGACTCGCGGTCCCCTTGGGTTTTGGGTGGATCGGTCCATGGTATGCTTCACGCACAATCACGGCGAACAGCTTCCGGGCGGGAAGCGACACGGTTTGCAACCGATCGCGGACGAACGAAGCAGAATTGTCCGAGGCAGGCAATGGACCAACCTTAGTCAAACCGGACGTAGTCGAATTCTATCGGCAAATTGTTGATGCCCCTCGCCGGCGGAGCGATCCAATTCGCGAACTTTCCCGGTTCGATCACCCGGCCCATCAGCGAGCCCACGAACACGTGGTCATCCTCCGACGGAAGCCAACGCGCCGACTGGCGTTCCCATTCTTCTCTGGAAAGAAGCCGCCCGTCAGGACTGACAAACTGATCGGCAAAACTGCCGATTTTGCGGTGAAATCCCACGTGCGGCAGTGTCAAGCGAAACGGGATTCCGAATTTTTCCGGAATCCGGTTCCATCGATCGAGGCCAGCCTGAATCTCGTCCGTGTAGTCGTCGCGCAAGCGCGCATTGAGAGCTGTGAGGGCCGACTCTTGTCGGCTCACGATCTCTCCATCCGCTATTTCCTGGACCGTGTAGGAGCCGCCGACTAGCAAGTGGTCGTCGCCGATCTTTGTCTCTTCGTAGCGACCCTTCAGCCCCCCCGTGTAGTAGCTCGCCCCGTTGGAGGAGATGTCTGACCCGAACAAGTCCAACGTGACGCTGTAGTGAAAATTCACGAATCTTTGCAACGTTTCTAAATCGATGACTCCTTGGGCGCGAACCTGGGAAGGATCCGTCAACTTGCGCTCGTGCATAACCTCGCACGTGCGCTGCAGCACGCGCGCCACGCCCGATTCGCCGACAAACATATGGTGCGCTTCTTCCGTCAGCATGAACTTTGTCGTGCGCGCCAGAGGGTCGAAACCCGACTCGGACAATGCCGCCAATTGGAATTTGCCGTCGCGATCCGTAAAAAACGTAAACATGTAAAACGCCAGCCAATTGCTGGTTTTCTCGTTGAAGGCTGTGAGGATGCGTGGGTTGTTCGGGTCCCCCGACCGCCTTGCCAACAGAGCTTCGGCTTCTTCCCTTCCATCACGCCCGAAATACCGATGAAGGAGATACACCATCGCCCACAAATGCCGTCCCTCCTCCACATTAACCTGAAACAGATTCCGGAGGTCGTAAAGCGAAGGACAGGTGGCGCCCAGAAGTTTCTGTTGTTCCACCGAAGCAGGTTCCGTGTCCCCTTGCGTCACGATAATTCGGCGTAGCGTCGATCGATATTCTCCGGGAACCTCCTGCCAGGCTGGCTGCCCGCAGTGATCTCCAAAGTTGATCTTTCGGCTCTCATCGCGCGGTGTTAGAAAGATTCCCCACCGATACTCCGGCATCCGCACGTATTCGAAGTTCGCCCAACCGTCGCGGTCTACGCTAACAGCCGTTCTAAGGTAGACCTGCAAAGCGGCGCCATTGGCCGGCCCTGTATCTTTCCACCAATTCAAGAACGCCGGTTGCCAACGTTCGAGCGCGCGTTGCAAGGTTCGGTCATTCGAGAGATCAACATTGTTAGGAATGCGCTGAGAGTAGTCGATCGCTTGCTGAGTGACTTCTGTCAGTTCCGCCATGTACGTTATACTCGCTCCCAATCGAACTTGGCCCGACTGCCCGTGCCATATACCTTCAGTGCTCCCGTGGGCCCTACCGCATTGGGACGAACGAAGATCCAATTCTGCCATGCCGAAAGCCGCCCGAAGATGCGCGAGTCCATATTTTCATGCTCTCCAAACCGGAGATTCGCTTCCAGACCGGTCATTGCGTCGGGCGAAAGTGCGAGACGACTTTCAATCGCGAGCCTAATTTCGTCGGTCCAGTCCAGTTCATCGGGTGTGAACGTCACTAAACCGAGTTCTGCGGCCTGGCGAGGCCCAAGTGCCTCGCCGATTCGCTTGCTCATCTCCGAGCCTCGCGATTGGTCGCGACAAAATCTCGCCTCCAGACGCGCAAGGCCATTGGCAGCTTCCAGTCCGCCGAAGTTCATTTCCGAAAGTGCTATGGTGCATTGCGGGTCGTCGAGCATGTACACGCGGTCTGCTGCCAATGCCAGCTCCAATAGACTTCCGGCAAAACATGAGCCCGGCTCAACCAATGCATAGATCGATCTGGAGGTAACGTCAACGCGGCCGAGAGTCCGGCGCATCATCCCGATGACTTCGCGGACGAACCAGTTGCCGCGATTCGAAAACAATACAGAATCGACATCAAGCACATTCTTCCACTCGCCTTCAGTTTTGAAAATCCAAAGGCCAAGTTCGAGCTGGTTGATCCGCAGCGACAAAATTGCATCGTCAAGTTCCCGCGACATTTGCAAAGGCCACCATCTAGCCCCAGCAGCTAAGACTTGGTCGAGCGTTGCTGCCCCTCCGGATTCAGGGGCCTTGACAGTTAAGGT
Organism: uncultured Acidobacteriota bacterium; assembly: GCA_963841605.1. Lineage (GTDB taxonomy): Bacteria > Acidobacteriota > Terriglobia > Acidiferrales > UBA7541 > Palsa-295. The sequence goes on from CAWJDM010000028.1 coordinate 72,878, forward strand.
GGCCGTGCGGCGTTGCGGGTCCAAGGCTACGTCCACGTACTCATAGTGGTATCCGCGCTCGTCCACGGTTCGCGCGATTGGCGGAAGTTCGATACCCCTCGCCTCCCTAGGCCGATCGGACAACTCGGCAAGCGCCAGCGCGCGTCTCTTCACATACGCATCGAAGTCTTGTGGTTTGATCACTTCATCGACGAGTCCCCAGTCTTTGGCACGCCGGCCCTGTACACCTTCCGGCGTCGTGCAAAATACATCCGCGAGGTCCCGCCGGACATGCCTCTTGTCTGTAAGCCGTGTGAGACCGCCAGTGCCCGGAAGCACGCCCAGCAGAGGAACCTCTGGAAGACTAACCGAAGACGAACGATCGTCGACGAGCACGATTTCGTCGCACGCCAAGGCGAGTTCGTAACCTCCGCCGGCAGTTGAGCCATTGCATGCGGCAATAAATTTCAGCCCCGAATGTGAGCTGGAGTCCTCAATTCCATTTCTGGTCTCATTCGTAAATTTGCAGAAGTTCACCTTCCAGGCATGGCTCGAAAGCCCCAACATGTAAATGTTCGCGCCAGAGCAAAAAACCCGCGGCTTGGCGCTGGTAAGAACGACAGTTGAAACTTCAGGGTGCTCAAACCGAATCCGCTGAAGCGCATCGTGCAGCTCGATGTCGACGCCGAGATCGTACGAATTCAATTTGAGCTTGTAGCCGGGACGTATGCCCGCGTCCTCTTGCACGTCCATCGCAAGGGTTGCCACGCAACCGTCAATGGATAGCTTCCAATGGCGATAACCGGCCGGCGCTGTCCGGAAATCGACCAAATCGGAAGTAGCGGAATTCGGACCGCCCACGACGGCTTTCATGCTTGTCTGCTCCAAATTACGTACTTACCTCTCACCGCAACGATAATGCGTCATGCCTCTGAAGTCAAGGTGGGAACATGCATCATATTGCTTACCGCCAGTCACTTAGGTAGCTATCCCCCTTATTTGCAGCGACCATTGCGTGCCGCCCCTGCATGCAGTATAGTACATACAGAAGAGGGCGAATATATGAAAAACGTCCGCCCGCCGATTCTGCGGGAACCCAGTGCAACGCGCAAGCGTGGCATTGGGACCGAAGCCATTGCTCCGGCCACCCTGAGATCGCTTGGAGATCGGGTCAGGCAGGCGCGAGCCCGCCGGGGCATGACTAGAAAGCAGCTCGCCCGCGACTCTGGCGTTTCGGAGCGTTACCTTGCGCAAATTGAAAGCGGCAACGGAAACATTTCAGTCCTGGTATTGCGACGGCTGGCCAAGGCATTGGGCATGTCCGTTGAAGTCTTGCTCGTGGAGGACCCTGAGCCGCCAGTGGAATTGACTCATACCGTCGAGTTCCTCCGGCGCCTCTCTTCGGATGACCTTAAGCTTGCCCGGCATATGTTGCTTCAACAGTTCGGCAGGCTTGATCCAGCAGCTCGTCATCGGCGGATTGCGCTAATAGGGCTGCGAGGTGCAGGCAAGTCTACTTTGGGGGCCGCGCTCGCCGGGCGCTTGGAGATGCCCTTTCTAGAACTCGACCGCCTTATCGAACAAGAAAGTGGCCTCACCTTAAGCCTTATCTTCGAATTTCACGGGCAGAGCGGCTTCCGCAGCCTCGAACGGCAGTGTCTGGAAAACGCGATCCAGCGCCACCCCTGCTTTGTGATGGCGACCGGAGGGAGCCTCGTATCCGAGGCGGGTACGTTCGAACGATTGTTATCCAGTTGCTTCACGGTTTGGCTGAAAACCTCTCCGGAAGAACACATGAAGCGCGTGATTGCACAGGGGGACATGCGTCCTATCACCGATCATCGTGACGCGATGTCCGACCTCAAACGAATCCTTTCCGAGCGTGACGCGTTATACGCCAAGGCTGACATTCAGGTCGACACTGCCGGACGCACTGTCGAAGAAAGCCTCGAGATCCTAATCCGGGCTCTGAGGGATACGCCGGTCCGGGAATCATTGACTCCAACGGCCATTTCCCGTTGAACTGGCGATCGGTCCCATGAGCATCGCCCCAACGAGTGCGGAAAACTATTTTGTAGACGGCAAGTGGCTCGAAGCGGTCCGAATTGAAGCCCGCCACTCAAACCTTCCAACGATTGTAATGCTTCACGAAGGATTAGGGTCGGTCGCGCACTGGAAGGATTTCCCGCTCCAACTAGCCGAAGAAACGGGCCTCGGCGTCTTCGTCTACTCGCGATATGGACACGGCAACTCGGATCCCCTGGAAGAACCACGGCCGCCTTCCTACATGCACCGCGAGGCCCAAATCGTACTGCCGGAAATTCTCGACAAGGCGCACATCGAACGACCCGTCCTTCTAGGCCACAGCGACGGAGCATCAATAGCGATTCTCTACGCCGGAATGTTTCCGGATTCTCCTGCCGGGCTTGTCTTGGAAGCGCCTCATGTGTTTGTCGAAGACGTAACGGTGTCTAGCATCGCGGAAGCCAGGGTGGCATACAAACTAACGGACTTGCCGAAACGGCTGGGCCGATATCACGCGAATGTTGATTCGCTGTTCTGGGCGTGGAATAACATTTGGCTTGATCCAAGCTTTCGGACGTGGAACATCGAATCGTTTTTGGATCTCATCCGTTGCCCTGTACTCGTGCTCCAGGGAGCTCAGGACGAATACGGCACGGCCAGGCAGATCGCGGCTATTCGGGCTAGAATCCCGTCGGCGTCAGCCATAATCCTTGAAAACTGCAAGCATGCGCCACATCGGGACCAGTGCGAAGCCACTCTTTCCGCCATCCACCAATTCTTACGGACCATCTCGGAAGAACTGCAGGATTAAATATCGTTGGGAGCCGTCCGTCTCTACGCAGGAGCCTAAGCCACTGATTCTAAAGAGTTGGCTGGGATGCTAGGACTCGAACCTAGATACCGGGTTCCAGAGACCCGTGTCCTACCGATTGGACGACATCCCATCATTTCGATCCCGCCTCGCGCCGCCAGACTGCCCGGCGCAAAGCGTCCGGCCGAACCGCCTCCCCGCCGGCCGGAGGCCTGCCGGCAGGCTGGCAACAAAAAAGGCCGCAGGCGCGACCTACAGATACTTTACTGGCGGAAGTGAATTTCGTCAACGGCGGGGCTACTTGGATTTTGCCTTCTCGTTGAGCGCGGCCGCTGCTTGGTCTCTCAGTTTCTGCAGGGGTGCGCTCTCCAGTAGGTTCTTTAGTTGGTATGCCGGTACGATCACTGAAATTCCGCTGTTCGCTTGAACAGATCCCTGGAATGTGGTCGTCGAGGCCTGCAACGAAAAGTTTTCGGACTCGTTTTCAAATCCACTGATGACACCCAACAGTCCATAGGGAACCACACCATTGCTGGAGCCGACCATTCCTCCCAACGTGCTACGCGGAGTCATAAAGACTGGCGAGCCGCTGTTCCCCCTGATGGCGTGGACATCAGCCAAGTAGACAGTCCCGGGTCTGCATAGGGTCGTCGGAATTGGGCCGTCGGGCAGCATCGAGAGTATTCCTTGTCTTAGGATGGGTTGAATTTCGTTCGCGCCTTCAAAGGGACTGAACAAGCCGGCAAATAGAATCTTGTCCCCAACATCGAACTGAGTGTGAAACAATTCGGGGGTAATGAAATCGGCTATACTCACAAACTCCACATCGTATTTCGCCGCATCACCGCCAAAAGGAATGGCGGCCAAATCCACCGAGTCGTCTTCGGGAAACACCCAGTTGAGGCCGGGAGGATTGTTGATTGTTTCGGTGTGTTGGCGCTGGCCATTCACCGGAGACTTGAGATTCCAAGTGACCGATGTCTGAAGAATCCTATACCTCCGACAGATACCGCCTACATTATCGATAGCCTCTGCCACATGTCGGTTCGTAATTAGATAGATAAAGCCCTGATCCTTGCCCATCCTGGCGTCCGGTACCGCGACCAAGAAACCGGTGCCTTGTCCGGGTATCGTCCTTCCGTCCAAGTCCACGACAAGGGTTATAAAGACGACGGTCTTTGCTATCAGCACCTCAATACGTTCTTGTTTCTGAGGGATCGTCGTTTGCTGCTGGGCAAAGATGCAAGTTGGCGCGAATAGAAGTCCCGAGAGAAGGCCCGCCAAACAAGCACAGACGAGTATTTGATTCTTGCGCGATGCGAGACGCTTCTTGCACACTTAGAACCGTTGGTCGTGCCAGTGGACACGCTGCGGGAAGAGGCTCGCGAGCCACGGACGAACGCGGCGCGTGCGTACTTTCCACAATAGACAATAAGACCCGAAATGAATTAGCGTGAATCGGGCGCGTTTTTCGCGTCACGGCGAAACGCGCCTGTGCCCCCTCTCGACGAGGGTGGGACGCTCTTTGACAACTGAATCAGCGGCACAGATCACGCAGCGAGCAGCTCTCCACCCCCATTTTCTAATCGACATTTGGCGATTAGAAATCGGTGTAACTCGTTGCAAACACACGACGGGGTCACGTTCTAATCGACACGTCTGCGGGGGTGCAATTTTTCGATTTCGATTTCGCTTGCGGTTCACTCGGCGCGCACAAGGCGTTTCTTGCGGACGTAGAACTGCTGGTCGCGCCAGTGGATGCGCTGGGGGAAGAAGCTGGCGAGCCAGACGATGAAAGCGAAGGCGTCGCGGACGGGCAGCATCCATTGTTTGCGACGCACAAGAGTGTCGCCCATGCCGCGCGCGCCCACGCCGAGCGCCACTTCAACACGCAGCAGAGAGTACGCCGCAGCGAATGCGAGCGCGCCCTGCCACGAATGGACCAGAAATATGCCGGCGAGCGCCCACACGAGCCCGTGCGTGAAGATCAGGCCGAGATGGCCCCAGGGGCGCGAATAGCGAATCGCGAGATTCCAGCGAAGCTGATGACGAAACGCTTCGGCGAGCGTCTGGTGCGGATAATCGATGGCGACGGGAAACGGGCTCAGCTCGATGCGATGGCCGCGCGCGGCGATGCGATTGCCGAGTTCGTAGTCGTCGCAGAGATAATCGGCGAGCGCTTCGAATCCGCCGATTTCGGCGAGGCGCCGCTTGGTAGTCGCCATCACGGCGCCGAGCATGAAGTCGAGGCTGCCACCGCCCCCGAGCCATGCGACGAGCACTCCGGGCGCGAAATCGGCGCTATTGCCGAGGGCCTCAAGATCGGCGGCGAAGGATCCGTCGGTAAGCCCGCGATAGAGGCACGTGACGCCGCCGATCGTCGGATCGCCGAACGGCGCGACGATCGCCCGCAGGAACCCCGGATCGACGCGGACGTCGCTATCGGTGACGATGAGGACGTCGTGCCGCGCCTCACCCGCCATGCGTGCGAGCTTGTTGACCTTATCGCTGACACCCGCGGGCTCCGAGCCGATCAGCAGACGGATCGCGCGGTCGGGAAAATCGCGGATGAGCTTTTCGATCACGGGAATGGCAGGCTCGGATTCGTCGGTGACGCAGAAGAGGATTTCGTACTCGGGGTAATCCTGGCGGCAGAAGCTCGCGTAGTTGTCGTAGGTTTCGCGGTCGAGCCCGCGGATCGGCTTGAGGACGCTGGCGGGCGGAGTGAAATCGGAAGGCGTTTCAGCCGTAGCCGCGGGCTTGCCGCGAAAGAATTTTCCGGCGGCGATGATGGCAACGGCGTAGTAGAAGAAGGGCGCGGTCGCCAGCACGAGGAGCGCGTCGCGAAACGCCATCCAGCCGGTCATCTACGATGCCTCTTCCGCTAGCCCTTACCGAGGAACACAAGCACCACGCCGATGCAGACCAAAAGGACGCCGAACCATCGCTGCGGCGTCACGCGCTCGCCTAGAAAAAATCGTCCACCCAGCGCGCCCGCCGCATAGCTCAGGGCGGTCGACGGGAATACGAAGCTTACCTTCGCCAACGACAGCATGCCGAGCAGCGCGAAAAACGCGACCGCCATCAGCGCGATCCCCACCCACATCCGGCGCAGCGCCAGCGCGCGCCCCACCACGCGGGCGATTGCGTGCGGGCGAAAGTCCGTCACTTCGCCGATGCTCTTCATCGCGCGCGAGACGCACAGCTCGCCGCCCGTGCCGACGAAAACGATCAGGACGTAGAGAATCGCCTGCGTCACCACGAATGGTGCTCCGGCGTCTGCGGGTGCGTGTGGCCTACGACGAAGACCCCGGCGCAGATCACGGCAACACCCGCCCAGCGCAACGGCGAAATCGTCTCGCGCAATACGAAGTGCGCCAGCAACGCGATCAATACGTAGGACGCGGACGAGGCGGGCTGCACGTAGCTATAGTCCGCCCAGGAAAGCACCACCAGGTATGCAATGAAGAACGCGATGAGCAATCCGATGCCGATCCAGACCGTGCCCGTGGTGAATGCGCGGAAGAAAAAATGGAAAAGATTGCCGGGCGCCCAGCTGGTCATCCCGCCGACGTTTTTCATCCCCTTGCCCAGGAACGTGTCGCCGAGCGGGGCGACTGAGATCATGATCAGGATGAGGACGACGGTTTTGAAGTGCAGGCCCTGCGACGACGTCATGCCTCTTGCGACTCGCCTGTCACTCCCACGGCAGGCGGCGGATTCATCGGCGGCACTGCGACGATCGATTTCTTCTCGACGCCCTTGCGCGTGCGCGCCACCTTCACGCGATCCGCGCGAAGCTTCATGAAGTCGACGGCTTCGTGGTAGAGGCGCTTGCGTTCGTGCGAATCCCAGAGCGCGTCGCGAACGATGCGCCATGCGACTCGCGGGCGGAAATAATAGCTGTCGTAAAACCCGTTGACGGCTTCGACCATGTACTCGCGCGAAAGGCCCGGATATTCGAGGTGCGGGAGCTGGTGGCCGCCATCGTCTGTGATCGCTTCGCCCGCGAGGAAGCCTTCGCGCGTGCCCTTGTCGTAGAGTTCGGTGCCGGGATAGGCGTGAGCCATGGACACTTGGATGGTCTCGCAGTCGAGATCCTTCGCGAAGTTGATCGTCTTTTCGATCGTGTCTTTCGTTTCGCCGGGAAGGCCGATAATGAAATCGCCGTGAACGTGGATGCCGACCTTCTTGCAGTTCTTGACGAAGTTACGGCCCATCTCGAGAGTCTGGCCCTTCTTGATGTTCTTCAGAATCTGTTCGTCGCCCGATTCGAAGCCGACGATCAGCAGGCGGCAGCCCGCATCCGCCATGGCCTTCAACGTTTCGTAGTCGCCGTGCACGCGCGCCGTGCAGGACCACTGGAAGCCGACCGGCTTGAATTCCTTGCAGAGGGCGACCACGCGGTCTTTGCGGATGTTGAACGTATCGTCGTCGAAGAAGAATTCCTTCGCCTGCGGGAACATCTTGTGCGCCTGCTTGAATTCGCGCGCCACGTTTTCAACCGAGCGCTGGCGCCACTGGTGGCCGGAGAGCGTCTGCGGCCACAGGCAGAACGTACAGAGCGCCGGGCATCCGCGCGTCGTGTAGAAGGAAACGAACGGGTGCAGCAGAAACGGCACGTTGTAATTTTCGATGGTGAGATTCTTTTCGTAGACTTCCGTTGCAAACGGCAGCGCGTCGAGTTCTTCGGTCTGCATCAGCGGCCGCGACGGATTGTGGACCACCTTGCCGTCTTTGACGTAACTCGCATTTCCGATTTCGGAGAGCGGCATGCCATTCGCGTATTCCACGACGGCGTGATCGAATTCGCCGCGCACGACGAAATCGAGGTCGGAGCTTGCCAGCAGGCTTTCCGCCGGCTTGATCTGCACGTGCGGGCCGACGAAGGCGATCTTCAGGTCGGGCTTGGCCTCTTTCATCGCGCGGGCCATGCGCAAGTCGGCGAGGAAACCTACCGTGGAGGTGAAAAGAACGACGAACTCGTAGTCCTGGGCCGTCTTGATCACTTCGGCGGGCGTGATGCGGTGCGGAGGGCCGTCGAGCAGGCGGCTGCCCGGCAGCATGCCTGCCGCGTAGGCGAGCCAAACCGGATACCAGTACGACTCAATCTCGCGCGTCGCGGGCCAGCGGGAACCTGCCCCTCCGTCGAATTTTTCGAAGCTAGGCGGGTTCAGCAGCAGCGTTTTCATCACAGACGGCATCAATACCCCCTCAGAATTTCGCGGACTACGGCCTCTTAAAGCATTCTACTGCATTACCGAGCTCATCGAAAGCTAACCTTTTTCGATGCATCTTATTGAAAAACCTTGGCTAACTGGCCGGTGGCCTCGAGCAGGTTGAGTTGGGCCTGCTGGCGGGCGAAATCGGCGTCCAAGAACGCGAGCCATTTGTTGCTTTCGTCGAGCCGCGCCTGCTCGATCTGTTGCAGCGTCGCATTGCCCTGGTCGAATTTCGCTTGTACCTGTTGCAAGCTCTCCTGGGCGAGCTGGAGGTCGAGGCGAGCCACTTCGCGGCTGGCGTCGAGCTCGCGCACGCTGCGGGCCTTCTGCTGAACATCGAGGCGAACCTGCTGCCGCTTGTTGCCGAGCAGCAAGTCGGCTTCGTCCAATTGGCTCTTCGCCAAGGCAACATTTGCCGAGGTCTTCGCGGCAAACAGCGGAATTGTGATCTGCACGCCCACGTTCACGTTGTTGCGCTCAAATTTCTTGTAGAACTCGTTGTAATTATTGAACTTGCTCAGGATGCTGTACTGGCCCACAACATCGATCGTCGGAAAATAGCTGAGATGTGCGCCACGCAGAATATGCTGCCGCGCCTCGCGCTCGTTTTCGGCTTCGGCCACGCTCCGGTCATTTTGCAGCGCGAGGTCCTCCATGTCGGATTCCGATTGATCGGCCGCGAAGGACGGCTCTTGCTGCTCGGCCTGGATCGACTGCGTATCGGGTATTCCCGTGAGATCGCGAAGCTTTTCCTCGAGCGTCTCCTCGCGGTCTTCGAGCCTTATCGTCTGCTCGTTGATGCGCGCCAGAGTGAGCTGGCTGCGTGTCAGCTCGATCGGCAGCTCCTGATTCGCGGCCACGCGTTCGCGCAGCGCTTCGAGGATTTTCTCGGCGCTGGTTCGCTCGGTACGCATCAGGTCAAGCGAGTGCTGCACTTTCGCGAGCTCGAGATATTCCGTCGCCGTGCGGACAATCACGTTGTCACGCACGTGATCCATTTCCAATTTTTGATTCTTGGCGCGGTCTTCGGCCGCTTTCTGCTGCCCTTTGAGCCACGGATCGAAGACGGTCTGCTGATAATCGAGCTGAAACACGGAAGGCGCGCCGCCGCCCGGCAGCGACGGGAAGCCGTGCGTGTATGCGAGGCCCGCGCCCGTGTAGAGATTCGGGCGGAAGGCCGCGCGGTCGACGCCGGCTTCGTTGGCCGCCACATTGTATTGCACGCGAGCGAGCTTCAAGTCGCGGCTATTCTGCAACGCCAGCGTGATGGCTTGATGCATGGTGAGCGGCTGCGCATCCTGCGCGCGCGCGGGAGCAACAAAGCAAATCGCCGCAACCACCGCCGCCATCGCAAACCTACTTGCCTTCACGTTCACCTTCCTTGCCGCTCCCGCACCTGCTATTCATAGTGCAGCGATCTCGCCGGATCGAGTCCCGCGGCGCGGTTTGCCGGCAGATAACCGAACAGCAAGCCCGTGGAGCAGGATACGATGAATGCCAGCACCACTGAAGCCCACGATACCTGAACGCGAACATCGCTCGCATCCGGAATGAAGGCGATCAGGAAATTCAGCAGCGGTGGAATCGAGATCGCGATCAGGATTCCGGCAAGCGCGCCCATCCCGCTGATCACCATCGCCTCCATCAGGAATTGATAGCGGATGGCGTCGCGCGTCGCTCCGATGGCTTTGCGAATTCCGATTTCGCGCGTGCGCTCGGTGACGGTAACCAACATGATATTCATGATGCCGATGCCGCTGATGGCCAACGCGATCAGCGCGACCAGCACTAGCACCACCGTGAGCCCCATCGCGACGTTGCGCGCCGTCTCGAGAATGCTGCTCAGATTTTCCACTCGATAATGCGCCCCGGGCCGGTGGCGACTCTGTAGGATCTCCTCCACCTGGCGAGTGACGGCCGGGACATCTTCGGGGCCATCCGCCCGGGCATAAAGCGTCTGGAAGTAATCGCTCCCGGTGAAGGACTTGAGTAGCAAAAACGGAATCAGCACGGATTCAGAGGTGATTTCCGACTCGCCAAGCGTGGCCACGCGCTCGCGAAAGACTCCGATCACGGTGAAATGAAGTTCGCCCACCTGAATGTCGCGGCCCACCGGATCGCCGATCGGGGCGATCCGACGCGCCAGCGCTTCCGTCAACAAACAGACCTTGCTTCCGGACGCCAGATCGTCCTGATCGAAATATCGCCCACGAAGAACTTCCAGGTTGCGAATCTGCTGGAAGCCGTCGGTGACACCCACGAGATTGATCATGCGCTCGCGCCCGCCCACGTCCATCGTCATCGAAAGCCAATTGGACCCGGCTGTCTCGGTTACTAGCTCGGGAAGGCCTTGCTGCACGGCCGCACGATCGGCAGGCGTGAGGCGGTCCGCGAAAACCGTCGTTCCTCCTTCGCCCGTTGCGACAAGATGCGCGTAGACGAGATTCGCGCCCACGCCTTCGATCTGAGCGAGGATGTAACGCTGTCCCGTGAGCGCGATCGTGACGACGAGCACGATCGAGGCAGTCCCGATCACAACGCCGAGCATCGTCAAGGTGGAGCGCATCTTGTTCGCGCGCAGCGCCTGCATCGCGAGCTGAAAAATCTCGCCCCACAAAGCCGTCGTGTTCCGCGTGCTCGCCATGAAGAAATTTCGCTTCGATGCAGCCGCCACACCAGGCGGAACCGCAATTTCCGGAAACGCGCTATTGCGTGCTTTTGCCCAGCTTGTCGAGCCGCTCGCGCGCGTCCTTATCCCGCGGATCGAGCTGTAGCGCCGCGCGATACTGCTCCGCCGCGTCCGGCGTCTTTCCCTCGAGCTCGTAGAGCCTGCCGAGCCACACGCGCGCCGAGGCGTGCGACGGCCAGTCGCTGCGGTCCGGCGTGGTTGCAAGATACGATTTCAGGTCTCGCTCGGCGTCGGAGAGATTCTGGTTCGCCAGCACTGCCTCGACGCCACGGTAGAAGGATATGCGCGGGTCTTTGGGCCTCACCGCCGCTGCCGCTTGGATGACGGTTTCAATATCAGCCGGGCGGTGCTGAGCGATATAGAAATCCGCGATCTCGAAATACGGCTCCGGCTTTTTCGGCTTGGCAGCGAGCACCTGCTTGTACTCGCTCTCGGCCTGTTCGTTGTTCTTCAACGCCTCGCGGTCATCGAGAGCGCGCGCCAGATGTCCAGCCACGGGATCGATCGCCGCAATCGCGTTCACCTGCGCCAGCGCCTCGTCCTTGCTGCCGCCGACGATCCACGGCGCATCGAGGCAAAACTCCTCGAGATCGCGCCGCGCCTCGATGTTCGATCCGTTCAGGCTGACGGCCGCCTCGAACTCCTTCTTCACTTTTCTCGCGTACGAGAAGCTTCGGTCAACGTCGGCTTTTCCGCCATCCGCTTCCCCGAGCCATTGGTGATAGACGGAATTCTTGGGATCGATTGCGACGGCTTTCTCGAGGTTGGCGATCGAGTTGTCGTAATCGCGCAGCTCATAATAGCTCCGGCCGAGCCAGTAGTAGACTTCGCCGTTCGGCGGAGTCTGCGAGGCCGCCGGCTGCAACGTCGAAATCGCGCCTGAGTAGTTCCCTTCGTCAAACTGCTGCTGCGCCTGCGAAATGATCGTGGAGGCGTCCGCGGGTGCCCCCGCCGCGCGCGCCGCGCACCACGGAACCGCCGCGCACGCGCTCAGAATCATCACCACCAGCCAACGCCGCCGTGTTTTCACTCAGCCTCCGTCGGGCGAATCTCCATCCCGGTGCGCAGCTTTCGGTCTCGCGGGAGCGCCACGCGATCGCCATTCGTCAAACCTGCCAGCACCTCGTAGTTCGACGCGTTGGCAATTCCCACCGTGATGTTTCGCCGCTGAACTGTGTTGCCTTCCACTACAAAAACATAATGTTGCCCGCCATCTTCTCCTACTGCTTCCCGCGGCACTACAACGACTCCGCGGCGTTCGTTCACGAGAATCCGCACCTCGACGTTGACGTTGGGCAGCAGCTCAAGCTTCGCATTGTCGATCGAGCAGAGCACCTCGCCCACGCTGCGCATTCCTCGCGAGACGACCTGTTTCGGTATCTGCTCCGTGTGCCCTGTCCACGTCTGCCCCGGCTTCGCGTCCCACATGATTTCGACGTCCTGATTCGGCTCGAGGCCGCCGAGATCGGGCTCGTCAACAAAGGCGCGCACGCGCACGTGGTGCAGATCGGCCATTTCCGCCAATGTATTACCAATCGTCACGTAGTCCCCGGTCTTGACTGGCAGCGAATACAGCGTGCCATCAAAAGGCGCGATCACTGTCGCCGAGCGCACCTTTTCTTCGAGCGCACGCGCCTGGTCCTGCGCCTGACTCACGCGCAGGCTCGCGCTTTCCACAATGGACGCCGATCGCTGGGCCAAATCCTTCTTCTTCGCTTCGAGTGCCTCGAGGTTGGCGCGGGCCTTCGCGAGGCTCGTCCGCGTCTGCGCCAGTTCGTCCTGCGTGGCTATTTGCTTCGCAACGAGATCTGCGAGCTCCTTCTCGTTGCGTTCGAGGCTGGCCACTTGCACGTGCGCGGCGGCGAGGTCGCCTTTAAGCTGTGCCACCTGGTCCGGCGAACCGCCGGCCCGTGCATTTTGCAGATCAGTCTGCGCGGCAAGCAGATCGGCCCGAGCCTGAGCGAGTTGCGCGCGAACGTCGGCGGCGTCGAGCGCGAGAATCGTCTGGCCGCGGTGCACCGCCTGCCCTTCCGTTGCGTCGACCTTGTCCACGAACGTCGGAAATTCGGCGCGCGCCACAAACGGCGAAATCGGCTCCACCTTGCCGTTGCTCGTGATGCTCGCGTTCAGGTCCGTTCGCATCACTTCCACTACGGGGACGGCCGGAGGCCTTTTGCGCAGCGCAAGATAGGCGATCAGCACTACGACCAAGCCCGCGATGACGAGAATCGCCCTTTTTCGACTGTTTTTCGTTTCCGCCATAATGCCGCGCTTCAGCGCAGCCTGCCCCGAAATAAGAAAAATTGTAACAGACCGTTTCCGGGCTTCCTACGCAAACCGAATGGCCGATTCCATGAACCGCATATGTCTCGATGCTAGACTCGATAGACGAGATGCCAGTTGTCTTCGTTATCGCGCGCGATTGGAGCCTCCGCGCCGGCGTTCGCGCCGAACTTCGCGAGCGCGGCGTCGAGGCGCTCGGCATGGACGCGCCCGCCGATGCGGGCCGCGCTGTCGCGAGCGGCCAACTGCCCGCGGTCGTGGTGCTGGAAGCGATTCCCGAGCTGGCGGGCGATCCGGGCGTCCGAAAGCTCGTCGAGAACGTGCCCACGATTCTGATCGCCTCGCGCACGGAAACTATTCCGTTGCCTCCGGTCGATACCGTATTTTATCGCCCAGTGCGCGTCGGCGAAATCGTCGCCCGCGTGCATGAACTCACTTCCCGCGGCCATTCCGCCTAGCCTGGCAGCGCGTCCGCGCCGCTAGTGTTAGAATCTCTCTGCTCATGACTTCCGATGCCCCGGTCTACGTTCGCGATCTCTCGAAGCATTTCCGCACTTTCAAGCGCCGCGAAGGGCTGCTGGGCTCGATTCAGAATCTTTTCTTTCGCGATTACCGCACCGTCGCGGCCGTCGACCGCGTGAGCTTTTCGATCGAGCGTGGCGAAATGGTCGGCTACATCGGACCGAACGGCGCAGGCAAATCCACGAGCATCAAAATGCTGACCGGCATTCTCGTTCCCACGAGCGGCGAAATTCGCGTCAACGGCTTCGTTCCGTACCGCCAGCGCGCGCAATACGTGAAAACGATCGGCGCCGTCTTCGGGCAGCGCACGCAGCTCTGGTGGGACATCGCCGTAGTGGAATCGTTCAAGCTGCTGCGCCGCATTTACGACGTGCCGCAGCGCGATTTCGACGCCCGCATGGAGCGTTTCAACGAAATCCTTGGCATTCGCGACTACCTGCACACGCCCGTGCGCAAGCTCTCGCTTGGCGAACGTATGCGCTGCGATCTGGCTGCAGCGCTGCTGCACAATCCGCCGCTGCTTTTTCTCGATGAGCCGACGATCGGGCTCGACGTGGTTGCCAAGGATCACATTCGCCAGTTCCTGCGTTCGATCAATCGCGAATTTCGCACCACGGTCCTGCTGACCACGCACGATCTGGACGATATCGAGGAGCTGTGCCGCCGTATCATGATCATCGACCACGGCCGCGTCCTCTACGATGGCCCGCTCGAAGACCTCAAGCAGCGCCTCCTGCGCACCAAGCAGATCAAATTCGCGCTGAAGGATCGCGCCCAGGTTGCGCGAGTTGCCGCTTGCTGCCGGGAGGGGCTGGAACTCGAGCAGGTTGACGAGCTTACGTATCGCATTCGGTTCGACCGTGGGAGGGTCGGTACAGCCGATCTCATTCGCCAGATTCTCGATACCGTCGAGGTCCGCGACCTCTTGATCGAAGACGAGCCCATCGAGGAAATCGTGAAGCGCATCTACGCCGGCGAAGCCTCGCTCGAAGTGAGCGTCTGACGGTGAGCGCCCGACAATGACCGCGCCGAACAAATCATCGCAATGATCGAAGCGCTCGCACCCTACGCCGAATTCATGCGCGTCGGCTTCGTCAATATCCTGGCGTTCCGGCTGCGCTATTTCACCGGCATCATCACGTATTCGCTCAACGTCACGATCTACTATTTCATCTGGAGCGCCGTCTACCATCCGGGACAGTCGATTGCCGGCTACAACATGGGGCAGATGCTCACCTACGTCAGCGTCGGCTGGATCATCCGCTCGTTTTACACGAACACGATCGATCAGGAGATGGCGTACGAAGTGATCGACGGACGAATCGCAATGGACCTGATCAAGCCCGTCTCGATCCAGTGGATGTGGATTTCGCGCTCGATGGGCGAATCAGCGTTTCGCCTGATCCTGCTGACGCTGCCGACCGCGCTCGTCGTGTCGTTTATTTTCCCGATGCAGGGACCGGCCTCGCGCGGGCACTTCTACATCTTTCTCGCGTCGGTGCTCGGAAGCTTTTTCCTGATGGGCGCGATCGGCTTTCTCATCGGGACGTGCGCCATCCCGCTGAAGTCGATTCTCGCGCTGGTACGCGCCAAGCAGTGGCTGATCGAACTGCTTTCGGGGCTGCTGCTGCCGATGTCGTTTTTTCCGGACAGCATTCGCAAAGTGATGGCGTGGCTCCCCTTCGAGCACATCGCGTACACTCCCCTGCAAATTTATCTCGGCCATTTGGACCATTCGCAGGCGCTGCAGGCGCTCGGAATCCAGTGGCTGTGGGTGGTCGTGCTGCTGGTTCTCGCGCACCTGTGGTGGAACCGCTGCCTCGGCTCGATGTCGATTCACGGAGGATGACTTGCCGCTTGCCGGCGCCAACCAAAGCGAAATTACGCGCCCCGTCGCGTTCGCGCGCAACGCGGCGCGTTACGCCGGGCTGCTCTTCGACTACTTCACGCAATATGCCAAGGTGCAGCTGGGCTATCGCGGCGATTTCATCGTCAGCCTGATTACCAGCTTCGCCGCCACGATCTTTGGGCTCGCCTTCGTCCTCATCCTGTTCCAGAAAGCGCCTCAACTCGCGGGATGGAATCTTCCCGAGGAGCTTTTTCTTTACGGCTTTTCGCTGATTCCCTACGGCGTTTTCAATATCCTCGCGGGTAACCTCTACAACTTTGGCAACGACTACATCATCGAGGGCAAATTCGACCGGATTCTGTTGCGCCCGATTTCGTCGCTGTTTCAAATTTTGTTCGAGACGTTTCGCATCGAGGCGGTGCAAGGCATCGCCACCGGCCTCTTCTGCATGTGGTGGGGCGCGCATCGGCTGCACGTCGCGTGGACATTCGAAAAGCTCGCGCTTCTGATCTTCTTCGGCATCTGCGCCAGCGTCATCTATCTCTCGATTTTCTTAATCCTCACCACGGCGTCGTTCTGGTTCGAGGACCGCATCGGCATTCATCCGCCCGTGTGGAACGTGATCGCTTTCGGCCGCTACCCGCTCTCGATCTATAGCGGCGGAGTGCAATTCTTTTTGTGCTGGATTATTCCCTTCGGACTTGCTTCGTTTTATCCTAGCGTGCGTTTGCTGGGGCGCGCGGTGGTGCCGGAATACGCTCCGTTCGTGCCGCTGGTGGCGGCTGTCTTCCTCGCGATCGCCATTTCGCTTTGGAATTTCGGCACTCGGCACTACTCTTCTACCGGCTCGTAGGGCCTTGCGGGAAGGCATGGGGGAAATCATGAAACTCACTCGCGGTTGCCGCATCGCCCAAAGACATACGCGCGCAACGATCGTCCTTGCCGCTTCGTTTTTCACGTTCGCTTGCATCGCCGCTTCCCTGCCCTCAGCCCTCGCCGGCCAGAACGCACCCGCTCAGCAAACGAAGGAAGCCAAACCCGATCTGAAGCCCTTCCTTGGCACTTGGAAGGGCAGCTTTGGCGGAAAGGTTTTTGCGATCCTCGTGGTGAAGCAAGACGAGAGAAGCGACATTGCCGGCACCTTGAATAATTTCGACATCGGCCGCGACAAAAACGGCAACCTCGACGACGACACGCACATCGATGTCGGCGACGGCCCGATCCTCAACGTCCACGTCAGGTCGGGCGCGCTCTATTTCGTCGCCATCCAGAAAGATCAGTACGCGCCTTCGACCGAATGGAAATTCGTGCCCAAGAATGCGTCGGAAGGCGAGCTCACCCAGATGCTCGACGGCCAGCCTTACTCGCCGAACGGCTCCATCCCGAAGCCTATCCTGATGCTGCGCGAGCGCCCGAAACCCTGATTTTGCTGCTTCTCACTCCAGCTCCGCGGCCTTTTCCGGCCGCGTGAGCGAGTCGCTCACCTCGAGCTCCGATACACGCAGCCGCTCCACCCTCAGCTCCCCAATCTCCAGAGTCTTGAGTCGCGCCTTTCCGACGAACATCCTGCGGATCGCCAACCGCCTGATTGCCAACGCCCCGATCGCCGAGGCGCCAACGGCGAACGCGCCAACCGCGAGCGCGCCGGAAGCCGTGGCTCCATTTGCAACGGCTCCCGCATGGACGTGCTTCAAGCCTTGAGAATCTCTCCTCATTTACTCCTCCTGCAACGATTGTAAGTCGCTGTTTGGCTGCCTGTGGTGGAAAACCGCGGCGGCAATTCCGTTGTGTCAGGTACAGGGGAGGCGTACGATGCGCGAAGTAGGGCCCAGAAGGGGGAAATGGGCCGAGATCAAAGGTCTGGGAGCCGATCCGGACCTTGGGAACAACTGTGAAAAAATGGAAATGCGTTATATCGCTTCCCGGCGACAACATGTACTTGCGCGAGCAGACGCGTGCGGCGAAAGCCGCCGCGGATCGCCTCGGCGTGGAGCTCGAAGTGATCACCGCTGCGATGGACCCGGTGCTGCAGAGCCAGCAATTGCTGAAATTCGTGCAGTCGCCTGCGGAATCGCGCCCAGACGGCATCCTGATCGAGCCGGTAAGCGCCACCGGATTGCCGCGCGTGGCTGAGGCGGCCGTCGCCGCGGGAATCGGCTGGGTGGTGAGCAACGCGCAAGTGGATTATCTTGGGACGCTCCGCGCGAGCGCGAAGGTCCCGGTGTTTCTCGTGTCGCAGGATCACGTGGACATCGGCCGGATTCAAGGGCGGCAGATCGGGGCATTGCTTCCGGAAGGGGGCTCGGTCCTCTATCTGCGTGGACCCGCGATGAGTTCGATTGCGTCGAGACGATTCGAAGGGCTGGAAAACGCCAAGCCCAAGAATGTCGAAGTGAAAAGCCTGAAGGTGCAGGGTTCGACGGCGGACGCTGCTTTCACCACCGTGAGTTCGTGGCTCAACCTTTCGACCGGCAAGCCCGACGGAACGCATCTGATCTTCTCGCAAAATGCGGACTTCATTTTGGGCGCGCGGAAGGCGTTTGAGACGAATGCAGCCGAGACCGAGCGCAAGAAGTGGCTGGCCCTGCCCTGCGCGGGCGTCGGCATTCCGGCCCAGATCAAGCCGCTCGTGGATCAGGGCATCCTGCGCGCCGCCGTACTGACCTCGCTGACCATGGACGCCGCAGTGGAAATGCTGGTGCAAGCCATGAAGCAAAAGTCGCAACCGCGCGAACAAACGTTTGTCGACGCCCAGTCTTATCCCAGCCTCGAAGACCTCGCCAGGCGCCGCAACGGCGCCAAAACCTAGCCCGAAGACCTTTAGTTTTAGCGGCTAAGGCTACCTGAACTTCGCGCCCCTCCCATTCGTATCATCCATCAGAGGCCCATGCGCAAGCTCGCATACATTGCCGTAATTTTGCTGCTCTTCGAATCGGCGGTCGCGCTGCTCGGACGCGCCATCGGTCCGGGCGCGCTGCATCCGATGCGCCTCAATCCCGATCGCGCGGCGGAAACGCAAGCGATGCTCGATCGCGCCGGCGCGACGAAAGTTGATTTCGACGTCCGCGCGCCCGACGGCATCGAATTGCGTGGCTGAAAAGTTTGCCCGCCGTCGCCCAACGGCGATTGGGTTCTCCTCTTCCACGGGGTTTCGGACAATCGCACGGGCGTTCTCGGCGCGGCCGAGATTCTGCTGCGCCACGGATACAGCGTCGTGATGATGGATTCTCGCGCGCACGGAGAAAGCGGCGGCGATATGGCCACCTACGGCTGGAAGGAACGCTACGACGTCGTCGCGATTACCAACGCGCTCTACGCAACCGAGAAAGTCTCGCATCTATACGCACTGGGCGTTTCGATGGGCGCTGCGATCGCATTGCAATCGGCCGCCGTGGAACCGCGCATCGAGGGGGTGATTGCCGAAGACCCTTTTGCCAACCTCCGCGAAGTCAGCTACGACTATACGGGCCTGCACTGGAGCCCGCTGCTCGGCAAGACTCTGTTTCGCCCTGCCGCGATGGCAGGCATGGCGGCGTCGGCGAAAGCGGGAGGCTTCAATCCTGACGATGTCTCGCCCGAAAAAGCCGTCGCGGCGCGCGCGTTTCCGGTGCTGTTGATCTGCGGCACGGCAGATCACACGATTCCGTGCCGCCATGCCGAACGCATCTATCGCGCGGCGCGCGGCCCAAAAGAAATCTGGATCGTGCAAGGGGTCGGGCACGCCTCGGCTCTGGGCCGCGATCCCGCCGGCTACGAAGAGCACGTGATCCGCTTCTTGCACGAGTGCGATCCCACCGCACACCGCAAATCAGGCTCTTGATGCTTAGCAGGGTTTTGGATTTCGGCGGGCGCCCAGGATTTCATCCGCGACGAGAATCGCTTCGGACACTTCCTTCATCGACTTTCGCCGCTGACGGCTTTCTCGCTGCAGCATGGCCGCGGCCTCGGGCTCGCTGAGCCGGAGGTCGCGGCGCAGGACCGCCTTCGCGCGTTCGACCATCTCAAGCGCTTCCGACAATTCCGATGAGCGCGAGCTTTCGGCCTCCAGGCGCACCAGCTCGATCTCCGGGCCGACCAGGAATCCGATCGTCGAAATGAGCTGAATTTCCCGCTGGCTGTGCGTGCGCGGCTCGCGGTGCTGGACGTTGATCACGCCGACCAGCTTGTCGCGGCACAAAATCGGCACGGAGAGAAACGCCTCGAAGCGGTCTTCAGGCAGTTCGTGAAACGACTGAAACCGCCGATCGAGCGCCGCCTCGCTCGCGATCGCCACGGGCCTCTTATGCTCGGCGACCCAGCCCGTGATTCCCTGCCCCATGCGAATCTTCAGCCGGTCCACGACCTCGGAATGCGGATTCTGCGAGGCGCGCAGGATGAGCTCGTTGCCCTCGACGACGTAGACAAAGCAGGAATCGCACCCCACCACGCTCGAGACGAATTCAACCACGAGCTTCAGCACCGTGTGCAACGGGTCGGCGGCAGCGATGCGTTCGCCGATCTCGTGCAGTGCTTCGATGCCGATGTCGGGCCGCTCGGCCATCGCTTCGGCCGATCCTTCGCTCTGATCCAGTTGCGCGTTCATGCTTCACTGTAGAGAAGCCGCGGCGCCGCGCGCAATCGAAAATAGGATTGCGTGCCATTCAAATTTGCGATTAAAGACCATTCGCTCGAATAGAAGCCCGGCGAGATGTAAGCGGATTACCGTGAATGCGCTATGAAGAGCAGCAAGGCGAAGATGGCGATGGGAATCAGCGCCAGCGCGAGGTAGTACCACGTGCGTTTCGTCTTCGGCGCGTGAACCAGGCCGCTGTGGCTCATTTCTTGGCGTTCCGTGATTCCTACTTGTTGCGGATTCTGCAGGTCGTGCGCGAAATCGCGCGCCGTCTGATAGCGATTCACGGGATCGCGCTCCAGCGCGCGAAAGATAATCTCTTGCATCTGCGGCGTGATCGACGGATCGACATCCCTCGGCGGCGGTGGAGCGATCAGCAGCCGTTGGTTCAGCGCCGCCAAAGGATTCGGCCCGCCAAACGGCACCTGCCCGGTCAGCATTTCGTACAGGATCACGCCCAGAGCGTAGATGTCGCTGCGCCCGTCGCCTCGCTTGCCTTTCACCTGCTCCGGCGAGACATAATCCGGCGTCCCCATGGCCTTCGAGAATTTCGCAAATGTGATTCGGCGCGCGTTCGCTTCGCCGGCGATGCCGAAGTCGACCAGTTTGATGTGATCCTGGTCGTCCACCATGATGTTCTCCGGCTTCAGATCGCGGTGAACCACTCCGTGCCCGTGAATGTAACCGAGCGCATCGCAGATGCGTATCGCGATCCGCGAAGCCCTTTCGGCGGAAAGTTTCTTCTCCGCGTCGAGGATCTTGCGCAGCGGGCGTCCTTCCACCCACTCCATCACCATGCACGCGCGCCCGACCTTCTCATCGGGCAGCACTTTCACCACGCCGGGATGATCCAGCTTCCGGCCGATTTCCGCCTCGCGGTGAAAGCGATCGAAGTACAGGACGTCCGTTTCGCTTTCCGGGTGCGGAATCTTGATCGCCACGGGCCGGCCCGTATGCACGTCGGTGCCGCGAAAGATCGCCGCCATTCCGCCTTGCGTCAGGAGGCTGTCGATCCGGTAGCTGCCGATTTGTTCGCCGGGCTGAGGGGTTGTCGTCATCTGGGCGTCGCGCGTCATGGCGAAACGCTCCTGTTAGCTGCCGTATGCGACTTCTATCACACTACGACGCTCGCGGTAAACGAGGTGTAAGCCTTGCGTAAGGATTTCATAAACCGGTTGGAACCGCAGCTTCGCTACGATCCAGCCTTGAAGGAAAATGCGACCGTCTTCGATTCCTTGGGTCCGATCGTCACAGTCTGATCCTGCGTGCCGTACTTTTCCTGCCACGCTTCGATCGTATACGTTCCCGGCGGGACGTTTTTCAGGTTGAACATTCCCGTGGTCGTCGTCACATCGAAATACGGATGCGCGAACACGAAAAGATACGCGCGCATCCACGGATGCAAATTGCAGAGCACGGGTATGGCGAAATCGGGATTGTCGAACTCGGTCTCGATGGCCGCCGAGCCCACCGGTTGCGACTGATTCCACGCGCGATTCTCATGCGGCACGGGATGAACGTTGTGCACGATCGGATCGGTGTTCTTGATGTCGAGTTTCTGCCGCGCCATCAGTGCGAGCACGTGCGGCTCGTACATACAGCCCACCTGGTCGAGCGTCGCCGGCGTCGTGGGAACATCGAAGCGATAGTTGCCGACCCCTGATTTCAAGTAGACGAGCACATTCGCCAGCGCTCCGTGGTTGCCCGTCACAACCTCCGGATACGTCAGCGGCGTCGAATGCAGCTTCGCGCACTCCGGCCCCGCCGTCATGATGATCGGGCGCGGCGTTGGCGGCGTGCCCTCGAGGGTCACCGTTCCGGAAATTGCTCCAGCCGTGGTGGAATCGACGGTGGCTGTCGGCGGCGGCTGCTGGGATTGGCTCGATCCCTTGTTGGAGCAAGCCCCTAGCGCCACCATCACGGCCAGGCCAATCGCGATCCGAGAAAGGCAGCGCTTCAATCGATCACCCGTGCTCGAAGTAAGGAATCGACGCGGCCGCCGTCGCCACGGCGAACCACCACAGCAGCTCCAGCCCGCCCATGAATTTCGCGACTCCCGGCGTGTCTTTCGCCTGCCCCCAGGTCTTTGTTTTCTGCTGCACCACGATGTGCAGAATGATCCCGAGCGGCACCAGCAACCCCAACTTCATCTGGAAAGCCGGATTGACGATAAATGACGTCGCCGCCGTCGAGAACAGCATGAATCCGCCGGTCACCGCGATCGCGAGCCCCGTCCAGTTCCAGGCGAAGAGCGCGTTATTTAATTCGGCGGACGTCAGCCGTTTCGAGCCAATACCCAGCAGGTGCAGATCGACAGCGATGTTCGTCCCCACCCAGAGCGACAATCCGGTGAAGTGAATCATCTGCACGTACGGGTAGGACCACGTCGAGCCCGAGATGTTCAGCGCCCACCCCGTGTTCTGCAGCCACTCACAGAAGGAATACAGTAAATGGTACATTCGCGCCCCCTTATCCCACGCCCGTCAGGGCCGGCACTTCGACCGCCGCGAGAATCGAGCCGATCCACAGCGCCAGCGAAACGAACGCTAGCAATCTAGCGCTCACCGGTATGCCCGTCGGCCTGTCCCATTTCTTCACGTTGGCTTGCACGATGATTCCGAAAATCACCGCCGCCAGAATAACCCCGAGTTTGAGATAAAAGACGTGGTTGCCGTAGTAGTCCGGGGCACTGCCGGCGTAGAGAATGAAACCCGAAAGAAAATTGAGAGCCAGACCGGTCCACATAATCGGAAAGAGGTCGTTTGCGAGCTCAGTAGCGTTGCGGCGCTTCGCCGCCACGCCGATGAGACGCAGATCCACGAGGACGATCGAGCCAACCAGCAGGAACATGCTGAAGTAATGCAGTACCTCTACAAACGTCGACATCACCACCGAATCACTGAGCCACCTGATAAGGGTAGTGTGTGCGAGCCACATACTGAAGTGCATGCTTCACCCCCCGTAAACTCGTCAGTAGTACGCGATGCCTCGCCCTGCGAAAACAATAAAGACCCAAAGCAACAACGACGCCCAGGCCGCCACACGCGCGCTGCCGGGCGCTTTCGTTCCAGCCTCATCCCAATTCGCGATTCCGCGATACGCCCCGAATTGAAAGATGAAGGCGTTCAATCCCGCGAGCACTAGCAATACCAGCTTGAGCCGGAAAAACCAGCTCTGATAACACCTCGTGGCCTCCGACGAAAACATCAGCGTGCCAGTCACGAACATCACCGCGAAGCTGCTCCACACCCACGGCATCACCAGCTTCCCCACGTGCGACGCGCGCTCGTGCCGCAGAAAACCGGTGTTCAGCAGGCGCATGTCGAAGAGGCCGGTCGATCCTACGAGCACGATAATTCCCAGGACGTGCACCGATTCGATGGCCGGAAAAAGCCAGTCCGAGTTGCGAATTGTCGACCCGAGCGTAGTCTTTTCAATCAGCTCGCAGAGATGGTAAAGGGTCATGCGGCGCTACGACCTGAGCACTTCGCCGGTTGAGAGCTTCACGGTCGTGCAGCGCATGGTCAGCGCGCCGTTCTTCGCGCGTCCGCCGGTGCAGGTGACCGTGTCGCCGGGCTTCACGGTCGTGCTGGTCCATCCGTTATGCTTCAGGAAGTTCGGGCTGTCGATTTCGATGGCCCAGTGCTCGACCTGGCCCTGCTCGTTCTTCACGTCCACATAGATGTAGCCGTGCGGGTTGGTCCAATCGAGTTTGGTCACGGTGCCGGTGACCGTGGTCGGATGCGCCATATCGTACATCGACACCGAGTGGTGCGCGAATGCCGGCGCTGCGCTCAGCAGCAGCGCGCAGACAAGCATAATGGCTGATTTGGTTCTCATCGATCTACCTTCCCCCCTAAGAATGCGTCTACGAAACCGTGTCTTCGAAACCCACGTGACTGCGCTCCAGTTGCGCTGCAGAGCTGCTATTTCTTATTTTCCAGAAGCCGATCGTCCTGGTTGTTCTCTTCGCAAACGTACTCCTGAATCTGCCATTCCGGATGCAGACGCAGCGGGCCGCCCATGGTAAACGGCTCGGCGAAAACGTTTGGATCGTCGATCGTGGCCGTGTACGTCACCGTGTCATAAGACGTACGGGTGTACCGTTCGACTACATGATATGCGGTCGTGTGATGGAAATCCGCGATCTCCGTTTTGTCGTTGAATCCGGTCACGTCCACGACGAGCGTATTCCCCTCCCAGCGCCCCACGGAATTCCCCATCCACGTGGGATCGAGATCGGGGGGATGCTGCACGTCGAGCGGAATAATTCGAAATAAATTGTAGGCCTCGTACAAAATCACGACAAGATGCGGCTTCTGTATGATTTGCAGCGGATAGGGCTGCATGGTCGCTGCCGGCACGCCCGGCGGCACGCAGAGCGCCCCCTGCCCGAGATCGTTCGGATCCTCCACGATGCGATATTTGTCCGCGCCCGGCTTCAGCGCCGGCTGCGACTGCATGCCGATCCCGAATCCTCCGATGTAAACGCCCGAAAGGTCCGGATGCCCATCCATCTCCGGAATCGTTTCGGCGGGGCAGCCTTTGTTGCCTTCCTCGGGCGATATCGGCGTCGTGCCTGCCACGGTGACCGTCACCGACTGCTTGTCGTTTCCGCCGCGCCCGCCTACCTTGAAGGTGTACGTCGTCGTCGCCTTCGGTGTCACCATCTTCATCCCGCGCGTCGGGACGATTCCGACGCACTGGTCGATCGACGTGTCGTCCGAATTCACCGCCGCCCAGCTGAGCCACGATGACTGGCCTGGCTGGATCACCGCCGGCGACGCGGTGAAACTATCGACGTGTGCCGAAGGGCCCTTCGGGAATCCCGATGGGGCTGGAGTAGAACGCTGGTCCTGCCCAATCGCGGACGATGACAACAGCGCCGCGGCTAACGTCAGCGCTCCCGCACAAAACAATTTTTTCTCTAGAAACATGCCGCTCCGTGGCCCCGGATACCCGGTCCGGCGCCGAAAGACAATTTTTGCAGCCAAGTATGTAGCGCGGCTCGTGAACGGCGTCAATAACTTTGATGGACTCCCAAATATTTCGGTTATCCTAGGCTTTTCTCGTTTTATGAGGTGCGGTGGCCGCCGTGACCAGAATCCCCGGCCGGGGAGAGCGAATGAGATTGGGGCATGTAATTCGCCGCTCGATGTGGGTCAGCGTTTTCGTTCTGTCAGCCGCTGCGTGCGTTTCCGGGCAGGCCGTCGCTCGCAAGATCGCGCAGCAGACTTCCGGCGAGCAGCGCGCCGAGCGATTGCTCGAAGCCGCGCGCGCGAATCCGCTCGACCTCTACGCCTTCCTTTACCGCATGCCCAAGGGCGCCGACCTGCACGTGCACCTGGTCGGCGCGGTCTACGCCGAGGCCTTCATCAAGGACGGCGCCGACGACGGCCTGTGCATCGACGTCCTCTCGCATTCGTTCGTCAAGCCG
Source organism: uncultured Acidobacteriota bacterium (assembly GCA_963841605.1). Classification (GTDB taxonomy): domain Bacteria; phylum Acidobacteriota; class Terriglobia; order Acidiferrales; family UBA7541; genus Palsa-295. The sequence continues at coordinate 98,307 of CAWJDM010000028.1, forward strand.
CGCACTTCCGACACCTCGCTCGCGGCAACCTGCGGCGACGGCCAGGTGCCCGCATCGCGCGCCTTCGACGACCAGCACCTTTACGACGCGCTCGTCGACGCCTTTTCGATGCGCAGCTTCGTGGCCGTCACCGGCACGACCGGCCACGACCACTTCTTCGACAGCTTCGACAAATTTGACATCCTCAGCACGCACCATCTCGGTGAGTGGGTGAACGAAGTCGCGACGCGCGCGGCCGCGCAAAACGAGCAGTACATCGAGCTGATGCACACGCCGAATTTCGATCATACGATCGAGCTCGCCAAGCAGGTCGGCTGGAATGACGATTTCGCCAAACTGCGCGATGGACTCCTCGCCCACGGCCTGCGCAACGATGTCGCCGTCGCGCGCGGCGAAATCGACGGCGCGGAAAACGGCCGACGCCAAGTCGAGCACTGCGGTAAGCCGGATGCCGCGCCCGCCTGCCGCGTGGAGATCCGCTACCTCTATCAAGTGCTGCGCGGCTTCCCGAAACAGCAAGTCTTCGCGCAGGCCCTGCTTGGATTCGAAACCGCCTCGGCCGATCCGCGCATGGTCGGAATCAATTTCGTAATGCCGGAGGACGGCTACATCTCGATGCGCGACTACGCGCTACAGATGCGCGTGGTCGCGTTCCTGCATACGCTTTATCCCAAGGTGCACATCAGCCTGCATGCAGGCGAGCTCGCGCCGGGGCTCGTCCCATACGAAGGACTCTGCTGCCACATTCGGCAGGCCGTCGAAGTGGGGCACGCCGAGCGCATCGGGCACGGCGTGGATGTGATGTATGAGGATCGTCCGTACGATCTGCTGCAGGAAATGGCGGTAAAGCACGTGATGGTCGAAATCAATCTCACCAGCAACGACGTGATCCTCGGCATCGTCGGCAAGGAGCATCCGCTGCCGATCTATCGCAAGTACGGCGTGCCGGTCGCGCTCTCAACCGATGATGAAGGCGTCTCGCGCATCAATCTCACCCACGAATATGTTCGCGCGGTCGAAACCTACGGATTTCACTACGCGGACCTGAAGCAGATGGTTCGCACGAGCATGGAACACGACTTCCTGCCCGGCGAAAGCCTGTGGCGCGCGCCGGATTCGTTTGGCGAACCCGTCGCAGCCTGCGCGGGCGATCCGGTTGGCGCGGATAAGCCGTCCGCGAAATGCGCGGATTTTCTCGCGCACAGCGACAAAGCCCGCGCGCAATGGGAACTCGAGCGCCGCTTCCGTGCCTTCGAATCCGCGCCGTAGCCCGCCGGCGTACCCTCTCCAACCGTGTCGATTAGACGTGGCACCCACCGTTTGTTTGCAAGGAGTTAGAGCGATTTCTAATCGGCAAATGTCGATTAGAATTGCGGGCGTAAACTTCGCGGCCCGCTCGACGTCTTTTCGCGGAGCCTGTTTCTCGTCTCAATTGTGAAAGAGCGGTCGACCCTCGTCCAGAGGGCAGGACGGTCCTTCATCGTCCTACCCACATTGGCAGATTACGGCGGACTTTTCACCTGTCACGAAGTACAGTTATCGGGCAGCCGCGCGAGCCTGTCCTGCGGCAACGGCAGCTTTCACGGGCGCCTTGTCGCCATCGGCGGCGGCCTCTTTCTTGGCTTCGGCCGCTGAAAGCGGAGTGAGCCCGAGCGACTTGCGCAGCTCGTGCTCGATCTTGTCGCGAATGTCCGTGTGCTCCCTGAGGAAGAGGCGCGCGTTTTCACGGCCCTGGCCGAGGCGCTCGCCCTTATAGGAAATCCACGTGCCGGACTTCTCGAGGATATTCTTCATCACGCCGAGATCGAGGAGATCGCCCTCGCGCGAGATGCCTTCGCCGTAGATGATGTCGAATTCGGCCTCGCGGAACGGCGCGGCTACCTTGTTCTTCACGATTTTCGCGCGGGTGCGCGAGCCAACCACGCGGTCGCCTTCCTTGATCGACTGGATGCGCCGGATATCGACGCGGATCGACGCATAAAATTTCAGCGCGCGGCCGCCCGTGGTCGTCTCGGGATTGCCGAACATCACGCCGATCTTTTCGCGGATCTGGTTGATGAAAACCAGGCAGGTGCGCGATTTCGAGACGATCGCCGTCAGCTTGCGCAGCGCCTGCGACATCAGGCGCGCCTGCAAGCCCATCTGCGGCTCGCCCATTTCGCCTTCGAGCTCGGCCTTCGGCACCAGAGCCGCCACCGAATCGACCACCACCACATCCACGCCGCCCGAGCGGATCAGCGCTTCGGCGATTTCGAGCGCCTGCTCGCCGTTGTCGGGCTGCGAAACGAGAAGATTATCGACATCCACGCCGAGCTTGCGCGCGTAGTTGGGATCGAGCGCGTGTTCCGCGTCGATGAAGGCGGCGATGCCGCCGAGCTTTTGGGCCTCGGCGATCACGTGCAGCGTAAGCGTCGTCTTGCCGCCCGATTCCGGGCCGTACACCTCGACCACGCGCCCGCGCGGGAAGCCGCCCACGCCAAGCGCTGCGTCGATCGAGATCGAACCGGTGGGAATCACGCTGACGGGCACGAGCACGTCCTTGCTGCCCAGGCGCATGATCGAGCCTTTGCCGTACTGCTTTTCGATTTGCGAGATTGCGAGGTCTAGATTCTTAGCTTTTTCGTCGTTCATTTTGACACCTCAAAGGGATTTCGTTTAGGTCCCGCCGCGGCGGGCTTGCTCGCCGTGGTGAGCGGCCCGATTCTACCAGAGAGCCTTTGGGCGGCCGGGCCATTTATCGAGGAGCAGAATATCAGAAGGCGAAGAAAAAGCAAATCATATTTGAAATGCCTGAATGTCTGATATACTGGCATCCGGGCGGAACACAGGAGCGGAGGACGCATGGAATCGGCCAGAGTCGGGAAGCGCGGCGCCATTATCGTGCCAGCCAAGCTGCGCAAGCAATTCGGCATCGAAGAAGGCTCGATCGTCACCGCGGAGGCTCGCGACGACGGCATCCTGATCCGCCCGGCGGTGATCGTCCCGGTCGAGCGCTACACGCCCGAGCGCAAGGCAGAGTTCATGCTCTCGAACACAACGAATGCTGAAGATTATCGCGAGGCTCGAAAGGCCGTGCGCAAACTCGGCCTGAACCCGGATTCGATCCAGCATCAGCGCCCAAAATAGAATTTCATGGACCGCTTGTTTCTCGACGCGAACGTTCTTTCCTCAGCGGCCTCCCGGTCCAACGCCGGGCTGCTGCGGCTGTGGGAACTTCCCGACTGCGTCCTATACACCTCGCGCTACGCCATGGGAGAAGCCCGCGTGAATCTCTCGGAATCACCGCAACGCGATCAACTGGAAAAGCTGTGCCGGCCCATTCATCTCGTAGATGCCACGTCCGCGAGATTGCCGCCCGGCACTCCCCTGCCCGAGAAGGACAAGCCAATTCTCGCCGCCGCCATCGAAGCGCAGGCTACCCATCTGCTGACCGGCGATGTGCACGATTTCGGTCGTTTGCTGGGGAAAATCATCGCAGGCGTGCTCATTCAACTTCCGGGTGAGTATCTGAAGGAACGAAAATAGGCGCTGGCGTGCGTCAGTATTGATAGAATCCCCGGCCGGATTTGCGGCCGAGCCAACCGGCGGCGACATACCTGCGCAGCAGCGGGCACGCGCGATACTTCGGATCGCCGAGGCCCTTGTGCAAGACGTCGAGGATATCGACGCACACGTCGAGCCCGACGAGATCGGCGAGCTCGAGCGGTCCCATCGGATGGTTCATTCCGAGCTTCATCACGGCGTCGATGGCCTCGGGCGTGGCAACACCTTCCATCACCGCAAACGCGGCTTCGTTGATCATCGGCAGCAGGACGCGATTCGAGACGAAACCGGGCGAATCGTTCACCGCCACCGGATTCTTGCCAAGCTTTTCGCACAGCGACATCGTCGTGCCGAAAGTGGCGTCGCTCGTCGCCAGCCCGCGGATCACCTCGACCAGCACCATCACCGGCACGGGATTCATGAAGTGCATGCCGATGAAGCGGTCCGGGCGACGCGTCTGCGCGGCAAGCTCGGTGATCGAAATCGAAGAGGTGTTGCTCGCAAGGATCACGCCGGGCCCAAGGATCGGGTCGACTTCCTTGAGCACGCGAATTTTCAGATCGCGCTGCTCGGGAACGGCCTCAACCACAAAATCAGCGCCCACCAGCGGCACGGTATCCGTAACCAGCTGGATGCGGGCGAGCGCGGCGGCTTTATCGGAGTCGGTGAGCTTGCCCTTCTTCACCTCGCGATCGAGATTCTTGCCGATGGTGTCAAGGCCGCGGTCGAGCGCCGCCTTGTCGACATCGCGCAGCAGGACGCGATACCCCGCGCGCGCGAAGACGTGCGCGATGCCGTTGCCCATGGTCCCCGCACCGAGCACAGCGACAGTTTTGATCGAATCGATGGTCATGATAGCGATGATGATAAACGAAGTGGAGGAGGCAAAGGAAGCGAAGGAGGTGGAGGAAGCTACTCGGGCGGCGCGCCCTCGACGACCTCGCGGACAATCTCCCGCGCGCGGGCTTGGTCGGCGGTGCGGACCTCCAGCCTTTGGAACTTCCCCGAATCGGAGCGCGTGCGAAAATCGATTTGATTCGTCCGCAACGACTCACGCAAAAAGTCCGCAAGGCTGGCGTCATCGCCGGACCACACTTCGACGCCTGCATCCCCCTCGCGCCATTCGCCCGAAGATCGCGGTATTTCCGTATTCTTGAGCCGGATAGCATCGGTGATGCCTATCGCGGATGAATCGTCGGCGGAAAACTCGCCATCGACGTTTGCCAGGGTCTTGCGAGCTGCTTCTGCGTCCGATTCGAGCACGTAGACGCAGTAGCGGGGATCAGTCATGGGCCACCTGTACTCGAAATCGCTGCTACGCCTCGTAGCGAAATAGTTGATCCCCGCCTCCGTCAGCTTTTCGCATACGCGCTCGCAGAATCCAGGATGGTCGCCCTCCCACAGGACGCTTCGTGGGGCAGAGCGCTCAGCCTCGTCCTTAGCTCCAATCAGAGTGGTCCCGCAATTCGGACAGCGAGCAATCGGTCGATCGAATTCCGCCTGGCACAAAGGGCAAAACATGTTCGGCGAGGCATTCTTACCCGAAAGCAGCCTTTTGTGCCAGCCGCAGCGCGCTTCCCGGCCCGGCGTCCGACCGTGCGTCTTTTTGGCGGCCCGGGACGTATACCAAGTAGAATGAGCGCCATCTTCGCAACCGCGACGGCAAACAGCTCGAGCGTGCTCTGGGGCGCAGGGCGGGCGGGGCTTCTATTTTCCACGATGATTGAAGACGATACGCAAGCTCTGGCGCGCGGCCTGAATCGCCGCGATCCCGATCTGCTCGACCGCTTGATCGAGGAGTATCAATACCGCCTGTTCCGCTATCTGGTTTATCTCACCGGCAATCGCGAGCATGCCGAGGATTTCTTTCAGGAGACGTGGATGCGGGTGCTCGAGCGCGCGCACCAGTACAACGGCAAGTGGAAATTCGAGGCGTGGCTCTTCACGATCGCGCGAAACCTGGTGATCGACTGGCAGCGCAAAAAGAAGCCGAGCAGCCTCGACGAGTTGATGGCGCCCGGCGACGACGCGCCCGCGTTTGAGCCTGCCGCGCTGGCGGAAGAATCGCCGCTCGAGCGCGCCGTCCAGCAGCAGAGCGACGCGACAGTGCAGATGATGCTCGGCCGCGTGCCGGCCGTCTTCCGCGAAGTGCTGATGCTGCGCTTCCAGGAGGAAATGAAGCTCGAGGAGATTGCGTCGATCACGGCCACGCCGATTTCGACGGTGAAGTCGCGGCTCTATCGCGGGCTCGAGGCGTTGCGCGAGATGCTGCCGGAGGGACGAGTATGAGCGAAGACATGCATGCGCGCGCAAAGCTCCTGATCGATCGGGAGCGCGTCGAAGGAATTCTCGCGGACGCGGACCGTGTCTGGCTGGCGGAGCATCTTCGCAGCTGCGATGGATGCGTGCGCGCCGCCGGAGAAACGGAGCGCGCGCTGGCTTCGCTGCGGAGCGCGAGGATCGAATTGCCGCGCGGCCTTGCGAGGCGTGCGCAAATGAGCGTCCGCCTGCGCGCGGATGAATTACATGAGCGCGGCGCCGGGCGAAAGCTGCTGTGGGCCGTCAGCGGAGTTTCCTGGGCGCTGGGAGTGGCTTCGGCGCCGTGGGTGTGGCGCGGATTCGCGTGGGTCGGCGAACACGCCGACATACCGAAGCCGCTTTGGGAGCTCGGATTCGTGCTGTGGTGGGCGGTTCCGGCGTTGTTGGCCGCGGGCGCCGTGCTCGCCAGCCGAAAAAGAGAATGGGATCAGGAACCGTACTGAAGAGGCGTGCGCGGGCGGGCAATGGAAAGCGGAGAGCGAGGAACAATGAACGGAAAAGAATCGGGACTGGGCGGCGGCGTCAGCAACGCCTGGAACGAACGCATGCGGCTGATTCGGTTGCGGCGGAAGAACGAGCGCTGGCGCTTTCGCGATGAGCTGAAGATGATTCCCAAGTGGATCGTCGTCACGTTGATCGTGGTTTTCGTGATCGCGCAGATTCTCGCGCTGCTGATCAATCTGTTCGGCGTCGCGAATAACGGCGTCGTGTGGCCGGTAAGCAATAACCCGGCGCTTTCATCGCTGGCCCTGGCGGGGCTGGTTACGGCCTTCGCCGTTTTCTTGTTTCCGTGGATTCTGCTGCTCGGCTACGTGAATCGCGACGCCAAGCGCCGCGGCATGAATTCGGCGCTGTGGACGATACTGTGCATCATCCTGATGCCGGCGTACGTCGCGCTCGGATTCATCATCTATTTTCTGGTGCGCGAGCCGCTGCCCTACGTCTGCCCGAAGTGCGGCGCAATGGTGGGCCCGCGCTTCAACTTCTGCCCTGCGTGCCGCTGCGACCTGCATCCTTCGTGCCCCAACTGCAAGCGCGAAGTCGTCGAGAACGACAAGTATTGCCCGTTCTGCGGCCACGATCTCGCTACAACAGCGAAGGCGGAAGCGCCTATAAGTTAGAAGCTACGGGCGCTCGACGGCCAGCGCGACGGCGTTGCCACCGCCGAGGCACAGCGCGGCGATGCCGCGCTTGAGGTTGCGGCGCTGCAATTCGTAGAGCAGCGTGACGAGGATGCGCGCGCCCGACGCGCCGATCGGATGGCCATACGCGACCGCGCCGCCATTCACGTTGACCTTGGCGGGATCGAGCTTTAGCTGCCGCGTGACGGCGATCGCGGCCACCGCGAACGCCTCGTTCAATTCGTAGAGATCGACATCCTTATCGCGGTCCCATCCCGTTTTCGCCAGCAGTTTCTCGACCGCATCGACCGGCGCCATCATCACCCACTTCGGCTCAACGCCGCTCACGGCCTGCGCGACGATCCGCGCCATCGGCTGCTTGCCGAGGCGCGCGGCGGTGCGCTCGCTCGTCACCACCAGCGCAGCGGCGCCGTCATTCGTGCCGGGAGCATTCCCCGCCGTCACCGTGCCGCCTTCTTTCTTGAATGCAGGCTTCAGCTTCGCCAGCGCCTCGAGCGAAGTATCCTCGCGCGGCGATTCGTCCGTCTTGATGATCACGGGCGCGCCTTTGCGCTGCGGAATCTCAACCGGGACGATCTGCTCGCTCACGAAGCACGACTTGATCGCCTGCACCGCGCGGCGATGGCTCTCGAGCGAGTAGGCGTCCTGCTCGGCGCGCGAGATGCCGTATTTTTCGGCGACGAGCTCTGCGGTCATGCCCATATGGAAATCTTCGTAGGCGTCCCAGAGTCCGTCCGCGATCATCGAATCGAGCAGTTCGGCATTGCCGAGGCGGAAGCCGGCGCGCGCGCCCTTCATCAGATACGGCGTGTTGGACATCGACTCCATCCCGCCCGCCACCACGATCTCGGATTCGCCGAGCGCGACCGCCTGCGCCGCGAGGCCCACAGCCTTGAGTCCCGAGCCGCACACCTTGTTGATGGTCATCGCGGCGACGCGCGGATCGAGTCCGCCCTTCAGCGCGGCCTGCCGCGCGGGATTCTGCCCCAGCCCCGCCTGCACCACATTGCCCAGGATCGCTTCATCAACCAGCTTCGGCTCGATGCCCGCGCGCCGCACCGATTCGGCCACGGCGCGCGCGCCCAGTTCGGTCGCGGTGAGCGGCGAAAGACCGCCCATGAATTTGCCGATCGGCGTGCGAACGGCGCTCAAGATCACAGGATTTTCCATGGTGAATCTCCTATCCGGCGGTGCGTCTTGCGATCATGAACCAAGTCTTGGGTTCCTCGCCCGCAAAGATCGCCTTCGCTTCGGGACGCACCTCAAATCGCGATGCGTCGATCGATTCGATCTGCCAGCCGTCGGCAAAGGACTCGCGCAGCTCTTTTTCCGTCACGCGTCTCGGCCCTATGTTTCCGGGCGTCTTGTCGCTGAAGCACAGCAGAAACAGGCGCCCTCCGGGCTTGAGCACCGTTTTGAGGCCCTGCACGTACTGAGCGCGTCCGTCGTCCGCGAAAACGTGGAACAGCCCGGAATCGATCACGTTGTCAAAGCGCTCGGTCCGCTCTTGCAGTTTCAGCGCGTCCGCAACCAGAAACGTGGCGGCAAGCCCGCGTTCCGCTGCCTTCTGCTTCGCCGCCATAGTGGGCGGCTCGAGAAAATCGACGCCGGTCACTGCGCAACCTCTGCTCGCAAAGAACAGCGCGTTTTCCCCTGTCCCGCAGCCTACATCGAGGACGGAACCCGCGATCCGATCGGCCACCGCCAGAAATACTCCCTGTGGCCTGTCGATATCCCACGGCGCGTTTCCCGCATAGGCGTTTTGAAAAACTTCGCGATTGACGGCGGTTCCAGGCTCAGGCATCGGTGCCTCGCGATCTGCAAAAGCAGGGACGCGGGGTCCATTGTGTCACGCGGGCCGCCGCGAAACTCTGCTTCGATGAAAAGTATAGGCGCTGCGAAGAGGCGGGTCAATTTTGCGCCAACCACGATCTAGAAGAGGAGGGTCGGCATTCCGGCCAGGAGTTCGCCGGGATCTCTTGCTCTTATTGATTACTTCCGAGGGCCAACGGCTGTAGAGTATTTCCCGAGAAGCAGCCACAACTGAGGAGAGCTACCATGAAGCGACTGATGTACGCCGCGATTTTTCTGATCGTCGCCCTGCCTGTCTTCGCGCAGGGCCCACAAGATTTCGTTGGAAACTGGACAAGCGATCCGGGCACGCCGACGATGACGCGCAAGCTGGCGCTCGACGGCAAAGTGATCGTCATGACCGAGCTGCAGCCCGGCCGCAACGGCGGTCCGGAAATGACGATCATTCGCAAGTACCCGACCGACGGCAGCACCGTCACCATGGACACCGGGATGTGGGACGGCGCGACAGCCACCGGCAAGATGGAAGGCAACATTCTGACCGTCGATACCACCATGAAGAACGGCCGGAAGTTTCATGATGTCTGGACGCTGGCCGCAGATGGCAAACACTACACCAACGACATGGTGATCAGCGGCGGGCAAGGCGGCGGCCCGGGTGGCGGTAGTGGAGCGCCGCGCACCGTCAAGTTCTCGTTCACCAAACAGGATTAGAGCCGCGGCCATCGCCGCACAACTTTAATTCTCCGGCTTCAGTTGTGCCGTTTTTAGCCGCTTGGCAACACTCTCGATGGCCCGCAAGAGGTCGGGAATTCCAGGCGTGTCGGAGGTCAGTTCGTGGGCGTCCCAATCTGCTGCGATGTCGTTGTTGAGCTTCGTGCCGCGGCGCACTCGCTCAAGCGTGAGGAGCGAAAGCACCGTGGATGCATCCCTTTCCTGGAACCGGCGCTCCTGGTATTCGTAAACGGCCCAGGCGGATTTTCGCACGAAGTCCACCGCTTCGCGGAACTCACGCAGCACACGCGGGTCCGCTCCTCCTTCCTTGATTGCCTGTTCGATGGTGCGCAAATCGGCAGCTGCCTTCTTGAGCCGGAATGTGGTGCCCCAGAAGGTCTCACTCGGCAAGCGGAGCTCCACCGCTACGTCCGTGTTCGAGCGGATCGCCACGACCCGCGCTTGCACCGTTTCGTTCGACAAGCGATTGGTCAACTGTATTTCGGTGCCGATGGGCGGCCGGGCCTTCATCCGCAGGGTCGCCCCGTAAAGGTTAGCCTGAAGAACTTGAGTGTCCTCGCTGAAAATCGCATTGTCCTGTTTCCATTGTGCCAGCAAGACCAAAGTGACGGGGAAACGCGAACTCCTGCGCTGTTCTGATCCTGGCTGATGAAGTTCGGCCCCGGGATTTTCTGGATTCATACGAAATTCCCGATTTGGAGATTCCTGCTCGGGCGCATTCTACCCGTTGCTTCGCATCGCAGCAATCGGTTCTCAGCGGATGATCCACGCGCTCGCCGGGCATCTCCGGCTATCCGATTTTGGGCGGGCGGGTGCAACGGGGCGAGGTCACGGGTGGGCGAATTCGACGCGCGATCTTCAGATGCACTTCGCCGCGTGGCCGGCAAATCTCACTGCTTGCGCTGGCCTTCCGCAGGTTTGGCTGATTCGCGAATGCGCGAAACGATGTAGGCTTGGATCGCGCGCACTTGCTCGGCGTTCAGGATTTTGTCGAACGACGGCATGCCGACCGAGGCGAGGCTCCCGCCGCGAACGATGCCGTCGAACCCTTCGAGGTCCCTCTTGCTCGAGTAACGGAGATCGGGCACGATCCCTGCCACAGCGTTTATTCCGTGGCAATGCGCGCAGTTGCCGCCGTAGAGCAGCGCCCCTTGATGCACCTCTTCCGGCGACGCGTTGATGCTGATCGAGGGCATGGGCGGAGGATTCGGATGGCCGTACGCCCGCGCGTGAAGAGTGGCCGTGCCACCGATCATGAACGTGAGAATCCGTCCATAGCCGGGCTTTACCGGGCCAGAGCCCGGGGCGTTGAATAATCCGGGGGTGCCGCCCCATCCCGCGAGTATCGACACATATTGAACGCCATCAATCTGGTAAGTTACGGGAGGGGCCATGATTCCAGTGCCCGCGTCGAATGACCACAGTTGCTTGCCGTCGGTGGCGCGATAGGCGGCGAAGACACCGTCCGCGCGCCCTTGAAACACGAGGTTGCCGGCCGTCGCAAGAGTTCCCCCGCTTTCCGCTACGGGATACTTCACACGCCAAGCCGCGCGCTGCCGCACCGGATCCCACGCTACGAGTTCTCCGGTTGGGGGCGGCAGAGAAGCCATTTTGGCGTTGAGCGGACCATCGTAGTTCTCCAAGCCTATGTTCAGGTCATCGGGATCGTATTTCCATTTTGCATCAGGCGCATGCAGCATGTGCGTGTCCACTTTCGCCGCCAAATAGACGAGCCCGGTAGCCGGGCTGAAGGCGATCGGGTGCCAGTTATGCGCGCCGTCTGCGCTGGGCGAGACGATCACGGGCTTCAGACCTTCGTAACCCGTCTTCGATTCAATGGGCCGGCCAGACTTGGGATCAAGCCCGGTGGCCCACGTGATGTCGCCGACGAATGGTGCGCCCGAGATGAACTCTCCTGTCTTGCGATCGAGAACGTAGAAGAACCCGTTCTTATTCGCCTGTATGATTACTTTTCGCGTGCGCCCGCCAATGGCCAGGTCGGCCTGCACCAGCGGCTCTGTGGCGTCGTAGTCCCAGTTGTCCCCGGGCGTGGTTTGAAAATGCCAGGCGATTTCGCCGTTGCTGGCATGCACGGCCAGGATCGACGCGGTATACAGACAGTCGCCTCCGCCACGGAGGGAGCGATACCAGGCGGTTGGGTTGCCCGTGCCGAAGTACAGCAGATCCAGCTCAGGGTCGTAGACGATTCCTTCCCAAGCCGCGCCGCCGCCGCCCGTTTTCCACCATTCGCCGCTCCAGGTTTTCGCGGCGCTTTCCATGGACTTCGACTCGAACCCCTTCGAAGGGTCGCCCGGCACCGTGTAAGTGCGCCAGACCATCTTTCCGATTTCGGCGTCGTACGCCGAGACGTATCCGCGCACGCCAAACTCGCCGCCTGCGTTGCCGATAACCACCATTCCTTTGGCGATGCGCGGCGCGCTGGTAATCGCGTACGCCTTGGTGCTGTCGGCCGTCGATACCGACCACAGCGGAGCGCCGGAATGTTCGTCGAGAGCGATCAATCGGTCGTCGAGAGTTCCCACGTAGACCTTGCCCTTGTATAGCGCCACACCGCGATTCACCACGTCGCAGCAGATGAACAAAGCGTGTGCGCGAGGCACCTTGGGATCGTACCTCCAGCGAAGCTCTCCCGTCTTTGCATCGATCGCGTACACTACGCTCCAGTCGCCGGTGGCGTAGATGACGCCATCCTCCACCAGCGGCGTCGCTTCCAGGCCTCGCGTGGTGTTGAATTCCCGGCTCCAGGCCAGGCCGAGTTTGCCGACGGTTTCCTCGTTGATCTGATTCAGCGGACTGAAGCGATGGTCGTCGTACGTCCGCCCGTACATGACCCAATTGCTCGCGTCGCGATCAGCGCTTCGGAGCATCGAGTCATCGAGGGGTCTAGTTTGGCTGCCGGAACTGAGGACGAGAAGGATCGGGACTACGACCCAGGCCATCGAGCTGTGCTTTAACATGCACGCAAACTACGCGGCGTGGATTGAAAAGTCAACCTTCACAGAGGGCGCGTCTGGCGCGGATTGCGTAAGCTTACGTCAATTTGAGGCCGGCTACGCCATCGGATTATTCGTAGCGGATCGCTTCGATTGGATCGAGGCGAGATGCAATACGGGCCGGGTAATAGCCAAAAAGAATCCCCACGCCAAACGAAAACAACGCGGCGACCGCGATTGCCACTGGCGAAATCGGGGCCGGCCACTGCAAAGTGCTGGAGACGGCGACCGACGCCACGATCCCGAGCGGGATGCCGGCGGCTCCGCCCAGCAAACTGACCGCCGAAGCCTCTGTTAGAAATTGCGTCTGAATGTCCCTTTCGGTCGCGCCCACGGCGAGGCGCACTCCAATCTCGCGCGTCCTCTCCCTGACGGAAACGAGCATGATATTCATGATTCCGATCCCGCCCACCAGCAGCGAAATCGAAGCAATCCCGGCGAGCATCAGCGTCAAGGCCCAGCTCGCTTGCTCCCGGGCTTGAAGCGTCTCTTCGGGATGCCGGATGTTGAAATCGTCAGGCTCGTCCGGTCGCAGGTGGTGGCGCTGCCGCAGAAGCGCGCTGATTTGGTCTATGGCCGGCTCAATGGCAGCGGAGGAACTCGCCGAAGCGTAAATATCGTCGAGCCAATAGATGCCCTTCATCTTTTTCATGGCTGTGGTGTATGGCATCACGACGACATCGTCCTGGTCGAAGCCGCTGACCGACAACCCCTTGGTCTCCATGATGCCAATCACCTTAAAGGGCAGATTTTGCAGGCGGATCGTCTTGCCGATCGGATCGTCTGACCCGAAAAGCGTGTCCACCACCGTCTTACCCAGCAGGCAGACATCCGCCTCGCGTTCCGCGTCCATGGAAGTGAAAAGCGCGCCGCGTGCCTGATGCCAGTTGCGTATATCAAAATAGTCGGACGATACCCCGCGGAAGCGCGTGTACCAGTTTTCATTCCCATAGACCGCCTGCATGGGGCCGTCGACATTCGGCGCCACGCTAACGATTCCGTGCGCGTTTGCCAGGATCGCTTCGGCGTCCTCCACCGTCAGAGTTTTGGTTGCCCCGTTGCCCGTGCGCACGCCGTTCACGTTCCGGCCGCCCGCTTCGATCCAGATCATGTTGATGCCGAGGGCGGTCAACTGATCTTCGATCTGCTGTGTCGCTCCCTGGCCGACTGCAACCGTGCAGATCACTGCGGCAATCGCGATCATGATGCCCAGCATGGTCAGCGCAGTGCGAAGGCGGTTGCGTCGCAGTGCGCGCAACGCCATGCGGAAGATATCGCGATAGGATACGAAAACGCTCGGCTTCAGGGTCACAGGCATTGCAATCTTGCTTGCGGGGCTGCGCGCCAGGGCGAAACCGTCTGCGGCGTCCGAGGCTGCTTGAGTGCCCAATCGATCGATGAACACATCGCCTTATGATAACTTACAAGATAACGAAAGCAATGGCGGTTTCCCGCCGGGCCCAGCCCACGAGCGCAACGACTTCAGTTTGCGGTCGCAGAACCTCCGCTGGTGATATCAGTTCCAGCGGCAGGTCGTTGGCTTCTGCGGTGACATCCTGATGTAAGCTCCTGTTCCGGGTTTCTTGTAGATGTTTCAGCACCACTGACCGATCCGTTCTGACGAGGGGCACAACTGTGAAATCAACATCGGTTTCCTCAAGCATCGAGCAGACGCTGAAGTCGTGGATTTTCTGCGTGCAGGATTACTCGTCGCTCGCCATTCAGTCGGTCCGCGCGTTCTTCACCACGACGCGCTACCTCGGCGACTTGGTTGAACAGATGGATCTCATCGGAGTGGGCTCGGTGCTGATCATCGTAGTCGCGCTCATTTGCGTGGGCGGCGTAATCGTGCTGAACGCAGCATCGCAATTCAGGCGGTTCGGCGAAACAGCTTTGACGGGCGATGCCCTTTCGCTCTCGCTGCTCCGCGAGCTTGGTCCGGTGTTCTGCGCGCTCCTGGTGGCCGGCCGGAACGCGACCGGGATGGCTTCTCAATTGGGTTCCATGGTCGTAACCGAACAGGTGGACGCGATGCGGAGCATGGGCGTCGATCCCATCAGCAAGCTCATGACGCCGCGCGTCTTTGCGACAGTGCTGATTCTGCCTCTGCTCGTTGCGATTGGAGATTGCGCGGGCTTGCTCGGTGGTTTCCTGGTCGCGCGCATCACGCTGCACCTCAATGCGGAGCAGTTCTGGACTCGCGCCATCAGTGCGCTGGCCGCCGGCGACATCGTGATCGGCTTCTCGAAGCCGCTTGTTTTCGGCTTTTTCGTCGCGACAATCGGGTGCTACCAGGGTCTGAGAGTGAAGGGCGGTACGGAGGGTGTGGGCCGGGCGACGATTATGGCGTTTGTCGTCTCCTCGTTGACCGTGCTCGTCGCGGACTTGTTCCTCACCCGCTTTTTGCTTTACATATTCAATTTGTAAAAGAGTCCGCGTGACAACCACCGAGCCTTGTAAGTCATGGCTTCCAGTTCACCCTGAACGAGTGAAGGGCCAAGACATAAGTCCAGCAAAAGCTCACGGGCTTCAGCGCCTGAAGTTCCCAAACCCGGTTGCCACAACAACCTCTAGCCCTGCGCCTCGGTGCAGCGGAGCCACGGACCAGGAGCCGCCGGAAATTCAGGAGTCTCGGTCGCTAAACGCTGAAACTATCTGCTCTGAGCAGCCGGCGGCGTGAGGAAAATCCCAACCCGAGCAATAGAAGGCCTACTAGCCCAATCGAGAGCATCCCCGAGGTTCCGGGCTCGGGCACCGATGTCGAGGAACAAGCACCGTTGTCGTCAGGGTTAGAAGTCGCAGGGCCGCCGCCACCGACGAAGCCGGTGCAATCCGCGCTCGCTAAATGGCCTGCGAACCAAGTGTCAGCGCTGCCGACGGTTTCGAAATCTGCGGCTGAAAGACCGGTTCCGGTAATGGTGAGGGTGAAATCGCACGCTGCATCGGCCATCGTCCCATTGCAGTCGCTCCCAGTCGATCCACCATTATTACCAGTCAGGTACACATAACCGAACGTCCCGAAGCCATCCAAGTTGGTTCCGCCGGACTTCGGCGTAGGTGGAGCGATACCCGTGATCGTCCCACCCGTGATATTGAACCCAATAGTATCGAACTGATATCCGTCGAGCAAACTGGTGAATTCAAGGGTGGCGCTGGTGGAAGAAGTTACGTCGATAGTCACCTCAGCGCAGCCGCCGACAGGACACGTGACGAAACCATTCGTCAAATCCAAAGACACTGTATCGGCCCTGAGCGGCGCAGCCCCCAAAACTGATAAACCCACCCCAACAGCCATCACAGCCAAGAACCGTTTTAGCATCTTATACTCCTCATCCCCCAGGACTAGGCTCGGCCCGCACTAGCCGACATGGTCCACTCGACCTTCCGTCTTGTCCGTAGAGCTCGCAATTTAGGTGACCAAATCCAGCCCCCCTCAATGGAATCTCTAAAGCCTTTGATAACATTTAGATAGACTTCGAGTTTTTCGGGGGCAGATGACGACCTTGCGGTTTCGACAAACGGACTGCCGAAAGAGGGTAAACATTTGCACTCCGCTCCTTGGGAGGCAGCCATGGCGCATGCGGACCGAGCGCCAATCTTGGCGCATCCACATCAGTTACCCCTGGACGTACTGGACCAGGTCAGCCTGCCCCCTCCCATTTGCCCATCCTCAACTCGTCCGAAGTGGCCGAAGGCGCGGACGTATGATTACGTCAAGGAGCATGCCACCGTGACCACTCGCCAGCCCAAGGTTCCCACGCAGCTCGGCCGAGCCGCCGTCCGGATCTTCGCGGCCAACGAGCGCATGAACCAGATTCTGATCGAACATCTTGATCCTGCCGCATGGAACGCCAAACCGCCCGGCCAAGTCCGCCCCATTGCGGCGATTTTTACCCACATGCACAATGTCCGCACGAAATGGATCAGGCTGACGGCTCCGCACCTGAAGGTTCCGCGCCAGCTCAACCGCGCGCATTGCACGCCGCGGCAGGCCCGCGCAGCGTTGGCTGAGAGCGCCGCTCGCTGCGCGGAGATGCTCGCGGAAGCGCTCGGCAGCGCTGGGAGCCGCATAGAAGCGTTTCGCCGAGACGGCTGGGGCCGGCCCTGGCCCGTCGGCGTCGAAATGCTCTGCTACATGCTTACTCACGAAGCTCACCATCGCGGCCAGGCGTGCATGCTCGCGCATCAGCTGGGATTCCCGCTACCGAGCGCGCTAACGTCCAGGATGTGGAATTGGGAAAAGCTGTGGAAAGAGTGCGGGGCGACTCGCGGCCCCGCCGCCGATTCTTAGCGAATCGGTCGAAGACCCGATGGCCCTCCGCCTGCCCCAAAACTGGCCTTTAGAGCAGTAGTATCTTCGATTCGACGCGCCTAAAATTCTTCTAACGTTCAGGGGGAGCGTTTCGTTCCGGTGCAAAAATCGCAGCCATTTCGCGGCAAAACGCAGCCCAAGCCGGCCACCCTCCCGGCAGAACTTTCTCCTTTTCTCTCGCGCCTGGATGGATATAATGCGGGCGGTTCCTCGAAAGCGGGCGAGAGGCAGGCGAAACTGGCCTCTCGAACACGACGAAGTCCCAGCCAATTGAAGGGTTCCAGCGTGGATGACCGTGCGGCCGCCAAACTGTCGGCCGGCGTTTTCGTTTCGAATTCATCATCCGCGTGGAATCCGCTGGCGCTCTTTGGGAGCCATGGCTTCACATCGACGAATGCGCGCGTCGCCCTAGCCCAACCGAACGGGCACGGGAGAGACCGATGATCGAAGCACGAAGATATTTGCAGGGACAAATCGTCGAGGGACGATTCCCACTCATCCAGTACCTCGGCGGCACCGAGCACGGCGGCGTCTTCCTGACCGAGTGCGCGGACACTGAAAACCATCGGGCCGCGATCAAGCTGATTGACGCGCCGCCCGGAAATGCGCAGCCTCAACTCACCCGCTGGCGGCTCGCCGCGCGCTTTTCGCATCCGCACCTGATCCGCCTGTTCGACGCAGGCCGTTGCACGGTCGAAAACACCCCCATGCTTTACGTCGTCATGGAATATGCGGAAGAGAATCTCGCCGAGATTCTCACCCAGCGCCCGCTCTCGCCGGCGGAAACCAAGGAAATGCTCGGCCCCATGCTGGATGCTCTCGGCTACATTCACGGAAAGGGTTTCGTGCACGGCCACATTCAGCCGTCGAACATCCTGGCCATCGGCGATCAATTGAAGCTTTCGATCGATCGCATCTGCCGCATCGGCGAGCTCGGCGAGCGCCGCAATGGCAACGCCCGCTACTGCGCGCCGGAATGCGTCGCCGGCGAACTCACCACCGCAGGCGATGTCTGGTCGCTCGGCGTGACGCTCGTCGAATGCCTCACCGGGCGTTTGCCGGAGCCCGAAGAACGAAGCCGGGGAACGGTTTCTCTCCCCGCGGAATTGCCCGCGCCGTATCTGGAACTGGCGCGACATTGCCTGGCGAAGACTCCTAAGCGCCGCTGGAATGTCTCGAACCTCAAGGCGCGTCTTGAGGCCAAGGCTGCGCTTGCTGAAGTCGAGGAAGTCGATCCCCCGGTTGCTCGCCGCGAGGAGACGCCCTCGAAGCAGCGTTATCCCCTTGCTTGGATTGGCATAGGGCTCGCTCTGGCAGCGGTCCTCCTCGTCGTATTGCCCAAGTCCGCCTCGCACAAGGCGTCGCCAGCAACTCATCCGGCCGCGATCGAATCGCCCGCGGCACACGCGAAAGTCTCGTCTGCAAAAGCAAAAGAGGAGGCCCCTGCGCAAGTGCAAGTGCAGCCGCAACCCTCCCATAGCGCGAGCCCAACTATAAGCGGCTTGGCCGAGGCGGCTCCCCTGCCTGCTGCCGCTCCTCCAGCTCCGGTCAAGCCCGCCGCCTTGCCTTCGCCGCGGGCCGCAGTTCTCGCGCGAGGCGAAGTGCTCAGTCGCGTGCTACCCGACGTGCTCCGCTCCGCCAGCGCCACCATTAGCGGCACCGTTCGCGTGCGCGTGCGGGTCAACGTGGATCCCTCCGGCAACGTCACCGGCGCGCAATTCGATTGGCCGGGACCGAGCCGCTATTTTGCCCGATTGTCGATGGCCGCCGCGCGCCAATGGAAGTTCCGTCCGCCCGGCGTCAACGCCAAAAGCGCCGCGAGCGAGTGGATCATCCGCTTCGACTACACAAACAGCGCAATCAGTGCAACCGCCGTCGTACTGCATCCCTAAGCCCCAACACCTGCTTCCGAGTCTCCGGCGCGGGCGAAAGGCGCCGCCGCGCTCGAAATTGGCGAATCGAGCCGATAGATTTAATGAATTGGACGATACCAACGTCTACCCTGTATTTTTCATATGCTTGAATCGGCTTAGCTTCTGCGCCGTTTCACATCTCATGGCTGGGCGTACGCATAATCCCGGCCCACTGGACACCACAAAACACTATGAAGAAATATAAACTGGAGTACATCTGGCTCGACGGCAGAAAACCCATCCCCGAGCTGCGCGGTAAGACCACGATCAAGGCATTTGAAAATCCCCCCACGCTCGCCGATCTGCCTCTGTGGGGCTTTGACGGCAGTTCCACGATGCAGGCCGAGGGGCACAAGTCCGACTGCATCCTGAAGCCCGTCGCTCTCTATCCCGATGCCGCGCGCAAGGACGGCTACATTGTCCTCAGCGAAGTGATGCACCCGGACGGCACCCCGCATCCCACCAACGCGCGCGCCACGATCGAAAACGATCCCGATCTCTGGATCGGCTTCGAGCAGGAATATTTCCTCTATAAAGACGGGCGCCCTCTCGGCTTCCCGGCGGAAGGTTATCCGGGTCCGCAGGGCCCTTACTACTGCGGCGTCGGCTACAAATACATGGGCAACGTGGCCCGCCAGATCGTCGACGAACACCTCGATCTGTGCCTCGCGGCCGGCATCAATCACGAAGGCATCAACGCCGAAGTCGCGAAAGGCCAGTGGGAATTCCAGATCTTCGCGAAGGGCTCAGCCAAGGCCGCGGACGACACCTGGACCGCTCGCTACCTGATGGCGCGCCTCTGCGAGAAATACGAGGTCGATTTTGAATTGTATTGCAAGCCCATCAAGGGCGATTGGAACGGCTCCGGCATGCACACCAACTTCTCGACGAAATACATGCGCGAAGTGGGCGGCAAGGAATATTTCGAATCCCTCATGGCGGCCTTCGAAAAGAACATTCCCGAGCACATCGCCGTGTACGGCCCCGACAACCATCTGCGCTTGACCGGTCTGCACGAAACGCAGGCCATCGACAAGTTCAGCTTCGGCCTCTCGGATCGCGGCGCATCCATCCGCATGCCCGTGAACTTCATCAAGAACGGCTACAGGGGCTACCTCGAAGATCGCCGCCCGAACTCCCAGGGCGACCCCTACCAGATCGTCTCCCGCATCCTCAAGACGATCAACACCGTAGCGAAGCCCGAGATGGCCGTCAGCGCCGACTAAGTTTCGAGCAGCGAGTGGGCCGCAGCGAATGTCGCGGCCCACTCGCCGCTCACCATCCCGCATCACGAAGAAACCCCGCTTTCGCTGACATTTCCCGCCTACAGCAAAAAATGTATTTAGTGTTTCGAGACGCAACCTTCCCGTTGGTACTTCGCCTCAAATAGGTTCATAGCAAAATATCCCCAGCATTTTGCTTCGTTGATTCGGACACCGGTTCGTTCGGCCCAAGCACGAGGAACGCGTCAATCAGGCAAAGGAGAAAGCACATGAAACGGGTCACCTTCTTCATTCTTGCGGGAATCTTATCCGCTGGAAGCGCGTACGCCCAATCGCAGTCGCAATCAGGAACGCAAGCCGGCGCATCGGCAGGGAGCAGCACATCCGCGGACGCAAGCCGGTCAGGCGGCGTTCAAGCGGGAAACAGTTCTTCCGCGGCCGCCTCGGCGCAGCACAATGGTACACAGGCGGGTTCGTCTGCCGCCGGCGCCACTTCGGCGAGCGCCAATAAGAGCGGCGCGCACGCGAGCAACAGCGCGGTGAATTCGGCGGCCGCGAGGAATTCGCATGGCTCCGCTTCGTCGGCGGCGACTTCGAGCATGAACGCCACCCTTCTTCATCCGGTCGACGCGAAGAAGAATAAGCCCGGCGATCCTGTTCGAGCACGAACCACGCGTCCCTCGAAGGCTCCGGACGGAACCATGCTCCCGAAGGGCACCGAACTCGTCGGACATGTGACCCAAGCGCAGGCCCGCTCCAAGCACCAGTCGGAATCGGACCTCGGCCTCGTGTTCGACAAGGCGGTCATGAAGAATGGCCACGAAGTTCCGATGAACGCCACGATCCAGGCGATGTCCGTCGCGCAGAGTGCTGCCTCGATGGCTGATAGCGGAGATGATCTCGGAGTCGCCGGCCAATCCATGGCGGGCGGCGGAGGCGGTGCCGGCTTGGCGGGTGCAGGCGGGTCGCGCGGTGGTGGTGGCCTCGTTGGCGGAGGCGGTGGTGCGCTGGGAGCCGTTGGCGGAGCTACTTCATCCGTTGCAGGAACGACTAGAGGCGTCGCCGCGCCGGTGGGCAACGTTGGCAGCACCGTGGGCGGCACCGTCGGTTCCACGACAAATGTGGCCGGCAGCGCCTCGCGCGGCGCTGTGGGCGGTTTGAACTCGGCCGGGCAGCTCACCTCGAACAGTCAGGGCGTCTTCAACATGCAGGGGCTGAATCTGGCCTCTTCGGCGTCCAACGCAACGCAGGGTTCGCTGATTACGTCCACCAGCCGCAACGTGCACCTCGATGGCGGCACGCAGCTTCTGCTCAGCGCCACCAGCGCCGCGCAGATGCAAGCCTCGAAGCGCTAGCCGGAATCGCGAACCCGCGAAAATCCGCTAAGCGCCAACCAAGCCTCCGGTGGCGAGTGGGCCGCTCGCACAGCGCCCCACTCGCCACCTCATTTCGCGGCCAGGACCTTCGATCGTATTTGGTATCCACCCGAAGTCCCGCGGTTGCCCTGGTCTTGCCACGCGAACTGCTCGGTCCCCGTCCCGTAGGTAAACTTGGTTTCGTAATTCAGCGATATCGTCACATTCTGGCTGCTGTGCCACGCAATCCCTGTGCGATTCAGCTTCGAATCCTGAACGTCTCCAAGCTTTTGGTGCACGGACTGCAGCAAATCCAAGAAAGTGGCTTCAGTAGTCTTTCTCCGTAGCGTTTCGTCCGCCCCGTCATAGATTGCGGCATACTGCCCCGCGGCAAGCTGAGCGTGGAATCGCTCGACGGCTGGGTTGGTGAGTTCGAGATATCTATCCGTCTGGCGTTCGAGCAGTGTGACGGCGCCCAATACCAGCGCCGCTATGCCAAACACAATCGCGAATTCCTTCGTTCCAGTCTTCGCAATCGTCGGCGACTGCGCGGTGAAATAGCCTTTCTGGCGCTTCCACCAAAACCCCCAATAGAGCGCGACCAGCGACCCGCCAACGATCACACCGGCGAACGCAACCCAAGGATAGTCCGTCTCCGGCACTTGGAGGGCGGCCGATCCCGCGAGAACGAACAACTCCAAGAATGTTGCGGCCAGGATGCCCCAGCCAAGCTTCCAAGCGAATATTGCTTTCGTGTGAATTCCGTAGAACTCAGCTGCATAGACCAAGGCGATGACGAGTAACCAGATCGCGGCCAAAATTCCGTGCTCTGTGCTCATCGACTCCGCTGCGGATGAGTGAGCCCTCATGATCGCGACGAACCGCGCCACACAACTTAGGCAAGCGAAAATGCAGAAGATTTTTAGGAGACGCACGCCTATTACCTCGAGCTGATTCCGTCCGGATTACTGCGGCGACATTGCGATTTTACTATCGGAGAGAAGAACGAAGTCGGCCGCGACTGTTGATGTTTCTTGAGTCGAAAGCTTCCTCAGGCTCGGCGCCGCGCGAAGGCGCTCGCGGTCGTCGAATGCATGCGAGCGCCTCTTTATTCGTTCACGGCCATCGCCGCTGTCGCCGGCCACTCTTCGGCGAGGACGGCGTACAAATACGAATCGCGCCACTCGTTTTTCTCGAAGGCGTTTTTGCGGAAGTGGGCTTCGCGGCGCATGCCGATCTTTTCCATCACGCGATACGACGCATGATTGCGCGGATCGCACGTGGCCCACACCCAATGCACCCGGCGCGGCGAAACGCGGCATCGACCATCGCGTGCGCGGCCTCGGGCATGTAGCCGCATCCCCAGCAGCGCCGCGCGAGGACGTAGCCGATG
>CAWJDM010000029.1:0-39090 GCA_963841605.1 uncultured Acidobacteriota bacterium
CCATCCACGACCACAATGGCCTCGGGTGCGTTCTCCACGAGGATCCGATAGCGTTCCTCGCTTTCCTTAAGCGCGCGCACCGCCGTGATTTCCGCCTCGCGAAGCATTTTCTCTTCCTGGGCGCGGCCGATGGCCACAGGCAGCCGGGCCATCTGGTTTTTCAAGATGTAGTCGGTGACGCCCGACTTGATGCAGTCGACAGCGAGCTCATCCCCAAGAGTTCCGCTGAGGAGGATCACTGGAGTGCGCGCCTGAATCTGGCGGGCGATGGATAACGCGTCGATTCCCGTCCAGCCCTTCATGCGGTAGTCGGAGAGAACGATGTCGACGGGTTTGTCGCGCAACTGACGGACGAAATCCTCCCGCGTGGTCACCGTGATGGCTTCGAAATTGAGATCGGACTTCTTCAGGCTGCGCAGGCAAAGCTCGAGATCGTCCGCATCGTCGTTGACGATGAGCAGGCGCAACGGCTTCGCGCCGGGCAAATCCTGTTTTGGAGGTGTCTCGGACATCGGGCCTCGGTCCCTGTGGATCCTATTTCCCGGCGCAAAGAGATAGCGCACGAACGCATCTGTCTCGCAAGAACGAGAAGATCCTTGCGTCGCTTAAATCATGCTGAGAAAAAACCGGCAGCCGCCCCCGGGGGAGCGCGGTCCTTCTGGAAGGGAACTCTATTTTGAGCTAGCGAAAGCGAATGTCAAGAAGGCAGGGGAGGCGCGGTAACCGAGCAGTCACCCGGATGGAAGAGGTGTGCCAAAACGGAAGCCGGGACGAAAGGCGCGGCTAGCTGCGATGATCGGGCGGAATGTAGCTGCGGAGGTCGTAACCCGTGTAGACCTGACGCGGGCGCATGATCTTCTGCTCGGGATCGAGGAGCATCTCTTCCCATTGCGCGATCCATCCGGACGTGCGCGGGATAGCGAAGAGAACCGGGAACATCGTCACGGGAAACCCCATCGCCTGATAGATCAGGCCTGTGTAGAAATCGACGTTGGGATAGAGGCGGCGCGTGATGAAGTAATCGTCCTCGAGGGCGATGCGCTCGCATTCGAGGGCAATATCGATGAGCGGGTTGCGTCCCATCACGTCGAAGACTTCGTAGGCGATTCGCTTGACGATGCGGGCGCGCGGATCGTAGTTCTTGTAAACGCGATGGCCAAAGCCCATCAGGAGCTTTTCGCCGGCCTTCACGCTTTTCACGTAGGCGGGCACGTTGTTGATCGAGCCGATCTCGACCAGCATGCGCAGGACTTGCTCGTTGGCGCCGCCGTGGAGCGGACCGTAGAGGGCGGCTGTGGCCGCGGCGGTCGCCGAATACGGATCCACGTGAGAGCTGCCGACGCCGCGCATGGCGGTCGACGAGCAATTCTGCTCGTGGTCCGCGTGCAGGATGAACAGGATGTCGAGCGCGCGCTCGAGAGTCGGATTTGGACGATACTGCAGCTCGGTGGTGCGGAACAACATGTTCAAGAAATTGCCGGCGTAGCTCAGATCGTTGTCCGGATAGACGAAAGGCATGCCCATGCTGTGCCGGTAGGCGAACGCGG
The DNA here is from genome assembly GCA_963841605.1 of uncultured Acidobacteriota bacterium. Lineage (GTDB taxonomy): Bacteria > Acidobacteriota > Terriglobia > Acidiferrales > UBA7541 > Palsa-295. Next base: position 1,548 of record CAWJDM010000029.1, read on the forward strand.
CGAGCGTCGGCATCTTGCCGATCAGGCGGTACGTCTGCTTGAGGCGCGAGTCGGGATTGAAGATATCTTTCGCATCCGGATAAAAGGTCGAGAGCGCAGCGACGGTCGAAATCAGCATGCCCATCGGATGGGCATCGTAGTGAAAGCCATCGAGGAATTTCTTGATGCTCTCGTGAATGAACGTGTGATGCGTGATGTGGTAGTTCCAATCCTTGAGCTGCGGCTGCGTGGGCAGCTCGCCGTGGAGAATCAGGTAGGCGGTCTCTGGATAGTTGCTCTTTTCCGCCAACTCTTCGATCGAATAGCCGCGATAGCGAAGGATGCCTTTGTCGCCGTCGATGAAAGTAACCTTGCTGGTGCAAGTCGCCGTATTGGTGCAGGCGGGATCGTAGCTCATCATCCCGAAATCCGGCTCTTCGATCTTGATCTTGCGCAGATCGATGGCGCGAATCGTGTCGTTCTTGATGGGGATTTCGTACTGGCGGCCATTGCGATTGTCGGTGATGGTGATCGTGTCTCGCGGAGATTCGGCGGACGTCGATCCTGATTTGGTCGGATTCATTTCCTGACCCTTTCCGGCGGTAACGGAGGATGATTGCGGCATACGGGTTACACTTTACACCAAAATTCAAAAGAGGCGAATGGGTTTGCGCGAAGAATCGCAGCGAAGGCCCGGAAGCCCACCATACGATAGCGTACGGAGGCTTCGGGGGCTTGCATCAGACGAAATCAACACCCGAGCGGAGAGGTTGTGGAAGCACGGCGTCGACGGCCGCGAGTTCGCAGCGATTGCGACCTCCGGCTTTTGCGCGGTACAGCGCTTCATCGGCGAGATACAGGAGCGACTGGACCTCAATCGATGTTTCGCCGCTGCAGACCGCGACTCCGCAGCTGATGGTGACGTGAATCGGGCCGGAATCGGAAGCAACGGGCGTCGATTCGATGCGCCTGCGGACTCGTTCGGCAAGCGACATCGTGCCGGAAGCGTCGGAGAGAGGGACGACCACGAGGAATTCCTCGCCGCCGTAGCGACCGACGGTATCGTAGGGGCGGACGCAACCTACGATCTGCTGGGCGATGCTTTTCAGCACGGCGTCGCCGACGAGATGGCCGTAGCTGTCGTTGACGCGCTTGAAGTGGTCGATGTCGATGAGAACGATGCCAAAAGAGTTGGCGTCGCGGACTTGGCGGGAGCGTTCGTAATTGATCGCCTCAAGGACGGTTGCGCGATTCGGAATGCCAGTGAGGGCATCGTGAGTGGCCTTGAATCGAAGCTCTTCACGGGCGGCGATAAGCTTGTTCTGGAGATCGAGGATACGCTGGCCGACGAGAAGGCGGGTGCGCAGCTCTTCGCTGTCAAAGGGTTTCGTGAGGTAGTCGTCGGCGCCGGACTCGAGGCCACGGAGCAGATCGCCACGTTGGCTGCGGCCGGTCACGAGCAGGATGTACACATAGGGACGTTCTGAAAGCGCGCGCATCCGGCGGCAGATTTCGGGACCCTCCGCGCCGGGCATCATCCAATCCAAGATGGCCAACTGGGGAGCATCGGCACGTTCGAGAACACGGGCGGCCTCCAACCCGTCGCTCACGGCAATTACTTGATATCCCCACTTGGTGAGCAAGGCCTGGAGCATCGTGCGGGCGACGGGGTCGTCGTCGGCGATGAGAATTCGTCCAGAGCTTGTGGTTTCTACGATCATGTTCGCGGGCGCTTTTTCAAAAGCTCAGGATGTCACCTTCTGACAAACGGACGCGAGCACCGGAAGCACGCGGCCGATTTCGTGCTGGAGTTTGTCGACCCATTCGCGGGCGTCCGCGAGATTGCCCGCGGCGGCGAGCTTTTCGAGTTTGAGCTCTGCCGCGGAAACGGCGGAGGCGCTCAGATTGGCGGATGCGCCTTTGATCGTGTGAGCGAGACGTTCGAGAAGATGCGCATCTCCCGCCGACAGAGCCTGGCGGATCGCGTCCATGTTGCTCGAGCATTCGCCCGTAAAGATTCGGACGATCTCTTCGAGGAGGTCGCGATCGCCTTCGACACGATCGAGCGCATCTTTGATGTCGAACACACGGGGCGCCGAATCTCCTGCTGAAGCTGCAGGCGGGGGCTGCGGCGAAGGAACGGCTTTCGGCGCGGTCTCGATTTTGAGAGTTCTTGCCCGATCCATAGCCGCAAGCAAGTCGGGCGTTCGAACCGGCTTGGAGACGTAGTCGTCCGCGCCGACGGCGAGACACTTCTCCCGATCCCCTTTCATGGCGTGGGCGGTGAGCGCGATGATGGGGATATGGGCGCCCGTGGTCTGCTCCTTGGCGCGGATCGAGCGAATCGCTTCGAAGCCGTCCATCACGGGCATCTGCACGTCCATCAAAACGAGATCCACGTTTTCGCGCTCGAGCGCGTCGATCGCTTCCTTTTCGTTGCCAGTCGGAATCGCGGTGTGGCCGCGCTTTTGCAGCAGCGTGATGGCGAGCTTCTGGTTGACGGGGTTGTCTTCAGCTAGGAGGATCCTCAAGCGATCCATTTCGACTGCCGGCGCATCCGTTTTGGCCACAGTTTCCAGCGCGGATTCAATCAGCACCGGCCTTGAAAACGCCGTTAGAATGGCATCCAGCAGATCGGACGGCTGTGCCGGCTTCATCAAGTAGGCGGAAATGGCGAGCTTGCGGCACCGAGGTGCTTCGTCCGAATGGCCGCCCGAACTGAGCATGAGCACGGGCACAGTGCCGAACGAGAGGCTTTTGCGGATTTTCTTGGTGAGCGTGCATCCGTCCATTTGCGGCATCTGCATATCGGCAATCACGAGGCGGAAGGGCCGGTTTTCGTCCGAAGCACGTTGAAGCGCGGCGATGGCGGCCTCGCCACCATCCACGGACTCGGGCTTCATGCCCCAGGTGGAAAGCATCTCAACCAGGATGCGGCGGTTGGTGCCGTTGTCGTCGACAACCAGAACCGGCACATTGCGGATGATATCGGGATCGGTGGATTGTGCCGACGCCGGGATGTTATCGGCGAATCCGAAGCGGCATGTGAAGTGGAATGTGCTGCCGTGCCCGACTTCACTTTCGAGCCAAAGTTTTCCGCCCATGAGGGCGACGAGGCGGGAGGTGATGGCGAGTCCGAGTCCCGTTCCGCCGTACTTGCGCGAGGCGGACGTGTCGGCCTGAGTGAAGGCGTCGAAAACCATTTGCTGCTTCTCTAGCGGAATTCCGATTCCCGTGTCGCGCACCTGGAAATGCAACAGGATGCCGTTTGGATCCTCGGATTCCTTGTTCGCCGAGACGACGATTTCGCCGTGCTCGGTGAATTTCACGGAGTTACCCACGAGATTGACCAGGATTTGCCGCAACCTTCCCATGTCGCCTTTCAGGTAGAGGGGAACGTCCGGTGCAACGCGCCAGGCGAGTTCGATGCGCTTTTGGTGCGCGCGGAAGGCGAGAGTCTTCAGGGTCTCGCCGATGGTGTGTTGGAAGGGGAAGTCGACCAAGTCGAGATCGAGCTTGCCCGCTTCGATCTTCGAGAAATCGAGAATATCGTTGACGACGGTAAGGAGCGAATTGGCTGAACTTTTCACCATCCCGAGGTAGTCGCGCTGCTCGGCGTTTAAGTCCGTATCGAGTGCGAGCTCGGTCATGCCGATGATGCCGTTCATGGGCGTGCGGATTTCGTGGCTCATGTTGGCGAGGAATTCGCTCTTGGCGCGGCTGGCGGCTTCGGCGGCATCCTTCGCGCGCAGCAGCGCTTCCTCGGCGCGCTTGCGTTCGGCGATATCCTGATAGAGAAGCAAGGCGCCGTTGAATTTTCCATTGGCGAAGAGAGGAACGGAAAACGCTTCGACATCGATGAGAGTCCCGTCGGCCCGGCGCCGGCGGGTGATGATGTGAGTCCCTTTGCCATTGTTGAGATTGGCCCGATTCGAGTCGACTTCGTTCTGTATTTCAGGCCGGGAGAGAAGCTCGGAGAGACGCCTGCCCTGAGTGTCCTTCCGCGAGTATTGGAAGAGACGTTCGAAAGCAGGGTTGCACATTTGGACGAAGTGATCGGCGTCAATGGCCACGATGCCGATGGGGCTATTCTCGATGAGCGAGTTGAGGAAACTGGTGCGCTCTTCGAGCGAGTGCTCCGCTTGCTTGCGCTCGGCGACCTGCGTGAGCAGTTCTTTTGTGCGCTCGTCCACCCGCAATTCCAGCTGATCGTGCGCGGATTGGAGGGCGGTGTCGCGCTGCTGAATTTGGGCGAGCATCTCGTTGAAGCGGTCGACAAGCGAGCCGACTTCGTCGTTACCCGATTTCGTGGCGCGGACGGAGTAGTCTTTTTCGGCGGAGACCGTGGCAGCCATTCGGGCCAGCGCCAGAATGGGCTCAGAAATGAGGCGTTGGAGGCGGGACGCCAAAAGAAACGCGGCGAGCAGGCACGCAAGAATCACGATGTCGAGAATCTCAAAGAAGTTCTTGGCCCGGGCGTAGAGCTGGTCGAGGTCAGATCGCAGATAGATCGTGCCAATTCGCTCGCCGCTCAGCTGAATGGGTTGAGAGACGACAACATCGTGGAGCGAGAAGCGGATTCCGTCGGGCCCGGCGTGCGGCGGCACGAGTTGCGGATCCGCGCCCGCTCGCGCATATCGGGCAAAGACGGATCCGTCCGCGGCATACACAGCGGCCGCAACGATGTGGGTCTGAGCGGCCAGCGAATTCAACGTTTTATCAGCGGCATTCGTATCGCCAAAGGAAAGGGCGGCGGTGGTGTTCGATCCGGTGATGCCTGCAATCGAGACGAGTTCGACGGAAATCTCCCGCCGGAACGCGGTCACGTCGTAGACCGCCAGCATGGTGCAGGCGAATAAGATGGATACCCCGCACGTGACGAGAATGATGGCGGTGAGTTTCCGGCGAATCGAGAGATCGCGATGGGAGCGCATATTAGTTCGTCCCGCTTTCTGGATTGCCGCGTACGATGGTCGCGAGAGCGAGAAGTTGAGAGCTGATCTTCAGACCGGCACTATCAGCCGCGCCGGGATTGATCGCGAATCGCACGCGGCTGTCTTGAAGGGTCAATTCAATCGCTCCGCCGGCGGCGGCAAAACCGTCGACATCGCCGACGATCAGGACGTTCGCACCCTTCAGGCTCGCAAGGATGTCGGGGAGGCGATGTTTTTCCGAAGCGCTGATGAAGACGATCTGGCAATGGCGCGCCGCCGTGGCGTCCTTGTCACGCCGGACGACGACGGGGTGATCCGCGACCGTCTTGCCACGCAAGGTATCGTCAATCACCGAGCCGAAGGGATCACTCCCGAGGATGCAGATCGAGAAAGGAGACTGAGGTCCGGAATAGACTTTCGGAGGCCAGTCGACGAACTTCGCGAAGTTGTAGACGAAAGCGGCTTTGAGCTGGTATTCACTCGGGCTGTCCTGCGCCGCTCGCGCTGTTCCAATGAAAGGAATCAAGGCGAGCGCGAGCAGAGCGGAGACCTTCGAAGGCCGGCGCGTGCGGATCGGGCGTGCGCTTCGCGGAGCGTTCGCCGTCGCGTTCCAACGCGATGTCGTCGGCAGCAACAGCGATCCGCGATGAACTGAGAGCCCCATTCTGAGCTTCAAAATCTCCCGGTGAGCTTGATTCGGAAGTTTCTTCCGTCCCGTTGAATCGCGTCTTCCGGGTCTTCCGGACGGCCGGGATCAAAATATTTCTTGTTGAGAATGTTGTAGACGCTGGCGGAGACGTCGAGGTGCTTGCCGAGCGTGTGTCCCAGCAGCGTGACGTTGAAAACGGAGAACCCGCTGACTGTGTTGGCGGCTAAAGTCTGGACCGGGCTGGTGTACTGCGCGTCGAGGCTCGCGAACAGCCACTGATGGACTATCGGGACGCTCAGGTTCAATTTGCCGAGCTGGGTAGGAGAGTTGGGGAGAATCTGATGCGTGACCGGCTGCTCGGTATCCGTGTAACTGTAGCTTGCCCTGCCTTGCAGGCCGCCGGCAAAGCGGCCGTCCAACTCAACTTCGACGCCAGTGGCATTCACCCCGCCGGAGTTTTCGTAAATTGACTGGCCATCGGCCGGATTCGTCTCGATCGAGATGAGATTGTCGATCCAATTGCGGAAAACGCTGCCCTCCAGCGTGAAATGTTGTCCGAGAGCTTCTTCTACCACGCCTTCCACGCTTCGAATCGTTTCCGGCTTGAGCTGGAGATTGTTGTCGTAAAAAGGGCCGTAGTCGGGGCTCATTTCAAACGGCTCGGGCGCGCGAAACGCCGTGCCGTAGAGCAGCTTGAGAGTGGTTGGGTGGAAGGGATGGTAGATCAAGCCCAGGCGTGGATTGGTGGTCCCGCCGAAGTAGGAGTAGTGATCGTAGCGAAGCCCGGCGCTCAAGCTGAGGGTGTGAGTGATCGCGAACTCATCCTGCGCGTAGAATGCCCAGATCACGGAACTTGCCGGATCCGCCACGAAGGTGTTGCCGATGGCGGTGTAGTCCCCCTGGTCTTGCCGCAGGTTGTCCATCACCTGCGTGCCGAGCGTAATTTTGTGCTTCTTGAACAGCGTCCAGTTCACTTTCGCTTCGCTGTTCCACCAGTTTCCGCGGAAAGAATATGTGTCTACAGTGGTCGATCCGTCGGGCAGCCCGGTGGAATACGCAACCGGCGCTTGCAGGCGGGCTTGGTCATAGGAAGTCCGAGCGGTGAAGTTCCATGTGTCGCCAAAGGAGTGCTGGTAACTGAGGTCGAAGTATTGATGGTAGTCGAAGTTCTGCGTGCGAGGATCGTTGAACAAGGCGCCGTAGTAGGCGGTCGGGACTCCCTTATCGCGGGCGCTGAATAATCCCTGCAAGGTGAATCCGTGAAAACTGATCGTGGCCAGAATGTGTTGAAAGCTTTCGTAGTCCGTGTTGCGGGTGACGCCGTAATTGGTGGCCGGACTGTCGAATTGAGGGAAGAACAGGGTCGCTCCACGGCTGTTGTAGAAGGTGCCGGAGAGCATTACGTCCAGTCCTCTGTATTGGCCCCCATAACTGGCGCGGCCGTCGTAGGTGCCAAAGCTGGCCGGCGCGAACGAGACTTCCACGCCCTTAAGTTGCGGTGCTTTGCGGGTGATCACGTTGATGACCGCGAAGAAGGCGTCGGCGCCATAGAGCGAGGAACTGGGGCCGCGGATGATTTCGACGCGCTCGATCAGATCCACGTCCACGAGGAATTCGGTGCCGAGGTAGGGCTCGCCAAAAACGTTGTCGTTGATCTGGTGGCCGTCGATCAAAACCAGGATGCGGTTGTTGGAATCTCCCAAGCGCCCAAAGCCGCGCACGCCAACGAAGCTGTAGTCGCGATCGTAGGTGATGTAGAAACCGCGGACGCTTTCCAGGATATCGGCGAGCGAGCGGTAGCCGTATTTTTGGATTTCGTCCGCCGTGACGACCGTGACCGACGAGGGCGCATCGCTCGCATCCTGCATGTACTTCGAGGCGCTATAGATTTCGATCTTCATGAGGTCTTCGAGGCTCTTGTTGGTAAGGTCAGTGGGTTTCTTGTTGGGCAGCTGCCGGACCGGTCAGAATCAGCAGAAACGAAGCCAACACCACGAATGCCCGCAGCGGAGCCGAGCAAGGAAATGGCTTCGGCATCCGCCAGGTCTCCATTGCACCGCGCGCGCAAACTTGTTCGCTCACCCTTTCACCCCGACGCCCCTTGCGACTGCCATTGCCTATCCGGCACACCCCGCTAAGAACATGATCGGCAGAAGCTCGCGCTCCATGCAGGGACTAATGCAACAGGGAAGGAGAGCAGGAACATCTCCAAATGAGCGAAGACCGGGCCCGGGCAACTCTTGTGGATTCAGCGGCGTGCGGGTGCCCCGATGAGGAACAGGAGCATGGCGCCGACATGAGAGGTTCAATTGCGAAGGGCTGCGCCGGTGTGAAACGTGGAACAATCACGCACCATCGCGAAAGCCGCGAAAATCATCGGCTTGCTTCTGGAGAACAATTTCCGTATGGTGTGGACGACAAAATCCAGAGAGAAACGATGAAACGCATACTCGTAATCGAAGACGACAAAGACATCGTCGAGTTGCTGCGATACAACCTCGAGAAGGACGGTTTTCAGGTGACGGCGAGCGCGGACGGCGCCACGGGCCTCGCCCAGATCCGTAAAGCGCCGCCCGACCTGCTGATTCTCGATCTGATGCTGCCGAAGCTTTCCGGCCTGGAAATCTGCAAAGAAGTGCGCAAGGACGTGAACCTGAATCGGCTGCCGATCTTGATTTTGACGGCAAAAGGCGAAGAGGCGGATCGCGTGGTCGGATTGGAACTCGGCGCGGACGACTACGTGACGAAGCCGTTTAGTCCTCGCGAGCTTGTGGCGCGCGTGAAAGCCCTGCTGCGGCGCGCCGAACCGGGCGCGCCCTCGGAAAAACCCATCGAAATCGGGCCGCTGCGCATCGATCCAGCCGCGTATCGCGTGACGCGCGCCGGCCGGTCCGTGCCGATGAGCACACTCGAATTCCGCCTGCTCTATTTTCTGGCGGCGCGCCCCAACCGCGTTTTCACGCGCGATCAATTGCTCGATGGCGTCTGGGGCACCGAGCGTTTCGTGACGCCGCGCAGCGTGGACGTCTACGTGCGCCGGCTGCGGGAAAAGATCGAAGCCGATCCGCAGCATCCTGCGTACATGAAGACGATCCGCGGGGCCGGATATCTCTTCGAAACCCGTGCGAGCTAGGCTTTTCTGGAAACTGGGGCTGAGCTACCTCGCCCTGCTGTTTGTCATTTTCCTCGCCTTGGATTTTTACTCCTCGCACGTGCTGCGCCGCGACGATATCCGGGCCGCCACCGATACCCTCGCATCGCTGACGAAACTTGCCGAAGCGAGGCCGCCGCACACGAGCGATCCCGCCGACTTGCGTGCGTGGACCTCCTGGGCCGCGTCGAGCGGCGCTCGCGTCACCGTGATTGCCCAGAGCGGGCAGGTCCTCGCGGATTCGGCGCGCGATCCCGGAACAATGGAAAATCACTCGACGCGGCCGGAGATTCAGCAGGCGTTTTCTTCAGGCGAGGGAGAATCCGCGCGCCACAGCGCGGCTCTAGGAGTCGATTTCATCTATCGGGCCGTCCGGTATCAGCCGGCGTCAGGTTTGCCCGTCGTGATACGCATGGCTCTGCCGCTGGCGCAGATCGATTCGTCCGTCGCCGAACTGCGGCGAAGGCTTCTTGGCGCGTCGCTGTTGATTCTGGCGATCGCCGCCGCGATTTCGCTGATCTCATTTCGCACCTTCGCGGCGCGGGTGGAACGGCTCAAGAACTTTTCTCACCGTCTTACCGAGGGAGATTTTCGCCCGCTGTCCGCCGAACGTTCACGCGATGAACTTTCCGAACTGACCGACGCCCTGAATGAAACGGCGGTGTCGATGGATCGAACGATTCGTTCGCTGAGCGGCGAGCGCAACCGCTCGAGCGCCATCCTGCGAAGCATGGTCGAGGGCGTGGCCGTGGTCGACGCGCAGGAGAGGATCGTTTTCTCGAACCGCGCGTTCTCGGAAATCCTGAACCTGGATGCAGCGGCGATCGAAGGGCGGCCGGTGATCGAAGTGATCCGCAATACGGCCCTGCTGGGGCTGATCCGCAGGGTGTTGAAGGGCGAGGAGGGATTGCAGACCGACATCGCGATGGGCTTCGTGCAACAGCGAACGTTTGCGATTACGGCCACGCCGGTACAGGCGCTCGAAGCAGGCGTCGCCGGCGCCGCCGTTGTTGTGCCGCCTGTGCCGGAAAAGCCGTCCGGAGCGGTTGTGGTGCTGCATGACGTGACCGAACTGCGGCGGCTGGAGCGCGTGCGCCAGGATTTTGTCGCCAACGTCTCGCATGAATTCAAGACGCCGCTCACAGCGATTCAGGGTTTCGCCGAGACGCTGCTTTCGGGCGCGATGGAGGATTCCCGCAGCAACCGGCGCTTCCTTGAAATCATCCGCGATCATGCCGTGCGCCTGGCGCGGTTAACGAACGACCTGCTGAAGCTGGCGCGGATCGAGGCCGGGAAGCTCGAAGTCGAATTCTTTCCCGTCCAGCTGCATGGAAGTCATCGAGCGCTCCGCCGAGACGACGCTGCTGAAAGCGAGCCAGAAACAGATCGCGCTCGAAGTGGATGTGCCTGCCGGCCTGCCGATGGTGCGCGGCGACGCGAGTCTGCTTCGCGACGTCCTGCAAAACCTGATCGACAACGCGATTCAATACACGTCCGAGGGAGGACGGATTCAGGTGAACGCCACCGTTGGGGCGCGCGAAGTGGTGGTCTGCGTGGCCGACACGGGAATCGGGATCCCGCTTGTCGATCAGGAGCGGATTTTCGAGCGTTTCTATCGGGTGGATGCGGCGCGCTCGCGCGAAGCAGGCGGCACCGGACTCGGCCTCTCCATCGCGAAACATATCGTCGAGGCGCACGGCGGGCGCTTGTGGGTCGAGAGCGAAGTGGGGCGCGGATCGAAGTTCTTCTTTTCCGTGCCGCTTGCGGCCTGACAATCGGAAGCCGCTGTCTTCGAACATTTACCTCCGTTTTATCTTCTTGCAATGATCCGAAGCGATCCTATACGCGGGAATCTAGAGTCAGGCGGCCAAGGGCCCAGGGGGGATAAACCGTGACTACGACAACGATGAGCACGGAGAGCATCTTTCAGAGCGTGCTGATGAATTATCTGGTGTCGCAGGCGCGCACCGTCGAGTCGTCGGTAAGCCGCGCGCTGATGGCTCTGCTCGACCGCAACGAACGCCTTGCGAGCGAGGTGTTTCTTGCCGAACCCCGGATCAACGAAATGGAGATCGTGATCGACGAGCACGCCATCCGCCTGCTGCGGCAGGGCAATCTTACCGAGACGGACATCCGCCTGATCGTAGCGACGCTGAAGATCAACAACGACCTCGAACGGATGGGCGACCTGGCCGTCAATCTGAGTGAGCGCGCCATCTCGCTCGCGGCCATGCGAGATGTCGAGACGCCGGCGGAACTCGAGCCCATGACCGGGGCGGTGCGCGCGATGGTGTCGAAATGCCTTGGCGCGCTGATCTACCAGAACGTGGACCTCGCGACGCAGGTGCTCGAAAGCGACGACGTGGTCGATCAGTTTCGCGATCGCGTGTTCGACGCCCTGCTGGCTGGAATCGCAGAGAATTCGGCGCAGGCCGCTCCGAATCTGCAGTTCGTGCTCGCGTCGCGCAATCTCGAACGGATCGCCGACCACGCAACGAATATCGCCGAGGACGTTCTTTTCTGGGTTCGAGGACTCGAAGTGCGGCACGGAAGAGCACGGCAACTCGAAGCAACGGCGGGGGATTCGGCCGCTGCAAACGCATAGTCACCGAGTTTTCACATTCCGATCATCGAACGTTCAACGAGCGGCTCTACCCTTTGCACCTGTCGATTCACCGGGCAATCGGGGGACTACTGGGGACAAGTTTGATTGAGTTCTGGCGCATGGCGACCTGCGCTGGAAGTACCACCCCCCCTTGGTTCGCCTACCAGGGGCGCGGTTTGATCCACCCCCCGAGACCGCGCCCCACCCTTTCCAAGTCGAAAGGCGCATTCATCTCTAATTCTTGTGGGTGTAACACGGACGTAACAATGGCGCAAAAAAATTCAAGAGGAGGGAGTAATGAAGAAGAGTCTACTTTTTGTGTCGCTCCTGCTGAGCGTTGCGGTTGCGGCTAGCGCACTGGGGCTGGCAGCCGTCTCTTCGGCCGACGAGACCACTATAACCGGCGCCGGCAGTAGCTGGGTCTATCCGCTGGTCGCCAAATGGTCTGCCGAGTACACAACCAAGACCGGCATCAAAGTTAACTACCAGTCGATTGGCTCGGGCGGAGGCATTGCCCAAATCAAGGCAGGCACCGTAGCTTTCGGCGCCAGCGACATGCCGCTCAAGCCCGAGGATTTGAAGGCCGCTGGGCTCATCCAGTTCCCCACGGCGGTGGCCGGTTGCGCCATGACGTATAATCTTCCCGGGATTGAATCGGGGAAGCTCATTCTGAGCGGCCCCGTTACCGCTGACATTTTTCTCGGGAAGATCACGAAGTGGAACGACCCGGAGATCGAGAAGATCAACCCGGGTCTGAAGCTGCCCGACACGAATATCACCGTCGTACATCGATCGGACGGTTCGGGGACAACGTTCACGTTCACCAACTATTTGTCCAAGGTCAGCCCGGAGTGGGAGCAGAAAGTGGGCTCCAACACCTCCGTTTCGTGGCCCACAGGGGTTGGCGGCAAGGGGAGTGAAGGTGTCCAATCTTACGTGCAGCGCATCCCCGGTTCGATCGGCTACGTCGAGTACGCCTACATCCTGGAGACCCACGGGTCCTACGCGCGCGCGATCAACAGCGACGGCAAGGTCGTCAGCCCCACCCTTGAGGGTTTTGAAGACGCCTCGGCGCATGTGGACTGGACCAAGGCGCAGGATTTCTACGTGATCCTCACCAATCAGCCCGGCGCAGACACTTGGCCGATTTCGGGTTGCACGTGGCAAATCCTGCGGAAGAATGCGCCCAAAGATACCAATATCGCGGTGATGAAGTTCTTCGATTGGGGCTTCGAGCAGGGGCAAGATATGGCTAAGTCGATCATCTATGGTCCCCTGCCGCCGAGCACCGTCAAAGCAATCAAGGCCTATTGGAAATCCGAGCTCGGCTACGGCCTCTAAGGCGTCGGCGGCGAATCGGGGTAAGGTTTCAGGATAAGGGAGAAGAATGAACGCCTCGGACGTTGTGCTTGGGACAGATGCAGGGCCGGCGTCCGAGGAACCCAGGGTTGCCGCGAAGGCGTGGCTGTCGGGCGATTCCCTGTTCCATGCCGCAGCGGTGTTCGCGGCGTTCGTGGCCGCGACGACGCTGTTCGGCACGGTTATCGCGATCGCTTACGATAGCCGGTTGTCGATCCACACGTTCGGTATTTGGGAATTCCTCAAATCGAGCGAGTGGAATCCCGTAACGCAGACGTTCGGGGCGTTTCCGTTCATTATAGGGACGCTGGTCAGCTCCACCATCGCGATGGTCCTTGGCGTGCCGCTCAGCTTCGGGGTTGCGGTGTTCATTGTCGAGATCGCTCCGGAGTGGATCAAGAGACCGGTGGCCGGAGCGATCGAGCTGTTGGCGGCCATCCCCAGCATCGTCTATGGCTTATGGGGGCTGGTGGTGTTCGCGCCGGTGTTCTCTCAAATCGAGCCTTGGATCAACGACACCTTCGGGGCAATCCCAGGGATAGGAGTGTTGTTCAAGGGTCCGCCGTTGGGCATCGGCATGTTGACGGCCGGGATCGTGTTGGCGATCATGGTTCTGCCGTACATCTCGTCGATCATGCGGGATGTGTTCATGGTTGTGCCGTCCTCGTTGCGCGAATCTGCCTACGCTCTGGGAGCCACGACGTGGGAAGTGGCCTGGGACGTCATTTTGCCCTACACGCGTTCGGCGGTCATCGGCGGTATTTTCTTGGGTCTAGGCCGGGCCTTGGGCGAAACGATGGCCGTGACCTTCGTCATCGGCAATAGCAACATGTTGTCAGCGAGCCTACTAATGCCGGGTGCGACCATTCCGTCGGTGCTAGCCAATGAATTCACCGAAGCGACGACCCCGTTGTATGTGTCCTCGTTGATTTATTTAGGCTTGATCCTGATCGCCGTCACCTTGACCGTGCGGTTCCTCGCCGTGCTGCTGATCCGGCACCTCGGCCGCAAGGAAGGAACGGCGTCGTGAGTGGCGTGCTCGCAAGACGGCGTATCGTCGACGTGAGCAGCAAAATCCTGATGGCGGTGGCGACCGTCATCGGGGTCTTCTTTCTATTTTGGATCATCTGGTCAACGCTGAAATACGGCATTTCCGGAATGCATTGGAGTCTGTTCACGCAGGACACGCCGCCGCCCGGCACCGACCAATACGGTTTGCGCAATGCCTTCGCCGGGAGTCTGCTCCTGTTGGGGCTGTCGATGGCGATCGGGGTACCCATCGGCTTGATGGCGGGCACATGGCTGGCGGAATACGGCTTTCGGAGCCGGACGGCCGAGACGGTGCGATTTATCAACGACATCATGCTCAGCGCGCCATCAATCGAAATCGGCTTGTTTGCTTATGCTGCCGTAGTGGCCCCGATGGGACACTTTTCGGGGCTGGCCGGCAGCGTTGCTCTAGCGATTTTGATGATCCCGATTATCGTGCGCACGACGGACGAAATGTTGAGTTTGGTCGGCGGTGACGTGCGCGAAGCCGCGGTCGCGCTGGGAGCGCCAGCCTGGGTGGTCATCACGAAAGTGACGTGGAAAGCGGCCCGCGCCGGCATCCTGACCGGAATATTGATCGGCCTGGCACGCATCTCGGGCGAGACAGCCCCCTTACTCTTCACCGCGCTGAACAACCAGTACTACTCGTCCAATATCTTCCGCCCGATCGCAAATATTCCCGTGGTAATCTTCCAATTTGCGTTGAGCCCCTACACCAACTGGCAGCAGATGGCTTGGGCCGCATCTTTTATTACGGTGGCGTTCGTGCTGGTGCTGAGTCTGGTTGCGCGTTGGTTCCTGGGTAAGGTGCAGGTGGCTAAATGACTCCCAATCAATCGGAAGGATCCCGTATGGCGCCCATCTCCGTTTCGGTCAAGCCGGGCGATAGAGCGCAAGAAGGCACCGCAGCACCGAAGCCGGTGAAAATGGCGGCCCGGAACCTGAATTTCTATTACGGCAAGTTCCATGCCGTTAAGGATGTCAACATCGAAATTCGCGAGCATGTGGTCACGGCCTTCATTGGTCCATCTGGCTGCGGCAAGTCGACGCTTCTGCGGATTTTCAACCGCATGTACGATCTGTATCCTCGGCAGCGGGCGGAGGGCGAGGTCGTCCTGGACGGCGAAAATATCCTGACTGTGAAAAGCATCCGCCAACTCCGGTCAAAAGTGGGCATGGTCTTTCAAAAGCCGACGCCTTTCCCCATGTCGATCAGTGAAAACATCGCGTTTGGCGTTCGGCTATATGAAAGCTTGTCCCGCTCGGCAATGGACGAGCGCGTGCAGCGGTCCTTGACCCGGGCCGGGCTCTGGGATGAAGTGAAGGACAAGCTGAATCAATCCGGGCTGGGCCTTTCGGGCGGCCAGCAGCAGCGCCTCTGCATCGCCCGCGCACTGGCCGTCAATCCCGAGGTGCTGCTCATGGACGAGCCGTGCTCGGCGCTCGATCCCGTCTCGACAGCGAAGATCGAGGAGTTGTTATTTGAATTGAAAACAGGCTGCACGATCCTCATTGTCACCCATAACATGCAGCAGGCAGCTCGAGCCAGCGACTATACCGCATTCATGTTGCAAGGGACGTTGGTCGAGTATAGCGAGACTTCCAAGCTGTTTACGACGCCGTCCGATCCACGCACGGAGGCCTACATCACGGGCCGGTTCGGATGATGGGAGGGCCAATGGGGGCCGAAGGATCTATGGAACACCTGGAACGCCACTTTGCAAACGATCTTGAGGAACTGAAGCAGCGGCTGCTTTGGATGGGGAGTCTCGCGGAGCGAGCCGTCCACCAGGCGGTTCAGGGGCTGCTCCAGGCGGAGGAGAGCCTCGCCGAGGCGGTTCTCACCGAGGAAGACGCCATCAACGAGATGCAGATCGAAATCGACGACCGCGTGCAGCGCCTGCTCGCGCTGCACGCTCCGATGGCCAGCGACCTGCGCTTCCTGCTGGCGGTTTCGCGCATCAACGGCGACCTCGAGCGCATCGCCGACCAGGCAGTGAACATCGCGCACTCCGCGATGCGCGTGCTGCGGCATCCGCAGGTGAAGCCGTACGTCGATTTGCCGCGCATGAGCGAACTCGCCGAGGGCATGGTCCGCGACAGCCTCAACGCCCTGGTCCGCGGCGATCAGGAACTCGCGCAGAGCGTGATGCAACGCGACGATCAGGTCGACCGCCTGCGGGATCAGCTTTTCCGCGAGCTGCTCACCTATATGATGGAGAATTCGTCGGTGGTGTTCTCGGCCTTCGAGCTCATTATGGTTGCGAAGAACCTCGAGCGCATCGGCGACCACGCGACCAATATCGCCGAGGACGTGATCTACTTCGTGGCTGGCCGCGACGTCCGCCACCCCGCTCTCGACCGCCGCTGACCGGTTCGCGTCCGGCTCCCGCTCGTGACGCATGGAATAATCTCGTGTAAAATCGTTGCCCCATGACAAACACAACTGCCAGTGCGCCCAGCGTCGCCGAAATGCTGCGCGGTTTTTCGATTGAATTGAATCCCGGGGACGGCAAGGTGATGGACGCCGCCCCCAACCGGCTCGAACCGGGCACCGAAGTGTTCTTGACGTGGATTCCCGGCACGAACCCGATGGAAACGATCGCGCCGGCGGCCAAGCTCCGCAAGGCGGGACTTTTCCCGACGCCGCATATCGGCGCGCGCCACGTCGAAAGCGCCGCCCAACTCGAACAGCTCGCTTCCCGGCTTGCGGGCGAGGCGGGCGTCGATCGCGTCCTTATTATTGGCGGCGACCGCGATAAGCCTGCTGGCCCCTACGACTCGAGCCTGGCGGTGATGCAGAGCGGCATCCTTCAGAAGGCCGGTATCACGCGCATCGCAATCGGAGCCTTTCCCGAAGGCAATCCGGCCATTCCCGATGCGCTGCTTGTCCCGGCCCTGCCGGCCAAGGTGAACTTCGCGAAAAGCAGCGGCTTGCAGACCGCCATCGTCACGCAGTTCTGCTTCGACGCCGAGCCCATCATCAAATGGCTGCACCTCATCCGCGGCCAGGGGATCGACTTGCCGATCCGCGTCGGGCTGGCGGGCCCGGCCAGCATCATTTCGCTCACGCGCTACGCGCTGAAATGCGGCGTGGGCAATTCGATCAAGGTGCTCACAGAGAAGCCCGCATTCGCCAAGCTGCTCGTCGATAAAGGACCCGAGCCGATCATCCGCGATGTTGCTGCCGGGATCGGCCCCGGAAACGGATCGCAGCTGCCGCTCGGCATCGCCGGGTTGCACTTCTTCGTTTTCGGCGGCTTCAATAAGACGGTCGACTGGATCCAAGCCCAGAGAGCTCAATAGCTTTCATCCCCTTCCACCGGGAACGTGCGGAGGATTTTGCGCGGGGTTGCCCGCCGATTCTGGGGTAGAATCGGCGACCGATGGCCTCCTCCGAAAAAGCAGTAACCGCAATCTATCCGGGATCGTTCGATCCGGTCACCAACGGCCACCTCGATCTGATCGCGCGAGGCGCGATGATTTTCGACCGCCTGGTGGTCGCAGTGGCGCGCAATGTCGAAAAGGAGCCTCTCTTCGACGTCAAAGAGCGCGTCGAAATGCTCGAAGCCGTTACCTTTGACTGGAAAAATGTCGAAGTCGACAGCTTCGACGGCCTGCTCGTCGATTTCGCGCGCGCGCACCACGGCACCGTGATCCTGCGCGGCATTCGCGCCGTCTCCGATTACGAGTACGAACTTCAGATGGCCATGATGAACCGCAAGATCGAGCCCGCGATCGAGACCGTCTTCATGCTGCCCGGCGAAGCGTACGGCTACTTAAGTTCGCGCCTCGTGAAAGAGCTCGCCCGTTTTGATGGCCTGCCCAAGGGACTTGTGCCGCCGCTTGTCGAAGAGCGTCTGAAAGCCAAATTCAAGTAAAATTGATAAACTAGACCGGATCGCATTTCGTCGAAGGGGACCAATATGGCTTCTAGTGTGAAAACGGAAGAAGTTTTTCGGCTTTCGGACCGCGTCAACCGGATCGCCGCATCGCCCACGATGATGGTGGTGCAGGCCGCGGATCAATTGAAGTCGAAGGGCGTCGACGTCGCCGACTTCGGCGCGGGCGAGCCGGATTTTCCGACGCCGGACCACATCAAGCGCGCCGCGATCAAAGCGCTCGAGGAAAATCGCACGAAGTATACGCCGGTGCCCGGAATCGCTCCGCTGCGCCAGGCGATTTGCGACTGGCATGCGCGGGAGCTTGGCTCCTCATATCAATCCGCCGAGTGCGTGGTGACGGTCGGCGGAAAGCAGGCGATCTTCAACGCGATCTGCTCGCTGATTAATCCCGGCGACGAAGTGATCATCGCGGCCCCCTACTGGGTGAGCTATCCGGACATCGTGAAATACGCGGGCGGCACACCGGTGGTGGTCGAGACGACCGGCGAGGACGGTTTTATTATGCGCGCGGCGCAGGTGGAAAAAGCCATCACGCCGCGGACGCGTGTCGTGATCGCGAATTCGCCGAGCAATCCGACGGGCGGCGTGATTCCTCCCGAGGAGCTGCGCAAGATTCTGGCGGTGTGCGAGCGCAAGGGAGTCTGGCTGATGTCGGACGAGTGCTATTCGCACTTCACCTACGGCGACGCGAAGCCGTATTCGATCGCGAGCGTGCCGAATTCGAAGAGCGGCCTCATCATTATCGGCTCGATGTCGAAGACGTTCGCGATGACCGGATGGCGGGTCGGCTACGCCCTGGCGCCGCAGCCGCTGATCGCAGCGATGACCAAGCTGCAGAGCCAGTCGACGTCGAACCCGACGTCGATCGCGCAGTATGCGGCGCTCGCGGCGATGACCGGACCGATGGATTCCGTCCCGGTGATGCTGGCGGAATACGCGAAGCGGCGGGAACGCATCCTCGCCGGGCTGCGCGCGATTCCGGGCGTTACGTGCACGGCGCCGCAGGGCGCGTTCTACGTGTTCCCCAACGTGTCCGGATGCTTCAATGCCGAGATGCCGAGCGCTGCGGCGGTCGCGAAGCTGCTGCTCGAACGCGAGCATGTCGCCCTCGTGCCGGGCGAAGGATTCGGCGCGCCGGGCTACCTGCGGCTTTCCTACGCCACTTCGATCGAGCGCATCGACGAAGGCCTCCGGCGGATGAGCCGCTTCTTCGCCGGGAAAAACGGATCGTCGTGAATTCGCGCTCCGAGCCGCGTGTGGAGATTTGCCCCGCGCGGCTCGAGCCTGTTTTTAGCCCGCGCCCTTGGGGCTCGCGTTCGCTCGCCCCGTTTTTCCCCGAAATGTCCAATCTGGCGGAGCCCATTGGCGAGGCCTGGATGACCGGCAATGAATGCCGCTTTGCGAATGGGCCATTCGCCGGCGCGAGGCTCGGCGACGCCTGGTTCATGATGCCGCCCGAATGGACGGGCGCGCGCGTGGATCGCACCGCTGGTTTCCCGCTGCTCGTGAAATTCATTTTCCCCGCGGATAAACTTTCCGTACAGGTTCACCCGGACGATCGCTATGCATCGCGGCACGAAGCGGCGGCGGGCGGGCGCGGCAAAACAGAGATGTGGTATGCGGTGCACGCCGACCCGGGCGCCGAGGCGCTGCTGGGCATGAAACCGGAGGTAACACTCGATGAATTCAAGCGCGCGATCGTGGACGGGACTGCCGAGCGCTGCCTCGAACGTGTTCCGTTGCGTGCGGGGGAGGCGGTCTTCGTGACCGCGGGATCGGCGCACACGATCGGGCCCGGCTTCGTGCTGTGCGAGGTGCAGCAGCAGTCGGATCTCACGTATCGCGTGTACGATTACAACCGCCGGGACGCGCAGGGGCGGGCGCGTGAGCTGCACGTCGATAAGGCGCTCGACGTGATGCGCTTCGGCCCGCAGACTTGCGGACGCCTTGAACCAGTGCGCGTGGAGCGCGGAGGCGTGAGCGAGAGTCACTTCGTCGCGTGCAAATATTTTGCCACCGAGCGCTGGGATTTTGCGGCGCCGGCACGCACCGCTGCGTCGCGCGAACATTTCGATGTGCTGGTCGTGCTCGAAGGAAGCGGATCGCTCCGCTGGGGTCGCAAAAGCGCCGAATACGCCCCGGGGCACGTCTGGTTGATTCCTGCTGCGCTCGGCGAATACGAGCTGGCCCCCGGTGCCCGCACTTCGGTCCTGCGCACCTACGTTCCCGGCGATCTGGCCGAATTGGGACGCAGTCTCGCCGCTGGCGGCGTTTCGTCATCTGACATTTCCCGCCTGATCCGTGGATGAAGGATGGAAGGAGTTCATGGGACTGAGTGCGTCGCTCACCGCTGCCGAACTCGAACACCTCCGCGTGGTGCTCGTGAACACGCGAAACCCGCTCAATATCGGCGCGGCGGCGCGCGCGATGAGCAATTTCGGCGTTTCGAGTTTGCGCGTGGTAAATCCGTATGGGCCGGGGTTTCGCGAGGCGAAATCGGCGGTCGGCGCGGGGGCGCTGCTCAAGAATGCCGAGCAATACGGCTCCGTTGCAGAGGCCGTGGCCGATTGCGCTCTCGTTGTTGCGACGACGGCTGCGCGACGCCGCAACTTGCAGCATCAGGTTCGGCGGCTCGAAGACGGCGCGCGGCTGATCCGCAAGCGCCTGAAATCGAAGAGCGTCGCGATCCTCTTCGGCTCGGAAAAATCGGGCCTCTCGAATGAAGAGATGAGCCACGCCGATTGGCTGATGCGCATCCCGACCAGCCAGCAGAATATTTCCATGAATCTCGGCCAGGCCGTGGCCGTTTGCCTCTACGAATTAATAAGAGACGCGAAAGCCGCGAGCGAAGCCGAAAAGCTCGCGCGAGCGTCGGCCGGCGATATCGAGCGAATCACGGCGATGTTGCTCGACGCGCTGCATGCGAGCGGCTACGTGGGCCGGCGGCGCGTGGCGGATATCGACGAGAGGATGCGGCGCCTGGTCAAGCGCCTCCATCTGCCTGCGCGAGACACGGTCCTCTGGTTCGGCATCCTGCACCAGATCGTCTGGAAGCTCCGCAAGGGCGGTCCGCCCGAGGACGAATCTGCGAAGTAGTGGAGCGAAAAGCACCGAACGGCGTGAAGGTCGTAGGAACCAAACGACCCATCCTTTACTATAGCCATCTGTGAAGCGACCGAAGAAAAAGGAAAGCAAGCGAGAGCATCTTCCGGCGTCCGCAGTCTTGCTCGCCGGCGGACGCGGCACGCGTTTCTGGCCGCGCAGCCGCATGCGCACGCCGAAGCAGCTGCTGAATATCACGGGCGGAGAAACGATGCTGCGCGAGACGGCCGCGCGCCTCGAGCCGCTCATCCCGTCGCGCGATCTGTGGGTGGTGACGAACGTCGAGCAGGCTGCGGCGGTGCGGCGGCAACTTCGCGGCGTGCCCGCCGCGCATGTGCTGGCCGAACCCGTCGGGCGCAATACGGCCGCGGCGATCGGCCTTGCGGCAATTCATCTGGCGCACGAGCGCGTGGACGCGGTGATGGCGGTGCTGCCGTCCGATCATCACATCTTAGAAGCGAAGCGCTATCGCGGACTTGTCTCGGCGGCGCTCGAGCTGGCCCGCACGCCGGGGAATCTGGTGGTGCTCGGCATCCCTCCGACGCGCCCTGATACCGGCTTCGGTTACGTTGAGAGCGCGAAAATTGCCGCGCGGCCGCTCGGCGTTCCAGCCTTCGCCGTCAAACGGTTCGCGGAAAAGCCGTCGTTGCCAGTCGCGCGAAGATATGTGGCGTCCGGCAAATACTTCTGGAACGCCGGAATGTTCTTCTGGCGCGTATCGACCTTTCTCGACGCCCTCTGGCGGTTCTTGCCGAAGACGCATGCCGCGCTCGTCGAGCTCGGCAAGACGATCGGCACGCCGCGCTACGCCTCCGCGCTGCACCGCATCTATCCGCAGCTCGAAAATATCTCGGTCGACTACGCCATCATGGAGCCGGCCACGCGGCCCGGCAGCTTGTCCTCCGTTTTCGTGATTCCGGCGAAGGTCGGCTGGAGCGACATCGGTTCCTGGGCGGCTGTCTACGAATTGCTCGCTGCCAAGCGTGGAGCGAATGTCTCCGCGGGGCGTCATTTCGAACTGGACGCGGAGGGAAACTATTTTTGGAGCCCGGGCAAATTCGTCGCCGCAATCGGCGTGCGCGATCTCGTAGTGGTCGAGACGGACGACGCGCTGCTGGTCTGCGCCCGCGAGCGCTCGCAGGACGTCGGCAAAATCGTGAAATGGCTCGAGGAGCACAAGGCGAAGCAGTTGTTATAGGACGGAAACAAGGGAGCGAGATTGTCGAAGCGAGACGAATCCGGAAACGCCGCGGCCGAAATCAAATTCGGCACCGACGGCTGGCGCGGCGTAATCGCCGAGGATTTTACGTACGACAACGTGCGCAAGGTGGCGCACGCGATCGCGCGCTACGTGGTACGCGCGGAGAAACCGGGCAGCGGAATCGTGATCGGCTTCGACACAAGGTTTGGCTCGGAGAATTTCGCGCGCGTCGCCGCCGAGGCCGTTGCGGCGACCGGCACGCCGGTATGGCTGGCGACGGAAGCGTGCCCAACGCCGGCCGTTTCGCTGCTGGTGCGGATGCGCGGCGCGGGGGGGGGGATTCAGATCACGGCGAGCCACAATCCCTATCGCTGGAATGGAGTGAAGTTCAAAGCAAGCTACGGCAGCTCGGCTTCGCCCGTGATTGTCGCGCAGGTGGAAGCCGAGCTCGAAAAAGTGCTGCGCGATGGCGTGCCGCTATTGCCCCCGCGCAAAGATCTGATTCATTCGCTCGACGTTCGCACGCCGTATCTCGAAACGCTCGACGCGCTCGTGGATTGGGACCGCCTGAAGTCGTCGAAATTCCGCTACGTGATCGACCCGATGCACGGAGCGGGCCGCGGCCTGCTGCGCGAGCTCTTCCACCGCCACGGAATCGAAACGCACGAGATTCGCGGCACGCGCGATCCGCTTTTCGGCGGCGTGAATCCTGAGCCGATCGAGCCGCACGTCGAGGCGCTGCGCCGCGCGGTGATCGACGGCGGCTACGACGCGGGCTTCGCGCTCGATGGCGACGCAGACCGCATCGGGGCGATCGACCGCCACGGCGCATTCGTCACTCCGCACCAGATTTTCTCGATCCTGCTCTGGCACCTGGCCGGAACGCGCAATTTGTCCGGCGACGTGGCGAAAACATTTTCGACCACCAAGATGATCGACAAGATTGCCGCGAAATTCGGGCGCAAGGTGTGGGAGACGCCGATCGGCTTCAAATACATTTGCGATCGCATGCTCGAGGGAGAAATCGTCGTGGGCGGCGAGGAAAGCGGCGGCATCGCCACGAAGCTCTACCTGCCGGAGCGCGATGCGACCGTGAGCGCGCTGCTGCTCGCCGAAGTGATGGCGTGGCACGGCAAGCGGCTGGACGAGCTCGTCGCCATGCTGCATCGCGAATTCGGCGAACACCACTACGGCCGCGTCGACCTCACGCTGCGCGATGGACAGAAGGAAAAAGCGATCGCGCGCTTCTCCGACGCGAAATTCCGGAAGCTGCTCGATTGGCCCATCGTTCGCCGCGAAGATATGGACGGCGTGAAAGTCTACTTCGGCGAAATCGGATGGGTGATGGTGCGCGCTTCAGGCACCGAGCGGATGCTGCGCGTCTATTCCGAAACGACGCGCCCGGAAACGACGCAGCGCGTCCTCGCCGAAGTGACGGCGCTGGTACAGAAGCTGTAGCAGCTCACGTTTCGAGGCTTTTGTAGGCAGCGTCGAGAATCCCATTCAGAAAAGCGGGCGCTTCGGCGGAAGAAAATTTCTTCGCCAGCTCGATCGCCTCGTCAATCACCACTTTCGGCGGCGCGCTTCCGGAGCGAAATTCGCAGATAGCCAGGCGAAGAATGTTGCGGTCGACGGCCGCGAAGCGTTCGAGGCGCCAATTCTCGGCCAGTTTTTCGATCAACTGATCGCTCGCTTCAGCGCGGGCCACGGCGCCTTCGAACAACCGGTTGGCGAACTCGCGAGTCGATTCCGAGGCGTGCGCCGACTTCCAGAAAAGCCGCTCGACGCGCTTCGGTTCCTGGCGCGTCATGTCCCATTCGAAAAGCATCTGCAAGGCGAATTCGCGGGATCGGTGGCGGAGAGTCATACTAGCGGCGCCGCGCGGACTGGCTGGGAGGCGTCGCTTTCGATAGCTTGCGCGCGAGGCTGGCCATCTCGACTGCTGCGAGCCCAGACTCGTAGCCCTTATTGCCGCTCTTCAAGCCGGCGCGGTCGATGGCCTGCTCGAGTGTGTCGCAGGTGAGGACGCAGAAGATCATGGGCACGCCTGCGTCGAGTTGAGCGAGCTGAATGCCGCGCGCCGTTTCGGAAGCGACGTAATCGTAGTGCGAGGTCTCGCCGCGCAGCACGCAGCCGATGCAGATCAGCGAATCAAAGCGGCCCGCGGCGGCGAGCTTCTTGGCCGCAATCGGAATCTCAAACGATCCGGGGACGCGAACGATTTCGATCTGGGCATCCATCGCGCCACTTTGCTTGAGCGCATCGAGCGCGCCGGCCAGCAGGCGGTCCGTGATGAAGCTGTTGAATTGGCTCACGACGATGCCGAAGCGCAGCCCGGCCGCATTCAATTTGCCGCGCACTCGATCCGGCTTTCCAGCACTCGCCATCAATTCCCGCCTGTGAACGGAAGTAGACTGCAGGGCCCGCAATGGAAGGATGTCATGGAGTGGCGAGAGGCACAAGCACGTTACCGCCGCTGCGATAAGCCTCGTCGAGGCCGGCCTCGGCGCGATTGATCCATTCGGTGACGCGGTCTTCGATATCGTCGCCAGGGCGCGAAGAGGCCATCGCTACAATGGCGCTGGCGCTGAGGCTCTGAGGGACCCCAGGGCGGGCGCACGGTAGCGGCAACCTGAAGGAGTTTTTCGGCGAGGCTTCGACCATTTTCAATCGTCGTGTCGGGCAGGATGAAGGCAAGAGACCATCCCGTGTATTTCACCGCAATGTCGGTTTGGCGTACCGTCGAAGAAAGCGCGCGAGCGAGTTGCTCGATATACTGGTCGACGGCGGCGTCGCCGTGCTGCCGCAAAAGGTCCCCGCCATGGTCGACGTGCAGGATGATCAGCGAGAGCGGCGTGCCCTGCGAGCGCGCCCGATTCGATTCGACGAGCAGGCAATCGACGTACGCGCTGCGGCCGAGCAAGCCGGTCTTCTCGTCGGCGACAGCCAGCGAGCGAACCAGCGAGCGAAGGCGCGTGTGATTCACGGAAAGCACCAGCTGATCGCCGACAGCCTGCAGGAAAAAGCTTTCGTTGGATTTCCATTTTCTCGCGGACTTGTCGGCAACGAGCAAGATGCCGGATTGCGCCCCCGCCTCTTTGTCCTGGAGCATGACCGCGAGCGCCGATTCCATGCCGAGTTGGCTGAGCATGGGGGCGCTCGACGCCGTGAGCTGGATCCCGCCCAGATCGTCAGGCGAAGCCTTCGAGACAAGCGAGACGATCGCAGGGAGATGCGCGGCACCCACAGCCGGAAGTCCCGGCGCGGAATATTCGGCCGTCAATGGGGCGGCGTCGCCTGCGGCGCCCAGAGTCACGAGGCAGCGCGCCACGCCGAGATACTTGCCGACCTCCGCCGCCGTGGCCGAGAGAACCTCGCGGGGCGTCGATTGCCGGTGCATCAGCCTGTTGATCTCGGCGATCGCTGAAAGATCCCGGTGAGTCTCGGTCGCCGAAAAAACCGCGGGAGGCGGCACAGACTCGGCCGCAACGGGCGGAGCGGCCGGTGGCGCGGCAGCCGGCGCAGGCGGCGCTGGTTGCGGCGCGGGCTTGCGCGGAGCGCCCTTCGGCCACCAGTTCGCGCGCTCGTAAAGAGTGCGCAAGCGCTCGTTCTTCTCCTCTTCGCCGGGGAAAAGTTCGCCGATGCGCTCGAGCCGCTCAACGGCCTTGGATCTGCAGGGAGTACTGGAGAAAGATTTCGACTTGAACGATCAAATCCTCAAGAGCTTGTTGAGCGCGTACTTCCTCGGACACCGGCACCGCAGCCGCGGCGACATCGGAGCCGGCGCCCGAAAATCCTGACCCGGTGTGACTCGAGACGGTCGCGGCCTTTGCGGCGCGGGCGAGAATATTCTGCAAGAAAACGGGATCGGCCTTTCCCTCGAGATGCGCTATTCGCTCTTGGTTGCGGTAGTCGTACGGATCGATATCCACGAGGCGATCGAGTATATTGCACGCGTCTGGCACGCGCTGGGCAGTCAGATAGAGGTCGAAGAGGTGGACGAGGGCGTCGAAGTATTTCGCTTCGCGATTCAGCTCTTCGTAGAGATGGGCCACCTCTTCGGCGAGCGCCAGAGAGTTCGGATACGTCGTGGCAAGCCGCTCGATCTGCGGGACGAGATCCGCTTCCCTGCGGGCTCCGTACATCCATTCCTTGGCCTGCGCGATCAGCGACACGGCTTTCGGGTCCTCGCCGGCGCCAAGATAAGCCGCGGCCAGCTCGAAGAGTTTCGAGAAGTTCTCGGGCTTCTGCTTGTAGTAGGCTTCGAAAATTTCGCGCGCCCGGTCCAGGCGCCGCGTGCGCAACAAGGCTTCGCCAAAGAGCGCGAGAAACGCCGTGTCCTTCTCATTGGGCGAGAGCGGTTCGAGCAGCGCGACAGCGCCTTCGGCATCGCCCTTTCGCAACTTGGCGTCGGCAAAAAGCAGAGCGCCGGTGCGGTCGCTTGGCAAGAGGCGATGCGCTCGGCCGAAGTATTCGAGCGCCTGATCGAGCCCGCCGGCTGCCTGCGCCAGCTGTCCGGCGCGCAGGAAGCTGCGCGCGGCGAGGTCCGCATGCTTCAGGCGCTCGGCCAGCTCGCCGAGGACCACGTGCCGAGTGATGTTTTCAGGATCGAGGAGCGCGATGCTCTCGTAACACGCCAGCGCATCGATATCGCGCTGCTGCTGTAGAAAGAGCTCCGCCGCCGTGCTGAACTGCTCGATGGCCTCCGAAGACCGATTCTGCTTTTGCAGCAGAATGCCATAGCGCATCAATCGGTCGGGTGGATGGGGGAACGATCGAAGGAAACGGGTGAAGATGGCCGAGGCCTTGGCGGCATCGCCCGCCTCGATGTGCCGGTCGAACTGCGCGCCGTAATATTGGGCGGCGAGCGCAGGCTCGTTGAGACGAGTGTAGATGTCGGCCAGCGCCTGCAAGGCTTCCTGGTTGGCAGGAGCCTCTTCGAGGACAGCCTGGTATTCGGCAACCGCCTCGCGGAGCTTGTTCTTTTCGAGACTGCGCCGAGCACGATCGAGGTGCTTGTTGAGATCCGAAGCCATGCGAAATTCCACGTCCTTCGCGCTGTGCGTGGCAGGAAAAACCCGCTTGTCAGCCAGACGCCTCCGCGGATAGCCCGTTGCAGGGCGCGAAAGCCTCCGTAAAAACTATATAACGGACGAGTCGCCAGCCTTCAAACGAAATGAGGGTGATGTGCCCGAAAATGCCGGAGCGGCGGCTGCGCCGCCCAGGGAACGGCACTCCTTAGTCGGCGGCGGTTGCCTCGCTACGGCGCCTCGGCAGGCGCGTAACCTCGCGCATCGAGCGGAGAGACATCCCGCTCCTCAGCAGGGCCGCAAAGCCGAGGAAAACGAAGGGCAGCGTGAGCGCGATGAAGGCGAAAATCGAGAAGCCGGCGGCCGTCGTTTTCTCGATGTCGAAAACGCTCAAGCCGAGGACGCAAAAGAACTGGTAGGAGCCCACGTTGGCCGGTGCGTTGGGGAGCGAAACGCCCAGATTGATCACCAGCAGCACGACCACAGCTCCCATGAACGAGAGAGGCAAGCCGTACGATCGCATCAGCGCCCAAAGAGCGAGGACCTGGCAGAACGGCATGAGCAGGGACATAAAAACCGCCGCGTAAAAGCTGGGCGCGGTGCCCATCGCGTGCAAGTCGAGCAGCGCGGACATGATTTTGCCAGGCAATTGGCGCCGCCCGATGTGAGGTTCCGAAGCGCCGCCAACCTTCAGTTCGAGATAGAAAACGAGCACGACCACGATCGTCACGAGAGCGAGGGTTACAGCGCCCAGCGCATCCGCCGTGCGCTCGAAGCGGCGCGGCAACTCTACGAATAGCGAAACAAAAGCCAGCGATGCCGTAGCAATCACGAGATCGATGAAGCGTTCGATCCCCACCGATCCCAGCACGCGCCCGATCGAAATCCCCTCGGAATTGGAGAGCAGGTAGCTGCGCAGAAATTCGCCCGGCCGAAGCGGCAAGATCAGATTGGCGAAGAGGCCGGAGAAAACCGATCGCATCGCGTTGCCGAGGTGCACTTTCCCAAACGGGCTCAAGAGGAATTTCCAGCGCACCGCTTGGACGGCATAGCTGATCACGTCGAAGGCCATGCCGACGAGCACCCATTTCCAGTCCGCATTGGCCATGTCGTGCAGGGCCCGCACGATGTGGAAGTCGTGA
Source organism: uncultured Acidobacteriota bacterium (assembly GCA_963841605.1). Taxonomy (GTDB): domain Bacteria; phylum Acidobacteriota; class Terriglobia; order Acidiferrales; family UBA7541; genus Palsa-295. The sequence continues at coordinate 29,655 of CAWJDM010000029.1, forward strand.
AGGACCCAGACCAGGCAGACGGTCGCCAGTCCGTAACCGAGGATGAGCAGGATTCTCGATCGCTCGGGCTTCTCGCGATTGGACTGAGAGGTCAACTCAGCTGTTCCGGAAGCTCCAGGCATTTTGGGTAGATAAGGTTTCTTCCGTTTCCAGGCCGCACACGTCCAAAGCCTACGATAGGGGCCGTAGTCGCGCAATCGGAGGGCGGCGGCGCTGCCTTCGGGCCCGCGAGGTTCGCCGGCCCCCCAGGACGGGCGTATAATAACAGGGAGAGATCAAATTGCTCGCCCAAAAGTCTGCCTTCGTTCTTCCCTGCTTACTTGGATGAAAACCCCAAAGGCCGTGGATCGCCGGGAACGGGTCTTGCTGGTGGGCGTCGCTCTGAAGAGGGCCGGGCGCAAGAATGGACTTTCGCGCGAAAAGGGCGATGGAGTGGCCAATCGGGATTCGCTCGATGAGCTACGGGAGCTGGCCGAGAGCGCCGGCGCGAAAATCGAGGGAAGCCTCCTGCAGGTCCGTGAAGCCCTCGATCCGGCGACGTTGGTGGGCCGCGGCAAGCTCGAGGAGATTCGCACCGAAGCCCAGTTCAGAGACGTCCCGCTCGTGATCGTCGATCACGACCTGACGCCGGTACAGCTGCGCAACATGGAGAAGGGTACTGGATGTCGCGTGATCGATCGCACGCAGCTGATCCTCGATATTTTCGCCACGCATGCCCACACTCGCGAAGGGCAGCTGCAGGTGGAGCTCGCGCAATTGAATTACCTGCTTCCGCGGCTCACCGGGCGCGGCGAAGAGCTCTCGCGGCTCGGCGGCGGAATCGGGACGCGGGGTCCCGGAGAGCAGAAGCTCGAAACGGACCGCCGGCGCATCCGCGACCGCGTGGGTAAAATCGAGCGGGCCATCGAAACGGTCCGCAAGCAGCGCGCCACCAGGCGCCGGGCTCGCCAGGCCGTGCCGCTCGGCATGATCGCGTTCGTGGGATATACCAACGCGGGCAAATCGACGCTCTTCAATGCGCTCACGGACGCGAGTGTGCTGACTTCGCCGAAAATGTTCGCGACGCTCGACCCCACGATTCGCGCGATCCGCCTGCCCTCGCGGCGGCGCGTGCTTTTGTCCGACACGGTGGGATTCTTGCGCGACCTCCCATCGGACTTGATCGCGGCGTTTCGCGCGACGCTCGAAGAAGTGCAGGAAGCTGCTCTGATCCTTCACGTCACCGACATTTCCAATCCGCACCACGCCGAACACGACGCGGAGGTCCTCGGTGTGTTGCGCCAGCTCGGCGTCGCGGACCGCCCGCGCCTGCACGTGCTGAATAAGATCGACCGGCTGAGCGATCAGGACCTGAAAGCGTTGATGGATTCAAACGGGCGCGGCGCGGACACGGCATTTGTATCGGCAATCACTGGTGCCGGTCTGGATGAATTGCTGAAAAAGATCGACGCAGCCATGCCCGTTGACCCGCTCTTGCGGCTACGTCTGCGCCTGCCCCTCGCGGATGGCCGCAGCCTTTCCGTGGTGCAGGGGCGAGGACGCGTGCTTCGATCGGAAGTGCACGACGGGAGCCTCGAGCTCGAAGCCGAGATTCCGGAATCGGCTGCTCGGGAACTTCGGGAATTCATTTTGAAATGAAAGATTGTAACTAGAGCCGTTTGTTGTGGAAAACCCTGTGGAAAAAGTCCCACGATTTGCACGGTTCGGCGCATAGGGTGACCGCGCCCGGGCCAATGTGACGTCCATCACGAAACTGTAAATATCTTATTTACAATGGTATAGCACGATACTGCGTTTGGCCAGGCCAGGTTCGATAGTCCACCGACGTATGGCGGGTGCCCGCCGGAATTTGCACAGCGCTGGGGCGTCAAATGTGCTAAGAGTAACGAGCGAGAGGATTTGCCTCTCCCGTCACAACACAGGGAGTCACCACGCGGGCCCGGTAAGGTTGACGCGGTATCGACCGCGGGACTATGATTTCAGCTGCGATGGCCGTTGCACTCCCGACGGCTTCGCCGGTTTGTCTTTCCGAGAGCGAAATGAACCTGCCGAACAGCCTGACCATCCTGCGAATCTTCTTCGTTCCGCTCCTCGTGGTCGTTCTCTTGACGCGCCAGCCGAATTGGAACTTTTGGGGTCTGCCCTTTCATTTTGAGGTCTGGGGTGTCCTGATTCTGCTGGTGGCGGCGGCCACCGATGCGATGGACGGATATCTGGCGCGCTCTCGCAGCGAAATCACCACCCTGGGAATCCTGCTCGATCCGATTGCGGACAAGCTTTTGATTTCGGCGGCGTTCGTGTCGCTCGTTTCGATGGGACTCATCCAGGCGTGGATGGTCGTGATCATCATCGGACGAGAGTTCATCGTCGTCGGCCTTCGCGAAATCGCGTCGGCGGAGGGCTTGGTGATTCCGGCGTCGCCGCTCGGCAAGGGGAAGATGATCTTGCAAGTGCTGGCGGGGTGCATCGTGATTCTCACGGCGAACCACCCCGCGCTGAAATTGGTTGGAACGGTTCTGCTGTGGCTGGTGGTGCTCAGCGCGGTGGCCTCTGCGATCCACTACTTCCAGATGTTCTGGGGACAGATCAATTTTCGCGTGCAGCAGCGGCGCACCCGCGTTCTCGTAGTTGATCCGAAAGAAAAACCGCAGGATGTCCTCAGCCGGTAATCGCGAAAAGAAACTGCTGCTGGAAGTGGCGCGTCGAGCCATGAGCGCCGCCGTCGAGGGCCGCGAATTTGCGGGTCAATTGCCTGAACTTTCGAGCCCGCAGAATCTGGGCGGAGCGTTCGTCACGCTGCATCGCCGCGGCCGGTTGCGCGGGTGCGTGGGCCAAGTGGCTTCGAGTCAATCGCTGCTTGATACGGTGGTTCATTGCGCGAAGGCAGCCGCGCTCGAGGACCCGCGGTTCGATCGGGTTCGCCCCGACGAACTCTCCGAAATCGAGATCGAGCTTTCCATTCTGTCAAGATTAGAAACAATCGCGCCCGAACAAATTCAAGCCGGCAAGCATGGCCTGATGGTGAGCCTTGGGAGGCAGCGGGGCGTGCTGCTGCCTCAGGTGGCGACGCAATTCCGATGGAGCGGCCTGCGCCTGCTCGAGGAAACCTGCGTGAAGGCGGGACTCGACCGGGATGCCTGGAAAAATCCCGAAGTACGAGTACAAGCTTTTACAGCGGAAATATTCAGCGAATCAGATGTGCCCGACGAGTCCGGCGCGGAACCTGAAGCGCCAAGCTCCGGCAAGCCCGGCTATTCGAGTTCGACGTAATCGCCGGGATAGATTTCGCGCAGGCTGAACGTAATCAAGACGGTCGCAGAGTTGGGGCCGGTCCGCACCACCACTCCCTCGCCGACGTCCTCTCGCGGAGTGTTGCTCCAATCCCATTTCTTGGGGGCGCTCCCGAAGCCATAAATCGGAAAGAACGGCACGTGGAGTTCATCGTCCTGATCGAACGCGTAGCGGGAATCCTGGAAAGCCGTTTCGTGCTGAGTGCCGGTGTAGCGGAAGATGCGGAAATAGTCGCCGACTTTCACGCCCTGACCGTTGCCCAAATTCACGTAGACAACATCCTCGCGGCCGCTTGCAGCCTCGAAATCCTTGCCGATGATGATCATCGCCAGGGGCTTGCCGTTTGCCGGCGCGAACGTGTCGAAATGCCCTTCGGACTTGATCGGCGGCGCGGGACGCTCCGTGAAAGGCAGAAGAATGTCGCCGCGCTGCAGCAGGTCGCAGGAATGCTCGATCTTGGCCACCGAAGTGTTGGCGAACACCCGCGTGACACGGACGCGGCCCTCGTCGGCCCAAACGCTCCCCATTTTCTTGAGGATCATGTCCTGCCACTTGGTCCATTCGATTCCGAAGGGATCTTCGACCTCGCGGACAACAGAGAAGACGTCGCCCACGTTTACGCCTTCGCTTGCGCCCTTGTTGATGTAGACGTTGTCGCCTTCGTCGAACGTCAGCCGATAGTTGGATTCTTCGCCCGTGATGATGTAGGCGCCGCGCGGCACGGATTCCGTCGTAACAGTCCCGGAGCAATAGAGATCGTTCGGGGTCGGGACCTGCGGCGTGTTCTGCGCCGATGCAATCGTTCCCGAGAGGGCCACTATGAGACCGGCAAGGACAATTTTCCCACGCATGATGCTCGCTCCTCCATGCTGATTCTTAGCGCCGAAAGGGCTGGCGCTCCCCAATGACCTGACCGTAACATTGGCGTTCGAGAGCGTCAAGACAATGGTCAGCGGGGCTTTACACATTGGGTACCGCGTGGTAGAAGCGACAATTCCCCTCGCGCACGGCTGCCGGCGCGCGGCGGGGCTTCACCCCGAAGAGATTGGAAATACAGTATGTTAGGGCGAGATAAAGTGTGCGCCGTGGTGGCGGCGCCCGATGCCAATTCCATGCTGGCTCAGCTTCGCCTGGCGCTCCGGCGAAGCCGCACGATCGAGTTACGCCTTGACTGGCTTTCGACCGACTGGCAAATCGACCGGTTCTTGCGAAAGCTTGAGGCCAACGGCTCCCCGCGGAAGGGCGTGACCTGCATCGCGACTTGCCGCCGCCGGACGGCGGGCGGCCGATACGGCGGCACAATCGCCGGGCAACTCGTGCATCTGGCGGATGCGATCCGGGCAGGATGCGCGTGGTACGACCTCGAAATCGAAACTGTGCGCCAGTGCCCGAGCGAACTTATCAGCGTGCTCCTAGGCGAGGGGCGTCAACTGGCTTCCGCGCACTTTTTCGAGCGGATGCCGAAAAATCTACCGCGTGTCGCTAAGGAGCTGTGCCGATGCAAGCCTGAGGCGATCAAAATCGCCGCCCAGTGTGATTCGCTGGCGACCAGCCGGAAGCTGCTCGATTTTGCACGCAAGCAGCGCAACATCGTCGCGATTCCCATGGGAGACGTGGCGCTTCCGGCGCGCATCCTCGCCTTGCGCGAACGAAATTCGTTCGCGTACGCGCCGGTTGAAAACGCGACCGCGCCGGGCCAAGTCTCGCTCTCGGAGATCAAGGATGTTTATCGCGCGGACCGGCTGGACCCGCGCACGAGCGTCTACGGTGTGATCGGCAACCCCGTTGGCCATTCGCTTTCGCCTGCGATGCAGAACGCCGCGTTTGCCGCGCGACGGATCGACGCGGTGTACGTGCCGTTTCTGGTGCGCGATCTGACGGATTTTCTGGGTTCGATCGATCCGCTCGGAATTCGCGGTTTCAGCGTGACGCTGCCGCACAAAGAAAAAATCCTGCGGCATCTCGACGGCTGCGATCCGCTGGCGGCTCGAATCGCGGCCGTGAACACGGTCGTCGTGCGCGGCGGCGGCAAACTCTACGGATACAACACGGATTACGTTGGAGTGCTGCAATCGCTCGAGAAGCGGATACCTCTTCAGGGCAGCCGCGTCCTGATCGTCGGAGCCGGTGGCGCGGCCCGCGCGGTGGCTTTTGCGCTAGCGCAGGCAGGTGCCGCAGTCTGCGTCACGGCGCGGCGGCCGGCGCGCGCGCGGGCGCTCGCGAAAGCAGCCGGCGGAGAGGCGATCGCACGGAATCGCGTCCACGGCGAATTCTTCGATGCGATCGTGAATGCGACGCCGGTCGGCATGCATCCGGCAATCGGCAACTCGCCGCTCGATGCGCGCGAATTGAATTGCCGGCTCGTATTTGACACCATCTATCGTCCCCGTGTGACGAAGCTTCTGAAGCTTGCGGCGCGCCGCGGCATCGAAACGGTCTCGGGCGTCGAGATGTTTGTCGCGCAGGGCGCCGCGCAGTGGGAAATCTGGACGGGCGAACGCGCGCCGGTCGAGGCGATGCGGCGCGCGGTCGTTCGGGCACTTGCGGCCGGGGAAAAAGCCGGGCACACGCGCCGCGGCAAGAAGTGAAATCCCAAAGAGGGACGCATATCGGACGATGATTCAGCCGGACTTCAAGACGTTCAGCCGCCTGGCGCGCGAAGGCAATCTTGTGCCGGTGTACGACACGTACACGGCCGATTTGCTGACGCCCGTCGGCGCCTACCTGCGCATCGCGCGCGGCGCGGAATATGCATTTTTGCTCGAGAGCGTGGAAGGCGGCGAAAACATCGGGCGCTACACCTTCACCGGCGCGAATCCGGAAGAAGTGTTTCGCGCGCGCGGACGCGTCTGCGAACTCGAAACCGGCGGCAAGACGGTTCGCTTCGATGAAAATCCCGTGGAACAGCTGAAACGGCTGACGGCCCGTTACCGGCCGGTGCGCGTGCCCGGAATGCCTCCGCTGACCGCTGGCGCGATCGGCTATTTCGCGTACGACATGGTGAGGCTCGTCGAGCGAATTCCCGACACGGGCCGCGACGATCTCGGCGTCGACGACTGCATGATGATGTTTTACCTCGGCCTCGTGGCTTTCGACCGTGTGCAGCATCGCGTCTGGATCATTCGCAACGTTTTCACCGAGGCGTCCGGTAGCCTGCGCGCGAAATACAACGCGGCGGTCCGCGAGATCGCTCGCACGCGGAAATTGCTGGAGAAGCCGCTGCCTGCGCAACCGCACGCGCGACGCGCGAAGCCTCTGCGTGTGAAATCGAACATGACCAAGCCGCAGTTCACGTCGGCGGTGCGGAAGGCCAAGTCGTACATTCGCGCGGGCGACGCGTTTCAAATCGTGGTGAGCCAAAGATTCGAGGCGCGCACGTCCGCCGATCCCTTTGAAATTTACCGCGCTCTGCGCGTCGTGAATCCTTCGCCGTACCTCTATTATCTGAAGCTCGACGATTTATCCGTGGTCGGCAGCTCGCCCGAGATGCTGGTGAAGGTGCATGGGCGCGACGCGTTTTACCGGCCGCTCGCCGGAACGCGTCCGCGCGGGCGCAACGAAAAGGAAGATGAAAAGCTCGAAGCCGAGCTTCTCGCCGATCCGAAGGAGCGCGCCGAGCACGTCATGCTGGTCGATCTCGGGCGCAACGACCTGGGTCGCGTGTGTGAGTACGGCTCGGTGAAGCCGGAACGGCTGATGTTCGTCGAGCGCTACTCGCACGTGATGCATCTGGCGTCGAGCCTGCGTGGACGACTACGCGCCGACGTCGATTGCTTCGATGCGCTGATGGCGTGTTTTCCGGCCGGAACGCTTTCGGGTGCGCCGAAAGTCCGCGCCATGGAGATCATCGACGAACTCGAGCCCACCCGGCGCGGAATCTATGCGGGCGCCATTTTGTACCTCGATTTCTCGGGCAACCTCGATTCGTGCATCGGGTTGCGCACGCTCGTCGCAAAGAACGGCCGCGCCTACGTCCAGGCGGGCGCGGGCATCGTGGCGGATTCGGTTCCCGAGCGCGAATATGAGGAATCGGCCAACAAGGCGCGCGCGGTGCTGAGGGCGCTCGAAATCGCTCACACCGGCGGAAAATAACGCGGCGCGGGGTAAAGAGGTGCCTCAACACAGAGAACACGGAGCGAATCAAGAGGGCACGGAGAAATAATCGAAGTTTCTCTGTGTACTCAGTGCCTTCTCTGTGGGCTCTGTGTTTAGTTGGGCGATCAAACCTACCCCCCGGGTAAACGACACCACTATCAAATGACGCGGGGGGGGCGCATCCTCGCGGCCTCGGCTGGTAGAATGGAGCTGTATGATCCTGCTGCTCGACAACTACGATTCGTTCACCTACAACCTCGCGCAGTATCTCGGCCAGATGGGGCAGGAGCTGCTGATCCGGCGCAACGATCAGATCACTCTTGACGAAATCGAAGAGCGCAAGCCGGAGCGCATCGTGATTTCGCCGGGGCCGTGCACGCCGAAAGAGGCAGGCATCAGCGTCCCGCTGATCGAGCGCTTCGCGGGCAAGATTCCGATTCTCGGCGTTTGCCTGGGGCACCAGTCGATCGGCGCGGCCTTCGGCGGCCGCGTGATTCGCGCACCGAAAGTAATGCACGGCAAGACCAGCCAGATCCACCACGACGGCGAGACAATTTTCCACGGGCTGCCGCAGGATTTTCAGGCCACGCGTTACCACTCGCTGATCGTCGAGCGAAAGTCGCTGCCGCCTGAACTCGAAATTTCCGCCGAAACCGCCGACGGCACCATCATGGGCCTGCGCCACCGCAAGCTGAAGGTCGAAGGCGTCCAGTTCCACCCCGAATCAGTTCTCACCGAAGCCGGTTTCCGCCTTCTCGAAAATTTTCTCACCATCTAAACTTTAGGAAGCGGTATGCGAGTGGCCTTTGTCAGCTTGCGAGAACGCGACGAGAGCGTCGAGTTTCTCGCGGGCGGCGCCGGAATCGATCGATTTCTTGGCGAGATGCACGCCCTCGACAAAATCAGCCGCGTGGCCGGCGGCGACGAGAGCCGCGCTGGCATTCGCGAGCACGATCTCGCGATGCGGGCCACGTTCGCGATACAGCATGGAACGGCCGAAGATCTTGTGAATGATCTCGGCGTTTTCTTTGGCGTCGCCGCCGCGAATTTCTTCCAGCAGTGCGCGGTGCAGCCCGAAATCCTCCGGCGTCACGGTGAAGCTACGGACAAGACCGTCGCGGAGTTCAGCAACAGAGGTTTCGCCCGAGATCGAAATTTCATCCAGTCCATCCGCGCCGTGAACCACGAAAGCGCGCCGCACGCCAAGTTCGCCGAGCGCTCGCGCCAGAAGCTCCGTGTAGCTCTCATCGTAAACGCCGACGACCTGCGCCGACGCCCCGGCGGGATTGGTGAGCGGGCCGAGCAGGTTGAAAACGGTGCGCATCTTGAGTTCGCGGCGCGCGGTCATCGCGTGCCGCGTGGCCGCATGCACCGCAGGCGCGAACAAGAATCCGATGCCGATCTCTTCGATCGCTCCCGCAACCCGTTCCGGCGGAAGATCGATGCGCACGCCGAGCTGCTCGAGGACGTCCGCCGACCCGCACCGCGAGCTGATCGACCGGTTCCCGTGCTTCGCCACGCGCACGCCCGCGCCCGCCACGACGAACGCCGCGGCCGTCGACACGTTGAACGTGCCGGAAGCGTCGCCGCCCGTGCCGCAAGTATCGACCAGCGCTTCCTCCGCAATCCGCGAATGCCCCGGAAAAATCGGCGTCGCATGTCGCCGCATCGCCGTCGCGAAACCAACCAGCTCATCGAGCGTTTCGCCCTTGAATCGCAAGGCCGTCAGGAAAGAAACAATCGAGGCGTCGTCAGCCCGCCCCGACAGAATTTCCTCCATTGCTGCTTCTGCCTCCCGCCTCGAGAGATCATCTCCTTGGCCGACGATCATTTGTGTGACTATGGTCAGGCCGCCCGGGTCCAAAGTGATCGCCTCTTCGGTGTCACTGGTTGACGTCTCGACCGCATTTTGATTTCTGGCGGATTTGAATGCTGCCTCTTCTTCTTTGGTCATACCCTTCATTGTGAGCGCAGTCCACAGGGCTCTCATCTGATTGGCACTTGCTTGGCCAGTACGGAACTCTTCGATTACGGCCTCAACCTCTCCGTG
>CAWJDM010000030.1:0-77221 GCA_963841605.1 uncultured Acidobacteriota bacterium
GCCCAAGGCAGGCGCGCTACCAGGCTGCGCTACGCCCCGACATGCTGCTCGATCTTGATTCTAGAGCACCTTCAAACTCTGCCGCTAGTCCGTCCCACAGGCGATACTCTTTGCAACTGAGCTACGGACACCTGGTTAATTCTAAGAGATTTCCGACCGGCAACACCGTCTTTTGTGTTCTGCAAGTGCTTGGTCAGCCGGATTCTACCCGACCACAAGATCCAGGCCTGCAGCTTCGGAAAAGGCTCGAAAATCACGGTCTCGCGTGATGAGTGGGACTTCTTCGTCGATACAGCTTTGCGCGATCAGCGCGTCGGCGATGCGCGCTTTGCGGCCTTTGGCCAGCACTTTTGCCCAGAGCGCTCCCGCACGCCGCCAATAGCCAGGACCAATTTCCATCAGAGGCACTTCCGAGAGTGTTCCGGCGATACTTGACCGGAGTTTCGGTTCGCTTAGCAGCTCGGCAAGCACGACGGGCACCATCACGACCTGACTGTCCGCGAGTGCTTCGTCGAGCAGTTGCGTATCGTCGCCCGCGCTGCCTTCCAAGAAGGCAACCCATGTGCTTGTGTCAGCCGCGATCATCGATCCGATTTCAGCTCCGCGAGCGTGCGCGAGAAGCGAACCTTGCCCCGGAGTCGACGCAGTCGAGCGTACGTGTGCGACGCCGCCAGGAGCTGCAGGCCGGTGCGAACGGTCTTCGTGATGCCAGCGCCGCTGGCGCGTTGCGCCTTCTCCAGAAGTTGCTGCGACACTTCCACCGTGATCTTACGGGCTGTCTCCATGATATTTCGTTTATACCATACTTGATACCAGCATTGAATATGGTATTTAAGACTGGTATTCCGGCCGATTGCAGATGGCGCAGGAGAATACGATGGCTCCCACGGCTCTTCCTCTTGCTGAAGGGGCGATTGCGTTGAAAATGTCCGGGACTTGCCACGCCGTGCCACTACTCTTTCGGTGCATGCGGCGGGCCCGATTGCTGGAAGTTCGAGATCGTTTTCGCTTAATCACTGAATCCGCCGAGATGGGAAAAACATCAAACTCCTGCACCGGAGCTCTCCCAGGCAAGTCTCCGGTTTCGAAACCATGGCAGACGCACCTGTAAGCCCCGGAAACGCGCCCGAGCGTGCTGCACCCGCCGATGTGGCGCCGCTACCTGCGCCCGCTGTCTGGCGTCCCCAATTCAATCCGTGGCTGATCGCCGTTGTCGTGGCCTTGGCAGCGTTTATGGAGGTGCTCGACACGAGCATCGCCAACGTCGCGCTGCCCTACATGGCCGGCAGCCTCGGCGCGAGCAACGATCAGAGCACGTGGGTGCTCACGTCCTACCTCGTGTCGAATGCCATCGTGCTGCCGATCAGCGGATGGTTTGCAAGCGCGCTGGGCCGCAAGCGATTTTTCATGACGTGTCTGGTGATTTTCACCGTGAGTTCCGTGCTTTGCGGGTTCGCTCCGAGCCTGGGCGCGATCATCTTCTTTCGGATCCTACAGGGCGCGGGCGGCGGCGGACTTCAGCCGATGGCGCAGGCGATTCTCGCGGACGTGTTCCCTCCGGAAGAACGAGGTCTGGCCTTCGCGCTCTACGGCGTGACGGCGATCATCGCACCGACGATTGGCCCGACGCTGGGCGGCTGGATCACGGACAACTATTCGTGGCGCTGGATTTTCTTCATCAACGTGCCGGTCGGCATTTTGACCCTGTTGCTGGTTTATCGCCTCGTGGATGATCCGCCGTGGGGCAAGCGCGCCGCGGGCGGGACGCTAAAGTTCGATTACATGGGATTGTCGCTGCTCTCGCTGGGCGTGGGCGCGCTGCAAGTGATGCTCGATAAGGGGCAGGAGGACGACTGGTTCGGATCGCACTTCATCACGACTCTAATGATTCTCGCGGCCGTCGGACTTGTTTCCTTCGTGCTGTGGGAGTGGTTTTGCAAGCGGCCGATTGTCGACGTCCATCTTTTCAAGAATATTAACTTTCTCAGTGCGAGCGGAATGATGTTTGTGCTGGGAATTCTGCTTTTCTCGAGCCTGGTGATGATGCCGCTGTTCCTGCAGTCGCTGATGGGCTACACGGCGGAATCGGCCGGGCTGGTGCTCTCGGGCGGCGGCGTTCTGCTGCTGATTCTGATGCCCGTGGTGGGAATCTTATCGGGGAAAGTGCAGGCCCGCTATCTAATTGCGTTCGGATGGGTCACGCTCTCGATTGGAATGTACATTTCCAGCCAGCAGCTCGATTTGCAAATGAGCTTCATGAGCGCGAGTATTTTGCGTCTGTTTCAGGTGTTTGGGCTCGGCTTTTTGTTCGTGCCGATCAATCTGGCATCGTACGTTGGCATGCCGGCGGAGAAGAGCAATAGCGTGGCGGGCCTGATCAACTTCATGCGCAATATCGGGAGCAGCGTCGGAACATCGATGGTGACGACGCTCATCGAACGCCGCGCGCAGGTGCATGAAAACTACCTGGTGGCGCATGTCGCTCGTGGAGGGCCGAGCTTCCTGAGCCAAGTGGCGGGCCTGACGGCGCGCTTGATCGCGTCTGGCGTAAATGCCGAAAGGGCGGCGCAGCAGGCGTACGGGCTGATCTTTCAGAATGTGATCGCCCAGGCGACGACCCTGGCCTACATCGACACCTTTCTGGTGCTGGCGGCCGGGGCAGGAATAATGTTTGTACTTTCCTTCGGTTTGAAGAAGAATCAGCCGGGCAGGGGCCGTGTAGTGCTGGAATGACCCTGACGCGGCACGGTTGATTGTAAGGGCGCGCGGGCTCTGCGGATTTTCACGGGCGGCCGGACAACCACGGAGAAAAGTGCATGATCCGAGTGCTTACGATCGAGCGCGAGTATGGCAGTGGCGGAGGAGAAATCGCCGCCATCGTGGCGAAACGCCTGGGCTGGACCCTCTACGATCAGCTGTTGACCAACGAGATCGCCCGGCTGATGGAATGCGATTGCCGCGTCGTCCAGGAACGCGAAGAAAAGCGCGATCCCATGTTCTACCGCCTGCTGACGCCTTTCATGAGGGGCAGCCACGAGGGCAGCCTGAATGCCCCGCGGCTGAAGATGGTGGACGCGGATTGCATACGCGAGGCGACTGAGACCGTCGTGAAGCAAGCTGCGGAACGCGGCCAGTGCGTGATCGTGGGGCGCGGCTCCGCGTACTACCTGCAAAACCGGCGCGATGCGTTTCACGTTTTTGTGTTTGCTCCGTTCAACGAGAAAGTGAAGCGGCTGCGGGCCGACGGAAAGCCGGAAAAGGAAGCCATCCATCTTGCCGAGACGGTCGATCGCGATCGCGCGGCCTTCATCAAGCAATATTTTGCGGTCGAGTGGCCCGATCGCCATCGCTTTCATCTGATGGTCAACTCCACGCTCGGCGAGGAGTCGGTGGTGGAAGCAATCCTCGATGGCATTGCACTGTTCGACAAAAGAGAAGCTGGGCGCGCCGCCCCGGTTCAACAACGAAAGACATCGTAATAGAAAATAGCGCTTCGATAACGAGCCTCCCTTCCCCTAACTCAAGGCCTGCCGCTAAGCTCCCCTTCCTGAGCGCCGCCTAAAGAAATCGGAGAGCTTCGCCGATAACACCGAGTGGGAGAACTTGCGATGGTATGGCCACGCCCCGGTTTGGGCGATCCGTTGGTCGATGTGTCCCAAAACGGAGAGTCCGCGCACGGTCCGGCCGCTGCCGAGTCGACGCCGGCGCGCACCGTTACCGCTGCTTCCGAGGAGCCCAAGCCCGCTCGCTCGAGCTGGAGCGCGTGATGGCTCGCGATCTGCTCGACCTTCTCTGCAGGGCAACCAACGAGATGCGCGATTTCGCGCGACGCGAGCAGGAATTCGCGGCGGATCCCAGTGCCATCGATGCGGCAGTCGTAAAGTCGTTGACCGCGCGTCTTCGCGAAGTCGGCGAAGCCACGCGCGCCGGTCGCCCAGAGGAAATTTCGCGGGCGCACGCTTCGTCCGCATATAGCGAGTATAAGGATCTGATCGCTCTGGTGCAGACCATACTGAAGCCATTTCACGACCGATTGGTCGTGCGTCAGGACGAGACGATATGAAGCACACCCAAGTCGACGCCGTCCGTTCCTGGACGCCTACCAGGGCACCTGCTAGATATCAGGTATTGGGGTTTCGGGTGTTACGCTCGGTTTGTGAGGGTGGGATCTTTGCGAATCACTTGCCGCGGCCGGTGCCCACGGTGACCTCGGTCATTTTCCTCGCGACTTCTTCGACGCTCGGATACGAATACGCTTCGACGAGCGTGTTTTCCGGCGGCTGCGAGCCGTCCTTCATCGCGCGCGCCAGGATTTCCACTGCGCGATCCATCGTCAGCGAAGTCACCACAGCCGCGCACAGTGCGCCTTGATCCACCAGCGGCCGGCTTCGCTCCGCAACTCCCACGCCCGTTCGCGGCAGCGCCAGCCATTTCGCGCGGTCCGGTCCCAGCATCGCGTCAAACGCTTTGTTCGCTCCAGTGAGGAAGTCCGTATTCTGCGATACGATCAGCTGCGTGCCTTCGGGCCGCTGCTTGGTCAAATCCAGCCACGAGATCACCGCGTTCTGAGCTCCTTCCGCACTCGATGCCAGCACCTTCAGGCTCTTCACTTCGATATTCTTCGGTTTCGTCCTCTCCATTCCCTCGGTTCTCTTGACGGCCCACCAGCTCATCGCCGGCCCGCGCAGGTAAAGGACCGAGCCGCCCTTCGGCAGGACCGCGCCCATCTGCTTCCCTTGAAGCTGGCCGACTTCCATGTGGTCCTGCGAAACTTGAAACACCGGCACCTTGCCGTTCTTGCGCAGCGCTCCGATGTAGTCCACCTGCGCGTTGCTCACCACCCACGCGATTCCCGCAGCCACCGCCGCCTCCGCCACGCGCGGCAATCCGGCGGCGCTCACGGGTTCCATGATGACGGCGTCCGGCCGCGACTCGGCTCGCGCCTGCACCAGATTCAGCAGCTGCTGCCCTTGGCCCACCGCATCCATCTGCGCGACCAGCACTTGCAGTTCCGCATCAATACGCTGTGCAGCGGCCTGCGCCGCGGCCGTTTGCGCGCGCAGGTACAACGTGTCGCCCGGCACCGACAGGACGAACTTCAGTTTCTTCACGGATGGCTCCCGAAGATTAGCTTACATCGTTCGCCGAGAGCGCAAGCCGCTCGCGCCTCGGGCGCTTGATCTATTCGCCACCTGTCTGCGCACGGGGCGCGGCTGTACCAGCGGCCAGCTTGAGACGCTTTCCCCTTTTGATTAGACGGCCGTCCCTCGAAGCGCGCGACATTGTATACCTTTTTCCAGATAGATTTGTTGCCCACGCTAGGCTGCCCCGCTATACTTTTTGGGCCAGCCTGCCTTATCCCCCACATGGAGGAAAAATGACGAAGCTCCTTTTGCGCACAGTCGATCTTCTTTTTGTGTTGCTCCTGGCCCTCGTACTGGCGATTCCGCAAGGCGCGATTGCCCAAAGTCACGTGGTCTCTGCCGCCGATCTTCAGCGCGACGTGGCCGCCGCTTCGGCTGCGCGCCAGCGCAATGTCGCGCAACTCGAAAACTTTTTCTCTTCTCCGGAAGCCCGGCAGGCTCTGAAATCCGACCACATCGATTATCGCCAGGTGAAGGAGGCCGTCCCGCAGCTCAGCAATGACGACCTGGCGCGGCTGTCTCTTCTTTCTCAGCAGACGCAAAAGAATTTTGCCGCCGGCGACATCAACAACCACGACTTATTGCTGATTCTCGTGGGCATCGCCGCTCTAATCCTGATCATCGTGGCGGTTCGCTGACGAATGAAAATTCGCATCATTCTCGCTCTACTGATTAGCGGGGCCGTGTGTGGGGCGTGCGTGTTCGCCGCGCAAGCCCAGGCGATCTGGATCGATGTCCCCTTCGTCGCTCAGTCGCGCGACGGCTGCGGCTCCGCTTCCATCTCCATGATCATGCGCTATTGGGCGGAAAAAGATGGCAAACCCAGCCCATCTTCAGCCGACCCGCAAGAAATCCAGGCCGCTCTGTTTTCTCCCGAAGCCGGCGGCATTAGCGCGTCGAGCATGGAGAAGTATCTTCGCGAGTCCGGCTTTCGCGCGTTCGCGTTTCAGGCGCAATGGAGTGACCTCGCTCACCACCTGGAGCTTGGCCGTCCCTTGATCGTCGGTCTCGAAGCCAGCGGCCCGCTCGGCCCGTCTCACTACGCTGTCGTCGTCGGAATCGATCCTGTGCGAGGTTTCCTGTTTCTCAACGACCCCGCCCAGCGGAAAATGCTCCGCATCTCGCGTAAGGGATTTGAATCCGAATGGAGCCGCACTCACAATTGGACCCTGCTGGCAGTGCCTGGTGCGTCCGATTAATCTTCCTTCTGCTGTTCGTCCTGCTGCCGTGTTCGGCTGCCGCCCAAACCGCCGCGCCTGCGGCGGACAAAACCCTCCAGGTCAGAAAACTCTACGACGCGAGTCGCTGGAACGACGTCGTCCAGGCGGTGCCCGAATCCCCGGATCAACCTGCCGATCTCGAACTCTACCGCGGCCTCTCGCTCGCAAACCTCGAGCGATGGGATGAAGCACGGAAGGCTTTCGAGGCCGGTCTTGCAGGTCACCCGCGCGATTCCCGGTTTATGGTGGAACTTGCCGGCATCGCCTACCGCCAACGGAAGTTCCCACTGGCCATGCGCCACCTGCGCCATGCCCTCGCCATCCATCCCGAAGACGACTACTCCAACAATTTCCTCGCCTCCATTTATTTTCTCGAAGACAACCTTGAAGCCGCCCTGAAATATTGGAACCGGGTGGGCAAGCCGACGCTTGCCGACCTCAGCTATGCCCCCCAGCCGTCTCTCGATCCCCTCATTCTCGACCGGGCATTCAGTTTCTCCCGCGGCGGCGTCTGGGGTCGCGATCAATACCTCACCACCAGGGCGCGCCTCGATGCTCTCGACCTTTTTCCGCAGATGCGCTTCGACCTCGCGGGCCAACCCGATGGTTCATTCGATCTCACTTTTCGCGCCGTCGAACGAAATGGCTGGGGCAACGATCGGTGGGAAGGCCTTTTCTCGCTCTTGCGCGGCTTGCCTTTCGAAACCGTGTATCCGCAGTTTTACAATCTCGGCCATTCAGGCTTCAACTGGCTTTCCCTCGTCCGCTGGGACGATCAAAAGCGCCGTCTCTCGAGCGAACTGGCCGCGCCCGTTTTCGACGATCCCGCTATGCGCCTCCGGTTGTATTCCGATGGACGCGACGAGAACTGGGACATTAGCAACACCTTGCTCCCGTCGGCCCCCTCTCCCGCAGCCCTGAATCTGGAAAAGGCCACGGCCGGAGCGGAAATTCGTTTCATCGAAAGCGGCCGCTGGCAGTGGCACGCGGGTGTCGAATATTCCTATCGCGACTTTCGCATGTTGTCCGGCATTCCCGGCGGCGCCGCGCCGTTCTTCAGCGATGGCTCGATCGTCGCGCTGCGCGCCGGCGCGCAGCGATTCCTCATTCGCTTTCCCGAAAGACGATTCACCCTCCTCGCCACCGGCGACGCCGAATTCGGCGCGTTCTTCGCAAAGCCGCTCGGCCGCTACGAGCGGCTCCAAGGCTCGCTCGCGGCGAATTGGTTCCCGCAAGCGCAGGGCGAGGATTATCACGTGCAAACGCGGCTGCGCAGCGGCATCACCTTCGGCGCTGTCCCGTTCGACGATTTATTCGTGCTCGGTTTCGACCGCGATACCGGCCTCTGGTTGCGCGGCCATCCCGGCCTCGATAACGGCCAGAAGGGCGCCGCTCCGCTCGGGCGGAACTACGTCCTCCTCAATTCGGATCTCGACAAAATTGCCTGGAAAAATCCCTTTTTCACGGTCAAGGTCGGCCCATTTCTCGATACAGGCGGCGTCTACGACCCGTCCGGCTTCTTCGGCGCGCCGAAATGGCTGTGGGACACCGGCCTGCAAACCAAAATTGAGGTCTTGGGCAGCGCCGAAATCATCCTCGGCTACGGCAAGGACCTTCGCTCCGGCCGCAACTCCTTCTTCGCTACCTTGTCCCACTAGCCGTATCGACCAAGTCGCTCGAACGTCCCGATGGCACGTACAACCTACTCCGCGCACTCTTCCGCCCCAAGTAACAAGGTGCACTGGCACACTTCGGGTTATAATCCAGCCCCACATGAGACTGCCCCCTAGCACTCACCTCGGCCCCTACGAAATTCTCGCCCCAATTGGAGCAGGCGGGATAGGCGAAGGATGGTCGCGGAAACCATGGAGAAGGCCAACACGTCACAAGGGACGGAGCGAATTCCATTCGTAGACATCCAGCGCAGCCAGGAAAGAGAGGAAAGCATATGCATCAGCAAGCAAAATGGTCCCGCGGGCTTCGATCAACGGCTCTGTGGTTTGTGGTGATTTCCTGCGCCAGCCTGACATCGGCTCGCATGGCATTCGCCGGGGATGCCTCGCCTGCAGGGCCGTCTGGCTACCATTTGGTCAAGACGATCCCCGTCCCAGGAAACACTTTCTGGGATTACCTGAAATTCGATCCAGCGACCGGACGCCTCTTCATTTCGCACGGCGACCACGTGGCCGTAGTCGATGTCGCGACCGGCAAACTCCTCGGCGAAATCGGCGGCATGACGGGCATCCACGGCATCGTCCTGGCTCCGGAATTCAATCGGGGATTCGTCACCGACGGACGAGCCGCCAAAATCTGGATCTTTGATCTGAAGACACTGCAAGTCACCGGCAGCGTGGCCGGAGAGCCCGACGCCGACGGCGAAGTATACGATCCCGCGTCGAAGCGCGTCTTCACCATGAACGGCGACTCGAAAAGCTCGACGGTAATCGATGCGGCGACGGCAAAAGTCGTGGGCCGCATCGACTTGGGCGGCGAGCCGGAATTCCCCGTCGCCGATGGCCGCGGGCACATCTACGCGAACATCGCAAGCACCAGCGAAATTATCGAGATCGACTCCGATACGATGAAAATCATGCATCGCTGGCCGCTGGCCCCCGCCGAACATCCGAGCGGCCTCGCAATCGATACCGAGCACCACATCCTCTTCTCCGGATGCCGCAATAAACTCATGGCGGTCGTCAATGCCGATACGGGCAAAGTGATTGCGACGTTGCCGATTGGGCAGGGCGTGGATGCCACCCGCTTCGATCCCGGTACGCAATACGCTTTCGCTTCCAACGGCGATGGAACGCTCACGGTGATTCACGAGGATTCGCCCGACAAATTCACCGTCGTCGAAAACGTTGCGACGGAAGTCGGCGCGCGCACCATGGCGCTCGACCCGAAAACGCACGATATCTTTCTCGCGACCGCGAAACTCGAGCGCATCGAGAATCCGCCGCCCCACACCAGGCCCTTTCGCCTGATCCCCGACACCTTCCACGTCCTCGTATTCAGCAAGGATTAGAAACGGCTGATTAGATGACGTTGTCGGCTCCTCCCTCCGAGCAGACTTGGTTGCTGTGAGAGGACGAAGGCGGCCGTGCGGCAACTCCTCCAGCACCGTCACAAGCTGGGTGGCCCAATCATGTGCCGCCCCCGGAATCGAAATCGGGGCAGCACCCGGAATGCACACTTTTGATGCGGGTGGCAGTTTATGATAGAGAGGCGGCTCGGAAGGTGGTGCTGGGCTGCAGGGCTTCTCCGTGGTCTGTGGAGCTCAGGAAAAGCAACCTCGGCGGGGCGATTGGCGGAATCTAAGTCTTGTTGACTCGGCAAAAATGACCGGCGGCTTCAGAAATTTCGCGGCGGTTTCGCTGTTCTTCGCGCTCGTTCTGGTCGGCTGCACCGACAGCCCAGGGACCGGGCAAGGATCGCGCGCCAGTGGCGCGCTTGCGAGGCCCCAGGACGCTTCTGCTGTCCCGGTAGTCATCGCGAGAGTCGAGCGGCGCTCTATTCCCATCGAGTTGCACGCCATTGGCGCGGGCCAAGCGTTCAAGACGGTCTCCGTCGAATCGCAGACCGCCGGCATCGTCAAGGAAGTGCATTACCGGCAGGGTCAGCTCGTCCGCAAGGGAGACTTGCTGGTGACGCTTGACGATGCTCCTTTTCTTGCCGCGCTCGCCCAGGCTCAAGCGGCCCTTGCCAGGGATACAGCGCAGGCCCAGCTTGGCCAAGTCGAGCTGCAGCGTTATGACCAGCTCTATAGGGACGGAGTTGTCTCTAAGGAGCAGTACGATCAATATCAAGCCACCTCCGCGTCCGCCGGCGCCACCGTCGCCGCCGACCAAGCCGCCATCCAAGCTGCCAAAATTCAGCTCTCCTACTGCTCGATTTATGCGCCCATCAGCGGCGTTACCGGTGCGCAACTCGTTTACCCAGGCGCCACGGTCACGGCTAATAGCGCGCCAGTGCTCGTCGTAATCAATCAAGCCTCCCCTCTCTACGTCTCTTTCTCTGTTCCGCAGCAATATCTGACCCAGATCGTCCCCTCGATGGCGAAATCGCGGCTGCCCGTCCAAGCGACGCCGCCCGACAGCACGACGCCCGAAAAAGGGTATCTTTCCTTCGTCAACAATACTGTCGACGCGAATACCGGCACGATCGAACTGATGGGCACGTTTCCGAATGCCGACCGTCGCCTTTGGCCCGGCCAATTCTCCAATGTCCTGCTGCGCTTGGGCGAGCAACAGAACGTGATGGTCGTGCCATCGCAGGCCGTGCAGGCGGGCCAGCAAGGCAAATTCGTTTTTGTCGTGAAGCCGGACATGACCGTCGATGTCCGCCAAGTGACGCTCGGGCAAACCGCCGAAAATCAGGCCGAAATCCTGCAAGGGCTTTCCGTCGGCGATACCGTCGTCACCGATGGGCAAGTAAGCCTGGTTCCCGGCACGAAAGTCTATTTCACCAAGGGGCTCTGAAGGCATTGGAATCCGATGAATCTGAGTGAAATTTTCATTCACCGCCGCGTGATGACGAGCCTCGTCATGCTGGCTATTCTTGGCTTTGGCATTTTCGCTTACCGCGATCTCGCCGTCAGCGACCTGCCCAACGTCGATTTTCCCACCATCCAGGTTTCCGCCGGCCTTCCCGGAGCCAGCCCCGAAACGATGGCCTCATCGGTGGCAACGCCGCTCGAAAAGCAGTTCACCACCATCGCCGGCCTCGATTCGATGACCTCCACCAGCTCGCTGGGCAACACCGAAATTACCCTCCAGTTCTCGCTGAGCCGCGACATCAATTCCGCCGCCGTCGACGTCCAAACGGCCATTTCCGCTGCTGCCAATCAGCTTCCGCCCAACCTGCCTTACCCCCCGACGTTCCACAAGGTCAACCCGGCCGATCAGGCCATCTTCCTGCTCGCCGTCACCTCGCCCACTCTGCCGCTCTACGACGTCGATAAATATGCCGAAAACCTCATCGCCAGGCAGATTTCCATGGTTCCCGGCGTCGCCCAAGTCACCGTCAATGGACAGGCTACCTACGCGGTGCGCGTTGGCCTTGACCCCGACGCCATGGCCAGCCGCCAGATCGGTATCGACGAAGTGGAACAGGCCGTTCAAAACGCCAATGTGAACATGCCTATGGGTACGCTCTTCGGCGCTCACAAGGCCTATAACCTCGAGTCCAACGGTCAGCTTTCCGACGCTGCTGCCTATCGCCCGCTCATCGTCGCTTATCGCAACGGCGCTCCGGTGCGCCTCGATCAAATCGCTTCGGTCACCGACGGCGTGCAAGATCGCTACGTCGCCAACTGGATCAATGGCATCCCAGGCATCCTGCTCGCCGTTCAGCGGCAGCCCGGCACGAATACGATCGATATCGTCGATCGCATCCGCAAACTCATTCCGCGCTTTTACTCGTTGGTGCCGCCGTCGATCGACCTCTCGATCGAGTACGACAGATCGGTGCCCATCCGCGCGTCGGTCAACGACGTGAAGTTCACCCTTCTTGTTGCCGTTATCCTAGTCGTTCTAGTCATTTTCCTCTTCCTCCGCAACGTCTCCGCGACCGTCATTCCCAGCCTCGCCCTGCCCATGGCGATCATCGGCACGTTCGCGGTGATGTACCTGCTCGGCTATACCATCGACAACTTATCTCTGCTCGCCCTCACTCTATCCGTCGGTTTCGTCGTCGACGATGCCATCGTTATGCTCGAAAACATCGTGCGCCATATGGAGATGGGCAAGAATCCGCTCGAAGCCTCGTTCGACGGCTCGAAGGAAGTCGGATTCACGATTTTCTCGATGACCCTTTCGCTCGCCGCCGTCTTTCTCCCTGTTTTCTTCATGGCCGGCGTCTTTGGCCGCCTGCTCCACGAGTTCGCCGTCGTGATTATCTCTGCCGTGCTCGTTTCCGGCTTCGTCTCGCTCACGCTCACCCCCATGGTCTGCAGCCGCTACTTGCGGCCCGAACACGAAAAGCAACACGGCTGGCTCTATCGCAAACTCGAAGCCGTTCTCCAAGTCTCCTTGACCTGGTACGGCGTCAGTCTGCGCTGGTCCTTACGGCATCGCGTTCTCGTGATGCTTTTCGGTCTTGCCATTCTCGCGGGAACAGCTTGGGAGTTCTGGGTGATCCCAAAGGGCTTCTTACCCGAAGAAGACCTTTCGGAGATCTCCGTTTCCACCCAAGCCGAACAGGGAATCTCTTTCGATGCGATGAAGACGCATCAAGAAGCCGTCAATCGCATCTTCGAGGCCGATCCCAGTGTCGTCCAGTTTCACTCGAGCGTCAGCGACTCCAGTAGCAACGGCCTGAACAATGGCAACGCCTTCCTGCATCTGCGCGACCCTTCCGACCGTCCCTGGACCGACAGCCCGGCCTATGATCGCCTCTCCGCTAGTTACGGGCGTACGCCCATCCTCGAATCTGTCGTCCGCTTCATTCGCCCGCTCTTCGAGCATCACATGTCCATCGACGACGTCATCCAGGAGCTCCAACCGAAGCTGAAGAAAGTCCCGGGTATCAAGGTTTTTCTTCAGAACCCGCCGGCCATTCGCATCGGCGGGCAGCAAAGCAAGAGCCTCTACCAGTTCACTCTTTCCAGTCCCCAGATCGGCCCGCTTTACCAGCACGCCCAGGAGTTCGAGCAGAAAATGAAGGATCTTCCCGGGCTCACGGGCGTCACCAGCGATCTCCAGATCAAGAATCCGCAAGCCAACGTTGTTGTCGATCGCGACAAAGCTTCGGCCCTGGGAGTGACTCCGCAGCAGGTCGAAGACGCTCTCTACAGCGCCTACGGCCAGCGCCTGGTCTCGCCCATCTACACCTCGAACAATGAATACTGGGTTGTTCTCGACGTGCAGCAGCGTTTCCAGCAAGATCCCGACATGCTCTCCGATCTTTACATCCATTCTTCTACCGGCCAGCTCGTGCCCCTTAGCGCCGTTTCGAAGTTCACCACTGACGTGGGCCCGCTCACCGTCAACCATACGGGCCAGCTTCCCTCCGTCACTGTTTCCTTCAATCTCGCTAACGGAGTCGCCCTCGGCCAGGCCGTCGACGAAGTACAGAAGCTCGCCAGTTCCATGCTGCCCATTTCCATTTCCACCAGTTTCCAGGGCAGCGCTCAGGCTTTTCAGCAATCTCTCACCGGTCTCCCCATTCTTCTCATCATGGCCGTGCTCGTCATCTATCTCGTGCTCGGTATCCTCTACGAGAGCTACATTCACCCCGTCACGATTCTTTCCGGCCTTCCCGCGGCTGCCTTCGGAGGCTTGCTCACGCTTTCGCTCTTCCACATGGAGCTCGATATCTACGGCTTCGTCGGTCTCATCATGCTGATCGGCATCGTGAAAAAGAATGCCATCATGATGGTCGATTTCGCGCTCGAGCTCGAACGCCAGGGTGAGATCTCGGCGGCCGAATCCGCGTTTCAGGGCTCGATGATTCGCTTCCGCCCGATTATGATGACCACCGCCGCCGCGATCATGGGCACGCTGCCCATCGCCATCGGTTTCGGCGCCGATGCCGACGCGCGCCGTCCATTGGGGCTTTGCGTCGTCGGAGGCCTGATCTTCGCGCAGTTCGTCACCCTCTACTTCACTCCGGTCTTTTACACCTACATGGACAATTTCATGAAGTGGCGGAAGAAAGCCGAGGCGCCAAGCCCGGCTCGGAATCTGGACGCGCTACACCCACCGCTGCCCTCGCCGTTGCTCGACCCGCAACTCAAGCGTCTCGGCCAAAAGTAGCCGAGAACAGCGGCGCGGGGAGGCCTTGTGCACGCACTTCCGGTAATGACGAGGCCAAGACTCGTTCTCTCCAGGGCGGAAACGATGAGGCGCATAGAGGGTGGCCCATCCTTAGTCCGATGAACTCGGGCATCGCATGGGCGAAGGCGGAGCATTGCACACCGTTATTTGACCGCTGAGGTCACCGCCCCGTGCGTGGGTGCCGCATCCTTCCGGCGTTGAACGGTGCGCGAGGTAACTCCCAACCCTCCCCCCCAGCCACAATTTTCCCTTCAAACGGCCAGCACCGCAGCCCCGGCCTAATCCTGTACTCGAGGACAGCTTGATCCGCGCGTTTCCATGTGCCAACGTGGTTGTGGCGAAAGAATCGCCCGCCCTCCTGGCGAGGGCCGAATGGCTCTTTGAAAATTCGGCGAATCAGCGACTCCACGACAAACTCCTTTGCCTCCCTGCTTCCTTGCTCCCCTGCATCCTTGAACCACGAATCGCCGGTTTTCTAATCGACATTTGGCGATTAGAAACGCCCGCAACTCGTTGGAAACAAACGATGGAGGTACATTCTAATCGACACGGCTGTGGCAGGCCGTCGAGCGCTCTTTTTTGCGCCGGCGCCCGGAATCACGTGGGCAGATAGGCGTCGTTCAGTTGGTTTTATCCTTGGAGTAGCAGAGGCGCTCGAGATTGCATTCGATGCATCGCGGCTTACGCGCCTGGCACACGCGTCGGCCATGCCAGATCAGTTGGTGGCTGAAGAGAATCCAGCGGTCCCGCGGAATCACCTTCATCAGATCCTGTTCGATTTTTTTGGGGTCGGTGTTTTTCGTCAGATCGAGACGCTCGGAAAGCCGCTGCACATGAGTGTCGACCACCACTCCAGCCGCAATCCCGAACGCGGTGCCGAGCACGACGTTGGCCGTCTTCCGCGCGACACCCGGGAGCGTGAGGAGCTCCTCCATCGTCTTCGGCACCTCTCCATGAAACTCCTCGACGATCTTCTTGCTGGCGCCCATGATCGACTTGGTCTTGTTGCGAAAAAAGCCGGTAGGACGAATCTCCTGTTCGAGCTTCGCCGGATTCGCGTAAGCAAAGGCCTTGGCGTTCGGATACTTCGGAAAGAGTGTAGCGGTCACTTGATTCACGCGCTCGTCGGTGCACTGCGCGGAAAGAATCGTCGAGATGAGCAGCTGGAACGCGTTTTCGTGCCTCAGCGCGCACGTCGCGGCCGGATACGCCTCGTCGAGGCCCTTGAGAATTGCTCGCACGCGTGCGGGATCGGTGCCACGTCCAGACGAAATGCCTCGCCCCGCCTTCGCGGGACGAGCTGCGGCAGACTTTCGCGCCGAAGCGGAAGTTTTTGTCCCTGTTTTCTTGATTTTTTTCCGCGCCATGAGCGCAAAACTATATCACACGAGGGTTACGGCTCGACGCGCACGCCCTTCCAGAACGCGACGTAGTCCTTGATTTGCGCCGCGGCCGGTTTGGGATCGGGGTAGAACCACGCCGCGTCCGCATTGCGCTGGCCGTTCACTTCGACGCTGTGATAGCTCGCGGTTCCCTTCCAGGGGCAAACCGTATGCGTATCGCTCGCGTGAAAATATTCGGAGTGCACCGAATCCTTCGGAAAGTAGTGGTTTCCTTCCACAACGATCGTCTTATCGCTCTCGGCGAGAACTGCTCCGTTCCAAACTGCTTTCGCCATCATGACCTCCGCCCGTTCTAGCCGGCAAAGAAAAGAGTCTGTGCAAACGGCCAGTCGCCGTCGATCCACTGCCCCGCGGAGCGATATCCGGCGCGCTCGCCCATCTGAATCACTTCCTGCGGATCGTATTTGTGCGAGCTCTCCGTCCAGATGGTTTCGGCTTCGCGCAGGTAGAACCGGAATCCCGCTTTCCGAATCGTGATTCGCTGCCAAACCTTGGAGCGCAGATGCATTTCGACTCGTCGCTCGGACTCGTCGTATCGCGCTACGTGATCGAATTTCGTGAGATCGAAATCTCCGTCCAGCTCGCGGTTGATCCTGGCAAGGATATTCTTGTTGAACGCAGCCGTGACGCCCGCCGGATCGTCGTAGGCGAGCGTCAGCGCCGGCACCGGTTTTTCGAGATCGGTGGCGAGCAAAAGCGCATCACCCTCGCGCAGCGTCCCACGCACCTCGCGAAGGAATCGATCGCCCGCGGGGCGGTCGAAATTGCCGATCGTGCTTCCGAGGAAAAGAACGAGCAGACGCTCCCCCTCGTGGCGCCGCGCAGCCACTTCGCGAAGGCCGTCGAGATAGGCGCGCTCGAATCCCACAATGCTCACGAGATCGATGTGGCTGAGTTCCAGTTGACATCGAAAAAGCGCGCTGCCCGAAATGTCGATCGGATAGTAGTTCACGCGCTGCCGCCGGGCGAGCGCTTCGAGCAGCCACCGGGTTTTCTGCCCGCTTCCGCTGCCAAGCTCGGCGACCACTACGGGGCCGGGGACTCGCCCAACGATATCCGCGGCGTGCCGCTCGAGCAGACGCATTCCCGCGCGGCTCAAGCCATACTCGGGCAAAACGCAGATCACGTCGAAGAGCGCGGATCCCACTTCGTCATACAGATATTTCGAGGGAAGTTCCTTTTGTCCCGGCTGGCTCAGGCCGACAACCACGTCAGAAGAAAATTCTGCCAATGTCTCCGTGGCAGGGATCGGCGTTGTAATTCGCGCGGCAGATGCCATGGGTCAGTCCTCCACGCAGCGGAAAGTGGCGTATATGTGCGGGTAGTGCGGCTGGAACCAGTTGCGGAACGACCGGCGGAGCATGCACGCATCCGTCCGCGCCGATCCGCCCTTCATCGCAAAATGCTTGCCGTCAAAGAAATTGGCCGAGTAGCCCGGATAAAACGAAAACGGCTGGAATTCGGCGAACGGCTCGAAACGGCTCGCGGTCCACTCCCAACCGTTGCCGAGAAGATCGAGCACCCCAAATGCGCTCGCGCCCGCGGGGTGCGCATCGACGGCGGTCGCATCCCATCGCCGGTGATGGAAATTGCCGTGCGCCTCGCTTGGCGGCGTCTCGCCCCAGGGATACGCGCGCTCCGTTCCGTTCGGCGCACCATACGCGGCGCGATGCCACTGCGCCTCGGTCGGCAGCTTTCGCCCGGCCCAACGTGCAAAAGCCGATGCCTCCGCGTGGCTCACGTAAACAGGCCATGACGGCGGCAACGGAATCGTTCCGAACATGCCGACATATCTCCAATTCGTATTCGGATCAGCCGCTGCGGAACTCGAGCGCCGGATCCAGAAGTACGGGTGATCCAGCCGCCGGCTGCGCCTCCATTCCCAATCCTCGGGCTTCCAGTAGGTCGCGTCGTGGTATCCGCCCGCCTGAACAAATTTCAAAAATTGCGCGTTGGTGACCGGAAACACATCGATCGAAAAACTCGGCACATTGATTGCATGCTCGTCAAACTCGTTGTCCCAGCCAAAAGCGCCGCTTCGGCGCGACAGCCCAACCGTGGCGACTCCCGCCGGAATCGCCACCTGCCTCGGCTCGGGCGCGGGTTTCGGATCCGGCGCAGGCCCGCCCTGCGGAGTCTTTCGCTCGATGGGAAGGTTGTGGAGCAGATACGCAATCGTCTCCGCATGCATCAAGCGATGTTCGATGGCAACGTGCAACAAAGTCCCATCGGCGAGGGTGGATACCGGGGAACGCAACGCCCGGAAGTCGCCCAGCGCGTCATCGAGGCGGCTTCGCACAAGCTGGTTGTAGTCTTCGACTTGCCCAATCGTTGGCCAGTCTCTGGGCGTGTCCGTCGGCAAGCAACCGCCCACCGGATCGATTCCAAACGCGAAGAGCTTATCGAATTCGGCATCGTGCGGAGCGAGATCGAGCGCCCCGCTCAACAAGTTCCAATCAAATGCTTCCAAATGCCCGAGATAAAAGATCATGCGATGGCGTTCCGCGATCGGACGGTCGTAAAAGGACGCCGCCGGCAAAACCCGGAACAGCTCGTCGGTGCGCACACGCGCCTCTTGCAAACGCGAAAGGAGTCTCGGGTGAAGGGTCGGCGCTGTCTGGAAGGTCGCCATGAGTCACCTCGGAAGAAGGGGTTCTTTGTACCCCCCGCCCGGCATTTTAACAAGCTTTTTGATCATTTGGCATTGGATGCAGGAAGGGCCGGAAAAGTGTCAGAAGGAAGGATTGTTCAGGATGTCGCGTATTTTGTGGAAGGCTTTCCCGCGGTGGCTGAGGCGGTTCTTTTCGTCCGGCGGGATCTCGGCCGATGTGCGACCGCTGTCGGGGAGTAGGAATACGGGGTCGTAGCCGAAACCGTGCGCCCCACGCGGCTCCATGGTGATAGCCCCCTCGACGAAATCGGAAACGATGGCGAGCGCGCGCCCCCCGCGCACGAGGGCGATTACGCAGACGAATCGCGCGCCGCGATCGGTTCCCGTTTTGCCCTCCATTGCGCGTAGCAATTTCTGGACGCAGTCGGCGTCGGTTCCTTTTGGCCCCGCATACCGCGCCGAATAGACTCCAGGCGCGCCGCCGAGCGCCGGAACAACCAGGCCGGAGTCCTCGGCGATAACCAGTTCATCCGTAAAGCGGCCATAGTACAGCGCTTTTCCGACGGCGTTTTCGGCAAAGGTCGGCGCAGTCTCTTCGAACTCGGCCAGCTCGCGAAAATTGGGCAGGAGATCCAGACCAAGCGGCGAATCTTGCGCAAGTTCGCGATATTCGCGCAGTTTGCCGGCATTCGAAGATGCGAGAAGGAGACGAATCGGACTGGGTCGCCCGGCTGCGTTATCGCGATCGGCCACGGAGATTGATGTGCAGCAGTTCCCGCTGCACCTCGGCGAGTTGTTCGATTCCCGCGGATGCG
This sequence comes from uncultured Acidobacteriota bacterium, assembly GCA_963841605.1. Lineage (GTDB taxonomy): Bacteria > Acidobacteriota > Terriglobia > Acidiferrales > UBA7541 > Palsa-295. Next base: position 18,969 of record CAWJDM010000030.1, read on the forward strand.
AGGTCGAGCAGATCCTGCAGTTCCTCGTTTGTGTAGGGACGTCCCTCGGCGCTCGCCTGCACTTCCACGAACCGGCCGCCTCCGGTCATCACCACATTCATATCGACCTGCGCGCGGGAGTCTTCCTCGTAGTTGAGGTCGAGCAACGGCTCTTCGTCAACGATGCCAACGCTCGTGGCAGCCACCAAGTCGACCAGCGGCGCGGCGCGCAGCATCCCGGCAGCGACCATGCGCTCGAAGGCGAGCGCGAGCGCCACGAACGCGCCCGTAATGGATGCCGTTCGCGTCCCACCGTCCGCCTGGATCACGTCGCAGTCGAGAAATACGGTCCTCTCGCCCAGCGCCTTCAAATCGGTCGCGGCCCGCAGAGCGCGGCCGATCATCCGCTGGATTTCGAGCGTGCGTCCCGATTGGCGCCCACGCGCCGCTTCGCGCGGAGTCCGTTCTTCCGTCGAACGCGGCAGCATTCCGTATTCGCCCGTCACCCAACCCTTGCCCGAACCTTTCAGGAACGACGGCACTCCATCGTCGACAGTAGCCGTCACGATGACGCGCGTCTGCCCCGTCTCGATCAGGACGCTCCCTTCGGCGCTGGAAATGAAATTGGGAGTTATCTTCGTGGGTCGCAACTCGTCGGGTGCGCGTCCATCTGCTCGCAACATGTTCTCCTGTGATTCTCGAGCGCCAGCCTGGTTCAGTCAGTTTGCCGACCGCTCCATTACGTGTCAATGAGAGTTCGTTTGGTGCGCGGAGGGAGCGGCCTTGGTCGCCGGCGCTTTCGGCGGCGCCGCACTGGATGAAGCGCTCGGCGCGCTCGCTGCCGCGGACGGCGCGGCTTGTTGGCCTGGCTGATTCAAATCGAAAAAGCCCGTGAGATCGATGTGGCCCGCGAGCGTCTCCTCCTCTTGCCCATGAATCAGTATCTTCAAGCGGCGAAGACCCGATACGTTGCTCCCGAGCGTTCTCGCGATCGAATTTACGGCTATCCTCTCGCTCAGGATTCCCGACGGAGTCTCGTTCGAAAGCGCATCGGAAAAGTCGGCGATCGCGGTGCCGTCGGGGAGAATGTAAAAGCCGAGAAGATCGGTGTCGGCCGGGATCGTGCGCTGGTCCGGTGTCGGGGGATCGGCGATCAAAGCGTGCAAAAGCTGCCGCGAGCGCTGCACACGATCCGCCGACAGCGGCAGTTCGATTTGGACTGGCGCGACACCATCCGGCCCGCCCGCCCAGAAAATACTGGCCTTCACGGGAACGTCGGTCGGCGTCGACACGGGCGGCGCCAGGACTTCGCGCCGCGCCTGCTCGTCGGCAACCTCCGCTTGCGCGAGACGCGCCATCCGCCGGTGCAGGCTTCGCAGGCCGATCAAGCCGATCAGCACACCCGCAGCGAGTATCGCGATGAAGATCCTCCAATTGCGCGTCACTGTTTCGCGCCCCCGGGAGTCGCCGCGCGAAATGAGGTGACAGCTCCGGCAATCGCGTCCCCAAGGGGTGCGACCGCGGAATTGGCCAACGCGACGGGATCCGGCGCGGAAACACTGGAAAGCTCGATCGCCACTGCGGGTCCTGCGACGGAGCGCAAGTCGCGCACGGCAGCTCCCAGGGGAGTGAGCGGCGATCCGCTGAATCTTTGCACGAGCATGATCTGGATCAGATCGGCGAGACGATGACTCGAATTCAGATGCGCGCGCTGCGCTTCGTTCCAGGAATTCAGTCCCGCAGCAGCGAGGGGAAGGGCCTTCGCCGGCGTGCCCGCCGTCTCGTTGGACGGAGCGTATGGCGTGCTCAGTTGATCATAATACGCGCGAATTGTGCCGACGGTCCCGGTTGAGGCGATGTGGAGACTTACAAAAATTGCGTCGCTGTAAGCATTTGCCATGGCTGCTCGATCATCGTAGGAAGGATTCGAGTCGTCGTTGCGCGTCATCACCACGCGAAAGCCCTGGCGCTCGAGTTCCACCTTCAAACCTCGCGCCATCTGGAGCACAAGGTCCTTTTCCATCGCGGCATTCTGGCCGCGCGCGCCCGTATCCGTGCCGCCGTGCGCAGGATTGAGAACGATCACCGGACCCGCTGGCGCCGGGGCCTGATTCGGAGGAAGAGGAGTTTGCTGCGCGGGCGGAAGCGCCGCTTGCGGCGTTTGCTGCTGGTTGCCCTGCGGCTCTTGCTGGGCGGGGGCCTGCGCGGCTGCAAACGGCACGACTACCGAGATACCGAAAGCTAGAGCGACGACCCCGAGGATGTTTCGCACGTCGAAGAGAATAGCAGAAATGCAGTGGCGAGCGATTGCGGTGCGCACAAGATGTGCTCAGCGTCCGCCATGGTTCGCTACGTCACGCCGAGGAAACATCGAAGCAATGCCCCTGGAAAGCCTCGCGGCGCACGAAAAGGCCGAGGCGCCGAATTTCGTCCCCGCTGCGCGGATAACGCACGTCGTCAAGCTCGTCATGAAACATATAGTCCTGCGCGGCGAGCGGGCGGTCACCAAATGAAATGCGCCCCTGCGACGCCTCGCCGGTCAGATTCACGACAATCACTTTCCAGGCGTTCTCAAATCGCCATTCGTAGGCCACCAGATTCCCGCTGGTGTCTTCCCCGTCCGAAGCGATCGGCAGCGCGCTCCAGTGCCCCTTATGAAAAACGTCCTGCTTGGTCATGGCGAGTATCTTCTCGAAGACCGCTACGCTCGCCGGGTTGGGCGGCTCCCCCACGACTCTTCGCAGCGCCACCGGCAGATGGATTTTGGCTCCTTCGATTTCCCCTTCCTGGTAGAAACGCATTCCGGGCAGCGTTCCCATAAATGTCACAACCGAGGCAAGACGCTCGGGACCGAAGGCGGCGGCACACCGGTCCTCGTCGTGATTTTCGAGGAAACGGGCGAGGTGCTTCTGGTAAGACAAGCCCCCGGCCAATTGCGCGTGGACATCCGTCATTTTTTCGTATCGCACGGCATCGTACAAACTCTTGTCGTACACGAAAGAAAAGCCGAGATCGAGCAGGCGCTGTTGCGTGCCCCAATAGGCTTCGGCGAGCAGCACCAGGTCGGGGACCGCCGCATGAGCATCGGCCCAGAATTCGGTGTCCGGCGGTTCAAGGTCCCGCACGTATTGGCCCCACACTCGTTCGAAGACTTCGTTGAACTGCAACATCGCCATGTCGCAGCGCACGCCGTCGCAATGAGCGGCAATCTTGCGAAGTTCGCCGATGAGCGCGGTGCGCATCGCGAGCGAGAAGTGGTTCAGCTGGGCCACATCGTCCCACGCGGGGAAATAGGGATCTCTGCCGAGAGCGAGGACCACAGGCCCTTTCGCGCTTTCGGCCTTGCGAAAGCTGGCGGGATCGCGCTCGAAATCTGTTTCCGCGCCTTGCACGTAGAATTCGGGGTGCTCGCGCGTCCAGGGATGATCGAGCGCCGTGTGGTTGCCGACGAAATCGAGGAAAACGGCGATCCCCCGCGATCGCAGCTTCACGCGCACGCTGTCGAGCGAATCCCACGAACCGATGCGCGGGTCGGGCGCATACTCCGCGATGGAATACGGCGAGCCGATCACGTCCTCCGGTTGCCAGCCGGGCAGGACGCGATCGAAAAGAGGCCGGTTCTCGGGATCGGCAAGCTCGATGCTGCGCGCTTCGGCGCTGTGCTGCCAAATTCCCATAAACCACACGATGTCGAACTCGCGCCCGGCGATCGCGTCCCATTCGGAATCCGGGACGTCCGCGAGTTTGACGAGGCGGCCAAGGCGCGCAGAAAGCTTCTCGAGCCATGCCCACGTGTTGATTTCGTAGAGATGCGGATGCTGGCGAAGTGGAAACCGGCTCATGCTCGCGAACCTCATACCCGCGAGCGACAGGCTGTCGCAAAAGTCGCGGCGAACTCATTTTCGAGTCCATGGCAGTGTAAACCGAGGCTAATTGGGCGCGCAACCAACGGCGGGAAACACGAGCAGCAGGTCTTTGGCAGTTTCGTCGGAACCGGAAACGACGACGGATGCGGCGTCGATCCGCGAGGGAGGCTCGCAGCCCGCATTCTTGCCGCGCCTCCCGCCGCGTTGACGAGCGAGATTCTCCCAGGCCGAGATCGTGTAGTTTGCCGACTCAAGCAACGTAAACCGGTACAGTCCGTCGCCGATTTTCGTCGCGGCTGGATTGCGGCCATGGTCGGCTTTGGCCATTACCGTCACGCTTCCGGGCGGTCTTCCCTTCTCCCACTTCAAATACACGCGAATCTGCCGCGTCGGGAGGCCATCATTCACTCGGAGGTTCACTTTCGTGAGTTGCTGGCCATCCTCGAGATGGATCGGCTGCGCGTCAGCCACGTCGGGAACGCCGGGATAAAATGCGCGCGGATACGGCGTGTTCGGATCTTTACGGTTCGCGCGATTGAACACCATGATGTAATCGCCCGGGCCGATATGATTGAAATCGAAAACGCCCGTGTCGCCCTGATATGCCCACAGCCCAGGCTTCGAATCGTCGTAGGTGCCGGCCCGATAGAGCTCGACGGATGCCAGCGGAAGCGGCTTGCCGTTTGCGCCGAGGACGCTCCCACGGATGTGTCCTGTTGGCAAGGCATCGACGTTGTACTCAAAGCACGCTCCATCCGGAATCTTGAAAATCGGTAAGCCGCCGGTGAGCGTTCTCTGCGTCAGTTCGGTGCGCGGCGGAAGATTCGCCGTAAAGCGGTATTCACCCGCGTGCACGTCGTAGAAAGAATAGACGCCATTCGAATCCGTGCTCGTCTCGAAGCGATCGTACGGGGAGCGAAGCTTCAGCGACACGTTGGGCACGGGATCGTCGGGATCGCCCGGCGGCGCGAGAAAGGGCGCGTCGGCGCGACGCAGGATGCCGAAAACCGACGCGACGTTCTTGCCGTTGCGCATCGCCCGCAACTGCGGTATCAGCGCGATCGCTTCGCTTGCCGGGCGAGTGCCGTTGCAGATCGTGGCGAAGAGCCGGCCTTCAGCCTCTTGCTGCGTGAAAACGAGATACTGCTGTCCCTGCTTGAATCGGTAGGCGCAGTCACCGTCGTCGCCGCCCGCGAAGATGTCGATTTCGGCGACCTCAGGCCCCGCAAACCTTTCGTCGATGCGAAAATGGTAGCGAGTAAGCCGCGACGCAATGATATCGACAGAAGCGGCGGGAGGATCGGAGGGATTGTCGGACTTCGGCGCGGTGTAAGGCATATCCTCGACCGAGGTCACAGTGCCGAGAAACACGACATCTCCCTGCTGCAGGCCTGGACACTTCCCGGGAGGAGCTTGTGAGCACGTGCAGGCACTCGCCACCGGCGCCAAAAGAATCAGGGCAAAAACTGCGATTCCCGCTCGATGCAGATTCGACGATCCCAAAATCATCGCTGTTATCGTACATGCTTTTGGCCGCAACGCGAAATCGACGCGGGGCCGCAAAATACGAAAGAAAAGAGTAGGAGGCGACAGCGAGCCGGTTGCGTTTCGAGTATCCGCCCCAAAGATAATCCGCTGCGCCTCAAGGCTAAGAGGCGGAATCTGATATGCTTTCCTGCTACGTCGTTATCGTCCGGGCTTATCGCCTGCTCCTGCTTTTGTGAGGTGTGAAAATTTTCTCAGTTGCTGAATACGTAGTCCTGGGTTTCGCCGCAATTCCGTTCGTGTATTACTTCCTGGCGATCTACAGCACCTGGCGGTTCTTCACCGCCGCGAGGCGGGAAGAAGTACGAGACGACGCCTTCTTGCCGCCCGTCAGCTGCCTCAAGCCGATCAAGGGACTCGACGAAGACGCTTACGAGAACTATGCGAGCTTTTGCCGCCAAGATTATCCCGATTACGAGATCGTCTTTTGCGTCGACCCCGATGATCCCGCGCGGCCCGTGCTGGAAAAGCTGGTCCGCGATTTCCCCGACCGCCAGATCAGGCTGCTCTTTGGCTCGGGCCGCAATGCCATCAACGACAAAGTAGCCCGGCTCGTCCGGCTGACCGCCGAAGCGAAACACGACTTATTCGTGATCACGGACGGGGACGTGAGGGTGAAGCCGGACTACCTGAGAAACATAGTGGCGCCGTTCCGCGACCCCAAGGTCGGCGCGGCAACCTGCCTGTATGTTGCCACCAAAGAAACGACCCTGACCCAGGAACTGCAATCCGTCGCCATAATCTCGGATTTTTTTGCCAGCGTGATGGTCGCCTGGAAGCTCGACGGCGTCAAGTTTACGTTCGGACAAACGATCGTGACGCGGCGGCAGAGTGTGGAAGGCTACGGCGGCTATCAAGTGATCGAAGATCGTCCCGCGGATGACGTATGGGCGGGGCGTCTGGTGGCCGAGCAGGGCTACGAGGTCAAGCTTCTGCCGTACGTGGTGCAATCGGTGGCTGATTTCGACTCGCTCGGCGAACTCATCCACAAGCGAATTCGCTGGGCCACGGTGCAGCGCATGATGCGGCCCTGGGGACACATTGGTTTGGTCTTCACGTGGGGGCTGCCGTGGGCGCTGTTGGCAGTGGCCGTCCGTCCGACAGTGGGCGTGGCCTTGGGATATTTGGGCGGCTATGCCGCGTGCCGAATCCTGATCGCATGGATGATCGGCGTGTAGGGAATGAAACAGAATGGCGTGTGGAAAAAAATGGCGCTCATTCCATTGTGGGATGCGATGGCCTTCGTGATCTGGCTGGTCAGTTTTGGGCGCACCACAATTCGCTGGCGAGGCGTCGATTACGCGCTTCGGGAAGGAAAATTCGTATCCGCGGTTCCGGCGGTCGCGCGGGATGCGGTGCGCTGAGCAAATGGCTAATTCAGGCAACGGCGGGCCTGACGGACGCGGGTCGCGCTCCTCCGTGAACCTCTCCCACCTGGGCGTTCTCGCCTTTGCGGCAGCCATCTACCTCGGCTGCATTATCTCTCCCCCGTCGCTAATGGACGACGTCGACGCCGTGCAAGCGCAGATTGCGCGCAACATGCTTGCGTCGGGCGATTGGGTAACTGCTCGTCTGGATGGCGTCATCTACCTTGAAAAAGCTCCCGTCATCTATTGGCTGATGGCGGGCTCCTACAAGATTTTCGGCTTTCATGATTGGGCGGCGCGGATTCCCGTGGCTCTTTCCGCGATTTTGCTCTGCCTGCTGACGGCAGCCTTTGGCGCGTGGGCCTTCGGCAAGCGGGCAGGCTTCTACGCGGGGTTGTGCATGTCCACGTGCGTCGGGCTGTTTCTTTTCACCCGCATCTTGCTTCCCGACGCGCTTCTAACCGTTGCGATCGGGCTGGCCCTCTGGGCGTTCCTGCGCGCGATCGACGACGAAGAAAAGCATCCGCGGTTTTGGTCCACTGTGCTGGCCGCAAGCCTTGGCGTAGGGCTCCTGGTGAAGAGCCTGATCGCCATAGCGTTTCCCATCTGCGTCGGGTTGCTTTACCTCGGCGTGACCAAGCAACTGTTTTCGAAAAACGCGTGGAAGCGCCTTCATCCCTTCAGCGGAGCACTGATCGCAATCCTGATCGCGGCGCCGTGGCACGTACTGGCTACGTTGCGCAATCCTCCCTATTTCGTTTTTACGTTCCATTCAGGCCCGGGGCAATACCACGGATTCCTGTGGTTTTACTTCATCAACGAGCAGGTGCTGCGGTTCCTGAATCTGCGCTATCCGCGCGACTACAACACGGTGCCCCGGCTCTATTTCTGGCTGCTGCACATGGTCTGGCTGTTTCCGTGGAGCGTCTATCTGCCGGCAGTTGCGAAGCTTTCCTTCAGGCCCGACGACCGCGCTGGACGGACGCGTTTGCTGGCGCTCTGCTGGGTGGGCTTCGTCCTGATTTTCTTCACGTTTTCGACAACGCAGGAATATTACTCGATGCCCTGCTATCCGGCGCTCGCCTTGCTTCTGGGCTCAGCCATGGCGACCGGAGGGGACTGGATTCGGCGTGGGAGTCGCGTCCTTTGCGTTGTTTCCGCATGCGCGGCCATCGCCGCGTTTGCGATTCTCATTCACGTGCGGGGCATTCCGACGCCCGGAGACATTTCCTCAGCTCTTGGGCATCACCCCAAAGCCTACACGCTTTCGCTCGGTCACATGGAAGACCTGACCCTGGAATCGTTTGCGTATCTTCGCTTGCCGCTCGCGATTGCCGGCGTCGCCTTTCTGATTGGCGTGTTTGGAACCCTTCGAGGAACCGGCCAGCGAGCATTTCTCGCCGCAGCTTTTATGATGGTCGTGTTCTTTCACGCAGCCCGGCTGGCGATGGTTGTGTTCGACCCGTACCTCTCGTCACGGCCGCTCGCGGAGGCCTTGATGCGCGTGCCGCAAGGCGAATTCATATCCCAGGGCTTCTACTACCAATTCTCGTCCGTCTATTTCTATGCGAACCGTACGGGGCCGCTGCTGAGCGCGCGCCGGATGAATCTTGAATACGGCTCTTACGCTCCGGATGCGCCCCGCGTGTTCATCGACGATTCGCAATTCAAGAACTTGTGGCAGCAGCCCGGACGGTATTACCTGCTTACGTTCCGGTCCGACCTGCCGCACTACGAAGAATTGGTCGGGGCTTCGGCTCTGAACGTCGTGGCCGAAAGCGGTGGGAAGGTGCTCGAGACAAATCATCCCGTGGCTCAGGATCCTCCGCCGGATTCAGGGAAATAAACATGCGTCGTGCATCGTGAAGCGACGACAATGAATGTTTGCGTGACGGGCGGAACCGGATTCGTAGGCGGAGCCCTTGTCAACCGCCTGCTCGCTAACGGCGAATTCGTACGAGTGCTTGCGAGGCCCTCGCGCCGGGCCGATGCGCTGGCATCTCAGGGAGTGGACGTTATGTGCGGTGACTTGAGAGATGGCCAAGCCATCGCTCGCGCGTTCGCAGGAACAGATGTTGTCTATCACGTCGGCGCAAAGGTTGGAGGGCGCGGGGGACAAACAGAGTACTTCGAAACAAACGTCGGCGGCACCCAGCGAGTTTTACAAGCATGCCTGCAACAGGGAGTCAAGCGCGTCGTTTACATAAGCTCCATCGCCGTGTACGGGCCCATGCGAGGAGGCGATGCGATCAACGAGGACACTCCGTTCGACGACGCGCCCTCGGAACGAGACTTTTACGCGCAATCGAAGATCGAAGCCGACCGGTTCGCTGCTGATTTCGCTCGGAAGACATGGCTGGCACTCACAATCTTGCGGCCCGGAATTGTGTTTGGACCGGGAAGGCCACTCCCGGTCGGGCTCCTGGGAGCGCGTTTGGGCAAAGTGGGCATCGTCATCGGGAGCCGCAGCCAGCGCATTCCGTTGAACTACATCGAAAATCTGGTTGATGCGATGGAGCTGGCTGCGGCGGCAATGGATCGCGGCTTCCGGCAATACATTGCGATCGACGACGAAAATCTCACACTCGGCGAGTATCACTCCGCGCGCGACGAGGTGGAAACAGGGCGAACGTTGTTCATCCCCTCGTGGCCCGTCGCGATGGCAGCGGCGTGCCTCCTCCTTCCCGCCCGAGAAGGCGCATTTTCCAGGCGCCAGATCCTGCGGGCGATCGAGGACCGCAAGTACGACACGCGGCGAATTCGCGCGGAAACAATGTGGGTGCCAAGCGTGTCGCTGAAAGAGGCGATCCGGCGGACTGTGGCGGCGACTCCTTGATCGAGTGGCTCCGCGGTGCCGCGGGCGTGGGAGAAGGTTCCGCCTGTTTCATGCTAAACTTTCATGTCGATCGCGGCGGTCGCATCCTGCATTCTTTACCGAGATCATTCAGTTCCAGTTCTCAATCCCGTCGGGTGCTTGCCGAGGGAGCTTGGACCCACCCCGCTTTCGCCCGCTGGATTTTGCCTGCGTTGGACTATGGAGGGTAGGAGCATTTTGGCGTTCGTCTACATCGTTCTCGGCGTTGCGGCGATCCCATTCATTTACTACTTGCTCGCGCTTTATAGCACCGTGCGGTTCTTCAAGGTAGCAGGGCGCGGAATCAGCGACAACAACGACTTCCTCCCGCCCGTGAGCTGCCTAAAGCCGATCAAGGGCCTGGACGAAGACGCGTATGAAAACTACGCGAGCTTCTGCCGGCAGGACTACCCCGAGTACGAAATCGTTTTTTGCGTTGATCCGGGCGATCCGGCGCTGCCCGTCCTGGAAAGGCTGATCCGCGATTTCCCCGAACGCCAGATCCGGTTGCTCTTTGGCTCCGGCCGCAACGCAATCAACGACAAAGTGGGGCGCCTCGTTCGGCTTACGACCGAAGCAAAGTACGACATGTTTGTGATTACCGATGGGGACGTGCGGATCAAACCGGACTATCTCCGTACGGTGGTGGCTCCGTTCCGCGACCCGAAGGTGGGTGCCGCGACCTGTCTCTACGTTTCCACTGAAGAAACGAATCTCGTCCAAGAACTGCAGTCGATCGGGATGATCTCGGACTTTTTCGCACCCGTAATGGTGGCGTGGCAACTGAACGATCTCAAAGTGACGTTTGGCCAATCCATCATCACCACCCGGCGGGCGGTCGCTTCATACGGCGGCTATCCAGTCATCGAGGACCGCCCGGCGGATGACGTGTATGCGGGACGCCTCGTCGCCGAGCAAGGATACGAGGTAAAGCTGCTGCCGTATGTCGTGCAGTCCGTCGCGGACTTCAACACCATGAGCGACCTGCTTCACAAGCGGACCCGCTGGATGACCGTGCAACGCCTGATGCGTCCGTGGGGACACCTGGGATTGATCTTCACCTGGGGACTCCCATGGTCGCTCGTAGCCGTTGCAATTCATCCCACCGTCGGCGTGGCCATAGGCTACCTCGGCGGCTATGCGCTGTTCCGCGTTCTGATTACGTGGACGATCGGCGCGTGGGGGATGAAACAACGCGGCCTGTGGAAAAAAATGCCGTTGATTCCGCTGTGGGACGCGATGGCGTTCGGCATGTGGGTCGCGAGTTGGGGACGCAGGACGATCCGCTGGCGGGGCGTCGACTACTTCTTGCGCGAGGGGAGGCTCGTGGCCGCGACACGTGCTCCGTCGGCTGGAGGAGCATGATCGCTAAAATCGCGGTAGCAGGAGCGGGGATTTACGGCGCGAATGTTGCAATCCGCCTCGCCGAAGAGGGTCACAACGTTCGCCTGTTCGATCCGCTCGGCATTATGCGCGGCGCGTCCGTCATCAACCAGTATCGAATTCACTCCGGCTATCACTATCCACGCAGCCCTGAGACCATTGCCGAGACGCTCGAAGCACGCTCCGAATTCATGGCTGCTTTCGAACCGGCCATCGTTCGAAACAGCCTCCACTACTACGCCATTCCGAAAGAGGGATCGCAGACGCCGCCCGAATTGTTCGAGCGTGTGATGGCGCAATATTCGCTTGTGTGCAAGCCGTGCCGTCCGCAGTGGATGGATTTCGGATTCATCGACAGGTGCTACGAGGTCGATGAACAGATCTACGATCCCGATGTCTTGAGGAATCTCGTCGAATCGCGAATGAAAGCGCTGGGAATACCGTTCGATCAGGGTGCCTTCACCCCGGAAATGCGGCCGGATTACGATTTCGTTGTCTGGTCGACATACGGCTTGGGGCCGAGCCTGGGCCTTTTCAAGAGCGCCAAATACCAGGTGGCGGAAAAGATTCTGATTGAGTTGCCGCCTGCCCTCCGCCACATATCGCTCGTCGTGGTGGACGGGCCCTTTACCGCATTCGATCCCTACGGCGGCTCCGAGCGCTCACTTTTCGGATCTGCGAAGAACACGAATCATTGGACGACGACCGACCCGCGCGAGCCGATTCCCGAACGCTACGCCGGTTTGCTGAATGCGCCGAGCTTTGCGTCTATCAACTTCAGCCGCTTCGATGCGATGCGCGAAGATTCGGCCTTGGCGGTGCCGGCTTCGAGGGATGCCGTGTATCTGGGATCGCGTTTCACGATCCGCGTGGTGGAGAACAATCCGCTGCAAGACCGCAGAACGCTGTACGTGCAGGAAACCGCGCCCGGAGAATTGCACATCTTCTCGGGGAAGGTCGTGGGAGCCGTCAAAGCGGCGCGCTTGATTTGCGAGCGAGTCGCAAAGGGATCGTGACGACGAATCTCCGAGCGCCTCGTTAGCGGCGCGGTTCCGTAATCGCAGGAGTTGTTGCACCGAGTTGGCGGTGGCGGTCGTTGCGCGCATTGCGCCAATTCACCTGCGGCAGGAACAGCGACGAATCGATCCGGTCGCGATATTCGATCGCGATGTTCATCAGGGAATCCAGGAGCGAGTTGGACAAAAGGTGCGGCTCCAGGCCCAAATCGACCAACCTTGAATTCTTCGCGTTGTAATAATGCGCCTCGGCTTCGACACGCGGATCGGGGATGTGGTCGATTTCGACTTTCAGGCCCATCTTTTTGCCGGCAGCCTGAACCTTGTGGGCGAGGTCGAGCACGGAAAATTGCTCGGTGAACTGATTGAACACGCGGAATTCGCCCGGCGCAGCCGGGTGCGTGCAGGCGATCTCAACGCAGCGAACCGTGTCGCGAATGTCGAGGAAGCCCCGAGTCTGGCCACCCTTTCCATATACCGTGAGCGGATGTCCCACCGCAGCCTGCGCGCAGAAACGATTTAGAACGGTGCCGAAAACTTCATCGTAGTCGAATCGGTTGATCAAGGCTTCGTCGACCGTGGTTTCATCCGTGACGGTCCCGTAGACGACGCCCTGATTCAAATCCGTGGCGCGCAGCTTCCAAGCCTTGCAGCAAAACATGATGTTGTGGCTGTCGTGCACCTTTGAAAGATGATAGAAAGAGCCGGGTTGCTTCGGGTACGGAAGCACGTCCTTGCGGCCGTTGTGCTCGATCTCGATGTAACCCTCTTCGATGTCGATATTCGGCGTGCCATACTCGCCCATCGTCCCGAGCTTCACCAGGTGACAATCGTGCGCAAACTCTCGCAGCGCAAACAGCACGTTCAATGTGCCGACCACGTTGTTGACCTGCGTGAACGCTGCGTGGCGGCGGTCAATCATCGAGTAGGGCGCGGAGCGCTGCTCCGCGAAATGAACCACGGCTTCCGGCTCGAATTCCTGAATCGCTCCGGCCAGAAATTCGTAGTCGGTCACGTCTCCGATGAGGAGTTCGATGGCCTTGCCGGTGTGCGCGTGCCAGGCGCGCAGCCGGTCGGGGAGCGGGCGGATCGGAGTGAGGGTCTGCGCGCCGAGCTCGAAATCCCACTGGCGGCGCAGAAAGTTGTCTACGATTGCGACCGAGTGACCCTTCTGCGACAGATACAGAGCCGTGGCCCAGCCGCAATAGCCGTCTCCCCCCAACACAGCAATCTTCATGTCTCCTCCGTAAACATCCGCTGCAGCGTTACGTTTGATGGCCGACAGAAAATCGGTTACACGATGAAATTCTAGCGAATATAAGCTTTTACCCTCGTAACCCGAACAACGCAAGAATCATTGTAGCGCGCGAACACATGGCATTAACACCGGTCCATTCATTATGGAAAGGATCAGAGAAGAAAATACTGAAGCCCTTCGCGCTAGCGGCCCGCCGCGCCCGCCGTACGCGGCGGCTCGCTGCGCCCGGCCTTCGCCTGATTTCGTTCGCGGCCAAGGAACTGGCGCACGTTGTAGACCGGCTTGTTCTGGGATTCGTAATACGTGCGGGCCAGAAGCTCGCCGATGAGGCCGATGGCGATGAACTGGATGCCGCCCATCACCAAAGCCATCCCGAGCAGCATCAGAGGGCCATGGTTGGCGAGTAATCCTTCATTGAGCAACGCTTTCCGCGCGAAGACCCAGAGGCCGATACCTCCTCCGGCCGCCAGGCATGAGAGCCCGGCAACGCCGAAGAACTGCAGCGGCTTGGTCGAGTAATCCAATAGAAACTTCACGCTCAGCAGATCGAGCAGCACGCGGATGGTACGCGAGATGCCGTAGTTCGATTTGCCGGCTTTGCGCGGAACATTTGTGATGGGCACCTCCGCCACCGAAGCGCCGGCCCAGCTTGCAAGTGCAGGGATGAAGCGGTGCAGCTCGCCATACAGGTGTATTTCCGAAAGGATTTCGCGGCGATACGCCTTGAACGTCGTGCCAAAATCGTGGAGATCCACGCGCGAAAGCTTCGCCATGATTCGATTGGCCACGCGGCTGGGTATCTGCCGGGTCAGCCAGTGATCGGTGCGCTCGACGCGCCAGCCGCTGACGATGTCGTAGCCTTCCTGAATTTTCTCGATAAACCGCGGAATCTCGGCGGGATCGTGCTGCAGATCGCCGTCCATCGAAATGATGATCTCGCCCTCGGAGTGGTCGAAACCAGCCTTCAGCGCGGCGGTTTGCCCGAAATTGCGCCGCAGCCGGACCACGACCACGCGATCGTCCTCGCGCGCGATTTCCGACATCAACCGGAACGTGCCGTCCTTGCTGCCGTCGTCGACGAACACGATTTCGTAGGGTTCGCCCACCACGTCCATCACCTCGATGATTTTGACGTAGAGCTGGGCGACGCTCTCCTGTTCATTGAAGAAGGGCACAACGATAGAGTATGACGGCGAATTCACTTCGGGATTCATCTGCGCCATTGTACATCAATCAGATGCCAAGGAAACGAGGCCGTTGCCTCGGCCCGTCCGAATTCGTCAACGCCGGCTCTTGGACGAGCGTTTAGCTCCGAGGAAACTCTTCGTTTCCGGGGCGCGAGCTCATAACACAACTTGTGAATAAACGGCCAATCAGATCGAGGTGAGAGCATTCTCAGGCGCCGGATGTTCCGGCGCCGGAGAGGACGCCGTTTGGATCCGCCACTTCTTCATCCAGAGAAACAGAATCATCAAGCCCCACAGGTGATAGCCGAGATTGGCGCGTCTTTCGAGATGATCGTTCACGCACCGGTCGATCGCGCTTTTGCGAAAGATGCCGGCGTGTTCGGCAATCCCGCTTTGTAAAGCATCCAACAGCAATCCCCGAAGCGGACCGCGCAACCATTCATGCGACGGTATATCGAGCCCTGCCTTCCCTCTCGTCAGAACCGATGGCGGCAGCTTGTCCTTCATCAATTCCTTCAGCAAAACCTTCTGGCGCGAGCCGTTCACTTTGAAACAGCCCGGGAGCGACGCCGCGAATTCCACGATCCGATGATCGAGCAGCGGCGGCCGCGCTTCCACGGCGTGAGCCATGCTCATGCGATCGACTTTCATGAGTATGTCGTCGGTCAGATAGTATTTTTGATCGAACCACATGTAGGGACGAATGCCGTCTCCCGGCAGCCTTTCGCGCAGGCCCCCCAGGATGCGGTCGAGCGCGGCCGGAAGCGGTGTTTGCATGAGGGCGCTTGCCTGTGCCGCCGAAAAGGTGCCGTTCCAATAGACGTGCGCCCCGTCGGGAGGCATCAAACAACCTTCGAGAAAGCGCTTCAATTTGTATTCGAAGCTGATCTTGTCGTCCGAAACGGGCCACGCGCGGAGCGCGCCGAGCGCCAGCTTCAAAAGCCCCGGCGGCGCGTGCCGTGCGATGCGAGCAAGCTCGTTCGCGCGATAGGTAAGGTAGCCGCCAAAAACCTCATCGCCGCCCTCGCCGCTCAACGTTACTGTTACTTTCGTCTTGCTCAGCTTTGAGAGAAACCATACCGGCAGCGCGCCCGCATCGGCGGTAGGCTCATCCGAATAATAGGCAAACTCCTCGATCGCACCCGTGAGATTCTCGGTAGGGTTCAGGTCAAATTGCTCGTGGTCGGTGCCATACTGATTTACCACGTCCCGGATGTACGGGGTTTCGTCGAATGTGCGGCCGCGAAATGAAATGGAAAGCGTCTTCAGTTTTGAGCTGGACGCCTGCGCCGCATAGTGCAATATCGTCGAAGAATCGAT
The DNA here is from genome assembly GCA_963841605.1 of uncultured Acidobacteriota bacterium. Taxonomy (GTDB): domain Bacteria; phylum Acidobacteriota; class Terriglobia; order Acidiferrales; family UBA7541; genus Palsa-295. The sequence goes on from CAWJDM010000030.1 coordinate 34,744, forward strand.
TCCGCCGCTGAGCCAGACGCCGAGCGGCACGTCGGATAGAAGGTGCTCGCGGACCGCTTCCCTGAGCAGATGATCCAATTCCTCTTTTGCCGCGCCTAAAGTCACCTCGCGAGCCCCGCCAAAAGGCAAAGTCCAATACGCTTCGGAGGAAATCTTGCCGTCCTTCCATTCGAGCCAATGCCCGGGCGCCAGTTTTTCGATTCCTTCCACCAGTGTCCACGGGTACGGCACATAGTTCAGCGAAAGATAGCAGTCGAGCCCATTCAAGCTGAGGCGCCGGTCGATTTCCGGATGGACGAGAATCGCCTTTAGTTCCGACCCAAAGAAGATGTCCTCGCCCATGCGCGCGGTGTAGAGGGGCTTGATCCCCATTCGATCGCGCGCCAACACCAATCGCTTGGCCGATTCGGTCCACAGCGCGACCGCAAACATCCCGCGCAGCCGCGAAAAACATGCCAGATCCCACTCGAGGAACGCATGCAGCACCGTTTCCGTATCCGTGCGCGAGTGAAATCGGTGCCCGCGCGCTTCGAGTTCGGCGCGTACCTCCCGGTAGTTGTACACCTCGCCGTTAAATACGATCGTCGTGTCGCCGTCATCCGTCGTGATCGGTTGGTTGCCGCCGGAGAGGTCGATAATCTTCAGGCGGGTGGCGCCCATCGAGCAGATGTTCGAGCGAAAGACGCCCTGCTGGTCAGGGCCGCGGTGCAGCAGCGTCGCAGCGGCATCGGCGATGCGTTCCGGGGGTGGGCTCCATCCTTTATGAGTAAAACCAGCAATCCCGCACAATGCCTACACTCCTCGCTCCACGCCTTCGCCTTTGACGTTCCGAGTGCCCCATCCCCGTTTTGTGAGGGTGGGGTCTTCGCCTCGAAAACGCGCGGCCTACCGGGCGTACTCTCAGTTCCCTAAACGCGGGATCGCTATCAGCGAAACCGACAGCGTTCGCTACTCATAGCGTAGAGATTCCACAGGCTGAAGTCGAGCGGCTGTTTTGGCCGGAAGGTACCCGAAAAACACGCCCGTCGCGCACGATACTACAAAGGCCGAAGCCACCGAAACCCATGAAATCGGAATGCTGAGTCCACCCGGAATGGGCAGAAATTCCGCAAGGATCTCGACAAAAAACGGAATCGCGACGGCCAATCCAATTCCGACGAATGCTCCAATCCCGCTGATCAAAACCGCCTCCAGCAAGAACTGGTAGAGAATTTCCTGCCGCCGCGCCCCAATTGCCTTGCGAATCCCGATCTCGTGCGTTCTCTCCGTCACGCTCACCAGCATGATATTCATGATGCCGATCCCGCTGATCACTAGCGCGAGCATCGCGATCAGCAGGAGCACGATCGTCATGGCCAGCGAAATCCGGCGCGACGTTTCGAGAATCGACGAAAGATTCTGTACGTCGTACTCGACTTCTGGCCGGTGCCGGTTTTTCAGGATTTGGGCCACCTCGTCGGTGACTTCCGGAACGTCTTCCGCAGTGTCCACCTGCGCGTACAACGTGACGATGAACGGGTCGCCCGTGTAATAGCGGATGAGCGGGAACGGCACCAGCACGGAATCAGTCCGAATCTCGGACTGGCCGAACGTTTCGACACGTTCATGAAAGACGCCGATGACCGTGAGATTCACCTCGCCCACGCGGATGCTTTCGCCCACGGGATCTCCATAGGGCAGCGCGGTTTGCGCGAGGTGCTCGGAAACGAGGCATACCTTGCTCACCATCGAAAAATCCGAGTCGTCGAAATAGCGGCCGCGCGATACAACGAGATTCCGAATCTGCTGGAACTCCGGCGTCACGCCCACCAGAGCAATAGGCCAAGCCTTGCCGCTCGCTACCACCGTCATCGGAATATCGTTTGTGCCCGCGACGTGGATCGCTTCGGGAACACCGCGCCGCACCGCTTCGAGATCGCCCATCGAAATTTGATCGGCGAGAGCCGTCGTCTGCGAGGAATTCGACTGCGAGAGGCTCGCGTACACGATATTGGATCCGACAGCCTCGATCTGCCTGCGGATGTATTTCTTGCCCGTAAGCGTCACGGTTACCACGAGGACGATGCACGCGCTGCCGATCACCACGCCGAGCATCGTCAGCGCGGCGCGGACCTTATTCGCGCGAAGCGCCTCGATCGCCAGGTTCCATGTCTCAGACCAACTGATTGCCGATGCGGCCAGAAATCCTCCTGCACGGTCGGAGCTTCAGTTTAACCCGAACGATGTGAAGGCCTCCGACATTCGGGGTGAGGAGAGCGCGGCTTCAGCCCCTGAAGACACTCTTCGCTTCCGCCGCGGACATTTATTATGAGACACCTTGCAATAATGTCGGGCCTTTAACTCTCAACTCTCAACTTTTAACTCCCAACTCTTAACTCAGCGCGCCGCGGTCTCGGCGGCGAGCTCGGGTATCGCAATTCGAATTTGCGTGCCCTCGCCTTCCTGGCTGCGAATCACCATTTCGAACTGATCCCCGTATAGAAGCCTCAGCCGCGCGTGAACGTTGCTCACTCCGATTCCGCCCTCATACACGTCGGAAAGCCGCTCGGCGGACATCCCCATCCCGTTGTCTTCGATCTCGATCAGGAGGCGCCCGTCGCGCCGCTGCGTCCGGAGATGGATCTGCCCTCCCGCCAGCCGTGGGGCCAACCCGTGCTTGATCGAGTTTTCGATGATCGGCTGCAGCAGCATGCTCGGAATGAACGCGTCGAGCGTCTCTTCATCGACCTCTTTGAATATCTGCAAGTTGTCGCGTCCGAAGCGAATCACTTCGATATCGAGATAATCGTCGATGAATTCGAGCTCCTCGCGCAAGGGCACAAACGTCTCGTGCTTTCTCAGCAGCCGCCGGAGAATATTCGAGAGCTTCAGTACCACGCCTCGCGCCATATCAGGATCGAAACGAATCAGCGAAGACACCGTGTTGAGCGTATTGAAAAGAAAATGAGGGTTGATCTGGCTGGTCAGCGCGTCCATGCGCGCCTTCAGCAGCAACTGCTGGTTCTGCTCGAGGTTCATCTCGATGCGCGTGTTGTTCCAGATCTTCACGGCCATCGCGACGCACATCGTCGACGACAACACGACCAGCGCCATGTATCCCCAGTTGCCCGGTTGAATCGAGAACAGCCAGCGGTGCGGGACATGCCTCGCCAGCTCGATGTGCCCCACTTCAAAAGCCGCGCAGACAAACAGCGGAAGCATCGCCCAGTTGCCCTTGCGCTCGCGAACCAGTCTTACGAGCCATTGGGGAATATTTAGAAAAAGAAACGGGCCGAAGTGCCACACGTCCTCTTTTTCCGGAATCACCTCGCGGACCACTCCGGCCAGCAACCCCACGAGCGCGGCCATCGGGCTCGCCAGCCACTCATGATTGAAAAAAGCGGGCAGGCTGATCAGCGAACCGCCGAGCAATCCGACCATGCGCCCACCCAGCAGCCCCATCAAGAAAGATCCCTCGAGCGTCAAATCGAAAAAGTTGTAGCCGAAGAGGCGCAAAATCACGCCGACCGCCAGGGGCGGCGCGAGAAAAAGCAGCAACATGACTTTCTGGTCGGAACTGCGGTTTTCCGTGAAGACCAGCTTCCGAAAGGACGCAAACCTCACCAGCAGCGCCGCCAGCGATGCCGCCCAGCCAACCTTAAGGACCAGCGTGAACAGCAGGTCCCGGCCTGACAAAATCACCGTGTCCATTTTCGCTCGCGAACCGCCGTCAGGTAACCTGGAGCTAAATTAGCCAATGCATGGTGGGATGTAAAGCAGCACGGACGCGAAGTGTCGCAGAAAGTGGGGTTCGGGATCTCGATTTCCAATTTCAAATTTCCAATTTCCAATTCTTACTGCTGCTGCTGTGCGGGCTGCTGCGGACGTTCGGCCGCCGAAGGCTTCGCCGGCACAGGCGCTGACGTCGAAAGCTGCTCGCGCCCCTCATCGTCAAGCGCTGGACGAACCCGCACATCGACCGCAAGGCTCTGCCCCGCCTGTCCTTTATACACGCCCCGAACCGGCGCCACATCGCCATAATCCCGGCCATAAGCCACGCGAACATGGCGCAGGCCCACCGGCTTGCCGAGCGTCGGATCGAATCCCGTCCATCCCGTCGTCGGCATAAACACCTCCGCCCACGCATGCGACGCCTGGCCGCCGATCACTTCCTCCTGGCGGGCATCCGCGGAAGCGGCACCGCCCGGAACGAGATACCCGGAGACGTAGCGCCCCGGAAGGCCGCGCATCCGCGCGACGCCGAGCAGCACATGGGCGAAATCCTGGCACACGCCCGCGCCAATCGACAGCGAATCCTCGATCGATGAATGGACGTGCGTGGCGCCCTTCACGTAGCGAAAACGCTCGTGAATCAGATCGGACGCCTTCTGCACGAATCCCTCAACCGTTCCGTCGCTCGCCGCTTGGGCCGCTTCGATAATCTCTCGAAGCTCGTTGAGATGCGGCACGTAAGCCGTCGGCGACACAAAATCGAAATACTCTTCGTCGAATTGATGCTTGCCCGCATCGAAATCCGCGAGCGTGGTCGGATCGGGAGCCGCGCCCGATGAGTCGTGCGCCAGCACCACCGATTCCGCCTCCACCTTCAGTCGTCGATGCTCCGGCAGCACGTTAAATTGGTGCACCCAATTCCCATACGCATCGCGATACGAAGTCCCGCGCGAGCCGGGCGCCGTCATCAGGCGAAACGAGAGGCAGCTCTGCCGCTCGTCATGTATGGGCCGCAGGCGGACTTCGTTGTAGCTCTCCGAGACCGGCCCGTCGTAGAGAAATTCCGTGATATGGACCAGATGATAGCGATTCATGCCACCACCGCGTAGTAGAAGTACGTTCGCGCGATATCGTCTCCGATTGCGCCGCACATGTTCACCACATCATTCAGATATCCGTGCAGCCCCTGCTTGAAGATTTCGCCGATCTTGTCGTAGCTCAATCTCTCCACCAGTTTCCCCGCGAGCCTTTCCGCTTCATTTGCATACGAGCCGCGCCCCGAACCGCTCACCGCTCGCAAGCTCGCTTGAAATTCGGCGACGTTAAAGCGAATCGAGTGCGGGTGCTGATGATCCAAAATCAGCATTTCGGCGACCTTCTCCGGCTCGAGCGGCGGATGATATTGCCGGTGATACGCTTCGTAAGCTCCCACGGACCGTAGCACCGCCATCCACTGATGATTGTCGAGCGCGTCCGCGGCCGGCGGGCCATCCAGCAGGTTGTGATACTGCACGTCCACGAGCCGCGCCGTCATCTCCGCGCGTTCGAGCGACCATCCGATGCGTAGGAATTCCCAGCCTTCGTCGTGCGGCAGCGTCGAGTCCGTCACGCCGTGAAAGCGATGCGCGCCGAATTTCACCCGTTCGCAAAAGCGGTGCGGCCCGGCCGCGATCTCTCCCTGCGGCACGAATTGGCTCACCGTGTAGTAGAGCCCGTTGATGTCCTCCCACATCTCGCGGGATATCCGGTCCCGGATGGTGCGTGCATTTTCGCGCGCCTTCGCAATGCACTGCACGATCGAACTCGGGTTGTCCTGGCGAAACGCGAGAAATTCGAACACGTTCTCGGCGTTCACTTCGCTGTAAAGCTTCCGAAAGCGGTCCTCTTCGCCCGCCATGATAATGAGCGGCTGCCACCGCAGGTGATACGACTGCTGCGATTGCTCGAGCAGCATGTGGTAGTTCACGTCGAGGATGCGCGCGGTGCCCTCGGCGCGCTCGATGTAGCGCGCCAGCCAGAAAAGCGATTCGGCAATCCGCGAAAGCATCTCAGTCCTCCCCTCGCAGCACCCAGGTATCTTTGCTGCCGCCGCCTTGCGAGGAATTCACGACGAGCGAGCCTTTCTGCAGCGCCACGCGCGTCAGCCCGCCCGGCACAATCGTCACTTTTTCGCCGTCGTAAAGACAATAAGGACGCAGGTCCACATGGCGGCCACCCACGGTTGCCTCGCCCGCATCGTACGAAGGCACGCGCGATAGCCCGACGACCGGCTGCGCGATGTAGTTCCGCGGATTCGCGCGAATGCGCTCGCGAAATTCTTCGATCCGCTTGCTCTCCGACGCAGGACCGATCAGCATGCCGTAGCCTCCCGACTCGCCCGCGGCCTTCACCACCAGCTCGGGCAAATGATCGAGCACGTACGACAAATCATCCGGCTTCGCGCAAATGTAAGTCTCTACCGACCGTAGGACCGGCTCTTCGCCCAGATAATATCGAATGAACTCCGGCACATACGCGTAGATCGCCTTATCATCAGCCACTCCGTTGCCCACCGCGTTCGCCAGCGCCACGCTGCCCGCCCGGTACGCTCCCATCAGCCCCGGCACGCCAAGAATCGAGTCCGCGCGAAAGGTCAGCGGATCGAGAAATTCATCATCGACGCGCCGGTAGATCACGTCGACCCGCGTCAGCCCGCGGATCGTCTTCATATAAACGATCCCGCCATCCACGATCAGGTCGCGCCCTTCGACCAGCTCGATGCCCATCTGCTGCGCGAGGAAGCTGTGTTCGAAGTACGCGCTGTTGTAAATCCCCGGCGTCAGCAGGACGATTTGCGCGTCGTCTTCGCCGCGCGGGGAAAGGCTCCGCAGTATGCGCGAAAGTTCCGCGGGATAATGGTTCACGGGCAGCACTTCGCAGGCCTGAAAAGCATCCGGAAAAGTCCGCGTCATCACGATGCGATTCTCGAGCACGTAGGAAACGCCGCTCGGCGTGCGCACGTTGTCTTCAAGAACGCAGAATTCGCCGGTCTTCGAATCGCGCACCAGATCGATCCCGCAGATATGCGTATGAATTCCGCGAGGCACGCCGACCCCGATCACCTCGCGCCGGAAATGCGGGCACGAATAGACAAGCGAACGCGGAATCCGCTTGTCCTTGAAAATCATCTGCTGGCCGTACACGTCCATCAGGAAGAGGTTGAGCGCCATCACGCGCTGCGAGAGCCCGCGGTCGATCCGCTCCCATTCCGAATGCGGCAGGATGCGCGGGATCAGGTCGAACGGGAACAGCCGCTCGGTTCCCCTCCCGTCGCTGTATACCGTAAACGTGATCCCCTGGATCAGGAACGACAAATCGGCAAGCTTGCGCCTCTCCTCGAATTGGCTTGGCGCCATCGAGGCCAGCTTCTGAAACAGTTTGGTGTATTGCGGCCGAGGGTGCCCTGGCGCCGAGAACATCTCGTCGTAAAACCCGCCCGTGTCATAGCCCTCAAAAAGGCCGCAGTTCACCATCGGTATTGGGACCGCTCCCATTGCACGCTACTCTATCAACGCGCTCCGACCCCAGGTTCACGGAAAGATTGGATGCAACCCATCAACGTTTCTGTTGCGCAAAGCGGCCGGCTACGGACGATCGGAAATGGCGGGTTTTGTGGGAAATAACACGGCAATCATCGGCAGGCTCCGGTCCAACAGCGGCTTCGTCAGTCGACTTGCCCGAGGTACTTGTCGAGCCAGCTCAGCACGGCTTTCACGAGTTCCGGTCGTTGCTCCGTCACGTCGTGCGCCGTATCGAGCACGACGTGCTCCTTGTCCGCTGCCGGCGCCCCCAGCATCGCAAACAGCGGGTCTTGTGACGTCTCGAGCGTAAACACGTAATCTTCCCGCCCGTTCACCATCAGCACGGGTTTCTTCAAACGCGGCGCGAAATCGGCCTGGTCCCCTCCGTTGGGCGGTTTCTCCAGAAAGTATCCGCCGTCGAGAAAAATCACGGTCTTAAACCGGTCCTGCGCCAGCGTCGCGTAAATCACTCCCTCTGCCGATCCCATGCTCACGCCGAGGTACGCCATCTTGCTCGCGTCGATGTCGGGCCGCGTCTGCAGATAATCGAGCGACCTCGCGAGGTCTTTGTAACGCTCCGTCAGGTAGGCCAATTGCTGGGCAGCGCCGGGAAACACAACTTTGTCCTGCCTCTCGTACGTGCCCTTGTAGATCGGATACATTACGGCGCGCCCGCTCTGCACGATATAGTCGAAAAACTTGATGTCTCCCAGGTTCCGGCTGTTCGGAATGTCCAGCACGCGCGCGCTGGGACAAAAGACGATCGTCTGATACGGCGGCTTCACATGCTTCGGCAGGAAGAGATACGCGATCATCCGCTCTCCGTTGTACGCGGCATCGAATGTGATCTTCTCTTCGCGCCAGTCCGCCGTGTCCTGGACCGCCCCCTCCACCTTCGCGTTCAACGGCGTTTTGTCGTACGCATACAGCGCCTCATACGCGTGGTACACGTCGTCCGACGCGGGCTTGAATTTCGCGAAGTCCCGATGGAATGTTTGGACCGGGCCCGTCATCGCCGCGGGTAGGTCGGCTGCGTTTCGCACGCAGCGGATCCCGTTCCCGGCCGAGCGGTCGAGGGGCGGCAACGCTTCCGGGTTATAGTAAAGATACGTCGGCGAACTCCACATCCCTCCGCTGAATGGGAGTCGCGCCCCGCGGCGCCCAAGTCTTGACCACCAGCGGAGCCAACAAAAAGCCCGATTCATCGGCAAATACTACGTGGGCGCCCAGCCGCGCGGCGTTTTTTTTACCCGTGGCCAGTCTTTCCGATTCCAGCGCTCGATGGCTTTTTCGTCTCGCTCCAAAGCACGCCGTTCGGGTTTCTGGTGTGTCCACCCGAGCCGATGCAGGAGCTGGCCGGCAGTGTTGAAATGGCACGGAATATGGAAGGTCTCTTCAATCACCTCCGCCACGCGCTTTGTCGTCCACAGTTCTGTGCGGTAGCCATGGGCCACGGCACCCTGAAGCAAGATTCTGATCAGGCGACGCTCTTGCCGTTTGGTCAGTCTCCGCGGACGACCCGGAGAGAATCGCACGCGGAGGGAATCCTCGCCGCGTCGTCGCCACGCATTCCGCCATCGCATGACAGAACTGGCGGCGCAACCGATGCGCCGAGCTACCTCGTTAGGAATCAGGATGAACTTTCTGCCTTCGCCCGTGTCGTTCTCCACCCACTCGCGTACGTTTCCGGCCGTGTCGTATGTGCCGTACGGCCCCAACCCGGCGTAAGAACCGACCGGAGCCTCCTTGGAGAGTGAGATGTTGCTCTCCCTCACGATGTAGTGGCCGGCACCCTCCGGCGCGATCGCGTACCATTGCGACAAAGTCGGCAAGCTCTTCCCCGCGTAGGCCGCGTACGCCGCCGCTTCGTACCAGCTCACGCCTGATACCGGGTAATCGCCTTCGCCTTCCGGGTAGTGCCCGCCCTTCCACGTCGAAGGACCCAGCCGTCCCGTGCTATCTCGAAAGAGATTTCTCGTCTCGTCCCAGCTGAGTTGGCGTCCGTCCCGGATGAACGGCTGCTTCCAATACTCCCGGTTCTCGTAACCGCCATGATCGACGAATTCCTGATACTCGCGGTTTGTTACTTCATCACGATCGACGTAGAAAGTGGGCATCCGGTAAGGACCGACCATCCCCACGAATCCGATGTAGTCGCCCCACGGTTGCCCCTCAACCCTCACCATTCCAGCGGGTGCGCTGGTCGCCGCATCCAGCGCAAAGTTCATCTGCTTGCGCGTCGGCGGCGCCGCGACGTACTCGCCCACGCCCTGCCGGTACACCCTCCACCGGAAATAGCCCTTGGGAACTGTGACCTTGCTCAACGGAGTCTCGCCAAGGCTGTACCAGTCGCTCTCGGGTGAGAAGTAGTCCTTGATCTGAACGCTCGCTCCCGGCGGCGATGAGTTGACCGAGATCACCTCCGTATCGTTCGCGGCGATCTGAGCGACTTGGGGATCGCTCGGCAAATATCGTTCGGCCTGCTTCAGCAGGAGAAGCGCCGCCAACGGCTTGTCTGCCGCTAGTAGAGCGTTCACCTTGGGCAGCGCCTCGTCCCGCGCCCAATGCTGCCGTTCGATCCGGTGGTACCAAATTCCCCCTCCCGCGATGAGGATCGCAAGCACCGCTCCGAAGACGGCAAAGGCGCGCGGCAATGCCGCTTTTTGCCCGGTCAGAGCCACATTCGGCGTGCTTCGTCGAGTCAGCGCCGACGACAAATCCTGAGACATCTCGGACGCCGACTGGTAGCGCCTCGAAACGTCTCTCTCCATGGCATGCGAAATGATGTGGTCCAAATCTTCCGAGGTGCCGGGACGCGACTCGTGCAGAGGCTTCGGTGTGTCGTGGACAATCGCGTGAAGTACCGCCACCGCGCTCCCTCCGTCGAACGGCGCCTTGCCCGCCATCGATTCGTAGAGGACCACGCCGAGACTCCACAAATCGGACCGCGAATCGACCTCTTTCCCCGCGGCCTGTTCGGGCGACATGTAGAGAATCGTGCCCACCAGCCCTTTGGTTTCGGCAAGCGACAGCGTGGCCTCGCTGTCCTTCGGCCCGATCCGTTTCGCCAGCCCGAAATCCAGAACCTTCGCAGTTCCCTTGGGTGTCACGATGATGTTCGCGGGCTTGAGGTCTCGATGCACGATGCCGTGCTCGTGCGCCTCCTCGAGAGCCGCTGCGACCTGCGCGCCTAGTGACGTCACATCCATTTCCTCAAGCGGCCCTGATTTGAGCTTCTCCGCGATCGATTGCCCGGTGACGCATTCCATCACCAGATAATCCGTCCCGTCGACTTGCCCCACGTCATAGACCGCGGCAATGTTCGGATGATTGAGCTTCGCGAGTGCGAGGGCTTCCTTGCGGAAACGTCGCCTCGCTGCTTCGTCCGCCAAAACTCCCGGAGGAAGAACCTTGATCGCGACGTCACGCTCGAGCCGCGCGTCCCATGCGCGATACACCACCCCCATGCCGCCCGCGCCGAGTTGAGCGCGGACTTCGTAGGGCCCAATCCTGGTTCCGTTTTCGAGCGCAGTTCTTACAGACGCGGGAAAATCACCGGCGAGAGATGGCCCTTCCTGCTCGTGAGCAGCGATCAGCGATTCCACTTCGCGGCGCAGCTCCGGCTCGGTGCACGCCCGATCGAGATAGGCGCGCCTCTCTTCAGGCGCCTTTTCAAGCGCGTCGGCCAGCAATTTCTTGACTTGTTCCCAGCGCTCCGGGGTCATGCGCTCTGCTTTTCTCCGTTCGCGGCGGACCTGCGTGCCGGGGCGCAACGATCGGCGCAATTTGGAGTTACGGAAAGGTACAGCCCAAGGGGACCGAAGTCAATTTGCGGTGTGTCGCCGCGCGGCGAATGAACGCCCGCGCGAGCCTGCTATAATGGCAGGCTCGCATGAAGCGTCGCAAACAATCTGAGAAGGCGCACATTGTCGCGAAGGCCGCGCTGCCGACGCGCTTCGGCCGCTTTACTATCGCCGGGATTCGAGGAAACGGGCGGGGCGAGGAGGCCGTGGCGATTCAGCATGGCCGGCTTCGGCCCGGCAAGGCGCCGCTCGTTCGCGTCCATTCGCAGTGCCTCACGGGCGATGTGTTCACCTCCGAGCGATGCGACTGCCGCGCTCAGCTCGAGCTCTCATTGCGGAAGATCGCGAAGGATGGCTCGGGGATCGTTCTCTACCTGCCGCAGGAAGGCCGGGGCATCGGCCTGCTCAATAAAGTTAAGGCTTACGAGTTGCAAGATCAGGGACTCGATACGGTGGAAGCCAATCGCAAACTCGGCTTTGCCGCCGATTCGCGCGATTACGATTTTGCCGCCGAGGCTTTGAAGGCGCTGGGCGTCCGCTCCGTGCGCCTGCTCTCAAATAATCCCGACAAGGTCGAGCAGCTCGAAAAGGCCGGCATTCGCGTCGTCCAGCGAATCCCCTGCCGCCCTCGCACCAGCCACCATTCGCGCGCCTACCTACGCACGAAGAAAGACAAGCTCGGCCACATCCTCGCCGGCCTCTAATTTTGGGATCGCCACATGCGTGAAATCGCCCGGACCACCATGCGGTATCCGCGGTCACCCACCAATTTTCGGAGCTCCTGCCCTGCCACAGACGTGTCGATTAGACTTGACCTCCATCGTGTGTTTTCAGTGAGTTGCGTCGATTTCTAATCGCCAAATGTCGATTAGAAAGTGTGCGATTCGGGTGGTAATTCGCGAGGGTAAAAGACAGGTCGGCTTGAGCCTGAGAGATAAATCCTTCTTCAGGTGTGTCCTTTCACCGAATTTTCAAAGAGCGTTTCGGCCCTCGTCGAGAGGGCGGGCCACTTTGCACCACACCATGCTCGCAAATCGCAACGCGCGCTTCAAGCTGGCCGCGAGTACAGTTTTGGGCCGGGGACGCAGTGCTGGCCGTTCGAAGATAGGGGAGTTGAGAGTCGAGGGTTGAGAGTTGAGAGTTAAGAGTCAGGAAGTCTGAAAGTTACCTCGCGCACCTTCTGAGAATCGAAGGGCTGCGGCACCCCGCAAAGTTTCCGCGCGGCCCGAATAGACTCGGGTGTGATGCGCTCACGCGCGATATAATCGAACAAATTCGAAAAAGCGCGAGGCCGAGGATCGGCCACTCGCCCTAACTTCGGAAGACACGAATCAGTTTGCTCGCGCAGAGGGGAAGATCGGAGGACTGGAAGGACGCGTCACCGTCTTAACCAAGGATGGTGTCTACAAATTCTAGGAATCTCGGTGAGGTGCCCAAATGGGGTTGGACGCGGTGGTCTATCGGAGCAAAAGCAATCTGCAACTTGGATCTGACGAGCAACTCGCGCACTTGGTCCCAGATACAGGCGAGATATATTTCGATGACGATGCTGCGTCCAGAAGGCATTCTCAAGAACTTGAGGCGATTCACGTCAGGTTTGGCAACATCGCGATGATTTCTGAGCTGCGCGAGGAAATCGCTCGTATCGTTGGTGCGGATAGCATCCTATACCAAAAGATCGTATATTCCGGTTCGCACTCGGGCGATTTCATACCTGTCGATGAGCTAGCACGCTTGGCAGAAGAGATCCCGTTCGTACGCAAATCTGGCAAACCATCACGCGACCTGCGTGACCTTGTTGACCGTGTTGAAGAACTGACCCAGGCAGCCCTCCATGAACGCAATCCCATCGTCTTCGTATAGAAAAAGAGGGTGGCGCACCGGCGCACCCCGTGTCGCTTCTTACATCGCCTAATTCCGCTCGCGTATGATCGCATCACACCGCCGCCGGAATTCGAATGTCTGAATCTCCGTCTAGCCGCCGCCGACAAATTGCACGATTTCGAATGCGTCGTTCGCACTCACTTGCGTCTCGTGCCAGCGTGCGCGGGGCAGAATATCGCGATTGCGCTCGATGGCGACGCGGTTCTCGGCCATCCCGAGGTGTTCGAGCAGCGCGGTCACATTCAGGCCGTCGGGAATTTCCCGGCGCTCTCCATTGAGTGTAATCGTCACGAATCGGAACCCTGTCTAGGAATTGGGCGGCGGGGCTGCGGCCGGCGTCTTGGCCTGCGAGCGCATCGTGAAACGAATCTCATCCTTGCCGGCGTCCGTTTTCGCCTGAATCACCAGCGCGAGGTCGCCCTTCCCCAGGGGCGGCAGGGGAAACTGAATTCGCACGCGGCCCTGATCGTCGCTGGTGCCGGTGTGGTGGCCATCGGTCAACGCGCCTTCGATCGCCGCATGCACCTGGGCGCCCACCTGCGGCTGCCGGTCCGAGCGCCGCACAATCTCGAGGTCGAGCGACACGTTGCCCGCCGAGAGCCACGACCCAGGATTCAGCAATTGCAGCTGAATCCCACCCGCCACGCCTGTTTTTTCGAGGGCAAGGGCCATCTCCCCGGCCAGCGGCCCGTCGCGAAGCTCTGCGATCACCACGCGATGCTGCTCTTCCACACGATGGCGGAGCAGTTCGTCGCTAAATTCGGCTGACTCCCGGAATTCCCCGTAATCCGACGTCCGCCGGTGGAAAATGCGCCCGTTTTGGTACACCATCGTGTCGATGACGGGTTGTTTGGGGCCGCGATCCTCAGTTTGGACGTGGAAGACAAGGTCTCCCACGCGAACGTCTGTATTAAATCCGGAAGCCATCGACGCCAATTCTCCCAAGAAGCTCCCCCAAGGCTCCGCAGGACGCGCAAGATTTCGGGGAGTTCATTTGACCGATGTACGCTCGGAAGTTATTATAGCAGCGCAAGGAAAATGAGCGCCACCTACCTCGACAACTATGGTTCCTTGTTGCTGATGTTTGTACTAGCGGCCGGGCTTGCCGGCGCGCTGATCACGGTTTCCTCGATCATCGGAAAACACAAACCTTCACCCGAAAAAGATATGCCTTACGAATGCGGCATTCGCCCCACGGGCGATGCCCGCGAGGCTTTCTCCGTTCATTTCTACATGGTGGGTTTGATATTCATTCTGTTCGATATCGAGGCCATCTTTCTGTATCCTTGGGCGCTCGTCTACCACGACTTGAAACTGTTTGGCTTTGTGGAGATGTTGCTCTACATTATCATTCTGCTCGTTGGATATATTTACCTCTGGAAAAAGGGCGCGCTCGACTGGAACACCTGAGGCCCGTCCGGAATCGGAATAATAGAAGTGGAATCCCAGGAACGCGGTCAAAAAGAAGAAGCCCCGGCTGTAAGCAGGCTCCGCCAGTGGGACACCAACGCCGTCGCCGAAGTGCTTGAATTCAGGGGCGAAACGACGATCGTCGTCCCCCGAGAGCATATCCGCCGCGCCTGCGAATTTCTCCTAGGCGAGCCTTCCCTTCAATTCACATTTCTATCCGACATCTCGACCGTGGACCGGTTTCCGATGGAGCCGCGCTTCGAAGTCAACTACCAGCTCCTTTCGATCGAGCACCGCATGCGCTTGCGGCTGAAAGTGCGCCTTGCGGGCAACGATCCGAACATACTTTCGGTCGTCCCCGTATGGCCGACGGCCAACTGGCACGAGCGCGAAAATTTCGATCTCTTTGGAATCCGGTTCGAAGGCCATCCCGATCTCACGCGCATTCTCATGCCGGACGATTGGGAGGGCCATCCCCTTCGCAAGGACTATCCGGTCGAAGGGTTTCGGTGAGGCCTGCGTGAGGTTGACAGAGCTATGACGACAACGACGATCGAAACGCCGATTGGCCGGGCTGAACCGATGGTTCTCAATATGGGGCCGCAGCACCCGTCCACGCACGGCGTGCTCCGCGTGATCCTCGAGCTCGATGGCGAGACGATTCTTTCCGCCAAATCCGTGATCGGCTATCTGCACACGGGCATCGAGAAATCCTGCGAGTCGAAAACATATTCGCAGTGCATCACGCTTACCGACCGCATCGACTATCTCGCGCCGCTCTCGAATAATCTCGGCTTCTGCCTCGCGGCAGAAAAACTCCTCGGCATCGAGGTTCCCAAGCGCGCGCAGTACATTCGCGTGCTCCTCACGGAGCTGACGCGCATCACTTCGCACCTCGTCTGGCTCGGCACGCACGCCATCGATCTCGGCGCGATGTCCGTCTTCCTCTACAGCTTCCGCGAGCGCGAAGAAATCATGAAGATTTACGAGTACGTCTCCGGCCAGCGGATGATGACCAGCTACTTCCGCATCGGCGGCCTCGCGCTCGAACCGCCACCGGGCTGGCTCGACAAGGTGCAGCGCGTCATCGACGCGATGCCCGGTCACGTGGACGAATACGAGGATCTGCTCACGAAAAATCGCATCTGGCTCGCCCGCACGCAGGGCGTGGGCCTTCTCAGCGCAGCCGACGCAATCGCGATGGGCGCCTCCGGCCCACTTCTCCGCGCCAGCGGCGTGGCGTACGATATCCGCCGCGCGTTTCCCTACTCGAGCTACGACGAATTCGAGTTCAACGTTCCGACGCAGACCGCCGGCGATTGCTACGCGCGATATCAGTGCCGCGTGGCCGAAATCCGCGAGAGCGTCAAGATCGTTCGCCAGGCGATGAACAAGATTCCGTCGGACGGCCCGTTCCGCGCCGAGGTGCCGGGCATCATTCCGCCGTCGCGCGAAGAGATGAAAACCTCGATTGAGGGCCTGATCTACCATTTCAAGATTTTCACGGAAGGTTTTGCGCCGCCGCCGGGCGAGGTTTATCAAGCGATTGAATCGCCGCGCGGCGAGCTGGGCGTCTTCATGGCGAGTGACGGCTCTCCGAAGCCGTACCGCGTGCATTTCCGCGCGCCGTCGTTCGTAAATCTGCAAGCGCTGCCGAAGCTTTGCGTCGGCCGCCTGATCGCCGATGCCGTCGCCTGCATCGGCACAACCGATATCGTTCTGGGGGAAGTCGACCGCTAGCCCAGGGTCGGCCAAAAACAGGAATGCAACTTTCGCCGCAGCTCGAAAACAAGTTCAACGACCTCGTGACGCGCTATCCGGTGAAGCGCTCGGCGCTGATCCCCATGATGCTCTACGCGCAGGACGAGCTCGGCTATCTCGGCGATGAAATCCTCGAAGAAATCGCCAAGCGCCTCGATCTGAATATCGTCCAGGTCACCGAAACGCTTGCCTACTACTCGATGCTGCACCGCAAGCCGATGGGCCGCTATCACATTCAGGTTTGCACCAACATCTCCTGCATGCTGCGCGGCGGCAACGAGCTCTATCAGCACGTCCAGAAGCGCCTCGGCATCGGCAACAAGGAAGTCTCGCCGAGCGGCACCTTTTCTCTCGAAGAGGTCGAATGCATGGGCGCGTGCACGGGCGCGCCGGCCATGCAGGTGAATTACGACTTCCACGAAAATCTCGATCCAGCCAAAGTGGACGAGATTTTCGAGCAGCTTCAGGACGGCAAGGTCCCCAAGCCCGTTCCGGTCATCTCCGGCTCCGTGCACGAACGCCTTCCGGCCGAAGTGCCGGTGATCAGCAAACGCTTTGGCATCCCCAATTCGCGCAAGATCGACGTCTACCTCCAGCACGAGGGCTATCAGGCGCTCGAAAAAGCGCTCAAGCAAATGACGCCCGATCAGATCATCGACGAACTGAAAAAATCGAGCCTTCGCGGGCGCGGCGGCGCGGGCTTCCCAACGGGAATGAAGTGGAGTTTCGTTCCCAAGGGCAACCAGCAGAAATACATTCTCGCCAACGCCGACGAGAGCGAACCCGGAACATCCAAAGATCGCCCGCTAATGGAAATGGATCCCCACCAGTTGATCGAAGGCATGGTGATCGCCGGGCGCGCCGTCAACGCGAATCGCGGATACATCTATATCCGCGGCGAATATCGCTACATCATCGACATCATGGACGTGGCGATCGCTGAGGCCTACGCCAAGGGCTACCTCGGCAAGAATATTCTCAGCAGCGGATTCGACTTCGATTTGTGCACTCATACCGGCGCGGGCGCCTACGAATGCGGCGAGGAATCCGCGCTGATGGAGTCGCTCGAAGGCAAGCGCGGCTACCCGCGCATCCGCCCGCCCTTCCCCGCGGTCGTCGGCCTGTATGGCTGCCCCACTGTCATTAATAATGCGGAGACTCTCAGCACCGTGCCCGCCGTACTTCGCATGGGTGGTGAAGCCTATGCCGCTCTGGGAACGCCCAAGAACGGCGGCACGCGCCTCTATTCGATTTCCGGCCACGTCAATCGCCCCGGAATCTACGAGCTTCCTCTCGGCTTTCCGCTGCGCCGCCTGATCGAAGAAGTGGCGGGCGGCATTCTGAATGGGAAAAAACTGAAAGCGGTGATTCCCGGCGGCAGCTCTTGCCCGCTGCTCTCGGCCGATGAAATCGATGTGGCGATGGACTATGATTCGGTCGCCAAAATCGGCTCGATGCTCGGCTCGGGCGGCACGGTCGTCTTCGACGAAGATACCTGCATGGTCGATGTCGCGCGCCGCATCATGCACTTCTACGCGCACGAGTCCTGCGGCTGGTGCATTCCCTGCCGCGAAGGCACGGCGTGGTTGCGCAAATTACTCGACCGCTTCCATGAGGGCGGCGGGCGCGAGGAAGATATTCCGCTGATCGACGAGCTGTCGAAAAACATGCTCGGGCGCACCTTCTGCCCGCTCGGCGACGCCGCAGCGCTGCCGACGATCAGCATCGTGAAAAAGTGGCGCAACGAATTTGAGGATCATCTGCAGGGAAAGTGCGCGTACAAGACCGCCGAAGCAGTTGCGGCAGCGCACTAGGTCTTATGTAGCTCACGGCGTACTTTCCGTGAGGGCTGTTCGCGAATTTCGATTTTCCATTTTCGATTTTCGGATTTCCAAACATGGCGGAACAAAAACAGATCGCGTTCACGATCGACGGGCAGCAGGTCACCACGTCTCCGGGGACGCTCGTGATCGAAGCGGCGAAGCGCCAGGGCATCGAAGTCCCGTCCTTTTGCTATTACCCCGGCCTTTCTCTCCAGGCGGCGTGCCGGATGTGCCTCGTCGAAGTCGAAAAAATGCCCAAGCTGCAAACCGCCTGCACGCTCGTCGCAACCGACGGCATGGTGGTGAAAACGACCACCGATCAGGTCCACAAGGCTCGCAAGGACATGATCGAGTTTCTGCTCTCGAATCATCCGCTCGATTGCCCGGTCTGCGATAAGGGCGGCGAGTGCGAACTGCAGGACATGACGTTCCGCTACGGCCTCGATAAGACGCGCTTCACTGAAGAGAAGCTGCACCATCCCGAGGAAAAGTGGTCGCCGCTCGTCTATTACGATGCCCCGCGCTGCATTCTCTGCTTCCGCTGCGTGCGCGTTTGCGACGAGGGCATGGACGTGAAAGCTCTCGGCGTCGGCTCGCGCGGCGTGTTGTCCGTGATCCTGCCGAATCAGCCGGGCGAGCTGGCCTGCGAAGAGTGCGGCATGTGCATCGATATCTGTCCGGTGGGCGCGCTCACCAGCGGCACCTATCGCTATCAGACGCGCCCGTGGGAGATGACGTACGTCGGCGAGCCCTGCGCGCACTGCTCGAACGGCTGCAAGACCACGCTCAGCGTCCGCAACAACGAAATTCTGCGCGCCAACAATCGCGATCATTCCGGTTTCAACGGCGAGTTCCTGTGCGCCAAGGGCCGCTTCGGCTTCGATTTCACGTCGAATCCCGAACGCGTCCGCCAGCCGCTCGTCCGTCGCAATGGCTCGCTCGAGCCCGCGAGCTGGGAAGACGCGCTCGAAGAAGTCGCGCGGCGCCTGAAGCAGGCTCACGCCACGCACGGCCCTTCCGCGATCGGCGTGATCGGATCGAATCACACCACCAACGAAGAAAATTACCTGCTGAATCGCTTCGCGCGCGTCACTCTCGGCACCAACAACATCGATCATCACCGCACCGCGGACTACGCCGGCCTCGCCGCGGCTCTCGGCCCGAATGCGAAAAGTTCTCTAGCCACGATGGCGGATATCTACAACGCGAGCGCGGTCCTGCTCGTCGGCAACGACGTCACGCAACAGAATCCCCTCGTCGCCTGGCAGATTCGCACCGGCGTTCGCCACCACGGGCTCAAGCTCTACGCCATCGATAGCCGCCCGAGCAAGATTCATCGTCAGGCCAAGATTGCGGTCGAAGTTCCCGCGGCGGGCGGGGAACGCGCGGCCGTTCGCTGGCTGGCAACCGAACAGGGTCAATTCGACCCGAAGACCACGGAAGCCCTGGTACAACTGAAAGCGGCGCTCGAAGCCGAAAGCGATGTCGTCGTTCTCTTCGGCGCGGAAATTCAGGGCGCCGCAATTCGCGATCTCGTCTCGCTCGGCGCGCGCTTCGGCGGCAAGACAAAATTCATGGCCCTCGGCGACTATTCGAATTCCCGCGGCGCCGCGGACATGGGCATTCTGCCCGACCGCCTGCCCGGCTACGCACATCTCTCGGATGCTTCAGAGCGCGGCCGATTCAGCAGAATTTGGGGCGGTGAAATTTCGGAGCAGCCCGGTCTTTCCGCGCGCGCCATGATCGAGGCGGCTCTGGTGGGCAGCATCAAAGCTCTCTACGTGGTCGGCGCGAATCCGCTCAAGACGTTCGCGGTCGCTTCGCCCGACCTTCTGGCCGGCCTCGAATTGCTGGTCGTGCAGGATATGTTCCTCACGGAAACGGCGCTGCGCGCCGACGTCGTCCTGCCTGCCGCATCCACCTACGAAAAAGACGGCTCGCTCACGAATACGGCCGGCGAAGTTCAGCTGACGCATCGCGCGATCGATCCGCAGGGCCCGCGCAGCGATTTCGACCTGCTGCGCATTCTTTCGCATCAGCTGGGGATGCTCGGCCTCGGCACGCCGATCCGCTTGCGCACTCCCGAAGCGGCCTTCGAGGAAATTAGGCAGTACGTGGCCGGTTACAGTCTCTCGCTGCCGGCGCTGCTTGCCGGCGGCTCCGAATTGGCAACGCCAAGCTGCAAGTCCGTGGAATCGTCTTACGACGTGCCCCCGGGCGCGGTTTTCTCTTCACACGATTATCTCTTTACGAGCGGCACCCTGGGCCGCTACTGTTCCAGGCTCACTTCGACGAACGAGGCAAAAGAGACGCCGTGGAGTTCATCTCCCAGCACCCAGTCCTGGTGGTATCGATAGTCAAGATTGCCGTCCTGCTGTTTGTCGTCATGACGGCCTTGGCGTATCTTACCTGGCTCGAGCGCAAGGTCATTGCGCACATCCAGTCGCGTTGGGGTCCGTACTACGTCGGCGCGCACGGCCTGCTGCAACCGCTGGCCGACGGCCTCAAATTTCTTTTCAAGGAAGACGTCACGCCGCCGGTATCCGACCGTCTCGTCTATACGCTCGCGCCGTTTCTCGCGCTTTCGCTTGCGCTCACCGCGCTCGCGCTGATTCCGTTCGGCCCGCCGAGCGTCACGCTCCTCGGCCAGCCCGTTTTCGTGGTGTCGAATATCGATATTGGACTGCTGTTCCTTTTCGCGATCACGTCGCTGGGCGTTTATGGCGTTGCCCTCGCGGGATGGTCGTCCAACAGCAAATACCCGCTGATGGGCGGCCTGCGCAGCTCCGCGCAGATGATCAGCTATGAAGTTTCGCTGACGATTTCCGTGGTCGGCGTGCTGCTCCTCGCAGGCACGCTGAGCTTCAATGGAATCATCGAAGGGCAGAGCGGCTACTACCTGCACTTCATCCCGCGCTGGCACGTCTTCCCGCAGATTATCGGCTTCCTCTGCTATCTCACCGCCGCCGTCGCC
The DNA here is from genome assembly GCA_963841605.1 of uncultured Acidobacteriota bacterium. Taxonomy (GTDB): domain Bacteria; phylum Acidobacteriota; class Terriglobia; order Acidiferrales; family UBA7541; genus Palsa-295. Next base: position 55,670 of record CAWJDM010000030.1, read on the forward strand.
GAAACCAACCGCATCCCGTTCGATCTGCCCGAAGCCGAAACGGAACTTGTCGCTGGCTTCCACACTGAATATTCGAGCTTCAAGTTCGCGATGTTCTTCATGGCTGAGTACGCGAACATGATTACCGTCTCCTGCCTCGCCACGATTCTCTTCCTCGGCGGCTGGCTCTCGCCTTTCCCCGATACCTGGAAGTGGCAGCTTTTTCTGCCCGGCATCGGCCTCATCGGCCTCGGCCTCTATTGCCTGGTCGATACGATTACGGAGATGCGCGGCATCGCGCGCTTGCAGTTTGCGGTCGTCACGCTGCTGTGCCTTGCAGGAGGCGCGATCTCCCTGATTCCCGCAGTAGCCGTGGTGATTCAGGGCGTGTTCTGGTTCACGGCGAAAATCTTGGCGATTCTATTCTTTTACATCTGGATGCGCGGCACGCTGCCGCGTTTCCGCTACGACCAGTTGATGTCTTTGGGCTGGAAACTCTTGTTGCCCGTGTCTCTCGCGAATCTCGTCGCCACGAGCGCCGTCGTTCTTTACCTCATGATGAGGGGCCCCGGATGAACCTTCCGGTAATCGTGTTTTTCGTCTTCGCGCTGTTCGCGGTTGCGGGCGCGGTGATGCTGATTCTCGCGCGCGAGCCGATTCACAGCGCGCTCGCGCTCATTCTCGTGATGAGCGCTCTGGCCACTCTCTATCTGCTCCTTGGCGCGGAATTCATCGCGGCGGTTCAGATGATCGTCTACGCCGGAGCGGTGATGGTTCTCTTCGTGTTCGTCATCATGCTGCTCAATATGGGCCTCGAGGAACGCACGGATTTTAGCAAGCTCGCTAAATACGCGGGCGTGCCGCTCGGCTTCGTGCTGCTGCTCGAAATAGCTCGTTGGCTCTGGCGCTCGCCCGCCGGGGCGGCCGTCGCCAACGGCCCTCAGCCGCTGACCGCCTTTTCGACGGTCGAGCTGTCCAAGCTGCTTTTCCGGTCGTACCTGTTCCCGTTTGAAGCGACCTCGATCCTGATTCTGATCGCGATCCTGGGCGCGCTGGTTCTTGCGAGGAAAGAAGAGTGATCGTTCCCGTTTCGTACTATCTGGTGTTGAGCGCCATTCTGTTCGGTTTGGGCGTGGTCGCGTTCGTGTTCAAGCGCAACGTCATCACGGTTTTCATGTCCATCGAGCTGATGCTTAACGCCGTGAATTTGGCGTTCGTGGCCTTCGCGCGCGCGCGCAATCAGCTCGACGGCCTAATCTTCGTCTTTTTCGTGATCGTGGTCGCGGCCGCCGAAGCGGCCGTGGGCCTTGCAATCATCATCGTGCTCGCGCGCAACCGTGAATCGCTCAACGTCGAACGCGTCGACTCGCTCAAGTTCTGATGCCTATACTCAGCCATCTTTGGATCATCCTCGCGCTGCCGCTCGCCGGCGCGGCGATCAACGGCCTTCTCGGCAAGCGCTGGCCCAAGTCCGCGGTCAACTCCGTCGCAATCGGCTCCGTCTCGCTTGCCTTTCTCGCGGTCGCGGAGCTGGTGCGCGAGTTTTCCCAGCTCTCCCCGAGCCAGATTCCCTACGTCGGCGACTATTTCACCTGGATCGTCGCCGGCCCGTTCCGCGTCGATTTCTCGCTGCAGGTCGACCAGCTTACGGTCGTGATGCTGCTGACCGTCTCCTTCGTCGGCATGCTGATCCACATCTATTCCACCGGCTACATGGCGCACGAGGGCGGCTACTACCGCTTCTTCAGCTACCTCAATCTCTTCATGTTCTTCATGCTCACGCTGGTGCTCGCCGCGAACCTCATCGTGATGTTCGTCGGATGGGAAGGCGTGGGCCTCTGCAGCTACCTGCTGATCGGCTTCTGGTTCCTGAAGAAATCCGCCGCGGATGCGGGCAAGAAAGCCTTCATCACCACGCGCATCGGCGATTTCGGCTTCACCGTCGGCATCCTCTTCATCTTTGCCACGTTCTCCTCGGTCGATTTTCAGACGATCTTCAAGAGCGTCGCCGCAAACCCGGTTTCGGAAGCCACTCTGACCACGATCTGCATCCTGCTCTTCACCGGCGCCATCGGCAAATCGGCGCAGTTGCCGCTCTACGTCTGGCTGCCCGACGCGATGGAAGGTCCCACGCCCGTCAGCGCATTGATCCACGCCGCCACCATGGTCACCGCCGGCGTCTACATGGTCGCGCGCATGAACCCGCTTTTCTCCCGCGCGCCCATCGCGATGCTCGTCGTCGCCATCGTCGGCGCGGTCACGGCCTTCTACTCCGCCACCATCGGCCTGATGCAGACCGACATCAAGAAAGTGCTCGCCTACTCCACCGTTTCGCAGCTCGGCTACATGTTCCTCGGTTGCGGCGTGGGCGCCTACGCGGCAGGCATCTTCCATCTCATGACGCACGCCTTTTTCAAGGGCCTGCTCTTCCTTTGCGCCGGCAGCGTGATCCACGCCATGGGCGGCGAGCAGGACATGATGAAAATGGGCGGCCTGCGCAAGAAAATCCCGATCACCTATTGGACGATGCTGATCGCCACGCTCGCGATCGCAGGCATTCCCGGCTTCGCCGGTTTCTTCAGCAAGGACGAAATCCTCGAAGCGGCGCAGTCCGGCCCGCACGCGAATCTCACTCTCTGGCTGCTCGGCGTCGCGGGCGCGGCTCTGACGTCGTTCTACATGTTCCGCCTGATATTTCTCACGTTTTTCGGCAAGCCGCGCTACGACGAGCACACGGTGCACGTCCACGAATCGCCGAAGAATATGACGATTCCGCTTATGATCCTCGCCTTCCTTTCGATTTTCGGCGGCTGGTTCGCTGCGCCGAAACTCATCGGCGGGATCGATCACTTCGGAGAATTTTTGCAGCCCGTTTTCACAATGTACGCACCCTCGACCGCCGCAGTCGCCTCTGAATCTGCAGCCAGCCCTGGCCTGGCCCTGTTCCATGCGCTCACCGGGTGGCCCGTGATCGTCGGCATTCTCGGCCTGCTCGTCGCCTGGTGGTTCTACGTCAAGAGTCCGGAAACGCCGAAGCGCCTCGCGAAGAGCCTGCACGGCCTCTATACGCTGATTTTCCACAAGTATTACGTCGACGAAATCTACGCTGCGCTGATCGTTCGCCCGCTTCTCTGGATCTCGGCCAATCTGCTTTGGCACGGTGTCGACGAGCGCGTGATCGATGGCACGGTCAACGGCGTCGCCACCGTCGCGCGCGAATCGGGCGGCGAAGCGCGCAAGCTGCAGTCGGGCAATACGCGCAGCTACGCTTCGTGGATCATCATCGGCGCCGTCGGTTTCACGTTCTTGCTGTTGCTCGTCCTGGGGATGCGCTAGCGTGGGCACACAACCACATCTTCTGTCGGTGATCATTTTCCTGCCGCTCTTCAGCGTCGCGGCGCTCCTCGTCCTGCGCTCGGACGACCACACCTGGATTCGCCGCATCGCGCTTGCGGCCTCGATCGCCGAATTCCTTATCTCGCTGCTTCTGCTTCGCGGCTTCGAGATCGGCAACGCCGCGTTTCAGATGCGCGAAAAGTACGAATGGATCGGCCAGGCCATTCACTACGACATTGGCGTCGACGGCATCAGCCTCTTCCTCGTTCTCCTGACCACGTTCCTCACGCCGATCGCCATCCTCTGCTCTTGGGAATCGATCCATGAAAACGTGAAGGGCTTCTTCATCTCGCTGCTGGTGATCGAGACCGCCATGATCGGCGTCTTCGTCTCGCTCGATCTCTTCCTCTTCTTCGTCTTCTGGGAACTCACGCTGATCCCGATGTATTTCATGATCGGCATGTGGGGACACGAACGCCGCATCTACGCTGCCGTGAAGTTCATCCTGTACACGATGTTCGGCTCGATCCTGATGCTGGTCGCGATCCTGTGGCTCTACAACGAAGCCGGTACCTTCGATCTCCCGGACATCATGAGCCTGATCCACTCGGGCCAGATACGCTTCTCATCCACCACCGAACTGCTGCTTTTTGGCGCGTTCTTCCTGGCCTTCGCGATCAAGGTGCCGCTCTTCCCGCTGCACACGTGGCTTCCCGACGCGCATACCGAAGCTCCCACGGCCGGCTCCGTGATCCTCGCGGGCGTGATGCTGAAGCTCGGCACCTACGGCATCCTGCGCTTCTGCCTGCCGCTTTTCCCGGAAGCGGCGCACCGCATGGCCACGCCGATCGCCGTTCTCGCGATCATCGGCATCGTCTACGGCGCGCTCGTTGCCACGATGCAGACTGACTTGAAGCGCCTCGTCGCCTACACCTCAGTCAGCCACCTGGGCTTCGTCGTCCTCGGAATTTTTGCCTTTAGCACCACGGCGATTCAGGGCGCGATCTACCAGATGCTCAACCACGGCGTTTCCACCGGCGCGCTCTTCCTTGCGGTCGGCATGCTCTACGACCGCCGCCACACGCACGAAATCAAGGAATTCGGCGGCCTCGCCACGCCCATGCCCGTTCTGATGTCGTTCTTTTTGTTCGTCGCGCTGTCGTCGCTCGCGCTGCCGCCGCTCAACGGATTCATCGGCGAGTTCCTCATCCTGATCGGGACCTTCGCGGCAGGCCATCATCAGTGGGCTTCGTGGGCCACCAGCGGCGCGGTGCTCTCCGCGATCTACCTGCTGTGGGCCTACCAGCGCGTGGCCCTTGGCGAAGTCACCGTCGATAAAAATCGCACGCTGCCCGATGCTTCCCGCCGCGAGCGCGTGATTCTGATCGCTATGGCGGTCGCGATTCTCTTCATGGGCATTGCTTCCCCGCTCTTCACGCGGCGCATGGCGGCTTCGGTCGATAACATCCTCGATCAAACCTCCATGGCTCGCGAAGCTTCGACATCGCACTCGCCTGCCATCTGCTGCCCGGCGCCGCACGCCGCCATCCGCGCCGTCAGCGCAACCGCTGCCGTCGCAGCAGCGCCTGCGGGAAGGCAGGTGCGGCAGTGATGCATCTGTCCCACGAGCAGTACGCCAACATCGGCCGCCTCTTCCCCGAAGTGGTGCTCTGCCTGTTCGGCCTTCTGATCATGGTCGTCGATCCGTTCGTCAGCGCCGCGCGCCAGCGCATTCTCGGCTGGCTCGGCTTTGTTGGCGCGCTCGCAGGCCTCGCCGCCGTCTGGGTCCCGGCGCATCACCCGGGAATGGCCTATAGCGAGCTGATCAGCAACGACGCGTTCAGCGTCTTCGTGCACGTAGTCGTCATCTCCGCCGCCGCGCTCGCAATTCTCGGTTCGATCGACTATCTCGATCAGGAAGGCATCCAGCGCGGCGAATATTACGCCCTGATCTTGTTCGCGACGGCAGGCATGGGCATCCTCGCGGGCGCCAACGAACTCGTCACCGCCTTCATCGGCCTCGAAATGAGCTCGATCGCGAGCTACATCCTTGCCGGTTTCCGCCGCCGCGCCCTGCCCTCGAACGAAGCCTCGATGAAATATTTTCTGCTCGGCTCGTTCGCCACGGCATTCTTCCTCTACGGCATTGCCATGACGTATGGCGCCACCGGCAGCACGAACATCGATCAAATTCAGAATTTCCTCGGGAGCCTCCAAGACGCCGGCCACTCGCTTCCGGCGTTGGCGATCCTCGGCATCGGTCTGATGTTCGTCGGCCTCGGCTTTAAAGTCGTCGCCGCGCCGTTCCAGATCTACGCGCCCGACGTGTACGAAGGCTCGCCCACCCCCGTCACGGCGCTGCTCGCTTCGGCGCCCAAAGCGGCTACGTTCGCCGTCATGCTGCGCATCTTCTACGTCGCGTTCGGTGCGGCCGGCGGCACGTGGTTCTGGATGATCTGGATTTCCGCCATCCTCACCATGTTCATCGGCAATCTCGCCGCGCTGGTGCAGACCAACGTGAAGCGCATGCTCGCCTATTCTTCGATCGCTCACGCGGGCTACATTCTCGTCGCGTTTGCGGCGTCGAGCGAGCTCGGCGTTGCGGCTGTTCTGTTTTATCTCGCGGCGTACGTGCTGATGAAGGTCGGCGCGTTCCTGGTCCTCGCGCATCTCGGCCAAAAGGGCGAAGAGCACCTTTCGATTCGCGATTACGCCGGGCTCGGGCAGACGCAGCCCGTCCTTGCCGTCTGCTTCTCGCTTTTCCTGCTTTCGCTGCTCGGCTTGCCTGCTACGGCGGGCTTCTTCGGGAAATTTTTCGCGTTCCAGGCGGCTCTCGATTCCCACGCTGCGCCTGCGTACGGCAGCGCGATCGTCTGGCTCGTGGTGATCGCCGCGATCAATAGCGTGATCGGCGCCTACTATTATCTCCGCGTGATCGTCGCCATGTATTTCTGGGCGCCCTCGAAGGAATATACGCCCACCGCGATCGCCCCCGCCCTCAGCGTCGCATTGTTCCTCGCCGCCGCCGGCACCCTCTATCTCGGCCTCTTCCCCAGCCACGTCCTCTCGCTCGCAAAAGCCGCCGCCAATTCCCTCGCGCTCCACTAAGCGCGCCTTACCGTTGAACTTCCGCGTCGAGCGCCGGAGGCGCGGCCATAATTGGCCCGGCACGAAGCGCAGCGAAGTGCCGGGGCTCCCGAAAGACAGCGAGTCCCGTAAGGGACGGTTGACCTCCGCCGGAAATTTTCGAATCTCAAATCTTCAATTTCCGATTTCAAATCTCAGACCTGCCCTATGCCCTCACCTCGCATATCAACGCCATCACGTTCCCTTCCGTATCGCGAAAGAAGCTCATCCACAGATCGTGGTCCGCCATCTTCGCAATAATATTCGGCTCGGCCACGATCGCGACGCCCGCATCGACCAGCCGTCGGTGCGCGGTCTGAATATCGGGAACGCTAAAATAAAGTATCGAGCTCGGGTGATCGAATTCCGGCTTTTCGGCCTTGTCGAGCATCAGCCGCACCCCGCCGCAATCAAAGAACGCGAGCTGTCCCGCCGCGAACAAAAATCGCAGTCCGAGCACGTCGCGATAAAACGCCGTCGCGCGCCCCACATCATGCGCGTTGATCGCGACTTGCCCTACCCGCGTGATCCCCAGCCCAGCCGTCGCGCTGCTGCTCATCGCCGTTCACCTCCCGCAATTCGCCTCAAGAGAATACCGCAAAAAAGAAAAAGGCCCGGAGACTCGCGTCCCCGGGCCGCTCTCGCAAAACCTGCCGCGCTACTTCACCTTCAGGAAGATGATGGCAAACGTATAGAGCGCCATCGACTCGATCAGCACGAGACCCAAAATGAGCGCGAAGCGAATCGCCGCCTCCGCTCCCGGGTTGCGCGCCAGCCCTTCGCAAGCATGCGCCGTGGCGATTCCCTGCCCGAGCGCGCCGCCCGCCGACGCAATGGCCATCGAGAAGCCGGCCGCCAGCGCCACCCAGTTCGTCACCGAACCCGCCGCTCCGCCGCCTCCCTGCGCGAATGCCGCCGGAGCCAGCAGGACGACGGCCATGACCGCCATCAGAAACAACGCCCATCTCTTCATCGTGTTCTCCTCTTTATGAAATTGCCGCCAGTTGGTGGTTGCCATTCGCCCTGGGGGACGGTGGCCTCACACTGCAGCAGCTTTGATGCCGAATGAATTCTTCCAATTTCTAATTTCGGTTTTCCATTTTCCGAATTTCAGCTAGTGCTCTTCGCCCGCCACGCCTGCCACGTAAATGATCGGCAGAATTGTGAAAACGAACGCCTGCAAAATCGCCACGAAAAAGTGCAGGATGATGAAAATCAGCGGAATGCCCAGGGGAAGAATCGCCGCCGCGTATCCCACAGTTCCAAGCTTCGCGAGAAAGAGATAAATCTCGAGCATCATCCCCAGGAAAATCACATACAACATCTCGCTCACCAGCATGTTGACCCAAAGCCGGACCGTCAGCGAAAGCAGCCGGAACAAATGGCTGAAAAGTTCAATCGGCAGCATCAATATGAGTTGAAACGCCAGCTTTGGCGCCGTTGGCATCGGCATGTCAGGACCCAGGAAGTGCTTCACGTGCCCAAAAGGCCCGTTCTTCCAAATCCCTGCGAGATTGTAATACACAAACACGATGACCGCGCATCCCAGCGGCACGGTGACCGTCGCCGTCGGCGCATCCAGCGTGGGAATAATATTGATCAGGTTGCACATCAGGATGAAGATGCCGATTGTCCCGATCATCGGCAGATACTGCTCGCCGCCGTGCGGAATGTTGTCCTTAATCAGATCCTTGATGCCGACGCCCATGGGGTTCGTCAGGATCATTTCCATCACCTGCTGCGCGGAGCCGGGCCGGTCCACCGAAATGTTCGCCTTGAGCCACAGGAAAAAAATCACACCGATCAGCAGCACCAAAATTTCCATCGAGACGTGATTCGGTATCGGATAGTTGGGATCCGCGGGCGTGATATGCAGCGCCGCGAGCAGCGCAGCCGCCGGCTTCCCCAGCAGGCGGTTCACGATTACGGTAACCCAGATTGGCTGTTCCATTCGTCCCGGTCAGGAATTCGTATGTGGAATTCGAAACAGTTGCGCCACCACTTCCAGAAGAACGGCCGCCACCACCGCGCCGAAGCCCGCTAGAAGGCTCGCAACAGGCACTCCGAATCGAGTAAGGATAACATACGCCCCGAGGATCAGCAAAGCGTAGCGCCCCATGAATTTGAAGTAAACGCTCGTCGGAACGTGCACTTTCGCTGCGCCAGCCTGCGCTTTCGAGAGCCCCGCCAGCGCGCCCACTCCAAGCTTCAACCAGCGATAATTCAGCCACGCGAGAACTGCTCCGGCAGCCACGCCCGCGGCTGCACGCGGGCTCCAAAGAATCGCAGCGCCGATCGCGCCCGCTGCGCCGAGCCCGAGCGTCACGTACTCGATTCGCCGTTCCGCCGCCGCATAATACGCGTCATCCGCCGCCACGCCCGCTCCCTTGCTGCCTGTTGCGCGATAATCGCTTGATCAGGTCCCACATCCCGCCGCCGAATCCGAGCGCTCCGCCGACCAGCATCAAAAGCGGCGACGTATGCAGCCACCGATCGAGAAAATATCCCGCCACGCCCCCGGCGATCACCCACACCACCATCACGATGGGGAGTTCCATCGCCATCGATACCTGCTGCAAGGAGGATGCCGCGCGCTTGCCGGGTTCGGGGTTCTCGGAAGCCATTGGTCGATTGTAGTCGTATCACGTAGCGCCGGTTTGCCCTGCTCGCCCTGACGCAGGAAGGGAGCGAGGTCGAAGGGCGTCTTGCGGGCGCGCCAGCGCCGTAGGCGCGACACAAGTTAGCCCAGCCCGGTAGGGCTGGGACGGAAACCGCAAAAGGGCCGAGCGCCGTAGGTGCGACACATGCCTGCTCGACACAAGCTTGCCCCACCCCCTGTCTTTCACGCCTTCTTAATCTTGAAAACTCTCTCCGCGTTCTCGTGATAAATCTTCTGTTTGTCCTTCTCCGAAATCGCGGCCGCATCCATGAACTCGACCGCGTCCGGATGATGCTGATAGGGATAGTCGACCGCCCACATGATCCGGTCCGCGCCCATCACCTCGATGCAGAATCTCAGCGTCGGGTCCCAGTTCATTCCGCTCGTCGTGATGTAGAAATTCCGCTTGAAATATTCGCTCGGCAGCAACTTCAGCTTCGGCCGCTCGAAGTCAACCGGTCCGAGCGAGTGCATGTAATCGAGCCGGTAGAACCAGTACGGAATGCCCTCGCCCATATGTCCGAGGACGATCTGCAGCTTGGGAAACGCATCCAGCACGCCGCTCGTGATGATGCGCAGCCCGTGCAGCCCGGTTTCGGCCGCATAACCCCAGATCGCGTGCTCAAGATGATCCGTGCGGTACGCCTTGGCCATCAGCGGATTCGGCGAGCGCGGGTGAATGTAGAGCGGCGCGTTCAATTCGGCCAGCGCCTCGAGGATCGGCCAGTATTTCCGCTCGCTCAGGAACTCGCCGTTCGTGTGCGAATTGATGATCAGGCCGTTCAGCTTCAGCTTGGTCATCACGCGCTCGATTTCCTTCACCGAGCGCGCCGGATCCTGCGGCGCGAAAGTTCCGAGCCCGGCGAAACGCTTCGGATATTTCTGCACCGCCTCATGCAAGCGGTCGTTCGCAAGCGTGGCGAGCGCCGTGCCCTTATCGGCATCGAGCATCTGCACGCCGGTCGAAGTGAGCCCGAGGACGTGCATGTCCACGTCGTACTCATCCATCGTGTGCAGCCGCTGATTGAACAGATCGAGCAGGTTATTGTGCATCGGCCCCGCAGGGTCAGTCTGAAACCGCCAGAGGAAAAGGTCCGGATCGTATTCCTGCTGCTTTGCCAGCAACTCGCGCTGCGCGTCCATCTGCTCCGGAATCGAAAACGCCTCTTCAGTTGCGATCCGCCGGTAATGTTTCCGTTTCGGTTTCCCTTTCGCCTTGCTCGATCCAGCTTTCCGCTTCGGACTCATCGAAGCCCCCCATTCTCGCGTCGCGAATTTTCACGGAACTAAGAACCCAAACCGCGGTGGAGTGTATCGCAGAACGATTCGGAATTGCATCTTCAACCGAGCGGGACGCGGCATCGGGCGCGTCTAGTGGTGCGCGCCGTGAAGGATGTCGACCGAGTGCGGAAGCAAGTCGGCGACCGCATCGAGCGATTCAACCGCGCCTTTCGGGCTGCCGGGAAGATTGATGATGATGGTCTTGCCGCGGATCCCGGCGATAGCGCGCGAAAGGATCGACCTTCGCGTTTTCTGCATCCCCGCCGCGCGCATCTGCTCGGGAAATCCCGGAATCAGCCGCTCGACAACGGCTTCGGTCGCTTCGGGAGTCACGTCGCGCGGGCCAAGCCCCGTCCCGCCGGTGGTCAGAATTACGTCCGCCGCATTCGCATCCGCCGCCTCCTTGAGGAAGGCCTCGATCGCCGGGCGATCGTCCGCGCGCACGCCGGACGACGCAATCTCCCAGCCAAGCTCGCGGCATCGCGCGACCACCGCTGGCCCCGAGCGATCTTCGTTTTTTCCGGCGGCCACGGAATCGCTGATTGTGAGAACGGATACGCGCATGGATCTTTCGGGAGGCGAGCTCAGCTCTGATTGGTGGCTTCGACGCTTTCGCCGGCCGCGTCGCGCTGCGATTCGTCCACGAGGCGGAGCGCCTCCATCAAGAGGCCGGTCGTGGTGCGCGAAATTGTAGTGCGCGCCGGCGCCGCATTGAAGTCGATCTCGAATTCGCCCGCCGGCCAGCGCACCGCCTCGAAAACAGCCGCCTCGCCTTCCGTCGGGCCGAGCTTCGCGTCGGCGCACTGCCCCGAGGAGAAAAACATTTCGCAGGCCTGGCCATCGTGCCGGATCGTGAGCTGGCACGACTTCTGTCCCATTTCGAGCGACTGCATCAGATCGAGAATGCTCATCTCTTCGAGGCGGCCTTGAATCACGCCCGGGCGCACCGCGCGGTTCTGCAACTTTTCGAGGCGCAGCCGGTCGATCACTTTTTTCGCGCTGCGCACCAGATTCTTCACGAAAAACGGCTTGGCGATGAATTCCTCGACGCCCTCCACCATCGGGCGAAGCTTTTCTTCGATATCGCCTCGGCTCGCGAGGAAAATAAACGGAATCTGCTTGGTCTGCTGCCGCGAGCGCAACTTGTCGTAAAGCTGGCGCCCGTCGAGACCCGGCATCCGATAGTCGCATACGATCAGGTCCGGGGGATCGTCGACAATCTTCAACAGCGCGTCGGCGCCATCCGCCGCAGCGAATGCGGCGCAGTGCGGCCCAAGCCCCTTCATCAGCAGATCGAGGACCAGCGCGTTATCGTCCACGATCAGGACTTTGACGTCATTCATCGGCGCCATTATTTTCCGTTCTTTCCGGCTCGCCCGTTTGAAGATGCGCCGCGAACGTACGTTCCGCTGCGGCCGCCGGATTTCTTCAGCAGGTACAACTCGGTGATCTCCATCCCGCGTTCGAGGGCTTTACACATATCGTATATCGTCAGGGCCGCCACCGACGCGCCCACGAGCGCTTCCATTTCCACACCCGTAGGCCCCGTCGCGGTCGCTTCCGCCGTAATCTCGATTCCATTTTGGCATAGCTTTGCCTGCACATCCACGTGCGTCAACGACAGGGGGTGACAAAGCGGAATCAGCTCCGAAGTACGCTTCGCCGCCGTGATTCCGGCGATCCGGGCGATCTCGAGGGGGTTGCCTTTCGGCGATTTCAACCGCCGCAAATTTCCCACCGTCGCGCGCTTCATTCGGACGAATGCGTGCGCCATCGCCGTGCGCGACGTCGCTGGCTTTTCCGTCACGTCCACCATGCGCACCCGCCCCGCCTTGTCGTAGTGTGAAAGCGCTTTCGCCATTTCCGTCCTTGAACTGCGCGCCACCGCAATCCACGCTGCCACAAGCACAGGGTCAGCGCAAGCACCGCCCGCAATTTCGCTTCTAAGGCTGAACTCGACGGCGCTGCGGCGGTGATTGGGCCCCGAAAGAGAATCTCTCCCGGGCGTCCCTTCTCACCACAACCCGACCGCCACCTGCCCCAGCTCGCAATTGCCGATTTGAACTTGACAACTGAAGGCACAAATAGTAAACGCTGCAACATCAGCCTGCGTATTGAGCCGAGCCAGCACTGTCGCAGGCCCGTACGATGACCCGTGCCGGGGGGGCACGAATCTCAGGGCAGGTTTTTCGAGGTGGGGGAAGAAATGCCAATGTATGCGAAGCGGTTCTTGACGTGTGTCTTCGTGGGTGCTTTGGGCGCCTTGCTCTTTCTCGCGGTAGCCGCCAATCCAATCGAAGCCCAAGTCGAGACAGCCACGATTTCGGGCACGGTGACGGACAGTTCGGGCGCGGCGCTTCCCGGGGCAACGATCCAAGCCAAGAACGTGGGAACGGATGCCACGCAATCCACAGTGGCGGACGCGGTGGGCCGGTACAGGATTCCGGATTTGCCCATCGGCAATTACCAACTCCAAGCTACGACCTCCGGCTTCCAAACCGTGCTGCACAAAGGCATCACGCTCACGGTTGGCGCCAATCTGGTCGTCGATTTCTCTTTGCCCGTCGGGCAAATCTCTCAGACCGTCAACGTGGAAGGCGAAGTCTCGCGGGTCGAGACGCAGACAGCCACCGTATCGTCCCTGGTGACACCGACGCAGATGAGCCAGTTGCCCTTAAATGGCCGGAACTTCGAACAGCTTCTCTCCCTTGCGCCCGGCGTGCAGGCCGTGACGCAGAGCTACATCACCGGCGGCGGAGGCGGAGGCATCTCATCCGGCTTTTACGGGCCGGGAGCGACGTACTCGGTTGCCGGGTCGAGGCCTGTGGGGCAGGTCTTTCTGCTCGACAATCAGGATCTCCAAGGTTATTGGGAAAAGGGCACCGGCTCGAATATCACCGGCAACTCGCTGGGTGTCGATGCGATCGCCGAGTTCCAGGTGCTGACCAACACCTATAGCGCGCAGTTCGGCGGCACCGGCGCCGCGATCAACGCCGCCAGCCGGTCGGGCACCAACGATCTGCACGGTTCGGCATACGAGTATCTGCGCAACAGCGCCCTCGACGCGCGCAACTTCTTCGACGGCACGAAGATTCCGCCATTCCGCCGAAACCAGTTTGGCGGCAGCGTGGGCGGTCCGATCGAGAAGAACAAGCTTTTCTTTTTCGCGAACTATGAGGGCCTTCGGTCAACGCTAGGAATCACCGGGAATCAATTCGTCCCCGATGCATTGTCACGAACGGGAAGCGTGCCGTGCAATACCGTTGCCGGGCAAGCGCCCCCGCCGCCGCTCGGTACAGGGACGTGCAGCCCCGGCGACCGGATCAGCGTTCCCGTCAGCGCAGCCATCGCGCCGTACTTGAACATTTATCCCGACACGGGAATCAGTTGCGTGCCCGTCAGTCCACCGACAATTCCACCCACATTCCCCGCGGGTTGCCAGACCGTCTCCGCCGGACCGTTTGCGGGCTACCCGAGCGGTAACGCCCTCTTCACGACGATTGCGAGCCAGCCGGAGAGCGAAAACTACATTCTCGGCCGGGTGGATTACACGCTGGGAGCGAACGATTTCTTGTTCGGCCGGTACATTTCCGACACGGCGTATCTGAAACTGCCGGTTCCCTTTTCCAACCTGCCCTTGTGGCCGGTGGTCGATCACGGCGGCGATCAATTTTTCACCTTGGAGGAGAAGCACATCATCTCCGCGACGGCAATCAATGAAGTTCGCTTCAGCTTCTCGCGAACGAACGAGCGCGCGGACCAGGGTTTCCTGTCGGACCCAGCCAGCGACCCGCTGCAGTTCTACAATCAGGTCAGCACCGCACCAGGCTACACGCCAGGGCAACGCGAGGACGGCAACCTCATCATCGTGGGCGGTACTTCGGCCGTCGGTCCCGGCGCAACCGCGCGGTTTCACCTGATCGAGAACAAGTTGACGGGCGGGGATGACTTTTCCTGGACCCGGGGAGCGCACAGCATCAGTGTCGGCGCCTCCGTGACGAGGGTTCAGGACAACATCGCGGTCGGGCGTGAAGGCGGGATTTTTGTTTTCGCCAGCCTGCCGGGTTTCTTGAACGCCTCACCCGTGCAGTTCCAGGGCGAAGCCAATCCTTCTCCAACATTCGATCGGACGCGCTATTCTCGCTCGATCGAGTTCTTCCCGTACATCCAGGATGATTGGAAGATCAGGAAAAACCTGACGATCAATATGGGCTTGCGGTGGGACTTCGAGACGGATCCCGTCTGCGTGGGCGTTCCCTGCAACAACCTCCTCAATCCGTTGACGTCGTCAACCTTTACGCAGGTCCAGCATGTTCTGGGAAAGAATCCCAACGGATTCAATTTCGATCCCAGAATCGGGGTCGCCTGGGATCCGTTCAGCGACCACAAGACCTCGATCCGCGCCGGGTGGGGCATGTTCCACGAACAGTTGGCGGCGCGGACGTACCTCAATGCATATTCCGAGAATCCGCCCTCCAACACGGTGGTGGTTGCAGGTCCACCTGCCGTTGGCCTGTTCCCGAACCCGGCGCTGGCCGCCATAACACCGCCCTATGGAGCGGTGTACGGGTTCGACTATCGGTCGACCCATTCTCCTTATGTAATGCAGTACAACCTGACGGTGCAGCGTGACGTCGGGCTGGGCATGGTGGCCTCGCTCGGCTATGTAGGTTCCCAAGGAGTTCACCTGTATAACCAGCGGAACTACAACACTCCGGCCGTGGTCGGTGGTCCCAGCACCTGCATCAGCCAGTCGTGCACGTTCACGGGGCCCGTGCCGAATCCCAAGTTCAACGGCTTGGACTTTGCGGCACCTACCAGCCATTCGAGCTACAACGGACTGGTGGCGAGCCTGAACCGGCAGATCAGCCGGAATCTGCAGGGCCAAGTGTCCTACACCTATTCGAGGTCGATCGACGATGGCTCGGCGAGCTCCGGCCTCGAGCAATCGGCTTTCGAAATCAACGACGTCTACAATCAGCGCTACGACCGCGGCCCGAGCACTTTCAACGTCACGCACGCGCTGCGCGTCAACAGCGTCTACACGCTGCCGTTCCGCGGCAACCGGCTGGTTTCCGGCTGGCAAGTGAGCGAGATATTGAGCGCCGCCACGGGCTTTCCCATCAACGTGCTCACCGGCCTCACGCCGCAGGAATCGAATACGGGAGGACTGACCGGGGACCGTCCCAACTTTGTCGCCGGTTGCAATCCCTACGCCGTGCCGCAAAGCACGATTACGCGGGATAGGCCGCTGAGGCTCGTGCCCTACATCAATACGAACTGCTACTACTTGCAACCCTACGGGACGCTTGGCAACGTGGGCAGGGACTCGCTGATCGGCCCCGGCCTGCTCGATCTCGACTTCTCGATCATCAAGGAGACGAAGATCACCGAGAAGTTGAATGCCGAGTTCCGCGCCGAGTTCTTCAACATTCTCAATCACACGAATTTCGGGCAGCCCGCGGCGGCGCTTTTCGCAGGCTCGCGAGGCAGCCCGGCAAACAACGAAAGCGGGTGCGCACTGACACCCCAGGTGAATTGCACGGCTTTCGTCAGTGGCACCGCCGGCGTAATCACCACTGCCGCCACCACGTCGCGCCAGATTCAATTCGCACTGAAGCTCACTTTCTGATCGCGAGGCGGCCGGACGCACGGGAGCAGTCGAACCGCGGTCCAGCCGCTTTGCGCCGTACAATTCGTACCCGGAGGCACGCATGAAAATCGTGCTCAACATCGTGGGAGTGCTGCTCGTGCTATTCGGCGCGATCTGGTTTCTGCAGGGGTTGAATATGTTCCCGGGTCACAGCTTCATGAACGGCCAGATCCGCTGGTCGATCAACGGCGGAATCGCGTTCGCCCTCGGCGTGATCGCGCTGATCTGGGCGAACCGCCGCGCAAAACCCCCCGCGTGATTATTTGACCTCGGAGAAATCGATCGCAGAGAGAAAAACTCGACCTACAAGACCCAGGTTCTCAAAACCGAACCTGGGGCACCCTCCGCTTCTCTATACTTCTCGGAGACGTGTCGCGATGATATCCTCTCCGCAGTTGATATGCCAATGGATTCCCACTTCTCAACCCGGGCCACCCGCCCGGCCGAGCCTTTGACGTGCGGGGGTGGGTATTGGCGCAAGTGGTGTTGCGTTTTCTACAGCGGGCGGGAGCTTTTACGGAGCCTATCAATTTTTCAAGAACTATACCTTGCCAGCATTCCAGAATATTGTTGAACTAAGCCTTCATGAAGGGGACGACGCGTGAGCGAATCAGTTCCTATGAGATTTACAAAATGGATGTTGATGGCTTTGCTGGGGTACGCAGCGTTCGACGCTGTTTTCGTCACGTTTGCAGGTCTCGCGCTGAACCTCGCAATTCGCGATTTGTGGTTCGCTTTCGTCTTGTTTCTGTACTGTGGCCTAATAGGGGTATCTCTCGTCTATTGGGCGCAGCGCTCGCGCGAGCGCCCCAAATCTTTCGCGATGCGACTTTCCTTTGCGATGTTTTCCTATTTGGTTCTCTTTATGCTCGCGCTGGAGTTTAGTGCATTTCGAAGTCACCTTCTAAAAGAACATCTCTTGATGAATCTAACGCCGTGGATTCTGCCTACTTCGTTAGGGTTTTCGGTGTTGATTTACATGAGGGTCCGACGGCTGTTCGGTAGACTAAATGCCAAGTCGCGATAGAGCGGGTGGCGCACCCTTCGCTCTGGTCCCGACCTCGCCAATTTCGTCCGCGCATGACACGTCACACCCAAGTCTACTTAGGACGCGCACAAACTTGGCGGGGAACCGGAGTCCCTCGCCGCGAAAAGGAGAGCGCCCCCAATTTCGATCCGCAAAATCATTCGCCTACCGTTCGCCTTTGGTCCCGGGAGCCAATAAGAGGCACCAGGCGCCAAACGTGCATCTCAGGGGCCCTTTTTCGACCGCATAAGCCCCCGACAGGGGGATCATTGATCCCCCACTTACAGCAGAAAATGTTGCACCAAAATGGTGCAACGCCCGATTCCGAAATTCCTCGCTCTGGGACTATTTCACTTCGGCAGGCGTCATAGTCGCGGGTCCTTCGCCGACGATTTCGATCACGGCGTCTCCATCTTTCGCGCCATCGTAGTGAATTCCCTTCGCAAAATCAGTGACGTAACTCCCAGGAGGCATCGGCACCATTTTGTCAGTATCGAACTTCGTCCCGGTGCCGACCCACCACGTGCCTGAGAGAACCGTGATATATCGATCGTTCGGATGGAAGTGAGGATGACTAAAGTTGTGCGCGTGCCACTTCACGAGCTCGATGTAGAGGCCCGTTTTCATTGGGTCTCCGTGCAGCACGGCCGTTTCCGCCACATTCGGATTGCCCACCCACTTGATCTGATCCGGCAGCTGATAGCCGACAGCAGTCGAATCGAGATCGACGGCGCGCGCCGAACCAAGCGCAAACGCCAGCAAAACCATCAATCCGAGCCAGTAGCGCCGCGAAACCAAGAAATTGCGCATGAGATCCTCCCTCGAAGACTTACGCGCGAATTGTACTCCCGAAAACGGGGTTAAGAGGATCGCAACTAGAATTTGCCGCGGCGGGGCATGACGTCGACCCACTCGCCGGCCTCGAGCGTGAGACGTGATTCGCGCACGACCAGAAAACAATTGCCGCGCACGACCGCGCCGATGTCGCCGGAGCCCTCCCACAACACTGTCTCGACGACGGGAAGGGCCGGCTCCTCCGGCGTTTCATCGAGCAGGCTGACGCGCGCGGGAAGAAAATGCGCGACGATTCCCTTTTCGTTCACGGGATGCTTCAGCCGCGCGCGGAAAACCGGGAGGTGGCGCGGCTGCCGCGAGCCGCTGAGAATTTCGATCGCGGGCACCACGAAAAGCTCGAACGTCACCATCGTCGAAACGGGATTTCCTGGCAACCCGAAGACGGGTTTGCCGCGGCACATCCCGAAAACCGCAGGCTTGCCGGGACGAATCGCGACGGCGTCGAAGAAGATTTCCGTGCCGAGATCGTGCAGCACCTGTTCGACAAGATCGTATTTGCCGACGGAGACGCCGCCGCTCAGGACGAGGATGTCCGATGATTCGAGCGCTTTTTCAATCTCTGTGCGGAGGTGCCCGACATCGTCTGGCACCTTGCCCGATACGACGGGTTCGCCTTCGGCGAGCGTCACCTGCGCGGCGAGAGATATGCTGTTGCTATTGCGAATCTGAAAGGGGCCGACCGGTTCGCCGAGCGTGACGAGCTCATCTCCTGTCGAAATAATCGCGACGCGCGGCTTGCGCGTGACTTCGAGCTTCGCCTGCCCGACCTCGGCCGCCATCGCGAGCTCGGCGTAGCTGAGCCGCGTGCCGCGCGGCACCATCACTTCGCCGATGCGCGCCTCCGCGCCCGCCAAAACATAGTGCAACCCCGGGTGAACGGCATTCTGGATCACGACGAAGTCGCCATCCGCGCGCGTGTGCTCCTGCATCACGACGGCATTCGCGCCGCGAGGCACCGCAGCGCCCGTGAAGATGTACACGCATTCGCCCGCTCCGACAGTGCCATCGAATGCGAAGCCCGCGCGGCTCTCGCCGATCAGCTTGAGGCGCGCACCGGGCTCGGCCGCGTCGGCGGCGCGAATGGCGAATCCGTCGCGGATCGAGCGATTGAATGGCGGGTAGTTGCGGTCGGCGACGATATCCTGCTGGAGGATGCGGCCGAGGGCGCGGGAGGGTTCGCTAGTGAGATCGACTGTCTCGGTCGCGAGGGCGTGGGCGCCGGCGGCGTCCGCACGCTTGGTGAGCACTTCGATCACCTTGTCGCGCGCGGTTTCGAAAGAGATCATGGCCGGCTACAGCCAGGAGGCGAGTTTCGTGCCTCGCGGAACGATCGTAGCGTCGCGCTCGGGTCCGGTGGAAATCATTCCGATTTCGATCTCGAGCTCATCGGAGATGAAATTCAGATAGTCGCGGGCGGCGATGGGGAGTTCGCGGACTTCGCGGATGCCGGGCGTCGGCTTCTGCCAACCCGGCAGCGTGCGATATTCGGGCTCGATTTGCGCGAGCGTCTCGACGTCCGGCGGCATCTCCGCCATCGGCTTTCCCTTGTAGCGATAGCCGGTGCAGACTTTGATCTCCGGCTGCGCGTCGAAGACGTCAAGCTTCGTCACGACGAGCGAATCGATTCCGCTGAGCATCTTCGCGTAGCGCAGGACGACGAGATCGAGCCAGCCGCAGCGCCGCGGGCGTCCCGTGACCGCGCCGAATTCGTTGCCACGCGCGCGAACGGCCTCGGCATCGAGGTCGGGCATCTCCGTCGGAAAAGGCCCGCTGCCGACGCGCGTGGTGTAAGCCTTGGTCACGCCGACGACTCCTGCCAGGCGCGTGGGACCGACTCCGAGGCCGGTGCAGGCGCCGCCTGAAATCGCATTTGAAGAGGTGACGTACGGATACGTTCCGTGATCGATATCGAGCATCGTGCCCTGCGCGCCCTCCAAGAGCACGGATTCGCCGCGGTCGAGTGCGTCATTGAGCAGCACGGTCGTATCGGTGACGAGCCCGCGGATGTGGGCGGCGACCTCGAGATATTCGTCGGCAAGGCCGGCGGTTTCGAGCGGGTGTCCGTAGGCGGCACGGCTGACCGCATCTTTTTCGGCGATCACGCGCTCGAGTTTCTGCCGAAAACACTCGGGCTCGAGCAGGTCGCAGACGCGAATGCCGCGGCGCGCCATTTTGTCTTCGTAGGCCGGGCCGATGCCGCGCGAAGTGGTGCCGATTTTGGCTGCGCCGCGCGCCAATTCGGCGGCTTTGTCCATTTCGCGATGATAGGGGAAGATCAGGTGCGCGCGATTGCTGAGAAAGAGGCGCCCGCGGACGTCCACGCCGGATTTTTTCAAATTTTCTAGTTCGGCTACGAGCGCCGCGGGATCGACCACGGTGCCGGGGCCGATGACGGCTTTCTTTTCCGGGCGCAAAATGCCGCTGGGCACGAGTTGCAGGACGTAGCGATGGCTATTGAAGATGACCGTGTGGCCGGCATTGTGGCCGCCGGCGTAGCGAGCGGTGTAATCGAAGGAAGAGGCGAGATAGTCGACGACCTTGCCTTTGCCTTCGTCGCCCCACTGGGCGCCGACCACCGCGATCGCCTTCGTCCGAACCTTCTCCACCACTTCCCGCACCCCGTAACCACACGAATCACATCGGCCCTGCTCTCACTTCTACACGTTAAACACTGCAGGAGGGCTTTTGCGGCAACCACCGAAACTTCATCCTACGCTGCGGGCGTGCTGAAGGCAAGGGCGGGACTTGGAGGCGGCTCACGGAACACACATGACACGAAATGCTCGCGTGGCAGGAGATCGTCGGACGATGAGCTGAGGCCGCGTATCGGCGCATAGCCGAGGCGAAGATGCTGCGCTTAAGACCGCAGCGCTACATTTAAATCTCAGGCTTTGCCGAAAATCTTTTCGGCGATGTCGGCGGCAATCGGCACGCGGAATCGCTCGCCCTGATACGCCTTGATCATCAGGAGTATCCAGAGGACGAAAGCCGCGAGATCAAGCAGTCCGTACAGCGCCCAACCAAACGAGAATCCCGTCCAGCCTCCAGCAAAGAGACTGAAGCCGAGAAACATGCCAAAAGCGATGTAGATGATGTGCAGGCCGCCAAAAACCACGATCGATTGCGCCGCATGGAAGCGAACGTAGGGGCGCTTGTCGATGAAATAGAAGATGAGCCCGGTGATCCATCCGAGGATGTAGCAAAGGAAACCAGCGACGTTCTCAGCCATCTGCGATTGGGCAGGCGCTGCAGCAGGCGCCGGGGCCGTTGAAGGCGCGGGAGCCGCGCTTGGGGCCGCCGATTGGGCCGAACCGCACGAACCACAAAAAGCTGCATTATCCGCTACGGCCGCGCCGCACTTCGTGCAATGTGCCATGGTGCCTCCTAGGACTTCCCCATTGCGGCGGAGCCTACCAGAAGCGAATTCCGCGGGCAAGCTCAATCAAAGTATAGGGCGGTGAGGACCCGTGCGGGTGGCGCTGACGTTAAGTTGTAGAGAATCTACATATGCAGTGCGGCCGCGCGGCGCCGTGCGGGGCACCACCGATGGTATACTGGCGCTCCGCGCGGAAGTGGCGGAATTGGCAGACGCGCCAGCCTTAGGAGCTGGTGGCCGAAAGGCCGTAGGGGTTCGAG
>CAWJDM010000031.1:0-161712 GCA_963841605.1 uncultured Acidobacteriota bacterium
AATAGCAGCAGATCGCTTGTATGGAAGGAATGATCCTGGCCCGCGAGGGCGACCTCAAGCGCGCGGAAGAGCTGACGGACGATGCCGTCGCCTCCAAGCGAAGCATGGTCCACACGCACCACTCCTGGCATTGCGCCGCGGGGGTGTATGCGATATGCGGAAAGCCCGAGAAAGCGATTGCCGAACTCAAGCGCTGCGCGGAAGGAGGCCTGCCCAACTATCGCGCATTCGAAAAAGATCCGCACCTGCGTTCGCTTCACACCCATCCGGAATTTATCGAGCTAATGCGCAATCTGCGCCACGATTATGGAGCCTTCCGCAAAGAGTTCGAATTGACCGACGCGCTTACCCCAACATAGTTTCCTCGCGCCGTTTTCCGCCGATTGACCGCTCCAGCCCCGGCACTTTAAGATGATTTGGGACGAATCTTTCATGGACGAGAAGGTTTTACGCGACTATCTGCGGCGCTTCCTCGACTGGCATGAGGCTCACGCCGATTTCAAGGCGGCATTCAAGGATTTCCCGGTGAGGGACCGCGGAAAGCGTCCGCCGGGCCTGCCGTACTCCGCATGGGAACTGCTCGAGCACATGCGTATCGCGACCCACGATATTCTCGAGTTTTCCCGCGACGCGAAGCACAAATCGCCGGATTGGCCTTCGGGCTACTGGCCCGCGAAGCCCACGCCGCCAAGCGCGGCCGCGTGGGACAAGAGCGTGAAAGCACTCGAAAAGCACCTGCAGGAGATGGGCAAGCTGGTGACCGATCCCAAGACGGACCTTCTGGCGCCCATTCCCCACGGGTCCGGCCAGACGATCCTCCGGGAAGCTCTGCTGATCGCCGACCACAACGCCTACCACTTGGGACAATTTATTCTGGTACGCCGGTTGCTAGGTTGCTGGCCGGAACACTAAAGCAGTTCGCGCGACGGTGCGCCTTCCCGCATCTTATGATGGGGACTTTGCGAGCTTTCAGGGAGCCGTGTAATGAGCAGGGAACAAGCGATCGCCGAATCGGCAGCCTCCAAAGAAGCCCAGGAGCGAATCTGGGATGCCTTTCGGCGATGGGGATACTTGCAGGCGAACCTCGATCCTCTGGGTGATTTCACGCCGGTGGCGATGCCGGAGCTGGATGTTTCCGGGCCGGACGCCGAAGCGGCGCGCCGCGTCTATTGCGGCAGCATCGGCGCCGAATTCATGCACATCACGGACCGCGAGCGGCGGCAGTGGGTGCAAGACCAGATGGAATCGGAAGCGGCCGAGCCCGATCGCGCGCGAATCATCGAGCTACTGATCCGGGCGGAGATTTTCGAGCACGTATTGCAGACGCGTTATCTGGGCACGAAGCGCTATTCGCTCGAAGGCGAAGCGGCGCTGCTGCCTCTCCTCGATGCGATTCTGAACGCCGCGTCGGAACAAGGCGCCGAAAAAGCCATGGTAGCGATGAGCCATCGCGGGCGGCTCAACGTGATGGTGAACATCGTGGGCCGTCCTGCGGCGGAGCTTTTCGCGCGATTCGAAGACGTCGATCCGCGAAGCACGCTCGGCGGCGGCGACGTGAAATACCACATGGGCGCGACGGGAGATTTTCACGCGGCGAATGGGCGCGTGGTGGAAATGCATCTGGTTTCCAATCCGAGCCATCTCGAGGCCGTCGATCCGGTGCTGATGGGCCGCACGCGGGCCAAGCAGATGCGCCGGGGCGAGCGAGGCAGGCGCCAGGTCGTCGCGATCTGCATGCACGGCGACGCCGCTTTCGCGGGCCAGGGAATCTGCGCCGAGACGCTGAATATGTGCGGCGTCGCCGGATTCACGGTGGGCGGCTCGATCCATATTATTGTGAACAACCTCATCGGATTCACCACCGTACCGCGAGACACTGGTTCATCGCGTTTTTCTTCCGACTTGGCCAAGCGGCTGGAGATACCAATTTTTCATGTGAACGCGGAGGATCCGGACGCCGTCGTGCGCGTGGGCCGGATGGCGATCGAATATCGCGACGCGTTCGGCACGCCGGCGGTCATCGACATGATCGGCTACCGCCGCCACGGCCATAGCGAAGTGGACGATCCCACGATCACGCAGCCGCTGCGCTACCGGAAAATTGAGGCGCATCCGCCGATGTGGCGAATTTATTCCGAGCGGATCGGCGTCGATCCCGAGCCGGTCGTCCAGCGCGTGCGGGAAGAATTGGATGCCGCGCAGGAGGAAGCGAAGGAGATCGAGAAGACTCCCTCGATGCGCAAGCTGCCGCGCTACTGGGGCGCGTTCCGCGGCGGACGCTACGACGCGTCGCTCGA
Organism: uncultured Acidobacteriota bacterium; assembly: GCA_963841605.1. Lineage (GTDB taxonomy): Bacteria > Acidobacteriota > Terriglobia > Acidiferrales > UBA7541 > Palsa-295. The sequence continues at coordinate 2,298 of CAWJDM010000031.1, forward strand.
AGTGGACACCGGGCTTGAGGCCGCGACGCTCGGGGCGATTGGCGAAGGTATCGTCAGCTATCCCAGCGGATTTCACATCCATCCGAAGGTGAAAAAACTGCTCGAGCAGCGGCTCGAAATGGCGCAGGGTAAGAGGGCGATCGATTTCGGAATGGCCGAGGCGCTGGCTTTCGGGTCGCTGCTGAAAAACGGCGTGCCGATCCGGTTTTCCGGGCAGGACAGCCGGCGGGGTACGTTCAATCAGCGGCACGCGGCCCTGATCGATATCGAGAATGAAGAGGAGTACGTTCCGCTCGAACACATGGCAGAGGAGAATGCCTGGTTCGAAATTTACAATTCACCGCTATCAGAAGCCTCGGTGCTTGGATTCGAGTACGGCTTCAGCCGCGATTTTCCCGAGGCGCTGGTCCTCTGGGAAGCGCAATTCGGGGATTTCGCGAATGGAGCGCAGATCATCATCGATCAGTTCATCGCCGCGAGCGAGGACAAGTGGAATCTGCTTTCGGGAGTCGTGATGCTTTTGCCGCACGGCTACGAAGGGCAGGGGCCGGAGCATTCAAGTGCGCGCATCGAGCGTTTCCTGCAGCTGGCTGCTCGCGACAACATGCAGATCTGCCAGCCTTCGACTGCCGCGCAGTATTTTCATCTGCTGCGGCGCCAGGCGCTGCGTAGCTGGCGAAAGCCGCTGGTCGTGTTCACTCCCAAGAGTATGCTGCGGAATCCCGCGGCTTCCTCGACGCTCGCAGATTTGGCGGTACCGCGATTCCGCAACGTGATTCCGGACAAGGGCGGCGGTTCGGCTGAGCGCGTGCTGCTCTGCACCGGAAAAATCGGCCACGAGCTCGAGGCCGAGCGAAAGCGCCACCCGGAGAATGCGCCGGCGATCGTCTTTGTCGAGCAGCTCTATCCGTTCCCCGAAGACGAAGTCGCAGCCGAGATGGATCGCCACGCGAAGGCGACGGAATTCGTGTGGGTGCAGGAAGAGCCGGGAAACATGGGCGCGCACGACTTCGTGATTCCGGAGCTCGAGCGGCTGTCTCGCGACCGACCTGTGCTGTCCGTGAATCGCTCGGCGGCCGCGAGCCCCGCGACTGGGTCCGGGAAAGCGCACGAGATGGAACAGAAGACGCTGATCAGCGTGGCTTTCGGTTCCTAGCCGCGCCTTTTCCCTTTACCTCGCTATGAAACTTGGCGAGGCTCCGGCAGCCCTACGCGCTCGTAAACTTTCCTGAATCGCGGGTGGCTGCGCAACGGATCCCACCGCGGCTCGATCGCAAGGAAAGTCAGACGAACATCGCGCTCCTCAACCGCTACTTCCAGGGCTTCCAGCGTAGCCTCGCGTTCACCCAGCCCGAGCGACACGAGTGCGCGTGCGAATGGAGGCACATAACTGGCACGGGCCCGGCGCCGCAACTCGCCCAGAACGCGCCGCGCGGCTGCGGGTTGTCGCGAAATGCCGAGCGTGTAACCGCGGAGCCCGGCGGCCTCCGTGTTCCCGCCGGAATAGCGGAATGCCTTGGCGAATTCGGCGAGCGCTTTGCGGTGATGCCCGGCGACGCCCCACAGCTTTCCGAGCACGATGTGCGCGATCCAGAATTGCGGAGCAAGTTCGAGGACGCGCAGGAGAGGGGGCATGGCCTCTTCGTAGCGCCGGGCGTTGTACAGGAACTGGCCCTCGTGGGTGTTGAGGAGGCGCGAAACGGGATCTGTCTGCCGTGCAGAACGAATCTCCGCAATCGCTTCCGCGTGCCGGCCCAGATTCGAGTGCAGATGGGCCAGAAACAAAGCAGCGCTGGAGTCGCTGGGATTCAGCTCGCTCGCGCGGCGAAGTGAACGCTCGGCCGCGGGCCAATCCCAGTCAAACCAGAAATGCGTGATTCCTTGCGCGACATAAACCTCCGGCAGCGCGCCATCAATCTTCAGCGCTCGGTCGATCGCTTCTTTGGCGCGTGGAAACGTGTCCAGCGGACGCGTATCGCTCGTGATCGGCAGTACGGCATAGCACGTGCCCAAGCCTGCCCACGCGGGGGCGTAGCGCGAGTCCCGCTCGAGGGCCTTTTCGAAATGGCGGATTGCCCCCCGCACGCCGGTGGGAGTCCGTTGATCCCACAGATACCGCGCCCGCAGATAAGAGTCGTAGACCTCCGCATCGACAGCAGGAGATGCCGGCAGAGTCCGGATGAGCTTTAACCGGATGGTTGCCGCAACGGCCTCGGCCACTTCCGACTGGATTCGCAGAATGTCGCCTAGCGGGCTTTCTATATTCTCGGCCGAGACGTGCGTCTCATCGGACGTCCGTATCAACTGTATGGCGACCCGCACGCGTCCGCGCGCACGCCGCGCGCTGCCTTCGATCAGGTAGTCGGCGCCGAGTTCGCGGCCGATTTCTGCTACGCTCTTTTTCGCTCCCTTGTAGCGCATCACGGAGGTTCGCGCGATCACGCCCAGTTCTTCCGGGGAAAGCCTGCCGAGTGCGGTAATCAGCTCTTCCGTGAGTCCGTCGCTGAAGTAATCCTGGCGCGGATCGCCGCTTAGGTTATCGAGTGGAAGCACGGCCAGGATGGGGCGTTTAGGCGGCTTGTCTTCCCTCAGATCTGTTTCGCGGGAAGCTCTTGGCAAGATGAAGCGATAGCCTTTTCGCGCCACCGTTTCGACAAAGCGCGGGTGCGCCGGATGCTCGCCGAGCGCGCGCCGAATCTTTCGAACGGCGGTGTACAGCGCGGACTCAGCCTCGATGAAGACGTCCTTGCCCCACACGCGCTCGACGGCCTCTTCGTGGGTGACGAGCCGGCCTGGCCGTTCCGCCAGAAACAGAAGCAGGTCGAGCGCCGTCTTATCGAGCTTGACGCGCCGCCCGGCGCGCTTCAGCTCGAAGTTTTCCGCATTCAATTCGAATGGACCGAATCGCAGGATTCCTGGAAGCATATCCCTCCCGCTCCCGGAGCTGTGTTTCCGCGTAGCTTACGTGAGCGACGCGCTTTTCAGGACAGAAAAGTTTCAGAAATCGGTCAGACGTGCGACAGGACTCAGTTTGCCCCGTTCTTGTAGTGTCCGCCCATCGCAGGCGGCTGCTGCGGATTCTGGCTCGAAGGAGATCACAATGAGAACTTTGTTCTGCAAACTGGCGATCGCGGCGATCGCGCTCGGATTCGCGCTACCGGCCGTGGCCCGCGCGCAAACCGGGGACAACGATGGCTGCACGAACGCCACACTCAAGGGCGACTACGCCTTCAGGGTGTCCGGAGAAATTCTGTTCTCGGATGGAAGCATTACCTTGCGCAACGGAGTTGCCATGACGCATTTCGACGGTCACGGCAACCTTTCGCAAGTGGATTTCGTCGTGTCCAATCCACCCACGCCGGGGCCACCTCCTCCGGCCGATCCGGTCACGAATTTTCACGTCGACGAAACCGGCACGTATACCGTTTATCCGGATTGTACCGGGAGCGCGGAAATCGACATGCCGCCTCACCCCGGCGGGGTGGTGATCAAACTGATGCTTGTTCTGAGTGATGAGGGACACAAAATCCACACCGTTGTTTCCTCGCTGACTGCGCCGCCTCCTCCGATCGGCAGGCCCACGATTGTGGGTGTCGCCATTCAGAGCGACGCCGAAAAACTGGGAGTCGCGATTCAGGATTTTGATCGCAATTGGTAGTGCCTTCGGTGGGCGGTGAATAGGGTGCCTTCCTTGTTCACCGCTTGCCTCCGTCTTGCCCTCTTCAGTCCTGCTGCGACGAATCAGACCCGGGAGAGAATCAGGCTGTGGCCGCCCATCTGCAGCTGCCGCAGCTCGTTCGACGAGAATCCCGCGTTTCGGAACATTCGCTCGTACTCGCTGAAGGTGTAGGCGTCGCCCGCTGGAGTCATTCCAAGCATCATCATGTTGAAACCGGCCGAGCGCGGCGGAGACACGCGGTCCTCGTTCGGGATGAAATCGAGTGTCGCGACGATGCCGGAAGGCGCGAGCGATGCGCGGACCTTGCGGAGCAACTTCTCATTTGTAGCGGCGTCGAAGTGGTGCAGGAAATTCGTGATCAGCACGATCTCGTAGCCCGTGCCGTATTCGACTTCGAAGGCGCTGCCCGGAATCACATGATGCCGGGCAACGACGCCCGCGGCGCGCGCATTCTCGGTAGCCACCGCGAGCACCGGCCCCCAATCCTGCGCGAAGATTTCGGCGTTCGGATTGCGCTTGGCGAGCGTAATCCCGAACATGCCGTGGCCGCCCGCAAGATCGAGCACCTTCCATTTCTTCCCCGCGGGCGCGTCGAGAATGCCGGCTATTTCTTCCGCTGACGGGGTCACCATCGGCGCCATCGAGCGCGCAAACTCGACCCAGATGGGATTTTCCTCCGAGATGGATCCCTTGCCTTCCGCCATTCCGGGCTGCCCAGTGCGAATCGTGCGGGCCAGATCGTGGTAGGCGTTGATCGTAACGGGCAGAGTGAGGAAGCCTGCTGCGGAGGCAATGCACGCGGGCGAGCGCCTGTCGAGGAATGTGGCCGAATCGTCGGTGAGCGCGTAACGATCGTTGTGCTTCGTGAGAAAGCCGTGAACCACGAGATAGTCACAGAGAATTCGGATGCCGCGCTCCGTGGCTTCGCAGCGCTTCGCCAGTGCGGGAAACGTGCCGGTTCCTTCGCCGATTTTCGTGAAGATGTCGAGAGCAATAGCGGCCCGGAGCGCGGCCGTCTGCTGATACGCGTTCAACGTTTCAAAGATGAACTCCGGGTTTGGTCGCGCCTTGGCCGTTGGAGAAGACATTTCGTTTTCCTCGAAAGTGGTTCCGGAACAAATTCCCAGATGAATCTTCTGCGAAACACGGGAACTCAGGCGCGCATCGCTGCCTGAACGTAACGGATTATCCTGCTCGCTCAAGCGCTGGAAATCAAATCGAATCTCGGCGCGCGTGGCGGTCAGCCTCGTTCGCTGACGAGACACACGCTCTCCGCGGCCGCTCCCTCTAAGCCTGCCGGGGTAACTTCGCAGGGACGTATTGACGAAATACCCCCGTGGCGCGATGATGTGGGCGCGGCGGTAAGGCAGTCGCGCTGCTCTGGGGGTCGCGACGCGCATATGTTTCTGACGCTGATTTACATCGCTCTTGCGGGCGTGTTTGCGGAACTCTTCGTTCACTACTGCCGGGCAATCCTCGCTTCCAGCCGAAAAACCCAGCTTCCGGCGAGCGTGTGCGAAGCGGCCGGCGTGGACCGCGATGGGGTGGCGTCTGGTGACTTCGAAAGATTTCTGGAACTCGTGCGCGTCTGCCCCGAAGAAACCGCCGATAACCGGCGCATTTGCGCGGTGTGCGCCTATTACGGTCTGGTGCGCGCGCTCGGCCGCGCGTCGCGTGGCCTGGTTCCCGGCGTGGAATCGTGGGCCGACAAAGAGCAGCGCAATTGCTCTCATTTTGCGGCGGTGGCTCTCGATCGCCGGATATCCTGCACGCGCAAGCTTTTCCCGCAGAGAGTGCAAAGCTCGTTCTGAAATCTTCGCCGCTTCCTGCGTAACGCTCGACCCCTCCCATGCCCGGCTGATACCATCATTTCATTCCAGAAGGTTTCGGCATTGCCGTCGTGACGCCATTCGAACAACGCGTGATGCGCACCATCCGTGAAGAGAAGATGCTCCGCCCCGGCGATCGCGTCGGCGTGGCGGTATCGGGCGGCGCGGACTCGGTGGCGTTGCTGCGCTTGCTCGACGGCCTTCGCCAGCGGCTCGGAATCACGCTGATCGTCATTCATTTCGATCACTGCCTGCGCGGCGCCGAATCCGACGCCGACGCCGGGTTTGTCTCCGAACTCGCGCGCCGCCTGGCGCTGGATATCGTCGTCGACCGCGAGGATGTCGCGGCGGCAGCGGCAAAGCACAAGTGGAATCTCGAGGACGCCGCCCGGCGCCTCCGCTATGCGTTTTTCGAGCGCGTCGTGAAGGAAGGGAAGGCCACTCGGATTGCGGTTGCGCACACGGCCGACGACCAGGCGGAAACGGTCCTAGCGCACCTGCTTCGCGGGAGTGGCCCGGCGGGCCTTGCGGGAATCTATCCCGTCGCTGGAGCGATCGTGCGGCCCCTTCTCTGGTGCCGCCGCGAAATTCTTCGGAAATATCTTCGCGAGCTGAAGCAGGATTGGCGCGAAGACGCGACGAATCGTGATGTGCGGCGTATGAGGGCGCGTATTCGAGAACAGCTTCTCCCTTTGCTCGAAAAGGATTTTTCGCCCCAGATCGGAACTCGCCTCGGCAGGATCGCGCGGCTCTCGCGGGAAGAAGAGCAATTCTGGGCGGCACTCGTGGAAGATCGCTTTGATGGGCTGGTGCGCTCGAAGGATGGCGCTTTCACGATCGGAATTCGCGACCTGCTCGCGCCGCTCGATGTATCCGCCAGCGCCCTGGACGAGGGCGCCCCGCCGGTCGGCAAACCGCCCGCACCACTACGCGCGCTAACCGAACGCCTGATTCGTCGTCTGTATCAAAGAGTGAGCGGAAGCGGGCAGGGACCCACTGCCGAGCGCGTCGAGCAGGTGATCCACCTCGCCGCCGAATCGACGAGCGGACGGCGGATCGAATTGCCGGGCGGCGTTCGCGTGGAACGCAGCTTCCAGGATCTAATTTTTTCGCGCGGAAAGACCCACTCGAAGCGCCATGAAACCGCAGCGCGGCCGCACACGTATCAGTATTCAGTGACGCTCCCCAGCCGCGGTGCGACAATTGTTTCCGTGCCCGAACTCAAACGGTGCTTCCGCCTGAAAGTGATTGACTGGCCCGGCGCAGCGCGCGACACTAAAGGAGAATGTGCAGCTCTCGATGCGGACCTCCTCCGAGTTCCTCTGATCCTGCGAAACTGGCGGCCGGGAGACGCCTATCGGCCTCGGGGCGGGCGTCAGGCCCAGAAGCTGAAGCGACTCTTCTTGGCCAAGCGTATTCCCGTTCGGGAGCGTGCGGGCTGGCCGGTTTTGGAAAGCGACGGGCGCATTGTCTGGGTCCGCGGCATGCCTGCGGCGGATGAGTATTGCGCGAACGCCGGCACGAGAGTGGGAGTCTTGATCGAAGAGCAAGGTCTTTGAGGTGACGGTGAAGGTTGCCTTTACTCGAAGGCGGCTCGAAAACAGATTGAGCCAGTTGGGCCGCGCCATCTCGGGAGACTATTCGGGGCGCACTCTCGATGTGGTGATCGTCCTTGAGAATTCTTTTCTGTTCGCGGCGGATCTAGTGCGGGAGATTTCCAGGCCGGTGGTCTGCCACTTCGTGCGCTCGGATGCAAGGGATGTGAAGCTGGGCGGCCACGATTATCGCGAGATTTTCTTCAGCGCGCCGCCGGCGCTGCGCGGGCGCGACGTTCTCGTAGTGGATGCCGTGCTGAATACGGGCATCACTCAGGATTTTCTGATCAAGCGGCTCGAAGAAAGCCGGCCGCGCTCGCTGCGGCTGGCCGTGCTGTTTGATAAGCCCGCGTCGCGCCGGGTGAATTTACGGGCTGAATACACTGGCTTCGCTGCCGCATCTAAAGATTGGGTGGGATACGGCCTGGGCGACGGCGAAGGGCTGCATCGGAATTTGCCATACGTAGCGGTGAAAGGCCTGCGGTCGAAAGGCCGCGGGCGCCAGACGGGTGCTGGCAAGAAGGCATCCAAACGGTGAGGTAACAAGGTGAACTCAACAGTACGTACGGTCCTCTTTTGGCTCCTGATGGTCGTGCTGGCGGCTGTCCTGTGGAAGATGGCTTCCCAGGGTGGCCCGGCGACTCATGAAGATGAGCCCACTTATACGAATTTCCTGAACAAGGTCGAAAGCGGCTCGGTCAAGGATGTCACGGTTCTCCTCTCGCCCAACAGCGCCGAGATCGAGGGCGAATACCGCGACGGCGGAAAATTCAAGGGCGTCACGATCGCCAATTCGGCGATTCCCGACGTGACCAAGGAACTACAGGACAAGGGCGTCCTCTTCAATTACAAGGAAGTGAAGGACGCGAACTGGCTCACCCTGATCATCAATCTCTCGCCCTTCATCGTGATCCTCGCGATCTGGATTTTCATGATGCGGCAGATGCAAGCCGGCGGCAATAAGGCGCTCAGCTTCGGCAAGTCACGCGCGCGGCTTTTGACCGCGCAGCAGAAGAAAGCGACTTTCAAAGACGTGGCTGGCATCGACGAGGCCAAGGAAGAGCTCTACGAGATCATCGACTTCCTGAAAGATCCGCAGAAATTCCAGAAGCTGGGCGGGCGCATTCCGAAAGGCGTGCTGCTCGTCGGGCCTCCGGGCACAGGTAAGACCTTGCTCGCTCGCGCGATTGCGGGTGAAGCGAACGTGCCGTTCTTCTCGATTTCGGGCTCGGATTTCGTCGAGATGTTCGTGGGTGTCGGCGCAAGCCGCGTTCGCGACCTTTTCGAGCAGGGCAAGAAGAACGCGCCCTGCATCATCTTCATCGACGAAATCGACGCCGTCGGGCGTCACCGCGGCGCAGGCCTAGGCGGCGGGCACGACGAGCGCGAACAGACGCTCAACGCGCTGCTCGTCGAGATGGACGGTTTTGAATCGAACGAAGGCGTGATCCTGATCGCCGCTACCAACCGGCCGGATGTGCTCGATCCGGCGCTGCTGAGGCCGGGACGCTTCGATCGCCGCGTGGTTGTGCCGCGGCCGGACGTGCGAGGCCGCGAAGAAATTCTGCGCGTCCACACGCGGAAAGTGCCTCTCGCCGAAGATGTCGATCTCTCCGTGATCGCGCGGGGCACGCCCGGCTTTTCGGGCGCCGACGTGGCGAACCTCGTGAACGAAGCCGCGCTCTGGGCGGCCCGTCAGAACCGCAAATTCGTGATGATGGTCGACTTCGAGATGTCCAAGGACAAAGTCCTGATGGGCGTCGAGCGCAAGTCGATGATTTTGTCGGACGAGGAAAAGAAGAACACGGCGTACCACGAGGCGGGCCACGCGCTCGTCGCCGCGATGACGCCGGGCGCCGACCCGCTGCACAAGGTGACGATTATCCCGCGAGGCATGGCGCTGGGCGTCACGATGCAGTTGCCGATCGACGACAAGCACACCTACACGATGGAATTCCTCGAGTCGCAGCTGGCGGTCCTGATGGGCGGCCGCGCCGCGGAAGAGATTTTCCTCAATCACATCACCACCGGCGCAGGCAACGATATCGAACGCGCCACCGAAATCGCCCGGCAGATGGTTTGCGAGTGGGGCATGAGCCCGCTCGGGCCGCTCACCTTCGGCAAGAAGGAAGAGGCCATCTTCCTCGGCCGTGAAATCGCGCAGCATCGCGACTACTCCGAAGACACCGCGATCAAGATCGACGCGGAGGTGCGCAGCATCATCAATACCGGCTACGGCCGCGCGCGCAACATCCTCGAGACGTATCGCGACTCGCTCGAGCGCATCGCCCAGGCGCTGCTGGACCGCGAAGTGCTCGATGCGACCGAACTCAAGCTTCTGATGGAAAACAAGCCGCTTCCGGAGAAGGTGCCCCCGCCGCCTCCTGCGCCGCCCGTGGCGACGCGAGAGCCGCAGATCACACTGCGTCCCGACCCGCGGCCGATTCCCGGAATGGCCAAGGGCGAAAAGCCGGCTCCGGCCTAGAACTAGCACGCCCCTTGTGCGAAAGCCGACGCCTTTCTCCGCGCTGGTCGAAGGGCGTACAATACGGCCATGGCCAAGAAGCCCGCTGCCGGTACTTTCGAAGTGGATTGCCCGTGTTGCCAGTCGAAGCTGACCATCGACCGCGCGCTCGGCGTCGTTCTAGCGCATACACCTCCCCTGCGCGCCCCGTCGATTGATCTCGACGACACGGCTCGCCTGCTCCGCGAACACACGGATTCCGTCGAAGCGAAATTCCGCGCGTCCGTGGAAGCCGAAAAGATGAAAGAAGACGTCCTCGCACGCAAGTTTGCCGAAGGCCTCAAGAAGGCTAAGGACGCGCCCATCGAAAAGCCGATCCGCGATTTCGATCTCGATTGAAAGCGCCGATGCGAGCGCGTCGTTCGCAACGGCTGGTTTCTCTCCTCCTCGCCACTCTCTGGGTGTATGGCGCTTTCTCCGCGCTGGCCGAACCTTCGCATGGGCAAGGGAAGCGCTCCAAGCAGCCCGAGCAGCTGGACAAGGGAATCGTATGGCATCGTGACGCTGCCACCGGTGAACTGAACATCGTTTCGGCAGGCGGCTCCGCACACCCGGGTCGCCCGGACCAGGCCGTTACGCGGCACGCGATCCAGGTCCGCACGCAGGCGGTTCCGGTTACGTGCGTCGTATCGACAGCCGACGGCACGGCCGTGCAAGGCTTGCGTCGCGAGGATTTCCGGGTCTACGAGGACGGCCTCGCGCAGAAGATTTCATATTTCGACGCTTCGACGCAGCCCGCGAGCGTCGCATTGATTCTCGATGCCAGCCCGAGCGTCCTGCCGGATGCGGATGAAATGCGCGAAGCGTCCGACGCCCTGATCGACGCGCTCTCGCCGCTCGATCGGGCCGCCGTCGTCGATTTTTCCGGGCACACGTATCTGCAGCTTCCGTTTTCGGATGTGCGCGAAGAGATTCGCCGCGCCGTCGACCGCGTAAACATTCGCGAGCTTTTTGCCGACACGGGTGGATCGAATATCTACGAGGCTGTCTACCTCACGGCTCGCCAGCTTTTCCGCGGCCGCACCGGCCGCAAGGCGATCGTTCTTCTCACCGACGGCCAGGATAGCGGCCTCGGCCTCACACTCGATCTCGCCAGCATGGCTCCGCAGCCGGGAGAGCCTGCGGACCGGCTGACCTTCGACGATGTCGCGCGCCTGCTCGCGGCGGAGGACATCCAGATTTTCGCGGTCTCGACCCAGAATCGCCCGAAAGTGATGACGCCCGCGTGGCTCGACGAACATCATGCCGCCACGCTGGTGACGCCTGCGGCTCGCTCGCTGGGAATTCCGGCTTACACGCTGTATCTTGCCGAACTGGTGCGCCGCGCGGGAGGCCAGCTCTATTTCCTGAATGAGTCCGCCACCGTCGCCGATACATTCCGCAAGATTGCCGAGAAAATCCGCGCGGAATACACGCTCGGCTTCTACCCCGAGGAAGGCGCGAACACGCCGGACGATCGCCCCGGCTGGCATCCGCTGAGTGTCGAGGTGCCGGACGAGCCGGGCGTCCGCGTCGGGCATCGCGCGGCCTACTACGTTCCTACAACGTCGGAGTAAAACGTGAGCTTTGCAGTGACAGGTCGGCAGGTTTTATGGGCTGTCTTTGTGGCTCTCGCGGGCTTCTTCATCGGCGGAGAAGCGGGCGGCGTTCAGGGAATCATCATTGGCGCGGCGTGGGGCGGAGCCATCGGCTACGGAATTGGCTCTATCTTCGAACAAAAGCAAGCCACCAAGTGGGTCCTGATCTATTGGGTGGCGACGCTCGGCCTATTTGGCCCCCTTCCTGCCCTCGTTATTGCAGCCGTGCCGAGACCGTACATTTCCGCCGCCAGCTTGACACTCGCAGGCGTGGTCGGCGCGATCATCGGCGCGCTTGTGGGCGTGCTGGCGGGAACCCTCCACCTCTGGCATCTACGCCGAAAGGCATGAAATTCCGGGCGGCATCCCTTATGGTTTTGTCCGAATCGTGATTCAATAGCCGGCGCATGTTCCGGCGCAAGAAATTCAAGCTGCGGCTGCCATCGCGGACGCTCGTTCTCGGCGAGCGGACGCTGGTGATGGGCGTGCTCAACGTCACGCCCGACAGCTTTTCCGATGGCGGACTTTTCCTCGATCCTAATGCGGCCGTGGCGCGGGCGCTTGCGATGGAAAGCGCCGGCGCTGATCTGATCGATCTGGGCGGCGAATCGACGCGGCCGGGCTCCGAAGGCATTCCGGCGGAAGAAGAACTGCGGCGGGTGCTGCCCGTGCTCGACGGACTCCGAGGGCGGCTGAAGATTCCGATTTCGATCGACACCGCGAAGTCGCAAGTCGCCGAGGCTGCCGCGATAGCAGGCGCGGAAATCCTGAACGACGTCACCGGGCTGCGCGGCGATCCGCGAATCGCGGATGTGGCGCGGCGGCGCAAGCTGACGCTGATCCTGATGCACATGCGAGGCGAGCCGCGCACGATGCAGAAGCGGCCGTTCGCGCGCGACGTGGTGCGCGATGTTACCGCAGGGCTCCGCCGGGCGGTCGCGGTGGCGGGGCGGGCTGGCGTCCCGAAATCGCAGATCGTGCTCGATCCCGGCATCGGCTTCGGCAAAAGCTGGCCGCAAAATTTCGAGTTGCTTGAGCGCCTGCCTGAACTTTCCAAACTTGGTTTTCCGCTGCTGGTCGGCACGTCGCGCAAAAGTTTCATCGGGAAAATTCTCGGCGGTGCGGCGAAAGACGAGCGCGCCTGGGGGATTGCCGCAACCATCGCTGCAAGCATTCTCGGCGGCGCACACATCGTTCGCGTCCACGATGTCGCCGAAATGGCGCAGGTCGCAAAAGTCGCCGACGCGGTGATCAATCCGACGCTGAGGCCGGCGGGCCCTCCCTCGAAATGAGCGCCCAGCCGGCTGGCACGAATCCAAACGGCGATCGCGCCAATTCTCGTAACGCGCTGATCGCCGGTTTTCTCGGGTGGACGCTCGACGCCTTCGACTACTTCATCCTCACGTACGTCCTCTCTCAGGTCGCCGCCGATTTTCACAAGTCGATCGCGGACGTCACGCTGACGCTGACGGCAAGCCTCGTGATGCGCCCAGTCGGCGCATTTCTTTTCGGCTTGCTGGCGGACCGCTACGGGCGGCGGCTGCCGCTGATGTTCGACGTGCTGTTTTACTCGGCCATAGAGATCTTGTCCGGCTTCGCGCCGACCTATCGGATATTCTTCATCTTGCGGTTGCTTTACGGCATCGGGATGGGCGGCGAATGGGGCGTGGGCGCGTCGCTCGTGATGGAGTCGGTGCCGGCGAAGTGGCGCGGAATTCTTTCGGGCGTTTTGCAGGAGGGCTACGCGCTCGGCAATCTCCTCGCGGCCATCGCCTTCTGGACGGTTTTCCCGCACTGGGGATGGCGGCCGATGTTCTTTATCGGCGGCCTGCCCGCGCTCCTCACGCTTTTCATTCGCGCGAAGGTGAAAGAAAGCGACGCGTGGAAAGCGGAAGCGGCCGCACGGAAGAGCTGGCGCGAATATTTCCGCGAGGTGGGCGCCAACTGGAAGCGCTTCCTTTATCTGGTGGTGCTGATGGCGATGATGAACTTCATGTCGCACGGCACGCAGGATCTGTACCCGACATTCCTGCAGAAGCAGCACCATTTCAGCACGCGCTCGACGGCCCTCATCAGCGCCATCTCGATGCTCGGCGCGATCGCCGGCGGAATTCTGGTCGGCCTTTACTCCGACCGCCGCGGGCGCCGCCGCGCCATGGTGACCGCGGCGCTGTGCGCTCTGCTGCTGATTCCAGTGTGGGTGTTCGCGCCACCGGTGATCGCGCTGATGTCGGCGGGCGCGTTCCTGATGCAGTTCATGGTGCAGGGCGCTTGGGGCGTGATTCCCGCGCATATCAACGAGCTTTCGCCGGGCCCACTGCGCGGGTTTTTCCCCGGATTCGCCTACCAGGTTGGCGTCCTGATCGCTTCGGCTGCTCCCTACATCGAGGCGCGCATGACCCGCCATTTCAGCTACGGCCAAGCCATGGGAATGTTCGCCGCGGCGGTATTCATCGTCGGCACGATGGTGATCGCCGCCGGGCCCGAGGCGCACCGCGTCGCCTTCGCCTCCTCGGACGGCTGAAGACATTTTGCGCAATATACAAGTTCCAGATAATGTACGATTTGATATTCTTCTGTGCGGATGATGTTCGCGCAAGTGAGCAGGCAGCGGAATGGCCGAGCCGCGCATCATCCCAACCATCGCACGGTAGCCTATAGGCGCTCGTAGTCGGACTCAAACGAGGGGCTGCGGATGCAAGCATTCGAATGGATATTGCAGGACCTTCGCTACGGCGTGCGAACGCTGTGGAAGGACCGGAGGTTCGCCACGGTTGCGATTCTCGCGCTCGCGCTCGGAATCGGCGCCACCACCGTAATCTTCAGCGTGATCGACGGCGTCCTAATGGAGCCGTTTCCGTACCGCAACGCCGACCGGTTCGTCACTTTTTTTATCCACGACGTGACCCGGCCCGCGGGCCAGCGCCGCATCGGTCTCACCGCTCCGGAATTCACCGACTTTCGCGACCAGACCCGCGACGTCTTCGAGGACATGTTCGGGTTCAGCAACTTCGATGTTCTGTACTCCAATAAGGAGGGGGGAACCGACGCTTTCAACGGTTGCTGGGTGACGGGCAATATTTCGTCCGCGCTCGGCATGAAGCCGCTACTGGGCCGCGCGTTGAGTCCGGAGGACGCGATGCCCGGCGCGCCGCCGGTTTTCGCGATGAGCGATGATCTTTGGGCCAAGCAGTTCAACCGCGATCCGAGGATTGTGGACACGGTGATGATGCTGAACGGCACGCAGCGGACGCTCGTCGAAATCACGCCTCCGCGATACGTCATCAATGGCTGCGACATCTGGATACCGATTTACGTCGGGCATACGAACATCGACAACACCGAAACCGGCAACTATCCGGCTTATTTCCAGTCCAGCGAATATTTGAAGCGCGGAGTGAGCCTGCCCACCGCGAGGGCAGCCGTCAACGTGGTCGTGAGACGCCTCGCGCAGGTTTACCAGAATGATTTTCCCAAGCAGTTCACCGTTCAGCTGGTGACGGTGGCGGACTACGTCAGCGGGGATTTCAAAGGCATGCTCTACGCGCTGATGGGCGCCGTGCTGATGCTGCTGTTGATCGCTTGCAGCAACATCGCCAACCTTTTGCTGGCGCGTGCCACCGCCCGCGAGAAGGAAATCGCGATCCGGACATCTCTTGGCGCGAGCCGAAACCGCGTGATCCGGCAGTTGCTGGTGGAGAGTTTCATTCTTTCCGTGGCTGCGTGCGTCGTCGGCTGCGGTCTCGCGTATTTCGGCATGAAGGAGCTTGTGGCGAAGCTCCCAACTGGCACGTTGACGCCGTCCATTGTGATTACGATGAATTTCCGGGTGCTATTGTTCGCTCTCGGCATCGCGATCGTGACGACGGTGCTCTGCGGACTGGCGCCGGCGATTCATGCCGTACGCGGACCGCTGCAGGCTCACCTCAGCGGAACGGGAAGAGGCATGAGCGCCGGTTCGCGTCACGGGAGGCTTCGCACGGCGCTCGTGATCGGCGAAGTGGCGCTATCGGTGCTGTTGCTTGCCGGCGCCGGGCTCCTGATGCGCAGCCTGCTCGCGCTCCAGCATGTCGACCTGGGATTCAACCCATCGCATATCCTCTACGCGGGGATCGCCCTGCCCAACGCGCGCTACAACACAGCGGAGGAGAAGTCGCATTTTTTCCAACAGGTGCTCGCGCGCGTGAAAGCTCTGCCGGGCGTCACGGCGGCGACGCTGACAATCGGCTTGCCTCCCTTCGGTTTTGCGAGCGGCCCCGTCACCATTCCGGGGAAGACGCACGCCGGGGACTGGCAGGCTCAACTCGACTTGTGTGACGAGGACTACTTCAAGACTCTGGGACTTAACCTGATGAGCGGGAGGCTCCTTTCCGAGGAGGACGTGGATTCGGCGCGACACGTGGCGGTGATCAACGAAGCGATGGCGCGCAACTACTACAAAGACGAAGACCCCATCGGAAAGACGATCAAATTCAATGAGCTCGAACAAGTGCAGGACCTACCTAAGGACACCTATTTCGAGATTGTCGGAATCGTCTCCGATATGAGGAACCAGGGCTTGCGTCAACCGCCCGCGCCCCAGGGGTTCATTCCCTACAACGTCACGGGGGTGGGAACGGGCCGAGCGCTTATGGTGAAGACTGCGGTGGCGCCGATGTCGCTATTGCCGAGCGTGCGCCGGGAAGTCTGGTCGGTGGATCCCAATGTTTCCTTCGACCAACCCGGTACGGTCGAAGGCTATTTGCAACAGTATGGGTATGCGGAGCCCGAGTTTGGCCTGATTGCGATGGGAGCGTTTGCCGGAATCGGGCTGGTGCTGGTGATCGTCGGCGTGTTCAGCGTGATGGCGTACTCCGTTTCGCTGCAGACGCATGAAATCGGCGTCCGCATGGCGCTGGGCGCACAGCAGAACGATATCCTGCGCATGGTGCTGACGAAAGGCCTGGCGCTGATCGTGGCCGGCGTTCTCATCGGCTTGCTTGCCAGCGTCGGCCTCACACGTTTTCTTGCCAGCCAGCTCTGGGGCATCTCGGCAACCGATCCCTGGACGTTTGGCGTGGTCGCGGCCGTGATCCTTGTGGTGGGGCTGGCCGCCAGCGCGCTGCCGGCCCGCTCCGCCACGCAAGTGGATCCGATCATCGCGCTGCGCTACGAATGAGTGCGAATTGCGCGCGCCCGGCGATTCGCAGGGGTGCCGCAACCGTGTCGATTAGAGCATTTACATAAATGATATAGCGTATTTGGCGCCAAAAAAGAATCCGCGGCAATCGGCGCAGGAAATCGACTGAAAGGCGGCTTTGGCGGCCAGCAGAAGTTGTTCGTCGCTGCGGGGAGCGTGGCTGCGCAGCACCTGCTTGATCTTGCTCCACATGGGCTCGATGGGATTGAAATCCGGGGAGTAGGGCGGCAGGTAGAGAAGCTGCGCGCCCCGCGCCTGGATGGCTTCGCCGACGCCGCGGACCTTATGAGTGGAGAGATTGTCCAGGATTACCAGCTCGCCTGGGCGCAACAGGGGAGCCAAGCCCTGCTCCACCCAAGCCAAAAACATTTCGCCGTTCATGGGGCCTTCAAAAACCCAAGGGGCGCACGGGCCCTGCAAGCGGATCCCGCAGATCAGCGTGCTACTCTGATACTTCCCCCAGGGAACGCGGCCCAGCAAGCGGCGCCCTCCCAGAGCCCGGCCGCGCAAGCGGGTCATCTTCGTATTGGCTCCGCTTTCGTCTACGAACACCAAACGGTGCGCCAGTTCGGCGGTGAACTGCTCATGCCAGTGCGCCCTTTTTTCGGCCACGTCGGGCCGCTCTTGTTCGGCGGCGGCCAGAGTTTTTTTTATACTTCCAGCCCATCCGGCGCAGCCACAGGTCTACCGTGGAAGGGCGGAAGCGCCGGTCCAGATGCGCACCCAATTCGGCCAGTGTCGCGTCGGGCTGCTCGGCCAGCAGTTCTTCGAGCCGGCGCTTGCGCTCCTCGGTGAGCAGCGTGCGGCGCCCGCTGCGATGGGTCTGCGGCTCCAGCGTGCCGCGCTGCTTAAACTGCTGCCGCACACGACGCACGGCCGCCACGCAAAAACCAAACCATTGCGCGATCTCGCGCGTGCTCTTGCCTCGCTCATAGAGTTGCAGGATTCGCCGGCGTACGGGAACAGGGATGGGCGTCATAGCCCCACTCTGACACCGCAGGGCTTTCCTGTCAAGCTACATTATTTATGGAAATGCTCTAGAAGTGGTCCCCCTCGTTTGTTTTCATAAAGTTGCGGGCGTTTCTAATCGCCAAATGTCGATTAGAAAACCAGTGATTTGTGATTGGTGAGTGGTGGGAACAGTTCGTGAAGTCGTGACTCCTTGCCCGTGACCTGCGGGTGTTTCGTCCGAGGCCAAAATCCTTATCCCACGGCGGCGTACAAAATCCCTCGTTGGAAACGGTCGCTTCGATCTCAAGTTTTCAAAGAGCGTGCGGCCCTCGTCCAGAGGGCGGACGATTTTCATCGTCTCGATTACGCTGACAGAAAGGGCTGCATGCGTCAAGCTGGCCTCGAGGACAGTTTTGGGCCGGGCGATTCAGCCGACATACGAAGCGGGCGAAAACGAAAGAAAGTCGGGGGCGCTACGACTAGCGCCCCCTGGAAACTACATAAACGAGTGGGCCCGATCAGTACGAGACCTCGCGATAGCTGATCATGGTGTAAAAGCCAGTACTTGCGGGGGCCGCCGCAAGAGCTGTGTCGTAGTGAAGCGCTCCATTGCCACTATCGGTGATCGTGTTGGCTGTAATTGCGCCATAAATCGCGCCATTACCGCTAACGAACCTCTCGCCAGGATGTTCGCAGCACGGCCCCGCTTCCTGCTGTTGGAACTGGGGCAACTCCCGGCTGCGGAACAGCCGTCGGAAACCATGGTGGCCCGAAGTTGTTGGCGAAACGGCCATCGTAATACGTATTTTCTGCGCTCATATTGGCGCTGAAGATGTTGGTCTGGATTTGTCCGCCCACGTTGTTAAAAGTATTGATGCTGCCCGAAACGGTAAAGCCACATGAGTTGCTGGCGCAGCTTCCGCCGATGGCCGCAAGGCTGCCGTCTACTTCGAGGTTGTTGTTGGAGTATGGGCTGCTCAAGACGATGTTGCCAGTAGCCGTGTAGACACCTATGACTCCCGCGTTGGTTGTGCTACTCAAAGTGTCCGACGGCACCGACACAGGTTCCTGCGCGTAGGTCAGATTGCCGTTGATATCGATGTTGCTTGCTGCGGTTATAGTGACACCCGTATTGTTTTGAACAGTTCCGCTCAGTCCTGTAATCGTGCCATTCACATAAACCAGAGTCGGGTCGACAGGGTTGCCCGAGGGATCCGTTTGGGTTATTGGTGCGCCGGTGTTAGGGTCCAGCTGCGTGGGGACGCCTTGCAGGGTGACCGACGTAGCACCCGACGAGACGGTGGTCGTTCCCGTCGCATCATCAACGACGATCTTGGTGGTTGTGCCCCCTTGGGTGATAGAGTAGGTCTGAGTGTTATTGCCGCCGGTATCTGTGGTAGCAGTTAGCGTTACCGACGCGTTCCCTTGAACGTAGAATCCGCCGCCAGAGCCGTCGCCCCCGGCGACAGATGGGCTGCTGCCAAAGCACGGTTTGCTAGCCGTACACGTCTGCCCGCTTGGGCTTGTTCCGCTTGTATAGTACGGAAGGTAGACCCCACTCGATGGAGTTCCGGAGCTTGGGTAAGAAGTGCCGCTAACCGTCTTTAGTACCTGGTTCATCTCTGTTTGTGTGGGTGCGGGATCCGGGGAGCACGGAGCCGCGGTGCATGGCGGCGCGCCCTTCCCATCGAGAACGGCCTGCTCCTGGTTGTAGCTGTTGGAAGGCGGGACGATGGGATTCGCGCCGGTCACAAGGGGACCGGCCTCAAAATTGGGTGACTTCATCCCTTTCGGCAAAGTCGGCGATTGCGTGCACCCGCTGCCAGGATACCAGCTCACGTTGGTTCCCACTTGTTGGACGCTACCGGTAAAGGTGTAGCCAGGATTTGAATAGTTTCCAAAACCCCACTGGCCGCCGGTGAAGAATGGCCCACTCATCGCTCCGGGCACGAGGGCGCCTATGCACGGAGCATAATTCGTGATGAAAGCAGCCCACACCGCGAAATTGGGACTATTGCCCGCGGCGGTGGTGCCCGTGGTACTGGCGTACAGAATGGTTCCCTTCTCGACTATTTCCTCTTGTTCGCCTCCGGAAGAAATACCCTGGACAGTGACTTCATAGGGATAGGCGAACGTCCAGTCGTAGTCATAGTCGTTCGTAACCGTTTTACCGCCGACCTGGCAGGTTGTCACATTGCTTGGCCAGCACGCATTCGAGTCGCCAGCGTGCGGAGCAAGCGTAAAAACAGCTGTCCCCAGAATCGGCTGACCGTCCGGATTAGCAGCAAGCACCTCAAACTTGCTTGCCCATGAACCGGCGTCGCCGATCGTGTAATAGTTGCCTTGGAATTTAGCATATGCTGCCGTCAGTCCAGTGGGATACGCTCCGGCGGACGTCCAACTTCCGGCTAGAGCCGGCATAGTGGTGCCGTTCGCTATCGCCAGCGGAGGGTTGTGGTCAGTTACGGCACTGTTCTGAACGGCATTCTTCAACGCCTCTACCACGACGTTCACGCCTGAATCTGCGGCATAAAACGACCCGCGGTAATTCCGGTAATAGCCGTTGATCATGGTGTCCGAAAAAACCAAGAGGAACATGGCCAGGCTTGCCGCGCTGAGTAGCACAAGCAGGATCAGCGTGACGATGAGCGCTACTCCCCGGCTGCGCGATCTCGGACTGCGTCGGCTAAATCGCCTGCCACCGAGGCTCGTGGATTGGCTGGATTGCGGTTTCATTGGTTTCACCTTGGGTTCCCGGTTTAGTTCCCAAACTCGGTCATACTGGCATTGCGAAGGTCTACAACCGTGGACGCTTGCTGAACCAGGTAAGGGCCGCCGTCAAAACCGTTCTTAAATTGCGTGAAAGTCGTGCGAGCAATCATCGAAATCCGCACCGAGCGAACGAGCGAGAAATCGTAAGGATCGTTCGTAGGTGCCGGACTCGTCGTGCAGTTGGCAAAAGCGCCGTTGCAATAATTCGCCGCGTTATAGAAATAGGTCCCAATATCGGTCGTGCTCGCCTGATTCCAGAGGGCCGCGCCGGCCTTGAAACCGATCACCTGATCCGTCAACTCTTGCTCGTTTGTCCCGTTGCACGGCCCGCCCACGCACCGCATCAACTGCGTGTCAGAGGAATTCGAGGGATCTTGCTGGACGCTGTACCAAATATCACCCGCGCCGCTACCGAGATCAATCACATATCCGGTCTGGGCAGACGTTCCAAATTTGCCGGGCGTCAGAGCAGGATAATAGTTCAGTGAGCTAGGAGCAGAGAGATCGTATATCAGCCCTAAAGGATCGGTGCAGGATGTCCCGGGGCAGTTCAGCGGCTTTCCGTTGGTTCCGGTGAGCGTGTGCGTAAGCTGTAGGTTGCTCCCGCTGATTGATGCATTTGCGGTCAGGGTCACCACCGTCATACAGTACCCAGACTGCGAGGTAGAAACTGCGTTTCCAGAACAGTGCGGTGTGTTCGGCGGAACTGCCGTACTGGTCGGGTTCAAGATCAGAAGCTCATCTCCGGTTTGAAAATTAGCCGCAACCGTCGCAAGGGAAAGAGGATCGGCAGGATTTGCGTCCGCCGCGAGCATGGTCGAAGTTGTGCTCAGGTCGTCGCTTGAATCGGTAATCGTCAATACGGGAACGTAAGGAGCAGAAGGATAGGTCGCCCCGCAGCCGGAGCAAGGCTTCGGATTGATCACCTCGAGCGAGTCGAAACAAACACTCGACACCGGATATGCCCACGTGGTCTTGTTGACCGTGCAAGCCGCAGCATTGCCCGAAACGTTGTTGTGAATGATGACACCAAGCGAAAAAGAGGTTGTTGCGTTGGGACTCTGTGGTACGCTGCTCAACAGGTTCTGCCCAGCGCTCGCTAGATCGATCTCCAGTTGGGCCATGGCATTGCGCAGACCGATATTCACGGCCGAGAGGTTTTGCTGCCGCGATGCCAGCTCCACGTGCTGGTTGAACAGCGTGAATGCCGCGCCCGCCATGACCAAGAACAGGGCCATGGCGATCATGAGTTCGACGAGTGAGAAACCCCCGTGGAATCGGCAACGCCGGCCAGTGTGGATCATTTCCGTACCGGTGTGACGCTCTATTTTTGTCACGGCCGCACCATGCTCATTTGGAATGTCACCGGAGGGTTGATCGACGCGTTGTTCAGTGTCACGAGTACGGTGATCCGCCGCGCTCCAGTAACTGTCGTCGAACCTGCGGCGGAGGAAATCGTTGGATTGGGCGTGATCAGCCAGCGACGTGTGAAGGTCGAGCCCCCACCAGGAGGATTAGCCACGCCGCAGTTCGCGGGCGTGTCGACGCACCCGGAGCTCGTATGAACGATCGTGGTGGTCACGGGGGCGCCTCCCACCTCTTGGGTCTGAGTTTCATAATCGGCGCCACCAGCTTCTGTAACGGTCACTGTGTCGCAATAGATGTTCCCAGACGCGCAGGTTGCTCCTCCGCTTAGGGAACCACAGGTGGCTGAGGAGCAGTCCACGTTCGGGTCGGTGGATGGCCACTTGTTCAAGTTGTCGAGTTTGTCGGATGCCAGGACGTTAGTCAGGTTTGTGTATCGTGCGCGGGTCCCCGAGGCGGATGTGCTGCTGATTAGTGAGGCCACGGCCAGCAGCCCGACCGACAAAATGGTGAGCGACACAATGACCTCAAGCAGGGAGAAACCGCCCGCTCGTACCTCGCGACTCTTATTGGTTGGTCTGGACATTTCCCACGCTCGAGACATTGATTGTCATATTCGCTCCCTGATAGGTTGCCGTTAGAACGGGCGGCGTGTTGTTCGCTGGGCACGTCCCGCCCGCCCCGTATGTCATGCCGTTAGGGCAAAACGTGAATGTATAGGTCGCGCTTGTTCCGCCATTGATCGCCACCGTCTGCTTGGCCAACGGAAGAGTGGGCCCGCTAACTCCAGTTGTGATGTTCTTTACGACGTACGTATTCGCCGGCGTCGTGATCACAAGTGTGTAAATTTCACTGTTCTGAATCGCCTGATATCGCGTGCTCGAAACAGCTCCGGCTAGCGCACTGGCCATTGACCTCACGTTCATGCTGGCGAGCGCACTGCCGATAACCGGAATGGCGATGGCAGCGGCAATCATGCTCACGAGGACCACCACAACCATCTCCAGCAGGGTGAATCCTCGAGACTCTGTTTGTGAACGGCGAATGCGCTTGAACATGATTCCTCGTTGACTGCCGGGCCCGAAGCTACTCACACGCTGCTCGCCTTTCGATTCGGGCGACCTCGGCCCTTGATTGACTCGGGTTCCAATTGCTGTGATACGCTTCCGACGTCCGAGGTGCCAATAGGCTAGTCGTACCACACAGCGTGTCAGATACTCCGGGTTTCCATGTCGTAATTTGGTTTCCAGAGCGAGCCCGGTGGAACGTGCAGTATTGCGGAAGCATAATGAGATCGCTGATGTAACTGCACATGCGGAGCCATTTTGCTCTTGCGCTAACTAACGGAATACAAGGTGGTTATAAGTGGCCACGTTCGGAGGAGCCGAATGGACGGCGATTCATGGGGAGAAAACGTTACAAAACTAGAGAGCGGCTGTCTGCTCCCAGGTTTGGTCGCCCGCGTCGAATTTGCCCACGGAATGTTCGGACAACTCGCACCGCTTCGTCGCGCGTAACGTCGATGCTATGATACGCGGCACGTCCGATCTGGAGCGACCCGCATGCCCGACCAACCCACCGGCTCAAGTTCGCAGATACTTGTGCGCAAACTCTCGACGATTCTTTCGGCCGACGTAGCCGAATTCAGCCGTCTGATGGGCGAGGACGAAGAACAGACGCTGAAAACATTTCGAGGCCACAAGAAAGTATTCGAATCCCTCGTGGCGACGCATCGCGGGCGGATTTTCAATACGGCAGGGGACGCGATCCTCGCGGAGTTCGCGAGCGCGGTGGAAGCGGTCCGCTGCGCAACCGACATCCAGGCGGCGCTGCGCACGCGGAACGATCGATTGCCGCCCTCGCGCCAGGTGAGATTCCGGATGGGGATCAACCTCGGAGATGTGATGGAGCAGGGCCAGGATCTGATGGGAGATGGCGTCAACGTCGCGGCGCGTTTGCAAACGGCTGCGGAGCCCGGCGGGATCTGCATTTCGGGGAGCGTTCACGACCAAGTCCGGAATAAGCTGTCGCTGGGCTTTTTGTCGCTCGGCGAAAAGAGTTACAAGAACATCCAGCACCCGGTCCGAACATTTTCCATCACGGAAGCGGAAGGCGTCGGCGTTCTTCCCTCAGCGAAGCCTGAAGTCGCTGGCAGTGGCGGCGCCGCAAAATGGATCGCCGCGGGTGTGGTGTCACTACTACTGCTGGCGGGCGGCGGCTATTGGGCTTATACCGTGGGCCAGCGGAGCAAAGTAGAGCAGGCGCCCCCGGTTGCGGCAGCGACCCCGCCGGCGCCCGAGCCTGCGAAGCCTGCCCTTGAAAAACCCGCCGTTGAAAAACCCGCGACCGTGCAGTCCGCGCAGACGGCAAACGCCGCACGGCCTGCGGGCCAACCCGAGGCTAAGAAGGCAGCGGCGCCCCGTCCTATGGCTCGCCGGGAGTCCGCGCGGCCGAGCGCAGTTGCAGCCGTGGCGCCATCCGCCGCGAATGCTGTCGGCGCGAGCGCCGACGATGGCGTGTATTCCGGACAAGTCTGCTACGGCCAGACTCGGAAAGAGCCGCAGCGATGCTACCGCGCGGAGGGAACAGTCCGCGGAGGCAAAATCACCGGTCAATGGCTCGTGGCGCCCGAGGCAGGCATCACGATGTTCCTGAAAGGCGATGTGGATGCGTCCGGAGGGGTAACGATCGAAATGCACAGCCAAAAGCCTGACGGCTCTCCCGTAGCCACCATCAACCTCACAGGGACGCTTCACGACCAGACGATCGACGCGAGCGGCAGTTTCCTGATGGGCCGCCCAGCAACCCTCAACTGGCGCAAGACGCCTGGTGCGTCCGAGTAGCGCCAGAACGCCGACTGCTTTGACAGCTCAGAGCTGCGAGCCGCCTTCGACTCGAATGGTGTCGCTCGTGATCCAGCGTGCGTCTTCGGTTGCGAGAAAGGCTCCGCCGGGTAGCAGCCTCCCGCTGCGCATGCTAAAATAGCCGTGCAGTTGTTGCTCCAGAAATCCTAGAAATGGACCGGGGCTGCGAGGCTGCACTTGCAGCCCTTTTTTTCTGCCGAAGCAGCACGACGCAACGAGACTCCATGACGACGCCCATACGCAATATCGCCATCATCGCCCACGTGGATCATGGGAAGACGACGCTCGTCGACGCCATGCTGCGGCAGAGCGGCATTTTCCGGGCGAACCAGGAACTGGTCGAGCGCGTGATGGACTCGAATGACCTCGAGCGCGAGCGCGGCATCACGATCCTCGCGAAGAATACCGAGATTTCCTATCGCGGCACGAAGATCAATATCGTCGACACGCCCGGCCACAGCGATTTCGGCGGCGAAGTGGAGCGCGCGCTGCGCATGGTGGATGGCGTGCTGGTGTTGGTGGATGCGAGCGAAGGGCCGTTGCCGCAGACGCGCTACGTCCTGCAAAAGGCGCTCGCGGCCAAGCTGCCGCCGATCATGGTCCTGAACAAAATCGATCGGCCCGACGCGCGTCCTGCCGAGGTGCTCGATGAAATCTACGATCTCTTCATCGATCTCGATGCGACCGAAGACCAGCTCGATTTTCCGGTGATCTACACCAACGCGAAGGTCGGCGTGGCGCACGTGAACCTGGACGACGGCTCGACCACGCTGCAACCTCTTTTCGAGCAGATCATCACGTCGATTCCGGCGCCGGCGGGCGATCCCGAGGGCGTGCTGCAGATTCAGGTGACGAACCTCGATTACAGCGATTTCCTCGGGCGATTGGCGATCGCGCGCGTTTTTCAAGGCACGCTGAAGCGCGGCACGGAAGTCGGCATCGCCAAGCTCGACGGGAAAATTCAGCCGACGAAGATCACGAAACTTTTCACGTTCCGCGGGCTCGAACGCGATGAAGCCGAAGAGGTATTCGCGGGCGACATTGTGGCGATCGCGGGCGTCGAAGGCATCCAGATCGGCGAAAGCATTACCGATCTCGCGAATCCCGCGCCGCTCGAACCGTTGACGATCGACGAGCCGACGCTGACGATGGTTTTTACGATCAATACGTCGCCATTCGCGGGGCGGGAAGGGCAGTTCGTCACCTCGCGCGACCTGCGCTCGAGGCTCGAGCGCGAACTGCTCACCAATGTTTCGCTGCGCGTCGAAGACACGGGCACCACCGACGCGTTTCGCGTTCTCGGCCGCGGCGAACTGCAGCTTGCGATCCTGATCGAGACGATGCGCCGCGAAGGTTACGAGCTGATGGTCGGCAAGCCCGAGATCGTGGTGCGCACCGAAAACGGGCGGCGCGTCGAGCCGCTCGAATTGCTGGTGCTCGACTGCCCGGAATCGTTCATTGGAATCGTGATGGAATCGCTCGGCAGCCGCCGCGGCGAAATGAAAAAGATGGTGAACCATCATTCGGGCCGTGTGCGCATGGAGTTCAGCATCCCGTCGCGTGGCTTGATCGGGCTGCGCGGCCAGCTACTCACCGACACGCGTGGCACCGCGCTGATCCATTCTCTGCTCGAGGGCTGGACGGACTATGCTGGCGACATGGCGATGCGCCTCACCGGGGCGCTGGTTGCCGATCGCGCGGGCGTATCCGTCGCGTACGCGATCTGGGGCATTCAGGAGCGCGGCGAGATGTTCGTCGGCCCGGGAGTCGAAGTCTACGAAGGCATGATCGTGGGCGAAAACGCGCGCGAAGACGACATGAACGTCAACATCACGAAGGAAAAGAAGCAGACCAACATGCGGTCGTCCTCGGCCGACGAAGCCATTCGCTTGATTCCGCCGCGCGACATGACGCTTGAGAAGGCGATCGAGTTCATTGCCGACGACGAATACGTGGAAGTCACGCCGAAGTCGATTCGCCTGCGCAAGAAAGTCCTCGACGCGAAGAAACGCCCCAAGCGCTGGCAGGAGATCCGCGCCAGCGCCGAAGCCTCCAAGCTCACGTAAGTGGTATCATCCGGCTTTGGAACAGCCCCGAAGGAGCGAGCACATGTCCGAACCGACAAAAGAAGAATTGCTGGCGCGCATTGCCGAACTCGAAAAGCAGACCGGCGGCAGACCCAAGGGCAGCCTCGAATTTCGCGTCGGGGAAAAAGGAGGCGTCAGCGTGTATGGGCTCGGGCGCTTTCCGGTAACCCTCTACTACGAGCAGTGGACGCGCTTGCTCGACGCTTCCGAAAATCTGCGGGCATTCCTCGAAGAAAACAAGCACAGGCTCAAGCTTAAAAATGGGTGAGTTCGGGATGCTCGCAGCGCGGCTGGCTCCGGATGGCAGGTGAGAAAAGAGCCGGCGGGACGCCAGCGCTACGCAAACCGCTTTGGGCAGCAGCGCTATCCCGTGGTTTCACTTTCGGTCTGCGGTTGGTCGATCCCCGGATGGTCCGGAGACTGGATGGCGACGCGGTACGCGTTGAGTATGTCCGAGAGATAGACGACCCCGAGCATCTCCTGCATGTTGAATCGGCTCACGACCGGCAGCACGCGCAAACCTGAAGCTCCCATGCGTTCAAGCGCAAGGTCAAGCGATTGATCGCTATGCAAGTGCGGGAAACCAGCAGGGTCGACCGCTTCGGCCAGCCGCATGTCGCCTTTGCCTTCGTCTTTCATGCTTCGCAACTTCTCCGCCGAGATCAATCCGACAAGCCCTTGATCGTCGGCGATCGGCCACGTGCTGAGCCCGCTGCGCTCCGCCAGCGTGCAAGCCTCCTCGACCGTCATCGTTGCGATCAGCGTTTCTTCCGGTTTGTGCATCACTTGCCCGACCACTCGCGCATCCGGCCGCACGCGAGAGCCCGCGATAGGCAGGTGAATTCCATCCTGGTGCGCCAGTTCTTCGTACAGCGTTTTCGATTGAATCTTTCGCGAAACGAAGTAACTCACTAGATTGGCGATCATCAGCGGGACGATAATGGTGTAGTCCCGCGTCACTTCGAAGACGAGCACGACGGAAGTCATCGGCGTCCGAATGATGCCGGCAAACGCCGCGCCCATGCCCACCAGAGCGTACGCCCCCGGGCTTGCAGTGAATTGGGGCAGAAAGTGGTGCGCGACGCCTCCCACCGTGCCGCCAAGCATCGCTCCGATGAAGAGCACTGGCGCGAAAATTCCGCCGGCATTTCCCGTGCCGCTACTGGTGGCCGACGTGATCAGCTTGAGCACCACGAGAATCGCTGCAATCTTGATCGCCAAATGGCCGTTGAGCAGCGCATTGATGTAGACGTAGCCCACGCCCAGTACCTGCGGAGCGAATATGCCGACAACTCCCACCAGAACGCCGGCCGCGAGCGGCTGGATCCAGCGCGTGTGCGCCGGGAATCGCCGGAACTGCTCGCGCGTCCACAGCAGTAAGCGTATGAACGCTCCGCTGGCGATTCCTCCAAGGATTCCGAGCACGGCGTAGAAAACGAACTCGATCGGATGAACGAGATGGTAATCGGGCACGTGAAACAGCGGGTTATCGCCAAGAAGCAGCCGCAGGACCATCCACGCCGTCGCCGAGGCCAGCACAACCGATCCAAGCACCGGCGCGTGCAAGTCTCCGACGATTTCCTCGAGCGAAAAGATCACGGCGGCAACGGGCGTGTTGAAAGCCGCCGCGATCGCCGCCGCAGCTCCGACCGGAATCAGCGTGCGCACTTTTTCGGGCTTCAAGCCGAGAAGGCGTCCGAGCACCGATGCGATTCCCGCGCCGACCGCCACCGACGGGCCTTCCGGCCCGAGGGGAATGCCCGACGCGAGAGTGACCGACGTGCAGAAAAACTTTCCGATAATGCTATGCATCGTGATGCGCGCGTCGGGAGAGTACAGCGCGGACTTCGTCTGCACGATGCCGTTGGCTCGTGCGTCGGGGAAAAAGCGCGTCAGAACATATCCCATGGTGAGCGCGCCGGCCATCGGGCCGATCAGCCGCCTCCAGACCGAAACGCCCGGAGGATAGATGCGCGCCCCGAGCCGCTCGGTGAGCAGAATGAAGGCCACGACGGCCAGCCCGGCGAGCGCGCCGATCACGAATGTCAGGATCAGAAAAACGCGGTCTTCTTGATGCTCGAGCTGAGCTTTCCAATATGCAACGCGATAGATAGGAGGACGGTTATCCGGTTGTTGAGGTAAATCGACGGATGTCTTATCAAAAGAAGTCATCCATTCTATTTTGCTCCTGTTTTCTCTCATCGCAAAACATAGAGTCGCCTCAATGTTTACGGCGGAGCATCTTTTTTCGATGAACCATCCGCGCGAATTGTCATATGCTAAGGGGCGTTTTTCGGAATCGTATGCAGAGGAGGAACGAAATGGCGAAAATCGCGACCGAGAAAGTCACTTTGGCGGTTACCGACGGAACTTCGATGAACGCATACGTCGCGCGGCCCGAGGAACAGGGAAAATTTCCGGGCATGCTGGTCCTGCAAGAAGCTTTCGGAGTGAACCCGCACATTCGCGACATCACGGAGAGGCTCGCGCGCGAGGGTTACGTCGCAATCGCCCCAGAACTATTTCATCGTACGGGGCCCGGCTTTGAGGGAACCTACGACAATTTTCCGGCCGTCATGCCGCATATGCAGGGCCTCACCGAAGATGGGCAAGCCGCGGACATGCGCGCGGCTTACGATTGGCTCCGCGCCAACCCGCAGGTTTCGGCCGACCGCATCGCCAGCATCGGCTTCTGCATGGGCGGCCGCGCGTCGTTTCTCGCGGATGCGACTCTGCCGCTGCAAGCCTCGATCTCGTTTTATGGCGGCGGCATCGCGCAGGCACTTTTGCCGCGCGCGGCCAATCTGCACGCACCGATTCTGCTTTTCTGGGGCGGTCTCGATAAGCACATCACTGTGGAACACAGGCGGGCGGTGGAGGATGCTCTGACGGCTGCGGAGAAGGCCTTTGTGAACGTCACCGTATCGTACGCGGACCACGGATTTTTCTGCGACGCTCGCGCGAGCTACAACCCGGTCGCGGCGGGCCTGGCGTGGAAACTCACGCTCGGATTCCTCGACACGTACGTGAAAGGCACAGCAGCAACAGCGCACGCGTAGCGTCTGTTTACCGACTCTTTCACGCGCTGCGCTTTAATCGCGATAGACGAATTCCAGCTCGATGCCGGCAACCGCAATCACATCGCCCGACGCCAGCTTGGTCGGATGTGAAATCGGCTGGCCGTTGACGCTCGGCACCTTGTCGGCCGCGCCGACGTAATAATCGTTGTCTTCGCGGCGGTTGATCTGCGCGGCGGCTTTGGGTGCAAACCAGCCTTTCAGTTTCACGGTCGCCATCGCCGATTTGCCGACCACGGTGAGCTTGTCGGTCAGCGAATATTCCTTCCGGTCGGTCTTGCCGTTGCGCACCACAAGTGTGGCCACCTTCACCCGCGCTGGTGCGATCTGCGAGCTTTCTCCGCCGGCGGCGACCTGCTGGAGAAACTCGCGCCGCGCTTTCGTATCGAGCATCACGGTTTCGTTGATTTTGGGCGCCGCCGGCCGCGAGTCTCCGGTCCAAGTCACCAGGCCGCTCGGCTCGCTCGATTCCGTCACCACGATCGTGTGCTTGCCGACCATCACTGAATCGCCTGGCTTGAGCGTGACCATTTTCACGCGCTGCCCGTTAACGAACGTCCCATTAAGGCTGCCGAAATCCTCGAGCATCAGCCGTCCTTCTTCGCGAAACACGCGGGCGTGGTAGTGCGAGACCGCCGGGTTGTCGATCACGAGGCCGTTTTCGGGCGACCGGCCAATGCTCACCTCGCTCGATCCGACCCGCACTTCCTTCAGCACCGAGTTTTCAAATTTCAGAATCAGCTTCGACATTTCGTCCTCCTCTTCAGCCAATCTGTTTTCCGCTGCGCCCGCCCACTAGCCCGAGTTCCTGAACCACTTGAAAATCCGCGCGAACGCGCCCACCGGCTTCGGCGAGCAGCGCACCACGATCACCGTGATGTTGTCGCCTCCGCCCGCCTGCTTGGCGAGCGCGACAAGCGCGTCGGCCGCCTCTTGTGCGTCCTCGTTTTCGCGGAGGACGCCGGCGATTTGCTCGTCAGAAAGCTCGCGCGTGAGCCCATCCGAGCAAAGCAGCACCGTGTCGCCTTCCATCAAAAGCTCGTCGTTCGCGTCGACGTTCACTTCCGGTTCGATACCGATGGCGCGGATGAGGACGCTTTGCAGCGCGCTGCTGCTCGCTTCTTCCGCCGTCATGCGACCGTGCAGCATCTGCTCGGCCACGAACGAATGATCCCGCGTGAGTTGCTCGAACCCGCCGTTTCGCAGCCGGTAGATGCGGCTGTCTCCGACGTGCGCGATACTCAGGCGCTCGCCTTCGACCCGAACCGCTACGAGCGTTGCGCCCATCCGTCCTTCGGTGCCTTTTTCTCTCGCGGCGTCGTGCACCGCCTGATTCGCCAGCCGG
Source organism: uncultured Acidobacteriota bacterium (assembly GCA_963841605.1). Lineage (GTDB taxonomy): Bacteria > Acidobacteriota > Terriglobia > Acidiferrales > UBA7541 > Palsa-295. The sequence continues at coordinate 33,142 of CAWJDM010000031.1, forward strand.
ATCGCGCTCGCCAGCCGGTTCGACGTTTCCGAAATTCCATCGATGCGTCTGCCCACCAGCGGCAGCGAAGGATTCGCCCGAGCGTCGCCGCAGTGCCTCACGACGCAGTCCACGGAAAGGCGGCTCGCGATTTCTCCCGAAGCGAGCCCTCCCATGCCGTCCGACAAGACGAACAAATTCATTTCGGGTGCGACGCGAAAACTGTCTTCGTTGTTCTCGCGAACGCAACCGACATCGCTGCGCGCCCCGAGTTGCATCTCTACACTCATGTTTCTCTTCGAATCAGGCTTTGCCTCGCCGCCCCAATCCCTCACGGATTCGGCTCCGGATTCGCCTTCCGCCACGGTTCTCCGTTTTGCTCCTGATCCCGCAACCCCATCAATCCATTCCCGGGTGTCCTAACTGCGCGCGCCTTCGCGAATCCCTGAGCCTGAAGCCAATCGAGGATGCCTGGCAGGCTCTTGGCCGCGAAGGGACCCGTCCAAACCACGAAGAACTTGCCGCTTTCGTTCTGCCTCGACACGACCCGCGCACTCAGTCCTCCGAGGTCCTCGATCTTTTTCGCGGCGCCGCGCGCACGATCTTCGCGCTCGAATCGGCCGACCCAAACGTAGCCGGGGCGATTGTCCAAGCCCGTAAACGCCCCTCCGGATTGGCTCTTGCCGAACGCCTTGTCGGCGCGCTGCTGCACATCTTGCGGCGGTGACGCCGGTTGAGCCGGTTTGGCCACGGCTGGCTTCTCAGGCTTCGCCATGACAGGCTTTGGCACAGGCAGCGGCAACGCAGATGGTGGCTGTGCGGTCGGGCGCGGAGGGATATCGAACGCGAAAGCGGGCGGCTTCGGCGCAGGCAGCGGCGCCGGTGGGGGCAGCGTTGCGGCTGCCTGCCTGATTTGCGCGGAACGCTCCCCGGCAACCGCCGCGAGCGCAACAAGAACCAGCAGCACCCAGACCGCAGGAGACACGCGCTTTCGCGGAGGTGGCATCAAGCGCAAGGGCGGAGAAGGCAACGGCAGCGTCGCCTGTGTGAAATGCGTGGACGAGACGGGCGCCGGTGGAGCGCCGATGAGTGTCGCTGCCGACGCCGCGCCTTGCGGTCGAAGCGCGCTCTCAAGCTCGCCGATCGACTGAAAGCGCTTCGCCGCTTCTTTTTCAAGGCACTTCAGGATCGCCCGCTCGATGGGAACCGGTATCTGCGGATCGATCTCGTGGGGAGGAACCGGCGATTCGCGCATCTGCTTCAGCGCAACGGCCACCGCGTTGTCCGCGCGAAACGCCGCAGTGCCCGTGAACATTTCATACAGGATCAGGCCCAGCGAATAGATGTCGGTGCGATAATCCACCGGCTTTCCCGCCACCTGCTCGGGAGCCATATACGCGGGCGTGCCGACCATCGAGCCCGTCATCCGCGTCACCGCTTCCATCGAGCGCGCGATGCCGAAGTCCATGATCTTTACGTTGCCCTGCGCGTCGATCATGATGTTTTCGGGCTTTAGGTCCCGGTGTACGATCCCTTGCGCGTGAGCTTCCTTCAGCCCCGAGCAAATCTGCAGCACGAGGTCGGTCGCCTTGCGCACGGGAAGACCGCCGAAGCGGTTCAGCACCGAACGCAGGCTTTCCCCCTCGACGAATTCCATCGAGGTATACGCGATTCCTCCCAGGCGATTGAATTCGTGGACGCGGCAGACGTTCTTGTGGGTAATTTTTCGCGCGAAGAGGAGTTCGTTTTTGAAACGGTCCATCATCGCCTGATCCGAGGCGATTTCGGGCTTCAAAAGCTTTAGCGCGACGATCTCTCCTGTTTCGCGGTCCCGCGCCTTGTAGACGTTGCCCATGCTCCCGTGGCCTGCTTCACCCAAGATCTCGTATCGCTGGGAAAGGGCGGCAAGCGCCACGGAGCTCAGATGGGGAGCGTTGGCAGCCTGGGCCGAAGCTTCCGGCATCAGCTCCGAGACGTCGGGGACGTCCCCGAGCAGCATGGTGTCCTGCTGCTCGCTCCCGGCGGCCTGCTTCGGCGGCCCGGAGAGTCCCCTGTTCGTGTTGGTTCGTTCGGCCATAGTTTGACTCACTTAGAATAGGAGAGAAGGCGGCTAAAGCGGGTAAATCGAATGAAAAGTGTGAGGAAAGAGTATCCTGTACTGCGGTTCCGAAGTTCTAAAAACAGCCTCCTAAAATTGTGTTGGAAGGCCGAGTCGTCTACCTCAAAATAGGGGTTTCTTGGCCCAACCTAATCGAATCCTGATGACCGGGAGAGTCCGTTGAAAATCTCTGTGATTGGCAGTGGTTACGTAGGGCTGGTGACGGGAGCTTGTCTCGCCGAGATCGGCCACGATGTCGTCTGCACCGACAACGACAAGTCGAAGATCGACACGCTCGAGGCGGGCGGCGTGCCGATTTACGAGCCCGGTCTTGAAGAGGTGATCGCCAAGGCCCGCAAGGCAAAGCGAATCAGTTTCTCCGCGAATCCGGCCGAAACGATTGACAAGTGCGAAGCCATTTTCATCTGCGTGGGAACACCCCCGCTTCCGAGCGGAGACGCGGACCTGAGCGCGATCGATCATGTGGCGCGCGTGATCGCCACAGAGGCCAAGTCGCCCAAGCTGGTCGTCGAGAAGAGCACGGTGCCGGCGCGGACCGGGCAGGAGCTTAAGCGAGCACTCTCCGTTTACAGCCGCAAGACTGGCGTCACGTTCCGTGTTGCCTCCAATCCCGAATTCCTCCGCGAAGGAACTGCCGTAGGAGACTTCCTGCATCCGGATCGAGTGGTGGTCGGTGTCGAGGATGAAACCGCCGAGCGGCAGCTCAGGGAAATATACGGGCCTGTGCTCGACCGCAAATTCAACTGCCCGGTTCATGCGGGATCTTGTCCCGATGGTCCGGCTCCGGCATGGGTCGTCACGACGATTAACAGCGCGGAATTAATCAAGCACGCGTCGAATTCCTTTCTCGCGATGAAGATTTCCTACGCCAACATGGTCGCCGATCTTGCCGAGCGTCTCGGCGGGGATATCGGAGAGGTGACGCGCGCGATGGGTCTCGATCCGCGCATCGGCGGAAGCTTCCTATCGGCAGGTCTTGGCTTCGGAGGGTTCTGTTTTCCCAAGGACCTGCAGGCGTTCGTGCATCTCGCGGAACGCTCTGGCGTTGATTTCTCGATGCTCAAGGAAGCGGAAAAGATCAACAAGCGGCGCATCGACCGGGCCTACGACAAGCTTCGCGAGGCGCTGTGGGTGGTGAGAGGCAAGCGGGTTGGCGTTTTAGGGCTCGCCTTCAAGCCCAACACGGACGATATCCGCTTCGCTCCCGCCATCGATCTCGTCCATCGGCTGCTAGCCGAAGGAATGATCGTGCGGGCGTACGATCCGGAGGCCATGGAAAGAGCCCGCGCCGTGCTGCCTCAAATCGAATACGCAGAATCGCCCTACGATGCGGTGAAGGACGCGGAAGCGCTCATCATCGCCACCGAGTGGGACGAATTCCGCAAACTCGATTGGGATCGCGTCCGCGACGCGATGGCCCGGCCATTCGTTCTCGACGGGCGCAACTTGTTTTCGCCGCGCGAGATGAAGGCCCGCGGCTTCGAATACCGTTCCTTCGGCCGCTCGGAATAGAAGTTTCGTGCGTTGTCTGGCGCTCGATCGTCATCCTGAGCGAAGCGAAGGATCTCTCTTCGATTTCTGCGCTATTTCGTCGTCCCCGTCGCGCCCACCTGTTGTCTGAAAAATTCGTACGTGCGCTTCAGCCCTTCCTCAAGCCCCACTTTGGGCTCCCACTTCAAAATGCGCTTCGCCTTCGTGATATCCGGGCACCGCTGCTTGGGATCGTCCTGCGGCAAAGGATGAAACACGATCGGCGCCGTGGCGCCCACAAGCGCCCGCACCCGCTCCGCGAATTCCAGAATCGTGATTTCGCTGGGATTGCCGATGTTGGTTGGCTCGGGCTCATCCGATTCGAGCAATCGGTAGATTCCTTCGATCAGATCGGTGACGTAGCAAAAGCTGCGCGTCTGCTTGCCGTCTCCGTACACGGTGATCGGCTCGCCGACGAGCGCCTGGTAGAGAAAATTTGGAAGCGCGCGCCCATCGTTGAGGCGCATGCGCGGGCCGTACGTGTTGAAGATTCGCACGATGCGTGTATTCACGCCGTGATAGCGGCGGTAGGCCATCGTGATGGCTTCCGCGAACCGCTTCGCTTCGTCGTAGACGCCTCGCGGCCCCACTGGGTTCACATGTCCCCAGTATGTTTCCGGTTGCGGGCTCACCTCCGGATCGCCGTAGCACTCCGACGTCGACGCCAGCAGAAACTTCGCCTGCTTCGCCATCGCGAGGCCCAGCGTGTTGTGTGTCCCGAGCGCCCCGACCTTCAACGTCTGAATCGGGAATTTCAGGTAATCGGGCGGGCTGGCCGGCGAAGCGAAATGCAGCACCGCATCCACAGGTCCCTCGACGTCGATGTACTGCGACACATCTTGTTTCTGGAATTTAAATCGAGGATGCGACAGCAAATGCGAAATGTTCGAATCGGCCCCGGTCACCAGGTTGTCGAGGCAAAGAACGTCCCAGCCCTTTTCGATGAAGTAGTCGCAAAGATGAGAACCCAGGAATCCAGCCCCGCCAGTCAGCACAACGCGCAAATGAACCACCCTTTACAGCAAGATTTCATGCACAAAAGCCACCATCTATTATGGACGAAAAGCTTAACGTGAAGAAGATAGTATCGAGCGTCCGTCTCCGCGGCGACGAAAAGGTGCTTGCCATCCTGCGACGCTCGCGCCAGAATCGTTCGCCAATCCATTCACATATGCCTTCTCGGCTACCAGCCCCTGCCGTCGACGGAACCCTGCGGGGTCTTCGCGTTCTTTACCTGATTTTGCTTCTTGCGATGCTGTTGTATGTTGCGGTCGCCGAGAAAACGCAGCACCAGCTCATCGCTATGAATCGCATGTTCCTCGCAGGCCTCAGTAGCGTCGCCGCGATCATGGTCGGCGCGGCCCTGTATCTTCAGGTGAAGGTGATTCGGCCCGCCATCGAGGTACTCCAGGCAAAGTCGGACGACGACTCCTCGCTCGAACGCTGGCGCAACGCAAGCTTCGCGAGCTACATCCTGGCCGAGGCCGTCGTTCTTTTCGGCCTCTGCCTGCGCTTTCTTGGCGGGACGCGTACCCTGTCCCTCCCGTTTTATGGTGTCGGCATCCTGCTCATGCTCTTCTTGTTCCCTAGGCGACCCTGATCTCCTCACGGTCGAGTGTCAGGACGGCCCTTCAGTCTGGCTAGGGCTGTTGGTTGCTTCATACGCTAATGCGTCCGGTCATTCTTCCTCTATCCCATGCGATTTTGTGGTCTAAAGGGAATGGGTCAGAGGCATAGCCGTAGCAGGGTTGGGGAGGGGTGGTCATGCGTGGGCGGGCCAGGTTCTCGTTCATTCGGTGTCTATTCGTTATTGCCGTTCTTGGGATCGCGGGTTGCGCGGGCACCCCATCGGATTTCAACACGGTCGTACTGCGGGCCAGCGCGACCGCACGATCGCTGCTGGCGCCAAGGCTACGATCACCGCAAGCGTCCCGAAGGACACCATGAATGAGGGAGTGACGTGGGTCTTGACCCCTGGGCCGGGTGCGCCGATGCCCCCGGGAACCTTTTTGTCGACCAACCAGCAGGCCACCTTTACGGCTCCCGTGACGGTTTCGGCTTCCTACTACGTCACCTTCACGGCGACATCCGTGGCATTTCCCGCCGAAACGAACTCGGTGAAAATCACCATTCAGCCGCCAAAGCCGCTGAAAATCACCACCACCAGCCTTCCGAACGGCACGCTCGGCGTTCCGTACACCACCACAACCCTGCAAGCCACTGGCGGCGTTCTGCCCTACACGTGGTCGCTCGCCGCCGGCTCGGGCCCGCTGCCAGTGGGTCTGACGCTTGCTCTTGACGGAACCATCAGCGGCACGCCGACGGGTACGACGACGGGAAATTTCCCCATCACAGTTCAGGTCGCGGATTCGGAAGTGCCACCGATGATGCAAAATGCCTCCCTGAGCATCACCATCACGAACTTGCTGAGCGGAAACTATGCGTTCGAGTTCAATGGATTCAACGCGCAGGGCGCGGTCGTCGCAGCGGGTAATTTCACCTCGGACGGAGTCAGCACTATCAGCGCCGGCGTTGGAGACTTCAACGCGATTACCGGCACTCCATCTGGCGGCACGCTCGAGACGTTCACCGGCACTTACACGATCCTCGCCAACGGCCGCGGCACCCTCACACTCACTACGAGCAAGTCTGGCACTCTCACCTATGCGTTCGCGCTCGACTCGAACGGACTGCACGGCCGCCTCGTGGAGCTTGATTCGAGCGGCAATCGCGGCTCGGGCGAAATCGCGCAGCAGAACGTGACAACCTGCGCTTCGAGCACGCTTTCCGGCGCGGGTCCGCTTGGCGCCGATTTCGTCATGGGAATCACCGGTACGGAGGTCGGTTTCGCGGGTGCAGCATCCGGCCCGTTCGCCGTTGCCGGCCGCTTTACCGCCGAGGTCCCGGCAAACTCGACCACGCCGGGAACCATTGACAATGCCGAGGTAGACGCCAACGCCCCCAGCAGCGTAACGCCGATCGCGCCAGACACAACCTTCTCGGGCACGTTCCAGACGTCCACGCAAGCATCGCGCTGCACCATGAGCGTGGGTCAGCAGATCGGGAACATGACGTTCAGCGTCTATCCCGTTACGCTGACGAACGGCCTCGTCACCGAGGCTTACATCGTGGAAACTGACGCAGTGAGCGCGACCACGCCTTTCCTCAGTGCAGGCAAGCTGATCCATCAGATGGACTATCCGTTCTCGAACGCGATTCAGTCTTTCGCGCCCGGCACCGCCATGAGCGTCGGCGGACTCGCGGGTCCCGTGATTCCCTCTGGCGACGCCGCCTACGTGCCCTTTGCGGCCATCGCAGAAGTGCAGCCGACGGGAGGCACCGCGTTCAACCTGGCGCTTGTCGAGAATATCGATGGATCTGTGACAACCGACCTCGGCGCGAACGTCCTTCCGTCGAATTTCGGCACGGGCGATTCGTTCGGGCGCCTCGAAACTACCACCACGTCTACTACGTTTGAGCCGGTCTTGTACATCATCAACACCAATGAAGCTCTCTGCATTCTTGACAATCTTAATTCGCCCGTGCTCGGAATTCTTGAGCCGCAATCCACGGGACCTTTTTCCTCCAGTACAATCGCGGGGACGCTCATTGAGGGCACTTCGGCGCCCGCCCAAACGGCGCTCCAGAATTATTCCGGCGTCGTGGCGTTCACAAGCACTGGTGCCACTACCGGCACTGTCGCGGGCACGGAGGATTTGAGCACAACAGGCGCCAATTCGCCTGGCCTCGCTGTGTCGGGCACCGTACGCGCTCACTTCGACCGGCACGACGGATGGCAGCGGCACATTGAACCTCACGCAGGCTCCTCCGCCACCGGCGTTCAACGGCACGTTCTTCATCGTCTCGCCGACGAAAGCCGTGATGATCACGACGACCGCGGGCGATACGAATCCCGTGCTGACAATCCTCGGAGATCAAACGGACGACTTCGGAGTGAACTAGGCGTCCATACCGGACTTACGCCGCCTGCATCTCCTTTTGCAGCGCGGCGCGGATTCGAAACAGCCGGCTCTTGACGGCGCCCACTTGTATGCCGAAGCGCTCGGCCAACTCCTCGTACGAATACCCGCCGCGGTAGTGCAGCTCAAACAGCTCGGCGTTCGCTGGAGGAAGCTTGCCGAGCACCTGCCGCACGTGGTGCCGTTCCATCACTCTTTGCTCGGCGGCGGGATGGTTCGGTGGCAGGCCGGTCTCGGCCCTTTGTGTGCGCCTGCGAATCACGTCGATCGCGGCGTTCACCGCCGCTCGCCTCCAGTATGCTGCCGCGCCGCTCCCAACGTCCGGCGGCCTGCCGTTCCGCATCATGCGCAGGAACACATTCTGGACTGCATCCTCGGCGTCATCCGCATTGCGGATCACGCGCAAGGCCACGCGGTAGATGAAATCCCGATGGCTGGCGTAAAGCTCTTCCATCCACGCTTGCTCGTCTTCTCCGTAGCTGTATTTGCCATATACAATTATTGCTTTATGCAAATATTGTATAGAATGGGAAACGGGGGTTGTTGCCATTGTGTTCTTACTCCTGTGGGCGAGGCCTGGTGATTTTCGTCATCAACTCAATGAATATTTCTCGTTCACCGTGGGTCAAGGGAGCGAGCATCGTTCCGGCAATTTCACGGCGCCGCTCGAGGAAAATCTGGTTCAGCCTCTTGCCTTCTTCGCTCAGCTCTACATGCACGACGCGTCGATCATCCTCGATGCGCGACCGGATCGCCAAACCCTTATGAATGAGCCGTTCTACCATGCGTGTCGCGGTACTTAGTGGTGTCCCCAGCAGCTCCGCCAGATCGGTCATGGTCACGCGGCCGCGGCCGGCGAGTGTCACCAGCGCCCGGCCGTCTTGCGGGGAGAGCTCGACATCCGTCGCAGGAGGAGCCATGCTGCGAATCATGTCGCGCCGAAAAGCCTCGAAACACGCGTCCAGTTCGCGGATCTGGCGCTCTAGGATCGGGTGAGGTCTCGATCGCGGCTTTGGATGGTTCGGTCATTGCAACATCACGATAGTTGCATCATGCAACTATTGCTGGCCGATTGTCAAGCCCTGGATTTTAGGGGAGGAAAGGCGAGTAACGCCGGTCCGCCGTCAGTACGCCCAGCGCATCAGGACGGCCCCGGTGGTATACCCGGCGCCCACGGCGATCAGCAGGATCAGGTCGCCCTTACGCAGGCGTCCTTGCTCGACGGCGTCCATCAAGCCCAGCGGAATGGTAGCGGCGGTCGTGTTCCCGTATCGGTCGATATTGACCATGATCTTCGAATCATCGACGCCCAGCCGCTCCTGCATCGCGCGAATGATCCGCATGTTCGCCTGGTGCGGGACCACCAGCGCGAGATCGCGGCTCGAAAATCCATTGCGCTCGAGGATCTGGCAAGCCAGCTCGCTCATGCGCCGCACCGCGTACTTGAAAACCTGCTGGCCCTCTTGATGAACGTAGTGCATCCGCTTGTCGACCGTTTCGTGCGACGCAGGATGCAGCGACCCGCCCGCCGGCATGTACAGATTGCAGCCGCCCGAGCCGTCCACGTCGTGCATGAAATCGAGGATGCCTTCGGAATCGGACGTCGCCGGCTCGATCAGCACCGCTCCCGCGCCGTCGCCGAATAGGACGCAAGTCGCGCGGTCCTTGAAATCGAGGATCGACGTCATCACGTCGCTGCCGATCACGAGCACTTTCTTGTGCGCGCCCGACCCCACGAATTGCGCGCCGACGGTGAGTGCGTACGGAAACCCCGAGCACGCCGCCGAGAGATCGAATCCCCACGCTTTCTTCGCGCCGATGCGATCCTGAATCAGGCAAGCCGTCGCCGGGAACAGCATGTCCGGCGTAACGGTCGCCAGCACGATCATGCCGATCTCTTCCGGGTTCACGCCTTTCGCCGCAAGCAGCTTCTTCGCCGCCTCCGTTCCCAGATGCGATGCGCCGACGCCGGGCTCGGCGTAGTGCCGCTCGCGGATTCCCGTGCGCGTGCGAATCCATTCGTCGGTCGTATCGACGAACTTTTCGATGTCCGCGTTCGTCACGGTTCGCGGCGGCACGTACCCCGCCACTCCCGTGATTTTCGCCGCAATTCGCCGGCTGCTCATCTATAGGTGTCTCCGTTGTCCCAAGAGCAATGCAGGATTGTATGCACCCAACGCCGCCGACACAAGCAAAACGCGGCGATTTTGTGCGCCGATGTTGCTTCATCTCGGCTGACGCATTCGCGCCATCTTCGATTTTGTCCGGCAGGCCCTCTGATGCATGATGAACGCATGACCCCCGCGCAACAAACGCACTGGATCGCCGAGCGCGCCCGCGCTCTCGGCTTCGATCTATGCGGCGTCACACCTGCGTCCGCTGAACATCTCGCGGAGCTGAGCCGCCTGCCGGAATGGCTCGATCGCGGTTACGCAGGTGAAATGCGTTACCTGAATGATCCGCGCCGCTCCGATCCGCGCCGCGCGCTCGACGGCGCGAGGAGCGTGATCGTCGTCGCCATCAACTACAACACGCCGCATCCGCCCGCCGACGCAGCCCACGCGGACGTCGCCGCGCCCCGCGGCTGGATTTCGCGCTACGCCTGGGGTGACGATTACCACGATGTCCTCCGCGAAAAATTGAACGCGCTGATCGCCGAAATGCGCGCGCAAATTTCCGAGCCCTTCGAAGCCCGCGCCTATGTCGACACGGGCCCGATCGTCGAGCGCGTCGCCGCGAAATACGCAGGCCTCGGCTGGCTCGGCAAAAATACCTGCCTCATTCATCCGCAATTAGGCTCCTGGCTTTTCCTCGGCGTGATTCTCACTACGCTCGCCCTCGATCCCACGCTCGCGCCAGGTTCCGCTCCGCCTCCGGATTTCTGCGGCACCTGCACGCGCTGCCTCGACGCTTGCCCCACGCAAGCCTTCCCGCAACCCTACGTTCTCGACGCGCGCCGCTGCATCTCGTATCTCACGATCGAGCTTCGCAGCGAAATCCCGGAAGAACTTCGCCCGCACGTCGGAAACGCCGTCATCGGCTGCGACATCTGCCAGGACGTTTGCCCGTGGAATCGCAAAGCTCCAGTCGCGGCGCTCGCCGCATTCGAGCCGCGCGAACGCCTGCTCGCGCCGGAACTCGAATGGCTCGCCTCGCTCTCGCAGCAGGAATTCGGCGCCGTATTCCGCAAGAGTGCCGTCAAGCGCGCCAAATGGCGCGGCATCGTGCGCAACGCCTGCGTCGCGCTAGGGAACTCCGCCGCCGCCCTCGATCCAGCCGCGCGCCAACGCGTCACAAGCTTGCTCGAACGCCTAGCCGCATCCGACGACGCGCTCATCGCAAGTCACGCGCGCTGGGCCCTCGCTAAATGGGAAGAGGTACGCGTGTAGTGTGCCGGCAAATCCACCTCAGCACCGGAAGTCACGGGGCCTGACCTTTAGGCCAGTGCGTGGCATTCCGCACAGTGACCCGCCGTACCATTTACCCCGCAGGACTCATGCTCTTCAATTGAAAAGGGGTACTTCGTCGCGCGCCCCGGCGCCAAATCAGGTTTTCTCCGTACTTTCGCTCTTCATGGAGGCAATGGATGCGAACGGGCGAGGAGTTATGGATAGTCATCGTTCTATGCTCCATTGCCCTTGCATACTTTGCGTGGCGCATCCGGCTGTGGAGATCGCGTTTCAAGTGGTCTCGCACACTTCTCCCGCGTTCGGGCCAACTCTCCTGGAAAGTTCCGCTCTCCGATCATTCACTCCAGCGCGCCCGATAAAAAGGACGGCTCAGACAAACGCAAGCGCCGCCCTTCAACGCCCGCTCGGCCGAAGAGGCCGGCCGTGGGCTCGTCAGCGCATGACGGCGCGGTGGCCTCGCTGGGCGCGGTCGCCACTCTGGCAAGGATTAACCCGGAAGTCTTGCACGCAATTCAAGTCTCCACTGCCGAACAACTGCGCAGCGTGGATTCCATCAGCGGCTACGTCCAAGCCAACTTTCATGATTTCTCTGCGGCGAGTGCCGAATCATGGATGCAGCGCCTGGAGGACTACGTCGCGGGAGACTCCATCGCGCTCGGACCCGTGATCGAAGTCAAGGAAGGCGGCGCGAAGGAAGCCGCGACGGACCTTCGAACTGCCGCCGAGACAAAGGGACACATGATTCATGGGCTTCGGGACTTCGATCATGACGCGATCGCTACCGCATCGAAGGACGCGATATCCGTGCTCCACGAGGGACTTGACCCCGGGCTCCATATTCCAATTGGCACGCTGCTACGTTCGGCCTGGCGAGAACTGGAACTGCTTTTTGACAAGAAGATTCCCATCGAGCGCGCCGTGAAACACGTTGCGATGGATGTGGCGAGCGTCGGCACCGGGGCCTTCGTCGGCGCCAAGGTTGGAGGAGGTATCGGCGCGTTCGCGGGGCCCGTGGGAGTTGGCGCCGGATTGCTGGTCGGAGCCATGGCCGGAGCCATCGCGGGACGCGGTCTTGCGCACAAGTCTCGAATGGCTCCCTTTCACAAAGCCTACGAGGGTTATGAGGCCATTCTCAACAGCGCTCGATCCGCCGTCGATGCTGCGCTTACGGAATCGAAGGCGGAAGTGAAGGAGCTGGAATCCCTGTGCCAGGCGAAGCTCGAGGCCGCCCGCAGCGAAATTGAATCTGACGCACGGCAAAAGCTTGACGAAATCGAGCGAAGACAAGCTGAAAGCCTGGAACGGTTCCTCCGGCAGTTCCCAAACCACTTGGGCGCGCTGGAGACGCAACTGCTCCACGAGGAGGCGGCCGTCCTCAACGAGATGCCTCCCACTCACTGGTGGAATTGGATATTCCCGCGCCGCAAAGACCTGGAGAAATCCGTTATTCGGCGGTGGTTCAAGCGCGCAAGGAAAACCGTGATGAAGGAGCGCCGGCGTTTCGAAAAACTCAAGCGTGGCCCGGTGGCGGCCCTTCAATCGAAAGTGCATCGCTTCCTGAACAACTACACGTTCAGTCTGCGATCTTTCGATGAGGACCTCGGTAACCTGGCAAACGAGTTCGCGGAAGCGCGCATCGCTGCCGAGAGGATCAAGCAAACGGCGCTCAGTCAGGCTGAGGATGCGCGAAACCAAGTGCTTGCCGATTTCCGCGACCGGATATCCAAAATGTATCTCGTGTTGTGCCAAACGATCTCGGACTGGAAGGAGAAGGTTGAGGTCAGTCTGCATGAATTGCGCAAGCAAGCCACGCCGCTTGGAGTTGAATTGCCCGATTAGCGCGGCCGCCCCTCTAGCCCCCGATTGCTCCACTCCCCGGCGCCGGTGCGCCCCGGCTCGGGTGATGAGTCAGTTTCCACTCACGGCACTCTTCCGCTTACGGCGTCAATCAGTTGGAAGCACGAATGTGACGCTCGTATTTCGTATGATCTGGGAATAGACTTGGGCTCTGAGGTTGGAGCCGCGGAAGGGCAGGATGGCTGGCGAGACCATCTCGGCGAAGTATCTTCGCGACATCGTTCGAACTTATCGCAACTATAAAGCATTGGGCGAGAAGGCGATCGCTCAGGTTCAGCGCGACGCCGACTTGCACGCGCAGCTCGATCCGGACTCGAACAGCATCGCGGTCATCGTCAAGCACCTGACCGGCAATTTGCGTTCGCGATTTCGCGATTTCCTTACCACCGACGGCGAGAAATCGGATCGCCGACGAGACGCGGAATTCGAGATGCCTGAGCGCATCTCGCGCGCGGAGCTGCTGCGCTGGTGGGAGGAAGCGTGGGCGATAACACTCGCCTCGTTGGACGCCTTGAAACCGGAGGATGTCGAGCGGACCATATACATTCGTGGCGAAGCATTCCTCGCCGTCGAGGCGCTTAATCGGAACGCCACGCACACGGCGTATCATGTCGGCCAGATTGTATACTTGGCGCGCCACTTGGCCGCGCCGAACTGGAAGAGCCTCAGCATTCCAAAGGGCAAGTCGGCGGAGTTCTCTAAAGGCGATTTCAAAACGAAGGGGATCGCGCGCACGAACCGGTGACATAATCCCACGATTCGAAGACCGCGCTGTGGAATTCCGATTCAAGAACGGCCCTCTAGGCGCCAGTGCCTGGTTACAGGAAAAATGGTTATGCGGATCCAGAAGTGGCGTCCGTCTGTCACGCGAGGCTCGCCAACACCCATTTCGGGATTGCGAATCTGCGGCGCGGGATGAGATACTTTCGCGTTCGAGCGGTGACGGCCGCCTCTCCGGAAACGGAACCGCACAATTTCAACTCCAGGACTGACAAATTCTATGAAACCTAGTTACCGCTGGGTCGTTGGCCTTGCCATCCTGCTCGCCGCAGCCGTGGGCGCGTCGCTCTTATTCTCGCGTGAGATTCATGCTCAGGCTCCCTCGAAGGCCGCCAAGGCCTCGACCGCCGCCCCCGCTACGCAAAGCCAGATCGAGCACGGCCGCTATCTCGTCGAGGACGTCGGAATGTGCGAGGAATGCCATACTCCCCGCGACGACAGTGGCAACCTCGACGAATCTCGCCGCCTGCAAGGCGCAGCCATCTGGATCACGCCGGTCCATCCGACCACGAATTGGGCCATGCGCGCGCCTGCGCTTGCCGGTTTTCCCGGGTTCAGCGACGCGCAAGGCGAGCAGATCCTCGAAAATGGCATCGGGCCAAACGGCCTCGCCATCCAGCCGCCGATGCACATCTACCACATGACCCCGGCCGACGCCCAGGCAGTGATCGCCTACCTGCGCTCTCTGCCCTCCGCGTACCCGCGCGAATAGCGAGCAGCGCGAGCCTTCGTCTTTGATGTTTTTCCGGTGTGGCGCCCCTTCCTCGGTTGGTGGGGTCTCTGCCGTCGGTTAGTCCCCCGGTCGTAACACAGCCGTAACACTCCCGATATAACCTTTCCGGCCTCAGAGGCTTATGTCACCCACTCGTATCCCCGACCGCGAGCTATTCCTGAATCGCCACTTCTCGTGGCTGCAGTTCAACCAGCGCGTTCTCGAAGAAGCGCGCGATCCTGCGAATCCGCTCCTCGAGCGCGTGAAATTCCTGGCCATCACGGCGAGCAATCTCGACGAGTTCGTCGAGGTCCGCCTCGCCGGCCTCTTGCAGCAGGTCGAGCAGGGAAACAGCGACCCCGGCCCCGACGGCCGCACGCAGGACGAAGTTCTCACCGAGCTGGTCAAGCGGATCCACGCGTTCGTGGCGGACCAATACGTCTGCTGGCGCGAAGAACTTGTCCCCGCGCTTGCCGATGAATCGATCCGCGTCCGCGATCTCGATGAGCTTCGGCCCGAGGCCCGCGAATACATCGAAGAGTTTTTCGTGAAGACCGTTTCGCCGCTGCTCACGCCGGTCACGGTCGATCCCGCGCATCCGTTTCCGCACGTGCTCAATAAAGCGCTCTGCCTGGCGTTCCTTCTCAAGCGCAAGCGCCGCGGCCCCCAGCAAACGTACGTCGGCGTCGTCACGGTCCCGCGCGCGCTACCGCGGTTGGTGCTGATTCCGTCGGTCGAAGGCACGGTCGAATATGTCTTCCTCCATCACGTGGTCCACGCCTTCGCCGAGCGCCTCTATCACGGCTACGAAATCCTCTCGGCGGCGGCCTTCCGCATCACGCGCAACAGCAATCTCTATCTCACCGAAGAGGAATCGCGCGGCGTGCTCGAGTCGGTCGACCAACAGCTGCATCGCCGCCGCAAAGGTTCGGCGGTGCGCCTCGAAATCGAAGCGGGCGCCGACCAGGAAATCGTCGATCGCCTCGCCTCAAATTTCCGCCTCGCGCCCTGGCAGGTTTTTCGCACGGACGGCCCCGTCAATCTCTCGCGCCTCTTCCATCTCTACGACCAGACGCCGCGCCCCGATTTGAAATATCAACCGTTCGTGCCGCGCGAGCTGGCCCTGAAGCCGGGTACATCGTCGATCTTCGAGCTCCTGCGCAAGCGCAACGTCCTGCTGCACCATCCGTATGATTCTTACGGCACGGTGGTTCGATTCATCGAGAGCGCGGCGCAGGACCCGAACGTCCTCTCGATGAAGCAGACGCTCTATCGCACCAGCGAAAATTCGCCGATCGTCCGCGCGCTGATCGAGGCCGCCGCGAAAAAGGAAGTGGCCGTCGTCGTTGAGCTGAAAGCGCGTTTCGACGAAGCCTCCAACATCCGCTGGGCGCGCAATCTGCAGGAAGCGGGAGTGCAGGTCTTCTATGGTGTCGTCGGGTTGAAAACGCACTGCAAGCTCGCGCTCGTCGCGCGCCGCGAAGCCGACGGCCAGACGCGCAGCTACGCGCATCTCGGCACGGGCAATTACAATCCATCCACCGCGCGCTTTTACACCGACCTCAGCTTGCTCACCAGCGACCCTTCGATCACTTCCGCCGTGCATCACGTTTTCGATTACCTCACCGCCTATTCCGAGCGCCCGCGCTACACGCCGCTTTTCGTCGCGCCGCTGAATCTCGGCCGGAATTTCATCAATTTAATCGATCGCGAAGCGGCTCATGCAAAGGCCGGCCGCCCCGCCTTCATCGTCGCCAAGATGAATTCACTTCTCGACGAAAAAATCATTCACGCCCTCTACAAAGCCTCGCAAGCCGGCGTGCAGATCGAACTCATCGTGCGCGGCGCCTGCGCGCTGCGTCCGGGAGTGCGCGGACTCAGCAGCCGCATTCGCGTCCGCAGCGTGATCGGCCGCTTCCTCGAGCACAGCCGCATCTACGTCTTCGGCAACGGCGGTAAAACCGAAATCTATCTCGGCAGCGCCGATTGGATGCAGCGCAACATCTACGAACGCGTCGAAGTGATCTTCCACCTTCGCGACGCGGCGCTCCACCAGCAGATTCTCACCGAGGTCGTGGCGCCCTATCTCGCCGACACGCAGAAGACGCGCCTTCTGCTGCCCACCGGCGAATACATTCGCTGGCAAGAATCCGCCAAGCTCGCGCATTCCAGAAACGGCTTCCGCTTCAACGTCCAGCAATTCTTCATCGATTTCGCCGAAGGCCGCGAAGGCCTGCAGTCGGTCCCCGCCCCGCCGCCATTCCTGAAGCCGCCAGCCCCCGACCCAGCCGCCGAGACTCCCGACTAGCCCGGTTCTCGTCTCTCTTCTCATCTGGCCATCAACTAACACCTGTCATTTCGAGGATTGAGCAGCCCAATTTTCGCGCCCATCAACCTCCCGCCGCGCGAAAATTGGGCGCTGTAGCGAAATCCGAGAAATCTCGGCGCCGGAACGGCGGAAACCTCAACGTGGCCTTTGCTTCTCTGTATAATCCTCGCGCGATGTGGCCCTGGCTCGACACCTCCATCAATTGGCTCCTCGGCCCCGAAATCCCCTCCGAGAAATCGCCGGGCCATCTCTGGCCGCGCTGGATTTTCCTGCGCGCGCTTGGCGTGATCTACTTCTCCGCATTTTATTCGCTGATTTTCCAGATCAAAGGCCTGCTCGGCCCCGATGGAATCCTCCCCGCGGGCGACTACCTCCAGGCGGTGACCGCCGCGATGCACGGCTATAGCTGGTGGTACGCGCCGAGCCTCTTCTGGTTCGGCTCGAGCGACCGCGCGCTCATGCTCGTCACCTGGATCGGCCTGATCGCCTCGGTTCTCGTCATCTTCAACATCTGGCCGCGCGCGGCGCTGCTCATCTGCTTCGTCTGCTTCCTGTCGTTCATCGTCACCGCGCGCGATTTCTCGAGCTACCAATCCGACGGCATGCTCCTCGAAGCTGGCTTCATCTCGTTGTTCTTCGCGCCTCCGGGCCTCCGCCCAAGGCTCGCCCGCTCGCACTCCGCCTCGCGCGCCAGCCTCTTCCTCTTGCAATATGAGGCCTTTCGCATCTACTTCGAATCCGGCGTAGGGAAAATGGCCAGCCACGATCCCACCTGGCGCAACTTCCGCGCCATGGATGACTACTACCAGAACGCCCCGCTCCCCACCTGGCCCGGCTGGTACGTCGGCCATTTCCCGCACTGGTTTCACGCCGGGGCCGTCTTCTACACGCTCGCGATCGAACTCGTCCTCTGTTTTATGGTTTTTCTTCCGCGCAGATTTCGCATCGCGTTCTTCCTGATCGTGCTGCCGTTCCAAACCAGCATCATCCTCACCGGAAACTACGCCTTCCTGAACTACATCGTTTTCTGCCTCGGCTTTCTTTTTCTCGACGATCGCTTCATCGAATGGATCGTTCCGCAGCGCATCCGCGCGCTGATCGATCGCGAACGCCCGCCGGACCCGGCCGCGGCCGCCACCCCGTTGGAATCCAGGCGCGCGTCCTGGCGCCACATCTTCCAGCCCGTGCGCTGGACCTTCGCCGGAATTTGCCTCGCGTGGATTTTCTATGTCACTACGGCCAAGCTCGTGTGGAAGCTGGTTCCCGACGCGCCGCTGTTTACGACTCCGGTCGAGGCGCTTGAACCGTTTCGCATCGCCAATTCATACGGCCTCTTCGAGGTTATGACCCACGCGCGCTACGAAATCGAATTTCAGGGCTCGACCGACGGCGGCAAAACGTGGACGCCCTACCCCTTCCGCTACAAGCCGCAGGATCCGAGCAAGCCGCCCGGCATCTACGCGCCCTACCAGCCGCGCTTCGAATGGAATCTCTGGTTCGCCTCTCTCGGCGCGTGGCCCCAATATCGCTTGGTCGTGTGGACCGAGGAGCGCCTCCTCACCGGCTCGCCCGACGTGCTGGAGCTCTTCGCGCGCAATCCATTCCCCAACGCAAAGCCGCAGCAGGTCCGCGCGGTCATCTACCAGTATTGGTTCACCGACATGAAAACGAAGCGCACGACGGGCATGTGGTGGCGCCGCGAACTCCTCGGCGACTACGCGCCCACCCTCGAGCGCGAGCCCGACGGCAAAATCGTCGTCCTCGACATCCCCACGGTCGAGCAGCTCCCGCAGTAGCGCGCAGAGCTTGGCCTTTGACGGTCGCCCGTAGCGCCGGCGTCCCGCCGGCTCTCTTACTGTGTCGATTAGAAGTGGTCCGCGTTGTTGCGAGCATCTTCCGCGCATTCCTTGAACACGTCGTGTCCAAGCTTATGATTTACGGCGGCTGCGCTGACGGCGTCGTAGCTATCGGCGTACGAAACCAAGGTTTTCGAGACGATGCAGCCCGCGACAGAATGGAGTTCGACGCCGTATCGCTCCTTTAACAGCCTGGCGTACTCGGGAAGCCATAACGGTGGAAGTCCATAGCTGAGTATCCTGTAGCGCCCTCGCCGCAAGTCGAAACGCGCCGCCATTCGTCCCCGTACCGGGGCTGCGGATGACCACGCCCCGAGCATGGCTAAAAGCATCACCACAAAACCTACGACCGCGCCATATTTCCGGCGATTCCTCGAAAAGGCCCTCATGGCAAGCGCTCCCTGGTTCCGACCACTTAGAACGAACATGATCGAGAATCTTGCAATCGGGATCGCGCCGACCTTGCCCTGCTTGACTCTCTCCCCGCCCGAACCACCTTTGCCACGCGCCTCGAATTCCGCTAGCCTGTCTGTGGCTGTGCCGCCGGCCCGCGTCGATGAAAAAACTTCGCAAATTCCAAACCGCGCCCGAGCCGCGAGAAGAACACGTCAAGCCCGCTGACGTCCTCGCACATCTCGCCAGCTTTCAAAGGCCGCGAGCATTCGCGAAATCGCGCACGGCATGGGACTCAAGCATCTTGGGCGCCGCTTTCTCCCGCGGGTTATCCGCAAGCTCACGAAAAGCGGCGAAATCGAAGAGACCTACGGTGGCCGCTATAAGCTGTCCGATCAAAAAACAAATCAAAAGCCAAACCAGAAACCGAATCCGAAACAGCAGCCGCCGCCCAACGCCTCCGCTCCATCGTCGCGCGCGCCCAGCGCCGAGGCAGAGCAGGGAACTGCGTTTGATGCGCCATCCGCCGCCGCAGCCTCCCGCCGCGCCCGCGATCCCAATCTCATCTCCGGCCGCATCATCGCGCATCGCGACGGCTACGCCTTCCTCGTGCCCGATAATCCGATCCCCGGCGTCGACGGCGATCTGTTCATCGGCCGCGACAGCCTGGGCGACGCGATGCATGGCGACCGCGTCCTCGGCGCGCATCGTGCGCCGCCGCCCCGATGGACGCGCCGAAGGCCGCATCGTGCAAATCGTCGACGCGCGAGCATCCGACCGTCGTCGGCCTCTTCCGCTACGGCCCGCACGGCAATCACGTGCTGCCCTACGACACGCGCATCCACGCACGAAGTCCTGATCCCGCCGGGCGACGAACTCACGCCCGAGCTGCGCGCGAAACTCGGCCGCCGAGGCGCAGCAGCCGCCCGCGAATCGCCGCTTGCGCCTTCCCGAACTGGACGGCGCCGTAGTGAATGTCGAAATCACGCGCTTTCCGCGCGGCGGCCTCGCGCCCACGGGCCGCGTGATCGAGATTCTCGGCCGCCCCGGCGAAATCGGCGTGGACGTCGAAATCATCATCCGCAAGCATCATCTGCCGCACGAATTTCCCGAGGAAGTGCTCGCCGAGGCGCGAGCCGCGCCGCAGCAGGTCGCCGGAAGCGGACTGCGCGGCCGCCGCGATTTCCGCGATCTGCCGATCGTCACCATCGACGGCGAAACGGCGCGCGATTTCGACGACGCCGTCTACGTCGCCGACTGCCCGAGCGGCAATTACGAACTGCAGGTGCACATCGCCGACGTGGCGCACTACGTCGCAGCGCGGATTCGCCGCTCGATCGCGAGGCGCGCCTGCGCGGCACGTCGGTCTATTTCCCGAATCGCGCCGTGCCCATGCTGCCCGAGGAGCTTTCCAACGGCATCTGCTCGCTCAATCCGCAAGGTCGATCGCCTGGTGATGAGCGTCATCATGGAAATGGACGCGACCGGCAAGATGATCGGCGCCGAATTCACGCCCGGCGTGATTCGCTCCGCCGAGCGCATGACGTACACCAACGTCAACAAAGTGCTCGAAGGCGATCCGGAAATGACCGAGCGCTACGCGCCGCTCGTCGAGCAATTTCCGCCGCATGAAGGAACTCGCGCTGCTGCTCAACGCGCGCCGCAGCGAGCGCGGCTCGATCGATTTCGATCTGCCCGAGCCGGTGATCGAATTCGACGAGGACGGCGCGCATGACCGAGCATTCTCCGCAGCGAGCGCAACATCGCCCACCGCCTCATCGAGGAATTCATGCTCGCGGCGAACGAAGCCGTCGCGCAATACCTCGAAAAGCGCGGCATCGCCTCGCTGCATCGCGTCCACGAAAAGCCCGACCCCAAAAAAGTGCTCGAATTCGAGGAACTGGCGCAGGCCTTCGGCTATTCGCTCGGCGTGGAGGATCTCGCCGAGCGCCGCATCACCGTCCGCCACGGCAGCGTGAAAGCCGCTCGGCGCGCGCGGCGCGGACGGCCGCGGCCGCATGCGGCCGATGAACGTCGACGCTGCCGGCCGCCGAGGAAGTCGACATCCGCCCGCAGCACTACCAGCGCCTGACCGAAAAAATCGCAGGGAAGCCGGAAGAGCGCATCCTTTCCTACCTGATGCTGCGTTCGCTCAAGCAGGCGCGCTACGCTGCCGATCCGCTCGGCCATTTCGCTCTCGCCGCGCAGGAGTACACGCACTTCACATCGCCCATCCGCCGCTATCCGGACCTGATCGTCCATCGCGCGCTGAAATGGGCGCTTGAAAATCCCGACGCCGTCGCGCCGAGAGTGCCGCGCCCGGAGCCGCTGCGCCGGTCGCACACGCGCAACGAGAAGCGAATTCGTCGCCACTCTCGGCCCCTATCGCCGCGTCGAACTCGAGGAAATCGCGTCCGAAAGTTCGGAAGCCGAGCGCCGCGCCGACCTGGCCGAGCGCGAACTGATGGAATGGAAGACGGCGCAGTTCATGGAAAGCCATCTCGGCGAGGAATACGACGGCGCTGATCATTTCCGTGCAGAAATTCGGCTTTTTCGTCGAGCTGATGGAAATCTTCGTCGAAGGGCTGGTCAGCATCGACCGCCTCGAGGAAGCAACCGGCAAGCGCTGCGTGTATCGCGAGCGCGATCATGCCATCGTCGCCGAGCCGCATCGCGGCTCGCGCGGCCGAGGCCATCGAAAGCGCCGCGAAGCTGGTATTCCGCCTGGGCGACCGGGTCCGCGTGCGCGCCGAACGCATCGACCCATTCCGCCATCGCGTCGAATTCTCTCTCATGTAGCGTCGGCTTTGAACTTCCGGGTGCCTCATCCTCGCGCCTTTTGCGAGGGTGGGACGCCTCGCACGTAACTTCATCGAAACGGCGGGGACGCTAATGAAACCAACGTCGGATTAATCGGACTTGGATTGATGGGCAAGCCGATGGGGCAAAATCTCCTCAGCGCAGGATTCCCGCTCACGTCTGGAACCGCACAAAATCCAAAGCGGACGATCTGGTGCGCGCCGGCGCAAAGCTCGCCGCGAATCCGCGCGAAGTGGCCGCGCAAGCGGACGTGCTGATCACGATCGTCAGCGATCCGCCCGCGCTCGAAGAAGTCCTCTGCGGTCCACGGCGCGCTCGAAGCGCTGCGCAGCGGAACGATCCTGATCGATTCGAGCACCGTTTCTCCGGACTGGCTCGCCGCGAAGCCGCGGCATGCGCCGAGCGAGGCGTCGACTTTCTCGATGCGCCGGTGACAGGGGGCACGTGGGGCGCGGAAAAAGGCGAACTCGTCTTCATGATCGGCGGCGAAGCGGAAGTGCTCGAACGCGCAAGCCGGTCCTGGAAGCGATCGGCAAAAAATTTTTCCTTCTCGGGCCAAACGGCGCGGGCCAAACCGTGAAGCTCGCGATGAATCTGCTCCTTGCGCTCGAAGTGGAGGCTCTGGCGGAAGCGCTCGCGCTGGTCACGAGGCGGGCGTGCCCGCCGAACGCCTGATCGAAGTGCTGCAATCGAGCATGGGCCGCTCGCGCCTGCTCGACGTGAAAGCTCCGCTCATGCTGAAAAACGAATTTCCGGCGAGCTTTCCGCTGCGGCTGATGCACAAAGACATGCGGCTCGCGCTCGAGCTGGCGCGCGAGCATGGTACCAGGCTGCCCGCGGCCGAAGCCGCTTACGCCACCTACAGCGCCGTCAAAGATGCGTCGAAGGACGATCCCGATTTTGCCGCTGTCGCCCGCTTCTGGAAAAAGTGACTCGACAAGTTGCGGAAATCTCCATCTCACATCGCGCGAATTTTCTGCTCCAACTGAAGCATGAACCATGCTCTCGTCGGGAGGTTAAGAAGGGCCTACATGGCGGGAATTGGCCACTTTTGTCGCTTCCTGCGCCAACCGAATCCGACGACCCGATAGCCGATCCTTGTAGCTGAAGCCCCGGATTCCAGAAGGCCCAAAACGAAAATTGTCCACATAACCGTAAAGAATGTATAGACTAGTCTGGATCCTCACACTCGCCCCGGCAAAGGCAGCGGCCGCTAGCCCTTCCTCAGGTCGCCGCGGTGGATCTCCTCCGAAATCAGGCCGCAACATACTTATTGACACGAATTTGGACGTGTGTTAAATCAGCGCCATCAAATTTGTGTGTCCGTAAGATATTTGCGGGCTGATGTGCTTGTGGGGTTGGGGAATACGGCGCGCGAGCCTCTCGCGCGCACTTTGGATGCAGAAAAATATGCGGTGGGGGGAACACGATGAACGTAAGGCCCATGCTCCGATTTGTGTGTTCGTTGTTCGCTACAGTTTGTCTATTGCTCGTTTCTCCACCGCATCCTTTGCCCAAACGGCTGAGACGGGCGCGCTGACCGGAACGGTGACCGATCCTTCGGGCGGCGTCATTGCCGGGGCTGCGGTGACGATCACGAGTACGGCCACGGGGCAAACCCGTACAACGACGACCGATGCCAACGGCTCCTATAAGTTTTCCCTCCTGACACCGGGCAATTATTCCGTAAGTTTTCCGCGGCCGGATTCAAGACTGTAGAGGTTCCCTCGGTCACCGTAAACGTTACGGAAACCGCGGTGCTCAATCACGCTCTCGAAGTAGGCGCTGAGTCCGAGCAGATCACCGTGGAAGCTACTCAGCAGACGATACAAACTCAGAACGCTACGAACGGCGACCTTGTGGGTTCGAAGGAAGTAACCTCCCTGCCGCTCGTTTCGCGCAATTACACGCAGATCATTAACCTTTCCCCGGGCGTGGTCGCCAACGCAACGACCGCGTCTGCGATTGGGAACGGGACCGAGGACGTAAGCGCGAACGGTTCGAGAGGCGACCAGAACAACTACCTGATGGATGGATCGTCGGTTGTCAACTACGTCAGCGGCACCGGCTCTCAGAGCGGCAGCTTCCCCGGCATTGCGATTCCCAACCCCGACTCGATCCAGGAATTCAAGGTACAGACCTCGCAATACGATGCCAGTTCCGGACGCAACCCCGGCGCGAACGTCGAAGTCGTTACGAAGAGCGGCACAAACCAATTCCATGGCAACGTGTGGGAATTCAACCGCAATAACTTCTTCAACGCGAACGACTTCTTTTACAAGGAATTCCAACGCACTCAGGGTACCAACAATCCGCAGACGCTGAAGCAGAATACATTC
The DNA here is from genome assembly GCA_963841605.1 of uncultured Acidobacteriota bacterium. Taxonomy (GTDB): domain Bacteria; phylum Acidobacteriota; class Terriglobia; order Acidiferrales; family UBA7541; genus Palsa-295. The sequence goes on from CAWJDM010000031.1 coordinate 57,246, forward strand.
GGCGGCACATTCGGCGGCCCGATCAAGAAAGACAAGCTCTTCTTTTTCGGTTCCTATCAGGGTATCCGGCAGATCAACGGAATCGGAACCAGCGGCTTTGCGTTCGGCTATACGCCCAATACGTATCTGATGCCGTGGAACGATTACAAGGATCTCGGCGGCGCCTGCAGCGACGTCCGTTGCACGAACGACCCCGCGGCTTACAAGGCGTACTTGGGAAGCATATTCGCCGGTCAGCCTGCCCTAACAGCTCACATGGCGTCGCTGCGGATGGCTCGAACATCAGCAACACGGCCATTTCCTACTTGCAGGCCAAGGGCATCGACAAGGGGCCCTACAACCAGGGCTTTTACTTTCCCAGCATGACGCAAGCGCAGTTTAATTCCCTTTCTACCGGTTCTCTTTCTTGCCTCAACAAAACCACCCCCTTTGGGCCACTTTCACCTGCGAATGTCGGCCTATTCGGCTGCGAGACGCCCATTTCCGAGCCGATTCATGCCAACGAAAACCAGTACTTGGTCAACACGGACTACGTCCTCACGAGCAAGCACACGCTCTCGGAGAAGTACATGTACGCGACCGATCCGCAAACCCAAACGTTCAACTGTTTCATCAACGGATCGCAGCGCAACCGGGATGCCGATCAACGGCCACTACATCAATCACGTCGGACAGCTCAAGCTGACGTCCGTATTGAGCGGGAACCTCGTGAACGAAGCCCGCTTCTCTTTCCATCGGGACATCGAGGACAACACCGATCTCGATCTCCCGCGCTGTCCTGCGATGCGTCGATCATTCCGTTGATTAACAACGGAGCGCCGTGCCCGCTCGTCTCGACAGGTACGAACGGCGCGATTGCCAAGCAGTTCCCCGAAATGGGTGTGATCCCGATTTTGGACAACGTTGCGATTTTTGGCGGTGCGGCATGGAGCCAGGGCGGCAACTTCGCCATGATCTCCACCAACTACATCAACACGTTCCAGTGGGCCGATCAGATTTCCTGGACGCATGGGAAACAGACGCTTCGCGGCGGCTTTGAAGCGGAACGCGTTCAGTATAACAACACGATTCCAGCCTCTGGACGAGGCGAACTCCTTCTCCCGAGCACGGCCGACTTTCTGACAAGCAGCGCCGGAACCGCGGTTTCTCCTTCAAATCCTGATGGCTATAACGACGGGACGGCGGCCACGACCTTTTCGATCCTGGCTGGATTCGGATTGAAGGGGCCGCTCACCCATTACAACCGCATCAATGCCTTCAACTGGTACATACAGGACGACATCAAGGTCAACAGGAAGCTCACGGTCAACCTGGGCGTTCGCTGGGAATACGACGGGTTCCCGGATGACGTCAGCGGCCAGTTCACGAACATCTGGTTGCCGCTATTACAGAAATTCAACACCGGTTCGGCGTTCTTGGCCAGTTCGACGGGCACGCTGGACGGCTTCATTGTGCCCTCCAACTTCGACAAGACCGCCGGTTTCACTGCGCCTAACGGCGCAACTGGAGTTTTCGTGAACAGCAACAAGACCCTGCTCCCCGGCTCGCCGACGCACAACTTTCTCCACGCATCGGCGTAGCCTGGCAGCCACTCGGCACCAAGTTCGTCGTCCGCGCCGGCTACGGAATGTTCTATGACCGTGTCTACGGCAACCTGCTCATCGACAACCAGCTCAACTTGCCGCCGTATGCTGGCACGGCAGGCGGCGTGGCTCCGTATACGCTGAGCGACACGTTGCACAATCCGTGGTATGCCGCCGCGCAGACACCTCTCGCGTGGACGCCGCGAACGGTTTCGGGTCCGGCGGCCCTTTGCCCGGGCGGGTTGGTCTGCGGTTTCGCAAATTCCGACTTGACGTACACGTCGGATTCGCCAGTGATGGGCCACCAGCTTCCGAGGGTCCAGCAGTACAGCTTGGACTTCCAGTATGAGGTCGCTCACGGTTGGATCGTCGACGTCGGTTACGTCGGCACCCATAGCATCCACCTTTACAACTACGGCCAGGACAGCAACTTCGGCTTGCTGGTGCCCGGCGCTCCGAACAATCCGACCGCCGCTGCCGGACCACAGAACACGGCGTTGGTGCAGCAGGTGCCGTTCAATGATTCCGGAAACGCCACGCCCGTGCAGGCGAATGTGCTCCAGTGCTATCCCTGCGGCATCTTCCTGCCGAATGGTACTAGCAATGCCGACGTCCGCTCTCAGTACCTCGGCTTCAACGGAGGCCTTGCCACAACGACCACCAACGGAGACGCGCTCTACAACAGCTTGCAAGCTCTGGTCCGTCATCAGTTCTCCCACGGCTTGCTGCTGCAAGTGGCCTACACGTGGAGCAAGGAATTCACGAACATCAATTCCGCTGAATCGGGGGGCTTCCTCCAGCCCAACGGAGGCGTGCTCAATGGCTCGTCGAATACCAACAATCCCCTCAATTTGTCCCAGTCCTACGGGCTCGCAGCATTTGAGCGACCGCAGCGGGTCGTGATCACCTACGTCTACGACCTGCCGTGGAAGCATGAGGAAGGCATTACGGGCAAGCTTCTGTCGGGTTGGAACATCTCGGGCGTGGCCACCGTTCAAGATGGCCAGCCCTTTTCCATCACCGATACCGCGGGCGGATCGATCTACGGATTGGGCACCTCCAGGGCCCTTCTCGCAGATCCGAGCAAGTGCAATGCGAAGGGGAATTGCCAGTCGGCCATTCCCATCACCACTTCCGGCAGCACCACCCAGCGTGTGCTCAACGGCTGGCTCAATCCTGCAGCCTTCACTCCGATGTGTACGGTCGGCTCGTTCGGCACACTCTCAGCAACCTGCACGACCCCGCTTCCGGCGTCGTCACCGTACTGCATTGGCGGCATACCGAACCCCGGAGGAAGTTCCTCCGCTCCCTGCGGAGCGTTTAACTCCACCTTCCCGGGAGCCGGCACGGGTTTCGGGAACTCATCGGTGGGCACCGTCTTCGGGCCTGGCCAGGTCAACTTCGACATGGCGCTGGTCAAGGACACCAAAATCATGGAGTTCGGGACACTCGAATTCCGGGCAGAGGCCTATAACGTCTTTAACCACCCGCAATTCAATCCTCCCGCCAACAACATCAACGCACCGCTAACGTTTGGGACGATTACGTCGACGGCGAACACGGCGCGCGTCATGCAGTTCGGTTTGAAGTTCTCCTTCTAGGACTCGAAGTCGTCTGCGGCCCCGTTCTGTCCGGTCCCACCCCGGGAGGAACGGGGCCTTTTTTTTGCGCGCACTTGCTGCGCGGCAGCCGCGAGTGCCAGATCCGCAGCCCGTCCTAAATCTGTCCTTCAGGACACTCGATGCGCGCGCGTCGATCTGTCAGTGTGATTGGGACGACGGAAGTCGTCGGCTCTCTGGACGAGAGCCGAACGCTCTTTGAGAATTTGAGGAGGCTCGAAGATGCTCGACAGAGGCGCTGATTCCCGGCCGTGGGGTTTCGCCTTTGATATTTCGGGTGCCCCACCCTCGGTTTGAATCTGTGAAAAAACTCCCCTGAATTTGATTCTTGCAAAAAAGGAAGCGTGTCGTAAGCTCGCGGCATGAGCCAAGAAAAACGAGCACGGAGCAGCCTTTGATCCGCTCTGTGAACCGGCAGCAGATGAGTTGGCGGGCGGTGGATGTGGAGCGGTTGATTGGCGAAGACCATCGGGCGCGGGCGATTTGGGCGCTGGTCGGACGATTGGACCTGAGCCGATTTTACGAAAGCATCGAGAGCAGCGCGGAAGAAGGCGGCCGGCCGGCGATTCGATCCGCAACTGCTGATCAGTCTGTGGGTGTATGCCTACAGCGAAGGGATCGGATCGGCGCGAGAAGTGGCGCGGCGTTGCGAGTACGATCCGGCGTTCCAGTGGCTGACGGGACTGGAGGAAGTGAACTATCACACGCTGGCGGATTTTCGCGTGGAGAAGCAGCAAGAACTGGACGAGTTGTTCACGCAGGTGTTGGCGGCGCTCAGCAAGGAAGGGTTGATCACGCTGGAGCAGGTGATGCAGGACGGCACGAAGATCAAGGCGCTGGCGAGCAGCCGGAGTTATCAAGGCGAAGGAACGATTCGGGAACATCTGGAGCGGGCGCGGCAGCGTGTGGTGGGGATGGGCGATCCGCGCAACGAAGAGGCCAGTCCGAAAATCAGAGCAAGCGCGAGAATCGCGCGCGGCGCGAGCAACAAGAGCGGCTGGAGAGCGCGTTGCAGGAGTTGGAGAAGTTGCAGGATCGCAAAAGCGGGAGCGGCGAAGAACGAGGCGCGCGTGAGCATCGGCGATCCGCAAGCGCGCGTGATGCACCAACCCGATGGAGGATTCGCGCTCAGCTACAACGCGCAGATTTCGACCGACGCGGCGCAGGGACTGATCGTGGGCGTGGCCGTGACGCAGGCGGCCAAGGACAGCGCACAGTTGCTGCCGGCAGTGGACCGCATCGAGCAACGGCTGAAGAAAAAGCCGCAACAGATGGTGGCCGACGCAGGCTACACCACGCGAGACAACATCGAGAAGATGGCCAAGCGGGAGATCGATTTTCTGGGGAGCATGGGGCGAGAACAGATGCCCAGCGGAGTGACGACTCCCCATCGGCTTCCTCCGAGCGCGTTCGTCTATCAACCGGAGACGAATCAGTATGTTTGCCCGGAGGGCAAACTGCTGCGGCCCCAAGGGAGTCACAAGAACAAGCGGGGGCTGGTCATCCACATTTACGAGGCAAAATTCAGTGACTGTCAACCTTGTGTCCACAAGCCGCAATGTTGTCCGGAAAATCAGAAGCCATGGCCGGGGAGTGACCAGGCGGGTAGAGAACGCGGCGGTCGTGGCGTTCCGGGAAAAGATGGCCACGGACAAGGCCCAAGCCCAATACCGCCGTCGTAGCCGGGTGGCGGAGTTCTGTCACGCGTGGATCAAAAGCAAGCTGGGGCTCAGGCAGTTTCACGTGCGCGGCCTGGTGAAAGTTCAAATCGAATTGCTCTGGGCCTGCCTCACCTACAACCTGCAGCATTGGGCTCGCTTGAGGAAACTAGTGACCGCCGCTGCGAGCTAGGAGAGCTACGAAAGGTAGAGGAACAAGGCCCAGCAGCCAAGCAATCCACAATAAATTCACGCTGCGACTCCACTCCCTAAAATAAAATGAAAACGCGAGGAGTTTCTTCACAGCTTCTTTGTGAGGGTGGGTTCTTTGTGAACGCGCCGCCGCAGATTCACCCCACGACTCAACCATTTTCTAATCGACATTTGGCGATTAGAAACGTCTCCAACTCGCTGTAAACACACGACAGCACTCACTTCTAATCGACACGGTATGGGCAGGGTCGCGCACGGGGTTTGCCGCTGGCGAAGTGACGCCTGAATGTGCGCAAACGCAGTCCAGCAATATATGAGGTTCTTGAGTGGACGTTTAAAAACGCGAACGCGTGGCTCGCAGATAATCGCGCAGTGCGGAAACGTTGGGGCCGTAGGAGCCCACGCGGCCCGCATCCACGGGCAGCCCGAGGCGTTCGGCCTGCTCGATGCTCAGGCCGGCATCGTCGAGTTCAGCGAGGCTGTAGCCTTCGGTGGGCACAAGGCGGTTGGGTCGCGAGCGGTCCACCGGGCGCGGAGGACGGCGCATGTGCCATCGCTTTCCAACGATATCGAAGAAGTCGTCCCAATCTCGACGATTCCACATGGCGCCCTCCTTCTTTCTTTAACTACGCTCTGACCCTTGCAATCGGATGCCCAATCGAACGCCGACAGGCATTGGATGCGCGAGCCGGCGTTTGGGTAGCGTCTTTCTTGGCCGCCTGCGCTTCTGCCTTCTCCGCGAGCAGAAGTGATGCAGATAATAACCCCGAGAGCTGTGGAAAGTTCCGCCGCGGGACCTTTTGTATCGAGTGAGTTATCGCGCTTTACGCACATGGCTCTGGGCGTACTGGGCGGCTACACGGCGCTGGGCGCGGCTGTTATACTGGCTCAACGCGCGGCAGCCAACCGGTTGATCGCATGAGCCGCGGAAAAACTCGCATGAGCAAACCCGTCATCGTGGTCCATTATCACGAACTGTGGCTGAAGGGCCGCAATCGGCACTTCTTTCTCGGCAAGCTTTTCGTCGCGCTGCGGCAGAGCCTGCAGGGAATTGCGGTCGAGCGAATCGAGCAGCCGGGCGACCGCTTTTCTGGTGCGGCTCGGCGATGGGGCCGCTCTCGATGAGGCGATCGGGCGAATCCAGCGGGTATTTGGCGTCGCCAACTACGCGGTGGCGCGGCCCGTCGAGCGGACGATGGAAGCGCTGTGCCGCGAGGCGTGGGAAGAGATCGCGCCGCTGCGGTTCGCGAACTTTGCCGTGCGCGCGAAGCGCAGCGACAAAGAATTTCCGCATTCGACGATGGAAATCGAAGCCGCCGTCGGCCGCTACTTGTTGGACAAGCTGCGGGCCGAGGGGCGCGACGTCCGCGTCCGCTTGAAAGATCCCGAGATCACCTGCCACATCGAAATCACGCCGGGGCCGCTGCTCGTTTACGCGCGCAAAATTTCCGGGCCGGGCGGCCTGCCGGCAAACACCGCGGGCCGCATCACGTGCCTGCTTTCGGGCGGCTACGATTCGGCGGTCGCCGCGTACCACATGATGAAGCGCGGCGCGCATCTGAGCTTCGTTCATTTTTATGGCACCGGCGCGCAGCCGGGCGAATCGTCGCTGCACGTGGCGAGCGCGCTCGCGCGAACGCTCGTGCCGTATCAGTTTCGCGCCAAGCTTTATCGCGTGCCGTTTGAGGCGATCCAGCGCGAGATCGTCCGCTACGCGCCGGAAAACATGCGCGTGCTGCTCTACCGGCGGATGATGCTGCGGATTTCGGAGCTGATCGCGCGGCGAAATCGGTCGCTCGCGCTCGTCACCGGCGACAGCCTGGGGCAGGTTGCATCGCAGACGCTGCGCAATCTTGTCGCGGTGGATGCGGCCGCGCGCATGCCGGTGTTTCGCCCGCTGATCGGCGTGGACAAGATCGAAATTCTGGCGACGGCGCGGCAGATCGGAACGTACGATATTTCGTCCGAGCCATTCCACGATTGCTGCCCGGTCTTTCTGCCGCGCAATCCGGCTCTATCGGCGCGGGCAGAGGAATTGGACGAAGCCGAAGCGAAGCTCGATATTCCGGCGCTGATCACGATGGGCGTTCGCGGAGCAACGCTCGAGAGGCTCAGCTACGTAGGCGGGCGCGTCGAATCGGCGGAGCCGGTTCCGCTCGTTTCCGACAGGCACGAAAAGCAGCACACTGCCATTGCATGAAGTTCCGGGAACGAATGCAATTCTAGCGCCGCGCGACAGAGGCCGCGCCTTCGCGCTTACAATACCGAGCAAAAAACAGGGGCGAAACGAAACTACCGGTCGCGGCCGTAACCTCCGCCGCCGCCGCGTCCGCCACGGCCGCCACCACCACCTCCGCCGCCGTGACCTCCGCGCCCGCCACCGCCTCCGCCGTGGCCACCGCGTCCGCCACCACCACCTCCTCCGCCTTCGCGCTGCGGACGTGCTTCGTTGACGACGAGAGCGCGGCCGAGAAATTCGCGCCCGTTGAGAGCTGCGATGACCTTTTCGGCTTCCGCGTCGTCCCGAATTTCGGCGAATCCGAAACCGCGAGGTTGGCCCGTAAACCGATCGCGGAGCAGCGTGAGAGAATCCGGCTGCACGCCCGCTTCCGCAAATAATGCCGCAACGTCCTCTTCAGTGGCCTTGAACGAAAGATTGCCCACGTACAGTTTCTTCACCGTCCATCTCCCTGTGCCGCCGCCTTTGTGCGGGTGGCACGCCCTGCGAGGCTGGAAGAAGCAGGATCGAGGCCGCGGGCAGTCAGCGATGCGCCGGCCACTCCGGGCTGAAGCGAGCGCTCCAGCAACTCAGGGAAGCATCTTGCTGCAAGTTAACATTCCAGTCAACTATATGGAATTGGGGGCGCGCGGGCGGCACGGTGTCGCGCGGCTGGGCAACGAAACCGCGGCTAGGTGCGGTAGCTCGCGTTGATGTGGATGTATTCCTTGGTGAGGTCACAAGTCCAGATGCGGGCGAGGCCGGAGCCCGCGTGCAGATCGACCACGATGGGGACGAATTTATCGAGCATCTTTTCGTGCGCGGTGATCTCGTTGAAGGGATACTCGCGGCCGCCGCGGCAAACCTCGATGCCCGCGACCGAAATGTCGACGAGCTCGAAATTGAACTTCACGCCGGAGCGGCCGGCGGCGGCGAGAATGCGGCCCCAGTTGGGGTCGGCGCCGGCGAAGGCCGTCTTCACGAGCGGGGAATTCGCGATCGTGCGCGCGATCTGATCCGCGGCACGGTCGGTAGCGGCGCCGCGGACCTCGATTTCGATCACGCGCTGCGCGCCTTCGCCGTCTTCAACGATCGCCAGGGCAAGCGATTTGCAGACGCTTTCGAGCGCGGCGGAAAAAGCCGCGAAATCGGAGCTCCCGGCGTTCGTGATCTTTCTCGCGCCAGACTCGCCATTTGCGAGAACTGCCACCGTGTCGTTTGTCGAGGTGTCGCCATCGACGGTGATCGAATTGAAGGTGCGGCCTACGGCGGTTTTCAGAGCGCGGGAGAGCAGCGCGGGCGGGATCGCGACGTCGGTGGTGATGAAGGCGAGCATCGTGGCCATATGCGGCTCGATCATGCCGGAACCCTTCGCGCAGCCGAGAAGGCGAACTTGCTTGCCGCCAATGCGAACTTTTTCGGCCGCCCATTTCGGGCGCGTGTCGGTGGTCATGATGGCGCTCGCGAAATCCTTGAATGTGGCGACCTGCGAGTTGCGCGCGCGGACGAGCCCCGGCACCGCGTCGAGGATTCGGTCCACTTTCAGAGGTGCGCCGATCACGCCTGTGGAGCAGACGAGAATCTGCGCGGGATCGACGCCGTCCAGCTCCTCGGCAAGCTTTTGCGCCATCGCGATCGACGCCGGATAGCCATCGACGCGCGTGCAGCAATTGGCGTTGCCCGAATTCACGATGATGCCGCGCGCCCAGCCCCGCGATTTGCGGAGGTGTTCGCGCGATGCGACGACCGGAGCGGCGACCACCTGGTTCGTCGTAAAGACGGCCGCGGCCGCCGCGGGCGCGTCGCTCACCAGGATGCCGAGATCGAGGCGCGTCTTCTTCAGGCCGCAGTGCGTGGCGGCATATTTGAAGCCGCGTGGCACATTCGAGGCGGAGAGATTAGGATTCATAGCGGGCGCAGCCTCATCGATTTTCCTCGATCTTGGCGAGGCGCGCCTTGAAGTCGTCGAGCGCGGCCCGCACCGCTTTCGGCGCAGTGCCGCCGGGAACCGATCGCCGGTCGAGCGAGGCCTCTAACGTCAGCGCCGCAGCGAAATCCGCGCCAAAGGCGGGCGAAAATTCCTTCAGCCGCGTGACCGGCAGCTCGCGGATCGATTTGCCATCCTGCTCCGCTGCGCGCAGGACCTTGCCCACGATTTCATGCGCTTCGCGGAAGGGGATGCCCTTCGCGACGAGATAGTCGGCCAGCTCGGTGGCGACGAGCCCCGGATCCTCTGCGGCCTCGCGCAGGCGAGCCTCGCGGAAACGCGTCGCAGCCAGAGTAGCTGCGGCGATCCGCACGGTCGCGAGCGCCTGATCGTGAGCGGCGAAAACCGGCTCCTTGTCCTCCTGCAGATCGCGCTGATAGCTCGATGGCAGCCCTTTGCAGGTCGTGAGAAGCGCGAGAAGCGCGCCGTAGATGCGTCCCGTCTTGCCGCGGATCAGCTCCCAGGCATCGGGATTCTTCTTTTGCGGCATCAGGCTGCTGCCGGTCGAATACTCGTCCGGCAATTCGACGAAGCCGAATTCGGGCGATGCGAAAAGAATCATGTCCTCGGAGAGGCGCGAGAGGTGCATCGCGAGCGTGGCGAGCGCGAAGAGAAATTCGAGGGCGAAATCGCGGTCGCTCACCGCGTCGAGGCTATTCGCCGTGATCCGCGAGAAGCCCAGATCGCGCGCGAGGGCCGTGCGATCGAGAGGGAACGCGCAGCCCGCGAGCGCGCCGGAGCCGAGCGGGCAGGCATCCGCGCGGGATGCGGCAGACGTGAGCCGCTCGGAATCGCGTGCAAATGCCTCGCCATGCGCGAGGAGCCAGTGCGACAGCAGCAGCGGCTGCGCGTGCTGCATGTGCGTGGTGCCGGGCATCGGTGTGCCGAGGTTGCGCGCGGCCTGCTCGCCGATCGCGTGGAGTAGCAGCCCGACCGCCGAGCGAATTTCGCGCGCCGCGTCGCGTGCGTACATCCGAAATTCCGTGGCGACCATTTCGTTGCGGCTGCGGCCCGTGTGCAGCTTGGCGCCGAGCGAGCCGAGTTTTTCGATGAGCGCAGTTTCGGCGAAATGATGAACATCCTCGGCTTTCGAGGCGTCGAGCCACGCGGCGTCCGTTTTCGCCCGCGTCTCGATTTCATCGAGCGCCTTTACAAGCCGCTCGCATTCCTCGCGCGTGAGAATTCCGGCAGCGGCGATGGCGCGCGCCCACGCACGGTCGAGCGCCAGCTCCTGCGGCAGCATCCGGCGATCAAACTGCCACGAACGCTCGAACTCGTAGAATGATGCGTCGGGCGGGCGGTCGAAGCGCCCGCCCCACATCTTTGAGCCTTCCGGTTGGGTCATCGAACGGCGGCCTCGAGCGGCACCGTGATGGGAAGCGCGAAGAGATTGATAAATCCCTCGGCGTCCTTCGGGTTATAGCCGGCCATGCTGAAGCTGGCGAGGCCGGGGCGGTAGAGCGAATACGGAGATTTGCGCGACGCGGTGTTCACGTTGCCCTTGAAGAGCGAGAGCGTGACGGAGCCGGTGACGCGCTTCTGCGAATTGGTGAAAAACGCGTCGAGCGACTCGCGCAGCGGCGTGAACCACATGCCGTAGTAGACCATCTCGGCGTAGCGCAGCGAGAGAATCTGCTGGTAGTGCGCCGTTTCGCGGTCGAGGCAGAGCGATTCGAGCTCGCGGTGCGCGTTGACGAGCAGCGTGCCGCCCGGCGTTTCGTACGCGCCGCGCGACTTCATGCCGACGAGCCGGTTTTCGACGATGTCCATGCGGCCGACACCGTTTGCCGCCGCGATTCCGTTCAGCTCCTCGAGCAGGGTCAGCGGATCGAGCTTCTTGCCGTTCACGGAAACCGGCGTGCCTTCCTCGAAGGCGATCTCGACCGCAGTGGCCTTGTCAGGCGCGTTCGCGGGCGAGACGATCCATTGCCACATCGACTCTTCAGGCGCGTTGGCGGGATCCTCGAGAACGCCGCCTTCGTGGCTCAGGTGCCAGATGTTGCGGTCTCGGCTGTAAATATTCTTGGTTGTTTGCTCGACGGTGACGTTGTGCGATTTCGCGTACGCGATCGCTTCCTCGCGCGACGAAATGCTCCATTCGCGCCAGGGCGCAATGATCGAAAGCTCCGGCGCGAGCGCCTTCGCGGCAAGCTCGAAGCGAACCTGATCGTTGCCTTTGCCCGTGCAGCCGTGGGCCAGTGCGTCGGCGCCGACTTTCTTCGCGATTTCGATTTGGCGCTTCGCGAGCAAGGGGCGCGCAAAGGAAGTTCCGAGAAGATATTTGTGTTCGTAGACCGCGCCTGCGCGCAGCGTGGGCCAGATGTAGCCCGTGATGAATTCTTCGCGCAGATCTTCGATGAAGGCCTGGCTGGCCCCGGTGGCGAGCGCTTTCTTGTAGGCGGCTTGCAGGTCTTCGCGCTGGCCGAGGTCGCCGATCATGGCGATTACCTCGCAGCCGCCGTAGTGCTCCTTGAGCCACGGAATAATGATGGAGGTATCGAGCCCCCCGGAATAGGCGAGAACAACTTTCTTCGGCAATGAAATTCTCCTTATGACCCTTGTGAGTTGACGAGCGAGTGCAGGACCGCCTTCTGTACGTGGAGGCGATTCTCGGCCTGATCGTAGATGATGGAGCGAGGCGAATCGATCACGCCTTCGGTGACTTCGAGCCCGCGATGCGCGGGCAGGCAGTGCAAGAAGACGGCGTCAGGCAAGGCCCGGGCAAAAAGCGTTTCGTTCACCTGGTAGCGAGCGAAGAGTTTTTCGCGTTTCTTGGCCTCCGCTTCCTGGCCCATGCTGGCCCAGACGTCGGTGTAGACGGCCTGCGCGCCCGTAACTGCTTCTTCGGGCGAGCGCATCACCTCGATTTTGCCGCGCGTTTCGCGAGCCACGCGCTTCGATTCGGCGACGACCGTGGCATCCGGCTCGTAGCCCTTGGGCGTTGCGACACGAACGTGCGCGCCGCACCGCGCGCCGATATTCATCAGGGAATGGCACATGTTGTTGCCATCGCCCACGTAGGCGAGCTGCAGCCCGTGGAGGTCGCCGTAGCGTTCTTGCAGCGTGAAGAAATCGGCGAGCGCCTGGCAGGGATGGAATTTATCCGAGAGCGCGTTGATCACGGGAATATTGGCGTTGGCCGCAAGCTCGTCGAGCGATTCCTGCGCGAAGACGCGCGCCACGATGCCCTGCACCCAGCGCTCGAGATTTTTCGCGATGTCGCGAATTGGCTCGCGTTCAGACATCTTCGCGCCGGTGTGATCGAGGAAAATGGACGAGCCGCCGAGATTGGCGATGCCCGTCTCGAAGGTTACGCGCGTGCGCAGCGAGGGCTTTTCGAAGATCAGCACGAACACCTGGCCGGCGAGAGACGTGCGGTAGCGTTCGGGGTGCGCTTTCATTTCGGCGGCCAAGCCGAAGAAATCGCGCAGCAGTGCCGGGCTGAATTCGGCGCCCGTCAACAGGTCTTTTTTCAGTGAAAGCGGCGTTATCACGGTGTCCATATTGTCTTACCTCGTCGCGGCCACGGCGACCGGCTCCGGATGCTTTTCGGCTGCTGGAGCGGGAGCGGGCCACGGTTTCGCGGATTTGGCCGCGCGCGCCAGCACGGCTTCGAATTTCTTGAGGAATTCGGCTACGTCGCGCGCCCGCAGGATGAACGGCGGCAGCAGCCGCAAAATGTGCTCGTGCGTGCAATTGATGAGCAGGCCGCTCTCGAGCGCTTCGGTGACGAACGGCGCGCCTTCCACCGAAAGATCGACGCCCTGGATCAGACCCTCGCCGCGCAGCTCGCGGATGAAATCGAAACGCGACGCGAGCTTTTCGAGGCCGACGCGAAGCTGGGCGCCGCGCTCGCGGACGTTGGCGAAAAGATCGTCGTCTTCGACGACCGTCAGAAATTCGAGCGCGGTGGCACAGACCAGCGGGCCGCCACCAAAAGTCGTCCCATGCAATCCCGGGTGGAAAGCTGAGGCGAAACGTTCGTTGGCGATGAAGGCGCCGAGCGGGAGGCCTGCCGCCAGCGGTTTCGCGACCGTCACGATGTCCGGCAGCTCTTCGAATTTCTGATAGGCGAACTTGCGGCCGGTGCGGCCGAGGCCGCTCTGGATTTCGTCCGCGATCAGCGCGGCGTCGTGGTCGAAGGTGAGCTGGCGCGCGCGCTGCCAGAAGGCTTCGGACACTTCGTAAATGCCGCCCTCGCCCTGAATCGGTTCGATCACGATGGCGCAGACGGAATCGTCGAACTTGGCATCGAGATCGGCGACGTCGTTGAAGCGAACGAATTCGACGCCGGGAACCAGCGGCTCGAACGGCTCGCGGTATTTCACCGGATACGTGACAGAGAGCGCGCCGAAGGTGCGGCCATGGAAGGAATTCTCCATCGCGAGAAAGCGCGTCTTTGGCTTGGCCGACGCAGTTCCTTCGGCTGCCCTAGCGTGTGCGTAACCGCGCGCCAGCTTCAGCGCGCCTTCGATCGACTCAGCGCCGCTGTTGGTAAAGAAAACGCGATCGAGTCCCGCCCATTGGGCGAGTTTGCGCGCGAGCGGACCCTGATAGGCGTTGTGGAACAGATTTGAGATGTGCGTTGCGCGGCCCGCCTCGCGCCGGATCACGCGAACGATCCGCGGATGCGCGTGGCCCAGCGCATTCACAGCGATGCCGCCGAGGAAATCGAGATATTCGCGTCCCTGAGCGTCGTAAACGCGGCAGCCGCGCCCGCGCGTGAAGACCACCGGCGGGCGTTTATAGGTCTTCACCAGGTAGCGCGCCTCATCCGCGAGGATCTGCGCCGTCGAGAGCTTTTTCGACGCCTGCGCGGACACCTTCTTCTTTGCAATTTTCTTTTTGGCCATGGCTATTGCGCCGCGCCGTGCGCGGCCCTCGCTCTTCCACGCGGCGTTCCGGGACGAATCACCGGCAGCACGCGCGTCCCCGGGCAGCGGCCCTGGCTCGCGGCGGCCAGCAAAGCCCGCGGCTGCGTCCCGCCGACGATGCGCACCTCGGCGACGCCACCTGCGAGCGCGCGCTTCGCCGCTTCCAGCTTCAGGATCATTCCGCCGGAAACTTTGTGCCGCCGGATGAGGTCTTCGATTTCGGTGCCGCGCACGGCGCGCAGAACCTTTTCGCCGTCGAGCACTCCCGCGACGTCCGTCATGAAAATCAGGCGATCCGCCTCGATGAATTCGGCTGCGGCCGCGGCCATGTGATCGGCATTGATGTTATACAGCTCGCCATCGGCGCCCAATCCCATGCACGAAGCCACGGGAACGATCCCTTCGCGCCAGAGCGAGCGCAGGAAATCGACATTCACTTCGGTGAGGTAGCCGACGAACCCGAGGCCGCCTTCCAATTCCTCGATCTGCATCGGCTCCGCCAGAAAGCACGCGGCATCGGACGCGCTGATGCCGACCGCAGGCTGCCCCGCAAGCGAAATCGCTCCGGCGAGCTTCTTATTGAGCAGGCCCGCGAACACCATGATGGCCGCGTCGCGCGTCTCGCGGTCCGTGACGCGCAGCCCGCTGACGAAGCGGCTCTCGATCCCCATGCGCGCGAGCGTCGCGGTGAAAATTCTGCCGCCGCCGTGGATCACCAGAATCTCGTGGCCGGCCCGCGCCAATTCGGTGATCTGCCGCGCGAGCGAGTGAACGTCTTCGTCGCGTTCGAGCAGCGCGCCCGCAATCTTGATGACCATCCTCATAGCAATCCCGCCGTTTCCGGATACCCGCGCATCCCATTGAGATTTTGTACCGCTTGCCCCGCGGCGCCTTTTCCAAGGTTGTCGAGGCATGAAACGACGATCAGCCGCTCGCCCGAAGGATCGAGCGCGAAGCCGATGTCGCAAAAATTCGTGTGCGCCACATGCTGCAGCTCCGGCAAACTTCCCGCCGGCATCACCCGCACCATTGGCTTTCCGGCGTAAAACTTTCGGAAGAGCGATTCCACTTCGTCGAGCTTGCGCACCGGATCGAGCCAGACGTACAGGGTCGAAAGAATACCGCGATCGACGGGCAGCAGGTGCGTCGTAAATACAAAATCCTTCGATGCGAGCCCGAGATGATCGGATACCTCCGGCGTGTGCCGGTGCGTGAAAAGGCCGTACGCGCGGAAATTTTCATTCACTTCGACGAACTGCATCTCGCGCTTGGCCTCTTTGCCCGCGCCCGTCGCGCCGGATTTGCAATCGCAGACGATGCCGCGCGCCATGTTGATCCAGCCGGCGTCGATCAGCGGCTTCAGCCCCAGAATCACGGACGTCGGATAGCAGCCGGGATTGCCGACCACGCGAGCCTTCGGCAGGGCATCGGCATATAGCTCGGGCAGGCCGTAAACCGTCTCCGCGAGAATTCTCGCGTCGGGCGCGGGAAGCTTGTACCACTTCGCGAACGTTTCCGGCTGGCGGAAACGGAATGCGCCGCTCAAATCGACGATCCTGAGCGCCGGATTGGCCGCGAGAAGCTGCGGAACGAGTTCGAGCGAAGCCTCGTGCGGCGTCGAGAGAAACACGACTTCGGCGCCGCTTGCCGCTACCGCATCCACCGAAAGCGTCTTGCACGGAGCATCGCCCCAGCCGCGCAGCTGCGGGAAAACCTCGGTGAGGCAGCGGACGTGCGCGTGGCTCTCGCGCAGAAAGAATGTCGGCTTATCGATGTGTGGGTGCCGCAGCAGGAGCCGGGCCAGCTCGAATCCCGCGTAGCCCGTGACCCCGACGACGGCGACCCTTGTCGGGTCGGTCATCGGAGCATTTCCTCCACGCGTTTGCGGATGCCGTTGCAGGCGCTGCGCGAAGAACAGATGACGAGAACGGTGTCGTCGCCCGCGAGCGTGCCGGCAACTTCCTTCCAGTGCTCGCCATCGACCGCTGCGGCGAGCGGGTGCGCGCCGCCGGGCGGCGTCTTCAGCACGAGCATATTCTGCGCCGCGCGAATGTCGAGCAGATATTCCTTGAGGGCGCGCGCCAAAGCCGGAAGAGGCGTCGCCTCCGGCGTGGTGGCCGAGGCCAGCGGGCGGTAGCCCGAGGACGTCTTCACGAGCCGCAGCTCGCGCAAGTCGCGCGAGAGCGTCGCCTGCGTCACGCGCACGCCGAGATGGCCGAGCTGGCGGCGCAGCTCATCCTGGCTCGCCACGGCCTGGCCGTTGAGGAGCTTCAGGATTTGTCCTTGCCGGAATCGCTTTTGTACGCCCATGTTCGCCGGATGCTTGAATATGCAACCTTGTGCATAATCATACAACGTAGTGCACGCGTGTCAAGCATTCTCTGCAAATGGTGCGTCAAATTTCTTTTCGAGTCGAAAAACAATTTCGCCTGAGCAGCTGCGGCGATATTTTTCGTCCAGCCGCGCAACCACAAAGTCGCTTGAAGTCGCTGCTAGGGACTAAACGAAAAAAGAGGAACGTATGGTAGGCCCGTGCGGGCTCGAACCGCAGACCTGGCCGGCCGGGCCGGCCCGCCCTAGCCAATCTTCGAGGCAATGAGCGCGGCGATTATCCGCGCCGACTTCCACCGTTTGATTTCAATCTCACGACGCCGCGCGTCGATCAGGGAATCAAATGGTTCTTGATAAACCAGCTCCCACGGGCCTCGACCGCGCGTTGCGAGGTTGTGCCCGCGTTGGTGTTCCGCCATGCGTCGAGTGAGATCGTTGGTCGAGCCAACGTAGAAGCGATTTGTTTTCTGGCTTTGCAGAATGTAGAGCGTTGCCACAGAGGAATCGAATTATGGTAGGCCCGTGCGGGCTCGAACCGCAGACCTCCACCGTGTCAAGGTGGCGCTCTAGCCAACTGAGCTACGGGCCTTCCGACAGGACGTTATTCTAACATAGGCCATCGGGGACGAGCCGCGGGCCTGCCATTCTTCGATCGTCGCCAATCCACGAACTGACCCGAATACATTCGCTTTCAGGGTGGCCTGTACGAAGGGTCAGGTTTGCGAGTGAGCAAACCTGTACCACCTCGTGGTTGCCGCGCCCTCGAATTCCCGCTTAGAGTGACTGTACGTCGGCGCTTTGCGGCCGGCGACTCCTTCGATCTCGAAAAGAGAAGATCACATGTGGACAAAACAAACGCAACCTGAAGTGCCTGGTTCCTCTCCGATGCATCAGCCCGGAACTGCGGCGGGATCTTCCGTTGCAGCCGCGGCCGTGCGCCCGACTCCCCCGACGTCACGCACTCTGGCGTGCCTGGGCGCGAGCCTTGAAATTAAGGGGAAGATCATCGGCGAAGAAGACTTGCAGATTGACGGCAAGGTGGATGGCCCGGTCTCGCTCGAGGGCCGAAGGCTGACCGTGGGACGCACGGGTAAACTGAATTCCGAAATCTCCGCGGGAGAAGTGATCGTCCACGGCACAGTAACAGGCAATATTCGCGCGCGCGACCGCGTCGAGATCAGGAAAGACGGTTCGGTGATCGGCGATATCGCGGCGGCCCGGATCAGCATCGAGGACGGCGCTTACTTCAAGGGCCGCATCGAAATCGATCGCCCCAAGCCGCAAACCGTTGAGGATTCGGACGGCGTTGGCATTCCAGTGACCGCCGAGGTCAACTAGGGGCGTCGCCTAAGCGACGAAACGATAGCCCACGCCCCGCACGGTCAATAGATGGCGCGGTTTCGAGGGGTCTTTCTCGAGGTAGCGCCGCAGCCGGACGATGAAGTTGTCGATCGCGCGGGTATCCGTGTCCTCGCGCACCCCCCACACATCTTCCAGGATCGATTTCCGCGAGACATTCTTTCCGGCGTTGCGGATCAGGTGGCGGAGGAGTTTCGCCTCCATAAGCGTCAATTGAATCGTATTTCCGTTGTCGCGTAACTCAAGCGTCCCAAAGTCGATCGTGCGCCCATCGAGCGAGAAAACTCCCTCATCGGACGCACCGGTCGTCTGCTCCGCGTTTCCAGCGGTGCCCCGAGCTCCTTGCGGCGCTCCGCTGCCCGCCTGCCACGCGCTGCGGCGCAGGAGCCCCTGGAGGCGCGCCAGAAAGATGGGCAGCTCGAAGGGCTTGGGCAAATAATCGTCGGCGCCTGCGCCGAAACCCTCGAGCACGTCTTCGGCGCGGCCGCGAGCGGTGAGGATCAGCACCGGGACGTAGTTTTTCGCTTTGCGCAGCGCGGATACCACGTCGAAGCCGTCGATTCCCGGCAGCATCACGTCTAGCACGACCGCATCAAATTTCTCACCGCGCTTGATGAGCCGTTCGATCGCCGCCTCGCCGTCTGCCACGACGTCCACCGAATGTTTTTCGGCTTCGAGATTGAACTGCAACCCTTCAGCCAGGTGCGCTTCGTCCTCGACCACCAGAATCCGGCTCAAGCGGCGCTCCTCGGCAGTTCCATTGTGACGGTCGTTCCGCCGGCCGCGCCTCCGCTTTCGGCGAACACCCGGCCCCCGTGCGCTTTTGCGATCGACCGAACGATGAAGAGGCCGAGCCCCGTGCCCTTCACCTGCGACATCGATCGCCCCGGCACGCGGTAAAAGCGTTTGAAGATATGCCCCAGCTCCTCGGGCGGGATGCCAATCCCGCGGTCCCGCACGCGAAGGACGACATGTTTTTCGTCCGGTGTGTCGACGGAAACAGACACATCCACATGGCCGCCTGAATATTTGATGGCGTTATCGAGAATATTGGACACGGCCGTACGCAACTCGCCTGGGTCGCCTTGCACATTTACGTGCGCTCCGTTCGTCGGCCCATCCCATTGCAAGCCAGTGGACTGCAGGTGGTGCCGCGTGCGGGCGAGTTCCACGCACTCGCGAACAAGACCGCCGAAATCCACCTCAGTCTGAGGCCTGCCACGCTTGTAGCCGGCTTCGCCCGCCTTGAGCACCTGCTCGACGGTTCCTAGGAGCCTGTCCGAATCTTCCAGCATCAGCTTGTAGAATTGCTGCTGCTGCGCCTGATCCACTTCGCGCCGCTGCAGAGTTTCGAGGTAAAGGCGGATCGAAGTGATCGGCGTTTTCAGCTCGTGTGTCACGGCGTTGAGGAAGCTGTCGTGGCGCTCGTTGCGCCGGATTTCGCGCACCAGGAAAATCGTGTTGAGGATCAGGCCGGCGATAATCGCGAGGAAGAAGACTAGTCCAAAGAAAAGTAGGACGCGCTCGCGCCAGTTGAGGATGATCCAGCTGGTCGTGAGCGCTACGGCGGCAACCGCCAGGCTAATACCCAGGATCAGGAAGAAGGCGATCGTCTTTCGGCGGCTCGTGATCCGCATCATGGCAGTTTTGCCTAATTGTACCGCGGCTGGCGAAGCCCTGCTCGGAAGATGACGGGGATATAACTTGGAGGTGATGGGGGAAGATGCTATTGCAGCGCCTCCCCGATGCCGGTGCTACCGAAGCCTACTCTCGCTACGCAGAAACCAGATCGGTATCAGGCTCGGCGACCAGCGCCGCAGCCGGAATGGCCGGGGTGGTCGGAGCCGCCTCGTTGCCATGAGCCTTTTCGGGCAGCGAAATCGTGTACACCTTTTTCGCGAGCCCCAGCTTCTGCAGAGTCCAGATGCCGTACCAGTTGAGGTCGACTTCATACCACGCGAGGCCGTGGCGCGCCGAAACCGGATGCGCGTGGTGGTTGTTGTGCCAGCCCTCACCGAACGAGAAGAGGGCCACCCACCAGCTGTTCGTCGAGTCGTCGCGGGTCTGGAAGCGGCGCGAGCCCCACACGTGCGTGGCCGAATTGACGAGCCACGTGGTGTGCAGTCCGAAAACCGTGCGGAAGAAGATGCCCCACATCAGGAAAGGAAGTCCGCCAATCGCCAGCAGCGCAACCCCGAGCACGATCATCGGAACGTAATGGTATTTCGTGATCCAGACGTGGAATTTGTCCTTCGCGAGATCGGGAACGTAGCGCGACAGGGTCGTTGTGTCGTGATGCATCGACTTGCCGACGAGAATCCAGCCGACGTGCGCCCACCACTTGCCGTCGCGCGGGGAGTGCGGATCGCCTTCCTTGTCCGAATACTGGTGATGGATCCGGTGAGTCGATACCCAGAAGATCGGGCCGCCCTCGAGCGCAAGCGTGGCGCAAATCGTCAGGAAATACTCAAGCCACTTAGGCGTCTTGTAGCCGCGGTGCGTCAGCAGGCGGTGATAGCACATGCCGATCCCCAGGCTGCCCGCGACCCAGTATAGAAAGAGCGCGACGAAAAATGCGTTCCAGGTAAAGAAAAACAGCGCCGCCACGGCGCCGATGTGAAACAACATCATAAAGGTGGCGGTAACCCAATTAATTCCGCTGTCGCTTGCAGACTCTTTCCCCAGATCGTTGAGTGTCATGGAGGCCCTTGTTTGTGCTCTTTGTTTTTTCTTCCTGCGCTGCGACCTCAGAATAGCAGTCTCAGGCCGAGTGTTTTGTAATAGTTATGTAATACCGGAAGTTTGCGCTGTAAAAGTAATTGCAGCCGAAGTCCCTGTACGAAAGTACAGGGTCGAGGGCGATTTGGGTGCGCGGCTTGTCAATCTTGCTTATTTCCCGGATAATTGGGTCTCTTCCGGCTTCCATCGGCACTCCGGCGCTATGGTGCAACGGTTAGCACGCGGCCCTTTCAAGGCTGAAATACGGGTTCGATTCCCGTTAGCGCTACCAACCTCAAAAAGCCCAAGAGGTATGATGTTTGGTCTATGGTGAAGACTAAACTCCAGAAGCGTTGGATTGGGGACATCGTTAAGATTCCTTTGGAAGACGGCACACACACGTATGCGCGCGTCCTTCCTGAAGCTTCATTTGCATTCTATGATTCGCGCGGAACGGAAGACGTAGAAGTCGACAGAATTGTGGCCTTGCCCATACTGTTTTTTGCTGCCGTAATGCACCGTGCGATTAGGAGCGGTCGCTGGCCAGTCGTCGGTCAGGTTTTACGCGATGATGGGCTGCGAGCTCCTCCAAAGTTCATTCAAGATCCGCTTGATGCGCGCAAATTCAGCATTTACGAGGACGGCCAGATTAGGCCCGCCAGCCGTCAGGAATGTTTGGGTCTGGAGCGCGAGGTGGTGTGGACGCCGGAGGGTATTGAGGAGCGACTTCTAGACCACTACATGGGGCGCAAGAATGGGCAGGTTGAATCCTTCAAAATTAAATCATTCCGGCCCAATTGAATCCCAACTGGTATCATCTGGGCGGTGCGCGGCCTCGCAACGTAGACGGGTGGCGTACTCACTGCTCCGCTTCTGAGACCGGGCGCGTGGGGCACCCTCCGCAATGTGGCGCAGTGATATCCTCTCGACCGTCATCACGTCCATGGATTTTCACTTCTCAACCTGGGCCACCCGCCCTCAAGCGGCTCTCCCGAATCGTTTTCCACGGTTTCGCCGCGAGAGGTTGTCTCAAGCGCCGGAGGCGCGGTTGTCATTAGCCCGGCACGGAGCGCAGCGGAGTGCCGGGAACCCAGAGGGCCAGCGTGAAAGTCCCGGAGGGACGATTGAATCATTCCTGCTCGGGCGCCAACCCATTCTTCTCCAAGAACAATCGCCACTCCTCCGCAAAATCACGCCTTCGGTGGTGTTCTCTCTGATTCCGGATATACGCTTTGGTGCGCTCGAGCATCGACGTGCTGACGCTGGCAGCCGAATAGCCCGCCTGCCATTCGAACCGCCCTTGTCCGAAATTCTGATTACACCACTTCGACGAGCCCGCCTTGATGAGCTGCATGGCTTTGGCCAACGTCATCGTCTGGGGAACGGCAATCAGAACATGCGCGTGATCGTCGGACCCGCCGATCGCGATCGGCGTGATCCCATTTTGCCGCGCAATGCCCGCCATGAAAGACCAGAGGCGCGGCTGCAGTTCGACGGGGATGATCCTGGCGCGATTCTTCGTGCTGAAGACGCAATGGACTCGATTGGCGACGTGGGACTCCGGCATGGCCGCGACGATCGTACGTCAACCGTCCCTGCCGGGACTCAGATTTCTTCCGCCGGCTTCCCGGCATTTCGCTTCGCTCCATGCCGGGCTAATCACAATCGCGCCTCCGGCGCTTAAACGGCGACGCGCGTCATTTCTGAGAGCGCCCGTTGGTCGCCTATCGCCGGACCGGGGAGGCGCGCCTGTCAAAGTTCCTATTTGTGGGCAAAGACGCGCCAAAATTGGCCTTTCTTGACGTTTTAACCGCCCGACGAATACACCGTTAGTGCATGACTTATTGCAGGTTCGTTTCGTTTTTTCTTCATTCGCCGAATCGAGGCGGGTGGCCAAAAAGGCGAGAAGGCGCGGCAATGCCTCGCCTCCTCGTGATCCGCGAAACTTCCGGGAAAACTCTGTTTCTTATTTTCCGCCCGACGGGCTCGGCCCGTTGTTCTCCGAAGCAGGTCCGACAATGATTTGGCCGTAGACCCAGGGATACTCCTTGCAGTGGTAGACATACGTCCCGGGCTTGTCGAAGGGAATCGTGACGACGTCGAGAGGCTTCAGCGGACCGGTCGTCCACGATCCATCGTCGGCAACGATCGTGTGAACCAACTGGCCGTTGTTTTTGAACGTCATTCGCGTGCCGGCTGTGATTCGCGCGCGGTACGGATCGAATTCGTATTCGTCGATGATGTAGTGCGAGCCGGTGATGCCCATATCGCGAGCAAGCGTGGTGGTCTGGATGGTCGTCGTGTTGGTGATCGTTCCAGAAAATTCTTCCGGAGGCGGAATCACGGGCGCGGGGTTCGCGGGAAGCGTTCCGCCCAGCTTGAACGCCCACACGTTGCCGGCGGCAATCGTCGCGATGTACTGCTCGCCCGCGCGTTCAAAGGTGATCGGCGGGCTCCCGCCGAGCGCGCCCGTTTGAAACTGCCACACGAGAGATCCGTCGGTAGCGTTGTACGCCTGCAAGTTGCCGTCTCCGGACATTTGGAACACGAGGCCTCCGGCGGTGGCGAGCGCACCGCTCGGTTTTGATCCGGGAAATTCCTTTTTCCAGGCAATTTTGTCGGTGCGGCTATCGATCGCCGCCAGAACGCCGTACCCCAATTTACTGAGACCGGGCACGCGCGAGGTGAGGCTCAGTGTGAAGAAGTCCGGATCGTCGGCGCGCCGGAACCACTGCAGCCCCGCGTCGCCGGTGACATAGAAAAACCGCGTCTGCGGGTCGAACGCCATCGGCGTGGCGCGCATGCCGTAAACCGGGCTCAGAAGATCCGGCTTCTTCGCCGACGCAGGCGTGAAGAAACAGCCCACTTCAAAACCTGCGGGTACCGCCTGCTTTCGCCAGTAGTCGCAATCGGGGAGGGCGGGCTCGGCGCCCACAGGATAGGGTTGCGTGGGCGACGTTTTCTGGAATGCGTCCTGCGGCACGGCCCGCTCTTCGATGCGGCCGAGCGGCTTCCCCGTAACGCGGTCGAGCATGAACAGATATCCATCGGTACGCATGCCCGCAATCGCCTTGCGGGATTGGCCGTCGATCTGCGCGTCAAACAACACAGGCGGTTCAGCGACGTCGGCTTCCCATATGTCGTGATGAACGATCTGGTAATGCCAGCGAAGCTTGCCGGTCTTGGGGTCCAGCGCGATCAGGCAGTCGGTAAACAAATTGTCGCCCGGGCGATTTTCGCCGCCGTACTGCGGGACAGCGTTTCCAGTCGCGTAGAAAATCATGCCGAGTTCCGGATCGGATGCGCCAACCAACCAGATAGCGCCGCCGCCGTGTGTCCATGAGTCATTGTTTTTCGGCCAGGTTTCGGACCCCGGTTGTCCCGGCGACGGTACGACAAAAAAACGCCAGGCCTCGCGCCCCGTCTTCGCGTCGACCGCAACAATCTGACCTCGATAGCCGTAATCCGCATTCAAGCCGGCCGACACCAAACCATCCGCGAAGAGCGGCGCACCCGAGATGCCGGCGGACGGCTCGTGCACGTTATCGCCAATGAATGTCTTCCAGACCAGCTCTCCTGTGTCTTCGCGGAGCGCGATCAGATTGGCACTGGTGAGTCCCACGTATACGAGGCCGCCGCCCACCGCCACTCCTTCTCGCGCCGGCGAGCCAGGAGGGCCCATGATGCCCCCACCTTCACCAGAGGTGGTGCGATAACGCCATGCGATTTTGCCCGTGTCGATGTTCACCGCGACAACGTAGGGCGGTGCAGTGAAGAACATCAGATCGCCGTCGATCACGGGCATTGCGCGAGTCGAGGGCGCTGGTCCGACCTTTTCGGACATCCATGCCGCGCCTAGTTTCGTCACGTTCTGCGCGTTGATTTGCGCAAGCGAGGAATAGCGTGTGTTGCCGGGATTGCCGTCCACGGTCGACCACTGGGCCGCGGCAACCTGCGCCGCGAGAGCGACGCCTGCAGCCACGACCACCGCCGCGACGACAGACGCGAAAATGCGCGCTGGGGAACTATTTCTTCCGGCGGGATGCTTCAACTGAGATTGCATGGCGTCGATCTCCATTTCGAATTCTCTGCCTGCGATTGAGACGGGGTGATTATTCCGCTTTTTGCATGGAGAACTCAAACACTATCTCTAGCAGACCCTGGTCTGCTGCCGCGCAGCCGATTCTTAGGACAATTCTTCGCAGGTCCTATATTCTAGAGCCGATCTGCTATATACTCGCGTGGAGAATTGTTGTCAAGACATCATCCTGACGGGCGCACAAGCACCGCAAACGTGCGAAGCGCGCGCGGATTTTCTTGGCGCAAGCGAGCGTCGTTCGTTCGCCTCGCCGCTCGGGCCAGCGAACGGGCTACTCTATACTCGCATCGACGCATTCAGGGAGAGAGACATCGATGAGCATTGGCGAAGCGCAGACCGTCCCTTACACCAAGGTTGTCGAGACCGCTCGGAGCGCGCGAACCGTTGCGGTGAAGCCGAGACACCGGCAGGAGCACGCTCCCCATATCGACACGCTCATCCGGTTGGTTTCCGTGCGCATCGTCCGCCTCTCGGAGATGATCCTTCGCATCGGCACGCTGACTTTCAAGGACCGCTTTGGCGTGAAGACGACGGATTTGCGAATCCTGGTGATGCTGGGCGCGTATCAGCCGATCTCGGTGAATGAAGTGAGCCGCAGAACGCACGTCGACAAGGCCTGGATCAGCCGCTCGCTTGAGGGTTTGCTGCGCCGCAAGTTGATCAAGAGGACGTCGCATCCGTCCGACAGCCGGGCCTCGTCGCTCTCGCTGACCAAGAAGGGCGAGGCGCTTTTGCGCGAGATCGCACCGGTCGCGGAAGAGTACCAGCGCCAGTTGTTGCAAGGGCAACGGGCTCGCGACGTGGAACGAGTGCTCGATTTGCTTTCCGCCCGAGCCGAGGAAATGTTTCAGCGCGCGATGCAACAGAAGACCCGGGCCGCCCGCCGCCGTTAGCGCTTCGGCCGCACAGCCAACGAACGCAACTCCGCAATGGTCGCGCTGCCTCCAGGTCTGTGTTTTCCGGACGGCATAAAGTTGTTTTGACAACTAAATCGAGAATGTTAAAATCGTCGCGAGCAAAGGTTCATTCAGGCGCCTCGCGCAGGGCAGAATGCCCGCTGTTAGCTGTTAAGGGAGGACTCACATGGAGCAAAACGGCAAATTGACGGTGTTGGATCCCCACGGGCAGCCTTCCGGAATCTTTGGGCGCCGTCTCGACGCGCAGTCGAATCCGCGAGCCATCCTGGATCCCGCCGAGCAGCCGAGCGGCGAACTTAAGCCAATCTTCATGGCTCCTCGCATCAGCACCCTCGACGGCAAAACCGTCTATCTCGTGGAAACCGGATTCGCCGGCAGTATCGAGTTCATGCAGGAAGTGCAGGGTTGGTTTTCCCGCAATATGCCGGGCGTGAAGACGGAGCTGCGGCACAAAAAGGGCACGATGTTTACCGACGATCCCGAGCTTTGGGCGGAAATCAAGTCCGGCGGCGGCGACGCGGTCATCCTCGGTGTTGGTGGTTGAGAGGCGTGCTCGGCGAGTGTCGCCGATTACTCGAGAACTTTGGAAGACGAATTCGGTATTCCTACCGCGCCTCTGGTCACCGCCCGGTTTGCTGATTTCGTGGAACGCGTTCGTCGTCGATCCGCTCGTGAGCAAGAACCTGCGAGCGGAGGGTTTCAAGACCAAGCAAGACGCCTGCAAATGGATCGTGGAAAACTCGAAGGTTCCCGCTGCCCACTTCTGGGGAGGTCAGATGCAGGCGGGCATGGCGACGCAACTGGCCAAGCAGGGGATCGAGCCGTTTGCCTCGTGGGCGAAGCTGCCGAAGGATGCGCTGATTACTCCGCGTCATTCGTCCGCGGACATCAATATCCTGGTGGTGGGAGGCGAGACGAACCCAATGTGGATCACCACGGATTTCATGTATACCCGAAGCGTGCCGGTTGATAAGTGGCGGCCCGCGTGTGGAATCCGCCGCGATGCGCGGCCGCTTCGGATGCCCGCGCCGGTGACCTGCAAAGATGGAACATGCGGCATTCCCGAGGCGGTCCCGAGCGCCGAGCCGGAACTCGCTCCAGCGCAAAGGGCACGGTCCGGAACTAAGAGATTGTGCTGCGGACCTCCTGCGCCTGGGGCGCGGCTTGCGTAGCGCCGGCGGCTCGCCGGCTCTTTTCGGCGCACGATTTCGCGCAAAGACCGATGAGCTGCGACCACGTTGCCTCGCGTCAGGTCCACTCGTCGATCGACGTACCTCTGTCGGGCATGAAATCCGTTGCGAACCAGACGCTCGCCGTTTTCCCTCCGGCCACGACCGCATGAATACCGTTCGGGTTGGCGAACGGCTTCACTAAGGTCTTGCCGGGAAGGTCCAGCCAATCTGCGTACGGTTTAAGCCCCTGGCGAGCCACCGGCGCCAACATGCTCGACACGATTGCATTGCCCCAGTAGGATTCGGCTGTCTTTTCGACGTTCTGCGAAAGCCAAGCGCCGAGATCCGCCTTGGTCTTGAAGCCCTGCACGCCGCTGAGCAGCTCCGCGACCGTGGGATCCATGATCAGTGTGGCGCTCATGCCGGAAAGCGAAGACATATAGTCGCGCATCAGGAATTGAGGGGCGTAGTGCTGTTCGACCCAGCCCGTGCTGTTGATGAAGTTCCAGCCCGTGAAGATCGTCACGACGCTATCGGTCGGCTTGTGGCCCTGTTGGACGTGAAGAGGCAGCCAGCCTTCCGGAAGGGATTCCTCGTCTTCAGCGAAGCAAAGGTTGTCGTAGCGCAGGGGGTTGCTAAGTGACGCAAAGCCGGTCACACCCTCCACGTATCCCTGGATCACTTTGTGAATGAGCGTCATCGCCCGGCCAATGACGGCATTTGCCTCATTGTCCGGACCCAGCGCGCCGAGACCCGAATTCATCCCAATCTTGTTGCGTATCGGCCCGTTCACCACGACCATATTCGCGATCGAAGTTGTGGAGTCCTGATACGGCACCTTGGTGGATAGCGCGAGGATCACGGGCAAATACTCGGGCTTGGCGCCCGCCATCACCGCAATCGTAGCCACCTTCTCGACCGTAAATGGGCGGTGCGATCCAAAGGTTCCTGCAGCGCTTTTCACGATCTCATCCGGCGCGTGGCTGGTACCCTTCAGCATCGCCGCGACTTTTTCCGGCGTCGGTAGAATCACCGGGTTGTAGTCGGTCCATCCATTGTCACGGAACAGTTGCTGCAGATTATCCCGCGTGTCGGCGTCGAGCAGTCTTGGTTCCGGGGGCGGGGCATCGGGAGCGATCCCCGACAATTTCTCGTTAGCGGTGAGCGGCTTCGTGAGACCATCCACGATCGCTTGCATCAGAGGCTTGCCGCTTACGCTGTCGTTCCCTTCGACGTATTGTTTGATCACCGACTGCGGCTGGCCCGAAAAGGGGAACGGGAAGCCGACAAACCGGAGAGGCATGCCGGTGCTGTATTTGAAATTGGCGTTAATGCCGAACGTCACGACATTCCTGCCGGCGACGGCAACGGTGGGAATGCCATACTTCTGCTCGATTTCTCCCGCTTCGTGGCTCACGGCCCCGACGCAGCCGTGTCAACCAGCCACCCCGATAATGACTCCGTCGCCGTGGTTGGCGGCGATCTCCTTCCACAGGCCGGGATCGTCGGTAACAAAGTTGCCGCTCTTGATCTTGATGATCGTTTTCACGCTGGGCATGTGCTGGGCAAACCACGCTTGCATTTCCTGTTGAATGCTGTCGTTTTGCTCCATGCCTCCCCAGTTGAAGTCCACTAGGTAAATCGTTTTGCCGTCCAAGGACTCCAGGCGAGGCGCAAGAGGCACGCGATTCGCAAAACTGGTGGCAATGGCGGGGTTCAGGACGGTGACCGCGCCGTTGTCCGGGTCATAACTCGCGGCCCCCGGCGCAGCTTTCGGAGTTGTTATCGCGTCCGCCCGGGCAAAAGACGGGGTACCGGCCACGAGGGCGGGGCTCACTCCTAACAACGCCAACATTTTTCTCCGATCCATCATCCGCCTCCTCGATTCCTATCTCGTTTGTCGCGGTGCAGTCTGTCCGATGTTTTTCTGTGAATGGGTTTCCGGGTTTCAGCTCGCTCCGTTGCTGGGCTCATCGGGAAGTCCACAGCTTCCATTGGCGCAGCCGTCCGTAACGGGCTTCGCGCGCCACTTGTCCACCGAAGCGCTCACCGCGTACGCGAAATCCGACACCTTCCACATGGGGCTAGTTTCGCCGCCCACAACAACGATGTTGATGTTCTCGGGCTTGTCGTACGGCTTGATCAGCGTATCTTCGGGAAGCTTTTTCCACGACGCGTACGGTTCAACACCTTGATCCGCGAGCGGGGCCATCATCATGTGGATCAAATCCGTGCCCCAAAACTGGCCCGCGGGCATCGTGAAGTTCTCGGAAATCCAGCGGCAGAAATCCAGCTTGGTCTGGAAGCCATCGTTTTCCTTGAGGTGCCGCGCCACGAGCGGATCGAGGATCAACGTCGCCGCGGAAAACAGGCCCGGCATCGCGCCCAATTGCAGGAACATGTCCTTGCCGACGGACCGCTGGGACGACCCGACCACATTGTTCACGAAGCTCCACCCGCGGAACAGGCTGACAACACTTTCGTCCGGGCGGAATTTCTTTTGCACGTGAAAGGGTTCCCAGGCGCTTCTTTCCTCGTTCTCCGCGACGCACATATTGTTGTAGCCGATAGGATTGCCTTGCGAAGTCCAGAACTGCTTTTTGAGCCGCATGTAACCCCAGTTGATGGTCAGAAGCGTCCAGGCGCGCCCGATCACGGAATTCGCCAGCGTGCGCGGACTAAACGCTCCGATCCCGGAATTCAGCTCGATCTCATTGCGGATGGGGCCGTTGACAAGGAGCATGCAGGCAAACGGCGTCGTCGAGCCCGGAATCGACGGATGCCCGGTCGAAGCAACGGCCAGAAGAACGGGCAAATGCTCGGGCCGCGCTCCCGCCATCACGCCGATGATGGCCACCATCTCGACGGTGAACTTCAAGTATTCCTGGGTATCGTGCAGGAAAATTTCCGTGACCACTTCATCCGGCGCGCGGTTCGTGCCCGTAAGCATTTCCGCGACGCGCTCTTCCGTGGGAAGGATGATGGGCAGCCCGTCGGTCCAGCCTCGTTCATAAAACAGGCGCTGCAGATTATCCTCACGTATCCGGCTCAAGCTGCGTTTGCCTGATGCCGGTTCGCGACACGGGCGCGAAGTCCCCGATGAATTCATCTTCGCCGACGGGTTTTGTGAGCGCCTCGATCACCTCATCGATGACGGTTTGCCGCGTTGCCGGATCGTTCCCTTCGATGTAGCCGCGAAGAACGGAAGGAGGCATGCCTACAACCGGATGCGGAGTGTAAATGAAACGCAGGGGGACGCCATGAAAGCGGCGATCGTCGGCCACTACATTGGCAAACTCAAAAGTCGAGACGGGCGCCGTCGGGATTCC
The DNA here is from genome assembly GCA_963841605.1 of uncultured Acidobacteriota bacterium. Lineage (GTDB taxonomy): Bacteria > Acidobacteriota > Terriglobia > Acidiferrales > UBA7541 > Palsa-295. The sequence goes on from CAWJDM010000031.1 coordinate 87,323, forward strand.
GTCCTGCTCGAGTGTGCGGGAGCAAGCGGCGACCGCCGCTGCGCAGCCGGGTCAACCCGCGACGCCTAAAATCGCGGCCTGGCCGTTTTCCTTGATTTCCGCCCAGAGGTCCTTCGTATCATCGCGGAAGATGTTGCCGGTTTTGCGCCGGCGCACGGTTTTGACCGATGGGATGTGCTCGGCGAACCACGCCTGCACCTGATCCAGGAATTTGCCGCTTCCTCCAAATCCGGTATCGACGAGGTAGATCGTCTTGCCTTTGACACTGTCGAGGCGCGGGGCGAGCGAAGAGAATGAAGGGGGCTTAGGGGGTGCGTCCCCGGCGGCGGCTCTGACGGTTCGGTACGCCTCCGGATTTAATACCGCCGAACGCAACAGCGTGGCCATGGCAACACTCCTGTCAGGTTTTACCTTACCGCACCGCGCGGGAGACGCCAACAAGTACAACAAACCGCGCTGTTGTTGTCAAGACAACATCAGCGCGCCATCGCATCACGGCCGCGCCGCCATCATCCTGGTCAGCGCCACGCGTCAACCGAGACACTCTTGGCGAGGAACATCCCGCCGTAGCTCCAGTAGAGATTGTTCGATGACCCGGTGACCAGCACGTTGATCTGCGCCTTACTTCGGAAATGAGGCGCGGATTCCTCCCCGCTCTGGTAGAGAAAATCCGTAAGCTTTTCGACGCTGTCGTAGCCCTCGCTCTTCACGTAATCGGCCACGGCCGGGCTGAGGACGGCGACGATCCCAAAAAGCTGATCCTGGTCGTTGGAGATGTTCTTGAGCTCCTGGGCGAAATTCATGTCTTTGGACCAGACGGCGTATTTGGAGTTCTTCGCCGAAAGCAGACCCCACCCTTGGAAAATGCTGACGACGCTTTCGTCCGGCTTGTGTCCGTGCCGGACGCTGAACGGTTGCCACGGCGACAGTTTTTCGTTCTCGGCAATTATGATGTTGGCATAGTTCATGGGATTTCCGATCACGCCCATGTACGTTTCACCGACCTTGCCGCAATTGCCGCCGTTGATCGAAAGCAGCGTGTAGGAGCGCCCAATCGTGGCGTTCGCGTGGCTGAACGGGCCGAGCGCGCCGATGTCGTAATTCAAGCCGATCTCGTCGCGGATCGGGCCATTGATCACCACGGCGTTCGCAAACGAATTGTCCGAGCTTGAGATGGACTCGGTGCCGGCGGCCGCGATGGCCAGAATCACCGGAAAATACTTGGGATCGGCTCCCGCCATCACCGCGTTCACCGCGATCTGCTTCACGGTGTACGACCAGTTTTCGTACACGCCCGGCGTCGGAGACATGTGGCCGACGACCTCATCGGGCTTGCGGCTGGTGCCCTTGAGCATTGCGTCGACTCTCTCTTCGGTGGGCAGGACGATCGGGAGGTAATCCGTCATCCGCTTTTCCATGAACAGGCGCTGGAGATTTTCCGCGCCATCGGGGCCGAATCGCTCCGGGCCGGCCGATTGCGGAATGGTGCGGGTGATGCTGTCTTCCGGGCTGAGCGGCGTGGTCAGTTCGTCGACGATCTCCTGCATCACCGGTTTGCCGGTTACTGGATCAGTCCCCTGGATTACGTCATGCTGCAGTTGGTCCGCGGTTTTGCCCCACACGGGTGACTTCACGAACGTAAATCGAAGGTTGGGCATCCCTTTTTTGGCGGCGTTTTCGTCCACCAGCTGCTTGAAGTATTTCGTGATGATGGAGACGGTCGGCTTCTGAAACTCGGATTCGAAGAAAATATCGTGGCCAACGACCGCTGGCGAGCAGTAGCTTCAATGCCCGACGCCCATCACCACTGCGTCGCCTTTGGCCTTGATTTCCGCCCACAGCGCCGGATCGACTTGGGGAAAGCCGCCGGCTTTCAGCCTGTAAATTGCAGTCATGCCCGGAATGTTCTGATTGAACCAGGCCGCCATTTCCTTCATCAGGACGTCTGTCCCCGGGAAGCCGTCGTCCACAAAAAAGACGGTCTTGCCGTCGAGAGACTTCGGCCGCGGCGCCATGGCCAAAGTCTTGATGGCTGGAGGAGTCCCCATAGGACTGAGCACAGTAAACTTTGGGTCAAGGGCGGTCGTGGGATGCGCGACGGGAGCCGGCGCCGCGTAGGAACGTGTGCCGGCCGCGAACGCAGGGCCCATGCCTAGCAATGCCAACATCTTGCGTCGATCCATAAGATCCACCTCCTCTTCAGCGCCGTTCCGCAAGCGTGCGGCGCAAGTACATCAGATTGCGCTGTTGTTGTCAACACAACTAGCGCAGATGGCTCGCTTACAGCACGTATTTGGAGACAGTTGTTTTGACAACTATATGTCGCTAGAATACGCTTAGTACGGATGCGCGCTTCTGTTGTCCAGCGTCCAGGCGAATTTCATATCATGGTGACTGGCGGCTCACCCGGATATAATCTGCTCGTCTGTTATCCGGGGGCGAACTAGGCGAATCAAACGATTTTCGAACGCAACGTTTGCCACTACCGGGCGGTAATACGTCCGGGAGTTGCCAGCGACGGCGTGAATCGGCCGGAATATCTGGCAGGCAAACGCAAGATCGTAACCAGGCTCGTTGGAGGGAGAAACATGAGCACAACCGTAACCTCAAAAACAAAAGGCTTTCCGCTTCCGAGTTCGCTGAAAGTGATCGCGGGCACCGAGCGGGCGCAGGCCGCGTACCCCTATTACATGCAGTTCGCCAAAGAAGACGATGAGCGGTTCTGGTTCTACAATTCCATGCACTTTCCCGAGCCGATGTGCATCTTCGACATGATCACAGCTGAGGCCGCGTACTGCGCCTTGGGCTCGGCCAACACGCGGGTTCACTCCCTTCCCACGACGCTCGGTATCGATTATCGCGTCTTGAATGGCCGCGTGTATATCGGCGGCAATGGCGTGACGGATCCCGCCGAGATTGCCAAGCGAACGCAGGAATTTCAGCGCCGGGCGTTTTACTACTACGGGAATTGGGAGCGGCTTTTCGCGCAATGGAAAGACAAGATGATGCGGCTCATCCACGATGCCGAAGCGCTTCCGAAGCTTGACCTCCCCGAATTCGAGCCTCTGGAACACGTTCATGCGGGCCGCGGCATTGCTTCGAACCATTACATTCTCGAAACGTATCAGAAGACGCTCGAAGGCTACTTTCGGATGTGGCACCACCATTTCGAGTTTCTTCTGCTCGGCTACGGTGCCTACCTGACTTTCTTCGATTTTTGCAAGAAGGCGTTTCCGGAGATCAGCGATCAGACGGTCGCACGGATGGTGGCAGGCTTGGAGGCGGAAATCTTCCGTCCGGATGACGAACTCCGCCGGCTCGCGAAATGCGCCATCGAACTGGGTATCGACGGTCAGTTCCGCGAAGGCGTCCCGGCCAACGAGATCATCCAATCGCTTAAGCAACTCGGCGAGCCCGGCGCGGCGTGGCTTAAAGAACTCGCGATTTCCCGCGATCCCTGGTTCAACATCAATGTGGGCGACGGCTTTTACCATTACCACCGCTCCTGGAACGATGACCTCTCGATGCCCTTCGCCGCGCTACCGGGCTACATCGCGAATGCGAAGAGGGGCGAGCGCCTCGAGCGCCAGACCGACAAGCTCATGGCCGAGCGCAAGCAGATCATCGCGGATTATCGCGAGCTCCTGGAAACCGACGAAGAGCGGGCCGCCTACGACCAGATGATCGAGCTGGCGCACCGAGTCTTCCCCTACGTTGAGGGGCACAAGTTTTATTGCGAGCATTGGTACACCAACCTGTTCTTCAACAAGATCAGGGAGTTCGGCGCGCTCCTGGCGAAGAATGGTTTTTTCGCCGACGCCGAGGACGTCTTTCATCTGAGCCACTACGAGCTCGAGTCCGCCATCATCGACCTCATGACTTCGTGGTCGAATGGTTCGCTTCCGCGAGGCACGGCGCGCTGGCCCGCCATCGTGCGCGAGCGCAAGGCGGCGATCGCGGAATGGGCGAAACACGAAACGCCGCCCGCTCTCGGACCGGTTCCCGATATCATCGACGATCCCGCCATTGTCATGCTGTGGGGCATTACCCGCGAGAACCTCGACACGTGGCTGAAGGCAGACGAGCAGCTAATTTCCAACGAGATCAAAGGGGTTGCCGCTTCGAACGGCGTCGTGGAAGGAGTGGCTCGCGTCGTCAAGGCTGCTGAGGAGATCAATCGTCTCCATCATGGCGACATCCTGGTTTGCCAGGTCACCAATCCGAGTTGGGCGCCCGTGTTCCAGAAGATCGCCGCAGCCGTATCGGACATCGGCGGTTCGATGAGCCACGCGGCGATTGTGGCTCGCGAATACGGCCTGCCAGCCGTGGTCGGCACAGGCACGGCCACGCAGAAAATCAAGGATGGCCAGCGCATCCGCGTGGATGGCGGGCGGGGCATTGTCACTCTTCTCGATTAGGACAATTTAGGCGTGCCGTCTTCAGAGATCATCGGCTGGTTCCGAGACATCGGTCTGTCCGATCGCCCCACCGTCGGAGGCAAGGGCGGATCATTGGGCGAACTCATACGAGCGGGCATACCCGTGCCGCCCGGCTTCGTCGTGCGCACGGCTGCGTTCGAGCGTTTTCTCAGCAGGCTCGAAAAGGACGAGCCGATCCGGTCGAGAGTAGAGGCTCTCGGCTCGCAGGAACTCGACAAAATCCTCCCTCTCTCGCAACATCTGCGCGCGCGGCTCGAGAGAGCGCCGTTGCCAGACGATGTGAATTCGGAAATTCTCGCTGCGTATACCGAGCTCTGCGGCAGAGACAGCGATCCGCCTCTGGCGGTGCGCTCCTCGGCCACGACGGAAGATGCCGCGGATGCCAGTTTTGCAGGCTTGCAGGATACTTATCTGTGGACAATCGGCGCGCAGGCTACCTTGCGCTATGTGCGCTCGTGCTGGGCCAGCATGTACTCGGCTCCTTCGATCACGTATCGGCGCAAACGCGAGATGCCGGAAAGCAGCGTGGCGATGGCCGTGGTCGTTCAGGCGATGGTCAACGCGCAGAAAGCGGGCGTGATGTTCACTCGCAGCCCGATGACGGGGGACCGCTCGGTCGTTACGATTGAGGGAGCTTGGGGACTGGGTTCGTCTGTCGTGAGCGGCGAGGTGACGCCCGACCGTTTTGTTATCGGCAAGATCACAGGTGAAATCTCGGTGCGAGAGATTTCGGATAAGCACATCCAGCAGCTGCCCGCGCCGGGTGGCGGCATCCAGGACGTCGAGACGCCAGAGGAGCTCCGGCGCGTGCCTTGCCTCAGCGATGCGGAGATTACAGCATTGAGAGACATCGCCAGAAAAGTCGAGCGCCACTACGGGCGGCCACAAGATATCGAGTGGGCCATCGATCACGCGGGCGAAATCCGCCTGCTGCAGAGCCGGCCGGAGACGGTCTGGTCGTCCAAAGACCGGGCGCCGGTCGCCATGCCTGCGGAGAACCCTCTCCAGCACGTCATGAAAATCTTCGGAGGCCGCCGGTGACGCTCACGGCCAAGGATGTGGCGGAGATCATGCGGCTGCTCGAACAATCGAGTTTCGACAGCCTCTCGCTTGAAATCGATGGCGTGAAGCTTAACCTGCAGCGCGGCTCGGCAGCGCCGGCCCGGCAGGTAGCAGCTCCCGCCGAAGCGCCACAGCCTGCCGCCGAGTCACAGCCGGTGCAGCCGGCTTCGCGAAAAGCAAAACCGCCATCCGAGCCCGGCCTCGCGGAAGTCGCCTCGCCGCTGCTCGGAATTTTCTATCGTGCGCCCAAGCCCGGCGAGCCTCCGTTCGTTGAGGTCGGATCGAAGGTCAGCGAAGAGACCGTGATCGGCATCGTGGAAGTCATGAAATTGATGAACTCGGTGCATGCGGGCGTGAAGGGCGAGGTGGTTGAGATTCTGGCCGCCAACGCGGCGCTGGTCGAGTACGGTGAAATCCTACTGCGCGTGCGTCCGGAGGCCTAGCCATCGCCATTCGCCGCATCTTGATCGCGAACCGCGGAGAAATTGCCGCGCGCGTGATTCGCACGTGCAAGAGCCTTGGAATCGAGACCGTGCTGGCGGCTTCCGAGGTCGATCTAGATTCTTTGCCCGCTCGTCTCGCGGACCGCGCGATCTGCATCGGGCCGGCTCGGCCCTCCGAAAGCTACTTGAAGGTCGACACGATTGTGCAAGCAGCATTGGGCGTGAAGGCGGACGCGATTCATCCCGGCTACGGCTTCCTCTCGGAGCGATCCGCGCTCGCGCGAGTCTGCGAACAGGAAGGCGTGATGTTCATCGGCCCGACGGCGGCCCAGATCGAAGCGGTCGGCGACAAATTGCGCGCCCGCGCGGAGGCCGAGGCTGCGGGCGTGCCCACTGCCCCGGGCGGCGCAGTGGAAAATGCGAGTGAGGCGATGATGCTGGGCCGCGAGATTGGCCCTCCACTCCTAATCAAAGCAGTTGGCGGCGGAGGCGGGCGCGGAATGAAGCGCGTCGACCGGCTCGAGGATCTTCCCGCGGCGATGGATATGGCTGCAGCGGAGGCGGGCGCGGCCTTTGGCGACACGCGAGTTTACCTCGAGCGATTTGTCGCGCGCGGCCGTCATGTGGAAGTCCAGATTCTCGGCGACGGAAAAGGCCATGTGGTTCATCTCGGAGAACGCGATTGCTCTGTTCAGCGCCGCTATCAGAAATTGATCGAGGAAACGCCCGCACCGGGCCTCTCCGCGGATTTCCGCGCGCGCATCCATGCCGCAGCCGTCGAGTTCGCGAAGCGGCTATCCTATCGCGGCGCGGGCACGGTCGAATTCCTCGTTGATCTGGAGCGGGACGCTTTCTACTTCCTGGAAATGAATGCCCGAATTCAAGTCGAGCACCCCATCACCGAGGCGGTGACCGGTCTGGATTTGGTCGCCGAGCAAATCGCTGTCGCCGACGGTAGCGGTCTGCGTTTCAAGCAGGAAGACATCCGGCGAGACGGCTGTGCCATCGAGTGCCGAATCAATGCGGAAGATCCAGCGCATGACTTCCGTCCCAGCCCCGGCACGGTTCGGACCGCGGTGTGGCCTTCCGGCGAAGGCGTGCGCGTCGATACCCATATTTTTTCGGGAGCTCGCATTCCGCCGTTTTACGATTCGCTGATGGCGAAGATTATCGTTCACGCTGCCGACCGCCCGGCGGCGCTCGAACGGATGCGCCGTGCGCTCGCGGCGACTCACGTCGAAGGGGTCGCCACAAATCTCGCGTTCCACGCGGGCGTGCTGACCGATCCCGAATTTGAGCGAGGTGGCGTCGACACTTCCTACGCGCCTCGCTTCCTCGAACGCCACCTTCAACTTCAAGAGGTAAAAGCGCATGGCTAAGATACAACTCGTCGAGACCTCCCTGCGCGATGGCAACCAGTCTCTCTGGTCGGCGCTCGGCGTCGACACAGCCAAGACGCTCACGATCGCGCCCGTCATGGATCGAGTGGGCTTCAAGGCCATCGACTTCACGACGTCCACCCACATGGGCGTCGCCGTTCGCTACAAGAAAGAAGATCCCTGGGAACGCATCCGGCTGATGGCCAAAGCCACGCCGAACACGCCGCTGCAATTCCTTTCCACGGGATTCCGGTTCATCTCCTGGGAAACGGCGAGCCCCGAATTCATGGCGCTCGCGTTCAAGACACTGATCAGGAATGGCATGCGCCGGTTTGCGCTCGCCGATCCGATGAACGATGCGGATGCCAACGTCGCCTGTGCGCGCATGATCAAAGCAGCTGGCGGCGAATACGTCATCGGCGCCTTGGTCATTACGCTGAGCCCGATCCACGATGATGCCCACTACGTGGCTCGCGCCCGCACTCTCGCGGAGAGCCCCGACGTGGACGCGGTCTACATCAAGGATCCGGGCGGCCTTTTGACGCCGCTCCGCGCCCGCACGCTCATACCCGCCGTAATGGCGGCAATCGGCAATAAACCGCTTGAGCTTCACTCACACTGCACCATCGGGGTTGGCGAGCTCACCTACATGGACGCGCCGACGTGGGGCGTCAGCGCCGTTCAATGCGCCTCCGGCGCGGCCGCCGACGGCATCTCGAATCCGCCGTCGGAGCGCGTGGTTTCCAATCTGCGAGCGCTGGGCCATCAGATCGATATCGACGATCAGGCGCTCGCCGAAGTGAGCCGCTATTTCACCCGCCTCGCGGAAGCGGAAGGCCTTCCCGTGGGCCGCCCCCAGGCGTTCGACGCGAGCTATCTTCACCATCAACTCCCGGGCGGAACGGTTGGCACGATGCGTCGTCACTTGGCCGAAGCTCGGGTGTCCCACTTGGAAGGAGCGGTGATCGAAGAGCTGGACCGCGTGCGCCAGGAATTGGGCTGGCCGATCGTGATGACTCCTTTCGCCCAGATGTTGATCACGCAGGCCGTTTTGAATGTCACCGGGAAAGAGCGCTACGCCACCATTCCCGACGAAATCATCCGCTACGCCCTGGGGAAATTCGGGCGCCCGAACGTTCCGATCGCGCCGAATGTGATGGATCGCATCGACTCCCTGCCTCGCACGCGCGAGTTGCGGCAAGAACCGGGCATGCCGCCCTTGCATGAATTGCGCCAGCGCATCGGACCGGAGCTGAGCGACGAAGAATTTCTCCTTCGCGCCACAATGCCCGCCGGCCAGGTCGACGCGATGAAGGCGGCTGGTCCTACGGAACAAACATACGATCCGGATATGACGCCCGTAATGAACCTGATTCGCCAATTGACTGCCCGGCACGACATCACCTACCTCTCGGTCGAGAAACAGGGCTTCAAGCTCGAGCTGCGTGGCCAACCGGCCCGGGCGGAGGCCTGAGCATGGGCCGCTCGAACAATGGGTGGAAGGAACGACTGGGACCCGTCGAGGGCTTCATGTTCGATCTCGACGGCACGCTGATTTTGACCGACCGCTCGCTCGTCGGCTATCGCTTGCTGCCGGGCGCTGTCGAAATTCTAGGCGAACTGAAATCTCGCGGAATTCCGTTTGTTGTGCTCACAAACGGCAGCGCATATCCGGCGGCAGAACAAGGGCCCAAGCTGCGCGCGCTGGGCTTGCCCATTTCCGACGAGATTCTGCTAACACCCTCCACCGTGGCGGCGGAGTTGATGCCCCGCCGACGCGTGAAGCGCGCGCTGGTGCTTGGGTACGAAGGGAGTCGGCCACCCGCTGGCGGAGGCCGGGATCGAGATCGTCTTCCCTGGAGGAGAGCGCGCGGAGGAAGTCCAGGCAGTCTACGTCGGCTGGCATCCCGAGTGCGGAATGAAGGACATCGAGGCCGCCTGCAAAGCCATCTGGAATGGCGCGGAGCTTTACGTCGCGTCCGACGTGCCTTTCTTCGCAACGTCCAGCGGCAAAACGATGGGCTACTCGCATGCAATCGTCGCCGCTGTGCGCAAGATCACTCACGCGCCCATGATCCTCACCGGCAAGCCTTCCCTGCACGCGCTGAGGCTGGTCGCGAAAAAACTCGGAGTTCCGATGCGCCGCGTGGGCGTCGTCGGCGACGATCCGCTCGTGGAAATGATCATGGCGCGGCGCGGCAAAGCAGTCGGCTTCGGCGTGACCACCGGCTTCACAACGGCTGAGGACTGGGCGGCCCAGCCGAAGGGGCGACGCCCGCATCGGATCGTGCGCGAACTCGCCGACATCCTGAAGCTGACTGGCTCTTCCTGAGAAAAGCGGTGGCTAGTGGCGAGTGGCTAGAAAACGGGCCGTTGCATTCTCTGCGCTCTCTGCGTCTCTGCGGTGAATCGCCTTTTTCTTCTACCGCACGCCGTCCGCCAGCGGGAGCCACACTTGAAAGCGCGTGTCGCCGGGCTTTGAGGTGACTTCCACATTTCCGCGGTGCTTCTTCACGATGCGCTGCACCGTGTCGAGCCCAAGACCCGTGCCTTCGCCGACTCCCTTGGTGGTGAAAAATGGCTCGAAGATGTGCGGCTTCACGTCGTCCGGAATTCCCTTGCCGTTGTCGGCGATCTCGATCACCACGCAATCGTCTTCGCGATAGGTACGCACCCGAAGCTCGCCCTTGCCGCTCATGGCAGCGATGGCGTTGTCGATGAGGTTGGTCCACACCTGATTCAGCTCGCTGCCGAACGAATTCACCAGAAGAGGAATCTTCTCGTAGTCGCGCTTCACCACAACGCCGTGCTTGAGCTTGTGGTTCATGATGGTGAGCGTGGTTTCGAGGCTCTTCACGATATCGACGTTTTGCAGCGGCGTCTGATCCATGAACGTGTATTCCTTGATCGCACGGACCAGATCGGAAATTCGCGAAGTGCCGCTCTCGATTTCGTTCAGCAGGCTTGCGGCCTCGAGGGAAGCGGCGATCCGCACCAGCGCCGCTCGGGCCGTCTGCGCATCGAGATTCGCGAACAGCGATTCCAGCGTTTCCGGCTTGACGTTCCGGTGCGCCAGATCGGCGGCGAGCTGCCACAGATCGTTTTGCCCGTGGCTCCGCAGCAGGGAATCGATCTGGCCTTCCAGGTCGCTGATGGTAAGAGCATCGGGCGGGATTTCGTCGCGTTGCACGAGCGACGCTTCCAGATTCTCGATTTCCGATTTCTGCGTGGGCGTGAGTTCTCGCCTTCCCAATTCGTGGCTCGCGCTCTTGATTCGCTTCAGCGCGTCGCGCAGTTGGCTGGCAGCGCGCTTGACGGCGGAAGCCGGATTATTGAGTTCGTGCGCGAGGCCCGCCGAGAGCTTTCCGAGCGAAGCGAGCCGGTCGCGCTGCTGCTCCATCCGTGTGGTTTCGCGAATCCTGTCGGCCATCAGGCCGACGAGCCGTTGCGTCAGCTCCGGCATCCTGTGTATGAGGTCGGGAAACAGCGCGGCAGGGAAGCGCAAGACGCGGCCGTCCGTGATAGCACGGATGCCCACGGTGAACTGCTTCATGCGGGAAAACGGCAGCACGCCTGTCACGGCCGGGGCTTTGATAGGAATTACCACCGTTTCGCCACCGAGTTCGCCCCGTGCCTGCAGCTGCCCCTCAAGGATGACAAACATCGCGTCGGCGGGTTCACCCGGACGAAACGGCGTATCGCCCGCTTTGAGGTGCATCTCTTCCGACTGGCTCAGAAACCATTCGATTTGATCGTCGGGCAGCCCGGCGAACGCCGGGACCTGCAACAATTCCGATTTTTCCGCCATTTAGACTTTGCTCAGATATTGATGGATGAATTGCACGGCAACTGATCCCTCGCCGACTCCGGAAGCCACGCGCTTTACCGATCCGTGCCGTACATCGCCCACTGCGAAAATTCCCGGCACATTCGTCTCGAGCAGGAAAGGATCTCGTTCGAGCGTCCAGCCTTTCGGATGCTGACCCTCTCGGATGAGATCGGGACCTGTCAGTAGGAACCCGCGCTCGTCGCGCTCGACCACTCCCGCCAGCCAATCGGTTCGCGGCAGCGCGCCGATGAAGATGAACATCGCGCTCGCCGGTACGCGCTCCACCTTGTTCGTGTCCGAACAGAGGAACGAAATCTCTTCCAGATGCGTTTCGCCGTGCGCCTCGCGCACACTGGCGTTGGCCCATATTTGGATGTTGGGCGTCTCCTTGACCTGGTCGATCAGATACTGCGACATCGTGCTCGAAAGAGAGCTTCCTCGCACCACGATCACTACGCGCTCGGCGTACTTCGCGAAATTCATCGCCGCCTGGCCCGCTGAATTCGCGCCGCCAATCACGTAAACGATTTCGCCTTTGCACGAAAGCGCTTCCGTCGATCCGCCCCCGTAGTAGACGCCCGCGCCCTGCAATCGGTCGATCCCGGGAGCTTCGAGGCGCCTCCACTGCACTCCGGTCGCGATCAGCAGCGCGTGGCAGGATATCTCATTTCCATCCGCCATCTTGACGATCCGGTAAGGGTCTTCGGTCCGCACCCCGACGGTTTCCTGCGGCGCCAGAATTTCCACGCCAAACCGCTGCGCCTGAACGACGGCTCGCCGCGCCAGATCGCCTCCGCTCAGCCCCATCGGAAATCCAAGATAGTTTTCGATGCGCGAACTCATCCCCGCCTGGCCGCCCGGCGCTTCCCGCTCGATCATCACGGTGTGCAAGCCCTCGGACGCGCCGTACACAGCCGCAGCCAGTCCCGCCGGCCCTCCGCCGACAATCGCCAGGTCGTAAAAGTTGGTTTGCGCGCGCGTGCGCAGTCCAACTTTTTGAGCCACATCGGCCGGCAGGCTCTCGAGAAGCTTTGTGCCGTCCGGAAATAGCACCACCGGAAGGCTGGACGCGTCCGGCCCCAGCACTTCCAGCAGGCGCTTCGTTTCCGGATCGTTGGCGGAAAGTTCGACGTCGATCCATTGATAGGGAACGCGGTTGCGGGCCAGAAAATCTCGCAGATCGTAAGAACGCGGCGACCAGCGGGTGCCCAGCACCCGGATTCCCTCGAATGCCGGCCGATAGGATGCGCGCCAATCGTCCAGCAGATCGTCGAGCTGTGGATAGAGATGCTCCGTCGGCGGATCCCACGGCTTCAGGAAAAAATAGTTGATGTTCGCTTCATTGATCGCGCTGATCGCCGCATTCGTATCGGCATAGGCGGTCAGCAGCGCCCGCTTCGCGTCGGGGAAAATCCGCATTCCTTCCTGCAGGAACGCAACGCCATCCATGTGAGGCATGCGCTGATCGGCGAGCAGCAGCGCCACACTGTCATTGCGCACTTTCAACTGCCCTAGCAGATTCAGCGCCTGCTCGGGAGAATCGCTCGCGATCACGCGGTAATCGGCGCCGTACTTCGAACGCAAGTCGCGCTCAATCGCTCGAAGAACGTCGGAGTCATCATCCACGCTCAGCAAAATCGGTTTCGCCATGAAAGAGTCCCAGCCTCGGATAGACAGACGATTCTAAACGCCTCAGCCGTTTAAGCAAAATCAGATGAAAAGCCCTCGCGTTTGGTCGCAGGATTAGATTTCAAAACACGCTTTTCAACAGCGGGGGCACGTATCTCCGTGAGTCTAAATGAGTACCGCGAAACCGGTCGAAACAAGCGACTCGAAGCAGGCCATCGTTCGTCTGACCGGGTACCCGTTGGGACGAAGCTGGCAGGCAAAACCGAACCTACCAGAGCAGCTTCAGTCCAAATTGAATCTGGCGCGACGTTGTCGATGTGCTCGTCACAGCTCCGGCTGCGGGGTTCGCCACGGGGGTTGTCCCTGACAAGGTCGCCAGGATCAGGTTCGGAGTGTTAAAATTCGCGCGGTCGAGAATATTGAAAATCTCGGCGCGAAACTGCAGGCTCAATCGCTCGCGGATCGGCGTGTCCTTCAGCACCGAAAAATCCCACGTCGCGAGGCCCGGCCCGATGAGCGTGTCGCGCCCCAGATTCCCGTAGAATCCGTTCATATTCATCGTGGCCATTGTTCGATTCGGTCAGGAAGGCGTTCGGATTGAACCATTCGCCCGGCTTGCCCAGAATCACGGGGCCGCTAAAGCTCGGATTGATGAACGGACGCACCGGATTTTTCGAGTCGCCGTTTCGCGATGGGTTGTAGCTGAGTTGCGGCGTGAACGGGAGACCCGATTGCGCCGTGATGATGCTGTTGATCGACCAGCCGCTCACCAGCCGGTCGCTCCAGCCGCTCACGTCGCTTGCGAACATCTGTCCGTGCCCGAGGGGCAGCGCGTAAACCGCGTTGATCACAGCCACGTTCGTCGCGTTGTACGTCGCCGGCCCCCAATCGGCTCGGATGTCGTACGGATTCGAAACCAACCCCGGCGCGTTGTTCGCCGTCGTGCCATTGAGCGAATCTCCATCGTCCAGCGCTCGCGACCACGTGTAGACGCCTCGCAGCGAGAGCCCTTTGCTGAATCGATGGTTCACGTCCAGCTCCAGCGCGTTGTATGAACTATCGCCAACGCTGTACCAGGTCCACGTGGGGCCCAGGCTCGAATTGCACGTCGTGACTGTCGCGCTGCAGGCCGCTGATACGTAATACGTGCCGGCAGGCACGGGCAGTCCTGCGACGGTCGTGCCGGAAGCGGTGTAAAGCGTCGGATAGGTTGCAGGGCACGGCGACGCCGGGCAGATCGCGGGCGCCGGCTCATTGGCATCCAGTCCGACAATCTCGTGATACCCGTGCGATCCAACGTAGCCGATCGTGACGGCCGTATTTGGCGTCATTTGCTGCTCGAGCCGGAGCGAATACGAAATCAGCGTCGGAGGCTTCAGGTTCGGCTGCACGCCGCCCGGAAGCAGCTTTGCGGCTGTTGGCACGGACGTAACCGGCACGCTCGAAAGCGGGACGCTGACGCTGTAAGTTGGATTGAATGGTGCATTCTGGTCCATCCGGTATCCGAGCGCATCCTGCAGATCGTTGTATATGCCGAAGCCCGCGCGCAGCACCGTCTTTTCGCCAAACGGGCTCCAGGCCACACCGATTCGCGGCTCGGGCAGGAATGCCTCGTTGTTGGTGGTGAATGACGAACTCCCGATGTGCGGCGTGGAATCGATCACCCCGCCCGTGAATAAGTAGTTGGAGGCCCGGCCGTGCGCCTCATTCCATCCGGTCGATGATTCCGCGCGGAAGCCGAGCGTCACCGTCAGCCGCGGCAATCAGACGGATCGTATCCTCCGCGTACCACGCCGCGAACAGCGACCGCCAGGTCATTGGCGTTGGCGCCGGATCGTAGGTAACCGTGCCTGTGCCGCCCAGCAGCGCGCTGACGCTCCCAAAGGTCATCTGCCCGTACTGGCTGAGCGCCAGCATTTCGTTCGACTGGAACTGCTGGAACCACGCGCCGAAACCGAACTGATGTTTTCCATGCGTCAGCGTCACCTGGTCCTCATACGTGAAGATGTTGCGGAACACATTCAAGTTCGTTCCGTTGTTGCTGCCCGCCAGACCCAACTGCGTCGCAGGATTTGACGCCGTGCTGCCTCCGACCACGACCGCGCCTACCGGCAAGCCCCCCACGAACCCCGTCGCGCTCGCCGCTGGCGAACCCGGTGTCGGCTCGCCCAAGAAGAAGTAGGCCGCGCGCGAGTAGCCGAACCGCGCCGTGTTCACCAACCTCGCCGAAAACTGGTGCGTCTCGTCGATGCTGAGAACCTGCTCGCGCAGGTTGGCGATGTCGGTGCTGTACGGATCGGCCGGCGTCGCCGTCATAGCCGCGCCGTCGTCGATCGTGTACACGCCGGTGAGCGAATCCTGCGCGGAAAAGATGTGGTCAAGACGCGCCGTCCCGAAATCCTCGCGAATTGTTTGCAGGGGACTAAAGACGCAGCCGACGATCCCACTCGGATTTCCATTGGGCAACAGAAGTTCGGATCCGCAATTAGCCGATGCGGGCGTGGGCCACACGTTCAGCAATTGTGCGACCGCGGCCGCGCACGCCGTCTGATCTGCTGCAGGGCACGCCGAACCGAACGCCGGGAAGTAAGTCAGGTTGTCGTCGCGCGCGTCAGTGTCCGGCACAAATGTTTCCGACGTCTGGTGAAGGCTCTGCCGCAATCCCTCGTAGTTGGTGAAAATAAAGGTGTCGTCCTTCTCGATCGGCCCGCCCAGCGAGACCCCAAACTGATTCCGCTGGAATCCCGGCGGCGACGAGCCGACGTCGAAAAAGTTCCTCGAATCCAGATCGTTGTTCCGCAGGAATTCGTACGCCGATCCGTGCCACTCGTTCGAGCCCGATTGCGTCACGATCAGCACTTGCGCGCCGGGATGCTTGCCATACTCGGCGCCGTAGGAATCGCGCAGCACGTTGAATTCGCGAACCGCGTCAACCCCCAGCAATTCGCCGCTTACTCCGGCGGGCGTCATATTGTTCTCGGCCGCGCCGGTATACTCCACGCCATTCAGCAAAAACATATTTTGTTGCGGCCGGTTGCCGGACACCGCAAAGTTGTTTCCGTTCGTCGAATTCGAAATGCCCGTTCCGCCCGCCTTCTCGAATGTGAAATTGACCACTCCCGGATTCAGTGGCATCAGCAGATCGAAGCTGCGCCCGTTGAGCGGCAAATCCTTCACCTGCTGCTCGCCGACGAAGCCCGAAATGTCGTTCGTCGTCACGCTGACCATCGGGGCGTCGCCGCTCACCGTCACTTCCTGATTCACTTCTCCCAGTGGCAGCGTCAGATCGACCGTCGCTTCCTCGCCGACCACCAGATGGATTCCGCTGCGCACTTCCTCTCTTGAATCCTTGCTTGCTGGCCCGGATCTTCGTAGTCGCCCACGGGCAGCGCCGCCACGAAGTACCGGCCCTCGCCATCCGGCAACCACATCGCGCACGGCGCCCGTCTCCGCATTCCGCGCCGTTACGTCCGCGCCCGCTACAGCCGCGCCCGACGGATCCTCGACATGTCCCGTCACGCTCGCCATCACTTGGGCGCGGGCGCTGGCTGCCGCCAGGAGAATCAGTGTGAGAAAAATGCCAAGGCGGCAGATTGCCGGCCGCAAAGGGAAATCCGTTCGTGGATGTTTTCGAAGAGCCGCCAAACTCCCGGCATTTGAATGAGAAAGCATGTCGTAGTCGCTCCGTTAGGGAAGATTAAGGTGCACTGCGTTCGCCTAGTCAATCGAAGGGATATACGTTTTAATACGTATAATACAGCTATGTCAATTCATTTAAATACGATGCGAAGACGGCGAGACGCGCGCTAGGCCAACTGAAATGCCCTGAACTAAATCTGGCCTTCCGGCCAGCTTGATCCGTTCTCTGTAATCTGTCAGCTTGGTGGAGACGATAAAAATCGCCCGCTCTCTGGACGAGGGCCGAATGTTCTTTGAAAATTGAGCTTGCAGAAGTCTCCTGGGAACGCCAATCTCCCGATTGGCGATTTTCGCTCCCAAGAAACCGCCCACGATTCGCGTTTTGCCCCTCAAGAACGGCAAATTCTAATCGACACTCGGGCGATTAGAAATCCCCGCAACTCATTGTAAACAAGCAACGGGAGCCATCTCTAATCGACACAGTAAGGGGGGGAATCGCAGGCGAACTTTTTCGGCGCAGTCGCTCAAAACGCGGCTAGCGAAAGTGCACCTTTCCAGTAGCGGTGATCGCGCCCCATTCCGGCAGGCTGCGCCGGCCGAGCAGCGCTTCCGCCGCCCACGCGCCTAGAAATGACGACAGCGCCACGCCGTGTCCCGCGTACGCGCCGAGGACGATTCCGTTAGCACTCGCGGGGTGTTCGGCAAACACCGGCCGCCAGCCCTCGCGAAACAGAATCGGTCCGCCCCAGTGGTGCGTGAACCGGCACTCCTTCAGCGCCGGATGCAGCCCGTGCACGCGTCGCTCGAACGACGCGAACATCCGCGTGGCGTCCCGCGCCGCCACATCGACGTCTTCGAGATCGTCGGATTCCGGCGCATCCAGCAAGCCGGCGCCCAGCACCAGCGAATTATCGTTGCAAACGCGTCCCCACAGATATGGGAAATCAACCGTGTAGAAGGGCTTCCGCTCGGCGAGGCCAATCTCTTCCAATTGTTTTTCGGAGAGTGGGGAACTCAGTGCCGCGAGCGTGAGCTTGGGCACGGTGCTTTCTTGCATGCCGGAAAGCCGGAGCGAAAGCCCATTCGTGGCAAACAGCACTTTCCTCGCGCGCAAGCGGCCGCCGGCAAAATGAATCTCGGCTTCCTCGCCCCATTCCACGCGCTCGACCGGATGATTTTCCGCGATGATCGCTCCGAGCCGGTCGCCGGCGCGAGCGAGGCCGCTGACGAGTTTCCCCGGATCGAGCGTCCCGCCCGGCACTTCGTTCACCACGCGCAGCGTGCCGGAATCGTTCCACGCGATCGGCGATTTCTTCGAGCCGGCTCGCCGCGCGATTTCCCAGGCGCCGGGCAGCGAAAGATCGCACTCCACTTCGAGCGTGCCAAGAATCTTCCGAAGTCCGCCGAGCACGTCTTCGAGCCCCGAAAGATCATCGGCGGCCGCGCCATCGAGCGCCATGCCGCCCGTTCGTCCGCTCGCCCCATGGCCGATCCTCGCAGCCTCCAGCACCACGACGGATTTTTCCGGTGCGAGCAGGCGCAGCCAGGCGGCGGCAGCTAGCCCGCTGAAACCAGCTCCAATCACCGTAAAATCCGCGGTCGGAGGAAGAGGGCGCTGCGGCGGCGCAAAATCGATCTGCCAGGGCGGAGTGCCCCACGGATCGTGATTGTGCGAAGGGGACATAGAGGTTCAGCTGGGCGGGAAAGCCTTTGCAAAACAGTTCAGAGTCGAAAGTTCAAAGTCGAGAGCGAGAAGACGATCCACCGAGCCGTCGATTCGACGCTTTAGACTCTCAACTCTAAACTTTGAACTCTAAACTGAATTACAGAATATTCTCGTTCCAATTCTCGAGCGTCTTCTTGATGTGCCCCATGAACTGGTGCGCGATGGCGCCATCAACCGCACGGTGATCGTATGAAAGAGTGAGATAGACCATCGAGCGGATGCCGATCGCATCGTCGATCACCACGGGACGCTTTTCGATCGTGCCGAGCCCGAGGATCGCGACGTTCGGCTGGTTGATCACGGGCAATCCCATCAGCCCGCCATATATGCCGGGATTGGTGATCGAGAACGTGCTCTCGGCCACCTCGTCCGGCTTGAGCTTTTTCGTGCGGGCGCGCTCGGCGAGATCGTTCAACATTCGCGCGAGCCCGAGAAAGTTCTTTTCCTCGGCGTTCTTGATCACAGGCACGATCAAGCCCCAATCGAGCGCCACGGCGACGCCGATGTTGCACTCCTTGTGCAGGACGATATTCGTGCCGTCGACCGAAGAATTCACGGTCGGAAACGCGCGCAGCGCCTCGACAGCGGCGCGAATGAAGAACGGCATGAACGTCAGCTTGGTGCCGGTCTCGCGCTCGAACCGGTCTTTCATCTTGGCGCGCAGCGTGGCGATTTCCGTCACGTTGGCTTCGTCGATCGAGTAGACATGCGGCGAAGTGCGCTTCGAGAGCACCATGTGCTCCGCAATCCTCTGCCGCATCGCGGACATCGGCTGCACTTCGTAGTGACCGAAGTAAAGCTTCTCGCGCGGCACCGCGAGTTCGAGCACAGCAGAAGGCGCGCCCGATGGCGCCGGCGCGGGTTTCGCTGATGGAGCGCCCGCCGGAGCAGTCGTCGGGTGCGCACCTTCCCCGACTGCTGCCAGGATGTCGTTCTTGCTGACGCGCCCGCCGGCGCCGGTTCCCGGCACTTGCGAGAGATCGATGTCGTGTTCGCGCGCGATTCGTCGCACGAGCGGGGAACTGCGAATCTTATCGCCGTTGCCCGGCCTTTCCGGCGAGACCGATGCCGCAACAGGCGCCGGTTTCGCCGCAGGCGGCGGAACCGCAGAGGGCGCTGCCGCGCGCTTGGGTTCTTGCTTTGCGGGCGCAGGAGCCGAAGGTGCCGGTGCAGGAGCTGCGGCGCTCGCGCCAGCCGCGTCAATCACCGCCACAATCGTCTGGATCGGAACCGTCTGGCCTTCCGTGACTTTGATCTCTTTCAGCACGCCCGCCGCCGGCGCGGGAATCTCCGCGTCGACTTTATCGGTCGAGATTTCGAAGAGCGGCTCGTCGCGCTCGATTTTGTCGCCCGGCTTCTTCAGCCACTTGGTGATCGTGCCTTCGAAAATACTCTCGCCCATCTGCGGCATCATCACATCGACAGCCATAATTTTCTCCTCAGGACCCAGGACCTTATACCGCGCTCAGACACTCCTCGTGCCAGACGCCGGGAATACCTTCCAGCGTGTAGATTTCGTCGCCGCCGTGAAAGAAGCTGACGTTCTGGACTTTCGCCGTGCGGCCCGCGTATTCGAGCTGCTCGGGTTCGAGTTCGTTGTGGTACTGCCCGGCCTCTAGAAACTCTTCGAGGAATGCCCGGTCCGCGATGCGGACTTCCGTCCCCACTTCAAATTCAGCGTTGTTGAGGCCTTTTGTTTTTCCCATGGGCGCGCAGCCTGCTCGATCCCTCCGTTAGTATTTTGCCAATTCACGTGCGGCGGCGGCAACTTTTTCCACGCTCGGCAGGAACACAGCTTCGAGCGTCGGCGCGTAGGGCACCGGCGTGTCGAGCCCGGTGACGCGCGCGATCGGTGCGTCCAGATCGAAGAACGCCTCCTCGCAGACGATCGCGGCAATCTCTCCCGCGATTCCGCCCGTGCGGGTGTCTTCGTGGACCACGAGCAGCCGGTTCGTCTTTTTCACCGAGGCGAGGATCGTCTCACGATCGAGCGGCAGCAGCGTGCGCAAATCGATCACCTCGGCTTCGATTCCTTCGCTTGCGAGCACGGCGGCTGCATCGAGCGACGTGACCGCAGCGGCCGCGTAGCTGAGAATCGTCAAATGCCGCCCTTCGCGGCGCACGACGGCTTTGCCCAGCGGCACCGTGTAATCGGTCTTGGGCACTTCCTCTTTCACGCGGCGATAAAGGAACTTGTGCTCGAAAAACAGCACCGGATTGTTATCGCGAATAGCGGACTTGAGCAGTCCCTTCGCGTCGTACGCCGTCGAAGGATAGACCACCTTCAGGCCCGGCGTGTGCACGAAATACATCTCCGGATTCGCGGAATGAAACGGCCCGCCGTGAACGCCTCCGCCGGAAGGCCCGCGCAACACCATCGGCACCGGCGCGCCCCAGCGATAGTGCGATTTGGCGACGAAGTTGGTGACTTGATTGAAGCAGCAGGCGATGAAATCGATGAATTGCATCTCGGCCACTGGACGCAAGCCAAGATAACTCATGCCGCACGCCGCGCCCACAATCGCCGTCTCGCTGATCGGCGTATCGATTACGCGCTCCGGCCCGAATTTCGCGAGCAGCCCTTCGGTCGCCTTGAACGCGCCGCCGTAGACTCCGATATCCTCGCCGAGAGTCACAACGGCAGGATCGCGATCCATCTCTTCGAAGAGCGCCTCGCGAATCGCTTCGAGCATCGTGATTTCGGGCATCGCTAGCGCTTTCCTCGCTTGCCGTGAGGCTCTTTCCCGAAGGGCTTGCCGTGGCCGTGATGTCCCTTGTGAAACGGCTTGCGGCCGCCGCGGGTTTCCTTGACTTGCTCCTGCGTCTCGCGGACGAAGGCCTTGTCCTTGGGCCCGCGGCCGAAGGGAACTCGCAGCGGAACCTCGGCCTCCACTTCCGTCTTAGCTTCAGGCGCGACAGCCGCCGCCTTCGCGGGCAGGTGCTGTTGAGCTTCCGCTCCATTCCCGTCTGCAGCCGACTCTTTTGCCGGCTTTATCGGCGTGAAATTGCCGAAATCCGTCACGACCCAGGCGGACTTTGCGCTGGACAACGGCGGCGTCACTTCTTTCTTCGGGCGCCGCCAGTCGGCCTCAATTGTATGGCAGCCTTCGCAATAGACGCCCTGCTCGACGATCTCAGGCGGCGGCATCGGCGATTCTTCGGCAAACTTCTGGTCCGCGTCGAGTTCGCGCTCGATGCGCGCGTCGATCTCGGATTTCTTCGTGGCGTCCCAGATCTTGTGCTCGGTCAAATATTTTTCGTAGCGCGCGATGGGGTCCTGCGTCTTCCAGTATTCGAACATTTCCTTCGGAACGTACTCGGCGGGATCGTGCTGCGCGTGGCCCTTCATGCGCATGGTCTTCACTTCGATCAAGATGGGGCCGCGGCCGGCGCGGCATTCGTCGACAGCGGCCTTCGACGTTTCGTAGACCGCGAGCACGTCGTTGCCGTCGACGATCCGGCTTTCGATTCCGTACGCTCGGGCGCGATCGGCGAGATTCTTGAGCGGCACTTGGCGCGAAACGGGCGTCGAATAGGCCCACTGGTTGTTTTCAAGGACGAGCACGAACGGCGCGCGCTGCGTTGCTGCAAAATTCAGACCTTCGTGAAACGCTCCGGTCGAGCTGCCGCCATCGCCGATCCACGTCATCGCGACGATTTTCTGGCCGAGATACCGCCCGGCCATCGCCACGCCCGTCATAACGGGAATCAGATCGCCGAGCATCGAGATCGGCGAGACCACGTGGAGCTTTTTCAGATCGCCAAAGTGGCTCGTGCCGTCCTTACCGTGCGTGGGCGAGGTGTATTTCGCCATGTGCTGCGTGAAGATGTCGCGCGGCTTGAATCCCTTCACGAGCAGCGTGCCGATGTTGCGGATCATCGGCGCGAGCCAATCACGCGGCTCAAGGGCGTAAGACGTGCCGACCGAAACCGCTTCCTGCCCGAGGCTCAAATACACGCCGCCCACGATCTTGTTTTGCCGGAACAGTCTTACAAGGCGATCTTCGAGCTGCCGGTTGAGCTGCATGAAGTAGTAGAGCTCGAGTTGCTGTTCGTGCGTCAGCTTGGCAGTCATAATTCCTTCCGCCGCCGAATTCGAATGGCCTTCGGGATCCTAAATGTATCGTCCGCCGTAGGGGCGGGTTTCAGACCCGCCCCTACAAGTTACACCATCGCCGCGAGCGCGCCAGAAATCGTTTCGTGCCGCGAGTTGAGAATCTTGGCCAGGCTTTCGCGCGGAACCTCCTGGAGATTGCTTTCGAAAACCCCTGCGAAATGCACCGCTACTCGCTCACGAACCGCGTCGATATCAACCGGGCCGGCCAGGACGCGTTCGAGAGACGTCGCGCGCGCCCCCGCGATCCCGCAAGGGACGATCAGGTCGAAGTAGCGCAGGTCGGTCGAAACATTGTACGCGAAGCCGTGCGACGTCACCCAGCGGCTCAGATGCACGCCGAGGGCTCCGAGTTTCTCTTCTCCAGCGGCTCTATCGACCCAAACGCCATGCCTGCCTTCGACGCGCCGGGCCGCCACGCCGAAATCGGCCGACGCGCGAATCATCACTTCTTCGAGCTGCGCGACGTACCAGCGCACGTCGCGCCGGTGCCGCGTCAGATCGAGGATCGGGTAACCGACGATCTGCCCGGGCCCATGATAGGTGATATCGCCGCCGCGGTCGCTCGGATGAAATTCCACGCTCATCTGAGCAAGCAAGCGGTCTCCCGCGCGCAGGTGTTCGCGCTTGCCGTTTCGGCCGAGGGTCATCACGTGGGGATGCTCGCAGAGAAGCAGCACGTCGGGAATCGCATCCGCTTTCCGCGCTTCAACGAGCCGCCGCTGCAACTCCCAGGCCGCGAGGTAGGGAATCAGCCCCAGATCGACAAGCCAGCACGTTTTGTCCGTCTCTCGCATGTTCCGCAAAACTCCAAGCTGTCATTCCGAGTGAAGCGAAAAATCTCTCTCCAATTCTCACGCCCCGCGCATAAATTCGTCGCTAGAAGTTGATGGCCAGGCCGCGCACGGAATTGAATGCGTCGCCCATCGCTTCCCAAACCGTTGGATGCGCGTGAATGGTTGCGGCCATATCATCGAGCGTCGCTTCGAGGCCGAGCGCCGCCACTGGCTCGGCGATGATTTCGGTCGCAAGCGGTCCGATTGCGTGGACGCCCAGAATCTCGCCGTATTTCGCATCCGCCACCACCTTGATGAAGCCATCGTGTTGGCCGAGGATTGTGGCCTTGCTGTTGGCGAGGAACGGAAACTTCCCGGTCTTCACGTCGAATCCGGCCTCGCGCGCCTGCTTTTCCGTCAAGCCGATCGAACCGATCTGTGGCTCGCAGTAGGTGGCCGCGGGGCAGCGCTTGCGGTCGAACGGCTGCACGTCCTTGCCCGCCATGCGGCCCACGGCGATGATGCCTTCCATCGACGCGGCGTGCGCGAGCTGCGGCAGCCCGGCGACGATGTCGCCGATGGCGTAGACGCGCGGCTCGTCCGTTTCAAGATACGCGTTGGTGTGGACGTAGCCGCGTTCGAGTTTCACTTTCGTCTTTTCGAGGCCGATGTTTTCGGTGAGTGGGCGGCGGCCAACGGCGATCAGAACTTTCTCGGCGGAGATTGACTGGGCTTTCCCAGTCTTGTCCTGAAAGCTGACGGTCGCGCCGCCTGCGGTCTTCTTCACGGTGTCGACTTTAGCGCCCGTTTCGATGCGAATGCCCTTTTTCTTGAAAGCTTTCTCCAACTCGGGAGAAATGTCTTCGTCCTCGAGAGGCACGATGCGCGGCAGGGCTTCGAGGAGCGTTACATCAGTGCCAAACGTCCGGAAAATCGAGGCGAATTCGACACCCACGGCGCCGCAGCCAACCACCACCAGCGATTTGGGAATTGCCGGCAGCTGCAAAATCTCGCGATTGGTCAGAATCACCTGCCCGTCGATTTCGACGCCGGGTAGGGAGCGCGCTTCCGACCCCGTGGCGATCATCGTGTAAGTGGTCTCGATCTCGGTGGTTTTGCCGTCTTTCTCAACGGACACGCGGCCCGGACCGGCGATGCGCCCCCAGCCCGTGATCGAATCGACTTTGTTCTTTTTGAAGAGCAGGCCGATCCCGCCGGCGTGTTTCTTGACGATTTTGTCCTTGCGCGCCAGCATCGCCGGCCAGTTGACCTTCACATCTTTGACTTCGAAGCCGAACTCCTCGGCGCGCTGAAAATAGTCGTAAATATCGGCGTGGTGCAGAAACACCTTCGTGGGGATGCAGCCGACGTGCAGGCAGGTGCCGCCGAGAAAGGGGTCCTTCTCGACCACGGCGGTTTTCAGCCCCCATTGGCTGGCGCGGATCGCGGCGACGTAGCCGCCCGGCCCGCTGCCGATAATTACCAAATCATATTTGGCCACTCCGGTCCTCCATTGCTCTCATTTCCATTACGGCCGGCATTTGCATGAAAGGGGATCGTCGCGATAACGGCGTTCCAAGCGCAGACTCCAGATTCTAACAGCGGCCATCGGCGCTCGCAACCCGACGACGCGAAAATGTAAGATGGGAAGCGCTTGGCGGTCCCGAGCGAAACGATCCGGATCGCGGAGACGACTATCGCCACCGAGCCACCTGCCGGCGGGCCGCAATTCGCGATGCATGACGGCCACAACGGCGATCTGCCGCCGTTCGAGCGGGCCCTCCACCGGATTTTTCTCGGTCCGGATGGACTGCGGCCCATTTGGCGGCTCGCCGCTGCCGTGGCGCTCTACAACCTTCTCGTATTCGTGATCGAGGCGTTGCTCGCAACCGATCCGGCCATATGGGCGTGGATGCGAACCCGGCCACATGCGGTGCTGACGCCGGGCGTCGTTCTCTTCAGCGAAGGGATTCGAGTCGTCGCGGCGGTAGCGACAGCTGATTTGATGCGCCGGATCGAGAATCGATCCTTCGCGGATTACGGCTTGCCGCTGGGCGCGGCGTTCGGCAAACGCTTCTGGCAGGGCGCGGCGTACGGATTGGCGTTACTGACCGTGCTGATGGGCTCCATCGCGGCTCTGGGAGGATTCTCGCTGGGGAGAATGGCGCTTGATGCGACGGCGGCGATTCGCGACGGCGCCCTGTATCTACTCGCGTTCCTGCTTATCGGTTTTTTCGAGGAAGCGACCTTTCGCGGGTACATGCAGGCGACGCTCGCGCAGGAGATCGGATTCTGGCCGGCGGCGCTCGCGCTTTCCGTCTGGTTTGGCTTGCTGCATGTCGGCAACTCCGGCGAGGCGAAGGCCGGGCTGCTCCTCGCCGGATGTTTCGGCCTGCTCGCGGCTTTCTCGCTGCGGCGCACGGGAAGCATCTGGTTCGCGATTGGGATGCATGCGATGTGGGACTGGGGCGAGAGCTTCATATACGGGGTTCCGAACAGCGGCGTCCCGGCGACCGGCCACCTGACAGCCGCTTCGCTGCACGGCCCGGCGTGGTTGACGGGCGGCAGCGTGGGGCCGGAGGGGAGCGCGCTCGTCTTTGCGGTCATCGCCCTCGGCGCGCGCGGGCTACACGTTCTGTTTCCCGCGGCGAAGAAGAACTGAGCTTCGAATCCTTTTGCGCGAGACCTGCATCTATTGCTGGCTGTTGCATTGCCGGCGGTACTTGTTTGACACGGGCGGGGCTTACCGCTAGAATCGCGAGATTTGAGTGAGGCCATTTTCCTCACCGGAACGACACTCAATGGACAAAAAGCGTTTGGATTATTACAAAAAGAAACTCGTCGCGCGGCGCGAGGAATTGCTGCGCGCGATCGCCCGCACCCAGCAAGAGGGCCGCGAGGCCGACGAGGATCCCACGGTCGATCTCGCCGACAAGGCCGCGAACTCCTACACCAAGGAATTCCTCTTCGGCGAGACGCACAACTACCGCTCGCTCCTGCAGTTGGTGGACGAAGCGCTCGACCGCATCAAGGAAGGGACGTACGGCGAGTGCACTTCCTGCCACGAGGAGCTGCAGCAGAAGCGCCTCGAAGCCGTGCCCTGGACCCGCTACTGCATCGCCTGCCAGGAAAAGAGGGAGAAAGGCCAGCTGTAACCCCGGTCCGTCCGTCCCTCGTATTTCTACGTCCGAAATCTCCACGCTTTCGCCGCCGCCCGATTTCGAGTAGCGTCTGGCCGCGTCCCGATTCGCGACGCATCCCGTGATCCTGAAAAGCGCGCTCGACTCGCTGGCGTCGGTGCTGTTTCCCGGCCCCTGCCGGATCTGCGCCCGCACGCTCACGAACGCGAGCCGCATCCCGGTCTGCGAAAGCTGCCTTGCCGGTTTCGAGCGCATAGCCGCGCCGATGTGCCTCCGATGCGGGCGCCCCTTCGAATCGGACGTGGCGCTCGACGCGATCGAGCCGAAGTGCCGGCTCTGCCGCCTTGATTTCTACGCCTTCGACCGCGCGCGTAGTTTCGCCACGTATGACGATGCGCTCTCGGAAGCGATCGTCCTGCTCAAGTACGAGCAGGTGACGCGCCTCGGAGACTGGTTCGCCGGGCGGCTGGCCGAAATCGTGGCGCGGGCGCCGGCCGACTGGCGCGCGGATGTAGTCGTCCCCGTGCCTCTGCACCGGGAGCGCCGCCGCGAGCGCGGCTACAACCAGGCGGAACTGATCGCGCGGCCCCTGGCGAAACGCCTGAAGCTCCCGCTTGATGCGGGCATCCTGCTGCGGACGAAGCCGCGCCCGGCGCAGCTGGTCCTTTCCCGCACCGAGCACTGGAAATCGGTCCGTGGCGCCTACGCCACCCGCGAGGGCGCGCAGGTTGACAACCTGCGGGTGCTGCTGGTAGATGATGTACTGACGACCGGCGCCACGCTCGATGCGTGCGCCCGTGCCCTCAAGAAGGCGGGCGCCGCTGCCGTGCTCGGGCTGACCGTGGCCCGGGTCCGTTCCTGGGCGGTTGCGCCAGGGGCCGCGATGGAGGCGAGATCGCCCCGCGGCCGAAGCAAACCGGACAGCTCTGCCGAGCATCTGTAGTGGTTAGGGAGATGTGTCTGGAGATACCCAGACGAAGGCGAGGCCATGGATAACCGTCACAAGGGCGGTTTGCGCCCCCGGCCCAACCTCGCGCCCATCAGCGGAGCCGTAACCGGCCCTGCGGATTACTCTGGTTCTTCCATCACGGCTGGCCACGATCCCTCCCATATACAGCAGCCTGCGGCAAAGCGGCCCTCCGTAATGCAGTCTCCCGTGCTGGTGCTGAACGCGACGTTCGAGCCGATCAACGTCACGGCCGTGCGGCGGGCGCTGGTCCTGATGCTCAAGGGCGTGGCGCAGGCGGAAGAGACCAATCACCACGAGGTCCACTCGACGTCGAAGGCGATCCAGGTGCCGTCGGTGATCCGGCTGCTCAGCTACCGGCACATCCCGCAGCAGAGCCGCGCGCTTTCGCGCAAGAACATCCTGCTGCGCGACCGCAATACTTGCCAGTTCTGCGGCGCCACCTTTCCGGCCTCGGAGCTGACGCTCGACCACGTGATGCCGCGCTCGCGGGGCGGGCGATCGTCCTGGGAGAATCTGGTGGCGTGCTGCTATGCCTGCAACAACAGCAAGGGAGACCGCACGCCGGAAGAGGCGGGCCTGAAGCTGCAGCGGCGTCCGCGCCCCTTCACGCTGCATACCTCGCGGCAATTGATGCGCCTGATCGGGCATCGCGACGAAAAGTGGCGCAAATATCTTTTCTACTGATTCCGAAAAAATCAGGAAACCTTCGGCGGAACGTCCGCGTCTAATCAATCAAACACTTCTAGGACACACCCCGGGAAGCGCGGTCGCCCAAAGTGGCCCGCTTCCCTTCTTATTTTGAAGTTCGGAAAATGGAAACGAAAATGGAAAATGGGTGCTGCGGTACGCTTCCTGCTTGGTGCAACTGACCGGACCGGAAAAGGGAAAAGAAAAAATAGAAAACGGCGCACTTCCTCGCTGGCGCAGCTGACAACTGAGGATGCGCGGCGAAGTTGATTTTCCAGTTTCTGTTTCTAAGGCAGCCGGAGGCGCAGCTCTTCCGCGAATCGCTCGATGCGATTGAGCGGCACGATCGAGATGGCCTGCGCCTCAAACAGGCGCGAGACAAACTCGTGGCGCCGGTTGCCGGGCTCGGGCTCGATTTCGGTGATGGCCGTGAATTCCGCCTTGATCCGCCGGCGAATCTGCTCGGCGGTATACGCGAGCACCTTGGCCTGAGTGGAATCGCGGTTGAGCGCCACCGGGTGCAGGTAGCCGCGCGTGCCGTTGTAGCGATAGGCGTAGTCGAGACGCATGGGATCGCCCGGCTGGGTAAATTCCTCGACGCGCACGCTACGCTGAAGTTTCCCCAGAACGCCGCGGCGGTAGAATACATCGTGCAGGCGCGCGCGAATCCACTCGCGCGTGCTCTCGACGATTCCCCCGCGTCTGGCCGGGGGCCGCGCCACGTGCTCGCGGTACAGCCGTTCGAGTTCCGCGTCGAAATCCTCGGCCAGCAGCGCACGCGCCGGACTAAACTGGATCACGTTGGAAAGCGTTTGGTCCAGCTTTTCGAGATCGGCCGCAGCCGCGGGCGAGCGCAGCCGCGCGTCGAAATCCTCGGCCAGCGCGCGCAGGATGCTCTCATCGGCGCCGGGATGCAGGCGGCGCACACGCGCGATCTCGGCGTCTTCCTCGATGAAGCGCGCGGCGCGCCGCGCGGCCGCGCCATCGACCTCTTCGAGCAGCACGCCGACGTTCACCCATTCATCGCGCACGAGATTTGGCGTGTAGCGCAGCACCCGGTAACGCAGCGTATTGCGGCTCTCTTCAGGCATGGCTCACTTCCAGTTCGGAAAGGGTTGTGCCGACGACTTCCAGGCCGAAACGATCAGCTCGCGGACCAGCTTCCGGCGCCGCAGAAGCTGTTCGAGCATTCTTTCGAGCGCGTCCAGCTCGAAATTGTACCACTCGGGCGGAATCCCGCTTGCCGCCTCTTCGAGAGCGCTCGCATCGATGCGCGTCTCGACGCGCGCGAGCCACGGCTCGAACGATTCGATGCCGCGCACCGATTCGTACACGCGGTGGCGCGCGTAGAGCCCGCGCAGCGGCGCATCCGGAAAATTCCACTCGCCCGCGTTGAAGCAGAACCCCTGATCGATCATCTGCGCGCGGTAGCGTGACTCGCCCGTTCCGCGAAAGAAAATCGCCTGACGCCCGTTCGTGTTGCAGGTCCACTTGTCGAAGACCAGCATCCCGCAGAAATCGTCGAGGTTCGCGGCCTCGCGAAGCTGCTCGTCCGGCAGAAAATCGTAGACCACGGTCTCCGCCGGCGCGCCCGGATACCGTGAACCGAACTGCAGCCCCGCCCGGCAGCGCGCACTTCCGCGCCCCAGTTGGATCACGAGATCTTCCGTATGTTCGATCAGGCTGTCGCGCACTTCCACGACCGCCGTCCCCGGCACCGGCAGCCCAATCCGCCCCGCCAGCCTCGTACCAAGCAATTCGTTCGCCAGAATCCGCGTACCCTGCGGATTGTTCTGGAATTTCACCACGTAGTACGCTTCGTCGGCGCAGCGCATCAGGTGCGCCTGCGCCCCGCCGCGCATTCTCCGGATCTGCTCGACCGCCAAAGACATCGCGCGCGTATGCTAGCCACCGAAGCAGGTTGCGGCAAGCAAAACGTTATCAAAGTGGGAACGTCGGAGAGGCGTTGAACCTATGCCCGCACAAATCGCGAATCTCGATCCCGTCGCGGGAAGAACTGGGGTAATCGAGCACAAAGCAGGAAACGCGGGACCGCGTATCTCAGTTAGAGCACGCGATCCCGCGAATGCGAGACCTTCGGAGGACGAGCCCGGGAGAGCGTCAGCGTTTCCGCCGGCCGCCCTTCTTCTTCGCGCTCGCCTTTTTCTTCGCAGGCGCTTTCTTCTTCGCTTTCTTTTTCGCTTTCGGCTTCGCCTTGGCCTTCTTCTTCGGCGCAGCCTTCTTGGATTTCTTCGCCGGTGCGCGTTCGGGAGCCGGCGCGGGAGCGGCCTCGATTTCCTCTTCGGGCTCCTCCTCGATAATGACCTCTTCGACTTCTACGATCTCCGGGGATTGCTCCGGCCCTTCTTCATCTTCGTCGAATCCCGGCAGTTCGTCGTCGTCCTCATCGTGCATCTTCGCGTCAAACATCTCGATCCTCCGTAGGGGTCCCGCGTGATTCACTCCTCGGGCGCTTATAAACGGAGTGTTCGCATCTGTCAAGGCGCAATGGGTCCAAAAGCAAAATTGAATGCAAGACCTGGCAAGAAGCGCGCAAATGGTGGTCACGTCGAGGGATGGAGATGGCCGTAGCTCTCAGTAAACAGGCCGGTTACGGCCTATGGTGGAGGTTCGTTACTGCTGGATCGTCAGGACGTCGCCAGCCTGCAATCCTCGATCCGCGAGGAACGGGTTTGCCTCGCGCAGCGAGGAAACGCTCGTCTGATAGACGCGCGCGATCGAGTAGAGCGTCTCGCCCGGCTTCACGCGGTGCTCCAAACCCTGCGTCGGGCGGTTTTCGGCGGATACCGTCTTCGTCGAGACGCTCGTCGTCTCCGCCGAGCGAGACCTCGCAGGCGGCTCCGAATCCTGAGCTCCGGCGTAAATTCGCAGATGAACTCCGCGAGAGACGCGGCTGCCGCGAATGTGATTCCACCGCTTCAGCTGCGCGACGGTTACGTCGAAGCGCTCCGCAATACCAGGAAGCGTGTCGCCGCGCTGTACCCGGTATCTTACCCAGTGGACCGGCACGGGCGCTGTCGGCACGGTCAGGAGAAAGCCGGAAGGCACGGTCGCATGGGGCTCGAGATGGTTTGCGGCTTCGATCGCCGAGACCGTTACGCGGTAGTGGCGCGCGACATCGGTAAGGGTCTCGCCGTCCTCCATTTCGTGCAGGCGCCAGCTCGTCCACTTGTCCTGCGGCACCTGGGCGATGTTTTCGTCAAAGGTCTTCGTAGCGCCCGCCGGCACCTTCAGCGTGAAATCCGGTTCGTTCGGCGTCACGCTGCGAAGCAGCTCCGGATTGAGCATCCGCAAGTCGTCGAAGTCCGTCCCGGAGGCGTCGGCCACCAGATGCAGGTCGATCGGATGGTCCAGGCGCATTGCCTCGGCCGGCTCCGGCTTTTCGGGGCTTACCTGGACTCCGTAAAGCGCCGGATCCTTGGCAACGAGCTCGAGTGCCAGAATGATTGGCACGTAATTCTGCGTCTGCCTCGGCAGCGCGTTGAGCTTTTGCAGCTGCCAGAAATCCGCATAGCCGGTGTGCTGGACGGCCCGCGCCACCGTCAGTGGGCCCGAGTTGTAAGCCGCCATCACCAGATACCAGTCGCCGAACATTGAATACAGATCGCGGAAATGCTGCGCCGCCGCCCGCGTGGCTTTTTCCGGATCGCTGCGTTCGTCCACCCAATAGCTCCGGTCGAGATCGTATTCCTCGCCGCGCGGAGCCATGAATTGCCATATGCCTCGCGCACCGGCTCGCGAAACCGCGTCCGGCTGGAAGGCGCTTTCCGCCTGCGCCAGGTAGATCAGATCCTGCGGCACGCCCTCCTGGGCGAGCACGCGACGGATCATGTCGCCATAGCGCCCGGAGCGATCGAGACCGTGTTCGACAATGGCCCGGCCGCGCGGCGTCGTGAAGAAACTCAAATATTGAAGTACGGATTCGTTCACCGTGAGCGGCAAATCGTGGTGTACTCGAATCAACTCGGATTCAGCCTTCGCGGCCAGGCGCGGATCGCCCGCCGGCAGCGTCATATCCTCGATTTCGTCGATCGGCGCGGGTGCGGCAGACGCGTCTGCTTCTTGTTCCTCGTCGTTGCCTTCGATCGCGTTGATCTCGTCCGAATCCACGACGCTGCTCAATTGATCGAAGAGCTTGCCCAACCGGGGGTCGGCCCCCGCCTGGAACCCGCTCTGCAGGATGCGGTCTACCGCGTGGTCGAAGTCCGCCTGCGCATTGTCAAGATTCCCGGCCTTGTATTCGCGCTGGCCCGCGTCATAGTCCGATTGGACATTCTCGACCAGTACGTCAATCGCAGGCCGCGGTCGCGGCGTCAGCTCAGCCACATACGTAGGATTCGCCGGGAGCGGAAGCGGCTGAAGAGCCTCGATCGGCCTCGGTGCGGGAGCACCTGCGGGCGGCTGGACGTGAATCGCTTTGGTGGCTGTTTGTTCGCAGCCGGCCAGTACAAGCATGCTAGTCGCAAACAGAGCGCAAAATGTGAGCCGGTGTTTCATGATGACGCAGTCCTCGATCGCCAGTCCAAAATTTTACGGGGTACTCCCGGACGCGGTCAATGGCAGTATGGTACTAGTGGTTGACCGAATCAGGACACCGAGTACTAGTCCGAAAACCCTCGCACCGAAAGGCTTATATATCACCGATCCAGGAGTCATTGCTACTGGTCGGAGTGCCAGGTAGGTTTGTGGAGAACTGGCCTAACTGCCCCGAGGTCATGCGAGGGCTTGGCGCAGGTCTTCGATCAGATCCTCCGCGTCTTCCAGCCCGACCGATACCCGCACCGTCCCCGGCTGGACACCCGCGCCCCGCAGTTCTTCGGGGCGCAAATTGTAGTGCGAGGTATAGATCGGCAGAATCACCAACGACTCGACCCCGCCCAGGCTCGCCGCGAGCAGAAACACACGCACCCGGTCGCAAAATCGGCGGGCCGCCGCCAGGCCTCCCTTCAGGTCGAAAGCCATCATGGCGCCGAAGGCGCGCATCTGCCGCTTGGCGAGATTGTGGTCCGGGTGCGAAGGCAAGCCGGGATAGTGCACCCGGGCGACCTTAGGGTGCTTTGCGAGAAATTTCGCTACCGCCATCGCGTTCTTGCACTGCCGCTCGACGCGCACCTCGAGCGTCTTCATCCCCCGGATCAGCAGGAACGCCGCCTCCGGGTCCATCGAGCCGCCTAGCTGAATCACGTTCTCGCGGACCTTGCGGATCAAGCCGGCGCTGCCGGCCGCCGCTCCCGCGATCACGTCCGAATGGCCCGCGAGATATTTCGACGCGCTGTGGACGACGATGTTGAATCCGGCCTTGAGCGGCTTCTGCAAGACCGGGCTCGCAAACGTGTTGTCCACGATCGATACCAGGCCCCACTCCTTGGCAAAGGCGACCGCTTTCGCAAGATCGACGAGCCGCAGCGTCGGATTGGTCGGCGTCTCGATGTACAGCGCCTTCGTTCGCGGATTGACCAGCCGTTCGACGCCCGCGAGGTCCGCCTCGACGTGCCGCACGACGATCCCGTATCTCGGGAAGACGTCGCGCAGCAGCCGGTAGCTGCCGCCATAGAGTTGCCGCGTGGCAATCAGTTCATCGCCCGCCCGCAGTTGCGAAAGCAACGTTGCTGAAATCGCCGCCGAGCCGGACGCCGTTACAACCGCCGCTTCCGCTCCTTCAAGCGCCGCGATTTTCGCTTCGGCGATCGCCAATGTGGGGTTGCCGTAGCGCGTATAGATGTAGGCCGAACTTTTCCCTTCGGCCCAGCGCTTCATTTCTTCGGTGCTCTCGAAGGTAAAGTTCGCAGTGCGCGAGATCGCCGTGCCCACGGGCGCGCCGACTTGGGATCTCTTCTCGCCCGCGTGAATCGCAAGCGTGGCATCGCCCAACGGCCTGATCTTTGAAGATTTTTTCATGGCTCAGCAGCTTGACGCATTTTGCGCCGCAATCGCAAGCTCCATTTTGGTTTATAGTTGGACTTCTCGGAGGCGAGCGCGATGAGATTTGACCTGGCGTATCTGATCGATGTGCCATGGTTTGTTTTCCTTGCGTACTGGCTGCTCGCCAGCCTGCGCGTCAATAAGATCGAGCGGCACGAGCCGCCGGGTGAAAAGCTCTTTCGCATTCTTGTGTCTCTCGCAGGATTCATCCTGCTCTACAACAACGATCCGCGCTTCGGTATTCTCAACCGGCGATTTCTCCCGTGGCACTACTGGATATTCTTCCTCGGCGCTGCGCTCACCTGGGCGGGCGTGGCGTTCGCCATCTGGGCACGCGTTCACATCGGGCGCTACTGGAGCGCGAGCGTCGCGCTGAAGGCCGGGCACGAACTGATTCGCACCGGCCCCTATTCCCGCATCCGGCATCCGATCTACACCGGAATGCTGATGGCGGTCGCGGGGACGGCGCTCGCGGTCGGGAGATACCGCGGAATCGCGGCCTTTGCCATCATCCTGGCCGGCTTCGTCTGGAAGTCGAAGAGGGAAGAGGCGTTGCTGGCGGGGCAGTTCGGGGCGGCGTTTGACGAGCATCGGCGCCACACGGGATTCTTCCTTCCGCGGCTGTCCTGAAGGCCAATTTAGGGCTAGGGCACAATACCGATTTATTTGCCTTTCGTTCCATATCCCCACACAAATTCGTATGGCAATATGCGTGCAACACTGCCAACTGACTGAATTAACCTGTTCAGCACTGTTTCAGTCTGTTGCGTTCGGATCGCGTGCATGCGAAGGGGGCAGCCGATGAAACGCCCGATGAAACGAAAGATCGGTGTCGCGGGAATTTTGTTGGCCATGACGTTCTGGCTGGCGGGGTGCGCCCTTTGGCAGAGTGTCGGGCCGTGCTACGGAGTTGGCTGCCGCGCGGGCCTGATGGCGCCGCATGCGGCTGCGCAGCAGAGCGCGCAGGCGAAGCCGGCAAATACCAAGAAATCGAAGTCGTTCGCGTCGTCGCTCATGATCTGGCGACATTCGAAACCTGCGAACGACGCGCCGGCGAAATCTTCATCGACGCCAACAACTTCGTCTACTGCGCCCAATCAAGGTGGCGGCAAGTAAACTTGGCCTGAAACAAGCCTTCCGCCATTCCTAAGCGGGCCCAATCGAGCCAAATCGGGAACCTGACACCAAGAACGGCCTTACGTTGAAGCTGAGGCTGCTTCGCTTTCTTCCACATGATGCGGCTTGTGCGCCGCGATCACCTTTTCGGCCAGTTCCTGCGGCACGAAATCGTAGTGGGAAAATTCCATCGAATAGCTTCCGCGGCCTTGCGTCATGGAAATGAGTTCATTCGCGTAGCTCAGCATTTCCGAGAGCGGCACAAGAGCTTTGATCACCACGCTCGAACCGCGCGCCTCGCTGCCGCTGATCTTTCCCCGGCGTCCGCTGAGGTGGCCCATCAAATCGCCCGAATATTGATCGGGGGCGTACACCTCGACGTGCATGATCGGCTCAAGCAGCGCGGGCCGCGCCTGCTTCATCGCTTCCTTGAATGCGAGCGAGCCGGCGATCTTGAACGCCATGTCGGACGAGTCGACATCGTGATATTTGCCGTCGTAGAGGCTGACGCGGAAGTCGACGACCGGGAAGCCCGCAAGATAGCCGCGCTCGGCCGAATCGCGAATGCCTTTCTCGACTGACGGAATCCAGTTCTTGGGAATCGCGCCGCCGAACACATCGTCGACGAACTCGACCCCTTTGCCTCGCGGCAGCGGTTCCATCTTGATCCGGCAGAGGCCGAACTGGCCGTGGCCTCCCGTCTGCTTTTTGTGCTTGCCCTCGGCGTCGGCCTTGCCGCGGATGGTTTCGCGGTAGGGAACTTTCGGAGGCTTCAGCGTCATCTCGACGTGGTAGCGCTTGCGCAGTTTGGCGACGACAACCTCGATGTGCTGCTGGCCGGCGCCCGAGAGCAGGAATTCCTTGGTTTGCGGGTCGCGGCCGAAACGCAGCGCGAGATCCTCCTCGAGAATTTTGTGGATCGCCACGCCGATGCGATCTTCGTCGGCGCGCGTTTTCGGCTCGACGGCAAAGGTGATCGAAGGCTCGGGGATGCGCGCGTGCGGATAGAAAATCGGCGCGTTCTTGTCGCCGAGAGTCTCGCCAGTGGTGGTTTCCTTGAGTTTCGCGACTGTGCCGATATCGCCGGCGTGTAGCTCGGGAACTTCGGTAGCGGTTTTGCCCTGCATTACCTGGATGTGCTGAAAGCGCTCCGCCGAACTGCGGTTGAAATTCTGGAGCGTGGCGTCGTTTTTCAGCACGCCGGACATAACCTTGAAATAGTTGATCCGGCCGGCGAATGGGTCGGCGACCGTCTTGAAGACGAAGACCGAAAGCGGCTCGGACGAAGCAATCTTGCGCTCGACCCTTTCGCCCTTGAGGTCGGGTGTCTTGTGGCCCGTTGATTTTCCGCGAAACGCGGGCGACGGCAGAATTTCAGCGATGAAATTCAGGATCGCGTCGCTGCCGATATTGTGGAGCGCGGAGCTGAGCAGAACCGGAAAAACTTTCTTGTCGCGCACTTCTTCGTGCAGGCCTTTCTTCAGATCTTCGACGGGCAGCGTGCCCTTATCGAAGAACTCCTGCATCAGTTCATCTTCGCCCTCGGCGACCAGCTCGACGAGGCGCTCGTGCGCGGCCTTGGCTTCCTCGGCGAATTCCGCCGGAATGTCCTCGATCTTGGCTTTGCCATCGCCGTCGGGCGTATAGATCAGCGCTTTCATCGAGACGAGATCGATCACGCCGCGAAAACTCTTTTCGGAGCCGATCGGCAGCTGGATCGGCACGACGCCGCGTCCGAAAACCTGTTCGATCGACGCCAGCGCGCGGTCGAAGCTCGCGAGTTCGCGATCCATCCAGTTGATCACGAAGGCGCGCGGCTGATCGTATTCGGTGGCGTAGTCCCAGACCTTTTCCGTGCAGACTTGCACGCCGGCAGTGGCGTCGACGAGGATCAGCGACGCATCGGCGGCGATCAGGGACGATTTCGTTTCGTTGATGAAGGTGGAATAGCCCGGCGTATCGAGCAGATTGATTTTGGTTTTCTCAGGCTGGCCGGGGACCTGCCATTCGGCGTAGGCGAGGCCGGTGTTGATCGAAATCTTGCGGGCGATTTCTTCATCGTCCCAGTCGGTGGTGGTTGAGCCGTCGGCGACTTTTCCCAGCCGCGGCGTCATTCCCGCCGTATAAAGCAACGACGACACGAGCTGGGTCTTCCCCGTGTCGCCGTGGCCTACAATGCCCACGTTGCGAATCCAATCGGTTGCGTAGGATTTCATGTTTCACCCCTCAAGTTCCGATCAACCGAAATTCGAAACTCGAAATTCGGCGAAAGCGTTGCCGTCCCTCGCCTTTCGAGTTTCGCTTTTCGAGTTTCGAAGCTCTTCAGGCAGGCATTTCGTGTGGAAATAGCGAGGACCGTACAGCTCGACCTGTGCATTGGGATCAGCATTACGATCCCGCCCCCCGGCGGATGCTCGCGATGAACCCGCGGGTTGCGCCAGAGGCTTGGGGCCCCTAGCGCGGAAAACCGGGATGCTAGCACACGGCGCGGCGCAGATACAACGTTTGTAGCGGCGAAATCGGTGATCGGAGAGGTGCCACTACCGTGTCGATTAGGATGTACACGCATCGTGTGTTTCCAACGAGTTGCAGCCGTTTCTAATCGCCAAATGTCGATTAGAAAAGCGTGATTGGTTGTGGTGATTGGTGAGCAGTGATTCGCGAATTGTGATTTGTAGGACGACTTTGTGGCTTGCGATTTGTGGCGCTTGCGCTGTGGCAGAGCGGACCGCATCATGCTCGCAGCGTTGCGCCTTTCTTCGATTTGTCGTTCGCAGCTCGCCTTCTCGCTCATGTTTTCGCGCCCTAGAATGCGCGGGCCTCATATCCATTCTAAGCACAATGGCCGGAAGGACAGGGTGGTGGCCAATGGTACAGAAAAAGTACGGGGGCCGGGGCCTGTCCTCTGAATCCGGGGCGCGACCTCATTCTGATTTTCCGCGTCAGCCAGTAATCGCGCTCACCTGCTGGCCGAAATGCGGTTACGAGAAGTACGTCAACGAAAATAGACGTTGATCAAAAGCGGAGACTTCTTATGTGGGCGGGAGGCTCATGGGTTGATGGTAGAGGTGGCCCGTCGGGGTGAGTGGCGCGGCGGAGTTTCACCGCCGCGCTCTCTCACCCGCCCGTCTTCCATATTCGCTTTTTGTTCGCTTAGATGTATAATTCGTGTCCGCAACTTCTCGGCCTTATACTTAATATAGGAGGGGATTTTGAAAAGCCCAACTCATTGGTTTTCCAAAACTCTCTTCCTGGTCTACGTCCTAGCCATTTTTTGGACTTCATTGGCCCACGCTTTCGAGGATTCTTCTGCTATGCGGAAGATGGCTTCCAATCCGCAAGAGCGAATACGGATTCGGGCTTATGTCGAAGGCGCGGCCAAAACCAGAGGCGTAAATCCTCAGGTCGCCGAATGGATTGTCACGCACGAATCTCGCGACCATCCGGAGGCGACCGGGGATGGAGGAGAAAGCCGAGGTCTCTGGCAGATCAATAGGGCTTGGCACCCTGAAGTTTCAGATGCCTGCGCGTATAACGTTACTTGCAGCACAGATTGGTCTCTGAAGCGCATTCGTGCCGGCCACGTTGATGAGTGGAGCACGTGGAAATACTGCAAGGAACGGTTTGAGAGCTGCCCCTTGGATTCAAAATAACGATTCAGACGAAGGACCTGACCGGCTGGGCCGTCGGGACAGGTGCCGGTGCCTGTCCGTTTTTTGGCCTTTCAGCCAGTTCCATCGCGGCGGTGGTCCCCTGTATGGTGTGTAACAAAGGGGGGACACCCATGTTCGATTGGATTGGAAGCAATTGGTTTGAGTTGGGGAGTTTGGCCCTCCAGTTGGCGATCCTGTTGGTGGCTGTGTCGTACGGCCGCAAGGCGTTGAGAATCCTGTCCGTACCGCTGGCCACATCCCGCGCTGCTTCCCAGGCGCAAGTCGAACTTCTGCAAGACCTAGAAAATCTGTCGGAGACGCGCAGCGCACGACCTCCCGCTGAGTCAAGACAAGCCGCGGAGCCAATACCCGCCGTGTACGGCGGGGTTGGGCGCTTCCTCTCGCCGATGCCCGACGCGCAGCCTGCCGCGAGTGACGAGGAATCCGCGGCGCCAGCCAACAGTGAAGGCGTCTCGCCGTGGCGCGCGCTCAAAGTGTGGCTCAACAGACCGTGGGGCAATCGACCCGGGCCCGTGTGGCGGCGCGTGGTCCGGCAGCATTCCTAGGCGCTCAAGGGATTTGCCGGTCACGGCGCACATCCGATGGAATCTGGACAACAGCAGCTTGGGCGGCGCGAGTGGTGGCTTTGGTTGTCGGCGCTTGTCGTCACCACTCTTTCCGGGATCGGCTTCCTTCTCTCCTCATTTCCTTCTCTTTTTCTGCACAGCGATCATTTTTTCGAAATTCGTTCTGACCAGACGAGGTGGGGGATACTCAGCTTAGTGCTCCTCTTCAACTCCTGGATGGTCTACCGGGAGTGGTCGTTTCGCCGCCTACGGACGCAGCTAACTGAGCTGAGCGGAGACCCGCAATCGACCTCGGAAGCTGTATTTGACCCCTCTCGCATGGATCCGGTCACGGGCTTGCACACTCGCAACTCCGTCGAGCTTTGGCTTGGGAAAGAGGTTGCCCGCGCGCGGCGGCACAACATCCCGCTGAGCGTTGTCGCAATTCATCTCGACGACTTCGCGGAACTCAAACAGCGTCATGGCAGCACCGCGGGTGACCTGATGCTGAAAGAGTTCGCCAATCGTTTGAGGAAAGCGAGTCGCGGCACAGATTTTGGCGTGCGCTTGGGAAGCGACGACTTCCTGCTGGTTCTGCCTGAATGTTGCCTGGTCGATGCCAAAGTTGTTTCGGATCGACTGGGTACTCTGGAGGTGAAGTGTTCCGGGCAAGACGTCACCATCTGTTACTCGGTCGGATGGATTGACTATAAACCCGGTGAGGTCCCCTCGGATCTGTTCAAACGGGCCGGGGACGTGCTTCAGCTCTACAAGATGGCAAGTTAGGATAGCTTCCCACAACCCTGGTCGTCCGCTAACTCCCCGGCGATGCGAAGGGGAAAGCTGAATTTGGGCTAGCGCGACGACCGGGCGGACCGAACCGCGGCGGCAAGTTCCCGGAGCAATGGCAGGGTTTCATCCCATGCCATGCAGGCGTCGGTGATGCTCTGACCGTAGACCAGCGATTGCCCGGGGACGAGCTTCTGTGCTCCGGCGACCAAATTGCTTTCGAGCATTACGCCGATGATGCGCCGGTCGCCGTTGGCGATTTGCGCGGCAACGTCGCGGCATACGAGAGGCTGCCTCGTGTAGTCCTTGTTGCTGTTGGCGTGGCTGCAATCGATCATCACTTGCGGCCGCAGCCCCGCATCCTCCAACTGCTTGCACACCTGGGCGACGGAATCGGCGGTGTAGTTCACGGTTTTTCTTCCGCCGCGCAGGATCACGTGACAATCCGGGTTGCCGGTGGTGACAAAGATCGCCGATTGTCCATGCTTCGTGTGGCCGAGAAAGGTGTGAGGATGGGCAGCCGACAGCATCGCCTCGATGGCGACCTGGACGTCGCCGGAAGTGGCGTTCTTGAATCCCACGGGACAAGAAAGGCCCGAGACCAACTGCCGGTGGACCTGGCTCTCGGTGGTGCGCGCCCCGATTGCGCCCCAGCTCACCAGTCCGGCCACGTATTGCGGGGATATCATGTCCAGGAACTCGGTTCCCGCAGGCACGCCCATTTCGGCCAAATCCAGCAGGAGATGCCGGGCGAGTCTCAGGCCGTCATTGATCTTGTACGACTGATCGAGAAAGGGATCGTTGAGCAAGCCTTTCCAACCGACCGTGGTGCGGGGCTTTTCAAAGTAGACGCGCATGACAATGCACAGTTCCTTCGAAAGTTCGCCGATCGCACCCTTCAACAGGCCGGCATACTCGCGCGCGGCTTTCGTGTCGTGAATGGAGCAGGGTCCGACGACTACCAGCAGGCGATGGTCTTTGCCCGCGAGAATATCGCAAATCTGATTGCGAGCGTGATGGATCGTCGATGAAACGTTCTCTGTGGCGGGCAGTTCTTCCTCGAGAAAAACCGGAGGAAGGACGACTTTCGTCCACTTGATGCGAAGATCTTCTGTGCGATAGAACGCCGTCATCGTCAACTCCGGAGGCCGCGGCCCGAGGGAAGTGCTCAACAAGTCTAACCCGGAACTTCGACCAATTTTATCTTTGCGCAAAACCAGATGCTCAACATCCGGCTAGTGCCGGGCAGACGCAAGCCCCGGCGGCTACTCGTATCGCAGCGCTTCGACTGGGTTTAGGCGCGCGGTATCGCCGTTTCCATTTTATGCGGGAATGGAGGTTATGCTTCGAGTTCCTGAATCTTCGCTCGGAGCCACGCGCGCACTGCCTGCTGGACGTGCGGCGCATCGCCCGGCCCGCCGAGGGCCGCGAGCGTATCTCCGCGATCATTCAGCGGAATATGATGGCAGGGAATGGCTTCGCCTCTCTTCTCGGCTGGAACGAAATGCATGAGCCAGCACTCGGAGCACGAATGCTCTTTGATAGGCAGCCGATGGTTGAGGCAGCAGGGAGAATCCTGGAAAACGGAACGCTCTTGCCGTCCGTGCCGCTGGTCTTCGTCGAAAAGGAAGGATGACATCGGGTCATTCTCGCTCGCGCGCGCGGGAAGCCTTCCCACAAGCGTGTTGTATCCACCGCTCTCGCAAAATTGCAGTTCGAGCTTGAGGGCATTGAGGAGGGCCTGCTGTTCTTTCTGCGTCATCGTAAGTCTCCCGCTCCCCCACCCGGGGGTAGATTTAAGCTAATGATTGTGATCGCGCGGTGACGGCGATCACCAAGCCGCGCCTGCCCGCGCGGGTTTGCGTGAACTGGGCGACGGCGTAGAATACGCGACGCGCGACCACGTGAAAGGCGGCGGCATGAAAATCGGCAGCTTGTTTCTGCATCAACTTCCCCGGCCATGGGCCAAAGACTCGGAATACATGCTGCTCAAGAATCTGCTCGAGCAGGCGGAGGTGATCGACCAGAGCGGTTTCGACTATCTGTGGGCGACCGAGCATCACTTCCTCGAGGAGTATTCGCACTCGTCGGCGCCCGAAATTTTCCTGGCGGCGTGCAGCCAGCGGACGAAAAACATCCGATTGGGGCACGGGATCGTGCAGACGCCGCCCAACATCAATCATCCGGCGCGGATCGCGGAGCGCATCGCCACGCTCGACCTGATCAGCGGCGGGCGGTGCGAATTCGGCACGGGATCGGGCGCGACGCTCAACGAGCTGGACGGGTTTCTCGTCCCGCAGCCGGATAAGAAGGCGATGCAGATCGAAGGGATGCGCGTCGCGGTGCGGATGCTGGTGGAAGATCCGTTCACGGGATTCGAGGGCAAATACGTGAAGGTGCCGGCGCGCAATGTGGTCCCGAAGCCGCTGCAGAAGCCGCATCCGCCGCTGTGGATGGCGTGCTCGCGGCGCGAATCGATTCTGGATGCCGCGAGACTCGGGCTCGGCGCGCTCACGTTTTCGTTCGTGAGCCCCGATGAGGCGCGGCAGTGGGTGAAGGATTATTACGCCACGATTGAGAACGAATGCGAGCCGCTGGGCTACGCCGTGAATCCGAATTTCGCGGTGGCGACACCGTTTCTCTGCGATCTCGATGAAACGCGGCTCGAGCAGGTGCGCAAGGAAGGCTATGGCTTTTTTCTCTACGGCCTCGGGCACTACAGCTTCTTCGGCCAGCATCGTCCCGGAAAGACCGATATCTGGAAGGAGTTCACGACGGCGCCGAAGGACGGCAAGGCGCCCGAGGCAGGCGCACAGACCTGCGTCGGAACACCGAAAATGATCCGCGAGACGCTGCGCGAATTCGAAGATGCGGGGATCGATCAGGTGATCGGCGTCGGCCAGGTGGGGCGCATCCCGCACGAATTGATGTGCTCGTCGTTTCGGCTGTTTTCCAAAGAAGTGCTGCCGGAAATCAAAGAGCGCGAGCAGGCCAGCGCGCCGCAGAAGGCCGAGCGGAATGCGCGCATCTCCGAGAAGGCTATGGCGCGCAAACCGAAGGTTGAGCAGCCGGCGGTTGAAACCATGATTCCCACAGCAGGACGCCACTAACGCAAGTCCCTCACCGAAGCCTCGCGTTGATTTGGGCTGGTTCGATTGCCTGAGTTCGCGCGCCCGGCTCCACAGACGCCTATCGATACCACGGAGCGGGGCGCGCGGTTCAAGCCGCTACCGTTTCAGTTTGCGGCTTCCACTCAGAACGAAATGCTAACCGCAACCCCTGGACGGCCAGGATACCTGCGGTTGTAGAGGTAATACCCGCCGTCGCTGTAGTCAACGTACACGTCGTCGGTCTGGTACCAATCGTCTCCCCAGTAATCCGGATAGGGGTCAAGAACCGTGAACCAATAGCCATCGTACTGAAAGCGCGGATACCCGCCCACGACCATAAACGGTAGGCCCCAGACGTGGAACCAGTGATCCTGGCCATAGTGGGCGCGGTAATAATCGTCGGGAACGCGGTAGCCATTGTAACCGCCACGTTGCTGCCAAGAGCGGTGTTCGGAGTCCCAGTCGCGGGCGCGATGCTGCTGCCAGGTAGTCCGCTGTTGCTGCTGCCACTCACGTTGCCGCTGCGGAGTGGGCCGTAGCTGTGCAGCGCGCTGTTGCTGCTGCCGATCCTGCTGCCCCCTGGCCTGCTGCTGTTGTTGCCGCTGTCTTTCCTGGCCCTGCTGTTGCTGCTGGGCGCGCTGTTGGTGCTGGTTCTGCTGTCCTCTGGCCTGTTGTTGTTGCTGGGCGCGCTGTTGCTGCTGGTTCTGCTGTCCTCTGGCCTGTTGTTGTTGCTGGGCGCGCTGTTGCTGCTGGTTCTGCTGTCCTCTGGCCTGTTGTTGTTGCTGGGCGCGCTGTTGCTGCTGGTTCTGCTGTCCTCTGGCCTGCTGCTGTTTTTGTTGGCCCTGTTGTTGCTTTTCAGGCTTAGCCTGCTGCTCCTGTTTCGAGGGCTGCGCGTCCTGTCCGTGTTGGTCGTGCTGCGCATACATGGGAGTAAGGGCTCCGAGAGAGAGGAGCAGAACTCCCACACTGATAAATCTAACTGGTTTCATGATTGTTACCTCCATCACTCAATGTCGTGTGCCACTTGCTCATCGTATTTGGCTAGTTCTTGTTCGGGATTCGATTGGTGCGTAGCAACATTGGGAATTTCCTTTCATCGTGCGTCGCACAATTCCCGTCATACATTTCCGCCGCAAAAGCATGAGCGGACCGGAGCTCCTAGGCGCTATTTGTTCCGGGCTATGACGTCTTCCTCGCTCCCATGACCACGAGGATGACCCCTCCAACCAATGCCAACCCTCCCAGTATTGGAGGAAGAGGAATTCGCTCGTGAGTTTCTGCGGTGACATGCATCGATCCCATATCGATGACTCTTTTCTGACGCGTGTAGTCGATGCCCTGATAGGCAAGGGCCAGCGCCCCCAGAACGATTAATAAAATCCCAGCCCAACCGATCGGTTTCATCTTTACATCACCTCAATTGGACAGCTTCTCTGGGTCGTCCCTACTCGCTGGACCTATTCTTGGGAGACTTCCTGTTAAGAG
This sequence comes from uncultured Acidobacteriota bacterium, assembly GCA_963841605.1. Classification (GTDB taxonomy): domain Bacteria; phylum Acidobacteriota; class Terriglobia; order Acidiferrales; family UBA7541; genus Palsa-295. The sequence goes on from CAWJDM010000031.1 coordinate 131,818, forward strand.
TGGAAATGAGCAGGTGCGCCGAAGCGGGCGGACGGACCTTGCTGTTGATGACGATTTCTTTGGCACTGACTCCCTGTCCGTACACCCTGCCATTGCCATCGCCATCCGGGCGGAGAGTGGAGCCTGCCAGAGATACCCCGGCGAACAATCCTCGGGAGCGCGAATACGAGAGAATTTCCGCCCGCATCGTGACATCCGTCGACGCTGCGGCGTTCCGACCCACCGGTCCGGCGGCAGCGGCTATATCGCCCCCGAGCTTGACCTGGCTTGTGAGAATCGAGCTAGCCCCGCGCTTATTCATCACTAGGAGGACGAAGTCCGTGGCCTGGCCACCAATCTGAAAGCCGAAGCTGGCACCCTCAAGAGCCATCATCGCAGGTGCGCTCCAACGCCCGTTGAAATTCGGCCCACTCCGGCAGGTCATCACGCCTCGGCCATAGCTGCCACCGACAATGAAGGCCGCCTTCAGGACCGAAGGCAGAACGATGACGCAGTCTGCCTTATCGAGAATATCCGCGGGAATATCGTCGGGAACATTTAGAATCTCAACCATCACTTTGCCCGCATTCTCGATGCGATTGTTTTCATCTTTTTGGGCCGACACAGGCAGGCAAACTAGGGCCACCACTGCCATCAACACGAAGATACTTTTCATCGGAGTTGTTCCTTTCAGAGCTGTTCCAAACTCAAACGTCGGCGGGATGTGTGATCGCCCCGACACCCGTGCCTGCCGACGCTTTCAACTCTATTCTCTGGGCTGCTGTTGTCGGTGACGTGCATCACGAGTCTATGCGAACTGTACAGGACTAAACTGTTCACAAAGGGACACTTGGGGATCGCGGCGGTTGTGGTTGCGCATCCGTCGATGCGGCAAGACATATCGGGACACGCGGATGATCGACTGGATTGCGCCGGGACGTTCGAGATAGCAATACTCGGTTTGGCCTGATGCGAAGGCGCATTCGCTCAGGAGGAATCTCTACTGAGGAGGAATAACCGCGGCAGGAGAAGCCGTAAGCTTGGCGAGCTCATTGGCAAATAGCGGGTTTTCCGGAAACTCCGCGACGAGTTCTTTAAACTGAGCGCGTGCTATTTCTGGCTTCTTCTCGCGCAGGGCCGATAGTGCCAGCAAGATCTTCGCAAATGGCCGCAGGTAATGGCCACGATCGGCGGCAATCTCCAGTTGTTGGATGCCGGCCTTCTTGTCGCCGTGGATTCCAGCGAAGCCGAGGAAAAACTTCTTGAGTCCCGGCAGACTCCCGATGACGTAATTCGCCGTGCCCAAACCGAGATAGGCATCGGCTGCGTCCGGGGCGACCGCCAAAAGTTCTTTGGAGTACGTATCAGCCTCGCGGATTTTTTTCAGGCTGTCGAGCTGACGCTTGTCGATGAGGCTGGCATAGTCGGCCTGCATACCGAGGCTCAAAGACATGGCGAACAGCGCGTTCGGATCGTCCGGGTCCGTCCCCAATCGCATTTGCGCCAGCTCCTGCGCCTGTTTGTCCGCAACGAAGAACGCCGCGCGCACTTCCGGGTCCGGTTTGAGAGGGATTTTGCCCAGGAAACGCTTGTCGTCCAGGAAAAAGGCGGAGGTCAAGACCCCCTGCCGGTAACACTCCTCAAATAGATAAGCCGCTGCTTCTGGGGCGCTCCCCAGAGGGTCCTCCGGATGGGATTTTTCCCACGCCTCAAACTGCACATGAGCTTCAGCAGGTTTCAACTGATAAAGCAAATGAAAGCCAGCCTCGAGCTCCGGCACGCGCAAAACCTCGATCGGAGCCTGCCCGGAGGCCGCCAACGTCGCTCGAGTATCAGACACACCTGCCAGCAGCGCACCGCATACAAGCAAGCAGATCAGGGCGTATCGGCGGCATCCATCACGATTTGAATCGGTCGGGACCAGCCGGCTGCCGCGACTTGATCGTCGCGTTGTCGTGATCCAATTGTGGAGGCGGGTTTCAAGTCCGCCGCTCTTTGTCGCCGAAATGCGCGCCCGACGTTCCATGGTTCCTACGTGCGAGATGCCTAGCGTTCCAGAGAACGCCTCGGTAGATGTCGAGCTACATGCTGCCTTCGTCGCCGGAGGGGCCGTAGATCGAAGGCACCGGGACCTGGTTCATGCGCAAATAGACCGAGAGCTGGCCGCGGTGATGGATGATGTGATTGAGGATCATGCTGCGAAGCACCTGGATGCGCGGCATGGCGAAGAAGGTCTTGCCGCCGTTCATGAGCGTCCAGGTTTTGTGCAGTTCTTCGTCGCTGGCTTTGGAGATGGCGGCGCGAGCGCTCGCAACGTTTTTGTCGAAAATGTCGAGGAGCTGCTGGCGCGATTTCATCACAGTGGGCTGCGTCGGCTGGCCGCCGGGGGGCGCGAAGTCGAAAGAGTCGCCTTGAAACGTGGCGCCGACGAAGCCTGCCATTTCGGCGATATGCCCGGCGAGACGTCCCATGGGCATCGAGGAGTTGTGCGGTTTCCAATCGACTTTGTCTTCAGGGACCCGTTCGAGCGTTTTTCTGGTCGTCGACATTTCGTATTCGAATTCAGGAAGGAACGCGTCGCGTATTGCCATCTAAGCCTCCATTGTGTGTTCGCAATTCGAAGTTTTGCCCCACGGCATTCTAACTCATCTGTGTGAATAGCCCGTAACAGGAGGCAGCGAAAGGCCGGCGTGAGGCGCTTAGCTGCGGCCGCGGCCGGCCGCACGCGAGAAAGCACGGACCACGGTTTCGCTCTTGCGGGAGATCGTGGCCTGGATCGGATCTTGGACGATCGTGTCGCGCGGGCTCGGGCGGTGGGTGACTTCCTGCTTCGCCTTCGTTTGCTTCCAGGTGTGCAGGATGCGATGCACCACGGTGATGTTGGGCCCGATCGCCAGAATCCAGAGCGCTATTTCCATACGGTTCGTGAGCGCGCCCAGGATCATCAGGACGAGCCGCTCGGGGCGTTCCCAGAATCCGATTTCGGCGGTCGGCACGAGCGATTCGGCGCGCGCTTTTGCGTAGCTGACCATCACGGCGCCCGCCATCGCGGCTCCCGCAAGCACGGCGTAAAGGAAGCGATTGACCAGCGCGTAGTAGACGAGCAGTCCGAGGAAAAGAAGCAGGTCGGCGTAGCGGTCGAGGATCGAATCGAGGAAAGCGCCGAAAAGCGAGACGCGGTTTTGCCGCCGCGCCACAGGTCCATCGAGAAGATCGCAGAGGCCCGCGAGAACGATCGTGCCTCCCGCTATCGCAAATTCGCCCTTCGCAAAGAAGATTCCAGCCACGAGATTCGCAGCGAGAGCGGCCCAGGTGATGATATTGGGATGGATGCCCGTAGGCGCCAGAAGATCGGCGATGCGGTCGATTGGCCAGGAGAGGTACCGGCCGATTTTCGGCGTCAACATGGAGCGAACTCCACCCGCCTATTGCTCGTCATAAATCGTGGTCAGCCGCACAACCTCGTATTCCTTCACGCCCGCCGGGGTCGTGACCGAAACCTCGTCGCCGACCTTTTTGCCCAGCAGGGCGCGGCCGATGGGAGAGGTAGTCGAGATGAGTCCTTGAGTAGCGTCCGCTTCCTCCACCGTCACCAGCTTGTACTCGATTTTGGTGGACTTGATCACGTCCAGCACGACAATCTTGGAACCGTAAGCAGCACGGTCTTTGGGCAGATTGTTGAGATTCAGCATGGACAGGTCCGCCATGCGCTTGTGGAGCTGGCCGAGGCGGGCGGCGACGTAGCCCTGGCGTTCCTTGGCGTACTTATACTCGGCGTTTTCGGAGAGATCGCCATGCGCGCGCGCGACTTTGATCTCTTTCGGGAGCTCGTCGTGAAGCTCGTGCTCGAGGGCGGCGATTTCGTCCTTGAGCTTTTTCTTAATTTTTTCAGTAAGGTCTTCCATTTTGATCGAGAAACCGAAAAGCCTGGCTGGGTACTACCTTGCCGCAAGCCCTGACAGGCCGATTATAGAGGATTTTCCAGGTTTCCCGCAATCGAGCACAAATCGAGTCGCGATAGGGGCGCTTGGGGAAGGCTGCCGGGCAGCTTCCCACCGGCTGCGGATGCTCAAGCCGACGCCTTGAGCGGTTTCAAGTGCGACTGGTACTCGCCCGGAACCGACCGGAACGGGATGGCCAGACGGTTCCAGCTATTGATCGTTGCGACGGCGATGCTGAGGTTTACAAGCTCTTCGGGGCTGAACTGCTTGCTGACTCGTGCGTAGACATCATCCGGCACGTGGCCCTCGGTGATCAACGTGAGCGCTTCGGCCCATTCGAGGGCGGCGCGCTCGCGGTCGCCGTAAAAGGGGCTTTCGCGCCAAGCGCTGAGTAGATAGATGCGCTGCTCGGATTCGCCGAGGGCACGCGCGTCTTTCGTGTGCATGTCGATGCAATAGGCACAGCCATTGATTTGGGAGGCGCGGATTTTGACGAGTTCGAGCAACGGGCGTTCGAGGCCGCAGGTATCGACGTACTGCTGCAGCGCGGCCATCGCTTGATACGCCCCTTTGGGGGCAACTTTCATAAGATTGAGGCGAGCTTCCATGCTTTTCTCCTTTCGGCGGGGCCGAAAACAGACTACACCGATTCGATGCGACGGCGCGAGCCGGGTTGCGGCGCATGGCGGAGCCAAGATCGCAAGGTTCGCACAGCGGCATGTGGTTGGCGGTAGAATAAACGGACGAGCGGGCACACGGAGACGACGTGAACCTCGATCTGACCGAAGAACAGAAGCTGCTACAGCGAACCGTGCACGAGTTCGCCGAAGCGGAAGTAAAGCCGCTCGCGGCGGAAATCGACGAGACGGGCCAGTTCCCGCGGGAGACGCTGCGCAAAGCTGCCGAGCTGGGGCTGACGGGAATTTCCGTGGCCGAGGAGTGGGGCGGCGCGGGGATGGACCACATGTGCTACGCGATCGTGATGGAGGAGATCGCGCGGGTCTGCGCGTCGACGAGTGTGATCCTATCGGTGCAGAATTCGCTTTATTGCGGCACGCTCGAGAAATTCGGCACGGACGAGCAGAAGAAGAAGTTTCTCGTCCCGTTTGCGCGCGGCGAAAAGATTGGTTGCTACGCGTTGACGGAACCGCAAGCCGGATCGAATGCCGCCGCGCTCGCGACGAAAGCGGTACGCAAGGGCGATCGCTACGTCGTGAACGGGACGAAGGCGTGGATTACGAACGGCGGCGTGGCCGATGCGGGAGTGATCTACGTCAACACGCAGCCGGAAAAGGGCGAGAAGGGAATTACGGCGCTGGTGATCGAAAAAGGGACGCCGGGATTCGCCGTAGGCAAGGAGGAGAAGAAGCTCGGCATCCATGCGACGGCGTGCGTGGAGCTTTCGTTTGTGGATTGCGAAGTGCCCGCCGCGAATCGCATCGGCAATGAAGGCGACGGCTACAAAATCGCACTGACCACGCTCGACGGCGGGCGCATCGGCATCGCGTCGCAGGCAACGGGAATCGCGCAGGGCGCCTTTGAGGCCGCGCTGGCTTACGCGAAGGAGCGGCAGGCGTTCGGCCATCCCATCGCCGAGTTTCAGGCGATCCAATTTATGCTCGCCGACATGGCTACCGAAATCGACGCCGCGCGCCTGCTCGCGCGACGCGCGGCGTGGAAACAAGACATCGGCGCGCGCTTTTCGATGGAGGCGGCCATGGCCAAGCTTTTCGCGAGCGAAATGGCCACGCGCGTGACGCACAAGGCGATCCAGATTCACGGCGGCAATGGCTACAGCCGCGAATATCCCGTCGAACGCGCCTACCGCGACGCACGCATCACCGAAATCTACGAAGGCACGAGCGAAATCCAGCGGCTCGTGATCGCGGGCTGGGTCCTTAAATCATTCTCCTGAACGCCAACAAGCCACAGCAGCGTCGTTGTATCCTTGCGCCATGCTCGAACTAGATTGCGGGCAGGCATTCGATCCGCTCGATCCGGCGCGCGAAGAGGATTTTTTTGCGACGGTGCCGGCGCGCGCGGGTGTACTGCTGGTCGAGATGCGCGAAGCCGGGGCCGAGCCCTACCTGCTGAAGACGGCGGATCTGCGGCGCGCGGCCGAGCGGCTGTTGCGCGCCCCGGAAGAAGCGTCGAAACGGCTGAACCTGCGCGCGGTGGCGGCGGGGATCCGCTATCGCGCCACCGGCTCGAAATTCGAGCAGACGCTCGCTTTCTACGAGCATGCGAAGAAGAATTTTCCGCGACGCTATCGCGCCTTGCTGCGGCTGCGCGGGCCTGCAGTCCTAAAAGTGAATCTGCGCAATGCATATCCGCGTTGCTATGCGACGCGGCGGATTCGCGCGGACGAGGGATTTTATTTTGGACCGTTCATTTCCCGGCGGTCGGCGGACGCGTTTGCCGAAGGCTTTCTCGATCTCTTCAAAATCCGGCGGTGCCAGATCAAGATTCGCCGCGATCCCACTTTTCCCGGCTGCATCTACTCCGAGATGAAAATGTGCCTCGCGCCGTGCTTTGCCGGTTGCACGAAGGAGGAATACGACGCAGAAGTGGGCCACGTGCTCGATGCGCTGGCGTCCACGGGTGAAGCGCTTACGACGTCGCTCGAACGCGAAAGGGAAGCCGCGAGCGAAGCCCTCGATTTCGAACGAGCCGCCGCGCTGCACAAACGCCTCGAAAAAGTTTCAACGGCGCTGCGGGGCCTGCCGGAGCTGGCACGGCGTGTGCAGGATCTCGATGCGGTGATTCTGGAGCGCGCAGCGGAAGAGAAGACGGTTGCCGTATTTCCGCTGCGCGGCGGAATGCTCGACGAGCCGATTTTCTTGCGTTTCGGCGAGCTTTCGAGCCAGCCGCGGTCGGTAGAAGCGATGATTCGCGAGAAATTGGAAGCGCCAGCTTCGACGCCCAACGAAAAGCCGGCGGAGGCCGCGCCGGAATCGAATTGGCGCGAGCGGTACGGCCTGCGCGACGCGCCAGCCGAGTTGGGCGAGCACTTGTCGCTTGTAGCGAGATGGTTTTATTCGAAACCTCGCGAGGGCGAAATTCTCTTTCGCGATGGCGAATGGCCGTACCGGCGTATCCTGCGCGCGTGCGCAAGGCTGCTGGCACCTCCGGGACCGGCGTCGGCCGAAACGGTACAACCAAATTCCTGAGCAGTCGGGCGACAATCGGGGCGGTGCGCCCGCCGTTACATCGTACAATTGAACGAGCATGGCCGCGACAGACCCATCCAAAACTTTGGGCACGGTAAGGGATCGAGGCCGCTCCCGGCTTCGGGACATGGTGCGCTCGCTGAAGCATCGCAATTTTCAGCTTTTCTTCGGCGGGCAGTTAATTTCGCTGGTCGGCACATGGATGGATACGGCCGCGGAAGCGCTGCTGGTCTACCGGCTCACCGGATCGTCGCTCTTGCTCGGCACTGTGGCTTTCGCCGGACAAATTCCCATCGCAATTTGCGCGACCGCGGGCGGATATGTGGCGGATCGCTTCGACCGGCGGAAAATCGTGATCGCCACACAGACGCTGTCGATGATCCTCGCGGGCGTGCTCGCGTTCCTGACGCTGACGCATCGCGTGACCGTCGGAGAGGTGATCGCGCTCGCGGCCATGATGGGCGTGGTGAACGGCTTCGATATTCCCACGCGCCAGGCGTTTCTCGTCCAGATGGTGGGCCGCGACGATCTGATGAACGCCATCGCGCTCAATTCTTCGATGTTCCAGGGCGCGCGCGTGGTCGGCCCGGTGATCGCGGGGATCATCGTGTACAAGATCGGCGAGGGCTGGTGTTTTTTCGCGAATTCCGCGAGCTACATCGCGGTGATTGCGGGCTTGCTGATGATGCGCGTCGCGCGGCGCATACCTGAACGCCGCACCGATTCGCCGCTCCGGCACGTCACCGAAGGATTCCGCTTCGCGCGCGATACCGTGCCGATCCGCGCGCTTCTTTTGCTGATCGCACTTGTGAGCCTGGTGGCAATGCCGTATTCGGTGCTCATGCCGGTGTTTGCGGTAAAGATCTTGCACGGCACCGCTCGCACCTACGGCATGCTGATGGGCGCCACAGGAACCGGTGCGCTGATCGGAGGCCTGATGCTCGCCTCGCGGCGCGGCGTGAGCGGACTCGGGCGCTGGGTCGCGATAGCCTGCGGCGGATTCGGAACGTGCCTCGTGCTGTTTTCCCAGTCGCGCTGGTATTTGGCATCACTGTGCGTGCTCGTCCCGATGGGATTTTCGATGATGACGCAGATGGCTTCCTCGAATACGCTGATCCAGGTGATGGTGCCGGACCGGCTGCGCGGCCGGATTATGGGCGTCTATTCGATCGTGTTTATGGGGATGGCGCCGCTGGGCTCGCTGCTTTGCGGCGCGCTCGCTGAGCGAATCGGCGCGCAGGAAACGTTGACGATTGGCGGGGCCATCGCGATTTGCGGCGCGATTCTATTCGCGATCCATCTGCCGAAAATTCGCGTCGAGGCGCGTCAGTTGATCGTCGCGCAGGGCATGGCCGGCGGCGAACCAGCTCTGGAGCCCGGTGTGACTGCTGTGACTCCGGATCCGTAGACGGAGGCGGCACCGCTGACGAATGTGTTCTGCTATACTTCGCGCGCCGCACAGAATCCGCATCGAAAGAGTCTTGATGTCAACTTCCGCCACGATCGATAGCAAGCGCATGCCCGGCCGCGCCACGGCGCAGGGAACTTTGCGCTACGCCGCGCGATTTCAGGGGCGCACCGCCGCCGGACATTTCCGCGAGATTCCCGGCGGTCTGCTTTTCTCCTCGATCGGGATCGGAACCTATCTCGGCGAGCCCGATGAAGCCGCCGACAAGGGCTACGCGGATTCAGTTGTTGCGGCGCTGGAGGGCGGCATCAACGTGGTGGATTCGGCGATCAACTATCGCCTGCAGCGCAGCGAACGCTCGATCGGCACGGCGCTCAAGGAACTTGCTGCGAAAGGTTTTGCCCGCGACGAAATCGTCTTGTGCACGAAGGCCGGGTTCCTGACGCCGGATGGCGAAATGCCGGACGACGCCAACGAATATTTTTCGCGCGAATACATTGAACGCGGCGTCTTTCGCCCCGAGGAAATCGCGGCCGGCTGCCATTGCATGACGCCGCGCTATCTGGCCGATCAGCTAGACCGCAGCCTGCGGAATCTGGGCGTCGAGTGTGTGGACGTCTTCTATCTGCACAATCCCGAAACGCAGTTGAGCGATGTTTCGCGCGAGGAGCTGAAGAAGCGCATCCGCGACGCGTTTGCATTTCTCGAATCGGCGATTTCGGGCGGCAAAATCGGGGCGTACGGTCTCGCGACGTGGAACGCGTTCCGCGAGGAGTCGAAGGCGCAAGGGTATTTTTCGCTCGCCGAGATGGAAGAAATCGCCCGCGAGGCTGGCGGGAGCGATCATCATTTTCGCTTCGTCCAGCTGCCGGTGAATCTGGCCATGCCGGAGGGGCTGATCCGGCCGAATCAGGTGGTGCAGGGCAAGACGATGGCGGTGGTGCAGGCGGCGCGAGCTCTCGGGATTACGCTGGTATCGAGCGCGGCGCTGTTGCAGGGCCAGCTCACGCGAAATCTGCCGGCGTATATCGGCGAGGCGCTCGGGCTGAAGAAAAATTCCGAGCAGGCGCTGCAATTCGCCCGATCCGTGCCGGGCGTCACAACGGCGCTGGTGGGAATGAGCCGCGTCGAGCACGTGCGCGCCAATCTTGCGCTCGTCGGCGTCGAGCCGGCGCCCCGCGATCAGTTCCTGAAACTCTTCGAGCCGCGCGGCTGAAGTACCCCGCCGATTCGTTCAGCGCGATTTTTCTTCGTCGAGCCACGCCTGTATGGCAACTCCGATCTGGTCGAGACGGCCCGTGAAGAAATGGTCCACGCCGTCGACGATCACGAGGCGCTTGGGCTCGGGCAGAGTCGCAAAGAGCGCTTCGATCCGGGCGCGCGCGCCGAACTGGTCGTTCGCGCCCTGAATCAGAAGCTTGGGTTTGGCGCAGGCCTGCAGGAAGCTCATGTCGACGTTATCGACCGGAAGCCCGAGGCCAATCAGTTTTTCGACGCGCCCATCCGCGCACCCCACACGCAGGCCGACCGACGATCCGAAGCTAAATCCCGCGAGCAGAAGCGGCTTGCCGGGGAATTCAGCCGCCAGATAATCCAGCGCCGCGCGCACGTCGTCTTGTTCCCCGCGGCCGTTGTCGTGCTCGCCCTCGCTTTGCCCGGTTCCGCGAAAATTAAAGCGCAGCACAGGCGCGCCACGATCATGCAGAGCCTTCGCGGTCTGATACACGACCTTGTTGTGCATCGTCCCGCCGAAAAGCGGATGCGGGTGGCAGACGACGGCGGCAAATTTCGGATCGGCAGCGGAGGATGTCCAGAGCATCGCTTCGACGCGGCCGGCTGGGCCTGCGAGGAAGAAGTTGCGATGGAAGACGTCCGCCATGTGTTAGTCGAATGGTGAAAATGGGGCACTCGCGCTTGCGTGCGCAAGTTTGAGTTTCAGTGGCTGCCTATCTTCGAAGGTTTTGCCGCGGCGGCGTTGCCGTTCCGTTCGACGTTCATCCATGCGACTGCAACCGACGTGAGAGGGAGGTTTGCAGCGGCTTGAGGCGAAGCGCCATTGGGCGTTTCGCTCGGCGCTTCGACCGGGCCCTCCACGCGCACCACGCGGCCAAGAATCTCGCCCGTCTTCGCCCACTCGCCCCAGGGAATCTTCGCCCGGACCGTCTCGCCCAGCTTGTACGTGCGCGTGGTCTCGAACCGGACGCCATTGTTCGAAACGTTTTGCGTCATCGATTCTTCGGGCCACTGGCTGCCCGCCGGCCGCACGAAAATTGGCAGGGCGAAGGAAAAGCGCGGGGACTTCCGGCGCTCGTCTGCCGCCGGCCGCGAAGATTCGCGCGCGGGCAACTGGAGCTGCAGGCCGACGTAGAAGCCGCCTTTCGCGCCCCCGTGGACGCGGGCGACACGGGCCGGCGTTTCCGGCTGATTCGCGGCGGCCGAAGGATCAAACGGGTAAGCGACCCACACGCGCGCCTGCGGGCTGCACGGTTCGGAGCGGCGGATAAGCAGCCCTTCGCGGGATACGTCGATCGTTTCGGTGATTTCGAGGCGCATGCCGAGAGGGCCAAGCCAGCGAATCCGCGCGGGCAAGTGGAGGCGGGCGCGAGGAGATTTCCGCAAGTCGACCGGTGAGACCGATTCGGGCATGGGGGTACATCCTAGCCGCGGGGAGCGCTCAGGTCAACGTCGCGAGCGAAGCTGTGACGAAACACAAACCAAAAGCCAATCCGTTCGATCACCTAAAATGCATTGCGCCCCGCGGGAAGCGATGATAGCTTGGGCGCAGTCGAGCAACCCAACGAGGCGCTGAATGGAAAATAGTGTGGAACGGCGCGCGGCGCGGCGTTTTTCGATGTTGCTTCCGCTGAAGGTGCGGTTTTCGGCAAGCGAGGGCGTGATCGAGAAGCAGGGCCAGACCCGCGACGTCAGCTTCCGCGGACTGTATTTCCTGATCGAGGCGAGCGTCGAAACCGGCAGCCCGATCGAGTTCGTTCTCACGCTGCCGCAGCAGATCACGCTGGCGGGCGACGTCCACATCCGGTGCTACGCGCGTGTCCTGCGCGTCGAGCCGCACAACGGGCGGCGCGGGGTGGCGGCACGCATCGAGCGCTACGAGTTCCTTCCGGCAACCGCCTAGGACATTTTTCTCCTGTGGCGCTTCCTGTGCTTTGGCACATGGCGCGGATTTCACTGCACAGAGAATCGGCAAGGCTGCTCCGTGTCCTCTTGGTGCGCTCTGCGTCCTCTGCGTTGAGTGCGGCTGGAGGCAGACGCCGCATGAAACGATGCGCGCAATTCGGACGAACGGCGCACCTTCAGAATTTCCTTCTCTTATCTTTCCCGCTGAAGCAAGATTCCTAATTGGAGATTCTGCATGGCGCGCAACACTCTGCTCATCGACGCGGACGACACCCTCTGGGAAAACAACATCTTCTTCGAGAAGACGATCGATGATTTCATCACACAGCTCGAACATCTGGGCTATACGCGCGAATACATCCGGCACATCCTGAACGAAACGGAGCACCGCAACATCCGGCAGCACGGCTACGGCGTGCGCAGCTTCCGGCGCTCGCTCGAAGACACGTATCTGAAGCTGGCGGGGAACTCGGCGCGCCGCGAGATCGTAAAGGAAATCGAACGGATGGCGAAAGAACTCGAGAATACGCCGCCGCACATCCTCGATGGCGTTCCGGAGACGCTGGCGTATCTCGCGAAGCACCACCGGCTGATTCTGCTGACCAAGGGCGAACCCGCCGAGCAAGCCGCGAAGGTCGAGCGGTCGGGACTGCAGTCCTATTTCGACGCGATCGAAATCGTGCTGGAAAAAGAGTCGTCGACGTACGGCCGCATGATCGAGCAGTTCAAGATCGTGAAGTCGCACGGCTGGATGGTCGGCAATAGCCCGCGCAGCGACATCAACCCCGCGTTGCAATCGGGGCTGAACGCCGTCTTCATCCCGCACTCGGCGACGTGGGAGCTCGAGAAGGCGGAACTCGAAAGCGGGACGGGGCGCCTGCTGATTCTTTCGGCGTTTCGCGAGCTTCGCGGCCATTTCTGAGCGGCCGCCGCAAGCCTTAGAGACTGTCAGGCCAAATTGTCCACGGCGAGCGCGACCCCGCACCTTTTGCTTATTCCCGGTCGCAGCTAAGATTCTCGTATGAATCCAGCAGCGCAATTGGCGACCGACTACCGCAAGGAATTCGCCGATTTTGGCGACGTCATCTACCTGAATGTTTCCTATCAAGGTCCGCTTCCGCTGACCGCGGTGCGCGCGGCTGAAGAAGCACTGAAGTGGAAGATGCTGCCGTTCAACATTCCCGACGGCCTCCATTTCGATCTGCCCGACCGCGTGCGCGAGAAGATCGCGCGGATCATCGGCGCGCAGCCGGACGACGTCGCCATCACGACGGGCGCGAGCGCTGGCGCGGCGTGCGTCGCGGCGGGCCTCGATTGGCAGCCGGGCGACGAAGTGCTGATCGGGCGGCGCGAGTTTCCGATTCATTATTCGAGCTGGCTGCCTTACGAGCGCGCGGGCAAGCTCGCGATGCGCAGGGTCTCGCCGGCCCGCCGCTTCATCACCGCGGACGACTACATCCGCGCGATCGGCCCGCGCACGCGGATCGTCTCGGCGAGCCTCGTGCGATTTAACGACGGCGCGCGGCTGGATGCGGCGCGCGTGGCGGAAGCGTGCCATGCCGTGGGCGCGATGCTGCTGCTCGACGCAAGCCAGTGCGTGGGCGCGATGCCGATGACCGTCGAGGAATTGGGCGCGGATTTCATTGTTGGCAGCGGATACAAATGGCTCCTCGGCCCATATGGCACGGGATTCTTCTGGGTCGCTCCCGAGGCGGGCGAGCGGTTGACGACTGGCCCGCTCAACTATCAGGCGCTCGAAGGCGCGCGAAATTTCAGCGAGCTTCCGGCGGAGAGCCTGCGCGTAGTTCCAGGTGCGCGCCGCTGGGACGCCGCCGAAACGGCAAACTTCACGAATCTCGCGGCGCTCGATGCGTCGCTCGATCTGGTTCTCGCGGCTGGAGTCGATGCGGTCGCGTGCCACAACCAGGCGCTGGTGAGCCAGATCATCGAACGGTTGCCCGGCAGCCGCTGCGTGCTCGCGTCTCCGGCGGAACGCGAGCGGCGCGGTCCTTACGTCTGCATCGCCGGCCGCGATCCAAGCGAAACGCCCGCGCTCTTCGAAAGGCTGCGGGCGAACAACATCTTCGTCAGCCTGCGCGAAGGAGCGATTCGCATCGCGCCGTATCTCTACAACACGCCCGAGCAGATCTCGCGCCTCATGGATTTGCTCTCCTGATAGGCAGAAAAAGCGGAATTGGCGAGTGCCGCAGCCGTGTCGATTAGACCGCGCACCCGCCGTGTGTTTGCAATGAGTTACGCCGATTTCTAATCGCCAAATGTCGATCAGAAATGGGGCGGTACGTGGCGAGCGGAAAGCGCAGGAAATCGTCCGCGGGGCACCGGTTTGCTTTTCGTTTTGTCGATCGCCGTTCATCTATTGCCGGCCCGGAAGAGACACGGGACTCAGAACCATGTAAGCACACGGGGGTATCGATAAGTAGTGGCCTGAGGTACAGGAAAAGGCCGGGTCTGAAAACCTGTCTGTTTTTGACTGATGGCGACTCGAGATCAAGAAAAAACGGCCCGGAACTAATTCAGTTCCGGGCCGCTTTCTTCTCTTGCTACTTACGCGGCGACTGCGTGCTTTGCGACTGCTGGCGCAATCATCTTGACTTCGATCTTCCGCGGCAAGGCTGCCACGGCGATCGGCGCCGTGATTTCGAGCACGCCGTTCGCGTACTCGGCGGTCAGTTTCTCTGGAACCACGCCTTCGGGTAGCGTGATCGTCCTCTCGAACACGCCGTAAGCAACTTCCTGCTCGAACAGCTCAACTTCCTTGATGTTGCGAGTGAATTTCCGCTCGCCGTGAATCGTGAGCAGATTCCCCTGTGCATGGATCTGAAGCTCTTTGGGTTCAACACCCGGCAGCGTCACGTGGCAAACATACTTCTTCGCTTCTTTGTCCACGTAGGATTCCACTGCGGGGGTGAAATTGAACTCCCTCGTATAGGCAGGCAGCTGGAATTGCGGCTGTTCTACCCATGGCTTGCCGTTCAGAATTCGGTTGAACATCTCATCGAATTCCCGGCGGAAACCAAACAACTCATCATATAGATTTCTCATGACCACTCCTCCTCGCCTCACCAGAGGCTATCAGCCATTGCATTTTTGGAGGCAGCGGCAAGGCCAAAGCATCTTCCGGCCCGATGGCCGGTGCGTCGAAACAGCTGGCGCTTTACGTGGACTTCAGGTCTTGCCGCTGTTTCACATGAGAGGGATTTCGACCTGCCAAGGTCAAACCTTATTCAGGCAGAGCCGATGGCCTAACCGTTCTTTTCTTTCTCGGTGGCCTGGCAGCTCATTCCCTTTGGTGATCTTCCCTCTTCGGCTTCGTCTTACGTCTGTGCGCATGGAAAGTCGGTGACTATTGTCACGCCTCAACGTGACTGGAGTCACGCACCGTTGCCGTGTGTGCACCTATGGGAACCCCCATCAGAACATGGGCATGGTGATGTCGCCCCAGAAACTGCGGCGGGGCGGGATCACGACGTTGTCAACGACGGGACTCGCGCCGTCGACGTAGGCGATAACGACTGGAGTCATCTTCGCCGAGAGGTCGGTGACTTTCGAGACGGGCAACTGGGTATCGCCGGGTTCATCGACGCGCGAAAAGACTACTTTGTAATCATCCTGCGGGCTGCCCATGATCCGGTTGATGTGGCGAGGATCGACGGATGGAACCGCAAACCCGAGCCAGGAAGTGATGCGGCGCACGGACACTTTGCTGAACATCCGGTGATCCGTGCCCACGTCCGCAAACATATTCACCATGCCGTAGTCTTTCGGAAGCAGGTGAGCCGTGAAGGACGCGCCTTGCTCTTTCTCCAATGCGGCGCGGACTCGATCGTCTTGCAACGCGGCGGAGACAACTTGTTGAATGCGATCGGGTGGCGTGGGCCAGATCGCGATCGCCAGCGTGCGATCCTGCGGCAGCAGATCGGTGGCCGTATGGGCGATCGTATCGCGCCGCAGCGCCAGCGCTCCACCGAGAACCAGCACGACGATCACGACGCTCGACGCGGCCAGGGCCAGCCCGCGACTCGGAATCCAGCCGAAAAACAAACCGAAGAGTTTGCCGCCGGGATTCCCGGGCAGGAACATTCCGGTGCGCTTGCGGTATTCGGCGTACTCGGGATGCATCGCCTCCACCTGCTTTTCCTCGAAACGCGCAAGAAAGTAGTAGAGGAGGAGCATGCCCACATAGAGGACCAGGATGATCATGCGCGGCCAGATCGTCAGCAGTCCGAAGCCGGCGACCGCCAGGCTCAGGTAAAACGGGTGGCGAATGTACTTATACATCCAGCCCGTGGCCGCCTTGTGCTTGAAGAGCTTTGTCCCATACACCTGCAGGGCGCAAATCAGCGCGGCCAGCAGTCCTAGCCCGAAAGCCCAGGAGCCGACTCGCCAGCGCATGAACTCGAGGAAGGAACTGGTGGTGATCACCGAGTGCGGGAGGAAGAAACGATTCCATCCAGGCGGTCGCGCGCCAGCGATGCAATCCTTGAAGCGTAGGAGCGTAGAGCGAATACCAATAGAACGCGAACGGGCTGATCATGATGACCACTTCGATCATCACAAGTCCGTAGAGCGCCGAGGCCAGCCACTTCAGGACTTTCTTCACGGTACGCTCCTTGCGATTCAACCGTCAGGGGATCCCAAGTTCGACCTAGAAGGTCTACGCGTCTCCTACGGCTTGTACTGGTCGAACAATTTTTGATAGTCGTGGTTGTTTTCGTCGCAGATGTATTCCTGCAAATACCATTCGGGATGAAGCGTGAAGGTGCCGACTTCGGTCCAGGGCGCCGCGAAGACGTTGGGATCGTCGATCGTCGCCGAGTATTTCAGCGTGTCGTAGGCGGTGCGCTCGAAGCGCTCGACCACATGATACGCGGTGGTGTGGCGATACTCGCCGACGGACACTTTGTCGTTGAAGCCGATCGCGTCCACCACCAGCGTGTCGCCATCCCAGTAGCCCACGGAATTTCCCATCCACGTCGGGTCGAGGTCCTTCGGGTGCCCGCGTCCATCGGTGGGGATCACGCGGAAATATTCGCCCGCCTCGTAGAGGATCACCACCTCGGTCGCGTTCTGGACGATCTGGATCGGATACGGCTCGCCGATCACATCGGGCACGCCGCGCGGCAGGCAATGCTCGCCCAGCGCAAACGTGTACTCGGGCCCGACATGATATTTTTCCGCGCCCGGCTTCAGCTTGATTTCGTCGACTACGCGGATCGAGTGGTACGGCGCGATGTAAATCCCGTTGAGGTCGGGATGGCCGTCGGGCATGCGCGGGACGGGCTTGTTGGCGAGGGAATCGTCCGCGGCAGCGGCGGTTTCGACGGGCGCGGGCGTTGTGCCGGCGACGAGCACCGTCACGGATTGCGTGTCGGCGAGTTTGCCGCCGAAGCCGAAGACGCGCAAGGTGTACGTCGTCGTGACGCGCGGGGTCACCATGCGGCTGTCGCGCGCAGCCACGATGCCGATGCCCGGGTCGAGCGTGATGCGGTCTGCGTTTACCGCGGCCCACGCCAGCGTGACGGATTGTCCCGGCTGGATCGCGCCGGGGTTCGCGGTGAAGCTGTCAATGTGCGCCGCCGGCCCGACCGGGAAGCCATCGCGCGGCAACGGGCGCTGCGCGGGCGCCGGCTTGGGATGGCGCTTGTTGCGCAGCCGCGCCGGATGCCAGCGCTGTCGCGAGCGCCATCGGAAGCACGATCCGAATTTTTGTGGAAATATTCATGTCTCACCCGCCCAAGGAGAATCCTCGCGCATCCTATGCTGCTCTCGGCCGGGACACAACGAAATTTCACCGGCCGGCCCGAGCGACATCGCGCCGTTGCGACGCCCAACGGCGAGGCTGCGGACAAACTTAGAGTTTTTGAGCGAGACGCAGCTTATGATCGAGAGAATGCCCGCGAGTTAGTGGTGGTGGCCCTCGTGATGCCCGTGGTCCGCGTACTCGGCAGCTTCCTTGAGTTCACGGTCCGCTTGCAGCAGCAGGTCCTTGGCCTTCTCCGCGTGGCCGCCCAGTTCGTCTCTGTTCGCCTGTTGGGCTTCATCGATCTTCTGGTAGGCCTGCTGGATGTGCTTCTGTGCCTCCGCGAGATTTGAATGCCTGCCCGGATCGATGTCCACGCCGGGAGCCTGAGCGAGAACGACTCCGCCGCAAACCAATGCGCCAGCCAGGATGCTGCTCAACAACAGATTCTTTTTCTTCATGTTTTCTCCTTGAGGTTGGATCGGCCGGGATATCGTGCGATTCGGAAAGCGGCGTCGATTATACATCGCACTTGCCCCTTCGTTTAGAAGCTGCCGCTGGTTCCTGTGCCGGGGAGATCAAAGGCCGCCTTCGCTATCTGCGATCCTTCCGGGCTTTTCCGGAGTTTTTCGTGAGGTGCCAGGCGTCGCACCAGGAGCACCGATAGGCGCGAAGGTCCTTGGGCGCGTTGGTCGTTGCGATCTGGTGAGCTGCGGTTGCCAGGGCTTCGCCTTCGGTTGCGTATTTGCGCTTGCCGGTGACCGGGCATTTCGATTCGTCGTCCACTGCGAGACCTTCCGAGATTCGATTTCAGAAGCAGAGTCTTGGGAACTCGCGCAAATCGCTCAGCCTTGCACCGGAGGTTCCGCCAAGGCTACTTGCGTCTGCGGGGACGTCCTCGGACCAGCCACCAGTTGGCGATCGCGATCAGCGCGGTCACGATCATCAGCAAAGCCTCGGTACGGTTCAGCTGGGAGAGCAGCGCAATCGAAACTACGATGCCGAATATGGCGACGGGCACGCCGAACGGCACGCGCATGGCATCCGCCTCGGGGCGCGTGCGTCTCAGCTTGATCATGGATGCGCATACGCTCACATACATCACCACCGCGGACGCCGTGGACAACACGAGCGCGACGTAGAAGCCTCCGGTGACGGCAAGCACCCAGACGAGGCCTGCGTACCAGACAATCGCGGTCGTGGGCGTGTGGAATCGCGGGTGCAGCCGCGCGAGGAAGCTCGGAAATTCGCCCTGCGCCGAAAGCGAATAGGCGAGCCGAGGCGCGTGCAGCATCACGCTCGACACATGCCCGCTCGTCGAAATCATCACCGCGATCGCAATGAAGATCGCGCCGGCCGGCCCCAGCAGAACTAACGCGACTTCAGCCACTGGCCGGTCGCTCGTGCTCGTCCCAATCGTGGCCACGGTGACGAACTGGATCAGCGTATAAATCACCATCACCACCACGAGGCTCGCTCCCAGCGCGAATGGCATCGTGCGCTTCGGATCTTTTACCTCGCCGCCAGGAATGATGGCGTATTCGAATCCTCCGTAGGCAAAGACGAGCAGCAACAGCGAGGTCAGCCACGGACGCGGTCCTGGAGCGGTGATCTGCGAGAGATGAATCGCTTGGAAATGATGTCCGAAAAGCGCCACGCCCAGCACGATCAGCAGGACGAGCGGCAGCGTTTTCGCCACAATAAGCGCGCTGCTTAAGCCGGCGCCGTGGCGCGCCCCGAAATAGTTCACCAGCGCGGGAACTCCGATGAGGAGCGACAGAAAAAGAACGCGCAGCAATCCGCGGCCCGCTTCGGGGAAAACGCCCGCCAGGTAAACGACGAAGAGGTTGGCGTTCGCGGCCGCCGCGGCGATGATCGAAAACAGCGAGAACCATCCAACCTGCAGCCCGATGAACCGCCCGAAGAGCGTCCGGGCGTACAGATAGGCTCCGCCGGGCTCGGTAAATTGCGATGCGACCTCGGCCATCGCGGCCATGATGCAAGCCACCGGAATCACCGCGAAGATCATCGCGGCAGGGCTGGCGCGGCCGAGCAAACGGTTCAATTCGCCGGGCAGGCCGAAGATTCCGCTGCCGATGATGCAGTTCAGCACCAGGCCGGTCATCGCCCAGCGGCCGAGCGAGCGCACGAAGCTCACGCGAGATCTCCTGTGGCGTCGAGGGGCGGAGAATAGCACCGAAAGATAGCCGGGCGATAGCCTCGTCGACATCGGCGCGTTGACGAGCTTGCGCCGCGTGGTTCAAAACTGACGCTTTCTTCTTCTTGGTTTTGGTAGCCTGTGCGTAGGCCATCCGATCATTTCTTTTGGGGGTCACTCAGACTTCTGACGTCCTACGAGGCACCGTTTGTCTCAAGACTTGAAAGGGCAGTCCAAGACTTCCGCGCGGCCGCTGGCTGAGAGAGCTGCGGGACCGGGCGCCATCCGTCAAGTGAACGCGACAGCCGCACACGACAAGCACGACGAGCTCCGGCTGCTCGTGAATTCGCACCAGTCGCTCATCACGGTGGAGACGCCCGAAGAGGAGCGCCTCGAGCAGATGTTGCTGGAGGTTGCGACGGAATTAGGCGTGCCGCTGTACGAATGGAGCGTCACGACCGGGCTCGCGAAATACCGCGGCGGGGCGATTTACAACACGGACCAGCCGGAACAGGCGCTGGCAAATATCTCGTTGATTCACGGCGACGCGATCTTTCTGCTGAAAGATTTTGCGCGCTACTGCGACAACGACAAAATCTGCCGCTGCGTGCGGGACCTGGCAGAGAGCTTCCGGACGGTGCGGCGAGCGATCGTGATCTGCGCGGCATCGGTGCAGTTGCCGGATGAACTCGCGTCCGAAGCAGCCCCGTTTCAACTGAGCTTACCCACCGCCGAAGAGCTGCTGCCGGGAGTGAGCGACGTGCTCGCGGAAGTGAATCGAGAACAGCACATTCCCGTGACGCTCGACATAGCGGCGATGGGACAAATTGCGCGAGACCTGACCGGACTCCCCGAAGAAGAAGCCATACGCACGCTGCGAATGTGCGTTCTCTCGCGTGGCCGCGCCGACGCGGGATTGCTGGACGACGTGGTGGACGCCAAACGTCAAGCGTTGCGGAGCGACGGGCTGCTTGAGATTGTGCGGCGCGACACGTCGTTTGGCGACGTGGCTGGGCTGAATCACCTACGCGAATGGATCGCTATACGAAAAAGTGCATTGACGCCGGAAGGCCAGCGATTTGGCCTGGTCCCGCCGAAGGGCATCTTGATTACGGGCGTCCAGGGATGCGGAAAGAGCCTGGCAGCCCGAGCGGTAGCCGGCGAGTGGTCATTCGAGCTGGCGCGGTTGGACGCAGGCGCGTTGTACGACAAATTTGTGGGAGAAAGCGAGAAGAAGTTGCACAAGGCGCTGGAATTGGCCCAGAAGCTGGCGCCGATGGTGCTCTGGATCGACGAGATCGAAAAAGCGTTCGCGTCGGCGGGCTCCAGCAGCGACGCAGACGCGGGATTGTCGCAGCGGCTCCTCGCGACCCTGTTGACGTGGATGCAGGACAGAGAGAGCGGCGTCTTCCTGGCGGCCACCTCGAACAACATCACCGTCTTGCCGCCCGAGATGATACGTAAGGGGCGATTCGACGAGATTTTCTTCGTCGATTTGCCGACCGCCGAAAATCGTGTCGCGCTCTTCGATCTTCATTTGAAAAAGCGAGGGCGCGATGCGGCCAAGTTTGATTTGGCAAAGCTCGCGGTGGCGACCGAGGGCTTCTCGGGAGCGGAAATCGAACAGGCGATCATCGGGGGTCTCTATGCGGCGTTTGCGCAGAAGCAACAACTGACCACGGAAATTCTTCTTGCGGAGATTCTTTCGACGCAACCACTCAGCGTCACTCGTGCCGAAGAAGTGGATTCGATCCGGCAATGGGCCAAGACGCGAGCCGCGCCTGCGGATTGATTCGCCAGCGACAGGCGATACGACCTTCCGAATGCCCCGATTCCCCCGGAATCCAGCCCGTGTAAACGTGAATCCTAATCTGCTAAACTGAATCGAATTAAGGGCATCCGCGAGTTCCACCGGGCAGGCGACTCCGCGGCAGCTACCTCAAAACAGGACGGGATTGCATTGACGGCAGCCAACAAACCGTTGGTATCGGCAGGCGCGCCCAGCGCGGGCGGCCAAATCGGCCAGCGCCTCCTCGACCGCATCGGCAATACGCCCCTGATCCGCCTCGAGCGCACCGGCAAGGAATATCCCAACGCCGAGATCCTCGCCAAGGCGGAGTGGTTCAATCCCGGCGGCTCGGTGAAGGATCGCGCGGCGTACTCGATGATTCGCGATGGCGAGCGGCGCGGCGCTCTGCGCCCGGGAAAAGTGATTCTCGACGCGACCAGCGGCAACACCGGCATCGCCTACGCGATGATTGGCGCGGCGCTCGGCTACAAAGTGAAATTGTGCCTGCCGTCGAGCGCGTCGCCCGAGCGGAAACAGATTCTCGCCGCGTACGGCGTCGAGATCGTCTTCACGCCCGGCGATGAAGCCACCGATGGAGCGATCCGCCGCGTGCGCGAAATTTACCAGGCCGATCCCGACAAATACTTCTACCCCGATCAGTACAGCAATCCCGCCAATCCCGCGGCGCACTACACCACGACCGCCCCGGAAATCTGGGAGCAGACGCAAGGGCGAATCACGCATTTCGTCGCCGGCCTCGGCACGAGCGGCACCTTCGTCGGGACGACGCGCCGCCTCAAGGAGTTGAACCCGAAGATTCGCTGCATTAGCATGCAGCCGGATTCGGGCTTCCACGGCCTCGAAGGGCTGAAGCACATGCCCACGAACCTCGTCCCGGCGATCTACGATCCGAGCCTCGCCGATGAGAATATGGAAGTCCGCACGGAAGATGGGCAACAGATCGCTCGACGCCTTGCGCGCGAAGAGGGAATTCTTGTGGGCGTTAGCGCTGGCGCAGCGCTTTGGGCGTCTCTCGATGTAGCGCGGCGCTTGCCAAAGGGCGAACACGCCGTGATCGTCACGGTCTTCCCGGATGCGGGCGAGAAATATTTGAGCGATCGATTCTGGAGCGAGGAATGAGCGTCGCGCCGCTGAAAGTACGCGACGAAATGCTGCGCCGGATTCACGCGCACGGCGTCGAGACATACCCGCACGAGTGCTGCGGGGCGCTGCTCGGCCGCGACGGCCACGACACGCGGGAAGTGATCGACCTGCTGCCCCTCGCCAACCGCCGCGACGACTCGCCGCGCAACCGCTTCGAGGTTACTCCCGACGACGTGCGCCTGGCCGAGAAAACCGCCCGCGAGAAGAAACTCGAGCTGATCGGGTGGTATCATTCGCACCCGGATGCCCCGGCGCGCCCCAGCGAATTCGACAGGGATCACGCCTGGCCCTGGTATAGCTATATTATTGTGAGCGTTCAGAAAGGCGAGCCGAAGGATACGACGTCCTGGCGGCTTCACGACGACCGTGCCGGGTACGACCCGGAAGCCATCGAGATCATTGTGCATACCTCAAGCATCTAATCGGGCGAGGCCGCCCGGGGACCACAGGAGGAAGTGAATGGCAGTCAAGGTGATCATTCCCACGCCGTTGCGGCAATATGCGGGAAAGCAGGAAAGTGTCGAGGTGCAGGCGAAGACCGTGGCAGAAGCGCTTACAGCGCTGACGGGCACGTTCGGGGAGCTGAAGAAGCATCTCTTCTCCGATGACGGGCGCCTGCGCAGCTTCGTCAACGTCTACGTCAACGACGAAGACATCCGCTACCTCCAGAAGGACCAGACGCAG
Source organism: uncultured Acidobacteriota bacterium (assembly GCA_963841605.1). Lineage (GTDB taxonomy): Bacteria > Acidobacteriota > Terriglobia > Acidiferrales > UBA7541 > Palsa-295. Next base: position 155,010 of record CAWJDM010000031.1, read on the forward strand.
GTGCGCGAAGGCGATACGATCAGTATCGTGCCGTCGATTGCGGGCGGCGCGCGAATTTAGCGGACGATCGAAACAGGGGAGATTTCTCCATGGCAACAAAAATAGGAGTTCCTGAAACGCCGGCGAGGACCAATCCCGCCGCCACACTCTCCAAAGAAGAGGTGATGCGCTACAGCCGCCACCTGATCATGCCCGAAGTCGGCATGGATGGGCAGCTGAAGCTGAAGCAAGCCAAGGTCCTGTGCATCGGGACGGGCGGCCTCGGCGCGCCGCTCGGCTTGTACCTTGCGGCCGCAGGCGTGGGCCGCATCGGCTTGGTCGATTTCGATGTTGTGGATTCGACGAACCTGCAGCGGCAAGTCCTCTTTGGGACAAGCGACGTGGGCCGTCCAAAAATCACCGCGGCAGCGGATCGCCTGCGTAATCTGAATCCCGACATCCAGATCGACACGTTCGAGACCCATTTGTCGAGCGACAACGCGCTCGACATCATGAAGGACTACGACATCGCCGTCGACGGCACGGACAATTTCCCGACGCGCTATCTCGTCAACGACGCGTGCGTGATGCTCGGCAAACCCAATGTGTACGGCTCGATTTTCCGCTTCGAGGGCCAGATCACGATTTTCGGTTACCCGGACGGTCCGTGCTACCGCTGCTTGTATCCCGAACCGCCCCCGCCGGGACTCGTTCCATCGTGCGCCGAGGGCGGAGTGCTTGGTGTGCTGCCTGGAATCGTCGGCACGATCCAGGCCGCCGAGACGCTGAAGCTCATCATCGGCAAGGGCGATCCGCTGGTGGCCCGCTTGCTGCTTTTCGATGCGCTCGCCATGAAATTCCGCGAGCTGAAGCTGCGCAAGAATCCGGATTGCCCCGTGTGCGGCACGCATCCGACGGTCACAAAATTGATTGATTACGCCGAATTCTGCGGAATTCGAGGCGAGGAGGCCCCAGTAATGGCGACGAATATTCCGGAGATTACCCCGCGCGACCTGAAATCGAGGCTCGATCGCGGCGACGATCTCTTCATTTTGGATGTGCGCGAGCCGCATGAATACCAGATCTGCAATTTGAATGGCCATCTGATTCCGCTCGGCGAGCTTTCGCGCCGCGTCAATGAACTCGATAGCTCGCGGGAGATCATCGCGCACTGCCGCAGTGGAAAGCGCTCCGCGGACGCCGTCGAGTTCCTGCAGAAGGCGGGCTTCCGCAAGATATGGAACTTGAAAGGTGGTATCCTCGCGTGGTCGGATGAAGTCGATTCGTCGGTGCCAAAGTACTGACCCCCAAAGCTTTTTTCGGAGGATTGACCGAATGGCGGCAACAAAGCTCACGGTTCGGAATGACGGTTCAGTGAAGGTCGAGGGAGACTTCGAGATTGTCGACGCGGAAGGCAAGGCATTCGGGCTTGGCGGAAGGCCCAACGCCGCGCTTTGCCGCTGCGGCCATTCCGAATCGAAGCCGTTCTGCGACGGTTCGCACAAGAAAGTGAATTTCCAGAGCGTGATCCATGCCTTCGATCTTCCGCCCGTAACTCCAAAGGCATAGCTGACTTCTGTGTAAGAAGCGCCTAGTCCTGTAACATTTCTACCCCGCCTTATACCGAGGAAATAGGCGCTCGCGACAAACCGCTGGAGCAGTTGGTTCCTCGAATTGGCTGTGGTAAAAGAACTTACTTGGTACTAGAACTATTCAATAGATCGGCCCTGTAGTTGCATCTTGTTACAACGGGCAGGTGTACTTTTCTGGGGGCATGTGTGGACCGCTGGCGGAATCTGCGAGAGCATCTCTGGCCTCGACTCGTCCTTTTCGGGGCGATTGCGGCGGGGCTGTACTGTGTCTTCTTGGTGGCGCTGCGGCATTCTTCCTACCTGGCTGACCCGCTTCTAGGCTCCTACATGGACATGGCCGGGAGTCTCATCGCGTTCACGTTCGCTGCGAACGCTATGCTGAGGTTTCGGGGCGCGCACGACCGGATCTCCCTGATTCTAGCCTTCGGATTTGTGGTCGCGGGCCTGATCGAAGCGGCAACCAGCTTTTCGTTCTACCGGGGCATGCTCGTCGCGCCGTCGACGGGATACGAAATCTCCCTGGGCTGGCTGGCCGGGCGCACCTTGCTCGGCGTTTTGCTGATTGCGGCGCTCGTCGTCGAAAAACGCATTCCTGTTTCGCGCGATCCCGGCAAGGAAATCGCAGGCGTGACGCTCACGGTGGGCGCTGCCGCGTATCTCACCAGCGTCTTCTACTTCATGCTGCCGCACGCGCCCAAGATTCAACCCGGCGCGATGATACCTCGCCCCTGGGATTTGCTGCCGGCGGCGATCTATCTCGTTGCAGCGGTGGCGTATGGCCGGCGGCTGAAGCGTGCGAATGCGGCTCTCGACCGCGCGCTATTCATCGCCGCGGGCCTCAACGCGCTCTGCCATATCACGATCAGCCAGTCCCAGCGCGTGCTCGACGCAACGTACATGTTGGCGCACTTCCTCATGGTTGGCAGCTATGCGGTGGTGCTGGGCGGCACGCTTCTGGACAACGCCCATCTGTTCGATCAGATCAGCCGCCTCGCGGTATCCGACTCGCTGACGGGCCTGGCGAATCATCGCCAACTGCTCGACGTGCTGGAGGGCGAGATCCAGCGGTCGCGCCGGACCGGCCGTCGATTCGCCGTTTTGCTCTTTGATCTCGATGGTCTCAAGAAAATAAACGATCGGTACGGTCACCTCACGGGCAGCCGCGCCATCAAACGCGTGGGCGCCGCGCTCCGCGGCGGCAGCCGTGCGATCGACACGCCTGCGCGATACGGCGGCGACGAATTCGCGCTCGTTTTGCCGGAAGCAGGCAAGCAGGAGGCCGAGCAGGCCGCCAGCCGTATTTGCGATCACATCATGAGAGACGGCGAGGATCCGTTCATTTCCGTAAGCGTGGGCCACGCCGTTTACCCGGAAGACGGAGTTTCGATTGAACAGCTTCTGGGCGCCGCGGACCGGGGGCTCTATCAGATGAAAGGCACGAGCAAGAAGAAACTGCGTCTAAGCCAAGTCGTGGCTTGCTTGTAGGGGGAAGAGGAGGACACGGCTTTGGACCCGCGTGCCCCGAAAAGTTTTGCCGTTCCACGACGCGAACCGCGGATGCCCATGGAGATCGGCGTCCACATCACCGGCCATGCGTCGATACCGGGCACGGAAAATACCTTCACGGAAAACGTCAGCCTGCGCGGCGTGCGCGTTTGGACCACGCGGCGGTGGAAAACGAATGACCTCCTGACGATTACGACTCCTGCGGGCTCTTTCCGTTCGACTGCGCGCGTGGCCTACTGTCATCCGGTCGCCGAAGCGGGTTTTGCCATCGGTCTCGAACTGATCGAGTCAACCGGCACGTGGGTCTTGGGTCAGTCGAGTTAGCTCCGTCCGAGATGAGTTCCCACCTTTTCTATTGAACGAATCCGACGTTTGGTTCAGGCGCCGGGCCGGGTCCCTCGGGAATCGTTCCGAATTGCGCCTCATACCGCGCCACATTTTCCTGCAGCGCTCGCAGCAGGCGCTTGGCGTGCGTTGGGCTCACGATCAAGCTGGCCACCAGCTTTCCCTGCGGCACCGTCGGAAACATGTAGATGAAATTGAGCGTGAACTCCTCCGCGTTATGATGAATCACGGCGAGATTTGAATACTGGCCGAGCAGCTCTTTTTCGTCGGCTTTGATTTGCATCTGCTGTTGTTTTGGCGCTTCAGCCATTCGTTCCTCTCCCGATACGGCGTGATCCAGCCTCCCGATCACTATAGCAGAGCGTAAATCGTAGATGCCGTTTTTCGAACCGGAGCCTTCGCGGCGATTGACACGCCGCCACGTTAAGCTTAGTTTATATCGAAGATTTATTGCAGTTAACCATGCAGACGCCCACAAAACCGCCGCACGGTTCAGTCTATCGCCACGCTCATCCCACCACGGAACCCGCCGCTGGTTCCGCGGCTGCAGGAGAGTTGGTCGGCCAGCTGACGCATGAAGACGTGGATCGCGCGCGCGATCGCTGGCAGGTGGCGCGTGCCCGGCTCAGAGAACGCAGTTCGCGGCTTTTCGGCGGATTCGGAGTGCTCTGGCTGCTCATCGGCCCGGGCGTCCTCGTCTTCCTCGGGGAGAACGACGCGCCGAGCATGCTTTCCTATTCAGCGACGGGCGCGCGTTTCGGAATCGGTTTTTTCGTTCCCTTCGTGATCCTCACGTTCCTGGTAGGGTTCGTCGTCCAGGAAATGACGGTGCGTCTCGGTGCGGTCACCCATCGCGGCCATGCCGAGTTGATCTTCGACCGCTTCGGACGTTTCTGGGGATTTTTCGCGATGGGCGACCTGGTACTGGGAAATTTCCTCACGCTCGTCACGGAATTTATTGGCGTGCGCGCCGGGCTGGGCTTTTTCGGCATCCGTCCGGATATCGCGGTCGGCGGCTCGCTTCTGATTGTGCTTGCCGCCATCGCCACCGGCCGCTACTGGACGTGGGAACGCATCACGATGGGCCTCGCGATCTTCAACGGGCTGTTCGTCCCCGCCGCCCTGCTGGCGCATCCCGATTGGCACGCCACCGGCCACGCACTGCTCACATGGATGCCGCTCCCGACGGGCAGCCACTACGACATTCTGGTGCTGATCCTCGCGGATGTCGGCGCCACAGTCACTCCCTGGATGCTTTTTTTTCAGCAGAGCGCGGTCGTCGACAAAGGCATGCAGCCTCGCGATATCAATGCCGGCCGGTTCGATACAATGCTCGGCGTGATTCTTGCCTCCGCGTTTGCCATCGCGGCGATTCTGGCGACGACGCCGTTGTTTCATCACGGAATCAGCGCGGGCGATTTTCAGGGTGCGCAGTTTGCCGAGGCTCTCGAGCCCTGGATCGGCCACATCGGGGCGTCGCTTTTCGCGCTGGGAATTTTTGAGGCAGGCATCGTGGCGGCGATCACCATCTCCACCTCGTCCGCCTACGCTTTCGGCGAAGTGCTGCAAACAGGGCACAGTTTGAACCGCCCGATCCGCGAGGCCTGGCCCTTCTATCTGACGCTGCTGGGCTCCGCCTCTGCGGCGGCGGCTCTGGTCTTGGTTCCGAGATTTCCGCTCGAATTCGTCGTGCTGACCGTGAATGTGATTGCCGTTCTAGCAATGCCGCCGGCCCTCGCATTCCTGTTGCTGCTCGTCAACGACAAGGAAGTGATGGGAGAATATGTGAACGGCAGATGGGCGAACATCGCGGGCGTTGTTGTCACCATACTCTTGGTGATCGCCGGGATTGGTTTTGGTCTCGCGACAGTTTTCCCGAAGTGGCTGGGCGGGTAAGCTGAGCGTGCGCACATTTGTGAAACATACGTCTTGTGGATCGAAATTCTAAACGAAACGGAGAAGGTCCCATTCCAGACGAACGAGAACTCGCTGCTGAAACCGCGGAGCAGCTGAATCTGAAGGACCCGGGCGTCGTGCTGTCGCTGCTCGAGGCCGACCAGGTGGTAGCCGCCAAGCGGCAATCGCGTTTTGGTCCGCGCAAACTTTCCGTGGGGATTCGGATTCTGCTGTGGGGCTTGCGAATCTACGTCGTCGTGATGCTGGTGCTCGTCGCGATTTCCGTGTTCCGCGCGGTGGGCGCGGCCAACTGACGTGCAGCCCAAGCCTAAGAAAGGCAACTGTGCAACGTTGGTCATCGTACTCGTTCTGTTTTTCGGCGCCGCCACTGCACTGATGGTGTACGCCGTGATTCAGTGGGACGCCCAAGCCAAGGCGAAAAACCTGCAGAATCCGGTGCCCGCAACGCCCGCGGCGCTCGCCGCCGGAAACCAGATCTACCAGCAGCACTGCCAGAGCTGCCACGGCGCGAACGGTGACGGAAAGGGCCAAAAGGCTTCCGAACTTTCAACCGCGCCGGGCGATTTCACCGACGCGGCGAAAATGAGCGGATTGAAGGACGGCGAACTCTACTGGGAAATCACCAAGGGCCGGCATCCGATGCCGGCATTTGAGAAGAAACTGACTGAGGAGGAGCGCTGGGAAGCCGTCGATTACATCCGCACGTTCGCGGCGAAATCCTCTGCATCGCGCCCGGCTGCAGCCGCCCAGGGAACACAATCCATCCAGCCCTGAGCGGCCACCGCGCCCGAAGCGCGCCTATTTCAACTGAGCGATCGCGTCGGCTACTTCCTTCACGTCCGGCACGCTCGGAATATCGTAATTCTTGAACCACGCCAGCTTGCCGCTGCGATTCACCACGGCGATCGCGCGCCCCGTGATTCCCTTGTCCGCGAGATACACGCCGAACTTATCGCCTACGGCCCCGCGAGGCTGGAAATCGGCGAGCAGCGGATAACGAATGCCCATCTTTTCCGCGAACGCCTTGTGCGACCACACGCTGTCCACGCTCAAGCCGAGCACCTGCGCGTCCAGATCCTCGAAACGTTTGAGGTCGTTGACGAAGCAGACGTGCTCGTTGGTGCAGACCGGGCTCCAGTCGAGCGGATAGAAGACGATCACCACGTTCTTCTTGCCCCGGAAATCGGAGAGCTTCACGTCTTTCTGATTCTGATCCTTCAGGGAAAAGTCGGGAGCTTCAGTCCCCACCGAAATCGCCATGCCGATCCTCCTCTTTCGCTCTGGCGGATATGAATTGCAAACCGCCGCCTTCAGACCATTCATGATAGCCCAAGCGAGGGCGCTGGCCAAACCCGCGGCTAAAG
>CAWJDM010000032.1:0-133410 GCA_963841605.1 uncultured Acidobacteriota bacterium
CGAACCGACCTGACTTCCGAGCAACAGGTCTACACCCCAGGCCACTGGAACGCTTCGCGCAATGGCGGCGGCCTTCATCAGCGCCATCCGGATCTCAATACCGTGATCCGCAATATCGATGCGACCATTTTGATCGGCCTGTCAACGCTCCACCGAGCACCTCACCGAATCGATCATGCGAGGATGGCACGCAAGATTGAAAAGCCGAGATCATTTACCCTCTCGAATCCGACAGACGGCTCGAAGCCGTTCCAGAAGACTTGATGCGGTGGACCGACGGCCGCGCGATCGTCGCTACCAGGTTCTCCGTTCGCGCCTATGACTTTGCGGGCCGGAAGTTTCCGATCGCCGAGTGCAACAACGTCTACGTGTTTCCGGCAGTCGGTCTGGGTTTGATCACCTCCGGAGCGCGAAGAGTGACGGATCGTATGATGATGACGAGCTTCAGGGCGCGCATTCAGGGCAAGAATTCCGCGCCCGTGCTATCTGATTCTGCAGCTGCATTACTACCCTCGTTGAAGGATCTCCCGACGATCGCGCGGAAGTTCGCTCTTGAGGTAGGCATCGAGGCGCGGCGGGCCGGCGTTGCGGAGCGCACATCACCTGAAGAGTTGCACGATCGCGTCGCCGCCACGCAGTGGACGACCCCGAATACCCGCACCTCGTTCCAGCCAAGCCCCTAGCCCTCATGCAGCTCTTCAAGTCAATCGCCCGTACAATCGGCCAATGTTTACCCGTCGACCCTAGGCCCTGGTAAACGCTCGGTAGACACAAGTGCGTTTGTAGGACTTCATCTCGCCTCGTTTGCGAAAAGAGCGAGAGCGCGCCTTTTCCCCGAATGCTTCGCATCCAATATGCGTTGCTAGATTGTCTAACAAGGAGAATTTTATGCACAACGCTATCCCGCTCATCCTGGCGGCTCTCATAGCTGTGGGGATCATTGTTATCGGTTGTTTCTACCTTGTATCTCCTGAACGAATCTCAGGATCATTTGGTCTAAAGCCGCCTGCATCCGATGCTGACACTCGTGCCTGGCTACGTCCTAAAGGAATTCGGGACGTCGCATCTGGATTGGTCGTGCTGACAATGATGCTGACCGCGGACAGGCGGTTGGTAGGCATAGCTCTACTCGTTGAAGCCATCATCCCTCTTGGCGACATGTCAATCATTCTGGGGTCGGGCGGGTCGAAGTCGCAAGCGTTCTCAATTCATGGCGTAACCTGCGCGGTGATGCTTGTCGTCGGCCTCTTGTTGATCCATGCCATTTGAGAGGAATGCCTCACACCGATCCATGGCGCCGTTCTTGTCGACCGTGAAGATCGGATCGCGATCAGCCATGCTGGAGATGTCGATCTAGTGTACTTTCGAAGCGGACATCAACGCGCTCCTTGCCGAATAGGCGAGCGTGCAGGTGCGAATTCGTCCCGATAAGTCGGCTTGTAAGAGGTGATCTCCGCGCGTGCCATCGACTCTGGAGGGATAAGAGATGGATTGGAAACAGTTGGTCCAGTTTGCGCTGCAGGGTGGCAGTGGTTTGGAACAATATGCCATCCTGCTGGTGCGCGTTTCAATCGGGCTGTTCTTCGCCATCTCCGGGGCAAACAAATTGTTTGTCGCGGGCGGCACGAAACCTGTTTACGAAACGCTCGTTAAGGCCAAAGTCCCGTTTCCCCGCCTGACGGCTTATTTCGTCTCGGGCGTCGAGTTCGTTGCCGGATCCTTGGTGACCGTAGGGCTTCTTTCGAGTCCGGCCTGCGCGGCTTTATTGATCGATATGATTGTCGCCACCCTGACCGAAGCGCTTTCCACCCTGCCTAAAGGACTTTCGTTTCTTCGCTGGCTCGACGATTTCCTCTATCTTCCGGAAGTCCTGTACGTGCTCTTCTTCATCTGGTTGATCTGCTCTGGTCCGGGAAAGTTCAGTGTCGATTACTGGCTCGCCGGCAAGTTACTGAGGTGATCGGTCGACTGAAGCAGTTTGTTGCTAGACAAGAGCTTGATGTGAATGGGAGCGGGACTCGGGACACCGTATTTGTAATGAGCACCGTATCGAAAGGAGCCATCAATGAACGGGGTACAAGTCGAACAGAAGAGCTATGAGATGCCCCCGCGAGAAGGGATCAGCATCGCGCATTTTCTCACCGTCGCCGACGTCGAGCGATCGGCTCGCTACTACGAAAAGGTCTTCGGCGCTCGCATTCTGACCATGGGTGACGGCAACGCGCCTCCGTACCTTCAGCTTGCGAATATCTGGATGATTCTGAACGTTGGAGGCGGGCCGACCCCGGATAAGCCGACGGTAACGCTCAGCGTCCCCGACCCAAATCACATCAACAGCTTTATGAATTTCCGCGTTGCGGATATTCACGCGTGCTACGAATTGTGGAAAAGCCGGGGAGCCGAGTTCCTCACGCCGCCGATTCCCAAGTACGGCGAGATCCGTTGCTACATCCGCGACCCTGACGGCTATATCATCGAGGTCGGACAGAGCACCGAGCTCAAGTACGGTTAGCGATCGCCCCGGATGGGATTCGGATTTAAACGGTTGCGGATGTTCTCTTGAGGCCAACCACCACTCACCACTCACTTAAATCAGTGGCAGCGCGCCTGCGCGTCGGCGCCACCACTGCGCGCCCAGGTCGCCAACAGCTCCACCGAGCCATCCACCGGCGACACATAGATGTAGAAAACGCACGCATCGCCATCAATTTCATAAAAATGCGGCCGCTTCACGTCAGGACGCGCACCCGCGCCGCCGGCAAGCAGCCCGCGCAAAGTTTCGACCGTCTCGCGCGAATGGTTTCTCAGGTCCCTGACCTCGAGCCCGCTTCCCGCCGTCGTTTCAGCCACTCCCACCGCATTGTTTTCGTATCCCATTGTCCGTCCCTCACCAACTAATACGGCTCCGCCCCCGCAAAAGTTCCACCCGCCGCGCCGTTTTCGTTCTTGGGCTTTCGTCCCTCGTTTGGATGCCCCCATAGCGACCCTCGACTCAGAGAAAATCAGAGAAACCGGGCTATTGCGCCGGGCGCGGCTCCGGGCGTAGCATACGCGGTGCCTGGCGTGTGCCGGGTGTGCCGGCGAAAAGCTAAAGGTTTGGCTTTCCCGGCTTTCCTCTCCGCAGGTAGTTGCATCCTACGGTGGTATGCGAATGAATTCGCAGCCCAGCATCGACCGCAAGAACCTGAATCGGCGCTCGCGACTCCACCCATCGAAGTTCGCCGGTTCCACAACCCCACATGGGAAAACTTTCATTTAAGCTAGAGGAGGAAAAGAGATGGCCACTGCAACACAAACGATTCCGCTCGACCAGAACGTAGCGCGCTACGTTTCAAAGCCACGCCAGATGTTGATCAACGGCAAGTGGGTGAATTCCGCTTCCGGCAAAACGTTTCCGTCGTATAACCCGGCAACCGGCGACGTGCTCGCGCAAGTCACCGAAGGCGACAAGGAAGACATCAACCGCGCGGTAGCCGCCGCCCGCGCCGCATTCGAAACGGGCCCGTGGCGCAAGATGACTCCCTCCGAGCGCGGCCGCCTGATCTGGAAGCTCGGCGACCTGATCGAGCGAAACAACGAAGAACTCGCGCAGCTCGAATCGCTCGACAACGGCAAGCCCGTCACCATCGCGCGCGTGGCGGACGTGCCGCTCGCCGCCGATCTTTTCCGCTACATGGCGGGATGGGCGACGAAGATCGAAGGCAACACCATTCCCATCTCCGCGCATGGAGCGAAATTCCTCGCGTACACGCTGCGCGAGCCGGTTGGCGTCGCAGGGCAGATCATCCCGTGGAATTTCCCGCTGCTGATGGCGGCGTGGAAACTCGGCCCGGCGCTCGCGGCCGGATGTTGCGTGGTGCTGAAGCCGGCCGAGCAGACGCCGCTCACGGCGCTGCGCCTCGGCGAACTCATTCAGGAAGCCGGAATTCCCGACGGCGTGGTGAATGTGGTGCCGGGCTACGGCGAAACGGCCGGAGCGGCGCTCGCGGCGCATCCGAATGTCGACAAAATCGCGTTCACCGGCTCGACCGAAGTGGGGAAGCTGATCGTGCACGCGGCGGCGGGCAACCTGAAGAAGGTGTCGCTCGAGCTCGGCGGCAAGTCGCCGAACATCGTCTTCGACGACGCCGACATCGACAACACTATTCCCGGCGCGGCGATGGCCATCTTCTTCAACCACGGGCAGTGCTGCTGCGCGGGCTCGCGGCTCTACGTCGAGCAGAAGCAGTTCGACAAGGTGGTCGACGGCGTGTCGCAGATTGCGTCGAAGATCAAGGTGGGGCCGGGCATGGAGCCGGCGACGGAGATGGGTCCGCTGGTTTCCGAGGAGCAGCTGAATCGCGTGTGCGGCTACCTCGAATCCGGATTGACGGAGGGCGCGAAGGCCACCACCGGCGGCAGCCGTCAAGGCAATAAGGGATACTTCGTGAAGCCGACGGTGCTCGTCAACACGAACGACAAAATGAAAGTGGTGCGCGAGGAGATTTTTGGCCCCGTGGTCACCGCGATTCCGTTTAAGGATGTCGACGACCTGATCGCCAAGGCCAACGATACCGAATACGGCTTGGCTGCCGGCGTGTGGACGCGCGACATCAAGAAGGCGCACCGCACCGCGGCGGCGCTGCGTGCAGGCACCGTGTGGATCAATTGCTACAACGTGTTCGACGCGGCGCTCCCGTTCGGCGGATACAAGCAATCCGGATGGGGCCGCGAGATGGGCCACGAGGTCCTCGAGATGTACACGGAAGTGAAATCGGTCTGCACTCCGATTTCATGACGATCCGACGAGGATCGTCATCCTGAGACTGGCGCTTTTGGTTTGTGCCGGCCGATGGATGTTCGTTCCTGCTTCTCAACGAGCCCCATCCTTTCGCTCGCCGGAAGGATGGGGCTTTTTGTTGCGTCGCGGGCGACTGAACCGATTTCGTTTCTCGCCGCACCAATATTGGTAGAATAGTCTGCGAGGGTCTTCCATGGCATCGCCCGCGATACGAAATTTTATGAAACAGCAGGGATTCGCCGATGAGCCGTCGGCGCTCTGCGACATGCACTTCGCCGGACTCTATTTTCAGCCGCGTATCGTGGGGAGCCTCATTGTGGTGGGCATTGCCCTGCATGTTTTCGGCTACATGGCGTGGCGGATCCATGCAGTGATTTGGTCGATGATCTTGTTCTTTGCGCTTTCCGCGGTCCTGTGGTGGAACGTCGCCTTCCCCGCGCTCAATCCTTTTGAGCAATTCTACAACCGCGTGTTTGCCGCGCCGCATGGGCGCACGCCGCTCGTTCCCGCGCCTGGGCCGCGGCGATTTGCGCAGGCGATTGCGGCCGCGTTCACGCTGATTGTGGGCGTGGCGCTGCTGAACGGCTGGAATATGACCGCGTGGATATTCGAGGCGTTTCTGGTGGCAGCGTTTTCGATGTTGCTCTTCGGAAAATTCTGCCTCGGCGCTTACATTTTTCTTCTGTTGCGCGGGCAAGGCTCGCTCGCAAATTCTACCCTGCCCTGGGCGCGATCTTAGATACTGGCCGCATCGTTATTTGCCTGTGACCGGATTCTTGTAGTGGTAGGGCGGGATGAAGACGTCCGGGTACAATTTGTAGTCGACGGTGGTCGGGCGATCCGGCGGGAGGCCTTTGATGGCGCCGGGAGGCGGATTGCCGCCCTGATCCCAGCCCTTGTAGTAGTCGACGTAGTAGGTCATGTAGTAGTGCAGCTTCGAAATCTTCCACACGCCGTCCTCTTTCACATACTCGTTCTCGTACACTCCTCCGCCCCACTGCGCGCTGCGGTGCAGCATGCCGAATTGCTCGAAGGCGCGCCAGCGGGCTTTGGCCGTCTTGCCGTCCGGGGCGATGTTGATGACAGGCTGAAACTGCACGTGATTGAAGAGCGTGCCGTACTTGAGATCGGGAAGAGTGTGGAGATACGCGCGGACGCGGTCTTGCCCGACGTAGACGCCGCGGAGACCGATTTCGAGAGTGCCGTCTTTCGCGAAGAGATCGGCGACCTGGTCCCACAGGCATTTGTCGACGTAATAGCCGTAGATGGCCTGGAGATTAGCGAGGGCGACGTAGTCCTGCGCGATTTGCGCCTGCGCCTGCAGCGCTGCGACTTGCGATTTCAGCGTCTCGATTTCGGACGCGCGATCTTTTTTCTCTCCACTGCCGGCTAGAGCAACTCCCGCTACGACGAAAAGCGCAACAGCGAACAAAAGCAACACGGATTTCATTTTCATGTCGGTGATGCCTCCCCCATTCGGACGGGAGAGTATCACGGTTGGTGAGTGGTGATTGGTGAGGAGCGCGCCGGGAATGGCTCGTGCGTGGCTACGTGAAAGCGGAATAAACACAGAGAGCACTGAGAAAATCATCGAGACCACGGAGACAGCGAGAGCTTCACCGCACCCTTCGCCTTACTGCGGCTCAGGGCAGGGAGGACGCGGAGAGTGCGAGGCGCAGATCTCGACGCTCGATTGTGGCGCGGAGAGCGGAGAGAGATCCTTCGCCCGGCGTAAACCAAAGGCGCCGGGCTCCCTTCGGCTCCGCTCAGGGCAGGTTCAGGATGACGACCCTCGTCGGGTCGTCACTTTGCGGCGACGAATGGGGAGGTCTTGCCCCAGTTGCCGGTGAAGAGGAAGGATGACGCCGGCTTGCGAGAGCGCGGCGCATTTTCGCGTTCGCGCAACTGGTCGGGCAAGCTTGCCGGATCGCCGGGATAGCCGATCGCGATGCCCGCGACGGCTTCGTAATCCGCGGGAATCGAAAAAATCTGGCGCGCCTTCTCGGGAACGATGCCTGCCATCTGATGGATCTGCAAGCCAAGGGCGGTGGCTTGCAGGGCGAGATTCGCGGCGGCCTGGCCGACGTCGTGAAAGGCGTGGCGATTCACGGAGCCGTCGTGCGGCATTTTATGGCCGGCGACGCTGAGTGCGACGACGGGCGCGTTCTTCGCCCAGCCCTGATTGAACTCGACGAAGCTATCGAGGACCTTTTTGTAGTTTTCCGGATCGTCTTTCGTGCCGACGATGAAATACCACGGCTGCGCATTGTAGGACGATGCCGCCCAGCGCGCAGCTTCGAAGAGGCTGCGCAATTTATCGGGCTCGACGGGGCGCGAGTCGAACGCGCGCGGACTCCAGCGATGCATAATCAGATCGTGAATCACTGTGTCAGCGGGCGCCGGTCTTTTGTGGTCGGACATCATTCCTCCTCGAGTTTCGTCCAGGTGCGCGGAGCATTTAACCACAAACCGGATGCAGGGCGAGCGCCCGGGGATTCCGCCGGAAGCCGCGATTCCGGCTACGCCGATTTGGGTGCGCGCGCTCCATCGACCGACATCGAGCCGGGGCCAAACGTCGCGAGAATCAGCAGGCCGCCCATGATCGCGAGATTTTTCTCGAAGTGGAGCGTGTTGTTCAGACGGTCTGCTCCTTGCATCGCCCAAAAATTGTGAAAGAGAAATGTAGTGGGAATCATGTACAGGAAAACGATCCATGCCGTGAACCGCGTGTAGAAGCCCGCGAGAATTGCGAGTCCGCCGACCAGCTCGATGACCAGCGCGATGCCCAGCGCGACCGCCGGCAGAGGCAAATGTTTCGACGCCACGAACATTTCCTCCCCCGAAAACCCGGTAATCTTGCCGAAGCCGGCGATGATGAAAACAGCGCTGAGGAGAATTCGTCCTATCAAAGGCACGATGCCGCCCGAGGAATTGGCCATCTATGCGTCTCCTTTCAATTTGTGCGAATGCCAGAAAGCTCAGGACCCCAAACCAGAGGGGAAACTATCACAAAAGCGACCCGGGGCGGGAGTCCCGAGTCGCTTTTGAGGATGATTAGGCCAGATCGAAGAGCAGGACCTCGGACGGCTCCTGCGCTTCGACTTTGATGTTCGTTTCCTGCGAGATGGCGGCGCCATCGCCTGCCTTCAACTCGGTCGCCATTGAGTCTTACTTTGCCGCGCGCGACCTGCACCCATGCACCGCGATCGGGCTCGAGCGAATGCTCCGCGCTCGCGCCCTGATCGAGGCGCGCGATATAGAGATTCGCGTTCTGGCGAATCGTGACCGGCGCTTGCGGTCCCGCGACGAGGCTGAATTTGTTGCGCAGCTCGCCATCAGGGAAAGAGAGCTGGTCGTAGGCCGGGTCGAGGCCGCGGCGCTCCGGCAGCAGCCAAATCTGCAAAAGATGGACCGGGTCCTTCGGCGACGGGTTGAACTCACTGTGCAACACGCCGCGGCCCGCCGTCATATGCTGCAATTCGCCGGGACGAATTACGCCGCTGCCGCCGGTGTTGTCGCGATGCTCGAGCGCGCCATCGAGAATCCAGGTGAGGATTTCCATGTCGCGGTGCGGATGCGTGGGGAAACCGCCGCCGGGAGCAACGACGTCCTCATTGATCACGCGCAACGAGCGAAACTGCATGTGTTCCGGATCGTAATACTGGTCGAACGAAAAGGTGAAACGGCTGTCGAGCCACGAGAGTTTGCTGCGCCCGCGCTCCTCGCTGGGGCGAATGTCGATCATAGTTTTTCTCCTGTGTATGCGAGGGTTTGATGCCTGTGCCGGGGCGAAGGATTCGGATCGGCGGGGGCGCCCGGCAGTCAGGGTTTCTGGGTGGGGCGGATAAGCACTTCGCTGATAAAGCTTTGCGGCGCCTGGGTGACAATGCTTTCGACCGCGTGGGCCACGTCTTCGGGTTGCAGCATCTTGCTCGTGTCTTTGCCGGTATGCGGCGAGAAGTCTGTGGCAACCGATCCCGGCAAAACCGCGCTGACGCGAACGCCGTAGGGGCGCAGATCTTCGGCCATGCACTGGGTGAGGCCAAGCAAACCCCATTTCGAAGCGCAATAGATCGCGCCGCCCGCGAAGGCGCTCTTGCCGGAGAGCGAGCCGATATTGATGATGTGCCCGGCGCGCCGCTGGATCATGCCTGGGGCGACGGCTTTGCTCATCAGGAACACTGCTTTCAAATTGGTGTCTAATACAGAGTCCCAGTTCGCCTCGGACGCTTCCTGGAAGGGCGCAAAATATCCGATGCCCGCATTGTTGACGAGAATCTCGATCGGGCCGAGCCGCTGCTCGGTCTCGCGCACGAGCGATTCGATTTCGTTCGCCCTGCGAATGTCCGCGGGAATCGCGACGACGCTCGCGCCCGCTTGCTTCAGGCCGGCCGCCGCCGCTTCGAGTCTTTTGGGATCGCGCGCGCAGAGCGCGACCTTTGCGCCCAGGCCCGCCAGGCTGCGCGCGATGGCAAAACCGATGCCGCGGCTTGCGCCCGTGATCAATGCGATTTTGCCGTTTGCGGCGGTGCCAGCGTTCATGCGCGACCCCCTGCGAGGCGACCACTCGAGCCTTCGCACCATCGTAACATGCAGGCTTTTCTTGCCGGGGCGTGACAGACATGCCAGACTTTAATCGAGAGATGGTTTTGGGCTTGCGCGGAGCGGGATGCTTTCCCTATAATCCCCTCGATTTCTGTGTCTTGCAGGTGGTGCTGCAGGATTGTGATCCAAAGGCTGGCCAGTCGCCCGACGACATCCAGGAGGCAGGGACGTGATCATGCGAAAGTATCTGAACGCAACCGCACTTATTCTGGCTGGTCTTGCCTGGGCGTTGATCCCGGCGCGCCCTGCCGCGGCGCAGGCCGCGCAAAGCTCGCAGCCGACGTACACGATGGCGGAGTACAACTCCTTCCAGGCGTGCCAAGCCGAGAAAGATCCCGTGGGCAAGATGAACTGCCTGGACGGATACATGACGAAGTATCCGAATTCCACGCTCATCAAATACATCGGCCCGGCGTACGTCCAAGTCTGCAACGGATACGCGCAGGGCAAGGAATACACCCAAGCGATCGCCTGCGCCGACCGGATTCTCGGCTTGGGTGACAAAATGGATGTCACCGTTCAGCTGCAGGCGATTCAACTGCGAATTCAGACTTTTTCGGCGTCCTTTAAAGGAACGGAGCCGGACGCGAACGCGCAGTTGACGAAGGAGCGCGACGCAGCCGCGAAAGCGGTTGATCTGCTGCCCAAGCTGCCCAAACCCGAAAAGATCACCGACGAGCAGTTCGACGCGCAGAAGAAACAGATCGCCGCGTTTTTCAACAGCGCGATCGCGGCGGCCGACTTCCAGCTGAAGGATTATCCGGGAACCGTCGCGGCGTACAAGGTGGTGCTGGCAAACACGCCGACGGACGCCCTGGCCGAATACCGCCTCGGCCTTGCCTACATGGCGATGACACCGCCGCAATCGCTCGACGGCATGTGGGCGGTGGCGCGCGCCATCGACTTGAAGATTGCGGACGCCGACAAGGTGAAAGATTACCTGCGAAAGACGATGGTCAATTACGAGCAGCCGACGTGCGACAGCCTGATCGATGGGCAGCTCAACGAGATGCTGCAACTGGCCATGAATTCGCCCGACCGCCCCGCGACATACACGATTCCCGCGGCGGCCGATCTTCTGAAGATCGCCCAGGCGAGCACGATCGTCACCGTGCTGTCGGATCTAGGTGGCGGCGGCGACAAAGCGAAAATGACGTGGCTCGCGATTTGCGGCGCCGAGTTTCCGGAAGTCGTCGGCAAGATTATCGACGTGCAGAAGTCGGACGCCTACGTGGACTTCATGGTGTATTTCGGCGCGACCCAGGCGGACGTGGAAGCGGCGACGACCGCCAACATGGACGTGAAGGTGTGGACCGCGGCAAATCCCAACGCTACCGCCGCTGCGGGAACGGCCGCAGCCATTCCTCCGCAGCCGGACGTGGTGCGCCTGGAAAAAGACGACCCGATCCGCTTCTCAGGGACGCTTGTGAGCTACGATCCCACGCCGTTCCTTTTGCACTGGGATAAGGTGAAGGTCGATCCGACGATCATTCCCGAGAAGGGCAAGGCTCCGGTACACAGGAAACCCGGAAGATAAAGAAGAGTTCGTCGGGAAAATTCCCAGGGCCGGTCCGGCAACGGACCGGCCTTTCTTTTTGTGGGAAGATGAAACGAGCCGTGCCGCGCAGCTTAGCGGCGGCCGACGTGGTTGAGCTTGTATTCGCCTACTTTACGGCTGAGCGTATTGCGGTGGATTCCCAGCGACTTCGCGGCGCGCGACTGATTGCCGTTGGCGCGCTCGAGGGCGCGCTTAATGAACTTCTTCTCGAACTCCGTGACGGCCTCTTCCAGCAGAATGCCGCGCTCAACCATCATGCCGACCAGCAATTCCAATTGCTCTTTCACGTATGCACGCTCCGCGCTGCGCCCTGAAGAAGAAAGTTCTCCCTGAGCTAATCGAGTGCATGGCCGGTGATGCGCTGATACGATTCCCGGTATTTGTCGCGCGTGCTGGCGACCACGTCCGGCGGCAGGGCCGGCGCGGGCGGCTGCTTGTTCCAGCCGATCCGCTCGAGATAGTCGCGCACGTATTGCTTGTCAAACGAAGGCTGAGCCTTGCCGGGCGAATACTGATCGGCGGGCCAGAAGCGCGAGGAATCGGGCGTCAGCGCTTCGTCGATCCAGATGAGTTCCTCACCGAGCAGGCCGAATTCGAATTTCGTGTCGGCGATGATGATGCCCCGCTGGGCGGCGTGTTCGGCGGCGCGTTGATAGAGGGTGAGGCTCGTATCGCGAAGTTTCGCTGCAAGTGGGCGGCCAATTCTTGATGCCGTCTCTTCGAACGAAATATTTTCGTCGTGGCCCGTGGTGGCCTTCGTCGAGGGCGTAAAGATCGGCTCTGGCAGCTTGTCCGATTCACGGAGCTCGGCGGGCAGCGGGATGCCGCAGATGCCTCTCGTGCGCTGGTAATCCTTCCAGCCCGATCCCGAGATGTATCCACGGATGACGCACTCGATCGGCACCGGCTCCGTCTTGCGGACGAGCATTGCGCGGCCATTCAGCTCGGCGGCATATGGCGCGAGTTCGCCTGTGAAATCCCTTACCGCCAGCACGTGATTCGGGACGACGGCGGCGAGCTTTTCGAACCAGAACGCCGACAGTTGCGTCAAGACGCGTCCCTTATCGGGAATCGGCGTGGGGAGGACAACGTCAAAAGCGGAAAGGCGATCGGTCGCCACGATCAGCAGGCGGTCGCCGAGATCGTAGATGTCGCGGACCTTTCCCCGCCCGTGGAGCTTGAGCCCAGGAAAATTTGTCTGCGAAATAACGGCGTACATTTGAGAAGAAGCCACGAGATTTCAATCCTCGGTTCTGGGAGGCGGCCATTCTAGCGCAGGGAGAAACGTTGTCAACGCCTAAGAACGCGATGATTGATTCGAAATTGCGATAGCTCGGCGAAGAAAATCACCGACAATTTGTGCCGGAACGACGCCTGAAGCAGCCGAGAATCTTATGCGGCGTTGCTTGCGGCGGCGGCCGTGGGCGCTGACGCCGCGGCGTCGTCTTCCCATTTCACGGAGACGAGCTTCGAGACGCCGGGCTCCTGCATGGTGACGCCGTAGAGGACCGAACCCATTTCCATCGTCTTGCGATTGTGGGTGACGACGATGAACTGCGTCTGGCCGCACATATCGGCGAGCAGGCGATTGAAGCGGCCGACGTTGGCCTCATCGAGAGGCGCGTCGACTTCATCGAGGATGCAGAACGGGCTCGGTCGGTAGCGGAAGACCGCGATCAGCAGCGCGAGCGCGGTGAGCGCTTTTTCGCCGCCGGACAATAGCAGAATATTTTGCAGGCGCTTGCCGGGCGGCTGCGCGACGATGTCGATGCCGGCTTCGCCCGAGCTGTCGGGCTCGCTCAAGCGCATCTCGCCGTGCCCGCCGCCGAAGAGCGACTGGAAGGCGACCGCGAAGCTGGCGTTGATGAACTGGAAGGCCTCCTCGAATTTGAGGCGCGAGACTTCGTCGAGCTCGTTGATCGTGAGCTGCGTGTTCTGGATCGACTGCACGAGGTCGTCGCGCTCGCGCCGGAGGAAGTTCTCGCGCTGCTCGCATTCCTGGAATTCCTCGAGCGCCATCATGTTGACCGGGCCCATCGCTTCGACGCGCGCCTTCATTTCGTTGTAGCTGGTTTCGGCGGCGATCAGATCCTCGCCGACGAGCTGCTGGCCCTGCTCCTGCTGCGCCATCAATTCTTCGGGCTGCGCGTTGAGTTCGGAAACGCAGGTCTGCCGCAGATAATCGCGGTCGGCGTCGTTGCGCGCCTTTTCGATCTGGCGCTGGCTGCGCTCGGCGCGAAGTTCGTCGAGCGACTGCCGCTGGCCGCGCAGCGAATCTTCGATCTGCGCCGTGCGGGTGCGCGCCTGCTCCCATTCGCCCTCGAACGCGGCTTTCTGTTCTTCGAGGCGCAGCTTTTCCTTGCGAAGTTCCTCGGCTTGCAGCGCGATCTGCTCGCAGGAAGACTCGATGGCGGCGCGTTCTTCGAGCAGGGCAGCGTGCTGCTGTCGCAGCGAATTCACGCGTTCGCCGGCCTGCGCTTTTTCATCGGCGAGGCGCGCTTCGAGGGCTTCGGCGCTCGAGAGGCGCTCGGCCATGGCGGCCAGCTCTTCGCGGCGGGCGACCACCTGTTCCTGCAGCCCCTCAAAATCACGGCGCAAATTGGCGATGGCTTCGGCGGCCGCGGCGCTTTCTGCTTCCGCTGCCTCGCGGGAACGAAGCGCGTCGGCGTGCTGCCTGCGGGCGTTTTCGGCTCGCGCACGGGCGGCTTCGGCGTCGCCGCGGAGCCGGGCGATCTCTTCGCGTTCGGCGGCGAATTGCTGGTTGGCGCGCTGCGATTCGTTGCGCGCCTGATCGAGCAGGTGCGTGGCTGCGACGAGCGATTTTTCCGCTTCCATCTGCTGCGCGCTCGCGGAGGCGATCTGCGCTTCTGCGGCTGCGATCTGCTCGTCGAGATGGGTCAGCTCGCGCTGCTGCGCGGCGGCGGACTGTTCGAGGCGGGCCGCTTCCGTCTCGTGCTGGCGGAGTTCGCGCTTGAGCGCGAGCGGGCCCGCTTCGCCCTTGCGCCCGCCGGAAACCATGCGACCGTGATAGCAGGTGCCCTCGGGCGTCAAGAAATAATTGTGCGGATGCTCGCGGGCCATGAGCTCGGCGACGGCGGCTGATTCGACGAGATAGGCGGCGCGAAGCTTCTTGAGGAAGAATTTTGTGGCGGCGCCGAGCGGCTCGCGGAACTCGACCAGCTTGTCCAAGCGCGCGATGAAATTGCCGGGCATCGAGGAGGCGCCTTCGGGCTCGGAGCGGTCGATTTCGAGGCTGCCGATCGAATCGACAAAGAATGTGGCGCGGCCGCCGACTTCGTCGCGCAGGAGCGCCACACCTGCGCGCGCCTGATCGAAGGATTCGACGACCACGTATTCGAGCTCCTCGCGAAGGAACTGCTCGATAGCGGCTTCGTATTCTTCCTGCACTTCGGTGTAATCGGCGAGCAGGCCAACGGCGCGGAAGCCGGCGCGCGAAGAATCGGATGGCGCCGAGCCGCTGCTGCTCGCGTTGAAAAGTTTCTGGACGGCATCCGCCGTATAGGCACGCTCGCGGAGAATCTGTTCGAGCGACGCGTGGCGCGCGCGCGCGGCCGACAACTCCTGGCGCGTTCGCTCGAGTTGCTGGCTCGTTTCCTGCTGCGCGTGGCGAAGGCTTGCGAGGTTGGCCTGCGATTCGCGCACGGCAGCGCCGGATTGTTGCGCCTGCCGCGAGGCCAGCGCGAATGCATTTTCCGCGCCAGCGAGGCGTGCTTCGAGGGCGAGGCATTCCTGCTCGATGGCCAACAAGGTCGAGGCGCGAGTTTCTTCCGCGGCGGTGTGGCGCGCGGCGGCTTCTTCCGCCTGAAGCGATTCGGCCTGCTGGCGCGCCGATTCCTCGACGAGGCGGCCCGCGAGGCGGCGCAGCTCTTCCATGCGAGTCTCGAGGCGGCTTTGCTCGGCGGCGCGCGTCGAAACATTTTCGGACGCCTCGCGCAGGCCGGTTTCGAGCGCAGCGGCCTGGGTGCGCAGCGCGGCGACGGATTCTTTCTGCACGTCCACGCGCGCGGCGAGGTCGACGATCTGGCGCGCGGCCAGCTCGATTTCCATCGCGAGGCGCTCGGCGCGCGAGGCAAGCTGCGCGGCCTGCTCGCGGTTGAACGTAATGCGATTTTCGGCGCGATCGAGGTCGAGCGCGGTCTGCCCGAGCAGATTTTGCGTCTGGCGCAGCTCGGCGTCGAGTTCGTAGGTGCGGCCGCTCAAGCGTTCCTGCTCGCCTTCGAGTTCGTGAACGGATTTCGATTCGCGCTCTTCGGCCGCGTCCATATCGCGCAGCAGATTTTCGAGGCGCGCCGCTTCGATATCGAGGTGCTCGGCCTTGCTCGCCAGCACGATGCGCAAGAGGCCGCGCATCTGCTCGCGCAATTCGGCGTAGCGCCGCGCCTTGGAGGCCTGGCGCTTCAGCGAGGCGAGCTGCTTTTCGACTTCGACGAGGATGTCGTTCACGCGCGAAAGATTGATTTTCGAGGCTTCGAGCTTCGCTTCGGCGAGGCGCCTCTTCGTCTTGTACATCGTGATTCCGGCGGCTTCTTCGATGATGGCGCGGCGGTCCATCGGCTTGGAATTCAGGATTTGGCCGATGCGGCCCTGCTCGATGATGGCGTAGCTGTCGGGACCAAGGCCCACGCCCATGAAGATTTCCTGGACGTCGCGCAGGCGCGCCACGCGGCCGTTGATGATGTATTCGCTCTGGCCCGAGCGGTAGAGCCTGCGGCCAACGACGATTTCGCCGGGCCGCATCGAGATTGCATGCTTCTCGACGGCGCGCTTCTTGCGCGCCTTGATGCTTGCGCCTATTTCCGGAGCGGATTCTTCGGCTGGCGTGTCGGCTGCGTCAGCCAAAAGCACGTCGTGCGCCTCCGCTTCGGCGCTGGCTGCTTCGCTGCTAGCCTCCGCGGCTGCATCCATCTGGCCGTCGATCACTTTGGCGACAGCTTCGGAAAGCTCCGGATCGACGAGCGTGAGCGTGACTTCGGCGAGACCCAGCGGCGGGCGCTTTTCGGTGCCATTGAAGATGCAGTCCGACATGCGCTCGGCGCGGAGCATCTTGTGGCTCTGCTCGCCCAGCACCCAGGATACGGCGTCGACCACGTTCGACTTGCCGCAGCCATTCGGCCCGACAATGCACGTGATCCCGCTGCCGCTGAACGTGATCGGCGTCTTCTCGAAGAACGATTTGAAGCCCAGCAGTTCGACCTTACGGAGTTTTAGCACCCGGCCCTCGCACGGTTTGCTCCTTGCGCTTCCACGTCGCGTCGGAAGGAGCTTCGGTTCAGTTTTTTGTAGGAGGTCTTGGAGACAAAAACGTTCGGAGGGTCGATGATCGAAGCCCTGCCGCCTGGCGCGTTCGGATCGGCGGTTACGGGAATACACGCTAACATGGCGCACCGGGCGTGTAAAGCGGGGTTTTGGAAATGGGTTCGTTTCCGATTATCTCGCCAACCAGCTATAAGCGACAGTAAACGGGCTGGCCCACACAAAACCGCTACTCCGGAAGAGTTTGTGAAGCTTCCGCGATTGAGTCCGCAGTACTGCGCATGCGACTACTTACAGCGCCAGGACGCGTCAATTTCCAGATCGTGTGTAAAAGCCGGCTTATGTCTTTGCAGCCGCGAATAGCTGTGAAACAGTCCAAGTTCAACGCCCAAGCGGCCCGTTTCTGTTCTTGCGTTGCTTTCTGGCCAAACTCCACGTCGCCGTTCCAGGTCTGGTGGACATCCCTTCCATGTGGATTTATGCCGAAATGTGCGCAGCTTATGTCCGCTCTAGTCCCACAGAAATCCTCTTGAACCCAGACGATAGGGCTGTTCGTTTTGAAGACGGCAGACGTGTACCCAACACTGATCGCATCAAGCGATCCGCCATAAATGCTTATGTACATCCTAATTTCGGCCTTGGGAGCGACATGAAGCTTTGAGATGACGCCATTAGTGAAGAGTAATTGATATTGGCAAAGGTCGCGCCCACAATTCTGCGAAACCAATCTGTTGTCGTACGTTCGTATCAGAGAACGTGAAACGGAGGTGGGGTCAGCCGTGGTGTCTAGGTTTCTAATTTCCTCAATTAACTTCGCGGCTTGATGGCGGGCATGAACCGCGGCACCTATTACGACCGCACAAAGCAAGAATATCGCCGCGCCGAGAATTATCAGAGAGCGTCGAATCAACGTAACCTCGTAGTTGAAGACACCGAATTGCGGGGTTTGGTTCCCGGAAAGGCGGCCCAAGGAGGCTAAGCCCTGATAAACGCTAGCGCTTTACCGGATGCGCGTTCTGGGTGAGGAGTGAAACGCGGTTTGGGCCCATCTGTTTATACGAGTGATCAGGCCTTGAGATACCAGGGGACGTTGATCAGGACGATGCGCTGGCTGCCGTGAAGGAGGATGAGCGCCTTCAGGAGCTCCGCGCGCTGATTGTGCAAGGGATAATGATACCAGTGCTTTTCGACCAGCTCGGGGACGATGACGGCGATCTGTCGGCCGGGGTGCTCCTTTTCGATCTCGAGGACATAATCGAGGATCGGGCGCAGGACCAGCCGATAGGGCGAAGGCAGGGTGACGAGCTCGGGCGGCTTCCGCCCAACCTTCTCGAGCGGCTTCGCGACGACGTCGGCCCACTGGGCGCGCAGGGCGTTCGTTTCCTCTTCGGTGGCCACGTGGACGGCGCGGATGTCGGTCGAGAACGTGAGGCCGAATTCGAGAGCCCGCTGGGCTACTTTGCTCCAGTCCTGTATGGGAACGACCACGATGGGCGGCCCGAGAGCGCCGACGTCCAGCGGCGACGTGCTGCACGTCTCGATCGCCACCTCACGGTAATGACGCCGCACCCTGAGCATGACGGAAACCATCGCCGCGATCAGTAGAACGCTCACCCAAGCCCCGGATGTGAACTTCGCCACGAGGACGACGACGAGAGTCACGCCCGTGGCAACCGCGCCCAAGCCATTGATCATCATGTTGCGCACGGCGCTCGGCCCGCCCTTCCTCCACCAATGGCCCACCATTCCGGCCTGCGAGAGCGTGAAAGCCAGGAACGCACCGACGGCGAACAGCGGGATGAGCCTGTCGGTGACTCCGCCGAACACGATCAGCAGAATCGCCGCCAGCACGAAAAGCACGACGATGCCTTGCGAATAGACTAGGCGGCGGCCGCGAAAGCCGAAGGAATGAGGGAGAAAATTGTTCTGAGAGACCATTTTGCAGAGGCGCGGGAAATCGGCAAAGGCCGTGTTGGCGGAGAGCGAGAGAATCACGAGCACCGATCCGAGCGTCACGTAGTAGAACCAGCTTCGCCCCGCCACGGCTGCCACCAGCATCGAGAGGACGCTCTGATAGCCCGGCCTGCCCGGGTCGGTAGCCGTGATGTCGTAGACATGGACCAGATACGCAATGCCGGCCAGCAGCACGATCAGCAGGCCAATGATTACGGTGAGCGTTCTCTGCGCGTTCGGTACGGTAGGCTCGCGGAACGCGCGGACGCCGTTGCTGACTGCCTCGACGCCCGTCATGGCGGTGCAGCCATTGGCGAACGTCTGCAGCAGGATCCAAGTGCTGGCCGCAGCTAGCGTCGGGATGGGATGCGGCGGCAGCGCCACGGCAGGCATCGGGTGTCCGCCGGCCAAGACTGTCTTGAATAAACCCATCACGATCGCGATCAGCAGCGATCCGACGAAGAGGTACGTCGGAAGCATAAAGGCAATGCCGGCCTCACGGAGACCGCGCAGATTGACGATCATGATGAGCAGGAGAATCGCGAGGCAGATCAGGAGCGTGTGGGGCTGGAGACTTGGCGCGGCCGATACTAGCGCACCGACGCCGGCCGAAATGCCCACGGCGACCACGAGGATGTAGTCGATCATGAGTGCCGCGGCGGCCAGCAGGCCCGGGTAGACGCCCAGATTCTCGGTGGCGACCGTGTAGGACCCGCCGCCACCCGGATACGCCGCAATCGTCTGCCGGTAAGACATATAGACGATCGAGAGCAAAATAATGATGCTCGCGCTGACCGGCACGATATAGGCAACACCCGCGGCACCCAGCGGGAGAAGCAACGTGAGGGCGGCTTCGGGGCCATACGCCGCCGAACTCAGTGCGTCGAGCCCGAAAATCGGAATGCCGGCGGAAGGGCCGATCTGCTCGGCGCGCTCGTCCCAATTTGCCAGCGGCTTGCCGATGAGGATGTCGAGGATGGACATGCGGCCTCCGCGTGACGTGAGCGCAACAGGGTAAACGGTAAGCCGCGTGATTGGAATCAGAAAAGCGGCGGCTCGCTGCCGATTCTTGTCATATGTCTGTTGTAGTAGGACTTCCGGCGGATTGACTTGTGGGGCTAAGCGTCCTAGGATGGCGCGCAACCGGAGGCATGCTTGGCACCACCCAGCTCACCAGGAATGCGCCGGATTTTATTGGCAGCGCTCGTCTTAGCGGCGATCCTCGCCCTGTCACTGGGGGGACTCAAGCCGCCCGCGCCGAAGCTCGTGAACGCCCCGGCGGACCAGTTCTCGGCGGCGCGCGCGCTCGACACGCTGCACCGCATCCTCGGCAAGGACCAGCCCCATCCGATCGGCACGCCGGCCGACGATGCGGTGCGCGACCGCATCGTCGCCGAACTCACCAAACTCGGGTACCAGCCGCAGATTCAGACGGCGTTCGCGTGCGGCGATTTTGGAACCTGCGCGACCGTGAACAATGTGCTGGCGCGGCTGGATGGGACGGACACCGCGTCGAGCGACGCGGTGCTTCTTGCGGCGCACTACGATTCCGTTCCGGCCGGGCCCGGCGATTCGGACGATGGCGTGGGCGTCGCCGCCGTTCTCGAAATCGCCCGCGCTCTCAAGGCGATGCCCGCGCCGCGCCACTCGGTGATTTTCCTGCTCGACGAAGGCGAGGAGGCGGGCTTGCTCGGCGCGCGCGCATTCGTCGATTCGCATCCGTGGGCCAAGGACGTGCGCGCGGCGGTGAATCTCGATGCGCGCGGCACTTCGGGCCCGAGCGTGATGTTCGAAACGGGCGGCGCAAACGACTGGGCCGTGCGCCTCTACGCGCAGCATGCGGCGCGGCCTGCGGCGAGCTCGATCTTCTACACCGTTTACAGACAGCTTCCCAACGACACGGACTTCACGGTCTTCAAGGCGGCGGGATACGAAGGCCTCAACTTCGCCTTCATCGGCGACGAGTGGCATTACCACACGCCGCTCGATAATTCCGCGAACGTCACGCCCGCGAGCCTGCAGCATCAGGGCGAAAACGCGCTGCCTGCAGTCGTCGCGTTTGCGAACGCCGACTTGTCGAGGATTCCGCGCCGCGATGCCGTGTTCTTCGATCTCTTCGGCCGCGCGATGATCCACTGGCAGGCGAGGCGCTCTTCGCAATTCGCCCTTCTGGCTGCGCTGCTGATATTTCTTCAGGTCGGTTGGCTGATCCATAGGAAGCGCATCGCGCGCCGCGATTTTCTCGTGGGGCTTTTCGGCTGGCCTGTGACGCTCGCTGTAGCCGGCGCGCTTGCAATCATTGTCCGGCAGGGGCTGCGCTTTGCGGGCTCGACTCCGGTGAACTGGATCGCTCATCCGCTGCCTTTCGAGGTCGCGTTCTGGGCGCTGGGCGTGGCCGTCGTGGTGGCGAACGGCGTGTTCTTCGTGCGGCGCACCGGATTCTGGGGATTGTGGAGCGGCGTGTGGGCGTGGTGGGCGCTGCTCGCCGTGGTGGTGTCGTGGCTCGCGCCGGGAGTGTCGTACGTGGCTCTCGTGCCCGTAATCCTCGCGGCGCTCGCGGGCCTGCCTGCGACATTGCCAGGCAAGGATCGCGCGTTGCTTTCCGGCATTGCGACGATCGTGCCGCTCGCGGCAGCCGCAATCGTCGGCTTCGGCCCGGCCAGCCTGCTCTACGACGCGCTCGGCAACCGCGGCCTGCCCATCATCGCGCTGACCGTCGCGCTGCTGCTGACGCCGATGGCGCCGCTGTGCGCGGAGCTGCGCGAGACGGGCGGTTTTCGCGCATTTGCGTTTCTCTGGATGCCGGTATTGGTGGGCGCGCTCGCGACTGTCGCGTCGGTGGTGCTGCCGCCGTATTCTTCCAAAGCGCCTGAGCGCGTGAATATCGAATACTGGCGCGACGCGGATTCGGGGAAGGCGCAGTGGATCGTCGAGCCTGCCTCGGGGCGCCTACCGGAACCGCTGCGCCTTGCCGCAAATTTCCACCGCGCGACCGGACGGACGCTGCCGTGGATTACGGCGCCCACATTCTTTAGCGACGCGCCGGGCGTCGATGCGAGCGCGCCTACCTTCACGATCCTTGAATCGGCGCAGGCAAATGGACGGCACACCTATCAGGCATTGCTGAGATCCGAGCGCGGCGCGCCTTCCGCCGCCGTATTTTTCCCGCCCGATGCGGGCGTGGAGAATGTGCGCGTGGGGGGACAGGCGCTCCCGCCGGAAGTCCCGCGCATTCGCCGATATTTCAACGGCTGGGCCATGTACCGCTGCGACGCGATGCCCGCAGACGGAGTCGAAATCGACTTTTCGCTGCCCGTGGGCAAGCCGGTCGAAGTTTCGGCGGCGGACGAAAGCTACGGCCTCCCGCCCGCTGGCGCGTTCTTGCTGATGGCCCGGCCGCTGAAGGCGGCACCCTCGCAAGATGGCGACACCACCGTCGTCACGCGCCGCGTCCAGCTTCTGCCGTAGGCAGATTCCACGGCTAATCCGCGCGGACTTGTGAATTCAAGCGTGGTCCACGATAATCGGAACCTTCATGGACCAAACGAAACGTCCTCGCGCAGAAGCGTGGCTTCGCTACGTCGATGATCTTGGCATCGGTCCTTATTATCTTGACCGCGCCGAGGCACCCACCCTCCACAAAACGGAGGATGGGGCACCCGGAAAACCAAAGGCCACGACTCCGCCTGCGCTGGGCGGCTTTGCGACAGGCAGGGCGGCTGCCGCTGCGCCTGCTCTCGTGCAGCGCGCTGCGGGGCCATCGCTTTTCGAGTCGGCCGATCGGATCGAGGGCGACACGCTCGAGCGCATTCGCACGGACATCACTCCCAATTGCGCGCGCTGCAAACTGCACAAGGCGCGCACGCAGATCGTCTTCGGCGTCGGCAATCCGAAAGCGCAGCTGGTGTTTGTCGGCGAAGGACCGGGACGCGATGAGGACGAGCAGGGCGAGCCGTTCGTGGGCCGCGCCGGAAAATTGCTCACGCAGATGATTGAGGCGATGAGCCTGCGCCGCGAAGATGTCTACATCTGCAACGTGGTGAAATGCCGCCCGCCCGAAAATCGCCTGCCGGAAAAGGACGAGATCGCCACGTGCTCGCCGTTTCTCATGCGCCAGCTTGGCGTTATCAACCCGAAGGTGATCTGCTGCCTCGGCGCGTGTTCCGCGCAAACGCTGCTCGAAACCACGCAAGGCATTTCGCGCTTCCGCGGCGAGTGGTTCGACTTTCGCGGCGCGAAATTGATCGCCACGTATCATCCCGCTTACCTGTTGCGCAATCCCGCCGCCAAGAGCGAAGTGTGGAAGGATCTGCAAAAGGTGATGGCCTACCTTGGCCTCCAGCCGAAACGCCGTTGACGACCCGACGAGGATCGTCATCCTGAAGCCGACGTCTTTGGTGTAGGTCGGCTGAAGGATCTCTCTTTCGCGTCTGACAGGTTTTTCCCCTGTACGCAATCTGTACTCAAGGACAATCCCAATCGCGCGAGAATCGTGCTTAGCTGGATGCGGAGGTGCGGTCGGAGGACCAGCGGAACAGAGCACGATGAGCGATGATCGGCGAGCGACGGCAACGGCACAGAGACTCGAATTCACCGCTCGCCTCGCCGCGGGCCATTTTTTCCCAATTTCTAATCGACATTTGGCGATTAGAATTTCGCTTAAGACGCTGAAAACAAACGCCGACAATTTTTCTAATCGACACGGTAACAGCAGGTCGAGTTTCGCGAAAATTCGGTCTGAAAACCCGACGATGGAGACGCGTAGCTGGCGCGCCATGCGCGGCCTGCTACACTATTCGGCGCTCATGCCTTCCCGCTATTGCGAAGTCGCGCTGCCGGTTCCTCTTCGCTCGACGTTTACCTACGTGCTGCCGCAATCGCTCGCGGCCGCGCTTGATGGCAAGCCGCTCATTGGACGCCGCGTCGTGGTGCCGTTTCGCCGGCGCGCGATGATCGGCGTAGTCCTTGCCGAAGCGGCGAAGCCGCCCAATATTGGGCGCGCCGTGTCTTCCAGTGGCGCGGCCGCTGCGCCCGCCATTAGGGAAATCGCCGAGGTGATGGACCTGCTTCCGGCGCTCCCCGCAAAGCTGATCGAGCTAGGAGAATGGATCAGCCGCTACTACCTCGCGCCGATCGGCGAGACATTTCGTGCCATGCTGCCGCCCGAAGTCGAAGTGCGGCACGAGCGCGAATATTCGCTGACGGAATCAGGCCGCGCGCACCTCGACAAACTCGCACAGAAACTCACGCTCGTAGATGCTGAGCGCGCGGAGGCCGACCTGCTGCGGCAAATCGACGCGCGGCACGCACCCGATCGGGAGCGCGAATCGCGCTCGCGCCGCAAGCGCGTGGACGACGCCGCAGCCGATGCGCTCGTGCGGCGCGGCTATCTCGCCGCGCGCGACGTGCTTCGCCAGCGAAAATCACGAAAGCAAAAGATTGTCGCCTGGCATCCGAACCCACCGGACCGGCCCATCGGCCAGTCCGAAAAGCGGGTTCACGAGGTTCTCACGGATATTCGAGGGCCCCTTCCGCTCGAAATGCTGCTCGAGAAAGCCGGCGTCACTGCTCTCGTCATTAAGCGGCTCGAAAGCGCAGGAATGGTGCTCACGTGGGAAGAACCAATCGTCCCCGGCGAAGATCCGTGGGACACGGATTTCACGCCGCCGGCCAACGTGCTCAACGCCGAACAAAACGCAGCGCTGGCCGAGATTTGGCGCTGGCTCGTGGCCGGAAAATTCGCCGCAGGGTTGCTGCACGGAGTGACCGGCAGCGGCAAAACGGAAGTGTATCTCGGCGCGATCGAAGCAGCGCTTTCGCGCGGCAAGACCGCGATCGTGCTCGTGCCGGAAATCGCGCTGACGCTGTGGGTCGGTCGGCTGGTGCGCGCGCGCTTCGGCGAGCACGTCGCGGTGCTGCACAGCGGCTTGCAGGATACGGAACGCGCGCGTGAGTGGTGGCGCGTGCGGCATGGCGAGGCGCGCATCGTGGTCGGTACGCGCTCGGCGATTTTTGCGCCGCTCGAAAATCTTGGGCTGATCATCGTCGACGAGGAGCAGGAGGCGAGCTACAAGCAGGGAGAAACGCCGCGCTACAACGGGCGCGATACGGCTGTCTATCGGGCGCGGCTCGAAGGGGCGGTGGCGCTGCTTGGCTCGGCCACGCCTTCGCTCGAGACGTATCACAACGCGCTGCGCCGGGAAATATCAGCTGCTGCAGCTGACCTCGCGCGTCGAGAACCGGCCGCTCGCTGCGGTGCGGATCGTCGATCTGCGCGAGGAGTTTCGTCGGCAGCATCGCGCGACGCCCGTATCCGAATCCCTGCGCGCCGCGATCTCGCTGCGCCTCGAAGAGAAGACGCAGGCGATGGTGCTGATCAATCGCCGCGGCTATTCGTGGTCGCTGATGTGCCGCGGCTGCGGCGCGCTCGTCCAGTGCGAGAATTGCAGCATCGCGCTCACCTACCACAAGAGCCGCCAGCGCCTCGAATGCCACTACTGCGGCTATTCGATTCGCCCGCCGAAGCAGTGCCCGAAATGCAATTCGGAATATATGTATTACGTCGGCGACGGCGCCGAGCGCGTCGAGGAATACCTACGCGAGCAATTTCCAGCCGCGCGCATCGCGCGGCTGGATCGCGACACGGTTCGCACCAAGCGCGAATACCAGCAGGTGCTCGGCGCGTTCGCGAAGGGCGAAATCGATATTCTCGTGGGAACGCAGATGGTCGCGAAAGGACACGATTTCCAGCGCGTGACGCTCGTGGGCGTAGTCGCCGCCGATCTCGCGCTCGGGCTCCCCGACTTTCGGGCGGCCGAGAGGACATTTCAGCTGCTCACGCAAGTCGCGGGGCGCGCCGGGCGAGGCGAGCTTTCGGGCGAGGTGCTGGTCGAAACGTATTACCCGGAGCATTACGCAATCCAATACGCCGCGCAGCAGGATTACGTCTCGTTCTACGAAAAGGAGGCGCAGTTCCGGCGGCTGCTGCACTATCCGCCGTTCACCGCGCTCGCGAGCGTGCTGGTGCGCGACCGCAAAGTGGAAAACGCGATCCGTTGGTCGCGCGCGCTCGCCGCGTATTTCGCGCCGTTCGAGGAGCGCGGCGTGAAGATTCTCGGGCCCGCCGCCGCGCCGCTCGCCCGCCTGCGCCGCGACTATCGTTTTCAATTCGTCCTGAAGTCGCCGCACCGCGCGATCCTCGGAAAGGCGCTGGCGGGCGCGCTCGATTTCTGCGCGGCAAAGCAGTTCCCCGAAACCGCCGTAATCGTCGACGTCGATCCCATCAGCTTGTCTTAGCGAGATGAAATCAGAGGACGCAAGAACGGGCCGAGCGAATCAGGAAAAACGGCGAATCGTGCTGCCCGGAGGCTCCGGCCAGGTGGGCGCAATCCTGGCGCGCCATTTCCACGCGCAAGGTGACGACGTCGTCGTGGTCGCACGGACGGCAAAACCCTTTCCGTGGAAAACGGTTTCGTGGGATGGCGAGACGCTCGGGGCGTGGACGAACGAGCTCGATGGCGCCGATGTCGTCATCAACCTCGCCGGGCGCAACGTCAATTGTCGCTACACGCCGGAGAATCGGCGCGAGATCAAGGAATCGCGCGTTCGCAGCACGCGCCTCGTCGGCGAAGCGATCGGCCGGATGGCGCATCCGCCGCGAATCTGGATGAACGCGAGCACGGCCACGATCTATCGCCATGCATTCGATCGCCCGATGGACGAAGCCACGGGCGAAATCGGCGGCAACGAGCCGAACGCGCCCTCCACGTGGGCCTTCAGCATCGACGTGGCCACGAGCTGGGAGGAGGCGTTCGTCTCGGCATCGACGCCCGGAACCCGCAAGGTTGCGCTGCGCAGCGCGATGGTGATGAGCCCGGACCGCGGCGGCGTGTTCGACACGCTGCTGGCGCTGGTGCGCTTTGGCTTGGGTGGTGCGTCCGGCTCAGGCAAGCAATTCGTTTCGTGGGTTCACGATCGCGATTTTTTGCGCTCGATCGATTATTTGGTCGGGCATGACGATCTGGACGGCGCGATCAATATCGCTTCGCCGAATCCCGTGCCCAATGCGGAGTTCATGTCGTTGCTGCGGAAGGCGTGGGGGACGCGCATCGGCCTGCCAGCAATGGAATGGATGCTGGAATTCGGCGCGATTTTTCTTCGCACGGAAACCGAGCTGATTCTGAAGAGCCGGCGCGTGATTCCGGGGCGGCTGCTGGCGCATGGCTTCAAGTTCGATTTTCCGGAGTGGGGCGGCGCGGCGCGAGATCTGGTGCGGCGCTGGCGGAGCGATGAGCGTTAAGCGCGCGTCAGCGGACGGGCCAGAGGGTGAAGCACGCGAGGAAGATCGCGAGCGCGGCGAAGGCCCAGGCGCGCCGGGCGGGATCGAGCGGCTGCCAGTAGTCGTAGACGGGCGGATGGCGAAATTTCAAGCTCAGCACAAGCAGCAGCCCACCCCACAGATACCAGCCGCTCCACGCGAGCGCGCCGAACGCAAGCAAGCTCAGCGCTATGCCGATCGAGATCCGGCGGTGATAGCGGCTCGTGAGGCTGTAAACAATGTGGCCGCCATCGAGTTGCCACATCGGGAGCAGATTCAGCGCCGTGACGAAGAATCCCACCCAGGCGGCGCGGCCGACGGGGCTCAGCAGCACCCAGCTCGGATTCACATTCGGATGGAACAGCTCGATCAACAGGCGCGTAAGCGGCGCATTGCCGAAAAGAATCGGCGCGTTGAGATCGACGCCCGGCACCACGCGCGAGGTCGCCACCGCCCACACCATCGCCGGCGCCGCGATCGCGAATCCCGCCACCGGCCCGCTTATGCCGACATCAAACAGCGCGCGCCGCGTCGTGATCGGAGAGCGAATGCGGATGACAGCGCCGAACGTCCCGAAGAGAGTGGGCGCGGGAAGGAAGTACGGATAGCTCACGTCGATGCCGTAGATTTTGCACGCAACGTAGTGCCCCATTTCGTGCGTGAACAGAATGGCCAGCAGCGTGAAGGAAAACGGGACGCCCAGCAGCAGCATCTGCGGATGCTCGAAGGGCGCCAGCATCGTCGCAAACGGATTCGCATTCCCCGAAAACGGCTCCTGATTCGCGGCGTACGACCGCGCGAATTCCGCGCCCACGGCGAGAGTGGAAATCGCGGTGAGCAGAAACAAGATCAGCGCGGGCCACAGAGGACGCCGCTTCACGTGCTGCGGCGGAGGCGGCTCGACCAGCCGCGGAAATTGCACTTCGAGCACTTCAGGGGGAAGGACACCGTGACCGTTGCCTGCATTCAGGCTGTCGCTCATGAGAGTTTGGATGCGCCGCTAGGGGAAGGCGGCGCGACGGGAGCGTCCTGCCCTCTTGCAAGCGTAAGCAATGCTCAGGACTTCGCCGCGGGAGCCGAAGTAGCCGGAAGCGACTGGAGTTCCTTGCCCGGCTTGAAGCGCACCGCCTTGCCGGGAGGGATGTTGACCTGCTGTCCCGTGCGCGGGTTGCGGCCGATGCCGGTCTTGCGCGGCTTGACGTTGAACACGCCGAAACGGCGCAACTCGATCCGCTGGCCGCGGCCGAGCGCGTTTTTCATTGCGTCGAACACGGTTTCGACCGCCTGCTCGGCCTTGGTGCGTGTAATGTTGGTTTTCTGGACGATGGCGTTTACTATGTCGAGTTTGATCAAAACGACCTCCGGCGAGCCGCAAACTTGCCCGGAAATCTATGCTAGACAGGGGTTTGCAGGTTGTCAAGCGCCGCACCTCGTAATACACTGTGCAACTTCCCGGGAGGGACTCGATGTCGGTGAAGTCTGACAAATGGATTCGCAGGATGGCCGTGGAGCAAAAAATGATCGAGCCGTTCGCCGACCGCCAGGTGCGCGACGGCGTGATCAGCTACGGCGTGTCGTCCTATGGCTACGACTTGCGAGTGGCCGACGAATTTCGCATCTTCACGAACGTGAATTCGACGATCGTCGATCCGAAGGCGTTTGACGCGAAATCGCTCGTGGAGTTCAAGGGCGATGTGTGCATCGTGCCGCCGAATTCGTTCGCGCTGGCGCGCTCGGTGGAATTTTTCCGCATCCCGCGCAGCGTGCTGACGATCTGCGTGGGGAAGTCGACCTACGCGCGGTGCGGGATCATCGTCAACGTGACGCCGTTCGAGCCGGAGTGGGAAGGCTTCGTCACGCTCGAGATCAGTAACACGACGCCGCTGCCCGCGAAGATTTACGCCAACGAAGGACTCGCCCAGGTGGTCTTCTTCGAATCCGACGAAATCTGCGAAGTCTCCTACAAGGACAAGAAGGGCAAATACCAGTCGCAGCAGGGCATCGTCCTCCCGAAGATTTGAGCGGGTTCTAGCGCGGTTCGGGTGCGCGGAATTTGCGCGTGCGTGGTATATTCGCGCTCACTTCGATTGGTAAAAATGGGGGGAACAGAAATCATGAAAAAGATCATCGTCTCGACAGTAGCAATCGCGAGCCTCTGCCTTTTCGCGGCGATGCTCGCGCACCCGAGCCGCGCGCAACGAGCCGATCACATGGCAGAATGCGGTTGGTCCCGACTGCGATCGCGCGTGCCTGTACGGAGTGCTCGACAAGTATCTCCACGCGCTGAAGGACAAGGCTCCCGGGGAAGCGCCGTGGGCGAAGTACGTGAAGAACACGGAGAACAACGTGTCGCTGCGCGTGGGCGACGGCCTGTGGAATACGATCACCGGAATGAGCGACTACGACCTGCGCTTCGCCGATACGACGAACGGCGAGGTGGGATTCATGGGGGTCGTCACCGAAACGCATACCACGTCCGTGTACGCGTTGCGGCTGAAGGTGGAAGACGGCAAAATCTCGGAGGTCGAGACGGTGCTGCGCCGCCCCGAAGGCAGCGGGCCGTTTCCAACTTCGCCGAAGCTGCCCGTGCTGCCCGTGCTGAACGAAATGGTTCCGCCGGAGCAGCGAGTGCCACGCGCGCGGCTCGTCGCGCTGGTCGACGGCTACTTCAATACGCTGCAACTGAACGACGGCGTGCTCTTCACGCAGTTCAGCGACGACTGCAACCGGATCGAGAACGGTCTGCAGACGACGCACAATCCCGACCTGATGAAAATCATTCCCGTGGCGAATCTGGGATGCGCCGATCAATTCAAGATGGGCAACTACCGCTACGATACGTTGCTTCGGGCGCGGCGCTACCCGCTGGTGGATGAGGAACGCCAACTGGTGCTGGCGGCCGCGTTCATTGACCACAACGGCGCGCTGGGAACGTTCAAGCTGACCGACGGCACGGTGATCGATTCGCCGATGCGGACTCCGAGCACGCTTTGCCTCTTGGAGCTTTTCCGAATCCAGGACGGCAAGAT
Organism: uncultured Acidobacteriota bacterium; assembly: GCA_963841605.1. Lineage (GTDB taxonomy): Bacteria > Acidobacteriota > Terriglobia > Acidiferrales > UBA7541 > Palsa-295. The sequence continues at coordinate 29,517 of CAWJDM010000032.1, forward strand.
CCGGCAGATTCAAGCCGTGTTCATCGGCGTACCGTACGGCATGCCGTCGCCGTGGGTGCAGTAGATGAAATCGGCGCGCTTTCAGATTACATTTGCAATCGCCCTCGCCGCTGCGGCTTTTTTCGTCGCGAGCCGCAGCGAAAAAATTTCGGCGCAAACAAAGCCGGGCGAAGCAGCGTACGGACAAATTGACACGCGCGCGGGTGCTCGCCGCCGACAAGCACCCCGATCAATGGCTCACCAGCGGCCGCGATTTCGGCAAGAGCCATTATTCGCCGCTCGCGCAGATCAATAAGGAAACGGTGAGCCGCCTCGGCTTCGCCTGGGCCTACGACACGCACACGATCCGCGGGCTCGAAGCGACGCCCATTGTCGTGGACGGCGTGATGTACGCATCGGGGCCGACCGGAATCGCCTACGCGCTCGACGCCAAAACCGGTGAAGGGCTGTGGGAGTTCGATCCCAAAAGCGATCTGGTGGTGAACCGCCGCGCCTGCTGCGACGAGGTGAGCCGCGGCGTGGCCGTGTGGAAAGGCAAAGTCTACGTGGCGGCGTTCGATGGGCGGCTTTTCGCGCTCGATGCGAAAACGGGCGCGGTGCTGTGGCACGTCGATACGATTGTCGACCACAAGCGCGGCTACACGGTGACGCAAGCGCCGGAAGTCGCGGGCAGCGTGGTCGTGATCGGCAATTCGGGCGGCGAGTATGATGCGCGCGGATACGTGAGCGCATACGCTTTGAACACCGGAGAGCTCGCGTGGCGATTTTTTACGGTTCCTCCCGCGCCCGGCCAGCCGCTCGAGAATCCCGAACTCAAAGTGGCGCAGAAAACGTGGGACCCAAAAAGCGATTGGGCCATGGGCGGCGGCGGGACCGTCTGGGACGGAATGGTCTACGACCCCGAATTGAATTTGCTCTATTTCGGCACCGGCAACGGAACGTTTTACGATCAATCGAAGCGGAGTCCATCGGGCGGCGATAACCTTTATATCTCGTCGATCCTGGCGATCAACCCGACGACGGGACGGCTCGCGTGGTATTACCAGGAAGTGCCCGGCGATCAGTGGGACTTCGATGTGGTGCAGCCGCTCATTCTGACCACCCTGGCGATTGACGGAAAAACGCGCAAGGTGCTGATGCAGGCATCGAAAGACGGATTCTTCTACATTTTCGACCGCAAGACCGGCCACGTGATTTCAGCGAACAAATTCGTGCCGGTCACGTGGGCGGATCATGTTGATTTGAAGACGGGCCGGCCGGCCATGGAGGCGGATGCGCGCGATTTCCGCTATTCCTCGAACGGCAAGGGCCAGCTGATTCAGCCGTCGCCGATGGGCGGGCACAACTGGAATCCGATGGCGTGGGATCCGCAGACAGGGCTCGTCTACATTCCGACGATCGAAAACGGGCAGAAAGCGGTTTTTTCCGGGAAGACGTATCTGCGAGCGTGGGATCCGATTCGCGGCCAAGCGGTGTGGAATGTGGGGCCCGAGGACTGGTGGGATCACGCCGGAGTGCTCGCCACAGCGGGCGGGTTCGTGTTTCAAGGCAACGGGGCGGGGCATTTTCGCGCGTACGATGCGGAGACGGGGGAACTGCTGAAGGATATCGACGTCGGCACGACGATCGTCGCGGCGCCGATGACGTATGAGATCGACGGCGTGCAATACGTGGCCGTGATGGCGGCGTGGGGCGGAGGCGGCTGGAGTTTCGCCCATCCCGAGGCTGCATCCTACCAGCGCGGCAACGAGGGACGCATCCTCGCGTTCAAACTCGATGGTGGCGCGACGCCGATTCCTCCGCTCCTTCCGCCACCCGGGCCGATTCCGCAGCCGCCGCCGATGACTGCGTCCGCGGACACGGTGAAAGACGGCGCCGCGCTCTTCGGCGCGAATTGCGCCGGGTGCCACATCAACCAGCCGGGCGGGCTTGCGCCCGATCTGCGCCGCATGAGCGCCGCAACGCACACCGAGTTCCATCAGATCGTGCTGGGAGGCATCTTCAAGAATGCGGGAATGCCGCCGTGGAACGGAGTGCTGACGCCGGAGCAAGTTGACGACATTCACGCGTACTTGATTTCGATTTCGTTGGACGCGTATAAGGCGCAGGAAGCGGCACAGGCGAAGTAGGGCACACAAGAGAGATTCTTCGGCCAGAGACGGGCCTCCCTTCGGTTTGCTCAGGGCAGGCAGAATGACGGCGCGTATTTGTGGCGCGTGATGGTGGCGGCAGCGCGGCCGCTTCGAAGGGTCAGTGCAGCCAGCGAGGCTCGTCGGATGTTGGCGAGAGGCGCACCTCGAGGATCCACTCGTCGCCTTCGAGCTCGTACGCGTGGCACGCGTTGCACTTTACCAGGGCCGTGACAAAATCGGCCGCGCGACCCAGTTGTTCGGCGGGAGTTCCCGCAGCCGAGAGCGGGCTCGTCACCGAATGCAGCACACCGTGTTCGCCATCCAACGCAATTAGCAGATACATAAATCGACGCTAACAGCGCGCCGGAGGGCTGTCCAATTCGAGGTTTGGATGGATGTCATCGACGCCGCGCCTGCGCAAAAGGCAGAGCGCGGCGGATTCAGAAGCTCAAGCGTGGGCCAGGCATCGGCATATCGGGTTCCGCGCCGGTGGCGGTTCGCATGAATTGGTAGCCCTCCATCGCGACCGCGACCCCTACTTCACCCGAATTTTCTAGGCTGCTTCGCAACACGCGCCCCTGGCAGCGAACCCAGACCGGCCCCGCCTGCGTGAGCTCGTGCGGGAGCGTCATGATAATTTCGACCGGCAAATCGCGCTGCAAATCTTTCGGCAGATGAAAAAAGACGCCGCGCGAACTCACTTCGCGCGATTCCGTGGTCGCCTCGCCGATCACGTGTTCATTCGCCCAGCGCACGGTCAACGGAATACGGATCAGGAAACGCCGGGACGCACGCCGCTCTTTCGCAGACATACCAATCCACCTCTTGGCCGAGTGTAGTGCCTGGCCCAATTTTCGCGAATGGAGCAAAAGGATCAATTTGCGGCGCATAAAGAGGTACATCAGTACCAGAACCGGGCCGCCCGCGCAAGATCGGGAGCGCGCAGCGGCCGCAGCGCGTATAATCCGCGCCGATGCACGAGCCAGGCGATGAAAAGGCGGTAGCCGCGGAAGGAAACGCCACCGGCATTTTTGCACGATTCGGGATGGCGCTGGCGGATTGGTCGGAGCGATGGTTCCCGGATGCGTTTGTCTTCGCGCTTGCAGCCCTCCTCATCGTATTTGCAGGCGCCGCGCTGCTGGGCACCGGGCTGCGGGATCTGATCCGGTATTTCGGCGAAGGATTCTGGAGCCTGATTCCGTTCACGATGCAGATGGCGATCATCATCGTGGGCGGATACGTGGTGGCGACGTCGCCGCCCGTGCACCGGCTGATTCGCCGGCTCGCGGCGATTCCCCGCACGCCGAAGGGAGCGGTTGCCTTCGTGGCTTTTTTCGCGATGACAACGGCGCTTGTCAGCTGGGGGTTGGCCCTGATCTTCAGCGGAATTCTGGCGCGCGAAATCGTGAAGAGGGTGCGCCACGTGGACTATCGCGCGATCGGCGCGGCGGCGTACCTGGGCACTTGCAGCGTGTGGGCGCTGGGGCTTTCTTCTTCGGCCGCGCTGGTGATGGCGACGCCTTCGTCGATTCCGCCTGCGCTGCTCGCGATCAGCGGAACGATCCCGCTGAGCCAGACGATTTACACCTGGCAAAGCATCGCGCTTGCGGCAATCCTGATCGCGTCGTCGACAACGGTGGCCTATCTCTCGGCACCGAGGCACTCGACGCGAACGGCCGAGTCGTTTGGCGTCACAGAAGAACTCGCGGCCGAGAAGATCGAGGCGCCGCGGACGCCGGCCGAATGGCTGGAACACGCGCCCGCGCTTTCGATTATCGTGGGCGCGATAGGGCTGGCCTACCTCGCGCAGGTGCTCGCCGCACGCGGCCCGCTGGCTGCTCTCGATCTGAATACATACAACTTGTTGTTCCTGATGCTGGGCCTGTTGTTGCACTGGCGGCCGCGGTCGTTCACTCGAGCGGTGAACGGGGCGGTGCCCGCCACATCCGGAGTGCTGATCCAGTTTCCTTTTTACGGCGGAATCTTCGGGATCATCACGATGTCGCCGCTCTCGCGGACGCTGGCGCATTTCTTCGTGCGCGCCGTTTCGCGGGGCGCGTATCCGGTGCTAGTTGCCGTCTACTCGGCGGTGCTGGGGATGTTCGTGCCGTCGGGCGGAAGCAAATGGATCATCGAGGCGCCATACGTGCTGCAGGCGGCGAAGGAGCTGCATGTGAACCTCGGCTGGATCGTGCAGACGTACAACGTAGCCGAGGCGCTGCCGAACCTGGTGAATCCCTTCTGGATGCTGCCGCTGATCGGAATCCTGAAGGTGCGCGCGCGCGACCTTGTGGGGTACGGGCTGATTCAGCTGCTGGTCAATTCGGTGCTGGTGCTCTTCCTGACGTGGTTTTTCGCGCGGACGCTGGCCTACGTGCCGCCGATGATGCCGTGACGTAAGATGAGCTAAGGGCGGCCGCGTTTGGCCTGGAGCCAGGGGAATCGTGAAACCTGTCGGCGCCAGCCCCGTCTATCGAGCTGCGACGCGGGCGGCGCCAGGCAGGAAAAACCAAGCGATGCGGTCCAGGAGGCTCCGAGCGCGGCGGCGAAAGCGAGATGGTATGGATGAATTGGGATCACCGATACGATACGCTGCCACCCGCTCCGCAGGTCGAACGATTACCGCGCGTGGCCGGGATGATTCCGTGAAATCGGAGATTCCGAACAAGCTCCATCCCGTAGGCGCGCTCCTTCTTTTGATGATCCTGACTGCTTTCTTCCCTCGCGCTTCGTGGTGCCAGAAAAACGCGGTTGTAGCGGGCGAATTCTTCACCGATCCTCCCACCCTGGTTTCGCTCGGCTTCGAATGGCGAATCTCGGGTGACGGCAATCGCAACGCTCGCGTGGATGCAACTTTCCGGAAGAGGGGCGAACAAGGCTGGCGCAAAGCGCTCCCGCTACTGCGCCTGCAGGGCGAGCAGGTCCTCGGCGGAATCCCGCGCGAGGGCGGCGCCCACTATTTCAGTTACGTTGCTCCCAATATGTTTGCGGGCAGCATCCTCGATCTGGAGCCCGGCACCGAATACGAATGCCGCTTCATTCTCAGCGATCCCGACGGCGTGAAGGGAAAGGCCGAGCGGATGGTGACGCTGCGCACGCGCAAGGAGCCGGAACCTGCCGCGGGCGGCCACGTCTACAACGTCTATCCCTTCGGACTACAAAGGCGCCAAGCAGGAGCCTGCCTTCACCGGCTTGCTCGCCGCATACTACATGGGCGCCGACGAATCCGACCATTCGAATGTGATGCCGCCGCGCGTGCAGCCCGGCGATATCATTTTGGTCCACGCCGGAATCTACAAGGACAATCGCTTCGTCTATAGCGGATTCGACCGGACGCTCGCCGCCTACGGCACGCCGTTCGACGGCACCTATTACCTCACCCAGAGCGGCACGCCCGACAAGCCGATCGTCATCAAGGGCGCGGGCGATGGCGAAGTGATCTTCGATGGCGACGGCTGCCAGAATCTCTTCAATCTGATGGCCGCCAATTACAACTATTTCGAGGGCATCACCGTCCGCAACACCAACGTCGCCTTTCTGCTCGGCTACAAAAACATCGCCGGCTCGAGCGGCTTCAGTCTTGAAGCATTCGCGCATCGAAAATGTCGGCCGCGGCGTGGAAGACGATTGGTCGGGCTCGAAGGATTTCTACATCGCGGACAATGTCTTCATCGGCCGCCACAATCCCGAAAAATTGCAGAGCTGGTGGACGCCCGCCGTCTGGGCCAAGTTTCCCGGCTATCCGGCGCTCATCACGTCGGAATACGCGATCAAGATTTACGGCCAGGGCCACGTGGTCGCCTACAACTACGTCGCCAACTGGCACGATGGCATCGACATCGCCACCTACGGCGATCCCGACGGCACGCCAAACGAAGTCCGCGACCGCGTCCCCGTCTCGATCGACTTCTACAACAACGACATCTACAACATGGCGGACAATTGCATCGAAGCCGACGGCGGCGCGCACAACATTCGCGTCTTCCGCAACCGCTGCTTCAATTCCGCGGGCGGAGCCCTCAGCGCCCAGCCGACCTTCGGCGGCCCGCTGTACTTCTATCAGAACCTGATCTACGACACGACGACCGGCGGCCCGCTGAAATTGATTGATACGCCAGCCGGCGTCCTCATTTATCAGAATACGTTCGTCGGCCAGGGTCGTCTGATGGGCCCCGCCTCAAACATCCATTTCCTCAATAATCTGATCTTGGGCGATGGCTGGGCCGATCCGGTCCTGAATCTCCGCACGTCAACGAACTACTCGACCTCGGATTACAACGGCTTTCGCCCAAATCCCAATGTCGAAAACGCGTTCGAGTGGGATTCCCCGGCATTCGGAGTTGCCGCTGACTATCAGGCCACTTCGCTCGTCACGCGCCACTTCAAGTCACTCGCCGACTATCAGCAGGCGACGAAGCAGGAGCAGCACAGCATCCTCATCGACTACGATATCTTCATGCACGCAACCATGCCGGATAAGTCCGACCCGCAACGTCTCTACAATCCCGAAGATTTCGACTTCCGCCTCAAGCCCGGCTCGGCCGCCGTCGATGCCGGCATCCTGCTCCCCACGATCAACGACGATTTCTCCGGCCGCGCCCCCGATCTCGGCGCCTACGAACTTGATCGCCCCATCCCGCATTACGGCCCGCGCGCCCAGCCGCTCGGCGCCCCCGATGCCTCCGCGCCGCGTTCCGTCACCGGCCCACGCTAAGCCGCGTGGCACCAGCAAGAAACTTGTCCGGCAACGGACTAATCAGGGCTTGACCTGTTCGCGCCGCGCCATGCAAGCTGTGCCGCGGCGGCGAAGTTCCCTAAAATCCGCTTCGATCGGCCCGGCTGGGAACGAGCCATTGCATTCCTGGGAGGCTGCGATGCGGAATCATCGGTTGCTCGTCCTCGCGCTCATCACCTTTGCAGGAGCGCTCGGGATGGCTGCGCCCGCCGCCACGCACACGTTGCGAAAACTGACGGAGTTCGATTTGCCCGGCCCGCCAGGCAAACGGTTCGACTATCTGACGATCGATCCCGACGATCACTATCTGCTTTCGGCCCATCTCGCGGCGCGCCAGACGTACGTCATCGATTTGCGCACCAACCGCGTCGTCGCGACGGTTCTCGATACCCCCGGCGTCGAGGGCATCGAGTATGTTCCTGAGTTAAGGAAGTTCTACACCTCCAACGCCTACGACAATACGATCGGGGTCGTGGACCTTCGACAGATGAAGGTGATCGAGAAGATTCCCACCGAGGCCAAGCCCGATGGCAGCACCTACGCGGCGCCATTTCACAAGCTGTATGTTTCCGACGAGCGAGGTGATGCCGAAGCCGTTGTGGATGTGCGTACGGACACGATCGTCAAGACGCTGCACTTCGACAGCGAAACGGGAATGCCGCGATACGATCCGGTTGCGAGGAAGGTGTACGTCAATTTGCAGGACCGCGACATTTTTGCCATCATCGACCCCGCCACGGACCAAGCCGTTGGGCGCTATCCGCTCGGACGCTGCGAGGGCAATCACGGGATGGCTCTCGATCCCGAGCATCATCGCGCCTTTCTTTCCTGCGAAGGCAACGAACTCATGACAGTCTTTAACCTCGACACTCATCAGCCAATCGCCTTCCTCCCGATGGCCGATGGTCCGGATGTCATCAAGTTCGATCCAGGGCTGCGACGAATTTACGTTGCGTGCTCGAGCGGGGCCATCTCCGTCTTCCAGATGGACGACCCGGATCATTACCGCAAATTGGAGGACTTTCCCGTTCAGCGGAGAGTGCACAGCCTGGCCGTGGACCCCGAAACGCACCGCGTCTATGCGCCCGAGCAGGAAGCGGACGGCAAACCGGTTGCGCGCATGGCCGTCTACGAAGCGGTGACACCCAAATAGCGAGCCCTGACTAACCGCAGTAGCGGGCACTTCCGGATTATTTTTTCTCGAGAGGCTCGAACTGCGGGTCCTCCACAGCCAGTATTGCCCACGCCTCCTGCTCGCTACGAACAACGTGCAGGTTGGGGCGCTTGTCTTCCCCCTCCATTTCAAACATGCGCATCATTCCGTAGATTGTGGAAGATGGGGCAATAATCACCCGGCCCACTTCTTGATCGCGAAATACCGGCGTCGACCGGGCCACTTCTCGGATCGTTCGGGCAGAGGCCTCGAATAATGTGACATCCGAGAAATCGACGACTCCTGCCTTGGGACGAGTGCGGGCCGCATATTCAGCCCCGACCCAGAAGAAATCTTTCAGGACGTCGTCACTAACCTCTCCGGTAAGGCGGCAGCGAAGAATCTCGTTCGCAAAATCGAAGTCGAAAAGGTAGGGCATCTGCACCGCCCCCGGCCGGACCGCGGTCGGCTTTGGGTGATGGTCTCACTCGTTGCGGCGGATTGCAAAGAAAACGCTTCTCGGCAGGCCCTTTCCCGCCGGGTAGGTCAAAGCTGGTCGACAGTCGCACCAGGACGCACCCGCAAGCACTCCATCCATCATTTAGGCCGGGGTTTTGTCCCCCGCCCAAAACTGCACTCAAGTACAGGTGATATTCGCCGCGCACCGTGCCAAGGTGTCCGTGGCGACGGAATCGCCCCGTTCCCCCGGCGGGAATCGGACGCTCTTTGAAAACCTGGGAAGCGAAAACAGTCCGACGGTGGGAGTGCGAACATTGAAGGTCACGAAGATACCCACCAGAAAAGATGGGCCTTCAGCCTTGGGCCTGAAAACTCGCCCGGCATTCTCCGCGTTCTCTGCGCCTCCTTGCCCTGAGAGACGAAGGGTGCGGCGAACCGCCGTTGCTCTGTGCTCTCTGTGGCCGTTCTCAGCGTTCTCTGTGTTTAGCACCCACGCGCGGCCGGCTCGCACCCAGCCATTCGCTTGTCGCGCCGTAGCTTCGCGGACTTGTCGCGCCGTAGCTTTTGCGTAGGCGGATCCCCGATTTCTAATCGACATTTGGCGATTAGAAACGCCCGTAAGCGCATGAAAACAAACGAAGGGTGTACATTCTAATCGACACGGTTGCGGCACTCCTTGCGGGCGAGTTTTTTGCAGCGATTACACCGTCACGGGGTTCGGTTTTGCGGGGTTGATCTGCAGATCGGCGATGGCTTGTTCGACCGCGACTGCGATCGATCTTGCCGGCGTCGCGCAGTTCGCACAGCGTGGCGAGCACCACGAATCGCGAATCCACCTCGAAGAAGTCGCGCAGGTCGGCGCGTCCTTCGCTGCGCCCGAATCCATCCGTCCCGAGCGACGCCAGCGGCCGCGGCATCCACTTCGCGATCATGTTCGGCAGAGTCTTCAGGTAGTCGGAAGCGGCGACGAGCACGCCGGGCGCGTCCGCGAGCTGTTGCGTCACGTACGGCACGCGCGGCTTTTCGCCGGGATGCAGGCGGTTCCAGCGCTCGACGTCGATGCCGTCGCGATAGAGCGCCTTGTAGCTCGTCACGCTCCACACGTCGGCCGCCACGCCGTACTTCTCGGCGAGAATTTCCTGCGCGCGCAGCACTTCGTTCAGGATCGCCCCGCTGCCAAACAGCTGCGCTCGCAGTTTCGATTTCGCGCCGTTCGGTTTGGCGTCAGCTTGTATCGGGCGTCTTCAGTTCGCTTGCCGCGCGGAAGCGATACATCCCCTTCAGGATGCCGTCCCGCACGCCTTCCGGCATCGGCGGATGCGCGTAGTTCTCGTTCATCACCGTCACGTAGTAGAAGATGTTCTCGCCGTCCTTGTACATGCGGCGAATGCCGTCCTGCACGATCACCGCGATCTCGTAGGCAAACGCCGGATCGTACGCCAGCAGGTTCGGCACCGAAAGCGCCAGCACGTGGCTGTTGCCGTCCTGATGCTGCAATCCTTCGCCGGCGAGCGTCGTCCGCCCGGCCGTCCCGCCGAACAAGAACCCGCGCGTCCGCATGTCCGCCGCCGCCCAGATGAAATCCGCCACCCGCTGGAATCCGAACATCGAGTAGTAAATGAAAAACGGAATCGTGTTCACGCCGTACGTCGCATACGCCGTGCCCGCCGCGATGAACGATGAAATCGAGCCCGCTTCCGTGATTCCTTCCTCGAGAATCTGCCCGTTCTTCGCCTCGTGGTAATAGAGCAGCATGTCGCTATCGACCGGCTCATACTTCTGTCCCACGCTCGAATAGATTCCCGCCGTGCGGAAGAGCGACTCCATGCCAAATGTCCGCGCTTCATCCGGAACGATTGGCACGATCAGATGCCCGATCTCAGGATCCTTCAGCATCTTGCGCAGCATCTGAACGAACGCCATCGTCGTCGAAAAGTCCCGCCCGCCGCTGCCCTGCAAAAACTCCTGGAACAGCTCGTCGTGGTCGGCCACGAGCGGCTTCGAGCGCACATGCCGCTGCGGAACGTAGCCGCACAAGGCCGCGCGCCGTTCTTTCAGATAGCGAATCTCCTCGCTGTCCTCCGGCGGACGATAGAAGGCCACGTGCATGCACTCTTCGTCGTTCAGGGGAATATCGAAGCGCGAACGGAAGATCAGCAGCTCTTCTTCGTTGAGCTTCTTCTGCTGGTGCGTCACGTTCTTGCCTTCACCCGCTTCGCCCAATCCGTAGCCCTTGATCGTCCGCGCCAGGATCACGGTCGGCGAGCCCTTGTGTTCCACGGCTCTCTTGTACGCCGCGTACACCTTCAGCGGATCGTGGCCGCCCAAGCGCAGCCGCCGCAGCTGCTCGTCCGACATCGGCTCGACCATCTTCAGCAGCCGCGGATCGGAGCCGAAGAAATGCTCGCGCACGTACGCGCCCGAGGAAACGGTCAGCTTCTGATACTCGCCGTCGACCGTCTCGCCCATGTGCTCCACCAAGAGGCCTTCGGAATCCTGCGCGAGAATCGGATCCCACTCGCTGCCCCACAGCACTTTAATCACGTTCCAGCCTGCGCCGCGGAACGCCGATTCGAGTTCCTGAATGATCTGCCCGTTGCCGCGCACAGGGCCATCGAGCCGTTGCAGGTTGCAGTTGATGACGAAAATCAGGTTGTCGAGCTTCTCGCGCGACGCCAGCGTGATCGCGCCCAGCGATTCGGGCTCGTCCGTTTCGCCGTCGCCGAGGAACGTCCAAACCTTCGAATCCGACACCGGCTTCAGTCCGCGGTTCTCGAGGTAACGGCTGAAGCGCGCCTGATAAATCGACATCAGCGGCCCGAGCCCCATCGAGACGGTCGGAAATTCCCAGAACCCCGGCATCAGCCAAGGATGCGGATACGACGACAATCCGCCGCCCGGCTTCAGTTCCCGCCGAAAGTTTTCAAGCTGCTGTGAGGTGAGGCGCCCTTCAAGAAACGCACGGGCGTAAATTCCCGGCGAAGCATGGCCCTGGAAATAGACGGTGTCGCCCTCGAACGTCTCGGTGCGGGCGCGGAAGAAATGGTTGAAGCCGATTTCGTAGAGAGTGGCGGCCGAAGCGTAGGTCGAGATATGGCCGCCGATGCCGTTCTCGTGCTTGTTCGCGCGGACCACCATGGCCAGCGCGTTCCAGCGGATCAGGCTCTTGATCCGGCGCTCGAGCGCCTGATCGCCCGGAAACGGCGGCTGCAGCTCGGCAGGAATCGTATTCGTGTAAGGCGTGTTGGCCGAGAAAGGAAGCTTGACGCCGATCACGGTGGCGTGCGTGCGCAGCCGCTCGAGAATCTCCATGGCCACTTCGCGCCCGCTCGATTGCAGCACCGAGTCGAGCGACTCCAGCCACTCCTGAATCTCGGTGTCGTCCAGCCCCTGCAATCGCGGTGCGAGAGTTTCGTTTTCCATCGGCCTACCGACTATTATACGACGCGCCGCGCGCTCTTGCGTTGCGCGCGGATGGGATTGATGACGCAGTGCTTCGAAATTGTTATCGGTGATTGTTGGTTGAGGATTTGCCGAAGCACGCGACCGCCTGCCTGGCAATCCGCCGCACGCTTCCTAGATTACATCCGGTAGCTTGCCACCATCTTGCGAAAGTGAGCCTCTAATGTTTGCATCCACACCATTCGCCTCTTGAATACTCCTCGTCGGAACAATTCCGCAGGCTGGCGCTGTACCGAAAAGGCTTGCCAATTGTTTGCGGATTGTGCCTCAATATAGGCTCATGCGCGCACTCGGCCACGAGCGGCGTTCCACCACCGGCTTCACTTGAACCTCCCTCTAAGCGAGCCGTCGGCCGTTTCCTAATTGAAATTCAACCTTCCACGTAAAGAATTCAGTGGGAAACTACTCGCTCGCGAACATCTACGGCACGGAGTTTCCGTTGACGGTGAAGTCGTTTCCGAAGGCGCACATCGAAATAAATAGCAAACAATGACGGACTGGACGTGCGAGTTTATGTACAGGACCGCTAGAAAATGATCGCCGATAAATGGGATGCCGGAGAGATGGGCTGCGGCGAGCTGCTGATCGAACTCGCCGGCCGGATGAAAGCCCTCGGACCAGGGCAAGTGCTCGAACTAAGGGCGCTCGACCTCGGCGCCGTGGAAGACATTCCGGCGTGGTGCGGATTGACCGGGCACTCGCTGGTTTCCGCGCGGCATCCCATTTACGAAATACGACGGAGAGAAAACTGATTCATCCACATTCTTAGCATTTTCGAAAAGGAGGAAATATGCCGGGAAGCTTTTGCGTCAGCCTGAGCTGTTCGAAGGACAACACGGACAAGGCCACGGTGGGCTTCGTGGTAGCGAATGCCGCGGTCGCGTCCGACAAGGATACGATGGTGTTTCTCAGCATCGAAGGCGTCCGGCTCTCGCAGAAGGGCTATGCGGACGACATTCACGAGCCCGGATTCGCTCCGCTGAAAGAGCTGATGGACAATTTCGCCAAAGCAGGCGGGAAAATATTTGTCTGCTCGCCGTGTTTCAAGAAACGCGGATTGGCGGAGAATAATCTGGTGCCGGGGGCGACGATTGTGGGTGGCGCGAAGCTCGTCGAGTTCCTGAGCAACGGCGCACCCAGCGTGAGCTATTAGTCCTGCGGAGCATGCATGACGGTTGAATCCGATCCGACACCGACGGCGACTTGCGACGGTGGCGATCTCGATTGCGGCAGCGGTCTATTGCTGATCATTCGAAATGCAATGGATCCGCTGCCGTCCGGCGCCGTGCTCGAGGTGCGCAGCCGCGAAATCAGCGTGAAGGAAGATTTGCCGGCATGGTGCCGGCTCGTGGGGCACGACATGCTCACCACCAAGCCAGGCGAAGCGGGATCGACGAGCTACTTCATTCGCAAGAAAGTGGCGGATGCCGTGTTGCGGCAGGATCTCGAACAGGCGAAGAACTTCGTCTGGCGGGCGCGGGTGCGAGGACGCGGCGGGATGGCAGCCGAAGTTTTCGTGCGCAATCATTCCTTTACGGTAGGGCAACCCGCGAGCTTCGATACGGCCGATCAGGCGATCAGCGCAGTCGAATACGTGCTCGGCTCGCTGGGGGCGTGCCTCGCAGTGGGCTTCCAATGGCGCGCGTCGCAAAAAGGCATCACCGTGCACAATCTCGAAGTGGCGCTGCAGGCGCGGGCACAGGACATCCTCGTGTATCTCGGATTAGAGGACGCCGGAAGTCCGCGGCTGGCGGAGGTGCGCGCTGTGGTTTACGTCGACGCGGACACCGATGATCAGACGCTCGCTGAATTGCTGGCCGAGACGGTGCGGCGCTCGCCGGTGACGCAGACGTTTCAAAACGCGGGGTCATTTCACGCGGAGATCCGAAAGGCATAAGCATGAAAAACGGCTTGAAATATCCAGTGACCGTGGTCGGCAGCTGGCCGCGGCCCGCGTGGCTGATCGAGGCGATGAAGCGGCGTTCCCCGTCGCTGGCGGAACTGAAGGATCAGGCCACGCTGCTGGCCATCAAGTATCAGGAGGACGCAGGGGTCGACATCGTGTCCGACGGCGAGCAGCGGCGCGACAACTTTTATTCGTTCATCTCCGAGCGGCTGGAAGGCATCCGGCTGATGACGCTGGCCGAACTGCTCGATTACGTCGAGGACAAGGCCGCTTTCGAGAATTTACTCAACGCGCTGGATGTTCCGGCGTTCGCCATCAAGAATCCGGTGGTCGTCGGGAAAGTGCGGCGGCGCGGGCCGCTGGTGATGGACGATTACCGCTTCCTGCGGAAACACACGAAGAAAGCGATCAAGGTCACGCTGCCGGGGCCATATCTCTTGAGCCGCTCGACTTGGGTGAAAGGCCTCTCTGAATCCACGTATCCGGATGGCGACTCGCTCGGCAACGATATCGTCGCGGTACTGCGCGAAGAATTGCAGGAGCTGGCGAGCGCGGGCGCGGAGATGGTGCAGTTCGACGAGCCTGTGCTGAGCGAATTGCTGCTGGCGGGACGCTCGGCGACGCGAACGTTCATGTGCGCGGCGCTCGCGGCAAGTTCGAGCCCCGAAGGCGAACTCGAGCGCGCGGTGAGTCTGCTGAATCGCGTGGTGGAAGGGATCGAAGGCCCGACGCTGTGCGTGCACGTCTGCCGTGGCAACTGGAGCCGCAACGAAGACGTGCTGCTCGCCGGCCCATACGACGGCCTCATGCCCTATTTGAATCGGATGAAACTCGATCAGTTTGTGCTGGAGTACGCGACGTCTCGCGCGGGTCCGCCGCAGGCATTGGCGCAATTGCAGCCGCGCGCGCAGATCGGCTACGGAGTGGTGAACCCGCGCACCGCCGAAATCGAAACGCCGGAGGAGATCGTGGCGCGCGTCCGCGAGCTCGCTGAATTCATTGCATCGGAGCGCATTTTTCTGAATCCGGATTGCGGCTTTGGTACCTTTGCCGAAAGGCCGGTGGCAGATGCGCAGACTGCATTCGCGAAGCTAGCCGCTCTCGCAACGGCGGCGCGCAAACTGCGCGGAGAATAGACGAAACCGCTAGCTGCTAAAGCGAATTTCGCAGTGGTGTCGCGAAAAAACGAAGAGTTCGGTTGACAGGCCGAACGTCTTGGTATACTTTCCCGCCCATGCGATTGTCCCGCCATACCGGCTTCACTTGAAGCTAGTACACCTACGTCGTCGGTTCGCCGCCGTAAATTCAACCCAATAGATCATTCGTCACCCCGATAGAGGGTTGTGTATGCGGGAGCTCCCGTGAAACTGATTCGGGCAATTGGCGTTTTCGTGTTCTTAGCGCTGGGTCTCGCTTTTCTGACGCCGCAGCGGGCGTCTGCGCAAGGTTGAATCCTGACCCGGAATGTCGCGCCCGTGATTGGCGCGCAAATTGGTCCCTACTTGCCGAAGGGCGGGTGGCAGTTGAACGCCTCGATGTCGCAGTTCGCGACGAAGGATGAATACCGCGGCACTGACATCAGGACGGACCTCGAAAGCACAGACACCGAGGTGATCGAAGGGTCGACCTCCCTCGATCTGGAGGCGAGTTACGGCATTAGCCAGCAGCTTTCGGTGACGGCCGACGTACCCGTGACGCTCAACTATCACTGGAGCACCGTGCTCGCCGGCACGCGATATGAAGACACCGCGCGCGGCATCAACGACGTCACGATCTCCGCACGCTACTGGCTGTTTAACTGTGCGAGGCACACCGATCAGAACATCGCGGTGAACTTCGGCGTAAGAACGCCCACGGGCAATGCCAACGCACAATGGCCGTTTCCCAACTCGCTAGGCCAAGACACCCAGGAACGGCCCGTCGACACCGCCGCCCAAATGGGTAGCGGCGCTTGGGGGCTCGTCCTAACCGTGGACGGATTCAAGCAGTTTTCGCGTTTCGCGTTGTTCGGAACCGGAAGCTACCTTTTCAGTCTTAAGGGGCAGGACAATACTCTTTCCCTTGGGGCAGCGATCAACCCGAATGGACCCACGGCGGTGGCGGCAAACGTCCGGTACAATTCCGCGCCCGACTCTTATCTTGCCCATGCCGGAGTCGCCGTGCCTCTGCACATCCCTCGATTGAGCGGACTCTCCGCGCTTTTTGCGGGGCGGATCGTAGGCGTGCCGGCGCACAACCTCCTGAGTTCCACGATCGGCTTCCGACAGCCTGGATATTTTGTGACGGCTGAGCCGGGCTTGAACTACGACACGAAGTGGGTGACGTACAGCTTCAGCGTGCCATTACGCGTGGCGCAATATTCGGGACATTCGCTCGGTATTGCGAGGAATTCGGACTTTACACATAGCTTAATCCTTGCGACCGTCAGCTTTAACCTCGGCGGAAAGGGCGCGCACGCGCAGGAGCCCGACGCCGACACCCCCACTCAACCGGCGGCGACCAAATAGGACGGATGGAACGGAAGAGGAGGTTCTATGCGGAAGGAATTTCGAGCGGCGATCGGAATTTTGTCCTTCTTGCTATTAGGAGCGCTTGTGCTCCCGCAAGCCGGCGCAAAAGCGGCGGACAAGAGCAAAGACAAATTCAAACCCTTTAAACTAAAGACGCTGGACGGCACTCACAAGACGCTCGAGGACTTTGAGAATAAAGCTGTCTTGGTCAGCTTTTTCTATCCCAAGTGCCCTTTTTGCGCCGCTGCGCTTCCTCAGATGCAGAAGCTTTACGATAAATACAAAGACAAGGGGCTTTCCGAAGTGTGGATCAACGTGTTGCCCGAGGAAGAGAAACTGATCCCCAAGTGGCAGGCGAAAAACCAATTTACCGTGCCCGTGCTGGTTGGAGCGTCCGAGGATTCGTTGGAGAGGAATTACCGGCTGACAACAACGCCCACGGAATATCTTCTCGGCGCAAACGGCGAAGTCTTGCTCTACCATAGCGGTTACAAAGCTGGGGACGAAAAGATACTCGAATCCAAGATCGAGGAAGTTCTGAATATTGGTGCTACCGCCCAATAGCGCATTTCCCTTTGCAGGTTGCGAGCTTCGCCGAAAGCAATTCCCATCCGCCTTCGCGAAAAAGGGACGCGTTTTGGGCGCCTCTCTTTTTCGCCCCTGCTTCCCGCGACTCCGCGGAGAAGCGTGGGGCTTCTCCAGAACATGATTTGCGCCTGGACCCAGACGCGCTTGGCGCTTAGAGGGGGCTGCTTCAGGTGAAGCCGGCGCCGATCGTGCGATGGAGGCATGAGGAAGATTATCGATGCACAAGGCGGAGGCGTTTGGCGAGAATTTAAGCGGACCGAGGCCTTATCGCCGAGGCACTTTGCCGATCAGTGAGAGATCGATTCGAGGGCGAGGCCGCGGGTGCGCGGACCGAAAATGCCGATGGCCAGAACGACGACGAGCATGGAAGCAGCGATGAACGCGAAAACGCCGCCGACGCCGTAGCGTTGCAGAAAAAAGCCGATCATGAGGCTCGTGAAGATCGCGCTGAAGCGGCTCCACGAATAGACGAAGCCGACCGCTTGCGCGCGCACGGGTGTGGGAAACAATTCGGCTTGATATGCGTGAAACGCGACCGACATCCAGTTGTTCGAGCAGGTGAGCAGCACGCCGAGCAGAATGAGCAAGACTGGCTGCTTCTGGCCCGCGAAGACGAGGCCGAACACTGCGATGCAGGCGGCGCTCCACACAATTTGCCATTTTCGTTCGAACCGATCGGCAATGCCACGAATCAGCAGCGGGCCGAGGGGCGCACTGATGGCAATTACAAACGAATATTGCAGGCTCGCGGTCGTCCGGATGCCGGCGGCAATCAGCAGCGTGGGAACCCAGGAAGCGAAGCCGTAGTAGCCAACGGTCTGAGCAAAATGAAAAACCATGAGCATGAGTGTCCGCCGCAGATATGGCGGACGAAAGATTTGAACGAACTCGACGCGGGCGCTTTGCGGCATCTCGACCGAAACTTCCGGCACGGCGGGCGGAAGCGCGGCGCGCAGCTCCGCGGCCACTTGATCTTCCATATTCGCGACGGTGCGTTCCGCTTCGGCGATGCGGCCGCGCGCGATCAGCCAGCGAGGGCTTTCCGGAATCGCTCGCCGGATATACCAGACGAATATCGCGCCGACGGAGCCGAGCAGCACAACCCAGCGCCAGCCGTCGATGCCGAAAGGGCTGAGCGGCACAAGCAGCCAGGAAATGAAAGCGACCAATGGTATGGCGGTGAATTGCACGACCTGATTGACCGCGAATGCGCGGCCGCGCACGTTCTTGGGCATGAGCTCGGCAATGTACGTGTCGATCGTCACCAGCTCGACCCCGATGCCGATGCCCGTGATCACGCGCCAGAGAAGGATTCCGCGCGTGCTGGCCTGGCAGGCCATCACGATCGAGACGACCGTGTACCACAGCAACGAATACGTAAAGATCGTGCGGCGACCAAGTCTATCGGCGGCGAATCCGAACGCCAGCGTCCCGATGAAGAGACCGGCGAACGTGGCGGCCACAAAGCTGGCCAGTCCGGTGAGCCCGAAAAGGGAAACGGAGGCGGCCGAGAAAAACCCGCTGCGGACCAGGCCGGGGCCGATATAAGTCATCAGAAAGAGATCGTAGAACTCGAAGCAGCCGCCGAGCGAAAGCAGCAGCACGAGTTTCCAGATGTATCGCGTGGTGGGAAGGCGGTCGAGCCGCGCGCTGATAAGAGCGGCTTCTCCGCGAATCGCTGTCTGCCCGGCGGGGATCATCAAGGCTCGGCGGATCTTAGCAATCGGCGATCACAGGGGATAGCGGATTCAGGATGGCCCCGTGCTGCGGCGTGGAACTTAGGGGAGCGACTGGGCACTACGGACAGTCGGGATCTTCAATAGGGGCTTCTTCCGGCGGGCCATGCTACTTCACGACTGTTGAAAACCGGCCGTTGACGACCGGATCGCGCTCGTTTTGCTCGCAATCGGTTTCCTCGATCATGCGGTTGAAATCGGTGACGCGTGTGTGGACGATTACAGCATGAATCGGCTTCGCGAGTGCGACCGGGTCTTCCACCGTGTAATCGATCTGCATATGATCGTGATCGAGCATGCGAATTCGCTCGATGAAGTGCAGTTGATCGCTCATTGGGACGAAGAAGCCCGTAAGCTCGCCCATATACAGCCGCCTTCTCGTTGCGATCGTGTCGACGACAAGCGTGTCGCCTTCCCAATGCCCGATGGAGTCGCCCATGAGCGTCGGCCAGAGCTCGTCTTTCGGAGGGTGCGTCCGTCCGTCGGTGTAGATCGTACGCACCGCGCCAACAGTGCTGATAAACGTGGTTTCCTCCGGCGTCACGCGCCACTGATACATTCCCGGCGTCGTGGTCCCGGGAAAGGGCGGCGGGCCGCACAGCGGATCATGCGTGACGGGAGGATGATCCGGGTCGGCGGCGATGGCGGCCTCAATCTTTTTTCGAATCTCCTCGTACTTTGCCTGATATTCGGAAGTGAACGAAGGCCGGAGAGCGGTGGCGTACTCCTTCAATCTTCGCTGGCCTTCCGCGCTGAATTGCTGGCCGTCGGCCTGTCCCGCGAAAGCGTCGAGCTCCCAGATGCCCGACCAATCCGGCAGCTTGGCGAACGCCTTGATGCGCTCCTTCGAGGAAGTTTGCCCGGCCGCCGGCAAGAGGCAGCCCGCAATCAGCATCGCCGCGGTGACCCATGGCGCGCCCCGCACCGCAATTCGAAGTATAACGTTCGCCATCATTTTGGCGTCTCGGCCGGCCTGCCGATGATTTTCCCGTCCGGACCAGTGACGGCGACAACTAACCCGCCATGCTGGCCGTCCCGCAGCGGATTGATGACGATCGTCACTTTGTCGCCGGGACTCAGGCTTCCGGGCTTCCAACCCTTGCGCATCATTTCGACCGGAGCGCCCATCTCAATGCCCCATTCGACAGGTTCCGCGCTGGGATTGCTCGCGTCCGGCACGAGCACCTGAATCCAGCAGTGCGGATTCGTCCACTGGAAGTCCTTCACCGTGCCGGTGAGCGTGACCTGCTTCGTCGCATCGAACATCGCGCGCGAGTGGTGCGCGAATGCAGAGGTCCCGATCAATGCCAGCACGGCGATGAGCGATATTCTGGGAGGGAATCTCATCTGTCCATTGGCTCTTCGGTGCTCAAAGCCGCGCCATTATAGCCCAAGCGTGAAACCGCACGATAGAAGTGGCGCGCCCGGGAGGATTCGAACCTCTGACCTTGTGCTTCGGAGGCACACGCTCTATCCATCTGAGCTACGGGCGCGCAGTGACGTTCGCGATGCGGATACGGCGATGCATGAGGGAACGTCGCGATTCGATTCTACCTTGCCCCGCCGATGCGAGCAAAAGAATCCGCCCGAACGCATAGAGCGCGCGACGGCTTAGGGCGTGTGCCGGGGCGAATGGTATAATTCCGCGGCTCACGTGCCATGAACGAAATCCTGTCTCACTGGGTGGGAATTGCCGAAACGCGCGGCGTGCGCATTCTGGTCATCGCGCTTCTCGCCATCATCCTCGCGCGCATCCTGAAGGCCGTCACCTCGCGCCTCGTGCAAGCCTCGAAGGGGCCGACGCGTGTGGCGCAACTGCGCGAGCAGCAGACGCGCACGATGGCCGGGCTGCTCTACAGCCTCGGCGTCTGGATCATCCTGGCGGTTGCGATCCTCACGGCGCTGCCGGAGCTGGGTTTCGACGTGACGCCGGTTGCGGCGACGGCGGCGGTCGCCAGCCTTGCGCTTCGGCTTTGGCGCACAGACGCTGGTGAAGGACCTGATCAACGGATTCTTCATCGTCTTCGAGGATCAATATGTGGTCGGCGACCTGATTCAGCTCAACGGCGAAATAGGGCGCGTGGAGTATCTCACTCTGCGCCGCACCGTGCTGCGCAACGCGAGCGGAGCGATCGTCACGATCCCGAATTCGCTGGTGGGTCAGGTCGCGAATCTGAATCGAGACTGGTCGCAGGCGTTTATCGACGTGACGGTGCCGTCGGCCGACGAGATCGGGCGGGCCCTCGCGGCATTGGAAAAGATCGCGAACGATTTCCGGAACGACGCGAGCTGGTCGCCGGCGCTGCTGGACGGGCCGCGCGTGCTGGGCGTGGAATCGATGTCGCTCGACGGCACGGTGCTGCGGCTGCAGGTCCGCACGGCGCTCAATCGCAAGGACGACGTGTCGCGCGAGTTGCGCCGGCGAATCAAGCTGGCCTTCGAGGGCTCGCAAATTCCGCTCGCGAGCACGCATCGAGTTGAACTGCAGGGCCACGCGGCGTCGGCCGGATCCTGATTTCGCCACAATGAAATGATTTCTAATCTGACTTGTAATCCACCTTGCACAAGGAGAAAACGATGGGTGAAGTGACGCACGAGCAGGTGAATCTGATGCTGAAGCTCTACGACATGCGGCGCGAATCTCTTATACGGGAGGCCCGCGAGTGGTATTTCAACAAATTTAAGCCCGCATCGCTCGATGATATTCAGAAGCAGGCGCCGATGGGCAGCAAGGAAAGCGCCTACATGCGGATGGTGATCAGCTACTGGGGAATGGTGGCGAGCATCGTGAATCGCGGGCTGATCGACGAGGATTTCATTTTCGAGAATACGGGCGAGCAGTGGTTCGTGTACGAGCGCATCCGGCCGTTCGTCCCGGCGATGCGGCAGCGCAGCAAGAATCCGAACCAATATCGCAATCTGGAGGAGCACGCGGCGAAACTTGAGGCGTGGCGGGAGAAGCGAGCGCCGGGCTCCACTGAGGCGATGCGGCAAATGATGGCTGCTCCGCCCGCGAAGCCCGCAGCAAAGGGAAAGGTGAAGGGCAAGAAAAAGTAGGACAGGCCTGGCCAAATAACGGCGGGATTATCGCGACAAACGGGGCCGCGCGATTCGCGGCCCCGTCTTCGCTGGAACTATCTCACTCGCTTACGCGTCCCACATGGTGTAAGGGTTCCATGGAAGAGGTGCGGCGGTCCCGGCTTCCGCGAGGAGGTGACGCGATGTCATGGAATCGTGCGCTGCGATTTCTCGTTCCCGTGCTGTTCCTTTTGCCCAGTGTTGCGAACTCCCAGACAAATTCACCGGCAGCGACACGGCCCGATTGTCCTGTCGAGATCACAAAGCTCCACCCTTCGTCTTCGTTCACGACCACGGGCCTCAACGTTCACGTTAAGAATGTGACGAAAAAAGAGATTGTCGGCCTCGTGTTCGATGTTGCACTGGCGGATGCCGCCGAGGATTGGAAATGGCTGCACTGGGATTTCGACGACACTCGTCCCCTTCGCGATTTCGGATGGAACAAACCCATAAAGCCGAACGAAACCAAGACTCTCTCTTGGCCGGCAGATCTGGATTTCCAGCACGGAGGCGGCGGAGCTTTAGTCCTCACGAGCGCCCTGTTTGCGGACGGATCGGATTGGCATGCCCCAGAGGACACCGCGGTTTGCAAGCAGGTCTGGTACAACAGCAACAAGAAATCCTTCGCCAAACCGGTGGATCTGCCTCTTCGACAATGACTCGCGGAGCTCGCCCGAAGTGGACTGACGCCGAGCTGCTGGGCCATGCGGGCATCGGGCTTATCGGGAGTGGGCCTGGACTAGATACCCTCTACGATTCGTATTTCGCGTTCAACCGCACCCTCCAATTTCTTTCGGGCGGCCTTGTAAGCTTCGCTCTCATAGGCGGCGATTGCCTTCTCGACGCTATCAAACTCAATGATCACCGTTCGCTCCGCCGTTCCGCCCTCAAACGTCTTCACGGCTTTGCCTCGGACGATGGTTCGCCCTCCTTGCGCTTGCAATGCCGGGCCGGCCAGCTTGGCGTATTCGGCAAGAGCGACGGGATTCGCAATGCTTCGGTACCAGCTGATCCAATAGGCTTTGGGCATTGATTTCTCCACGGGCGCTTTTCGAGCGCCGCATACGAATGAATTCACCTGGATTTATACACCACCACCTCAATCAGGACTTGAGAAATTTCACGAGCGAAGGGATTGGTACACCGGAATGACCTGTATTATCGTTTAACGACATGGGAACGGTAATCGAAAAGAATACCTGCAAAACGACAGGACACACGCTGCTTAGCCCATTTGTATTGGCGAAAGTACTGGAGGCGCGGGTGGGAATCGAACCCACGAATGAAGGTTTTGCAGACCTCTCCCTTCCCACTTGGGTACCGCGCCTCGGACGCACAGTATAGCGAAAGAACGGCCGGGTTTCAGCACGCGGGCGCGTCCTTAAGGCATCGGTGGTGTCCTAATTTGATTTCGTTGTTCACACGCATTGCCTCGCACAGACAGGATTGTCTGTGCCACACAGCTTCTCCCGAGGGGCGGTTCGCGCTAAAGTGAATGGCGATGACTTTTCTTCCCTGGCTCATCGCAGGCATCCTGGCAATCGTGGCGGTGGGCGCGATCGTGTGGTCGGCGAGCGGCCGGTCCGACGCGCAACTCTCCGCCGTGCGGCAGGAAATGCAGAATTCGCTTGCCACGCAGGGCCAGGCGGTGGCGTCGCAGATCAACGCGCAGATCGGGCAGCTGGCGCAATCGGTGACGCAGCAGCTCGGGCAGGTCCGCGCGGAGCTGCAAACGGGCGTCACTGCCACGGGGCAGCTGACGAGCGACGCGCAGCGTGAGGTGTCGCGGCGCCTCGAAGCGTCCACCGACATGCTGATGCAGATGAGCCAGCGGATCGGCGAGATGCAGCAGGCCAGCCAGGATCTCTCGAAGACGACTTCGACGCTGCAGGATATTCTGAGCGGAGTGAAGACGCGCGGGGCGCTCGGCGAAACGATGCTGGATACGCTGCTCGCGGACGCGCTGCCGCAGAGCGCGTACGCGATGCAGCACCGCTTCGCTTCGACCGGCAGCATCGTCGACGCGATCGTGCGCAGCGGCGACTGCCTGCTATGCATCGATTCGAAGTTTCCGCTCGAAGCGTACCGCAGGCTCGTCGATAGCGGCGACGAGGCGCGCCGCGATTTTTCCGTCGCCGTGCGCAAGCATGCCGATTCGATCGCCGAGAAATACATCCTGCCGCACGAGCACACGCTCGACTACGCGCTGATGTTCGTGCCGTCCGAGGGCGTCTACTACGAGCTGCTGATGACCCAGGATTCGAAATACGGGCGGCTCGACGAATACTGCCGCGCGAAACACGTCCTGCCGGTTTCGCCCAACGTGTTGTGCGCGTTTGTGAGCGCCGTCGCCATCAGCCTGCAGGGGCAGAAATTCGAGGAGAATGCGCGGCACATTTTCGCCGGGCTTGCGGGAGTGAAGAAACAGCTCGAAATCTTCAGCGAGGTCCACGAAAGGCTTGGGAATCATCTCCGGCACGCGCAGCAGAGCTACGAAGATGCGGATGCGAAGCTGACGCGCGTCACGAATTCGATCGAGCAGATGTCGCAGGGAGCCTGCCGGAGGCCGAGCCGGTGCAGCAGGTATTGCTGCCGCCTTCGGAAGACTAGCAAAACCACGCTCCTGCACTAGCTTCGCTCCTATCCTTGCACATCCTTTGCGCGCCGGTCAGGTCCGCGGCCCTGAACCAAACCTGAACTCGCGGCCAGCTAGCGCATGTTTGCCCTCGCAGAGGGCTCGATTCCGGCTAACTCATTGAAAACACAGCGGTGCATCCGCCGTGGGATTGAAAATGTAGTGCCAACGAATCTGCTCGTGTTCCTCATTTTCCCCTTGATTTAACGCATAATAGTCGTATATCTGTAGTGTCTTAGGAGGCCCGCATTGTTCCTTCGTTCTGTCAAGGCGCCCAACGGCCACCACGAGTACCTGCGGCTCGTGGAATCCTTCCGCGACGGAAACAAGGTCCGGCAGCGAATCATTGCCCATCTCGGACGCAAGGATCTCCTGGCACCTCATCTCGACAAGCTCGTCCAACTCTTGCAGGACGAATCGTCCCCGCCGCGTTGGATTCCCCTGTCCGAGGTCTCCACACCGCGGGCCTCCACCTGGGGACCGGTCTTGGTGGCCCGACGCCTGTTTGAAAAACTGTCCCTGCCTGCGATTCTGGATCGGGGTGGGAACTCGCGGCGACACGGCCAACCCCTGTCGGAACGAGTCTTTCCTTTGCTGGCCAATCGCCTGACTCGTCCCGGCAGCGAGCATGCCTTGGCCCAATGGCTGGAAGATTTCTACGTATGCACGGCACAGGGCAGCCGCTGGATGCCGGTGTGGAAGCCATCGCGCCGGGTGAAAGTCGATTTCAATCAACTGAAGCTCTGGTATCAAACGCTGGACGACCTGCTGGCCGAGAAGAAGCGAGTCGAAAAGGAAGTCTATCTGGAACTGCGGAATCTGTTCAGCCTCAAGCCTGACCTGGCGTTCTATGACATCACTTCCACGTACTTCGAGGGAGCCGGTCCAGCCGAGTTGGGCCGTTTTGGATACAGTCGCGACGGAAGACCGCGCAACCGGCAGATTATCATCGGCGTGGTGATGATGGAGGGTTGGCCGATCGCGCATCATGTGTTCGCCGGCAATCGTCTGGACCAAACCACGGTCCTGGAAGTGGTCAAGGATCTGAACACCAGATTTGATTTGAACCGGGTCGTGTTCGTGGGCGACCGCGGCATGATGACCATCGGCAATGTCGAGAAGTTCCGAAACTTACAGCAAGGCTATTTGGTGGGGCTGCAACGGCGCAATCGCAAAGATACGTTCGCGTATATCCAGCAGGCGGCGGTGCGTAAGGATTGGCAGGAATGCCCGGCGGGGATCGCGGCTGAGGAGAAGAAGGTCGTGCCGAAGACCCGGGTGGTCGAGGTGCCCGGCAAAGAAGCGGGCGTGCGCGTGTTCGTGGTTCACAGCGACGAGCGGGAACTGTACGAGCGTGGCCTGCGGGAGCTATCGATGGAGCGGACCCGCAAAGAATTGCAATCCCTGCAGACCCAGGTGGAGAAAGGCGCGTTGAAAGAGCCGGAGAAGATCGGAGCGGCGGCCGCGGCTAAACTGCGGCGCAACCATGGTCACCGGTATTTCGACTGGGAACTGCGCGAAGGGAAATTTCGCTTCTTCGATCACCCCGTGAACTTGGTGCGGGAGAAGGCTCTGGAGGGCAAATACGTCATTCAGACCGAAGAGCGAAATCTGTCGGCGGTAGAAGCGGTGGGAGCCTACAAGGAACTGAACGAAGTGGAGCGTGGCTTTTCCCATCTGAAAGGCCTGCTGGAGTTGCGCCCGGTCTACCATCGCAAGGACGCGCGCGTCGAGGCTCATGTGTTCGTGGCCGCTTTGGCCCTGTTGCTGGATCGCGCCCTGGAGAAGAGCCTGCGCACGGCGGGCAGCAGCTTGTCCTCGCCGTTTGCCTGGCAGGCGCTCGAGATGGTCCGCTGCGTGGAGGTCGAACTCGGTCAACGCCGCAAGATGTGCGTCACCCGTGGCAGCCAACATGCGAGCGAGGTGCTGCGGGCTTTGGGCATCGCGGAACTGGACCCGCCCACTCCGCCGGAGGGCCGAGAATGGCTGATGTAGTGACCAAACTCAAAAACCGCCTGTGTGTTTTCAAGGGGTTACAGGCCCGCAGGGCAAACATGCGCTAGTTTTGCGCGTCACAATCTGTCAATCTGATTGCGACGACGGAAGTCGTCAGCCCTCCGGGCGAGGGCCGAACGCTCTTTGAAAACTGGGCCGCAACGAAATTCTCCCCCGAACCATGCCGTGTAGAAATCGATGATTCGGCGGCAAGAGAGCATCCAGCCACTGTTTTTCTGACTAATCGACATTTGGCGATTAGAAACGTCCGTAACTCGCTGTAAACAAACAACGGGCGCCATGTCTAATCGACACGGTAGCGGGGGTGTTCGATCCCCGAAAATGGCCCGCGAAAACGCGCGTCT
The DNA here is from genome assembly GCA_963841605.1 of uncultured Acidobacteriota bacterium. Lineage (GTDB taxonomy): Bacteria > Acidobacteriota > Terriglobia > Acidiferrales > UBA7541 > Palsa-295. The sequence goes on from CAWJDM010000032.1 coordinate 56,271, forward strand.
TGATGAATGCGGTGAGTGGCACCCGCGTCTGTATGACTGCTACATCGCGGCGCGGGCGGCGTCCAGGAGGGTGCGCAGGTCACCAGCGATCGTCACCGAGCGAATCTGGTCCAACGCGATCGCGACTCGATCGGAATCCTGCGGGTGGCGATCGAGTTGATCGATCAGCTTCTGAATGTCGCGCTGCGAATCCTTGGGCTCGAGAAGTTCAGCCGCCTGCAGATACCGGCGCGCGACATCCGGATGAGGTAGCGCCGATCACGCGGGCGTGAAACGAGAACGTTCCCGACGCGACCGCCTGCACTCGGATCGCCGCCATATTCTCGGCTCCGCCGGTCGTGACGGCTTCTTGCGTCTCGCCGCGGAGGAAGCGGAGCACGCCCGGCGTTTGATTGTCGACCGCCAGCCGCAGTTTCGCATCGGACCCTTGCACGCGAACCAGGAGATCGCCTTTCTTGCCGGGCAGGAGCGCCGGATTCGGCGCTTCGAATTCGAGCGCGACGATCGAAGTCTTCGCGGTGAATTGCGCGGTGTCCGTCACGACGGAAATCGTCACGGGCCCGGCCTCTACTTTCGGTCCCGGCAGGACGACGATGCATTCGGGGGACGCAGCGAGCACGAGGCTCAACTGCCCGTTAATTTTCACGAGATTCCCGTCGGCTCGGCCGCTGAGCGCCGTCCCGCAAATCGAGAACTGATCGTGCAGCGAAATCACGGGCGCTACGGAAATCGTTGGCGAAGGATCGGCCGCTGGCGCATCGACGAGCGTGGCGAAGGAAGATCCCGAGGCCTTTGCCAGAACGTAGCCGGCCGATGCGGGCGCGCTGAAAATGCGCCCGGCCGGTCGAGTCCGTCGTAAGTTGCTGGTCGCCGACGTCAACCTTCACGCCTGAAGCAAGCTTGCCGTCGACGCCGAGGGCCGCGAGAGTGGCTGGACGGCCCGCGACAATTCTGGGCGGCAGCACGATGGTGACGCGCCACGTCGTCAGAGGCGTGGACGGCGCTTGTGCGTGTAGCGCGGAACGCGTGGTGAGTCCGGCCGCGGCGAGGAATCCCGCTGACAAGCAGGCTGCCAGCAGCACGGAGCCGATAGGTTGTCTGCGAGTCGATCGAGCCATCATGGCGCAAGAACCGTTGCAAAACGCCGCCGCGCGGCGCCGCCCCAGGCGCCACATTGCTGCGCTACATTGTAATTCTAAAGCGCGGCGAACGTGAGGCCGGCGTTAGTTATCGAGGCGCACCACAAAGGTAGTGAACTGCTCGTCCGCACGCAACTGATCCGCAAGCTGGCGCGCCGCTGCTTCGGTCGGCAAGCGCCCGACGCGGACGCGATAGAAAATGCCATTCGGCGAGTCGTAAATCGCGATGCTCACGGACGGAATAGCGCATCGCAAGCCGGTCGCGCAGCCGATTCGCATTGTCTTCATTCGCGAACGCCCCAACCTGCACGCCGAAGAAGCCTTGCGTCGGATTCGGCCCCGATACCACCTCGAGGCGGACCGGCGCGGTGCCGGGGCCGACCATGCCAATGGCCTGGGCCGCCGAGAGCGAGAGATCGATGACGCGGTTTGCGACGAAGGGGCCGCGATCGTTGATGCGGACTTCGGTTTGCATGCCGTTTCGGAGATTCGTGACGCGAACCAGCGAACCGAAGGGCAGCGTGCGGTGCGCGGCGGTGAATGCGTGCATGTCGTAGATTTCGCCGTTCGACGTGCGATGGCCGTTGAAGGGAACGCCATACCACGATGCCACGCCCTCTTCCACATATTGCCCGGGGATCGCGGGCTGCGTCTCGACGGAAGGAGGCGGAGCCGACGGAGCGGATGGCTGCGGAAAGGGGGCCGGCGCGGGGGCTTGCGGCGCGTACGTCTTGTGAGCGCAACCTGCGGCGACCAGAGCGATGGCCGACAGAAGTCGCCAGCGTTGCTGTACGCTGAAAATTCCTGCGCGAGGCGGAGAATCTCACGCGGTATCCCGGTTCACTTGTTTGCACTCAAGTTCGGTATTATAGGAATGCGCTCGCATTCTCGCAAGGAAGCAACGGAACGATCGCGTGTAGCAGCGCGCGGTCTCGTCTTCTCAGCAGACAGGAACGGTAAGAATACATGAGTGGATTCTTCGGCGGCCGTTCGCAGCCGCGGCCGAAAATTTGCCCGTCGTGCGGCAACCTGGTCGGCACGGTGGCGACGCGCTGCCCTCAGTGCGGCGCGAGCGTAAGATTCTCGCTCGCGGCGGCCAGCCGTTCGCTGGGCGGGCTGCTGCCGACGACTTCACCGGCGACGTACGGGATCCTAACGCTCAGCTGCGTAATTTTTGCGGTGAGCTTTCTGGCTACTCTGAAGAACGGCGGCATTGCGATGCCGGGCGGCGGGCTTTTTGGTTTCTTGAATTTCGGTGCGATCGATAGCAACGTCCTAATGCGCCTCGGCGCTTCCCTCCCATGGTTCGTGAATAGCCGGCAGCCCTGGCGGCTTGTGACAGCCGTCTTCCTGCACGCGAGCATCCTGCACATCCTGTTCAACATGTGGGTGCTGATGGACATCGGCCCGCAGATCGAAGAGCTCTATGGATCGGCCCGGTTCCTGTTCATCTACGTCGTGTCCGGAATAGGAGGCTACGTAGTGAGCAGTTTCTTCGGACACTTCAGTGTGGGCGGGTCGGGCGGGCTGCTTGGGCTGATTGGCGTCCTTCTAGCGCTTACGACGGGCAGGCGAAGCATCGGCATGCAAATGCTTCGCAACCAAATGCTGCGTTGGCTGGTGTATATCGTGATTTGGGGATTTTTGTTTCCGGGCGTCGACAACATGGCGCACCTGGGAGGGTTCGCCACGGGATTCGCCCTTGGCAAGATTTTGATGGATCGCCCGCCGGCATCGCCGGAAGAACGCAAGCGAGCGTATGCGATGGGTTGGGGCGCGGCGCTGGCCGTGGTCGTGAGCTTCGTGATGGCGGGGCTGAGCGCGATGGGGAGATAGCGGCGCGCGCTGATCTGCGCGCGGACCTATTTCGCGGCGGGACTTGGCGGCGCTCTCCTCCGCATGCAGCTGGCGGGCGACTACGATGCAGTAGTGAATGCCCGAGATCATCACGAAGGCCGCGACGCAATACGCGCACGTTTCCCGCAGGATCAGCAGCGGCTGGTTTTCCCACACGGCTAGCAACAGCACCAGCGTGACGAGCGAAATCTCGAAGAACGTGGTGGCTTTCCCCCAGATGCTCGGCGGAAACGGGCGGTAGCCCGCCGTCAGCAGAATCACCACGCACGCGACGAGAATCAGCACGTCGCGCCCGAGCACCAGAATCGCCAGCCACCAGCCGATTTTGCCTTTGAGCGCGAGCACGAAATACGACGAAGAAAGCAGCAGCTTATCCGCGATCGGATCGAGATACGCGCCGAGCGGCGTGCGCTGATTCAAGCTGCGCGCGAGCAGCCCGTCGAGGCCATCGCTTACACCCGAGACGATCAAGACGCCGAGCGCCCAATCGTAGCGGTCGTATTTGATCGCGATGATGAAGAAGGGGAGGAACGCCAGGCGCAGGAACGTGAGCTGGTTGGGAACGGTCAGGATTCGGTTGTGTATCGGCTTCATCTGATTTTATCCGGCGAAAAGCATGACGGCAGGCAACGGCTCGAATCAGGCGAACTGCGCGAGGTATTCCACTAGCGAGCGGCCCACCTTCTTCTCGAACACTTCCGCGAGCGAGGGAATCGAGCCGCGCGCCTCGTCGAGCGCGATCCGCTCGATCCGCAGCATCGGGAAAAACAGCGTCGGCAATCCGATGCGGTCGCCCTCCGGATGCAAAACCTGGAGGATGAAATCGTCGAACGAGCCGAGATCGATCCCGCGCAGCGTGACGCCGGCGCTCGAAATTTCCACCAGCTCGCCCCACAGCCGTTCCTTCGGACTGTGCAGGCTCACGACGACAATCGAGCGCGGTTCCATCGCCCCTCCCAAGAAAGTCGGATCAGACGGAAATCGTTTGCAGGCCGGGCGCGAGCTCGAGCTTCGGCTCGGTCAGCTTCTGCACGTCTTCCGGCGTCACGCCCGCGGCCACTTCGCGCAGCAGCAAGCCCTTCGGCGTCACCTGGATCACCGCGAGTTCGGTGACGATCAGGTCGACAACGCCGACGCCCGTGAGCGGCAGCGTGCACTTCTTCATGATCTTCGGGCCGCCATCCTTTGTTGCATGCTCCATCGCGACGATCACGCGCTTTGTGCCGGCGACGAGATCCATCGCGCCGCCCATGCCCTTCAGCATCTTGCCGGGAACCGCCCAGTTTGCGAGGCTGCCCTTTTCGTCGACCTGGAGCGCACCGAGAACGCTAACGTCGACATGCCCGCCGCGAATCATCGCGAAGGAGTCCGCGCTCGAAAAATAGCAGCAGCCGGGAATTTCGGTGACCGGCTCCTTGCCGGCATTGATCAGGTCGGGGTCTTCTTCGCCCTCGTAGGGATACGGCCCGATGCCGAGCATGCCGTTCTCGGATTGCATGATGACTTCAACGCCTGGCGGCAGGTAATTCGGGATCAGCGTGGGAATCCCGATGCCCAGATTGACGTAGTAGCCGTCGCGCATCTCCTGCGCCACGCGGCGCGCAATGATTTCCCGCTTGTCCACCGGAGGCGCCATCACGCCACCCCGCGCTTGCGCTTCGGCCCGGGTTCCATCGGCTTCAGGTAGTCCGTGCCCTGAAAGATTGCATCGACGAAAATTCCGGGTGTCTGGACGCTGTCTGGATCAATTTCGCCCAGCTCGACCAACTCCTCGACTTCGGCGATCACGTAATCGGCGGCCGTGGCCACGACCGGATTGAAATTGCGCGCCGTTTTCCGGTACACGAGATTGCCCCAGCGGTCCCCCTTCCACGCTTTCACAAACGCGAAATCGCCCCGCAGCGCAGGAACCAGAATATGCGGGCGGCCGTTGAATTCGCGCACTTCCTTTCCTTCCGCGACCATCGTGCCGTAGCCGGTCGGCGTGAAAAACGCGGGAATGCCGGCGCCAGCGGCGCGCATGCGTTCGGCGAGAGTGCCCTGCGGATTCAGTTCCATCTCGATTTCGTTGTTGAGCGCGAGCTTCTCGAAGAATTTGTTGGCGCCCACGTAGCTCGCGATCAGCTTCTTGATTTGGCGATTTTCGAGCAAAAGCCCGACGCCGTAGCCGTCAATTCCGGGATTATTCGAGGCGACCGTGAGATTCTTGGTGCCTTGCTTGACGAGCGCGCGAATCAGATTTTCGGGCACGCCGCAAGTGCCGAAAGCACCCATCAGGATCGTCGCGCCATCCTTGACGCGGCCGATCACCGCTTCGGCGTTTGCAACGCGCTTGTCCATCGATCTCCCCTGAAATCAACTTTGCAGCGGAAGGAGCGTCTGAGTTTACTACAACTTCGCGGCCCCCTTGCGGCGCTTGCCCCGCCCGCGTGTTGCTACTTTTGATCGCTGATTCGACGGCTCACGCCCTCGCGGGCGGCGCCTTTCAGGATGCGGATCTTGGCAGCCACGCGGGCGGCAGCGTCATCCGCGCTCGTCGATTTCTCGATTTCCGCCACCAGCGCCGAGCCGACCACGGCCGCATCGGCGATTCCGCCGAGCACGGATACATGGGACGGCTGTGAAATGCCGAATCCTACCGCAAGGGGCAGCTTGGTGAATCGCCGCACGCGGCGAGCAAGTTCCGGAAGGTCCTCGGGAAGAGCGCTGCGCTCGCCCGTCACGCCTGTGCGGGAAATTAGATAGAGGAAGCCGCTCGAAACTTCGGCGATTTTCGCGAGGCGTGCGTCGGTCGACGTCGGCGCCGCCAAGAAAATTGTGTCGAGGTGATGCGACTGCATCGCCGCGCGATATTCGTCCGCTTCTTCGAGCGTGAGGTCCGTTGCCAACGCGCCATCGGCGCCCGCGGCAGCCGCGGCGGCAGCGAATTTCTCGACGCCCATCTGCAGGATGGGATTGTAATAGCTGAAGAGAATCAGGGGCACGTCGCTCTTGGCTCGCACGCGCTTGACGATTTCGATCACGCCGGCAAGCGTGGTTCCGGCGCGCAGCGCGCGTTCGCTGGCACGCTGAATCGTGGGCCCGTCGGCTACCGGATCGCTGAAGGGGACGCCCAATTCGATTACGTCCGCGCCGGCTTCGGCGGCCGCGAGAACGATTTTCTCGGTGGCATCGAGCGAGGGATCGCCCGCGGTGATGTAGGCGACCAGGCCCATTTCGCCAGCCTTGGCAAGCTTGGCGAATCGCGCCTCGATTCTGCCAGTGCTTGCCGATGCAGATTTCCCGGCGGTTTGGTTGGCGGATCGAGATGACTTCGGAATGGCCGCTTCAGACATAGCGCGAAAGCGTTTCCATATCTTTGTCACCGCGGCCGGAGACGTTGAGGATCACGATCTCGTCTTTCTTCATTTTGGGCGCGCGCGTCATCAATTCGGCCACCGCGTGCGCCGACTCGAGCGCGGGAATGATGCCTTCCTGGCGGGCGAGAGTGCGGGCCGCCTCGATGGCGGCCTCGTCGCTTACCGCCGTGTATTCCGCGCGGCCTTCATCCGCGAGCCATGCGTGCTCCGGGCCAACTGCCGGATAATCGAGCCCGGCTGAAATCGAGTGCGTTGTCGCAATCTGGCCGTCGGCTGTTTGCAGAACGTATGTATAGGTGCCCTGGAGCACTCCCGGGCGCGCGCCCGTGAAACCTTCCGCCGCCGCGAGCCTCGCCGCGTGCTCGCCGAGTGCGTGTCCGCGTCCGCCCGCTTCGACACCGACCATTTTCACGGCAGCGTCGCCGAGAAACGCGTGGAACAAGCCGATTGCGTTTGACCCGCCGCCGACGCATGCGAACAGATAATCCGGCAGGCGCCCTTCGCTCTGAAGAATCTGCGCGCGCGCCTCTTCGCCGATCACTTTGTGAAAATCGCGGACGATTTGCGGATACGGATGCGCGCCGAGCACGGAGCCGAGCAGATAGTGGGACGTGCGCACGTTGGTGACCCAGTCGCGCATGGCTTCGTTGATCGCGTCTTTCAGCGTGCGGCTGCCCGCATCGACGCCGATCACTTCCGCGCCGAGCAAGCGCATGCGATCGACGTTGAGCCGCTGGCGCTCCATATCCTCGGTGCCCATGTACACCGTGCATGTCAGCCCGAGACGCGCCGCCACGGTCGCTGTCGCGACGCCGTGCTGCCCTGCGCCAGTTTCCGCGATCACGCGCTTTTTGCCCATTCGCACCGCGAGCAAACCTTGCCCGAGGCAGTTGTTGATCTTGTGCGCGCCGGTGTGCAGCAGATCCTCGCGCTTCAGGTAGATCCGCGCGCCGCCGAGATGCTCGGTCAAACGCGAAGCGAACTGCAACGGCGTCGGTCGCCCGGCGAAATTCTTCAGCAGGTCATCGAGCTCCGCGCGAAAAGCGGGATCGACGCAGGCCGCGGCATACGCCTGTTCGAGTTCCTCGAGCGGCGCGACGAGCGTCTCAGGGACGTAGCGCCCGCCGTACGGCCCGTAGCGGCCTCGCGTGTCCGGCACGACTTGCGCGATCGCACTCATGCTGGCCTCTTCGGCTTTCGAGCTTCTCTAACAGCACGCATCAAATCCTTCACCCGCGCCGGGTCCTTCTTCCCAGGCCGCGCCTCCACACCGCTACAGACATCCACCGCATACGGCCGCGCCGCGCGAATCGCCTCGCCTACATTTTCAGGCGTCAAGCCGCCCGCGAGAAAAACACGCCCATATTTCTTGGCTCGCCGCGCGATTTCCCAATCGAACGTTCTGCCCGTCCCGCCGCGCTGGTGTGCGTCGAAGCCGTCAAGCAATAGCGCCGTCGCCGCCTTGTAGGTTTGCAGTTGTCCGACAGCCAACGATTGTTTCACGCGAATCGCCTTGATCACCGGAAACGAGCGTTTCAGCCGCGCCACCATCGCCGGCGTCTCGTCGCCATGGAGTTGCAGCGCGTCGAGCCCCACGGTTCGCGCGATCTCGAGCATCGTCTGTTCGCTTTCATTGACGAACACGCCGACGACCGAAATCCTCTTCGGCAGCCGGCTTACAATTCTCTTGGCCTTCGCGGGCTCGACATATCGCGGGCTGCCCGCATAAAAGTTAAATCCCAGCAAGTCTGCGCCCTCGGCGACGGCCCGCCGCGCATCCACCCAATTCGTGATCCCGCAGATTTTCACTTTCACCTTGGCCATGGCTGTCAGGCGCTCTCGACCGGATCGCTTCCAATTAGCGCCCGCAGCGGGACGGCCGGATCGGGCTCCTTCATCAAGTGCTCGCCGATCAAAAACGCATCGAAGCCCGCGCCGCGCAGGCGTGCCAGATCGTCGTGCGTGCGCAATCCGGACTCGCTTACCGCGATGCAGTCTTCGGGAATCGCTTCCACTAATTCGAGCGATGTTTCCACCCGCACGTTGAAATTCCGCAGGTCGCGGTTGTTCACTCCGATAATTCGCGCACCCACCGCAATCGCGCGCGCAACCTCCTCGCGTGTGTGCACCTCGACGAGAGGCTCCATGCCGAGCGAGCGTCCCAATTCCAGCAGCTCGCGCAACGTTTCATCGCTGAGGATCGCCGCGATCAGCAAGAAAGCGTCCGCGCCCGCCGCGCGTGTCTCCCACACCTGCCAAGGATCGACGATGAAATCCTTGCGCAAGACCGGAATCTGCACGGCTTTGCGCGCCGTTTTCAAATCGGCGAGCGAGCCGGAGAAAAACTCCTCCTCCGTGAGCACGGAGAGCGCCGCGGCGCCCGCGTTTTCGAGCTTCGGCGCGAGATCGGCAGGCGCGTAATCCTCGCGGATCACGCCGCGCGAAGGCGACGCCTTCTTGAGCTCCGCGATCACGTTGAAACCAGCGCGCGAAAGCGCACCCGCAAAATCACGCGGCGCATCGGCCTTCCCGACCGCCAGCTTCAGCGCCACATCCGGCAGCACACGTTTCCTATGCGCGATCGACTCGCGCCGCGCCTCGACAATGCGGTCGAGGATCGTCCTCTCGCGTGAAATCGTTGCCATTCGTTTTCGCCGGACACGCCTGCCAATCTCGGTTGGCGCGCGCTACAACCCAATTTTAGCCTGATTGGAGGCTGCTCGAAGCATGCTATCGGGGCATCCCGGACCTGTCAATTTGCCGGATGTGCGGCGGCCGGCGAGAGCAGCGGCTCAGAGAATCGGATGGGAATGCCAAAATTCGAGCCGCCGAAACCCTTCAAGATCGCGTAGGTGACGCCAATGACCTTTCCTTGCTGATTGAAAAGAGGCCCGCCCGAGCCGCCGGAAGTGGTTTGCGCGTCGAACACGATCTTGTCCGGGAGGATGTCGCCAATGTGCCCTTGCGTGATGAGGGGACGAATCAGATTCCGTTGCGCGAGGGCGTCGAGAACCTGCGAAACGTCGCCGCCGCTCTGGGTCAGGATTTGCTGCGCCGTTTTTTCATCGGTGCGCGCGAGAATCGCGGCGAGCCCGGTCGCATAACCCATCAGGACGACCGGGTCGCCCGCTGCCGTGGTGCCCTTTGCCGAATCGATCGTAAGCTCGGGGCGCTTCAGATCCTGCATATCGACGCGCATCGCCGCGAGATCGGCATCCTTGGATATCTCGTCGATCTCGGCGTGAAAAGCGCGCGGATCGCCTGGGAAATACGCGCGAATCGAGGATATCTCGGCCTGGAAACCCTGGCTGGTGATCTGGCCGAGTTCGTCGTTATTCCACCAGGGCTCGGCGACGTGGCGGTTCGTGATGACCCTGCCATCCCCTACCGTAAATCCCGTGCCGAATACGTCGACCGTTACTTCGGGCCCGTTTCCTTGCAGCGTCAGGAGCGGATTCCCGTCGCTATCCTGGATGGGCTCGCCTTGCGGATTCAAGCCCACGTAGTGCAGGCGCTGATTCGTTGCCTGGTTACGGAAAACGACTGCGACGTGCAGCAAACAGACACTCTGCACGTCTTTGGCGATAAAGCTATCCGTGGAGTCGTCCTCTCTCTCGAGCCGCTTAAGGCGCGCGTCGGTCTCATCCAATTCCTTCTGCAACGCGGCTGCCTGGCCGTCGTTTGAATTGGCCATCTGGGCGCGCAGGTCGGCCGCATGCTTTTGCAGATCGTCCAATCCGTCGATCGCACTTGTGGTGGCTTTCTGTTCGTCGTGCAGGCGGCGCACCTCGGCAAGCATGTCCTGCTGATTCGTGATCCCGTGCTCGAGGCGGGTGATCGTGGCGTTGGTGCGCTGCACATCCTTTCTGGCGCTGTGAAAGAACACAAAGTAGGTTCCAGCCATCAGGACGGCGATCGCGAAGGCTAAAGCCACACCGATTTTCAGGCTACGGTCGAGCGAAAAGGCGTCGCTCGTCATCTTTTCCGTGACGGCAAGCGCCTGGAACGCGGTTTGAGCGACTTGCTGGCCCTCTTCGGCAAGGCGCGTGCGTGCGAGCAGTTGGCTGTCTGCCCGGCGCGCCCTTAGTTGCGCGCGAACGCGTGCAAGAAGCTCGGCGGGATCGAACGGCTGGGAGATCGCATCGTCGGCCCCGAGATCGAGGCCTGCCGCGCGATCCTCGGCAGCTGGGCCGACGAGCAGGATCACGCGGACTTGCTGTGTCGCAGCCGACCCACGGATGGCTGCGATCACATCATGCACATGGAGCGCCGCGTGCTCATCAGTCCCGACATTCGGTATCGTGCACGGAAGGGCGCTCAGGAGAAGCAGCTCTGGCAAGAGCTGGCGCGTGGCCTGGAGCCCCTCTTGGGCCGCTGCAAATGCGGTTACGTCGAAGCCCGCACCCTGCAATACCATTTGCAGGGCGTCGCGGCACGCCGGATCCGCTTCGACGATTACAACTCTCTCTGGAGCGTCGCCCACCGAACCACCGCCTTTCTTCCCCGGCAGCTACGCACCCGCGCCCCTTTGCCACCCGCTGGGGTTTGCATCTTACTATGACTACTTTCGGCCACTCGGAGATTCATCGGAATTGGGCCGGTCACGGCAGGGGGGCCCGGAGAACCCCATTCTTGCGCCCGCCCGGCGGTGTTAACCTAGCGCGGGAATGAGAGCGCTCGACCAGCTGAACGCCAAGATCATCCGGTGCCGCAAGTGCCCGCGGCTCGTCGCGTACCGTGAGAAGGTGGCGCGCGAAAAGCGCTTCGCCTATCGCGATTGGGACTACTGGGGCAAACCCGTGCCGGGATTTGGCGACCCGCGCGCGAAACTGCTTGTGTTGGGCCTCGCGCCGGCCGCGCATGGCGGCAACCGCACCGGGCGCGTTTTTACCGGCGACCGCTCCGGCGATTTTCTTTACAGGGCGCTCTACGAGGCGGGCTTCGCGAATCAGCCGACTTCGACGCGACGCGACGACGGGCTTATTCTCAAGAACGCGTACGTCGCAGCTGCCGTTCGATGCGCGCCGCCGGTCAACAAGCCGCTGCCGTCCGAAGAGGCGAACTGCCGTCCTTATTTCGAGAAAGAGCTCGAACTTCTTCGCCCGCGCGCCCTTCTCGCTCTCGGCGGGATCGCCATGCGGGTATATCTCGGCTTGCTGAAAGAACGCGCCCTGATCAAAAGCGCCGCGGCCTTTCCCTTTCGCCACGGCGCGAGCTATCAGATCGGCGCCGGGCTGCCGCGCCTTTTTGTTTCGTATCACCCAAGCCAGCAAAACACGTTCACCGGGAAACTGACCGACGCAATGATGGCGCGCGTCTTCGGCGATATCCGCAAATTTCTCGAAAGCGACTCAGGCGAATGAGCGCCAACGCGAACGCGCGGCCTGACTCGGCGGCCCCGGATGCCGTCATCGCGTTCCGCGGCGTGCACTACGCGCTGCCCGGCGGCCAAGTGCTGCTGCGCGACATCAACCTCACGGTACAGCGAGGCGAGACGCTCGTGCTTCTCGGCCGCAGCGGCGCGGGCAAGACGACCGCGCTGAAACTCATCAATCGCCTGCTCGAGCCGACCGGCGGCGAAGTGCAAGTCGACGGCCGGGCAACGCTCGTCTGGGATCCGATTGCGCTGCGCCGCCACATCGGCTACGTGATCCAGGAAACCGGCCTTTTTCCGCACTACACGGTGGCGGAAAACGTCGCATTGGTCCCACGGCTTGAACGCAAGGCCGCTCCGTACATTCGCGCGCGCGTCGAGGAGTTGCTAGCTCTCGTGGGTCTCGATCCGGCGCGGTACCTCGAGCGCTATCCGCATGAACTTTCGGGCGGCCAGCGCCAGCGGGTCGGCGTGGCGCGTGCGCTCGCGGCCGATCCGCCGATCCTGCTGATGGACGAACCATTCGGGGCGCTCGATCCGCTCACGCGCGCGGAGGTGCGGGAGGAATTTCAGGCGCTGCAGAAGCGGCTCGGCAAGACGATCGTGATCGTCACGCACGACACAAGCGAAGCATTGCTGCTTGGCACGCGCATCGCGCTATTCGAAGCGGGCGAAATCCGTGGCGTCTACTCGCCGAAGGAATTCCTGGCATCGGGTGAGCCGGTGGCCGCAGCCTATGCCCACCAATTGCGGCGCCTGGAGCAATTCGAGAGGGGCACATGAACGTCATACAATATTTCGAGCGGCACCCGGACGAGATCTTGCAGGCGACGGTCGAGCATATCTGGCTCGTGGGGATTGCGATGCTCATCGCGGTTGCGATCGGCGTGCCACTCGGGATTCTGGTTGCGCGGCGGCCGTGGCTTTCCAAACCCATCCTCGGCGGCGCCAACATAGCGGAAACGATTCCGAGCCTCGCGCTTTTCGGATTCCTGCTTCCCGTTCCGTGGCTGGGCGATCGCGCCGCGCGTCTCGCTATTGCCGCGCTCGCGCTCTACGCCCTGCTCCCGATCATTCGCAATACCGCAGCGGGAATCGCGAGCGTCGATCCGGCCGTAAGCGAGGCCGCGCGAGGGATGGGCATGACGCCGCGCGAGATTCTCTTCAAAGTCGAGTTGCCGCTGTCGCTTTCCACGGTTCTCGCGGGCGTACGCGTCTCGACCGTGCTCACCATCGGAATCGCGACGATTGCCGCGGCCGTCGGCGCTGGCGGTCTTGGGGAGTACATTTTTCGCGGGCTTGCAATGGTGAATAATTCGCTGATCCTCGCGGGAGCTATCCCGGCGGCCCTTCTCGCCCTAGGCGCGGACTTTCTCCTGAGCGTTCTCGAACGCTCGCTGCGGCCCGGACGATGAATTCCCGATGAAAAGGCTCGCGGCGTTCTTGGCCCTCATCGTGAGCCTGTGCGTGTGCGGCTGCGAGCCTCGGCCGCGCGACACGATCGTGGTCGGCTCGAAGAATTTTCCGGAGCAAGCCCTGCTCGGCGAAATCCTGGCGCAACACCTCGAGGCGCGAACGCATCTGCACGTCGAGCGGCGCTTCTACCTTGCGGGCAGCTTTATCTGCCAGCAGGCCATGCTGGCGGGCCGCATCGACACCTACGTCGAATACACGGGCACGGCGCTGACGGCGATTCTGCACGATCCGATCGAAAGCGACCCGGGCGCCGTATTCGAGCGCGTGCAAAGGGAATACAAGCAGAGATTCGATTTCGACGTGTCGCCTTCGCTCGGCTTCAATAATACCTTTGCTCTCGTGATTCGTGGAGAAGATGCGCGCCGCCTGCACGTGATGACGATCTCCGACGCCGTTCCTTACGCGCGAAACTGGCGCGCGGGCTTTGGATACGAATTCATGGAGCGCCCGGACGGCTATCCGGGCCTGGAAAAAGTCTACGGCCTGCGATTCGCCGGACCGCCAAAGATATTGGATCTTGGGCTGCTGTACCGCGCGTTGCTCGACAAGGAAGTCGACCTTGTGGCCGGCAACTCGACCGATGGGCTGATTGCGGCGCGCGACCTCGTGATCCTGGAAGACGACAAGCACTATTTCCCGCCTTACGAAGCCGTGCCTGTGGTGCGCGACGATACACTTAAGCGCTATCCCGAGGTGCGGGCGGCCATTGCTGAACTTGCAAGCAAGATTTCCGACCAAGAAATGCGCGAGATGAATTATCAAGTGGCGGGAGAAGGCCGCGACATTGAGGACGTGGCGCGCGAATTCCTGCGGTCGAAAGGTTTGAACTGAAGTGCGCCGCTCACGAGTACGGAACTTTGAGCTTTTCGAGTTCTTCCATGACTTCCGCACGCGTGAGGACGCCCTTGCGGATCAGGACGCGCACGGCTGCGGCGAGCGCTTCCGGATTCGTCGGCAAGTCGGCCGAATCAAAGTCGGTCGCCGCGTACGAAGGAGACTCCTTTGCTGGCGCGTGCGGAGGCGGCGCCTGCTTTGGAGGTTCCGGTGTACCTAACATGGGAGGGGCGAGCTTCCGCAGAACCTCAAAATCCTGTGGGCGCATCCCGGTGAACGATACCCCCATTCCGAAATTCACCTGGGACGAACGCACCCGCCCCGAAAGCTGCAGCGTAGTGTCGCCGGGGCTGATGGAGATATCGACGAACGTGTCCACTGGCAACGGCGAGAGCATTTCCATGTAGCAGCCGCCGAGCGAGATGTCCGTCACCGTCGCAGTCATTCGAAGAGACTCGTTTTGCAGCGCGATTTGCGCGGCCATCCGGCAGGCATGCCGGACGAATTGGCGGCGCTCACGGCCGGACCATGGTCCGCTTCCCGAAGAGGGCGACATCGTGGGCGGTGGCGGCCGCGGGGAGGCAGTTTCCGGCCTGAGCGGATCGAACGAGTCGGGTTCCCACTCTTTCGGCGGCATGCCCCAGATGTACTTGCCAGGTTCCAAGCATCGGAGTCCGGCTTGTCCAGCCTTCGAACTGCCTGCGGCACCGGCCCATTGGACGCGAAACCAGGCCCTCTGATCGCCGTACTCGACCTCAACCTTCTTGCCGGATACGACGATCCCGCTCAGGCCTTTGAGGCAAGCGCCCGAACAACTGATGTCGCGAGTTTCCGCCGTCAGGACGAACGGAGTCCCTCTGGAGTCCGCACCTCGAACGATAACCGGAAAAGTGACGGCGATGCGCGGCTCACCACGACGCCCCATATGGCCTCCGACCAAATGCCTATCACCACGTCCACGCCCGCCTATGAGAGGTATTTCCAAGTTAATACGCGTACCAGTACGGGTCAAGCGAGGGCAACTGCCGCTTTTCAAAGGAGTAACGACGGAGGGAGAGGGGTCGAGAGAGGATCCGGCCAGACTTTAAGATTATGATCCCTGAAGGTTCTTAAAGTGAGCTTCGAGAGCCGCGCAATACTGGTGCTCGGCCTCGAGTTCGGCCTGCAGCTTCTTCACCAGAAGCTCGAGCCGCAGAATCTCATTGCGCAGCCTCTGAATGTCGGCTCCTGCGGGAGCTGCTGGCCGCGGTGCCATTGGGGCGGGCGCGGCGGGTCGTGGCGCAGCCGTTGCCACGGGAGCGGAATTCGCCGCGCGCGGTGCCATCCCCGGCATCGACGAAGCGGGTGCAGCGCCGGATGAGAAGAGGCCTGCCAACGCATTTGAGGGCCTGCCCGACTCGCGCTCGCTCGCGGGCATTTCTTCCGCCGAGGGGCCGGCTGGACTCAGATGAAGCAAACTTTTCACTCGCGCGATCAGATCGCGCGGCTGAAAGGGCTTGCGAATCAGCTCATCGGCTTTCACCGCCGTCGCTTTTTCGGCGACCGTGCGATTGACCACACCCGACATCAAAATTACCGGTGTGCCGGCGAACTGTTCGTGCTCCTTGATGAACTGGCAGACTTCGTAGCCGTCTTTGTCGGGCATGATGACGTCGGTGATCACCGCGTCGGGCGCGGCCTCGCCAAACTGGGCGATCGCCGACGCTGCATCCGGGCACGTGATCACCTGGATATTCTCTTTGCGGAAGGCGATCTTGATCACTTCGCGCATGGTGGCGCTATCGTCAATGAAATAGACGGTCGGGGTGCGGGCAGCCGTGAGAGTTTCAGTTTCGCTCATGACGACTCCTTTTCGACGTGCTCGGAATTGTCTTCCGCGTCATCCCGCTCGTTTTCGTCGAATTCACGCATCGCATCGAGGAGCAAATCGGTGGCCGAGCGCAGCACGGTCCGCTGCGCGGCCGTGGCGCCGTAAATGAATTTGTAGACTCCGCTGGCCGCGGACTGGCACGTCTTCACAATTTGCGTCACCGCCTCGTCCCCGAAAAGCGGGCCGCTTTCCGCGTGGACGATTTCGCCGCCCTCGAAGAAGATGATTCCGTCCGTTTCGGCGCCGTTGATATGCAACGCGCCCGTCTGGTGGGCCTGCCCGAGCATCTGGATCACGCCGGGAAGATCGAGATGCGAAAGGCTGCCGCTGAGCGCCGTGTCGGCGGTCGAAAGCATTTGAGTTGGCTGGAAGCCGTCCTGGCGGCTGACCAGAAGATTGCGCACGTGCGCGGCAATCTCCGCAGGCGGGCGGCGACGGTCCACGAAATCATCGCAGCCGGCGCGATAGGCTTCGAGTTGCGCTTGGTCGCCGCCGCTGCCGATGGCGATCAGCGGAATCGATGCCGTCTTGGGATCGGCGCGCAGGATCGGCGCCATCTCGAGCGCGCCCATCTCACGCAAATTCGTGGCGCAGAGAATCGCGGCCGGGACGTTCCATTCGAGCATCGTCAGCGCGTAGGCTGCCTGCGTGCTCGGGATCACATCGAATCCCTGTTGCTTGAGCGCTTCGCCGAGGCGCTTTGCGAAATACACGTTGCTGTCGATCAGAAGCACTCGCGGGAGATTTGCGGGAGCGCTCATGGCCGAACCCCCGCGCGACTCGATCCGGCGCTGGTCCCCGGAGCCGACGCGATGAGAGCTTCCAGATTGAGCACGTCGACGGACTCTTCGCCGATGACGAGCGTGCCGGCAACATGAGCCGGGCTGTTGCTATCTGGCGGCTGAACCTGCCCCGTGGCCATCTCGCACTCGCCGCTCACAGGAATTGCGCTCAACTCCTTCTTTTCGCCCGCGCAGCGCGCTACGAGATAAAACTGCTGGCCGGATGCTTCCTTGCCGAGGAGCAGGGACCCGGCATCGTAGACCGGCAAGATGTGGCGGCGGCGAATGATCACCCCGGAAACGGAATTCGAAGTGTGCGGAAACGCGTGGAGCTTCACGGGCGGCGCAAGTTCGGCCACGAGCGCTGCGGGCAGGGCAAACCGGTGCGCGCCGATGCGAAGCAGCACGAATGAGGAGCTCTGGCTCGAATTGTCGCCCGCAATCATGCCTGCGCGGCTCCTTCCATTTCAGGCTGCGGTGCGCTCGGCTTGATCGCGCGATCGAGCGCGCCAAGCTCATCGGCCGACAAAAATCCCGTAGGCTCGACGACAGGTATCACCGAATCGTCGATATAGGCGAGGCCGCGATACCAGCGGCGTTCTTTGCCCGAAAACGCCTGCGGCAGCGCGTACACCGCCGGAATTTCCGTCATGCGGTCGATCCGATCGACGAGCACCGCAATTCGCATGCGCCTCAGAATTAGAACGAGCGTCGGGCGCGAGACCGGCAGGCCGAAATGCGCGCCCGCGTTTACGACGTAGCAGGTTCGGCGGCTCCATTCCAAGATGTGACGCACCTTCGGCACCACCTGCTGATCGATTTCGTTGGCTGCGCCGGCCAGACCGTCCGTGCTGCGAATTTCCTGCACCGATTCGGCGGCGATTGCGAACATCTGATTTGCCACCCAAAACAGAATCACGGCCTCGGGCTTCCCGCGGCGCGCCGCTTTTTCCTTGCGCTCGTTTCCCGCGTTCATCGGGCACCCGCGGGAACGAGGCGAGCCAATTTCGCGACACGCTTTTCAATCGCCCCGGCAATGTCGTCGAGCGCGAGTACTTCATCGACCGAGCCGGTTTTGATCGCTTCAGCCGGCATGCCGAAAATCGTCGACGTCGCTTCGTCCTGTGCGAGGACCGAGCCTCCGGCCGCCTTCACCACCTTCACGCCTTTCGCAGCGTCGGCGCCCATGCCGGTCAAAACGACTGCTACCACGAGCGAGCGGGCGTACGCCGAGATCGTTTCCAGCGCGACATCCGCGCACGGCCGATATCCATCGATGCGCGGCCCCGGATCGAGCACAATTTTGCCGCTGACCGAGAGCTGGAGATGGTGCGAACCCGGACACACGTAGATCACGCCCGGTTGGGGCGTCTCGTTCGCTTCCGCCTCTTTGACGGGCAACGAAGCAATCTCGCCGAGCTGCACCGTAAATTGCTTCGTGAAGGTCGCCGGCATGTGCAGTACCAGAAATACGGCTGCGGCGAAATCTTTCGGCAAACTTGCAACAACACGCGTGACTGCGGCTGGCCCGCCGGTGGAAGCTGCAATCGCGACCATCGGAAATTTACCGTTGGCTTGAGCGAGCGCGGCGCTGTTTGCAATCTTCGCCGCAGCCGAGAGCGGTTCGTGCGGCATCGGCAGCTTCGAGCGTGTCGCGGTACGGACGACGCGCACCTTCGCGGCCAGCTTCAGCTTGCGGGTCAGCTCGTCGCGCACCGCCTTCATGTCGAGATCGATTCCATTCGATGGCTTTGATACGAAATCGATGGCGCCAAGTTCGAGCGCCTTCAGCGTGCTCGCGGCGCCTTCGCGCGATTCGGAGCTGACGATTACGATCGGCCGCGGATGCTGCGACATAATCAGCTCGGTCGCCTGCAAGCCATCGACGTGCGGCATGTTGATGTCCATCGTGATCACGTCGGGACGTAGCGAATCCGCGAGGGCGACGCCGTCGCGGCCGTCGCGCCCCTGTCCGACCACCTCGAGTTGAGGGTCGGAGTTGATGATCTCCTGGAGGACTTTGCACATGAAGGCGGAGTCGTCCACCACGAGCACCCGTATTTTTTTGCCGGACGCGTTCATCATCTCAACTCTGGCGCAGCGGCAGCGGCACTCCCGCAGCCGGGCGCCCCTTGGGCGTTTCCGAACCGATCAGGCTTTCGACCGTCGCGATCAACTGATCTTCCTGCACAGGCTTCGTGAGGAAGCCTGATGCTCCTTCCTTCATCGCGCGGTCGCGATGCTTCGCGCCGGCGCGGGACGTAACCACGAGCACTGGAATACGCCGCGTCATCGGATCCTGGCGCAGATGCGCCATGAGTTCGTAACCGTTCATGCGCGGCATCTCGAGGTCGGTAATCACGAGGTGGCAGCCCACCTGCGCGACGACTTCGGAGGCTTCGAGGCCATCCGAAGCGAGCTTCACGCGATAGCCAGCCTTTTCCAGCATGCGGCCCACAAATTTGCGGACGCTGATCGAGTCGTCCGCCACAACCACCACGCGGTCATTTTCGATTGCGTCGACCGCCTCGGACGGAATGCTGCCCGCCGCGACAGCCTCCGCGCCGGGAGCGAACACGCGCGCAGCCGGAGACGACGCAGGCAACGCATGGCGCTCCGCCGTATCCGCGGCGACCAGACGATTCAAATCGATGAGCAGGATCAGGCTGCCATCCGACGCGATCGTCGTGCCGGGGAAGAGCTTCACCCTGCGTAGATAATCGCCGAGATTCTTGATGACGATTTCGTCTTTGCCGAGCACTTCTTCGACGACCACGCCGACATGCTTGCCCGCGACTTTCACGATCACCATGTGGAAGTAGCCATTCAGCGGCTCGAGCGGCGGCAAGGCCAGCTGCAAATCGAGGCGCACGACTTCGGTCACCACGTCGCGCACACGCGTGAGCAGCTTGCCTCCCACATCTTCGATTTCAGCGGGCTTCAAGCGGCGGATTTCCTCGACGACCGCCAGCGGGAACGCAAACACGGACGTGCCGCAGCGCACGAACAGCGCTTGCGAAATAATCAGCGTGAGCGGCACCTTCACCGTAAAGCACGCGCCGTGGCCTTTTTCAGAGCGCACTTCGATTTCGCCGTTCAGTGAGTGGACGTTCGCGCGCACCACATCGAGGCCCACGCCCCGGCCCGCGAGCTCCGATGTGGAAGAAGCGGTCGAAAATCCGGGACGGAAAAGGAATTCGCGCAGCTCGCGCTCAGTCAGCTCTGCGGCGGCCACCGGCGAGACGGCGCCGGAATCGATCACGCCCTGGCGAACGCGCTCGTAATCGATTCCGCGCCCGTCGTCCTCGACTTCAATGAAAATGTGGTTGCCGCGATGATAGGCGCGCACTGAAATACGCCCCTTTTCGGGCTTCCCGGCGCGGCGGCGTACCTCCGGGTCTTCGATCCCATGCGCGACGGCGTTTCGAACCAGATGAATCAGCGGATCGGAAATGTGCTGAATGATGTTGTTGTCGAGTTCGGTTTCGGCGCCCTCGAGCGCGAGATCGACGGGCTTGCCGGTGCTTTGCGCTGCGTCGCGCACCGTGCGCGAAAGGCGCGTGTAGAGGTTGCCGATCGGCACCATGCGCGCAGCAGTGATTTCGTCCTGCAGGTGGTGCGCGAGCTTGGTGAATTCGTCGATGTCCGAATCCACGCGCCCCATGAAGCCCTCAAGCTGCTGGAGAACTTCAGAAACGTCCGCGGAGATTTCCGTGAGCGAGCGAGAGAGGATATTGACGTCGTCGTAGCGGTCCATCTCGAGTTCGCTGAACTCGAGCAGGTCGTTGGACATAATCGGCGCGACGCGCAATAGCACGTGGGCGGAACGTATCCATTTGCGGCGCCTGGCTGCCGGGCACGAGCGTCGAGGCGATGCGCGTGAATTCGTGCTTCTCCTGAAATTCCGAAACCTTTCCGGCGAGGCGGCTCTTTGAAAAGGTCAAAACCTCAACGAGCTTCCCGAGTTCCGACAGACGGCCGAGCATTCTCGTACGGTTGATGACGAGTTCGCCGACCGCGTTCATCATGCGATCGAGCCGCTCGAGCGAAATGCGTACGGACTTGGCCTGCGGCAAAGGCTGAGCGCCTGCGGGACGCGAAGCGGCAACGGGCGCAACGCTTTCAACCGCAAAACCTTGCGCGGCTGGCGCTGCTGCTTGCGTCTCGGCTGCCTCTTCGTCTTCCTCAGGCGCAAGCTCGCCGATCCGCGCCAGCAATGGGTCGACGGCAGCTGCCATCTCGGCATCGCTCGACCACTGCCGCGTCAGGAACTTGCGCAGTACGTCCACCGATTGGAGGCACAGGTCG
Organism: uncultured Acidobacteriota bacterium; assembly: GCA_963841605.1. GTDB lineage: Bacteria > Acidobacteriota > Terriglobia > Acidiferrales > UBA7541 > Palsa-295. Next base: position 77,270 of record CAWJDM010000032.1, read on the forward strand.
ACAATTTCGGCGCTGGGTTGCAACGCTCCATCGCGAAGATGGCCGATCAGATCCTCGACGCGATGCGCGACAGCGGAAAGCCGGTGCAGGCCGACCTGCGCCGCGGAACCCTTCACCGTGTGGATCGAGCGAAAGAGGCGGTGAATGTCGTCCGCGTTCGGATTTCCCTCGAGCGCCAGCAGGCATTCGGTCACCGCCTGCAAATGCTCTTCGGCCTCCGGAATGAAGAACTCCAGGACCTCGTCCGGCACTTCCGCGTCCTCGGGAAGGTGCTGTGCAAGCGATGGCGCCGCGAATACCTCGGGGATCGGCTCGCCGAATCCGACTGAATCGTTTTCCGGTTCACTCAGCGCGTCGGCAGACGGCGCGGACGGAAAGGCAAAAGCGTACCGCTGCTTGAACGCAGCGATGTCGTCTTCCGTTTCGGCGGCGCTCGTGCTGATCTGCAACAGGTCGAACTCGAGCACCGAAATCGCGTCGGAGAGGAACTCCGTCAGCGGGCCGTGCATATCCGGCGTGAGCGTCGCATTCATCGCGTAGTGAAAGATGTGCGCCATCTTTGCCGCGACTTCGGAGAATTGCGGAAAGCCGTAGCTCGCCGAAGTGCCGGCAAGCGTGTGCGCGGCGATATACAGCTTTTCCAGATCCTCGGGCTTCGTCGATGGCTCCTGCAACAGCCCGGCATACTCCCGCAGATACTGGAGGTTTTCGGAAGCCTCCTGCAGGAACAGCTCGACCGATTCTTGGTTCGGGCCGTTCACAGCGCTCCTTCCTTTACCGCGGAGGTGCGGCGAACTTCGGCCACAGCCGGAATCGGCTTGCGATACAACCGGCAATCGCCGAGGACGACCGGCTCAAACGTGACAGGAGAATTCGAAAGAGTCTCGGCGTGGCCGAGCAGGAAATATCCGCCGGGCTCGAGCGCGTCGTAAAACCGGCGAAGAATCGCAAGGCGCCGGGCCTCGGAGAAATACATGAGGACGTTCATGCAGAAAATGCAGTCGAATTTGCCGACGTAGACCGATTCGGCGAGATTCATCTGCGCGAACGACACCATGCGCCGGATGCGCGGCCTCACGTGGAAGCCGTGCTTCGTCGAGGTGAAATACAGGTCGACGCGCGCCTCCGGCTCATCCTGGAGGCTGCGCTTCGAGTAGACGCCCCGCTCCGCATGGCGCAGCGCGCGGCGGCTGATGTCCGTGGCAAGGATTTCCATGTCCCAGGCCTCGGCAAATTTCAGAGACTCGCAGAGCGTGACGGCGATGGAATACGGTTCCTCGCCGGTCGAGCAGCCCGCGCTCCAGATCCGCAGCGTGCGCGGATTCTGCCAGAACTTTCGCTCCTGCAGCTCCGGCAGGATCCTTTTCTCGAGAGCCGCGTAGATTGCCGGATAACGGAAAAACGACGTCTCCTGCGTCAGCAGGCGTTCGAGCAGGGATTCATACTCAATGCTCGAGCCGCGCACGAGCCGGAGCAGGTCGGTCCCGTTCGCCAGGCCTTTTTCGTCCACGTACTCCCGGATGCGAGTCGAGAAGAATCGCTCGCGCGAAGCATCGAACAGGATCGCGGAGCGCTGTTCGATCAGCGTGCGAATCTCATCAAGCTCGGATTCGGCAAGATGCGCGGCCGTAACTGGATGCGGTTTCATGGTCGGCGTTCAGCTCCGGCAAGTTTCTGCCGGCTCGCGGAGTTTGCCGTTAACGAATCGCCCCCGCCGGCGCAACGGGCCGGCCTTCATCGGATGTTGCGTGCGCGGCCTGCGACGATTCCGACGTGCGTCCCGAACGGAACTGGGCCAGCGCCTCATTGAGCTGCTCGGACAACTTCACCATGTTTCCGACGGTCGATGCGGTCGAGCGCGCGCCCTGCGTCGTCTGTCGCGTGATCCCGGAGATGATCTGCATCGCGTTGGCCACGCCTTCCGTGCCGCGCACCTGCTGCTTCGAGGCGAGCGAAATCTCCTGGACGAGTTCGGCCGACTGCCGGACGACGCTCGAAATCGCTTCGAGGGCCTTGCCGGCTTGATCCGCGAGGCCCGCGCCGACTTCCACTTCGCGCGTGCCCTCTTCCATGACGACCACGGCCTCGTTCGTTTCGGCCTGAATGGCCTTGATGAGCGCCGCAATGTCTTTCGTGGCGCTGCGGGAGTGTTCGGCCAGCTTGCGGACTTCGTCGGCGACGACCGCGAAACCGCGGCCCGCTTCGCCCGCGCGCGCTGCCTCAATCGCGGCGTTGAGCGCGAGCAGGTTGGTCTGCTCGGTGATGTCGTTGATCACGTTGATGATTTCCGAAATTTCGAGTGACCGATCGCCGAGCGACTTGATCTTCTTTGCGGTCGCCTGCACGGAAGCGCGGATGCGCTGCATGCCTTCGAGCGTGTCGCTCACGGCGCGGTTGCCCTGTTCGGCGGCGTCGAGTGCGCGGCGAGCCGCTTCGGCGCTGGCCTCGGCGTTGTTCGACACCTGTTTCATCGAGACCGTGAGTTCTTCCACGGCGGAAGACGTGTTGGTGATTTCCTGGTCCTGCTGCGTGGCGCCGGCGGTCATGTCGTCAGCCGCGTCGAGAATCTGATTGGCGCTGGTGCTGACGTCGATGGCGGCTTTGCGGACGCGCTCGAGCACTTTGGTGAAGTTGTCGAGCATGAAGTTGACGGAATCGACGACGTTGCCGAGCGCGTCGTTCGTCACCTTGCCGCGAATCGTCAGGTCGCCGCGAGCCACCTGATTGATGGTGTTGAGAAGATCGGTGATGCTTCGCTGCAGCGATTCCTGCGCCTGCTGGTTGGTGACGGCCTGCGAGACCTTCGCGGCGCTGCGGTTGAGGTTCTCGGCGATGAACGCAAACTCGTCGTCTCCGCCGACTTCCGCACGCGCGCGCGAGTCGCCTGCCACCAGCCGCTCCGAAAACTTGGCGAGATCATCCACGGGCTTGAGCACGCGCTTGCTCAGCACGAAAACGATCGAGAGCGCCCCGGCCAGCGCGAGACCAACCGCCGCAAACAACGGTCCGCTCGCGCTGCCCGGCAAAGAGCCGAGGTCGCTAAGCGCGAGTCCGCCCGCCTCCTTGCCGGCGTGATAGGCCAGCCCAAGGACCCCGAAAAACGCAATCGCGGCCCAGAAGACCAGCAGCCAGATTGTGCTGCTCAAGCGAGATTTCATGACTTCCTCCCCATCAACTTGCTACCGGCGAAACTGCAATCGCGCCGGTTCATATCACGGGCACCGGGAAAACATCTGTCAAACGCCGCAGGTCGATCACGAGCGCCAGGCGATCGTCGTGCCGCAGCATCGCGCGGCAATGAGGCACTTCCGCCGGCGCCTGGTCGAGCAAAGCATCTTCCGTGGCCGAATACGTTCCCACCACTTCGTCGGCGGCAATGCCGAGCCGCAGATCCTCGCGCTGCGCGTCTCCTTCGATCGCCGCGACCACCACGTGCTTCGGCAAAAGTCCTGGGCGGCGGCCCTCCGTGAACGCGATGTCCATCAGCGGCACGATCGTCCCGCGCAAATTGAACACTCCCATCAGAAACGAAGGCGCCAGCGGAATCCGCGTCACGATCGGCCAGTCGACCACTTCTTCCACTTCGAGCACCGAAAGGCAAAATCGTTCGCGGCCCGCGCGAAACACGCAATATTGGCGCTCGGGGCGTCGCTCTTCCGGAGGAGCTTCGCCCTCCAGAAAATCGCCGCCTTCGAGCCCGATCAGCCCCGCGTTTTCGGGGTCAAGTGGCATCAGGCAAATCTCCTCACGGCATTGAGCAGCTCATCCGGCGTAAACGGCTTCGCCACATATCCGTTCGCGCCCTGCTGCTCGCCCCAATAGCGATCACTCGGCGCCGTCTTCGAAGTCACGAGAATCACGGGAATCTGCGAGTAGTGCTCCTGGCTCTTCAGATCGCGGCAGACCTGAAAGCCATTGCGCTGCGGCATCACCACGTCGAGCAGAATCACGTTGGGCCGCTCCTCTTCGATCGTCTCTTCCACCTTGGTCGGATCGGACAGCGCGACCGAATGAAACCCTCCCTGCTGAAGCACCGACTGCAGCAGCCGGATTTCCGCCTGCGAGTCGTCCACCACCAGAACCTTCTTCACCACTGGCGCACCTCCACGCTCGAATCTTCCCCGAGATAGAATTGCAACTCGGCAGCCACCTGCCGCCTGCTTTCGCAGCGACGCCGCTTATTTGCAACTCGTTTATTTCTTGAAGGTTAGAAGTGAGGAGTCAGGGTTTATCGCCGTCCCGCGAGGGGATGAGATAGCGGCTCCGTCTCAGCGTGAGATTCCGTCTCACCGGCTTGCATCTCGGTCATTAGGGATGAGAATCGCTGCATCACTTCATTGAGGCGCAGCGCCATCGTGTGAATGGCGTGAATCTGCTCGCGGCTTTCTCCAGACACCCGGCCGGGATCGAACAGCAGCAGATCGGCGTTGCCGAGAACCGACGTGAGCGCGTTGTTGATGCTCGGCCGCATTTCCAGCATGTAGCGGCCCAGAGTTGCATGGCGCTGGCTCACGAGCGCCAGGCGTTCCGCGCGTTGTGCCCGTCCAACCGCTTCAACGCGTCGCAGCGCCTCGATCGATACCAAAAGCAGAGTCCGCACCCAATGATCCTGGCGCGCAACGACGAGCACTTGCGGATATTCTTCCTGCAGCGTCGCCACATCCTCTGCCACTTCGGCGACATACACGGCTGCCGTGCTGGGCAATGAACCGAGGGCAGGGAGAATCGAGGAGAGGCTCCCGCCGCGCACCGAACCGACGATCGCGAGATCGTATTTCGGCTCGCTTCCCGGCCGCCAGACGTCGCTCGTGACAATCGTGATTTCGGGAACGTGCGGCTCGGCCTGCCAGTGCCCGACGACGGCGCGAGCGAATTCCGTATCATCCGAGACGATCAGAACGCTGGCATCGTTCAAGTGTGGCATTGCTTCTTTCTTCGGCTCGGGCGGCGGATCAGGACTTGAGCTTTTCGGCTTCTTCCATAAAGGAAAGCAGCCGCTTCGTGCTGATGCCCAGATTCACGGCTGCTTCCGTATTCTTGGAGCGCTTGGCTTGTTCGACGCGCCCGTGGAAATACGACACCTCGTTGCGAGCGAGCGTGAGCGCCTCCGTCAGCGCGGTTTCATCTCCCGAGCGCTTGCGGCGATCGCTCGCCACGGCCAGAAGAGCGCGGGCCACGACGGCGCGCCGCAAATCCTCGGATTCCGGACCGTCTTCGCTGACGAAAGCCGCGACTTCCCACGATGAAAGCAAAACCTTGCTGTCCTGCAAAACGATGGTGGACATCGAGCGACCGCGCGATGGCGGCGCCGCGATCAACTGCTCCCAGATCACTTCCAGGCACTTCTCCGCGTCCATCGGCTCGGACGACGCGGACGAAACGACCGCAGGTTTTTCGGCCGCTTTACCAGGCTTGGCAGGCGGCACGCGTTTTGCTGCGGGTTCCCGTGCCGGCGTCTCAGCCACGGAAGCAGCAGGCGCTTCCTCATGCGAGTCAGACTCATCGCTCACCGGAGATTCGTCCGCGAAAAATCCTTCGAACATCGTGGGCGCGGCCGCTGAGACATCCGCCGCCGTCGGCGGATTCGCATTCGCCGCGCGCTTTGGAGCAGGGACTGCGGCCTTCTTCGCAGGCTTTTGTACGCGCTCGAGCGCGTCTTCGAGATCGGCGCGCAAAGCTAGAAGCTGCTCGAACGCATGGCTTACCGAATTCTCGGTGTAATCCTTCTGAAACGGCTGGCGCCAGTTTTCGCAGAAAAACCGAAGCTGCATGGGCTTTTCGGCGGCCGAGAATCCGGCCCGCCGGCAGTCGACGGTCTTCACTCCAAGCTTCTCGATCGAGTTGATCGTTTCTCGCACCGCCTGCAAATCGGCGTGCAACATGCGGATGAACGCGCGCCGCACCATAAAACTGAAACGGCAGAAAGCCACAAGCGCCGCTGGATCGTAGAACATGGGCCCGGCGGAATCTTTCAGCATGCGCCCCTGCTCGACGAGTCCGGCCTCCATCAGATCGCGCAGGCTGCGGCATGTCGCAACCTTCGCGAGAATTTTATCGAGGGGCTCGCACCATTCGAGCGGAGTTGGATCCGCTTCGGCCAGGACGGGTCGCAGAACGCCCGCCACGTCGTTCAGCGTGATGTCCTTGCTATAGAGCTGCTCCGGGGCGCACATCGCAAAATACTGCACCAGCAGCAGGTCGATCTTGTCGCGATCGGCGTCGGTCTTGTCCGGCCTCCGCAATTGGCGGTGGATCAGCGCTCGCAGCGATTCCTCGCTCGCGTTCAGAACGTCGGAGGCAAGCTGCCGAATTTGATAGGCCAGCGCTTGCTCATCGATGCTGCTGAGCCACTTCAGCACGCTGTCGAACGCGCTCCTCGTAGGCCGGGCCGGAGGAAGCTCGCCGGCGGCGTACGGCAGCGGTGCAAGGTTGAATTGCGTCGCCAGAGCGGCGTAGATCGGGTAGACGGCGCGGGCTTCGGCCCATTGAGCCGCCAGATCCGCCGGACCAGCGGCGGCTGAAGTCACTGGCTTCTTGGGCGGATTCATCGTCATGCCGCTAGTTTTCGGTGTCATGGTTTTATGATCCAGTTTCCAACCTCTCCCACGAAACGCGCTGCCACAGCTTTGCCGCCGCCGTGATATCGCACGGCAACCACCGTTGCGCGCGCGTCGAGCGAGCCATCGGCATTCACCAGCCGTACGCGATCTTCAAATTCGAGTGGCAACGACGATGAGAACAGTACCTCGTGCGCGGTTCCGAACTCGATCACCGTCTGTTCCTTCAAACGCCGCTTCCCGGCGCCGGCCGTCGTCACGCGCACCGGAATTCGGATCGCCGACGCGTTCGGAAACAGTTGTGCCAACTTCTCAACGCACGTCTGTTCGGTTAGCAGAGAAGCAGCCACGGCGTCGCGCGACAAAGGGCCCCCAAGTCCACATCGTCCAGTTACACGTGGACACATAGGAATAAGTCCTGAAGGGAACTGCACGAGTGCAGCCAAAGATTTTTCCGGCCAAGGAATCAGAAGTGGTTTGCGCAGCGTGACTTGCGGCGAGCGATCGATCTGTGGCGCTGCGGCGCCGTCTCAGGCTGACACATCTCCGTCTCAAGCATGCGCCGAAACGGGAACGCAAAAGAAACCGGACTCAGTGTCTCACGACACCTCCGACGCCGTTTCGACGAGCTGCCTTTGCGACGCGCGCAGCGGAATGTTGTAGCGCTTCAGCTTTCGATACAGCGTGGCGCGGCTGATGCCGAGCATCCTGCCTGCGAGCGCCTTGTCGCCGCCGGCCTGCTCGAAAACGCGCAGAATCGTCATGCGCTCGAGATCGGCCAGCGCGGTCGTGGAAAGATCCGCGGCATCTTCGCGCGTCAGGTCCGAGTCCTTCGCTCCGCCGATCGTGGGCGGCAAATCGGATACATCGATCATCCGGTGAGCGCCTAGCGCGATCGCCCGCGCAATGCAATTTTCGAGTTCCCGCACATTCCCCGGCCAATCGTATTGGAGGAAACTCTTCATAGCCGAAGGATCGATCTGCGTGTTCTGACCAGGCGCGTAGCGCTCCAGGAAACAGTGCACGAGTTGAGGAATATCCGACCGGCGCTCGCGCAGCGACGGCAAGTGGATGGTGACTACGTTCAGCCGGAAGTAGAGATCCTTGCGAAAAGTGCCCGCACGGTAAGCCGCTTCGAGGTCGCGGTTCGTCGCCGCAATCACGCGCACATCCACGGCAACACTGTCGTTGCGTCCCACCGGGCGGACTTCCTTTTCTTGCAGCACCCGCAACAGCTTGGCCTGCATTTCCAGCGGCAGTTCGCCGATCTCATCGAGAAAAATGGTCCCGCCGTTCGCTGCCTGAAACAGTCCCGGCTTTGATTTCACAGCGCCCGTAAACGCGCCCTTCTCATGCCCAAAGAGTTCGCTTTCCATCAACGTCGGCACCAGAGCGCCACAGTCCACGGCAAGAAACGGCATCTCCGCCAGTGGGCCGCGAAAATGGATCGCGCGTGCTACCAGCTCTTTTCCCGTCCCGCTCTCGCCCGCGATCAAAACGGGCGTGCGAGTCTCCTTGAGCCGCGAAACCATCCGAAGCACGTCCTGAATCTTCGCCGACGTGCCGATGATTCCTTCCATCTGCGTTTCCGCGTTCACGCGCTCGCGCAAGAATTGATTTTCGGTCACGAGCCGCACTTTTTCGGCCATGCGCTGCAGGAGCTGGCGCAGCCTTTCCACCCGAAATGGCTTTTCGATATAGTCGTAGGCGCCCTGCTTCATCGCTTCGACGGCGGATTCAATCGAGCCGTGGCCCGTCATGATCGCGACTTCCGTGCGCGGCAGCGCTTTCTTGATCTTGCGCAGCAGGTCTGCCCCGGAAAGGCTTGGCAGCTTCAAATCCGTCACGACAATATCGGGAGGCACTGTCTCGAGAGATTCGAGCGCCGCCTCGGCCGTCTCGGCCTCCGCGCACGCGAAATTCAATCCCTGCCCGACAGTCATACACAGCCGGCGAATGCTCTGTTCGTCGTCAACTATCAAAAAGCGGAGCCGCGTTTCTTCTTTCATGGTTTCCCTGTCGTTTTCTGAGCTACAGCCTGTGCTGCTGGAACACCGAAATCCTCGACGCCGATCACGACGCGGCTTCTACCGCCAAAGCCTCGGACACATGCGTCGATACCGGCAGCCGCACGAGAAAGGTGCAGCCCACACCATCCGGATTATTGCGCGCGATGATCTCGCCCCGATGCGCGCGAACGATTCCGTAGCAGATGCTGAGGCCGAGCCCAGTCCCCTTCCCAACTTCCTTTGTCGTAAAGAACGGATCGAAAATCCGGTCGGGATGCGAAATTCCCGGCCCGTTATCCCGGAATGCGATTTCGATCTGTCCCTTGCCGTGCCAGGTGCTGACTTCGATCTTGCCCGGGCGCTCGACTTCCTGCACGGCGTCGTAGGCGTTGTTCACAATGTTGAGAAACACCTGCTGGAGCTGGTTTGGATCGCCGACGGTCAGCGGCAAATCGTCCTGGTAGCGCTCGGCCATCTCGATGCCGCGGTTCGATAAGTCGTAGGCGCGGAGTTTCAAGGCCTGTTGCACGACGGAGTTCACTTGCAGCGGCTCGCGTTGTTCCGGCATTTGCCGCGCAAAGCTGAGGAGATTTCGCACGATGGTCCGCGTGCGCTGCGCTTCTCGCAAAATTACCTTCAGCTCACCCTTCGCCTCTTCCGGAATGTCCGTATTTTCGAGCAGAAGATCGGTAAAGCCCACAATCGCCGCGAGCGGGTTATTCACCTCGTGAGCGACTCCCGAGACGAGCTGCCCGAGCGCCGCCATTTTCTCGGTGTGCATCAGCTTCGCCTGCAGATCGGCGGCGTCGGTCACGTCTGTCATCACGACGACGATGCTGTTGATGTCGCCCTTTTCGTCGCGCATCGGGCTGAGGCTGATCGAGAATTTCCCGGCGGCGCCATTTCCTCGGAATGCGGGGACCTCCAGATGATCGATCGTGCTTCCCTGAAGCGTCCGATCGAGAGCTTCTTCCAGAATGGAGCGCCGCGACGGCGAGACCATCTCCACTAGCGGATGCCCGAGCAGATCTTGCTGCCGATATCCCGCCTCGTAGCAGCGGCGGTTCGCGTAGCTCACAAGCTTCGCCGTATCGAGCACGAGAATCATGCTCTGCGTGTTGTTCAGGATGTTGCGATTGAAATCGCGCTCGCGGCGATAGCGGCGCTCGGCTTCGCGGCGGTCCGTAATATCCTTGAGGATGTGAATCGTTCGTACTTCGTGTTCCTCGGTTCCGTGAATGCGCGAAGCGGAAACAAGGTATGTACGATCGCCAGCCGTGTGTACGAATTCCTCGTGGACGGCTTCGGAACTGCGGCAGAAAGGGCAACGCCCCGGCTGAACGGGCGAATCGAGAAGACCCAGCTTGCCGACATCTTTCCCTACCGACTCCGCGGGATGCGTCCCAAGCAGATCGGCGAGGACTCGATTCAGGCGCAGCACCCGCCCGGCCTTGTCGTGGACAACGATATAGTCCGAAATCGCGTCGATGTCCTCGACCCACTGCTTCCGCGAGCGCTCGATCCGGGAAAAGAGGCGCACGTTCTCCAGCGCCACGGAAGCGTGCCCCGCCAGCGCTTCGAGCAGGCGGCGCTCCGTATCCGATGTCTCGCGCTCGAGATCGGCGAGGCACAGCACGCCCAAAAGCTCCCCCTCGCTGCCCGCGAGCCCTAGCAGGACGATCTCATGCCATCCCAAAGCCTCGGCGATATCTCTGCCCAGGAGTTTCACCGCCCCCCCGGACCGCACTGGGCTACCCGAACCTGCCGCCTGTTTGGCCAGGGCGATCGCCAACTGCTGTTGGGTCGCAGGTTCCCAGTGCCGGGCGGTCCCCGCGAGCGACGCGATTTCCCAACTCCCTTGGCCTCCGTGGCTTAGTGCCAGGACCGCCGCGCGCGCCCCCATCATCTCGGCGGCACGGCAAGCCAGTCGTCTGGCGAACTCCGCCAAGCCCAGGGAAGGATTCAATTCCAGTGTCGTCGCGGAGAACTGCGTCAACAGGCTCTCGGACGAGCCATCGACACGGGCGGGTACCTCTCGGACTTGTCTCAGTGGACGCATGGAGGATCGGGGGCTTACGCGCGCCGCGCCTATACAATGAGACGTTACGGCCTTATCTCATTTTGAGTCAAGGAACGTCCCGCGGCCAGTTGCTCTAAGCGCTACCCGGATTCGTCGCAACCTGAGACCGGAAGGCCGCCGCCCTTTGACCGGTGAGACACTTGTCTCCGCTGTCCGCGTGGAGCGAGAATTTCCCCGTCGCGCCAACCCTTTATATAGCTTATGGTTACGGTAGCTGTTGCCAAGTTACATACCCCGATCAGTCTCTCTCCATCCGTGGCATCACCCGTGCATTTTCCGACGTTGGATTTCTCCCCTGGCAGTAAGGAGTGTGTGCGATGGGGTCCCGTGCTTGGATGGTGGGCTTGGGATTGGCTGTAATTTTGGCAGGGTCGGCGCTATTGCCGCCGAAGGGAATGGCCCAGGATACTTCGGTCAGCGGTTCTCAGCGCAAGCTTAGAAGTCAAACGGCGCCCGTTTACCCAGCGATTGCGAAGCAAATGCATCTGACGGGCAAGGTCAAGATCGAGACGACTATTGCCGCTGACGGCCGCGTCGTGAACACAAGGGTGGTTGGAGGTAGCCCCATGCTGGTAGACGCGGCGCTCAATGCGATCAAAAGATGGCGATTTGAGCCCGGCCCCAAAGACACGACGGAAACATTCGAATTCGACTTTGACAAGCCGGACTGACGATTCTTTCGGGCCCATGCATTTCTAAATCGAGGAGGAAGTTTCTGATGAGGCTTCGAGTATGGATCGTAGGAATCGGATTGGCAGTGGTTCTCGGGGGTTCGGCGCTGTTGCCGCCCAAGGGAACGGCACAAGACGCGGCAACCGACGCCTCCAAGCGCAAGGTGCGCTCCAAGGTCGCGCCCGAGTATCCCGCGCTTGCGAGACAGATGAACGTCACGGGCAAGGTCAAGATCGAAACCACGATCGCGGCCGACGGACACGTGATCGAGACGAAGGTGATTGGCGGCAGCCCGCTGCTGGTCAATGCCGCGCTCGACGCCGTCAAGAAGTGGCGCTTCGAGCCGGCATCCAAAGACACCACGGAAATCATCGAGTTCGAATTCAGCGGGCAAGAATAACTTGCGACGCGAGATGGGGGCTCTGCGGCCCGGGAGCGGAGGCTTTTCAACATGACGATTGGCAAGAAGCTATACGTGGGGTTTGGCGCCATCCTGGCGATCATCCTCTTCCTGTTCCTGATCAATATCTACGCCGTGATGCGCCAGTCGAGCGCGCGTGATGCGGAGAAAGCGAAGTTCAACGATGTCCAGACGATCGGGGACGTTCGTTACGAAGTGATGGAGAATCGCCTTAACCTCAGCAACTACCTGCTGAGCGGCGATCTGCGCGACGAGGGGAAAACGAATAAGGGCATCACCGACCTTCAAGCCCTCTTGAAGCAAAGCGAGACCACGGTCAACGATCCCAACCTGCGTTCGGCTCTCTCACAGGTGGAAGACAATGAAAACCAGTGGGTGCAGAGCTTCGCGAAAGACTTGATCGCCAAAAGGCATCAGGTCGATAGCGGAGACGCGACCGTCGCCGATCTGCAGATCAGCTACCTGCAACACGATCCGGCATCCTGGATCAATAAGTCCACAGGGGTACTCGAGGATGCCAAAAACTCGGTGAAGAAAGCCTACGACGAATCCAACGCGTCGTCCGGTGCCGCCAATACGTGGAACGGGGTCATGACGACCTTCGGCACGCTCCTCGCCTTGGCGCTGGGAATCGGCATAGCCTTCTATACGGCAAAATCGATCAAAGAGCCTCTCTATCACCTAATTGAAGTTGCCCGCAAGATCGGTGATTCCGGCGATCTCGATCAATCGATCGACATCCATCGCGCGGACGAAGTCGGAGTGCTGGCCGAGAATTTCAACAAGATGATCGTTCACCTCAAAGAGATGGCTTCCGTTTCGGCATCCATCGCCGAGGGCGAACTTTCCGTCTCCGTCCAGCCCCGGTCGCAGCAGGACACGATGGCGAAAGCCTTCACGCGCATGACGCATGGCCTCCGCGATCTCGTCCGCCAGGTCCGCGACAGCGCTTCGCAAGTGGCCAGCGGCGCGGGACAAATGGCCGCGGCCTCCGACGAATCCGCCAAGGTCAGCGTGCAGGCCGCCTCCGCCATTGACGAAGTAACGAGCACGATGCACGAGATGAGCATCAACGTGCAAAACGTGGTGAAGAACACGCAGGTGCAGGCTTCGAGCGTTTCCGAGACCTCCGCATCCATCGACCAGATGGTCACTTCCATCCAGCGTGTGGCCGATACCGCCAAGCTCCTCGTGGACATCTCGCACCGTTCGCGCGAAGAGGCGCAGACGGGAATGGTCACGATGGAGAAGGCCACCACCGGCCTCAACCGCACCAGCCAGGCCATCCAGGCTTCCGCCGAGATCATCGACGTGCTCGGCCGCCGCGCCGACGACATCGGAAAGATCATCGAGGTGATTGACGATCTCGCCGAACAGACCAACCTGCTCGCCCTCAACGCCGCAATCGAAGCCGCGCGCGCCGGCGAACACGGACTCGGCTTCGCCGTCGTCGCCGAGGAAGTCCGAAAGCTCGCCGAGAAATCCACGCAATCGACCAAGGAAATCTCCGAGCTGATTCAGGGCATTCAGAAGGAAGCACGGGAAGCCGTCGAGAACATGGAAAAGAGCACGACCATGGTTCAGGAAGGCCTCCTGCTCAACAAGGATCTGAGCCTCGCGCTCGACAAGATCGCGGACGTTGTTTCCGAGGTCTACAAGTTCTCCCAGGAGATCGGTGCGGCCACGATGGAGCAGTCGAACGGCTCCTCGCAGATCGCCAAGGCCACCAGCCGCCTCACCGAGATCACTCAGGAAATCAATTCCTCCGTCGAGGAGCAGGCTTCCGGTGCGCAGGCCGTCGTGCGCGCCATGGAGCGCATGCGCGAACTCGTGCAGCAATCGACCTCGAGTTCCACCGAGCTCGCCGCAACCGCCGAGCAGATGTCGAAGCTCTCGCGGGCCTTGCTCGATTCGATGGACCGCTTCTCGCTCGAAGAGGGGCACGCGGACAATCGCCGTTCCTCGAGCCGCCGCCTGGCCCCCCCCGAGCGGCGCACCCATGCGCCTGCGGATTACGCGGAACTGGTGCGGTCCTGAAAACGGTCACGCATACGATGGACAAGGAACTCCAGGTCGTCGGCTTTCGCATTGGCCGCGAGACGTTTGGTCTCCCCATCTCCATTGTCCGCGAAATCGTCCGCGTCCCCGAGATCACGTCCGTGCCTAACGCGCCGGACTACATCGAAGGCGTCATCAATCTTCGCGGGCGCATCATTCCCATCGTCGACCTCAGAAAGCGGTTCGGGGACAAGGCGTTCGAAGCAAATAAGAAGAATCGCATCGTCGTCGTGGAGATGGAATCGCGCGTCATCGGCCTCATCGTGCATTCCGCATCCGAGGTTTTGCGCATTCCGCCCTCCGAAATCGAAGCCCCTCACAACGTCTTCCAGGAAGGCGAACTCAACTACATCACCGGGGTGGGCAAATTGAACGGGCGGCTGGTCATTCTGCTCGATCTCAGCCGCATTCTGCAGCGTGGCGAACTCCGTCGCTTGGATGAGGCCGCTGATACGATCGGCGCGGTTCCGGTTCCTGCCGGAGGCGCGACGAGAGAGCGCTAGGAATTCTCGAACAGGCCCGAGCACCAACGAGGGACGAATGTCCACCACACTCACTACGCAAGTGCAGCTCAGCGAACCGGAATTGAAGCTTTTGCAGACGCTGGTCTACCAGGAATGCGGCATGTATTTCGATGAGCGCCGCACCCATTTCCTGCGCGACCGTCTGCAGCGCCGCCTCAAAGCCTGTCAGATGGACACGTTTTACAATTACTATCGCCTGCTCACCAGCCGGGAAGGCAAACAGGAACTCACTGCGCTGCTTGAAAATCTCACCGTCAACGAAACGAGCTTCTTTCGCATTCGCCCGCAGCTCGATCTCTTTCAAAAGGTCACTCTCGAGGATCTCCTGAAGCGCAAGCAGGAGCGGCGCGACTGGTCGCTGCGTATCTGGAGCGCGGGATGTTCGACGGGCCAGGAGCCCTACACCCTCGCCGTCATGGTCTGCGACGCGCTCGCGTACTACTACCTCCGGAATCCGCTGCCCTTCGATATGCCGACTCCGAAGCCGCTGATTCCGCCGCCGTGGAAGGTCGAGATTCTGGCCTCGGACATCAACTACTCCGCGCTCGTCACCGCGCAGCAGGGCGTTTACAGCGAATCGCAGATGGAAAACGTCGATTACACTTGTCGGCTTCGCTATTTCGACAAAGTCGCGGACAAGTATGCCGTGAAGGCGACGCTCAAGAATCTCGTGCAGTTCGATTTTCACAATCTCAAAACGGAATATCTGCCGCAGCACAACGACATCATCTTCTGCCGCAACGTGATGATCTACTTCGACGAGGCGGAGCAAAAGCGGCTCATCGACAAGTTCCATCACTGCCTCAATCCCGACGGCTATCTCTTCGTCGGCCACGCCGAGAGCCTCTTCGGCCTCACAACCAAGTTCCACATGATTCATCAGAACAACGCGACGGTGTACCAGCGAATCGAGGGGCCGCAGTGAGCTTTCCTTCCGACGAGCACGCTCCGGAGCTCCGCGAGCTCTTTTTCGAGAGCGCGGAGGAGATTCTCCAGAATATGAACGAAGCCGGTCTCGCGCTCGAAGAGAAGCCGCGGGACAAGGAACAGCTTCGCCATGTTCGGCGCGCCGTGCATACCTTGAAGGGCGATTCGGCAGCCTGCGGTTTTCGCCAGCTCAGTGAACTTGCCCACGAACTCGAAGACGTCTTGACCCCGGAGGTCGCCGAAAAGAATGCCGGCACCATCGCTGAGGTTGTCCTCACGGCGGCGGATACCTTCCACGAAATGCTCGCGGCCTACAGAAATAATCTCCAGCCTCCCGCAGGTGATGCCCTGCGCGAGCGCATCACGCGCTTGCTGGACACGTCGGCCGCGCCGAAGGCGCAAGATGCCGCGACCCAGGCCAAGTTTGACTGGAACGAATACGAGCGCCTGATGATCACCGAGGCCTTTGGCCGCGGCGAATCCATGTACAACGTCGCTCTCTACATCGATCCGGAAACGCCTTTGCCGGCTGCCGCTTTCGAGCTAAGCCGAAAAGCATTGGAAGGTGCTGGCAAGCTTCTCGCCATCCGCCCGGAAAAGGGCGCCGCCACCGAGCAGGTTCGCCTGGTGGAAGCCGCCATTTCGACTAAGAAGTCCGCCGATTGGATCCGCAAGCGCTGCATGGTGCCTTCGGTCGTTCAAAATATCTCCGTCGAGCGCATTCCCGCGCCGCAGCCCGTCACGCGCGACCTGCTCGACATCCTCATCGAATCCGAAGCCAAAGCCGTCGCCGCCGGAATCAAGCCCGGCCGCGCCGATGCTTCTCCGGCGGAGGACGAGCCTCATGATTCTGCGGCGCCGGCCGGCTTGGCCCACGCCACGGCGGAAAACACCCTGCGTGTCGATGCGGCCCGCATCGATACCGTGATGAATCTCGTCGGCGAAATGATCATCAGCAAATCCATGCTGCAGCGCGCCCTGGCGGAATTCGAACGCCGCCACGTAAAAGATCCGCTGCAGGCAAAATTCTCCGATGCCCTCTCGTTCCAGTCGCGCGTCCTCGGGGAATTGCAGAAATCGGTCATGAAAATTCGGATGGTGCCCGTCGAGCAGCTCTTCCGGCGCTTTCCGCGCGTCGTGCGCGATGTCGCCAGGCTCCGCAATAAGGATATCGGCATCGAAATCGCCGGACAAAACACCGATCTCGATAAAAGCATCCTCGATGCGCTGGCTGAACCGCTTGCCCACGTGGTCCGCAACGCTGCCGACCACGGAATCGAAATGGCGGAAGAGCGCCAGGCGGCCGGAAAGCCGCCTCGCGGCACGATTCGCCTCAACGCGTTTCACGATGGCGACCAAGTCGTAATCGAAGTTTCCGATGACGGCCGCGGCCTGAATCGCGACAAGATCGTCCGCCGCGCCATCGCAAGTGGGATCGTCTCCACGGAAGACACGCTTCGCCTGAACGACACCGAAGCCCTTCAGCTGGTTTTCGCGCCGGGCCTCAGCACGGCGGACGAAATCACGGAAATTTCCGGTCGCGGCGTGGGTCTCGATGTCGTGAAAACAGCGCTCGATGAACTCAAAGGCTCGGTCGAAATCGAAAGCGAGCCGGGCAAAGGCACCACGTTCCGGCTGCTCGTGCCGCTCACGCTCGCCAGCATCCAGGCTCTCTTGTTCCGCGTCCACGGCCGTCTCTACGCCGTGCCGCTCGCATCCGTCGCCGAAATCACCCGCATCACGGACGGCGAAATTCATCGCGTGGATAATCACGAAGTCTTTCAGCTGCGCGAACAGGTCCTCACGCTGGTGCGCCTGGATCGGCTCGGACCGCAGGCCGTCACCGACCGCGCCAAGCGCCTCTTCGTCATCGTAATCGGCAGCGGAGGCCGCCGCTTCGGGCTGGCGGTCGATAGTCTGATGGGCGAGGAAGAGTTGGTGATCAAGCCTCTCGAAGATCAGCTCGTCACGTCTCCCCTGGTGAGCGGCGCCTCGATCCTGGGCGATGGAACGGTTGTGCTGATCCTGAACGTTCCGGCGGTGATTTCGCATCTCTCCCGCATCCCGGCCGTTGGGGCCATCGCATGAGCCAAAAGGTCCGCGTCCTCGTGGTCGATGATTCCGCGCTCATGCGGAAGCTCATTCCGCAGGCGCTCGCGGACGACCCAAACATCGAAATTGTCGGCACGGCGATGGACGGCCTGATCGGCCTCCGCAAGATCGAAGAGCTGCATCCGCACGTCGTCACGCTCGATCTCGAAATGCCGCGCATGGATGGAATCGAAATGCTGCGCAAGATCACGGGCAAGCATCGCGTGCCGGTCATCGTGGTCAGCGCGCACACCGAGGAAGGCGCTTCGCTCACCCTGAAAGCGCTTTCGCTTGGCGCCTTCGATTTCGTCACGAAGCCTCAGGACGCCGCCCTGGGGCACCTCCGCCAGATCGCATCCGAGCTGGCCCTCAAGGTCAAAGTAGCCGCATCCTCGGGCGCGCCGAAAATGATCCTCACGGTGTCGTCGCCCAAGCGCAAGGAGCCGCGCCCCTTTTCCACAAAGCCGCGCTGGCCCTCTCGCATCGTCGCGATCGGAATCTCCACGGGCGGACCAAACGCGCTGCAATATCTCTTCTCGCAGCTTCCGGAGGATTTTCCGGGCTGCCTCGTCGTCGTGCAGCACATGCCGGAAGGCTTCACGGAAATGTTCGCGCAACGTCTGGACGAATCGTCGGCCATCGAAGTGAAGGAAGCGCAGTCGGGCGATCTCTTGCTCGCCGGACGTGCCCTCATCTGCCCCGGCAACCGCCATATCAAAGTCCGGCGCATGGAGCACGGCGACATCGCCGTTCTTGTGGATCAGCCGCGCGTCAATGGCCATCGGCCTTCGGTGGACGTGCTCTTCAATTCGGTCGCGCAGGAGTTTGGCAACAAAGCCGTCGCCGTATTGATGACTGGAATGGGCGAGGACGGCGCCGCCGGGCTCGGCGCCATTCAGGCTTCGGGCGGTTTCACCATCGCCCAGAGCCTCGATACGTGCATTGTCGACAGCATGCCTCGCTCGGCGATCGATCGCGGGTTTGCTTCGCGGGTCGTATCTCTTCCCGCTCTTGCAAGCATGCTGCAGGCGAGATGCACGCCCGATCGGCAGGCTGAAGAGCCGGTCACGTCTTCCGCAACAAAAGAATCCGCTGAAATAGGGTCTTCGCGAAGGAGAACGCTATGAAACAATTTGAACCTTTGACACGAAAAAAAGACAACCAGCCGGTCCGCTATCTGATCGTGGACGACTCGGTCTTTGCACGCAAGAGCCTCGCGAAGATGGTGGAGTCGTTCGGCGGCCAGTTGGCGGGCGAAGCGGGCGATGGTTGCACCGCGATCACCGAGTACGCCCGCACGAAGCCGGACCTCGTCCTGATGGATATCACCATGCCGCAGATGGAAGGCATCGAGGCCGTCGAGCGCATTGTCCAGGAGCATCCCGAGGCGCGCGTCGTCATGGTGTCGTCCGTCGGCTACCAGGACAACATCCTCGCCGCTCTCCAAAAGGGTGCCCGCCACTTCGTCCAGAAGCCGGTGAAGCCCGACGCGCTCTACGAAATCATCCGCTACGTGCTCAATGACGACGGCGTCACGGCGCCTGTCGGAGCAGGGGAGAATTCCCGATGAGAATGGACCTGATCCAGCCGTTCATCGGCTCGCTTGATTCGGTTCTCGCCGTGATGATGAAGGCCCCGGCGAAAATCCTGAATCTCGATATGGAAGAGGAGGGCTACCGGCGGAAGGGGCTCGCTGCGACCGTCATTTTCAAAGGCCAGATCGAAGGGCGCATCGTTCTCGATATGGAGCCTCGCGCGGCGGCGCAGGTCGCCAGCTATCTGAGCGGAGCCGAAGTCGATACCTCGGAATCCATCGTTCCCGAGGCCGTCTGCGAGCTCGCGAACATGGTGATCGGCAACGCCGTCACCCAGCTCAACGACCGCGGCTTCCAGTTCAAAGTCTATCCGCCGTCGCTGCTCACCGAAGAACAGTGCGCCAAGGCCGGACAGGACTCGGAGGCCACGGTTCTCTGCTTTGAAACTCCGCACGGCAACGTGCACCTGAATATCGCCATGCACTACCACGCCCGCCGCACCCGCGAACGCAGCCCAGTTTCCGTGTAGCGCCGGTTTACCCTGCTCGCCCTGCCTGCCCTGACGAAGGAAGGAACGCAGGAAGGGAGCGAGTCGAAGGGCGTCCCGCCGGCCCTTTCGGTCCTATTGAGACCGCGGGCCCACGCGCCGGTACTCCGTGCCGTGCCGGAATAATCCCGCCTTCGGCATTTCCTCGGAATATATAATTCGCGCAGGCAGGAAGATATTAGCCGCGTCCGGCGAATAGGGAACTGCCACTTCGATCGGCGCATCGGCGTCGTACCGCCTCTTGCTGCGAAAACACATGCCGGCCGGCGAAATATCCTCGCACACGGCCAGTTCGTCGTCGGCGCCAGGCTGTCGGATGCAAGCGGTGAGCCGCGTTTTCAGCCGCATCCGCCCGCGTTCGCGTTGCTCGCCCTCCGCTGGAGCCGTGTCCGTCCCTTCGCTCGTCCGTTTCCCGCGGGCCGCGCGCGCCTTCATCTTCTTCTCGTCTTCGTGCGGTGCCTGCGTCCAGATGCTCGGCACGCGGCAGGCCTTGCAGTGGCGCGCGATGCCCCGATTCGTCTCGAACGCGCGCAGCTCCATTTCATTCAGATACCCTACTTCGCGGCTGTGGCAGTAATTGCACTCGAGCAGCATGCGCGCTACCGCTTCCGTCGATTCCGCCACGGCCGGAAATTCCACACCCCAAAGGTCCTTCGAAGGGTCTTGGATCTCGATTCCGTATAGATATCCGTCACGCTGATGGCCGAATTGATTCACCACGCGCACGTCGCTCTCGCGATGCGATTCCGTGGGCGCCTGCCGCTTCAGATGGATCGTCTGTTCGGGGGTAAGTTCGCGGGCGAACACGATCACAGCGCCGGTGCGGTTGATCAACAGAGTCCGCGCCGGTTCCTTGAATTCCTGCCCCTGGCTGTCCTTACCGGAGGCCTCGAGCAATAGAGTCAGAGAGACGCGGTCGCTCCGGCGCTTCGGCAGCGGCGGCAATGCCATTTTCGGCCCTCCTGAGGGCGAGAGGATTTCCCCGGGCCAAGATAGCATATCCGAAGCCCGCTTTCGCGAGCGCCGCAAAACTGCGCTTCCATAAGCTACATATCCAAAGCATAATGCATCCCATTGAAATAAACGGAATTGCGGAGGCCGTCGTGGTTCGGTTGGAGGGTGGGTGTATGAGTATCGGGATCGCGCGCGCCGTCGTTGCGATGCGCTGCTGTGCCATTTTGGTTCTGGTCCTGGCATCCGCGCAGTTCGCGCGCGCCCAGGGCTCGAGTCTCGAAGGCGTCGTACAAGACTCGACCGGCGCCGCCGTACCAGGCGCCCAAGTCGAATTACGAGCGAAGTCTTATTCCGCGCAGACGGTCACTGACGGATCCGGAATGTTTTCATTCGATCGGATCCCAGAAAGTTCCGGCACGGTCACCATCACAGCCAAGGGATTTCAGCCGATCGACCAACAATGGACTGCAGCTGCTAGCGCTCCCGCGCACCTCACAGTCGTCCTCAAGCCTCTCGCGGTGAGCCAGCAAGTCATCGTGACGGCGGCGCGCACCACGACACGCCTCAGCGATTCTCCGGTCAGCGACATCGAGCTCACGCGGCAGGATCTGCAAGAAACTCCCGCGCTCACCCTCGACGACGCGCTGCGTCAGGTTCCCGGCTTCAGCATGTTTCGCCGCTCGAGCAGCCGCATCGCGAATCCCACCACGCTGGGCGTTTCGCTGCGCGGCCTTGGCAGCGGAAGCGCATCGAGCCGGGCGCTCGTGCTGGAAGATGGCATTCCGCTCAACGATCCCTTCGGCTCGTGGGTCTACTGGGATCGCGTCCCTGACGAATCGATTGCGAGCATCGAGGTCGCGCAGGAGGGAGCGTCGA
Organism: uncultured Acidobacteriota bacterium; assembly: GCA_963841605.1. Lineage (GTDB taxonomy): Bacteria > Acidobacteriota > Terriglobia > Acidiferrales > UBA7541 > Palsa-295. Next base: position 98,521 of record CAWJDM010000032.1, read on the forward strand.
GCCTGTATGGCAGCGAGGCTCTTTCCGGCGTCGTTCAGTTCCTGACGCGCCCGCCAACGCCCGCCGGTCTTTCGATCGACGCTTCCTACGGCAACCAGAACACGCCCAATCTATCGCTCTGGGCCGGCGGCGAAAAAGGCGGATGGTTCTCTACGTTCGGCGGCGAGGTGTTTCACACCGACGGCTACTATTTGGTCCCTGCTTACGATCGCGGCACGATCGACACGATGGCAAATTCCGAGCATGGCACCGCCGACCTCACCATAGGCCGCAAGTTCGGCTCGAACGACGAAATCTTCGCGCGCGGAGTGTATTTCGACGATTCGCGCAACAACGGCACGCCGTACCAGACCAACAGCATTCGGATGGGCCAGGGCATTCTCGGCGCGAATCTTAGCTTAGGCAATATAGGTTCCCTCACGCTGCGTTCTTACGGCGACTTCGAGACATACCATCAGGGTTTCTCTTCGGTTGGACCGGGCCGTAATAGTGAAACGCCCACCGACAAACAAACAGTGCCCGCCCAGGGAATCGGCGTATCCGCCGTTTGGACTCGCTCCGCGGGCAAACGCCAAACGCTCGTCGCTGGCCTCGACGAACACGAGGAGATCGGCCGCAGCGACGAAATTTTGTTCTCCGCAAAAAAGGATACATCGGCGGGCGGGCGGCAACGCTCGGTCGGCGTGTTCGGCGAGGACATCATTCAACTCGCGCCGCGCTGGCTGCTCTCCCTCAGCGGCCGATACGATCACTGGAGCAACTTCGACGCGTCGCTCTATAGCGCTCCGTTCACTCCTCCCCCTGCCGCTTCGACCACGCCGTACGCCAACCGCTCCTACGACGTCTTCGATCCGCGCGCCACGCTGCTCCATCAATTCAACGATCACGTCTCCTGGTCCGCGTCAATTTATCGCGCCTTCCGCGCGCCCACCCTCAACGAGCTCTATCGCTCCTTCCGCCAGGGCACCACGACCACCGACGCCAATCCCAATCTGAGCGCCGAGCGTCTCACTGGCGGCGAAACGGGCGTGGACGTCCACACGTTCAATCAGCGCCTCGAAGTTCGCGGCACGTTCTTCTACAACCAGGTGATCAATCCCGTTTCGAATGTCCCGTGCACTGGGCCGAATATGCCGCCTCCGTGCGTCCTCGCGTCGTCGGGAAGCACCCAGGTCCGCGAAAATCTCGGCAGGACCTCGGCGCCCGGCTTCGAAATCGATGGCGTCGCCAACATCACCAATCACATTCAGCTTTCCACCGGCTATCAGTATGTCGACGCCACCATTCTCAGCTCACCGGGCATCACGCCTTCGCTCGCGAACGCCTGGATCCCGCAAGTGCCGCGCCACGTCCTCACCTTCCAGGCGACTTACGCGGACCCCAAGCTCGTCAACGTCTCCTTCGATGGCCGTATGGTTGGCAAGCAGTACGACACGACGGGCAATCAGGCCTTGATGGGTGGATATTTTGTCCTCGACGCGATGGCGTCCCGCTCGATCGGAGATGGCGTTCAAGTCTATTTCGCTGCGGAAAATCTTTTGGATAGAGGCTACTTGTTTTCCCTGAACGGCGGCCCCGAGCTCGGCCTTCCCATCACCGCCCGCTTCGGCGTTCGTTTCAATTTCCCCGAGCGATAGAATCCGCGTCTTGTGCGGATCTGCGCCAGATGCTTTGCACCATATACGGCCGGGGACATGCCTGACACTTTAGACCGGGCACATCCCTGACGCGACGAGCGGTGTACGGTTGCGGCGCGTCCAAGTATTATGGACATGTGAGAGGGAGAAACTTTTTCGCGACGACGATCGTTTTGAGTGCGGCGCTGGCGATTTTCGTCGCGGGGTGCGGCGACCCTAAGCCGAAATCGGATGCGCAGCTGGGATTGACGGCGCAGCAGGCGAGCGGGCGGCTGGTCTTCGACCACTACTGCGGCGCGTGCCACAACGCGTATTCGTCATCGGGAAGCAAGGGGCCGAGCCTCGAGGGACTCTACAAGAAGCAATTCCTGCCAAGCGGGCTGCCCGCGAACAACCGGTTCGTCGAGCAGACGATTATCAATGGGCGCGGGATGATGCCGGCGGAGGGCGATGCGCTCGACCAGGAGCAGCTGGACGATCTCGTCGCGTATCTGCACACCCTGTAGAAACAGAAATCGGAAAAGAGAAAATAGAAAAGGGCGAAGAACCGTGCCCGCGCGATGTGTGTGGACGGGCGTCCATTTTCGATTTTCCAATTTCTAATTTCTATGAAAAGAAATTGCGGGCGAGGAACCAGGCGTTGGCGGGACGTTCGGCGAGGCGGCGCATGAACCACGGGAACCAATACGAGCCGTAGGAGATGAGGACGCAGCTGCGATAGCCCTCGCGGGCAAGGCGAAGCTGTTCGGCGCGCTGGATGCCGTAGAGCATGGCGAATTCGAGCTCGGGTTTCGGGATTTGCCGCGCGGCGGACCATTCGATGATGCGCGCGATCAATGCGCGGTCGTGCGTGGCCATCGCGGCGCGCACTCCGGCGCTGCGCGCTTCAGGTCCGAGCAGCATTTGCGCGAGGCGGAAGTAGCTTTCGTCGACATCGGATTTTTTCGGGTAGGCGATTTCGGCGGGCTCGTTGTAGGCGCCCTTCACGAGGCGAACCGTGGCGCCCTGCGCGATGAGGGAGGCGACGTCCTTTTCGGTGCGATAAAGATAGGCCTGGACGCACACGCCGACATTGCGATAGGCCGCGCGCGCGCGATGGTAGAGTTCGAGCGTGACGTCGACGTAGGGGCTCTGCTCGATGTCGATCCAGAGCGTTTTCGAGGCGGCGGGATCGGCGGACGCGGAGGCCTCGATCAGCTTGACGAGATTCGCGAAACAGAATTCGGCGTCGAGATCGAGGCCGAGCTGCGTGAGCTTGACGGAAATTTCCGAAGGCAGGCCCGCTGCGCGGACGCGCGCGATCAGATCGAGATATTGGCTGGTGACGGCTGCGGCTTCGTCGCGGCTCGCGACGTTTTCGCCGAGGTGCGTGAGCAGCGTGATGATGCCGCTTTCGGCGAGCGTGCGCGCGGCGGCGAGCGCGGCCTCCGCATCTTCGCCGGGGAGAAAACGGCCCGCGGTGCGGCGGACGAAGGCGAGGCGCGGCGCGCGGTCGCGCAGCCAGGCGCTTTGCGACGCCGAGAGAAATATGGTGCGGAGCAGGCTCATCGCGGTTTTGCCGGAAGTGGCGCGCGGAGAAAGAGCCGGCGAGACGCCCTTCGATCTCGCTCCCTTCCTGCGTCAGGGCGAGCAGGGTAAACCGGTGCTACGAAATCCGGCGTCATTTGCCTTGGTCGCCTGCGGCGGGCTGCGAGGTGAGCGCTTTCAGGAGGCGCTGGTAGAAGACGACGCCGTCGTCGAACGAATTCAGGCGCAGGCGCTCGTCGCGGGCGTGCGCGCGGACATCGTCGAAATCGATCGCGACGCCGGAGATGCCGTACGTGGGCATGCCGGCCGCGTTGGTGTAAACGCCGTCGGACGCGCCGGTGGCCATCGTCGGGATCACGACGATCCCGGGCCACATCTGATGGGCGATCCGCTCGACGGGATCCATCACCTCGGCACGCAGTACGACGGGAGGCGCCGGGGGTTGAGTCGGCGCCGCGTCCATCACCTGGCCGGCGTCGCTGACGTAGCGGACAGTGATCGCGGGATCAGCCAAAATTTGGATCAGTTTGTGGCGGATCTCTTCCTTTGTGTGGCCGGGGAGAATCCGGCAATTCACGATGGCGCGCGCGAGCTGCGGCAGCGCGTTATTCGCGAGGCCGGCGTCGAGGCGCGTGGCGACGCAGGTGGTGCGCATGGTCGCGTTCGAGAGCGGGTCGGTGGAGAGACGCGCGATGACGGCCAAATTCGGTTTTTTGCCGGCGATGGCGCGCATGTCGGCGGCGGTCTGGCCGGATTCGGTGGCGGCCATTTGGAGGAAATAGGCGCGCGTGACGGCATTCAGTTCGAACGGGAATTTGTAGCGCTCGAGGCGCGCGAGGCCGTCCGTGAGGTGATAGATCGCGTTGTCGGGGACGGGCAGCGAGCTGTGGCCGCCGGCGTTCTTCACTTCGAGTTGATAGTCGGCGTAAATTTTTTCGCTGCCGTCGACGGACATCATCACCGGTTCGCCGTCCTGCGTGTAAACGCCGCCGCCATCGGCATTGAGGACGTACTCGGCGTCGATCAGGTCGCGATGATTGCGCAGCAGCCAGTCGACGCCATTCGAATCGCCGCCTTCTTCGTCGGCCGTAAGCGCAAGGATGATGTCGCGATCGGGGCGGTAGTGTTCTTGCGCGAAGCGGATCAGCGTGGTCACGTAAATGGCGTCGCCGTCTTTCATGTCCTGCGTGCCGCGGCCGTAGGCGTAGCCATCTTTTTCGACGAATTGAAACGGATCGGTCGACCAATCGAGGCGCGGGGCTTCAACGACGTCGAGATGGCCGATCAGCAGAATCGGGCGGCGCGCTCCCGTGCCGCGGAGGCGCGCGACCATATTCTCGCGGCGGTCATTGGGGCCGAGGACCTGCACATCACTCGCGGGGAGTCCGGCGTCGCGCAGGCGCTTGGCCATGGCTTCGGCGGCGGGAGTGGTGCTGCCGACCGAGTCGGTGGTATTGATTTCGACGAGCTGGCGAAAAATATCGCGAGCGAGCTGGCGGGTGGAGTCGTCGAGCTGCGCCGCAAGCGCGGCGGCAAAAGCGAGCAGAGCGACAAGAGCGAGTGGGGCTTTGAGTTTCATGTTCGTGCGACCGCGAACGAAAGCGTATCAGACTGGCGGGCCGGTCGTCACCTTAACGCCGGGCTTGGAATGGCGTCATTTGACCCCGGGAGAATCCCGAGGAATTCACCGCGCTTCCTGGCAGCCGCGCGCGCCGGCTACTCATTTTCTTTCGCGTGCGGCGCTGATTCTGTGATACTTCTCAGCGGCCAAATTCAATTCCCTAAATCAATAAGAGGTGGAGGCGAGCCAACCCGGGCGGCGGCGGGCGCCTCCAAGCGATGACACTTCGCCGGGCGATCCGAGGAGGACGCGGTAGATGAAAAAGTTTGCGGGACTTTTTGTTTTGTTCCTGCTGGTGGTTGTTCCGGTTGTGGCGCAGGACGCGCCGCCGCAGGATACGCCGCCTCAGGATACTTCGCAGTCGTCATCGTCTTCGTCGTCGCAAACGACGCCGGAAGAGAATCAGAAGCCGGAAAAGAAAGTGAGCACGCTATTTTCGCCGAAGTACGAGATTTCCGCGGGATATTCGCACCGATCGTTCTACACCACAGGCGTTCCGAAAGTGGGGATGAATGGCTGGTACGGCTCATTCGCCTACGACTGGAAGTCGTGGCTCGCGGGTGAAGCGGAGGTCCAGGGGGTATACAAGACGATTCCCGTCACAGCGGGTGGGACCGAAAATCTGACTCTCTATACGATACTCGCCGGGCCGCAGATCTATCCTTTCAAGCATCACAAACTGTCGCCGTTCGGACACTTTCTGTATGGGGAGGGATATTACCGGCTGATGATCGGCCCTTACGGTGGCTTTGGCAGCAGCACGACAACGTATTTCTCCCACGCCTGGGAGGGGGGCGGCGGCCTGGACGTGCACATCAAGCCCCACTGGAGCGTTCGCGGCATGTTGGATTACGGAAGCACTCACTTCCACGCCGGGAGCAGCAGCGGCACGACCGGCCAGGGAAGTTATCGCGTCGCGGTCGGGATTGTCTACTACATCGGCGAGAGGTAATTCTCCTCGCCGAGCGTGGCGAAGTCTTCGCGGACGCTGACGCCGCTTTTTTCGAGGCTCATCATCTGCGCGGCGAGATTGAGGATGCGCGCGGCGGCGAGTTGCGGGCTGACGCCGCGGGCGTGAATATTCGAGATTAAATTGCGGTTGGCGTCGGTGTGGCTCGAGGATGGGCGGTAGGCCATGTACGCCGAGAGGCTTTCGACCGTCGCGAGGCCCGGGCGCTCGCCGATGAGCAGGACGACAACCTTTGGATCGAGAAGCGCGCCGATCTCGTTGAGGATTCCCACCCGGCAGTAATGGATCACGAAAGTGCGGCCGATTTTCCAGCCGCGTTCTCTCGCGCCGCGATCGAGCAGCGGGAGTAGCGGCGGAACTTGCATGGCTACGGCTGGAACCGAGAGGCCGTCACCGATCGCGATTTGAAGGTCCGTGGCGCGCGGGCAGAGTTTCCGCAGTGTTTCCCGAGAGGCTTCATCGAAGGAGCGGCCGAGATCGGGGCGCAACAGATATTGATCCTTGTTTGCGGCGCGCGTGCGGACCTCGAATAGATTCCACTGTTTTACGAAAGCCGCACCGAACGCGGCTACCGGATCGAATTCCTCGCGGACGGCATCGCGCGCGGCGGCGTGAGCTTCGCGCAGATCGATTTGCGTCGAGGTGCGATAGGCGGCGCCGGAGCGGCCCGCGAGCAGGCGCGCGGGCGTGCGGGCGCGAATCTTTTTCACGATTTCGGAAAGATCGGACGGCGCAAGTGGATTGGATTCGTCGGCCATTCAGGCGATTTCCTCGAGGGAAGATTCAAGCGCGTGCATCAGGCGGCGACGTGACGGCGCGTCCAGGAGCGCGGGCTGGCCTTCGCGATAGATTCCCATTTGCTCGAGCCACGCGAGGAATTCCGGGGCGGGGCGGAGATTCAGGAGGCGGCGAACAGCGAGCGCATCGTGGTAGCTCGTGGACTGGTAATTCAGCATGACGTCGTCCGAGCACGGAACGCCCATGAAATAGTTGCAGCCGGCGGTGGCGAGCAGGATCAGGAGATTGTCCGCGGAATTCTGATCGGCGGCGGCGTGATTCGTGTAGCAGACGTCGCAGCCCATCGGCAGGCCGAGCAGCTTGCCCATGAAATGATCTTCGAGGCCTGCGCGAATGATCTGGCGCTCGTCGAAAAGATACTCGGGGCCGATGAAGCCGACGACACTGTTGACAAGGAACGGATCGAATACGCGCGCGACGCCGTAGGCGCGGGCTTCGAGCGTGAGCTGATCGACGCCGTGATGAGCCTCGGCGGAGAGCGCGCTTCCCTGCCCGGTTTCGAAATACATGACGTTGTCGCCCTTCCAGGCGATGTCGCGGCGGCGATGGCGATGATGTTCGAGGATACGGTCGCGTCCTTCGCGGAGCATCGCGAGCGTGATGCCGAAGCTGCGATTGGCGGCTTCGGTGCCGGCGACGGATTGGAAGAGGAGATCGATCGGCGCGCCGCGGTCGAGCGCGGCGAGCTGCGTCGAGATGTGCGCGAGGCAGCAGGCTTGCGTGGGGACGTTGTAGGTGTGGATGAGGCGTGCGAGGGCGTGGAGAATCGACGCGACGGTGTCGACGGAATCGGAGGCGGGATTCACGCCGATGACGGCGTCGCCGCAGCCGTAGAGCAGGCCTTCGAACGCGGCGAGAAGGATGCCACCGATGTCGTCGACGGGATGATTCGGCTGGATGCGAATGCCGAGGACGCCGCGTTCGCCCATCGTGTTGCGGCAGCGGGTGACGTTGCGGATTTTGGAGGCGGCGAGGATGAGATCCTTGTTGCTCATGATTTTCGCGGCGGCGGCGGCGATTTCGGGAATGATGGCGCGTTGGAGCTGGCGGAGCTGCGCTTCGGTGGTGGCGTCGTCGAGGAGATATTCGCGGAATTCGCCGACGGTCATGCTCTGGAGCGGCGCGAAGGCTTCGCGGTCGTAGGTGTCGAGGATGAGGCGGGTGACGTCGTCCGTGGCGGGATCGATCAGGGGCTGCGCGACGATTTCGGCGAGCGGGAGATCGGCGAGGCGGCGCTTGGCGGCGACGCGTTCGCGCTCGGAGCGCGCGGCGATGCCGGCGAGTTGATCGCCGGACTTCTCTTCGTTGGCCTTCGCGAAAAGGTCGCGAAGATCGGAGAATGCGAAGCGCTCGGGCATCGATTGGACGTGACGGAGCGGCAAAAGGGGCGTCCTCGTGGAAAGTAGCATCAAACTTGGACCAAGCCAAGGCTACGCCCCCAGCAACCAGCCGGGTTTGGACGGGGCCTAGCTCATGTCGTGTTCCACAACGTTCACCATGTTCACCACGTTCACCGCTTCCCGGACCGATTGGGCACCCCGGCGGTCTGTTCGAATCACCTGCCCGCCCAGATAATTGCCTGATTCTTTGCGAGATAGTGGCTGGCTTCGCGCGTGGAGGGGTTAAGTCCCACCGGGAGTTGCCAACGCCTTGCACAACGGGCACGTGGTTGAATGCTGCGCAAAGTCCCAGTCCTGAATGTACCTGTTACCGTGCGTTTTCAACAGCAGGTGACACCGCTCCCGCGTATCGGAATCGAGCCACAGGACCCAACCGGTCTTCGTGCGTTGCGTGCTGCGGAAGCCCATGGACGAGACCATCACGCCGACTGCCTTGTCGCTGACGCTCAACCTTTCTCCACCCCGCTGCAAGGTCTGGTTGGTGGCTGTGCTCAGGCTCGCCTGTCCACCGATACGGACTCCGGTGAGCGGCGGTTCCATGTGGATGACCTTCCAAACCGCGGCGTGCAAGGCCTCCTGCCGGGGCTCAAGAGGGTCTCGCGTCACCGGATCGTGCTCGTGTTTTATGAAAGCGAACAAGCAATCAGTCCATTGCGGATTGCCAACCAGCGGCGCTGCCAGGCTGGACAAAATATCTCGCGACCGTGGGCGGAGCTCTTCCGCGCCCGGAACCTGTGCGGGCCGGATCGATTTGTAAGAATCGAACCTGAATTTCAGCAACTTCTGGCGAAGCTCGCTGGCGGCTTTCACAACCGCCGGATCGTGCGGCTTTAGGAGCCCGCTCTTTTTCGTTTCCGCCATCACGAGCTGGATGCAGCGACTGTTCAAGGCCGAATCCGGAGAGGCTTCAAGCGAGCCGAAAACCTTCGGACCGAATGAACCACTACTCTGGTGTACGCGCAGAGTCCGCAGAGAAGGACTGGTTCCCGCCCGCAACAGCTGGCGAAAGGTGCTCATGGTCCTCGAAGAATGCCAATCGACCTCGTCGATAAGCAGTGTCGGATTGAACTTGCAGGCCTGATGGGCTGCCGCCTGGCTGATATCGCTCACGAGCAATCCGCGTCGGCAGAGCAAATTCAAGAGCTCCAGCAGCGTGCTCTTTCCGGATTGGGGGAGTCCGATCATGGACAAGTACACAGCGGTCGGCAAGCGGTCTGCCACCCAAGTGTAGGGGACGTAGGACGAAAGCACCGCAGTATAGAGGTCCGGAACGTCGATGACGTGCTGGATGAGCCATGCGACGGTGTGCACCAAACTGTTGACTGAATCGTATGACATGACTCCTTGAGGGAGCTTGACGTCGGAAAATCCGAGGGTAGTCCGGGGAATTGGCACCAAAATTCGTCCGCGGTCTTCAACATCTCCGGCCAGGCGGACCGGGCCCCCATCAAAAATTGCGAGCAAGGTGCGATTTGGATCCGCTGGATTTTCGACGGTCTCTAGAAGCGATCCGTTCTCGAGCTCGCCGAAATCGATCTGCACTTCAGGCGCGCGGTTCTCGGGAGACTCGGGCTTCTTGTCGACTGTAGGAATCGGATCCGGAAGAATCGAAGGTGCAGAGCAGGCGTTCTCTTCTGTTACCGACTTCGTGACTGCATGTTTGGCGCTGGACTTTCTCGTAGACATGGACAACCTCGGACATTCTGTCGTTGAAGACAGTTGATTCGACCCCAAACCTTCATGCTGCCTCGCTGGTCGACCGTCACTTGATACCGTTCACGGACCAGCGTGATGTTCGGCATAGAAGTCGGAACGACGACGGCACGTCCTCTAGTCCCGCGCGATCGGATCACGGCGGTCGAACAGGCCTCCCTTCCGACGAATTCCCGACCGAGCGCGAGAGACAGGCTCTTGAGTCCGCTCCGTCCATAAAGAAATCGACGATCGGTACTCCCGCCAAAACTGATCGTAAATGATCAAAATTGCCGGAATCATCGTGCCGTGCTGGAATTGTTCTGGTATCGGCTCGTTCCCGATCCCCAGCAAGTGTCCCCTGAGCGATTCACCAGGCGACCACGTGTGTCGCACGTCGGCGAAGTGGTTCAGGACTTGGCTCCTCTCGAATTCCAGATCCTTGCCGCCGAAGCGATAAACGACCGAACGGCCGTCGATCTCGACTGGATCATCGAGCCACCGCACGTAGCTTTTCCACGGCAGCTCAAGGCCGAATCCGGCAATCGCGAACCGCGGGAGATTGACGGTGATGACCATGCGGATGATGTACCCGGCGGAACCAGAGAAATCGAACGCCCGGCTATCGATGACTCCCCCCTCTTGGTAGACAAGCAGGCCGCTCGATGGATCGCGAGGCGCTTCCCCGTCGTCTTCGACGATGTAAACCGGGATACCGGCAGCTCGGATCCGTCGAGCAAGAGCCAGGCTGCGCTGATGAATGTTATTTTTCATGTTTGCGTACTCCTGCGCGCCATCCTGCCCTTTATCCGGTCTCTCCCTGTCGAAGCAAATGTCCCTACATTACCTACATTACCTACATTACCTACATTACCTACACGACCTACAATCCGAACCTTTCGACTCCTCGACTTCATTCAGGCCTCTTCGCTGCTGGCACCAGCGGTGCGGGATCCCCTACTTGGGGAACGCCAAGATCGCATGCAAGTTGCCGGGCTCGGCGACCCACGTCTTCCGTCAATCGGATCTTCATTCCCTTCGCATCACGGGGCTCCGTTCTGAACCCAAGAATTTTCAGTCGTCTTCCAAACGCGCCGGGATCGATCGAGCTGCCCCCTCCGCGCCGGCTCAAGATTTCTTGTGCGAGCTCCGCAAGTTCGCCGACGTAGACAACGCCTCCGGGTGATTCGCGGCAAGTCACGAGGATCGATTCAACCGCAACGGCGCTCAACTCGGTCCACGTCCCCTGACGGATTTCTTGATCTTTTTCTCCGAGCAAGTCGAAGACTTCGGCTTGCAACTCCGCGTCGTCCGGCGTTGCCGCGGCCATGCTGTGAGCGAGATTTTGCAGTCCGAATGTAAATTTCGAGGCATCAAACTGGAGCCTGCAGGCAGCAGCGAGGCTCGCGCGACGGAAACTCAGCAGCTTCCCCTGGAACTCAGTTGCAATCCGGCGCTGTGCATCAAGATCGAAAACGGGTAGTTCCTGTCCAGTCGGGATCATCGAAATCTGGATCGAACGAGGCAGCCAAGAATCACCGGCAAGTCCCGATTTGCAATGGATCACTTGTGCGCCGAAGAGGTCGAGGAGACGGCCGCGGGATAGGATTTTACGATCGCGGTTGCTCGCGTCATCAAGGAGCCTCCGCAGCTGATCGCTGAACGTCGATTGGCCGATCAGATGCGTGAATCGTAGCCCGCTTGGCAGGGAACAGAAGCCGGGCGGCGTCACGCCCGTCAAAAGCAGTGGATGCCTGCACAGGCATCGCAACAAAGCCATCAGGCGATCCCCCCGTGCGGCGTCTGGTCCGACGATCGTCAGCATCGGCGCGACGGAGACCGCGTCGATGAGGGCGGTGCACAAGACAACGCGTCCCACGACGGACGCAGGTTTTTCATCTAGACCGACAAGATTCGCGAGAAGCTTGCAAATCTCCGCGAGAAGGTCGCGGGTACTTCCGTGCGGGGAACAGCGGGTCGGAAGAATCAATTCGTGCAAGATGGTGCTGTTGATCGGCGGCGGCTCATATATTTGACCGTGGTGCTTGACGCGCCCTCCGACGGTTTCCTTCGCCCCGTCCCAGAGCATCAGCGCCACCTTTCCGTCGTGGGCGCCGCCGATCATCTCGATCATCGATCCATCGGCGAACACTTCGCCGGTGGTGGCGATCGGGCGCGTTCCCGTTGCAACCGCGGCGCTACCATCGACCCGCTTCATAATCCTGTCCGTCGTCCCTGATGCTGCCCGTCTTTGGCTCATGCGGCAGCGGCTCCCCTCAATTCGAGTGGGCAAAAAAAAACGCCACGATCAAAAAACATCGCGGCGTCCTCAGGTTCGGTCGGCTGCAACAATTGGCCGACGAGCCTCGTGTCAAAGACCACTAAATTCTGCAGTCTCGCGTATCATAAAGGGCTTTCGACGACGCGTTCTACTGTCCCAAAGGACAGTTATGGAACAGGGTCCGGGTACTGTCTGCCTCAGCGCCGCGCTGCTTCGCATCACTTGCGGTTCTTCTACTGGCAACCGAGGTAGACTGTCGGATTTCCTCGGAAATCCGACAGTCCACAACTCCTTGAGTTCAAGCACCTCGCGTGAAGCCTGTGAACTGGCACCGGGCCTGCTGTCGTAAACGGCGGAGACGATGCCACGTGCCGATGTCTTTGGTGTGCATCGGCAAGACATGATGCGCTCGGCCTTTGCGTGGTAGGCGGCGATATATCCATAGATGACGCTAGAGACGAGGCTCACGACGTAGGCCAACGCGATGCGCAACACGGGGAAGATCGCATATTTCGGGAGCGCGCTCGGCGCGAGGCTGATTTCGGCGTGGTCGTTGTGACCGGCGACATCCAGTGGTGCGCCGTCGCGAGCAGCGCGTAAAACAGCGCCAAGCCAGCGAGGACGACAGGCAGATCCCGCAACAGCGAGGACTCAAGCAGGATGTCGTGCAGGCGCTTGCGCCTGCACCCACAGGCTATCCGCCAGGCTCACGAGCGGCGGCAGCAGATCTGCCGCCTTGCGTCCCGCGTCCGACCCTAGCACCACCAGTTTCGCCGCTGGCGGTAGCAAGTCCAGGTCGGAAAGCTGAGGGTCCTGGCTGAAGAATCCGTCCGCGCGCAGCCGCAAATCTCGCAGCCCGGCTCTTTCCATCGCCGTGCGAATTTCGTTGCGCGTCCAATAGCGCATTTCGAAACTGCCGGGCGCCGCGTCGCGAAAGCCGCGCTTCGCCGGCTGCAAAATGCTGAACAGGCCAAAGGCGTTCGGTAGCTGAACGAGAAGAACGCCGCCCGGCTTCAGAACGCGTCCAGCTTCCCCGAAAAAGCGCATCACCTTCTGCCGATCAATGTGCTGCAGAACGCTGTAAGAAAACACAACATCCACCGACCCAGTGCGGAACGGCAACACCTCCACGTCACCGCACACTTGATTCGTCTCCATGGCCAACTGACGCGATACTCGGTTTGCCGCCGCCAGCGCGTCGATGTGTACATCCAAGCCGACGGGGACGAATCCGGCTCGGGCCGCCGCGATGCTCCAACGCCCCCAACTGCAACGGGGTACTCGGACAATTGGGGGAAATGTCCGAGACTTTGCCCGTCGCGGCGCTGGGGGTAGAATGCCCGCACGACGTTGTCCGAGGAGGCTCCACGCATGCGCTTGAAACTCAGCTCTATCTACTTCGCTGGCTGCCTATTGCTTTTGTTTTCTGCCGCAAGTCCAACATCGAATGCCGCGCCGCCTAGCGACGCCTGTTCGCTTCTCACCAAAGCGCAGATCAGCGCTGTCGTCGGAGTTCCCGTGGGCGATGGCTCACACGTAGCCGGCGATTCGAAAATGTGCACATGGACGCCCTCAGGTGGCCAAGCCAAAGGCTTCCGAATGGTCACGTTGAACCTCGAGTCCGCGGATTCCTACCAGGCTGCCAAATCCATGCTGCAGGCGGTTGCCAACTCGCCTAGAAATCAATCCGCCCAAAAGCCTATCAGCATGGCTCCGGTCGACGGCCTCGGCGACGACGCTCTCTTCTCCAGTGTCGGCAGTTACAGCAAGCTGATCGTCAAAAAGGGCGACGCAGTTTTCCAGCTGGTCGTTTATAGCGACGTCACGGTCGAAAAGAAGCGCGATATGGAAAAGACTCTCGCCGCGAAAGTCCTCTCTGGGCTCTCATCTCTTCGCGCCATGCGTGCGATCGAGCAAGCGAAAGGCAGGGTTAGGACACAAACGACGTTTGGCTTCTAGCGGGACCCTTGGTTCGAAATGAATATCAGGATCGTCTTGGAAGTGATTGAAAGAAATCTCTAAAGAAGTGGCGCGCCCAAGGGGACGACTTTAGAACTTTTCTCGGCGATTTCCTGGCAGCCTTGCCACAGATCGAATTGCCCGCCCGATTAAGTCAGTAGCCTGTTTTCGGGCGCGGAGGGACTATCATTGCGATGCTAACTTTAGAAAAATACCGCAGGAGAAACGTGAAAGCGGTAGCTGAGCCTTTCCATTTGTTGCCGGTTGAGTTGTCTTTTCTCTTGCAGGATTAGGGACACAATACTCTCGCCGCCCAAGTCGTCTGCTAAGTCTTTCTGCCTGAGGCCGTTGGCCGCCATTAATTCTCGCAGCACCTCGACGCCCGAGGCCTTTTCGACCACGAAATGCTTCGCTTCGTAGTCGGCGATCACGACGACGAGTAGTTTGGCAGTTTCTGTTTCTTCTGTACTGCGATGCGCTTTGCGCTGCAGCTCGAGAAGGCGGGAAATGTAGGCTTGGTGTTGCTCGGGCGAAGAAATGGTCTTCGGAGCCTCTTCTTTGACAAGATATTTGGCTGGCAGCCGTTCAGCAGTTGCAGGCACTTTTCCACCCTCCTTTGTCGTACTCTTTGTGGGTCAACACGGCCAATACCGTAACCGTTCCCATTTCGTAGTTTATGTAGGATATCAACCTGGCTTCGTTGTTCTTGATATCGAACACTACGCAGTCTCCAACCGGGTCGGCATCTTTGCGCGTCCGCCTGACAGCGGGTAAGTTGCTCCAGGGCGGCTCCACTCCCTCCACGATCCTGACCCAAGAACCAAGAGAGCCTTTCCAGTTCGCATGCTTCTTTTGCGCAGCTTCTATCAGATATTTGCCGATAATCTGCACTGGGGAATCTTAGCAGAGTGCTAAGTCACTTGTCAAGAAGATCCCCATCGAAAGGGCAGCCATTTCGCTAGAAAAGGCCCGCTTTCAGCTCACCTGGCATAGTTCGCTTGACGTATAACGTCCCGCGTTGTATCCTTCTCGTGTGATCCAGAGCTTTGGCTCGAAGGAGACTGAAGAGCTATTTCATTATCATCACAGCAAGCGCTTTCGCGCCATCGAACGAGTCGCTGTAAGAAAACTCCTCCAGCTCCATGCCGTAACCGAGCTGCGATTCTTGGCTGCACCTCCGGGAAATCAGCTGGAAGCGCTACGCGGAGATCGAAAAGGACAGCATTCGATACGAATCAATGATCAGTGGAGAATCTGTTTTGTCTGGCGGGACGGCCATTGCTATGAAGTCGAAATTGTCGACTATCACTGAGAAAGGAGTGGGGCAGGATGAGCAAGACTGAAAAGCTTATGCCCGCGGTGCATCCCGGCGAGGTCCTTCGCGAGGATTTCATGAAACCGCTGGGACTATCCGTCAACAAGCTGGCGCTCGATCTGCACGTTCCCTCGACACGCATTGGTGAAATTGTGCATGAGCGCCGCAGGATCACTGCCGAGACTGCCCTTCGTCTGGCGCGATATTTTCGGACGAACGCTGAGTTCTGGCTGAACCTGCAGAACTTTTACGACTTGGAAATATCTCGGCGCTCAGGGAAGGTTTCCCAAATCGAGAGTCAGGTGCATCCGGCAAGCGCTTTAGCATCTTGATCTCTACTGAATGGCGCGGCGTCACAATAACGCGAGCTTTGGTGGTTTTGTTAGCGAGTTTGAAACGGCCAGAGGCGATGTAAGCCGGACCAATTTGGAGTGGCGCGCCCAAGGGGACGATCTTAGAACTTTTCTGGGGGGGCTTCATGGCAAGTTTGAGGCAACTTGACTGATCCTCGAGGGTTGAGCTTGTAGCTCTGACTTCCCATAGTGCGAAGTTGTCCCGCCTTTAGTTGAAACTTGAAACAGAAGCAGCGGCTCTCGGCCCAGACTCGGATAGAGTCTGGGGTGAGATCTCTTTTTGGGAGGAGAGCCACTGTGAGAAAAAACTATCAGGGAAAGCCAGTCAGGTCCAAGGGGAAGTTCGAAGTATTGGGGCGGAAAGAAGTGTCAGTCCAGGCGCCGCTGCCGCTGGTGGAGGTGTGGGAGGATTTGCAGCCCCGGGTGGAGCAACTGAGCGGTGAAGCTGGGATGCAAATTTTGCGGGCCATTCTGGAAGACGAGGTAACGCGGCGCGTAGGGCCACCGCACCGTCCAGGGCCGGAGTCGGGTGCAGTGCGCTGGGGGCTAAAGCCCTGCCCTTCCACCTCTCGGACCGATCTCAGATTTGTGTTGCAGCCGGGCGGTGTCCATAGCAGATTACCGAACGATGGAGATTCCGCTCGAGGGCGCGCGCGAGAAGGCGGCTTTGGCGATCGCGGCATTCGCGATTGCGGCGATCATTATTTTTCAGGCGAGCGCGGTTTGGCTCGCGGACTATCGGATTCACTCGAAGAACATCGGGCTGATGGAGCGCGGGACGGCGCTTATGCCGAGCGACGGCCAAGCGTGGGACCTGCTCGGGCATTATTATCAGTGGGATTTCCTCCATTCGGATTTGCCGCGCGCGCTGGCGGACTATCAGCATGCGGTTCGCGACAATCCCCTTTCCGCGGAGTATTGGATGGATGTGGCGAGCGCATCCGAGACGAAGGGCGATGTGACTGGGGCGCGGCAAGCTTTCGAGCGGGCGCAGGCGGTGTATCCGGCATCGGGCGAGGTCGACTTCTACTACGGCAATTTTCTTTTGCGGCAGCAGGAATATCCCGCGGCATACGACGAGCTACGGCGAGCGGTGACCGCGGACCCGAAGCTTTTGCCGCTCGTGATTTCGCGGGCGTGGCGATCGAACGACGACGTCAACGTGCTGCTCGATCAGGTGCTGCCCGCGAATATCGACGCGTACCTTCAGGCCCTCGATTTTTTCGGAGGGACGCACCAGGCGGATGCGGCGCTGGTGGTGTGGGAGCGGATCCGGCAAATGGGAACGGTCGTGCCGCTCGCAGAAACTTTTCCGCTGCTGGACGAGTTGATTCGCGACGATCGCGCCGATGATGCGCAGCGCGTGTGGCGCGAGGCAGTCGCGATGGCCGGGATGCCGAACGGAGAAACCGCGCGCGGATCGCTGATTTGGGACGGCGATTTTCATGCCGATTTTACGAATGGTGGGCTGGGCTGGCGCTGGGATTCACCTCCGGGCACGTCGATCGACTTCGATCTTCAGCCTGGGCCAAACGGGTCGCGGGCGGTGAGGCTGGACTTTACGGGGGGAGCAAACGTCAATCTGGATGCGCCGTTCGAGTACGTGCCGGTGGAGCCGAACCAGCACTACCACTTTCACGCCTCGATGCGAACGGAGGAGATCACGACCGAGAGCGGGATGCGGTTTGCGATCGGCGATCCAAACCACAAGGATGCCGTCAACGTCGTCAGCGATAGTGTGACGGGAACGCAGCCTTGGACGGCGGTGAACGAGGATATCGCGACTGGACCGGAGACGCACTTCCTGGTGGTGCGGGTGGTGCGGTATCCGAGCAGGCTTTTCGACAATAAGCTGAGCGGAACGGCGTGGATCGCCGACGTGTCGCTGATTCCGTCGGATGTTTCGACGGGTGCGGGCGAGGAGACTTCATCCCGATGAGGGTGTTGCGCGGCGGGATATGCGCTCTGCTCGCGTTCAGCGTGCTGTCTTTTGGGGCCGTGCAGGTGTGGTCCCAGACGATTCTGGAAGGCGGAGCGGCGCTGCTTTTCTTGTACTGGGCGCTCGTGGCATGCCGGGGCACGGGTAAGAAAATCCAGTGGAACGTTCTGAACTGGCCGCTGCTGGGCTTCATCGGAATCGGTCTGCTGCAGCTTCTGTTTCACGGGACTGCGTATCCTTTTTTGACGCGGCTGCAATTGTTGAGGCTGGCGACTTATTTCCTCGTGTTTTTCCTGTTCGCGCAGGCGTTCCGGTCGCGCGCCGACCTTACGATGCTGGCGTGGTGCGTGATCCTGTTCTGCTTTGCAGTGTCCCTGCTAGCGATTATTCAGCACTTCACGGCGGGCAACAGCATTTACTGGATCGAGCCCGTCAACGGAGGTGAGCCGTATGGCCCATATGTGGACCGGGACCATTTTGCGGGGTTCGTTGAACTGACGCTGCCGGTAGGTCTCGCGCTCATGGCCTTTCGCGGATTGCGGCGGGACGTGCCTGCCGTTGATGACGCTATTTACGATCGTTCCGCTGGGGGCGCTCGTGCTGTCGGCTTCGCGCGGAGGTTTGATCGGCTTCGCGCTCGAAATCGGCATCCTGGGCTGGATGATGCGAAAGCGGCGGGCGCTGCGAAGCGGCCGCGTGGCGGCAGTCGCCGCCGTGGCGATCGTTGCGCTGTTCTTTGTGGCATGGGTGGGAGCGAGCCGTGCGATCCAGGGACTCTCGGCTCTGGAATCACCCGGCGTGACGCTCAGCCGACGTATCTCGATGGCCCGCGGGGCAGCACATATCTTCTTCGATCATCCGCTCAAAGGGTGCGGATTGGGCACGATCGTTGCGGTGTATCCGCGATACGAGACAGACTACGACGGCAAACGAGTCGACCA
The DNA here is from genome assembly GCA_963841605.1 of uncultured Acidobacteriota bacterium. GTDB lineage: Bacteria > Acidobacteriota > Terriglobia > Acidiferrales > UBA7541 > Palsa-295. The sequence goes on from CAWJDM010000032.1 coordinate 116,954, forward strand.
CGTTCACAACGACTATATGGAGACGCTGGCCGAGACAGGATTACTCGGCGGTCTCTGCGGAGCGGCATTCCTGTGGCTGCTCTACGGGGCGGCGAGGAGGAACCTCGCAGCGGAACAGGGGCGCTTTTCATTGGGGCTGCATGTGGGAGCGATCATGGCGGTTGGAGGACTGCTGCTGCATAGCCTGGTCGACTTCAACCTGCAACTCCCAGCCAATGCCCTGCTCTTTCTCTTGGAGGCCTACGTGGTGACTACGCCTGCGCTTCCCTCGGAGGCGCCGCGGTCCGGGATGCGGCAGCGCGTTCGGGAGTACACCAACGTGGCTGGAGAGACGAGCGAGGCTTGAGGCGAACCGGACATCGATCGGATACCTTCCCCGGGTGGTACTTCGCGACGCGGCTTTCCCTGCTGGGACCACCAGAGTGCAGTTAGACAGGTAAATCTCCCGATTGACATGTGCGTTGACGCTAGGCCATAGTCTGGGCGGGGTCATCTCTACCGATGGTTGCTACAGTCCGTGGGGTTTCGGACCGGCTGTGGGCGAAGCGTATCTGGTGGTTGGCTGTCCCGCTCATGATGGCTGGGACCGTGCAGATGGCGCGCGCCCAGGAAACACACGAAACTCCGCCGCAGCAGAAGAGTGTGAAAGTGCAGGAGCTTGCCGCCCCGGCGAGCGCGCAACCGGTGGACGCAACCATCGGTAGCGGAGACCTCCTGCATATCGACGTATTCGACGTTCCGGAACTTTCCCGCGACGTCCGGGTTAGTGATACGGGCGACATCAGCTATCCGCTGATCCCAGGCAAGATCGCGGTAGCGGGTCTTACTCCTTTCCAGCTGGAATCGAAAGTCGAGCAATTGCTTCTCGCGAACGGACTGGTGTCGCATCCGCAGGTTTCGGTGTTCGTCAAGGAACAAACCAGCCAGCCGGTGACGATTGTGGGCGCGGTCGGCCATCCGATGGTGTACCAGGTGATGAGACCGACAACGCTGCTGGAAGTGCTCACGGCTGCCGGGGGCATTTCGGACAATGCGGGCAACCTGGTAATCGTGACTCGACCGGAACCCCCGGACACCACAAAGGAGGAGCCGGCCAGCGCGACCACCAAACCCGAACTGAAGGAGCAAAAAATCACGATTCCGCTGCAGAGCCTGATGGAGTCCGGAGACTCCGTTTTCAACATACAAATTTATGGCGGCGATACCGTCACGGTGCCCCCTGCCGGAATCATCTACATCCTCGGGATGGGTGTAGCGGCGCCGGGCGAATACGTGCTGCAGGACCGTGGGGAGCAAGTCACAGTGCTAAAAGCGCTGGCCTTGGCACGAGGCTTGACGACGTTCGCAAAGGCAAACGCGGCGGTAATTATGCGACTGAATCCGCAAACGGGGCAGCGGGATGCGATTCCCGTGCAACTAAAGAAGATCGAGGACCGGAAGGCGGATGACGTGCCGATGAAATCGAACGACATCCTGTACGTTCCGGATAGCGCAGGGAAAAAGGCGCTGGCCCGGGGGACCGAGGCGGCATTGGGGATTGGGACGGGGCTGGCCGTCTATCGCGTTCCATAGCTGCCGATAAGGCCGGCGGCATCGACGAGGATCGTGGGGTTCATGGAAGACAGATACGCCATTCGTGAGCGCAAGCCGGGCGAATCGCTGACGGTGATTCCGCCTCCGCCGGTTGTTCCCTGGGACGCGGTACCCCGGGAACCGCACCTGCTCGACTACATCATCATCCTTCGAAAGCATCAGTGGCTGATTCTGACGTTTCTCGTTCACCGTGGTGACGGTCGTAACGATCGCGACGTTCAAGATGAAGCCGGTGTACGAGGCAGCGGCGAGCGTCGAAGTGGACAAAGAAGCGCCCGTGAATATGCAGTTTGCCGACAACCAGAGCCCGTACGACGAATACATGGATATGGACACGTACATCGAAACCCAGACGAAGATTCTCGAGAGCGAGACGCTGGCGATGGACACGATCCGGTCGATGGACCTGGGAAAGTATCCCGAGTTCGGCGGCAGCTCGGCAGCGACGGCGTTTGGACAGGGCGGAGCCACGCAGCGGCGACCGGCAATCCTCGGAGAATTTCTGGGCGATCTGAGCGTGAGGCGAGTGCCGGACAGCCGTTTGATCGAAGTGAGATTCGACGCGGAAAATCCTCAGCTCGCGGCTGAGGTGGTCAACACGCACCTGCAGAATTACATCGAGCAGAACTTCAAGAGCAAGTACGACGCGACCACGCAGGCGTCGAACTGGCTCTCCTCCGAACTCGAGGAACTGCGCATCAAGGTCGAGAAGTCCGAAGACGCGCGCCTCGCGTACGAACGCGAAAACCAGATCTGGCAAATCGACGAAAAGCAGGACATCACGACCCAGAAGCTCGCCGATCTGAGCAGGGCGGTGACGGACGCTCAGACCGCGCTTTCGGGAAAAGAGGCGTTGTACCGGATGGCGATGTCCGGGGAGGTTGACGCGATCCCCGCCGTCCGCGACAGCCCCGTCATCTCGGGGCTGGAAAAGCAGAAGTCCGATCTCGACCTGAGCAGTACGCCGACGCCTCGAACCAGTACGGCCCCAATTTCCCGAAGGTGCTGCGTTTGAAGGACCAGGAAGCAAAGGTCGATGCCGACCTGGCCAAGGCTCAGCAGGTGGTTGTGGACGGCATTCGGGAGGATTACAACACGGCCCAAAGCCACGTCGAGATTCTCCAGGAAGCCTTGGACAAGCAGAAGGCCGAGGCGAACGACATGGCGGAGAAGCTGGTGCAGTACAACATCCTCCAGCACGACGCCGAGGCGAACAAGCAGCTCTACGACGGGCTGCTGCAAAAGTTGAAGGAAGCAGGCATCACGGCGGGGCTGCGTTCGAGCAACATTCGAATCGTGGATCCCGCGCTCGTGCCCACCAGCCCCTCGCGGCCGCAGAAGGCGCGGAACATCCTGCTGGCGCTGTTGGTGGGTATCGTGGGCGGAATCGGGCTGGCGATCTTCCGGGAGTATTTGGACAACACGGTGAAATCGCCGGACGATATCGAAACGTTGACTGGATTGCCTTCGCTGGCCGTGGTGCCGTCGCTGCCGGGATCGAACGGCCACCATGGTCGCCTGTCGCGATTTGCCAGGAATGTATCGCCGGAAAACCCGGCCGGACCTCACGTGGAGCTTCTTTCCTACGTGCAGCCGAAATCGCAGATTTCGGAGGCGTTCCGGGCGTTGCGGACGTCGCTGCTGCTTGTCGCAGGCCGAGCATCCTCCTCAGGTGATCCTGGTGACGAGCGCGCTGCCGCGCGAAGGAAAGACGACCACCGCCGTGAACCTCGCGGTGACGCTGGCGCAGTTAGGCGACCGTACGCTGGTGATGGATTCTGATTTGCGCAAGCCGGGCATCCGCCGCGCATTGAATATGACGAGCACGAAAGAGGGCGGGCTGAGTTCGTATCTGGCGGGTGTTTGCACTCTCGATGAAGTCACGATCCCGCACCCGGCGATCAGCAATTTGGCGGCGCTTACGACTGGGCCCGTGCCTCCGAGCCCGGCCGATCTGCTCTCGTCGCACCGCATGCGCGAGGGCATCGCCGAATTGCGCCGCCGGTTCAAGTTCATCGTGATCGATTCGCCGCCGATCATGGCGGCGACCGACGCCGTGATCCTTTCGGCGCTTACGGATGGCGTGCTGCTCGTTGTACGAAGCGGCCAAACGCCGAAGGAGGCGTTCACGCGCGCGCGCGATCTGCTGGCGGGGGTGAAGTGCCGTCTGCTGGGGGTTGTGCTGAACGCAGTGGATTCGAGCGCACCGGATTATTACTATGCGTATCGCTACTATCCGTACGCGTATGGCTACGGCTATGGCGAAGATGTGGGCAAGAGCCAGCCGTTGCCGACCGAGCCCGACGATATGAAGGACTCATCCACCTAGGAGGAATCTTGCGGCACCTGATCACAGGCGGAGCTGGTTTCATCGGATCGCATCTGGCGGAGGCGCTTCTCGATCGCGGCGACGAAGTGTTCGTGCTCGACGATCTGTCGACGGGCAGCGTCGAAAACATCCGCCATCTGAAGGCGCACGCGAAGTTTCATTACTTCTTCGATTCGATCACGAACAAGCATCTGCTGGCGGAACTGGTGGACGAATCGGACATCGTGTTTCACCTGGCGGCGGCGGTGGGCGTGCGGCTGATCGTCGAAAGCCCAGTGAGGACGCTCGAAACCAACGTCTACGGGACGCAACTGGTGCTGGACGCGGCGTCGAAGAAAAAGAAGATGGTATTCGTTGCGTCGACTTCGGAAGTCTACGGCAAGAGCAATCAGGTGCCATTCCACGAAGATGCCGATCTGGTTCTCGGGCCGACGACGAAGGGGCGCTGGAGCTACGCGGCTTCGAAGGCGCTCGACGAATTCCTGGCGCTCTCCTACTGGAAGGAAAAGAAGCAGCCGGTGATCGTGGTGCGATTCTTCAATACGGTGGGGCCGAGGCAGACGGGGCGCTACGGCATGGTGCTGCCGAATTTCGTGCGGCAGGCGCTCGAAAATTCGCCGATTACGGTGTACGGCACGGGACAGCAATCGCGCTGCTTCTGCGACGTTCGCGACACGATCGAGGCGGTGCTGCGGCTGATCGCAACCGATCGCGCGGTGGGCGAGGTGGTCAACATCGGGACGGACGAAGAGATCTCGATCGAGGGGCTGGCGCACCTGGTGAAGAAGCGGACGAAAAGCTCTTCGGAGGTGACGTACATTCCGTACGATCAGGCGTACGAGCCCGGATTCGAGGACATGCCGCGGCGCATCCCGTCGCTCGAGAAGCTGCAGCGGCTCACGTCGTTCCGGCCCACGACGCCGCTGACGGCGATCGTCGATCGCGTGGTCGAGCATTTCCAGAAGAAGCCCGAGGCGGACTTCACGCCCAGAGCCGCCCGCGCCGCGTCGGCGATTGCGGTGCCGGAATAACAGCGAGTCTCGGTTCGTTTCTGCGCGCGGTGCGTAGATGCTGGCGGCGAGCACCGTGGTGAGCCGCTCTGGCTATTTCGTATTTAGCCGCGATCTTCCTCGCGCGGTTGAGGAATTCGAGCGGACGATTCGCCGAACGAATGCCGGCATTTTCGACCATTTTCTGCCGGTTAAGCCTCCCGACGGGAGCAGTATCCATGCTCCACTTATTGCAGAACTGCCGCAGGCACTTTTAAGACAAAACCCGAAATTCCGGCCATTTATGGATTGGCAGGGACGGCGGATCATGCGTATTCTATTGCTGCTGCGGCAGCGGCGGGGACGGGCGCAATTTCCACAGCAGAGCACATGAGAGACAGTGGGACAACGCATCCGGGCGCGGTTGCCGGTTTTGCGGAGGGACGCGCGCCGAGGCGCCGGCCTTCCGCGACTCTTTCGGTCATCGTTCCGGTCTACAACGAGCAGTTCCTGGTGGAAGCAAGTCTGGCGCGGCTCCGCGTGCTCGGCGATACGGCTCTGCTGGAGTCCGTCAAGATCATCGTGGTGGACGATGGATCATCGGATGCGACGCCGGAGGCGCTCAATCGATTTCGGGCTGTGCTTGAGTCGCAGGAACCGGACCCGAAGATTTCGTGGGTCTGGGTGCGCCACAAGAAGAACGCCGGCAAAGGCGCGGCGATTCGGACCGGATTGACCTATGTAGATACCGACCTTGTGGTGATTCACGACGCGGACCTCGAGTATCACCCGCAAGACCTACCGAAGATGGTGGAGGTTTTTCTGGTCGAGGAGGCGGACGCGGTTTTTGGTTCGCGGTTCATGGCGGGCGGGTACAAGCGTGCGCTTTTCTTCCGGCATTCGCTGGGCAACAAATTCCTGACGTTCCTGTGCGATCTGGTCTGCGACCTGAACCTGACCGACATGGAGACGTGCTACAAGATGGTTCGCGCCGACCTGCTGAAGAGCATCCCACTCGAGAGCGCGACGTTCGACGTCGAGCCGGAGCTGGCGATCAAGCTTGCGAAACGCGGAGCTCGGATTTTCGAAGTGGCGATCAGCTATTCGGGCCGAACGTATCGCGAAGGCAAGAAGATCGGCTGGAAAGACGGCGTGCGCGCCATCTGGGCGATCCTCCACTATGCAATGTCGGGACGAATCTACGCGACGGACGAACACGGCGGAGAGATTCTCGACCGGCTGACTCGAGCGCCGCGATTTACGCGGTGGATGGCGGACGTGATGGAGCCGTACGTGGGCGACCGGGTGCTCGAAGTCGGCGCGGGAACGGGCAACATGTCCATGAACCTGATGCCGCGGTCGATCTACTGGGCCACGGACGTGAATCCGGCGTACCTGGAATATCTGGTGACGCTGCGGGCCACGCGGCCGTACATGCGAGTGGCGCATACGGATGCGATGGACGCGGCGACGTTCCCGACCGGGCAGCAGTTCGACACGGTGGTTTGCCTCAACGTTGTCGAGCATGTGCCGGACGACGTGGCGGCCCTGCGAAATATCTGGAACGCGCTTGAGATTGGCGGGCGCGCGGTGATTCTGGTTCCCTGCGGGCCGTGGCTATACGGCACGCTCGACGAAGTGCTGGGGCATTTTCGGCGATACACCGAAAAGCAGTTGCGCGACGTGGCGGTCCAAGCGGGATTCCACGTGGAACAGATGTTGAAATTCAATCGCCCGGGAGTCCCGGCGTGGTGGTTGAACGGACGAATTCTCCAGCGGCGAACTTTTGGGATTGCCCAGATCCGAATATTGAACTTCCTGACTCCGCTCTTCCGACTCGTAGATCGATGGCTGCCTCTTCCTCCTCTCTCCCTGATCGCCATTTTGCGAAAGGGAGACGGCAGCAGCTCGCCCGGCAGTGCAACGGGCCCGGATGCGAATTCGGCACGCTAACCTAGCCCTTAATCCCGCAACAGCTTATCCGTTGGATGCAAGATCGAGCCGGGAATTGGTTGCTGTGTGCGCCGATCTGACTAGATCGGTGTGCCCACGAAACGGCACTTGCCCCACGCAAACGATTCATGCACGGGCTTGAAGTATTTGCGGAAGAGGCTTCGGATCATTTGCGGCTGATTCAGCCACTGCTCGTAGGTCTGGCGCATCTCGTCATCGTTCGTTATACGACGTGGCACAATGCGCTCCAAGAGTGGGTGTACGACCGCGCGGATATCGATGACGCGAAGACTGTTTGGGCGCGAGAAATTCCCGGCGTCTCAATGCAGCCGCTGCTCGACTACTTCCGGGGGCGTGACGTCTGGCTCGTCGAGCCCGACAGAGGCCTCGTCCCTCGATTGTTGCCCTATAGTTCTCAAGATATTTCTGGCGCGCGCCACGGAACGCCGGACGCAGCGCATTGAGATGTGATTAGGCCGTCGCACCCGGCAATTTTATGGATTGGCGGGGATGGCGGATCATGCGTATGCTATCCGCTGCGGGTTATGGGCAATGCGTATGGACACAATTCCTGCGCTGGTCTACAACGGGGATATTTCGGCGAAAATTATCTGGCATTGGTCAGTTCCGAATCTTGAACGTCCCTACCCCGCTGTTTGGTGCGGGTGGACTCCCTCTTCCTCCTCGTTCCCTGATTGCTGTCCTGCGAAAAGAGGGCGACGACAGCTCACGACCGTCCGAAACGGGTCCCGAGTTGAACGTAGCGCCATGACGCGCCGAGAGCCGGACTTTTCCCGAGATGTTTGGGAATGCAGCCGGCCAAGGAATTAGACCAAGTTTGGCGAAGCTCACCAGATACGAAGCGATCCTGCTTATCTTGTTCGTCGTGACGCTCCCATTCAGCAATCCGTGGGTGCGCGGAGATGGCGTCGGCTATTATGCTTTCGCGCGGTCAATGCTGATCGAGCACCGATTGGACTTCACGAATGATTGGCTCAACGCGAATGCCACCTTCCGCATGAACCGAACCGACGCAGCAGGCACGATCTTGCCCGATCAGTACACGTCCACAGGCCATTTGAATAACCATTTCGCCGTCGGACCCGCAATTCTTTGGTCGCCGTTTCTGTTTCTGGCGCACGCAGGCGTGCTCCTCTGCGACCGTCTCGGCGGGCACGTTGCCGCAGACGGATATTCGCGTCCCTACCTGGTGGCGATGGCACTGGGCACGGCAGTGTATGGTTTCCTGGCGCTGCTCATCTCATTTGTCCTGGCCCGGCAGTACGTTGCAGAGCGATGGGCTTTCCTGGCCACGCTGGGGATTTGGTTCGGCAGCTCGTTGCCGGTGTACATGTATTTCAATCCGTCGTGGTCCCATGCCCAATCGGCTTTTGTGGTGGCGCTGTTTATGTGGTATTGGCTGCGAACACGCGGCGTGCGGACGTGGCTGCAGTGGATGATTCTGGGAGCACTGGGCGGGCTGATGATCGATGTTTACTACCTGAATGGCATCCTGTTCTTGCTGCCGCTCTTCGAATCGCTCGCAGGCTACGGCTTGACTTTCCGCGACGCATCCAGACGGGCGGCGCGTCAGCTGCTTCTCGGGAATGTCGTCTTCGGCGGTGCAGTCTTCACGTCATTGCTGCCGACGCTGATCGCCAAGAAGATTATCTATGGGAACTACCTAGAAACTGGCTACGAGCATCTTTGGGTGTGGACCTCGCCGGCATTTTTCAAGGTTTGCCTTTCGGCTAACCACGGTCTCTTCAGCTGGACTCCGCTTGTGCTTTTCTCCGTCGTGGGCCTTTTTCTTCTAAGACGATACGACCGGAATCTTGGCTCGTACTTGATTGCGATATTCGTTGCTTTTTTGTATATCATCGGGTGCTACGAAGATTGGGATGGAATCTCGTCGTATGGGGGCCGCTTTTTTGTGGGCCTCACACCGCTGTTTATTTTGGGCCTTTCTGCGCTATTCGATTGGCTCGCTCATGCGTGGGAGGAAAGGCGTGCGGCGATTCTAGCATGGGGTGTCACTGCGGTGCTGATTGTGTGGAATCTCGGCTTGATGTTTCAATGGGGGATGCACCTGATTCCGGTTCGCGGACCGATTTCATGGCGCGATGCCGCTTACAATCAGGTCGCCGTAGTCCCCGCCCAGGCCGCGCATTCCATGCGAAACTACTTTCTGAGGCGGAGGCAGTTGATGGAGCGAATCGAGCAAAAGGACGTGCACGGGCTTAAGACTCAAGGCACGCAATGAACGCCACGACGCCCAGTGCCGAAATCCCCGCTCTGCCGAGGCCGGCGACGCTGCGCATCACGCCGCCGAGCCGTTGGTGGGTGATGCCCTTTGGTGAGCTTTGGGCCTACCGCGAGTTGATTTATTTTTTCGTCTGGCGTGACATCAAAATTCGCTATAAACAAACTGCAATCGGGGCGGCATGGGCCGTCCTTCAGCCGTTTCTCACGATGCTCGTCTTCACGCTTTTCTTTGGCAGGCTTGCGCACATTCCGTCGGGCGGTTTGCCGTACCCGATCTTTTATTACAGCGCATTGCTGCCCTGGATGTACTTCGCCGCTGCGCTTCAGAACGCGACGAGTACGATCGTCGAAAATCAACGCCTCATCACGAAGGTCTATTTTCCGCGGCTGGCGCTGCCTCTATCGTCGGTTCTTTCAGGTCTGGTTGATTTCGGCGTTTCCTTTTTAATGTTTGTCGCGATGATGGCGTACTATCGTGTACGACCCACGGCAGTCATACTCTGGTTGCCCGTTTTCCTGCTTCTGGCAATTCTTACGGCTCTCGGCGTAGGGCTTTGGCTTTCGGCACTGAATGCGATTTACCGCGATGTTCGCTACGTAGTGCCGTTCCTAGTGCAATTCTGGATGTTTGCTTCGCCCGTGGCCTATCCCAGTTCGCTGGTACCTGAAAAGTGGCGCTGGCTTTATGGCTTGAATCCCATGGCAGGCGTAATTGAAGGATTTCGCTGGTCGCTCGCAGGGAACGGCAGCGCACCCGGTGCGCTGCTTTTCGTTTCCGCAGGAGTTGTGATTCTGGTTCTCCTTGGCGGAGTGGCGTACTTTCAGAAAATGGAAACGACGATTGCGGATGTGGTCTAGCCGATGAGCGACGTTGTCATCAAAGCGGAAGGTCTCGGGAAGCTCTATCGCATCGGCGAGCGCGAACGCTATGTCGCATTCCGCGATATCCTGACGCGCACGCTGACCGCGCCGTTTCGCCGAAACGACCGCCGCCAGCCTGCGGACGAAATGTGGGCGTTGCGCGACGTTTCCTTGGACGTTCGCCAGGGCGAGGTGGTCGGCCTGATCGGGCGTAACGGCGCGGGGAAGACGACGTTGCTGAAAATTCTCTCGCGGATCACGCGCCCCACCACGGGATACGCCGAAATCCGCGGCCGCGTCGGTAGCCTGCTCGAGGTTGGCACCGGCTTTCATCCTGAGCTGACCGGACGCGAAAACGTTTACCTCAGCGGCGCAATCCTGGGCATGCGGAAAACTGAAATCAGGCGCAAGTTTGACGAGATCGTGGCCTTCGCGGGCGTCGAGCGCTTTATCGATACGCCTTTGAAGCATTTCAGCACGGGCATGCAGATGCGGCTCGCGTTCGCCGTAGCGGCGCACTTGGAACCCGAAATCCTGCTGGTTGACGAAGTGCTCGCCGTCGGAGACATCGAATTTCAAAAGAAGTGCCTCGGCAAAATGCAGGACGTATCGAAGAGTGGCCGTACCATCGTTTTTGTGAGCCACCAGATGAACCAGATCCGGCGCCTCTGCGAACTAGTGCTCTGGGTTGATGGCGGTAAGATTCGTGAATCAGGTCTAGCAAACCATATCGTAGGGCTCTATGAATCTGAAATGTCATCTGGAGAAGCCCTCGTTTCCAGGAATGGGAACAGGAAGGCATCGAAGGCCCAGTTCACACGATGGTTCATACATGGGTGCTCGTCGAATCAGTCATTCATTCTCGACTCTATGGGTCCCGTGAAACTCGGATTTGAAGTGGTGCTGAACACACCCCTTCGAATCGGTCATCATGGAATCGCTCTCTATAATAGCGACCGTAATCTGGTGTGGGGGACAGCCGTGGACAACCTCGAGCTCCCTCCGGGCACGCACAGCTTTGTGCATGACTTGCCGTCTTTGCCTCTGCGACCTGGCCCATACACCTGGAGAGTTAGTCTTTATGACGAGAACGGACTCCTGGACGACTGGCAATGCGTGCCGGAAATGCTCGTTGCTACGGAACCCGTTACGCATCCCAGAGATGAGTGGGCAGGACTCTTGAACATTCCCGAACAATTCTCTGTTCTATCCGAATCCCCCGCCAAAAAATGAACTCGCATAATGGACCCGAACCACGATGCACTCAAAGCCGTTTTCGGCGATTCTTGCAAAAACCGTTGCGTGAGAAAGCCGGATCATTTTTCTTTCGGTGGACACGTTTATTTCCCAGCATCCCGGTTCCCGTCCGATTGCCTTTCGGTGCTTGGTGGCTGGCACGAAACGATTTCGTCGGCGCGCCGTTGTTTCATGGCGGGTTTGAGAATGTCGAATGCTCCTTCGTGGAGAATTTTCTCCGTCCAGGAATGACAGTTTTCGATATCGGAGCCCATCATGGCTTTTACACAGTGCTCGCCTCGATAAAGGTGGGATCTCATGGAAAGGTGATTGCGGTTGAAGCATCGCCGCGGGAAAGGAAAAGGCTCAATCGGCACTTGCGAATCAACCATTGCAGCAACGTTACAGTTGACGAGCACGCGCTGGGCGAGGAAGTGGGAACCGCGGAGTTGCACTTGGTTCGCGGACCGCAATCGGGATGCAACAGTTTGCGCCAGCCAAACGTTGATGAGCCGACTGATCGCGTCTCCGTTTTAGTCGAGCCCTTGGATCACATGATTCAAGAACACAAAATTGACCGTGTGGATTTCATCAAGATGGACGTTGAAGGCGCCGAACTTTCCGTCCTCAAAGGTTCTAAAACACTTTTAAATCGCCGCCCTCGTCCGGTTTTTCTCATCGAAGTACAGGACATCAGGACGCGACCCTGGGGCTATCCGGCACGCGATCTTATTCGCTATCTGGCAGCGCTTGATTACCACTGGTTTCGCCCCGTTTCCGGGGGGAGAATCGAAAAGCTGGATTGTGGTCAATTAGAGTACGACGGGAATTTCGTTGCTGTCCCGAATGAGGCCCTAGTACTCGCCCAGGATATGATTGCCAACTACGAGAACCAGACATCTGCGCCGAATGCTCACGGAGTTCGTTGAAATGCAAAATATGTGGACCGTTCTTGTGACGGGAAGCAGCGGGTTAATCGGCTCGGAGGCAGTGGAACATTTTGACCGCCAGGGTCATCACGTGGTCGGCGTAGATAACAATATGCGGCGCGTCTTTTTCGGTCCGGCCGGCGACACGGCTTGGAATCTTCAGCGCCTCAAGAAAGCCACATCGCGATTCGAACATCGCGAGCTCGACATTCGAGACCGCCAAGGCATCGCCGCTCTGTTTCAGCAGCACCGTTTCGACCTGATCATACATTGCGCGGCCCAACCGTCTCATGACAAGGCTCGTGATATTGCCCTGCTTGATTTTGACGTGAATGCGGTGGGCACAATAAATCTGCTCGAAACCATGCGCCAGCATTGCCCGGAAGCCGTATTCATATTCATGAGCAGCAACAAAGTTTATGGCGACGCTCCCAACGAAATCCCGCTTCGCGAGCTTGCCACTCGCTTCGATTATGCGCGCCCCGAGGATCGCCAGGGCGTTGACGAAAACTGCAGGATTGATCGCACGCTGCACTCGATATTTGGCGCCTCTAAAGTCGCAGGCGACGTGATGGCTCAGGAGTACGGGCGCTATTTCGGGCTAAAGGTTGGAATCTTCCGCGGCGGATGCCTCACAGGCCCCGGCCATAGCGGCGTCGAATTGCACGGTTTCCTTTCCTATCTCGTAAAGGTTGCCGTTACCGGACAAACCTACACGATCTTCGGATACAAGGGCAAGCAGGTGCGCGACAATATTCACAGCCACGACGTAATCCGCGCATTCGAGGAGTTTGCCAGAAATCCGCGCCCCGGCGAGGTCTACAACATGGGCGGCGGCCGCAAAAACAGCGTTTCCATCCTGGAAGCCATTGATTTAGTCCAGGAAATGAGCGGTAAGCAAATCCAATGGGTCTACAAGGAGGAAGCGCGCAAGGGTGATCACATCTGCTATATTTCCGACCTCCGAAAATTCCAAAGTCATTTTCCAGGTTGGGGCATTTCACGAAATTTGAATTCGATTCTGGAAGAAATGGTGGAAGCACAGAGACGATATACAGCGGCGTAGCAGACGAAGTATGCCTTTAATATCTGATCCGCCCATTTTCTAAAAAGATCTAACTTCATGACCTTTCCAGCAGTCTTCATCATCTTTTTCCAATATCCCAGCGTTGAATTGAGTTGAGCACCTTGCAGCAAGCCACTTTAACATCAGGCGCTAGCCGCGCCGAGGCGCACCCCTTTATTTACCGCTAGGGCTGGTTTACTCTAATATGGAAATGTTGACCATCTTCTCCACTCCGAAGCCCTTTCGCGGCCATATAGACGTTATTCAGCGCAATGCGATAGACAGTTGGAAGCATCTGTACCCGGATGTGGAGGTGATTTTATTTGGTGACGACGAAGGCACGGCTGAGGTTTGCCGGGAGTTGGGGGTTCGCCACGAACCCGAAGTGCGTCGAAACGAACACGGAACCAAGTATCTGAATTTTATCTTCGACCGCGCCCAGAAAATCGCGCGCCACGAACATCTCTGTTACTCTAATTGCGACATTATTTTTGCGACTGATTTCTGGAAAGCATTCGAGAGCGTAAAAACATGGCCCACGCGCTTTTTGATGTCCGGGCAAAGATGGGATATTGACCTGGACGAACCGCTTCCCTTTGAGGACCCCGGTTGGGAGCGGAAACTCATGGAGTTAGTTGGCCAAAAAGGCAAACAGCGCTCGCAACAGTGGATCGATTACTTCCTGTTTTCTCGCGGACTCTACGACAGCATACCGCCTCTGGTCATTGGCCGAGTGCACTGGGACCAGTGGCTTATTTGGAAGGCTCGGTCCATAAAAGCGCCCGTCGTGGATGCATCCTTAGTCGTCCGAGCTGTGCATCAAAATCACGACTATTCCTACCACCCCCAAGGCGCTGCAGGTGTCTGGACAGATGAACAGTCGGAGCAGAACCGGGAACTGGCCGGAGGGCTAGGGCATCTCTACACCTTAAGCGACGCGACGCATAAACTCACCGTTGCCGGGCCTCGACGTAATTGGTTTCACGGTGTGCCGCCCGTGAAACGTGCGGTCCGGAACTCATGTGTGGCCATCTGGTTCAAGTTCCTGGACATCACTCGGCCGGTTCGCTCGAGGATTGGGTTACGAAAAGGCTTCATCGCTAAAGCACTGAAGTAACCCGTTCAAGCAGAGTTGAGCGCCAGCAGCGGACCGAGAAGGACAACATGCGTGCCGTTCATCGAGGATTCGCACTTCCAGCGCGCGAGCAAGTCTGAGAGACTCGGCGCGGCGGACCGGGACAAGGCGCACACGAAAAGATTGCAGTTTCAACTTCCATGAGCGCCACGGCATCGGTCATCATTTGCAGCTATAACTACGGTCGCTACCTCCCTCGGTGTCTATCGAGCGTGCTGGCCCAAACGCATTTGCCGGAGGAGATCATCGTAGTGGATGACGGCTCGCAGGACGATACAACAGATGTAGTGAAACGGTTTCCGCAGGTGCGTTACATTCGTCAGGAAAATGCCGGGAAGGCTGCGGCGTTCAATCGCGGGTTTCGCGAATCGCAGGGCGATCTCATTTGCCATTTGGACGCGGACGACTACTGGCTGCCTCGGAAGCTTGAACGCGTCACCGACGCGCTCAAGCGCTACGACGCGGGCGGGATTCTGCATGAGGCGGTCTACGTTGATGGCGAGGATAAATACCTTTATGGGAGCGAGGCCGCGACGGAAGACAGCTCTGCGGCGCGCTCTCTTTCGTTCCAGGATGTGCTGCTCATGTGTTTTATCTACCGTCCGCCGAACGCGATTTCGGGCAGCCTCGGAGTGGCAAACACAATCTGCGTGAGGCGCGATGCGGTTGCAGACTGCTTTCCACTGCCCGCCGATCTGGGGCTGGCCGTGGACGGAGCGATCCTGCTGAGCGCGGCGCGCTACGGTCTGATTCATCTTTCCGAGAAGTTGTCCGCCTACCGCCATCACGGAAACAACAGCTTCGTGTCCATGCCGGGCAGCATGGAGTGTCAGAGCCGGTTGTTCAAATGGGCATCGACGATCCCTGGCGTTACGGCGACGAGAGACCGGAAGCTCTTGCGAGCGCTTTCGCTGGAGGCCAACGCCCATTCGTCCGCGCACGAACGTAAAGACCCCGTGGGAGGCGCCTATGGCGCCGCGCTGCTCGTCCCGAAGCTGATCCGATTGGGGCTCGTGCCGCATTGGAAGCATTTCGGATTGCCGGTTGCGAGCCTGCTCGGTGGGGGAGGGTTCGTCGCGCGCTGCCTCGCCCCGCGGCGGCTTCTTGAGGGGTCGCGATGTGCAATGGTTGCCCCGCGTGAGTTCGAGGCTGCTTGCGGCGCTATGTTAAGCTGTCATAACCGAGCCCTAAAGGAGTGAGAAATCGGATGGGCCTAGCCGAATCAATGCGGCAGGATTGGGACGCCCGCGCGCAGAAAGACGCTTTCTTCTACATTGCGTCCTGGCGCAAGGACTGGGGCGTCGGCGACTTCCTGAAATCGGGCGAAGAAGATTATCAGCGCCTAGTTGCGCCTTTTTCAGCCGGCACGGGTTCTCGCCTGAAGGCAAGACGATGCTTGAGCTGGGCTGTGGCGCCGGCCGGATGACTCATAGCTTCGCCACGCGCTTCCGCAAGGTGATCGCGCTGGATGTCTCGGCGGAGATGATCGATCGAGGGCAACAGATGTTGCGGGGACTCAAGAACATCGAATGGATGCACGCAAACGGCGTGGATCTCGGCGCCGTGGCGGATGAATCCGTCGACTTCGCGTTCAGCTACCTGGTTTTGCAACACCTGCCGGACGAGCGACTCGTTTGCGGGTACATTCGCGAGATGCTCCGGGTTTTGCGGCCGTCCGGCATCTGCCTTTTTCAATTTCACGGCACAAAAAAGCCTACGATGAATTGGAAAGGGCGCGCGGCCTGGGGATTTCTCGATGCGCTCTCGAGGATCGGCCTGCACCCGGCAGCTGGCCATGGCGCGAGACTGTTGGGACTCGATCCTGAAATGGCAGGCAACAACTGGCATGGCATCGCCGTCGCGGCGGAAACCATGGCTCAGACGGTGAGGGACTCGAACGCACAGGTTCTCGAAGTGCAGGGCGAGGATACGGACGATAGTCTGGTGCTGCGCGACGAAGCCCCCGGTTAATCGAACGAAGGATCTCCATTGAATTCGAACCGTGGGACCACTTCATTTTCGCGTGCTCTCGCGAACTGCGTGGCAAAGTGATGGCGCCCGCACAATTCCGCGGGAAAGTGAGATTGACGAATTGGGCAGG
>CAWJDM010000033.1:0-9083 GCA_963841605.1 uncultured Acidobacteriota bacterium
CAGGGGATCCACGTTCGACTTAAAGGTGCACGCGTGCCTCCTCTTAGCACACGGGAATCCGATCGTCAAACATTGCGGGAGTATTCCATCGCAGAGGGCCTTTGCGGGCGCCGAAAGCGCAAGACTCCGCGAGACACGGGATGGGAGTTTGCGGGCCGTTAGCTCACATCGTACCGGTTTTGGAAAAGCGCTTTAGATATTCGCGGGTCGTCTGAAGAAGCTCGTCGAGATCCACACTCTCGCCTCTCTCGACTCGCTTGGAGATCATGGTGAGTGCATTGATTTGAAGAGTCGTGTTCTTGAAGCGCAGTGTCGGGTCGGTGCCGTATTCATCCGTTACCATCACCCATTTCAGTGGAAGTTCGCTGGCCATGACATCGCCAAAGGTTACGCCCAGGCTCTGAAGCTCGTAAGTTTCTGTCCTGGTGAACGCTTTATCGTCGATCAGCCGTTGAAGAAACGGCAAGTCACTCGCATTTTTCTTGAGCGCAGACACCCCGTAGCGTTGCCTAATCACAGCCGCGATGACCGCTCTCTGCTGATCCAGTCGTGTTCTATCATTCTGCGAAAGATCGTTGAACCGAGGCGGAGCCGGGCGCGGCCCTTCTTGTTTGGGCAAGCTGAAAGAACCGAAGAGCATCAGGGCCAAGAGCATTACTTTCACGCGCATTGCCTCTAGCTGCCGCTTCCTCAGTTGGCGAGCGAACCGAGTCTATGGGTCTCCTACGGCTTGTACTGGTCGAACAATTTCTGATAGTCGTGGTTGTTTTCGTCGCAGATGTATTCCTGCAAATACCATTCAGGATGAAGCGTGAAGGTGCCGACTTCCGTCCACGGCGCCGCGAAGACGTTGGGATCGTCGATCGTCGCCGAGTATTTCAGCGTGTCGTAGGCGGTGCGCTCGAAGCGCTCGACCACGTGATACGCGGTGGTGTGGCGATAATCCCCGACCGATACTTTGTCGTTGAAGCCGATCGCATCCACCACCAGCGTGTCGCCATCCCAGTAGCCCACGGAATTTCCCATCCACGTCGGGTCGAGGTCCTTCGGGTGCCTGCGTCCATCGGTGGGGATCACGCGAAAATATTCGCCCGCCTCGTAGAGGATCACCACCTCGGTCGCGTTCTGGACGATCTGGATCGGATACGGCTCGCCGATCACATCCGGCACGCCGCGCGGCAGGCAATGCTCGCCGAGCGAGAACGTATACTCCGGCCCCACGTCGTATTTTTCCGCGCCGGGCTTCAGCTTGATTTCGTCGACTACGCGGATCGAGTGGTACGGCGCGATGTAAATCCCGTTGAGGTCGGGATGGCCGTCGGGCATGCGCGGGACGGGCTTGTTGGCGAGGGAATCGTCCGCGGCAGCGGCGGTTTCGACCGGCGCGGGCGTTGTGCCTGCGACGAGCACCGTCACGGATTGCGTGTCGGCGAGTTTGCCTCCGAAGCCGAACGCCCGTAAGATGTACGTCGTCGTGACGCGCGGCGTCACCATGCGGCTGTCGCGCGCGGCCACGATGCCAATGTCCGGGTCGAGGGTGATGCGGTCTGCGTTTACCGCGGCCCACGCCAGTGTGGCGGATTGCCCCGGCTGGATCGCGCCGGGACTGGCGGTGAAGCTGTCAATGTGCGCCGCCGGCCCGACCGGGAAGCCGTCGCGCGGCAACGGGCGCTGAGCGGGCGCCTGTTGGGATGGCGTTTGTTGCGCCGCCGCGCCGGACGCCAGCGCCGCCGCAACCGCCATCGGAAGTATGATCCGAATTTTCCTGAAAATATTCATGTGTCACCCACCGAGGGAATCCTCGCGCATCCTAATGCTTCTATCGGCCGGGACACAACGGATTTTCTTCGAGCGGCCCGAGACGCCAGTTTCGCTATCCGCGATCCTTCCGAGATCTTCCTGCGTTTTTCGTGAGGTGCCACGCGTCGCACCAGGAGCATCGATAGGCGCGAAGGTCTTTGGGCGCGTTGGTCGTTGCGATCTGATGCGCTGCGGTGGCCAGGGCTTCGCTTTCGGTTGCGTACTTGCGCTTGCCGGTGACCGGGCATTTCGATTCGTCGTCCACTGCGAGCCTTTCGGGATTCGATCTCAGGCTTGGAAGCAAGTACTTCAGGAACTCCCGCAAATCACGCTCAGCCTTGCACTGGAGGCTCCGCCAAGGCTACTTGCGTCTGCAGGGGACGTCCTCGGACCAGCCACCAGTTGGCGATCGCGATCAGCGCGGTCACGATCATCAGCAAAGCCTCGGTACGGTTCAGCTGGGAGAGCAGCGCAATCGAAACGACGATGCCGAATATGGCGACGGGCACGCCGAACGGCACGCGCATGGCATCCGCCTCGGGGCGCGTGCGTCTCAGCTTGATCATGGATGCGCATACGCCCACATACATCACCACCGCGGACGCCGTGGACAACACGAGCGCGACGTAGAAGCCTCCGGTGACGGCGAGCACCCAGACGAGGCCTGCGTACCAGACAATCGCGGTCGTGGGCGTGTGGAATCGCGGGTGCAGCCGCGCGAGGAAGCTCGGAAATTCGCCCTGCGCCGAAAGCGAATAGGCGAGCCGAGGCGCGTGCAGCATCACGCTCGACACATGCCCGCTCGTCGAAATCATCACCGCGATCGCGATGAATATCGCGCCGGCCGGCCCCAGCAGAACCAACGCAACTTCGGCCACCGGCCGGTCGCTCGTGCTCGTCCCAATCGTGGCCACGGTGACGAACTGGATCAGCGTGTAAATCACCATCACCACCAAGAGGCTCGCTCCCAGCGCGAATGGCATCGTGCGCTTCGGATCCTTCACCTCGCCGCCTGGAATGATGGCGTATTCGAAACCTCCGTAGGCAAAGACGAGCAGCAACAGCGAGGTCAGCCACGGACGCGGTCCTGGAGCGGTGATCTGCGAGAGATGAATCGCTTGGAAATGATGTCCGAAAAGCGCCACGCCCAGCACGATCAGCAGGACGAGCGGCAGCGTCTTCGCCACAATCAGCGCGCTGCTCAAGCCGGCGCCGTGGCGCGCGCCGAAATAGTTCACCAGCGCGGGAACGCCGATAAGGAGCGACAAGAAAAGAACGCGTAGCAATCCGCGGCCCGCCTCGGGGAAAACGCCCGCCAGGTAAACGACGAAGAGGTTGGCGTTCGCGGCCGCCGCAGCGATGATCGAAAACAGCGAGAACCATCCGACCTGCAGCCCGATGAACCGCCCGAAGAGCGTCCGGGCATACAGATAGGCTCCGCCGGGCTCGGTAAATTGCGATGCGACCTCGGCCATCGCGGCCATGATGCAAGCGACCGGGATCACCGCGAAGATCATCGCGGCCGGACTGGCCCGGCCGAGCAAACGGTTCAGTTCGCCGGGCAGGCCGAAGATTCCGCTGCCGATGATGCAATTGAGCACCAGGCCGGTCATCGCCCAGCGGCCGAGCGAGCGCACGAAGCTCACGCGAGATCTCCTGTGGCGTCGAGGGGCGGAGAATAGCACCAATGACGGGCGGGCGATAGCTCGATGACGGTCCAGGGCAAAAAAGCGGACGGATCACGTCTCCCTGAGCAACGCCAATCTAAACTCTCGTTGATTCAGAGCACTATCCGTTTTAGCGTGAATCTGGAAATGGATTCTGCAATCTGCTTTTAGCGGCACAGGGACCAGCAATCATGCGCACAATCAGGATTGTCGCGACCGCCCTTGCCCTGCTCGCGGTTTCCGGGTTCTCCTCGCCCGCGCGCGCGGCAGGGAACGCGATGCTCCACGCCGCCAATGGCGTCGTGCTGGACTCTGAAGGCGCACCCGTGCAGTTGCGCTGCGTGAACCTGAACCCGTGGCTCGACCCGGAGCCTTACCTCATTGGAAAGGCGCTGCGCGGGTTGACGCGATCTCCGTCAGAACTGAAACAGAAGCTTGCAGAGCTGGTCGGCCCCGCTGAAGCGCAGGCTTTCTGGCGGCAATGGGAAGATACGTTTATCACGCGAGCGGATTTCGCTCGTCTCAAAGAGCAAGGATTCGATTGCGTTCGCCTGCCCATCAACTACAAGACCATCGTCAAAGCCTCGCCAGACGGCGCGATCGCGCTCGACGACGCCGGGCTCGCGCCAGTGGATCACGCCGTCGCATGGGGAACGGAGTACGGCATCTACATGATCTTGGACCTGCACGCCGCGCCGGGCGGCCAGAATCCGGCCTCGACCGTTGCGGACATGCCGTCCAGCGACGCGGTCGCCAACCTATGGCTCGTGCCAGACGCGCCCGCCAATCAGAAAATGACCGTGGAGTTGTGGCGCGCCCTTGCAGCGCGTTACGCAAAGGCCAGATCGGTCGGCGGATACGATTTGCTGAATGAGCCCGCGCTACCTTCCGCTGTGTCGAAAGATCAACTCATCAAACTCTATAGCGCCATCACCGCCGCCATCCGCTCGGTTGATCCCGATCACATGATTATTCTCGAGGGCAACGACTACGCCCACGATTTCTCGTTTTCTCCTCCTCCGGCGGACGCGAACGTGATGTACGAATTCCACGAATATTCGTTACTCAACCGCGCCTGGCGCACGCCGAACCAAAAGGCCTTGGAACCCTTCTTGCAATTGCGCGCCACCACGCATATGCCTCTCTGGCTCGGCGAATTCGGAGAGGACACGTTGGATTGGCAGGCGCAGATGGTGCAGCTCATGAAGGCCAACGACATCGGATGGGCCGTCTGGCCGTGGAAACGCATCGATCTGGGGAACGGGCACCCGGTGATCGAGAGCATCTCCATGCCGGGCGCATGGGAGAAGCTGTTCAGGTATCTCGTAGGCGCATGGTTCAGCGGCAAGCCCTCGCAAGCTGCAGCAGAGAAAGGCATGGCGCAGATGCTCGAGGCCATTCGCACCCAGAACTGCACCGAAGACACGGCGCTGGTGAAGACTCTGTCGGGGCAATGACTCGTTTCTGAGACGCGGACTATTGTATCGTGACGGTCACTGTGGTTTGAGCCTGGGCAACCCCATTCG
Source organism: uncultured Acidobacteriota bacterium (assembly GCA_963841605.1). GTDB lineage: Bacteria > Acidobacteriota > Terriglobia > Acidiferrales > UBA7541 > Palsa-295. The sequence continues at coordinate 4,994 of CAWJDM010000033.1, forward strand.
CGGTGAGCGAGCCGCTCACTGTAAACGTATAGGTCCCAGGGGAAGTGCCGGGAATTCCTCCGCCTCCCCCACCTCCTCCAACTTCGCTGCCACCCCCGCCGCAAGCCGCGAGACCACAAAGTACAGCGACAATGAACAGAAGGCTGACTGAGCGTCGCCAGCCGCGGCGATAAGCGAGAATCCACAGAGCGAACAGCACTGGAAGCATTGCTCCCGCGCAGGCCCCGAGCCAGCCGCGATGACCTGGAAAATTCCATTTTGGCCAAGGCGAGACGGTTCCGCTGGAGGCGGGGGCTGTTGAGTTGACCGTCATCGAGGCAGTCACTGCGGTCGTCCCCGAAATGTTGATGGACGGCGGAATGTTGCAGGTTGGAAGATACACCGCTCCATTCGGATAGTTCGTAAGCGCGCAGGAGAGATAAACCGAGCCGGTGAAGCCGCCCTCCGGCGTGGCCGTAAGGCTGGAAACATTGCCCGCAGTTGCGCCGGGCGCGACCGAAACGGGGGACCCACTCAGAGAGAAGGGTGGAAGGTTCCCCGGCGTGACCGTGAACGACACGTTCACCGTGGCGGGGCCATACGTGGAGTCTCCGGAGTAAGACACGGTGACCGGAACATTGCCGGGAGAGAAAAACCCGCCTGGCACGGCATGCGATGTTGCGGAACCGTTGGAGAGCGTTTCCGCGTCGGTCCAGTCGTTGCCAGGTCCAGGGGCGAAGAAATTCACCGTCCCTGTAGGAATCGGCAAGCCATTGGCCCCTGTAACACTGGCCGTGATCTCGGTGAATTCCGCCCGATTCAAGGAGCTTGGATTGGCGCTGGCCGAGAGTGTGGCCGATCGCTCAACCACGACGTTGAACGACGCCGTGGCAGAATTGTAGTTGGCGTCGCCACCGTAGGTTGCTGTGACGGTATCCATCCCCAGCGGCAACGTGGCTACGTTGAGGTTCACAGTTGCATCGGTCGCTCCAGCTCCGGCAACGGAATCGACGGCGACGGTGCCGAGCACGGTCGTGCCAAACGAGAAGGTCACAGTGCCCGTAGGCGGCGCGATGAGAGGAAACGCAAAAGTGCACGCGCCATCTACGCACGGAGGGCCGGAATACGGCGCGCCGACATTCAGGGTTAGAGTTGTGGCCGAGCCAAGAGCGATGGGAGATGGTTTAGCGTCGAGGAAAGAATAGGTTTGCGCCTTAGAAACCGTGAAGGTGAGCGGCATCGCTGTCGTGGACGCGTTGAAGCTGGAATCTCCGGAATAGCTGGCACTCACATGATTCGTACCGACGGGCAGGGCGACGGAAGACTGCCATTCGGCAATTCCATTGACGAGGATGTTTACGGCGCCGGAATTCACAGTGCCGGTTGTGGCCGCATCGGTGAAGGAGACCGTTCCGGTGGCGATGCCGTCGGTGCCGCCCTGCGGAGCGTTTACGCCAATGGGTTGGGCATCCATCGCGAAGTAGGTGCCGTAGGGATAGCTGCCGCCAGCCGAGAGAGGCATAAACGAATTGCCGCTGCTGCTCCAATAATTCCCCGCGATGGAAATCGTGCTGTTTTCCGGAGCGACATCGAGCGAAACAGGAGTCGAGTTGCTTGGAGCGAAAATGGTATCGCCCATGTAGCTCGCGGTCAGCTGGTATTGCCCTCCAGGAAGGTTATCGAGAGTGGTCGAGGCCGAGCCATCCTGAAGGGTGAGTTCACCCAGGCCCGTATTGAGTGCGGGACTGGCCGTCGTGGAGAGGCCGACATCACCCGATGGTGTACCCCCATTGCCGGAGACCGCGACGTTCATACGAACAGGCGTGCCATGCGTGAAGGTTGTTTGACTCAGGGACAGCGTAGTACTCGTTGACGTGAAACTCAGCGAATCCCAATATTTGAGAAACAGATTGGCGTCCACGCTGCCGAGGCCAGTGGCCTCATCGTATCCCGCGGTCGCGTAGTAATGGCCGAGCGTGAGGTCGCCTTTAGTGTTGTCGTTCAGCGCGCTTACTGTGCAGTTGGGCGTCCCCGTATCACAGGGCACATTGTTGCTGCCGACTGCGACATCGTGGAAAACTGACGGATGCTGGGCGGCGAGTGGATAAAGAACGTAATTCGCTTGCCCCTGCCGCCCGAATTTCTGATTGATCAGCGCCATGATGCCAGCCATTTCAGGTGAGGATGCCGACGTGCCGCCGACGGCGCCTACGATCATGTTTCCGCCGGTGAGCGGGACGCAATTGTCCAGGCCCCAGCAGACGGGATAAAAGCTATGATTCTCGCCGTCGGCGGCGAAAAGAGAGACATCGGGAATATCGCGCGCGCCATCGGCCGGCACGCCCTTACCGGATTGCCACGCAGGTTTGTTGTAGCCTCCGGTGCAAGAGGCAAAGGAGCCATCGGACGCACCGACTCCGGAAGTGCAGCTGCTGGCGCCGCCGCTGCCGCCCACGATCGTGGCTCCATTTGCACCGGGATCGTAGACCCCGCCATCGTAAAGATTCAGGCCGAAAGCGCGATTCCAGGGCTGTTCGGGAATTGGTTGGAGGAGAGAGGTAGCGGGCGTAGTCGTTGGGCTCGAGTTCCAGTAAGTAGAAATCTGCGTTTGCTGCGCACTGGCGCTGCTGTTGTAGCTGCTGTAAAAGAAATCAGTGCCGCCAACAGAGATGTTCCAGGGTGTCGAAGTAAAACCGCTCACGGCGAGGCCATATTGGGCGGGCTGCGGCGCATTGAAGTTGTCGCAGCCCGCCGAGCCACTATCTCCGGAAGAAACGAACGCCGTTTGTCCCTGAGCGGCGGCCTGCTCCCATAGTCCCGCCCAGAATTGATTGCCCGCCGAACCGAGGTCTTGTTCGCACGTGCCATAGCTGGTGCTGAGGACGGAAGCCTGGTCATCGTCGACGGCGCGCAGCGCAGCCAAAAGCAGGCCGCTCTGCACGGAAGTGTCAGCCGCGGTGTATAGGTTGATAGCCGCTCCGGGGGCGACTGCGCCAGAAACTTCGACATCCAGATAGGATTCGCCGGTGGCCCAGTTGCCTTCGCCCGGGTCGCTGCCGCCTATGACGGCGTTGAAGTTGATCGGAGGCAACCCGAACAACGAGCGGTAGTTGGCGACTACGGTGGGATCGACGTCCGACGCCCCAATGATGCCGATCGTGACACCGGTTCCGTTCGTACCCGCGGTGTAGAGCGGATTCAGGTCGTACTGCACCGCGAAGTCACCGGGAGCGAGAGCAAAGACGTTGGAAGCTGTGGTCCACTGCGGCGTGATTTTGTGCGTTTTGGGATTGTACGAAGCCTGGCCGAGAACCTCCATGTAGGATTTGGGGCGGAAATCGTTCAGCGGCGTGATCCCGGCAATGACGGGTGCAAGCGCGGCCGGAATCTGCGGGTCGGTACTATTTGCGTGGCGTAATTCGCCGTTGATGAGATACATGTGTATTTCCGTGTGGAAGGCCGCGCGAACTTGTCCGGCGCTTCCGGAAAATTCGATTGCGGTCTTGCCTTTCGTTACGCCAGCGACAGAGAAACCGTGCGCTTGCAGCCATCCGGTAGCAGCGGCGACTTCTGAATCGTCTGGCCCATACAATTCGCCGAACTCTTCCGGCGTGAGCCATCTGTGAAAGCTGGGGCTTCCGGGTGTATGCGCGTCCTGAATGAATTGCCGAAGCGCAGCCTCTCGTTCGGGAGAGCGCTGAAGGATCAGAAGCATGCGTTCTGCCGAAAATGAATCAGGGACCGGACCTTGATCGTAGCGAGCCTGCGCCAGTGGGCTCGTATTGCCCTTCAGAGTGACACGAACTTGATCGTCGATCGGACCCGTGATGCGAGAGCCAGGACCAACTTGAGCCATCACAACGCAGCTGGTGAAAAGAGCAAAGAGGACAAAGAATCGCAGATGGCCGATACACCGTAACAATCTGGGCACGATCGTCTCCTTTGTCTAAGTGCCCGCACCAATCGTCAATAATTATCAAGAGGAACAATCAGCATACTATTGTGAGACGCCTTAATTTTCAATCTTACTTACTCGGCAATTGGTTACATCTAGGTCATAGGCGGGGCTCGCTTCGAGGAATATCGTGCAAACGAGAACTCGATTCACGCC
>CAWJDM010000034.1:0-11957 GCA_963841605.1 uncultured Acidobacteriota bacterium
TTTGATCCGATGCCGCCCACGTTCTGCTACCTGAAGCCCTACTACAACGACGTGAACCGTTCCTACTTCGAGCAACTCGCGCGAGGAGAACTCTAATGATCGGTTTCGAGACCATCCTGCCGTTCTTGCGGCCCATTCAGCACCTGATCCTCGACGATTCAATAAGCGAAATCATGGTCAATGGCTCAACTCACGTCTTTATTGAGCGGGCTGGCGTACTTCAGCAGGTGCCTGACCTAACCTTGAGCCAGAAATCTTTGATGGTCGCCGTCAAGAACATCGCCCGGCGACTTGGCGACGACATCTCCGAGCAGAAGCCCATCCTCGACTCCCGTCTCCCTGACGGCAGTCGCGTCGCGGCCGTGATCCCGCCGTGCAGCATCCACGGCGTCACCCTCACAATCCGGAAATTCAACGGCCGCCATTTCACGGTCGAAGACCTAGTCAAAAGCGGCAGCCTGAACGCCTCGATTGCCGAACGACTGAAAACTTACGTGGAAAACCGGCAGAACATCCTCATTAGCGGCGGAACGGGTACGGGCAAAACGACTCTATTGAACGCCTTGGGAAAGCTCATTTCAGATGACGACCGAATCCTCCTCATCGAAGACACCTCCGAGATTCAACTCGAAAAGCCAAACCTCGTCCGCTTTGAAGCTCGGCAGGCGCAGGCAGGCCTTCCCGCCGTCGCGATCCGCGACTTGCTAAAGGCATCACTCCGGCACCGTCCCGACCGCATCATCCTTGGGGAAATTCGTGGCGGCGAAGCATTCGACCTGCTTCAACTTCTTAACACGGGCCACTCAGGTACCCTCTCAACTGTTCACGCCAGTTCCGCTCAGCAAGCCATCTCAAGATTCACGAGTTGTGTTCTGCAAAGCGGCGTCGAACTCCCGTATCGCGCCATCAAGACCAACATCGGCGACTCACTGAATGTTATCGTTCAGCTAGAGCGCCGTCCTGGACGCAGATACATCTCCGAGGTTCTCCAAATCAATCGTTACGACCCCGGAGCTGACCTGTTCGACTACTCCTCGGTCTCATAAACACCATCGCCAGTCGGGGCTCAACTGATCTCAATTCATGGCACTTGCTCATGGCCACAGAACCCAAACAAGAATCCCTCACCCGTGAGCAGCGCGAAGACCCCGCATCTCTGCCTACGGTCGTAGTTCCCCGACTGCTACGCATTCAGGATGCCGCCAAGTATCTAAGCGCAACGACGTGGCAAATTGAAACACTACTCAGGGAAAATGTGATTCCGTCCTTTGTTCTCGGGAAGCGTCGAGTTGTCGATCGCTTAGAACTCGACCGCTATGTCGAGCGGAGAAATGCCGAGGCAAAAAACGCACTTCTAGAAAAAGCTGGATGATCAGATCCCGGATTCAAAGGCAGCGTTGATATTGCCGCGCAGTTTTCCAGAATCTGTAACTCCAAGATAGATCATGGTGGTCTCTAGATTCTTATGTCCCAGCCATACTTGAATGGTACGGATAGGAACTCCGGCCTCATGCCAACGAGTTGCGCACGTCTTCCGAAGTCGGTGCAGGTAGATGTGTTGGCATACTGGTTGGTTCTTGCACGAAACCTCGACAAGTTTCTTTTTGTCGAACCGACCCACAGTAATGTTTGTCTTGCACTGCCCACAGTTTAATCCGGCGCGTAAAGCGATCCGCTTCAACTTTCGAAGGAAATGATTGTCCGGCCTTCCTTCCTCGTTCACAAAAATCCAGCGCTCGTGTAGTGCCTTCTTTCGACAGATCTTCAATAGGTTGATGAGCGAATCAGGTAGGGGCACCGAACGCGACTCGTGCGACTTCGGTGTGAAATGAACATCTTCCTTTCGGCGGATGTGGTACGCCTTTTTATCGAAATCAATGTCAGTCCAAGCCGCAAACGTGACCTCTTTGTCTCGACATCCTGTTCCGAGAAAGAATTTGTAGCGTATTGCCTCTTCGTGATTCATTGTCGCGAACAATTTCTTGAGGTCTTCTTCCGAGTACGGCACAGCCACTTCTTCTTCGACGACTGGCATTTCGTCTCGGGGGATTCGAGCGGTAATCCCGTTCTTCTTTAAGAGGAAGAACACAATATTCAGACGGGTATCGATCGTCTTCCCTGCGTAACCCTTGGCGACCATGAATTTCTTATAGGAGCGGAGCACGTTCTCCGTGATCTCATCGAGGAATCGGACTTTCGGCCCGATCGCTTCCGTGAATTCGTTAAGCGCCAGACGGTACTGGAAAACGGTTTTGATCGCCTTGCCGCTTTTTTGTTCCAAATAGGTTTCGACAGCGCTTTTGATAGGGATTCGACTGGCATTACTGAGGGATTCAGCCTCGGAGACCGTCAGACCCTTGGACCGGGCATCTAGGGCGACACCCAAATGACTGGCCTCTTCCTTAGCTTCTTTGAAGGATTGGGCTACGAGGGTTTTCCACATCTGCCTGCCGTTTACGAATGGCCTTGTAAAAAATGGGGCTGAGAGGTCCCCCGTCTTCACACCCCGGCCTTCCTTGATCCTGCGATACCGCCATGTCCCCTCTGGGGTCTTCTCCCTGACGTAAACGCTAAGAGTAGGCATAAGAACTCTCCAAATGCTGCCAAAATAGTAGCACAGTAGAGTCAAATGCGAAATATACTCCATTTTATTGAGAAATATGAATATGGCGGAGAGGGGGGGATTCGAACCCCCGACACCCTTTTGGGGTGTAACTGCTTAGCAGGCAGCCCTGTTCGGCCACTCCAGCACCTCTCCGCGGGGCTGATGGGAAGATCAGTGTACTGTAGTCTCCGACGCTTTTCCATTGCTCGGCCGCGTGCAGTGAAGGACGCAACCGCGCAGCGTAAAGGCAGACGAAAAGCGAACCGGAAAATTGAAGGGCCGGCGAACGTACCCCCGGCCCTCCAAACCTCGATTCAGCTTATATTTTGCTCCTGCTATGATCGGTCAGAAGTTGATGTTGATCACGTCGGCTACGCGCCAGCCGTGGTCAACCAGCACGACGTGACCGCCGATCACGTAATACCGATAGTGAGGTGGCGGAGGCGGCAATTCGGCGTAGAGATCCGGCGGCACCGGATAGCATCGGGCGCGCCAGTCGCGATCGAATACGAAGCCGGCTCGCAGGCGGGGCTCCCAATCGCGAGGAAGCCGGTCCTCGTCTCGAAACCCTTCCCCACGGTAGTCGCGGTGATGTTCCCACCAGTCGCGGCCCACTTCGCGTTCGTGATCGTCGAACTGCGGGTGATGCGCATCCCAGTGATGTTCGTGCTTTTCCTGGCCGTAGGCATGGCCATGACCGTGGTCCTGATTCTGGCCTTCGTCGTGATGTTCATTGCCGTGCTCTTGATCGCGATCGTGATTATCCTGGGCGTAGACCGCGGTGCCGTTGAACACAACGAACAGCGCCGCGACGCATATAGCCATCCACCAGCGAGTTTTCATAGGGACCTCCAGTCAGCGTAAAGTGGCGCCGAGGGGGTGGCGCACTCACCACAGAGTAACAGGAGTAGCCGCTTAAGACACTATCGGCGACCCGCTGGCTGCTCACCCGCATACTGCGCTGGGGTTGGCACACTCGCCTCGAAGCGATTCGGCTGATGCAACCCGGGGCGGCCATTCCAGTATCATCCAGAGCATGACATCCCGGCCCGCCCAGCCGTTCGCCGCGGCAACTTCAGGGCAAGCGGAGCGCGCATCAATCGAACCGCGCGCTGATTTTCGGTTTCCCGCTTCGCTCGCGGACGCCGTGGAACGCTGCTGGCGGAAAGCGGCCGCGCCAGATGAATGGAATCTCTCCCGAGCACAATTTGAAGCGGCGCTGGCCCGGAGCGCAGCGCACCGGTTTTCGGATGCGAACGCACAGCCAACAGAAGGCTCGATTCAAAGCTATCTTGACACCTTGCGCCACGCGGATCTCGCGCTCGCTTGCGCGTGCAGCGCGGGAAGCGAAGCCGCGTGGGTATTCTTCGTCGGGCAATTTCGCCAGGAACTGTATCGCGCCGCGCGGGCGATTGCAGGCGGCGCGAGCGCCGGCGATTCGGACGCGCGCGAGCTCGCCGATTCGCTCTACGCCGATCTCTATGGCCTGCGCGAATCCGAAGGGCGGCGGAAATCGCTCTTCGATTACTTCCACGGCCGGAGCAAGCTCGGCACGTGGCTGCGCGCCATTCTCGCGCAGCGCCACGTGGATGCGATTCGCCGCGCGCGAAAGTTCGAGCCGCTCGAAGACGAGACCGGCAGGGAGCGCAGCGAAATCACGGAGCGAGCGGCGGCAAACGCGCCAGCAGCCGGGTCAGGCACGTCACGCACGGCGGTCAGCGATCCGCCCGATCCGGATCGCGCGCGATACCTCAGCCTGCTGCAAACGGCTCTCACTGGCGCGCTCGCTTCACTCGAGCCGCGCGACCGCCTGCGGCTCGCCTATTACTACTCCGACGAACGCACCCTCGCCGAAATCGGGCGGCTGCTCGGCGAGCATGAGGCGACTGCGTCGCGCAAGCTGGAACGAACGCGCCGCAGCCTCCGCGAACGCGTGGACTCCGCTTTGCGCGAAAGCAAGCAACTCAGCGAGGCGCAAATGCAGCTCTGCTACGAGTATGCGCGCGAGGAGTGGCCATTCGATCTGACCGCGCGCTTGCGAGCGACGCACGCGGCCGGTCCGGCAGTGGCGGCTTCCGGGGATGAATCGTGACACGCGGCGCAAGATTCGAAATTTGGCGCGTTCTAAGGGATGGAGGAGAATAGCTTCATGTCTTCGCGAGAGCGAGACGATGCGATGGCCGGCCTGCTGAAGCGAACTTTGGCAGGCGACGCGGGCGCGGGAGACGACTGCCCCGGACCGGACATTCTCGCGGCCTATTTCGAGCGCTCGCTCGACGCGGACGAAACCGCGCATGTCGAGCTCCACTTGTCGGAATGCGCGCGCTGCCGCGAACAACTTGCCGCGCTGGGCCGCGCGGAAGAAGCGGCGGCCACGCAGGTGGCGGACACGCCACGCCGACAGCCTCGCGCGTCCTGGCTTTGGGATTGGCGCTGGCTCGCGCCTGTCGCGGCCGTGCTTATCCTGACCGCCGTGTGGGCCACGCGACGTCCCGAGTTCACTCGAATCGCGGAGCAGCCAACGCCGAAATCGGCAGAAGTGACACCGTCTCAACCCGCGTTGCAAGCGCCACCTCGAGACAAACAACTCTCGCAGCCGAGCCTGATTGCGCCCGCACCGAGCGCCGTCCCGACGCCTACCAAAGCAGCACCTGCGGCGATCTCGCGCGAAGCGAAATCTCAGATTCGCGTGGACTCGCAGATCGCAGGGAGCCCGCCTCCCCCAAAACCGGCGGCTTCCAGCGGAAACGCCGTTTCCGCGGAAAATCTCCCGTTCTCTGCACGCGACCTCGTCGCTCCAAATACGCTCTCGAAGAAGACTGTCGCGCCGCAGAAAAGCTCGACGGAGCGGACTGCAAACGCGGCGTCACCGAGTGCCAACGAGAGCGTCGAGATAGAATCCGCAGCACCGGCTGTCGCCCCGCCGCAAGCGGCGCCCCAATCGGGCGCGCCTATGATGGCAGGTGCCGGGCGGGGCAACGGCGCTGGCGTTGCGGGTGGCGTCGCCGCTGGCGCGATTGCTCTCGATTCTGCCAAAGCCAAGCAGCAACGCATCGCAACCAACGGCCGTCAAGACCAGGCTGAAATTCTCACGGCGACGCAGGAGCAGCTTTCGGCTTCATTCGTCGTTCGCACGCCGGACAAGAGTGTCCTGTGGCGCATCGGGAACGCCGGCTTCATCGAACGATCCGGAGACGCCGGCCTCACCTGGAGTGGAACGCTGCCAAAACAGAATGCGCACTATGCGGCAGGATCGGCGCCGAGCGCGAAGGTATGCTGGCTCGTCGGCAACGACGGAATCATTCTTCTGACTCAAGACGCGGCGAACTGGCAAACGATTCCGCCACCAACGCAGACAAACTTCGTCGCCGTCGCGGCGCGCGACGCATGGACCGCGACAGTGACGACGGCCGATGGCCGCAAATTCACAACCACCAACCAGGGCGAGAGCTGGACCCCCGCAAAGTAGCCACGGATTCCGCCGCCAATCGACTGCAAGAAAACTGCCCCGCACCGTTCTAACCTTGAAGCGTTGTCACACCAAAGGAGACTTACGATGTCCTCACGCAAAACGAGAATCTTCGGCTCGTGCGCCGCGACCGCCATCCTGCTGCTGGCGCCCCTTGCCGGAAAACTGAGAATCGCGCATGCGGCGGCGCGCGCCGGCGAACAAACAACGAAGGCAGAATCCGCCGCGACCGCGACGACCACCGAAAAAGACCAGACCGATCTTTCCGTCACGGTCTACAACTCGAATCTCGCGCTGGTGCGCGACGTCCGGCAGATTCACGTGCAGTCAGGCGTGTCACCGCTGCGGTTTGAAGACGTCGCCGCGTCGATCATGCCGGCTACAGTGCACTTTCGATCGCTCACCGACCCGGTGAAGGTGAACGTCGTCGAGCAGAACTACGAATACGATTTGCTCGACCCGCAAAAGCTCCTGCAGAAATACGTCGGCCGCGAAGTCACCTTGGTGCAGCGCGAAACGGATTCGGGCTCGACGAAATGGGTGGAGACGAAGGCGCTGCTGCTCTCCGACAACGGCTCGCCCGTGTGGAAGATTGGCGACGAAATCGTCACCGGGATGACCGCGGAATCCTACCGGTTTCCCGATCTGCCCGCGAACCTCTATAGCCAGCCGACGCTCGTCTGGACGCTCGACAATCGCGGCGAGGACGCGCAGCGTGTCGAGGCTTCCTATCTGACGAACAACATGAACTGGAGCGCGGACTACGTCCTCAACGTGGCGCGCGACGAGAAGACCGCCGATCTCGACGGCTGGGTGACGCTCGTGAACAACAGCGGCACTGCCTATCAGGACGCGAAGCTGCAGCTCGTCGCCGGCGAAGTTCATCGCACCAACCAGCTGCGAGATTATGTCGTCTCCAAAATGGCGACGAACGAAGCCGTCGCTGGAGCACCCGCCCCCCAATTCCAGCAGGAAGGATTCTCCGAATTCCACCTGTACACGCTGCAGCGGCGGACCTCGATCCAGAACAACGAAACCAAGCAGATCAGCCTGCTCACGGGCACGAACATTCCCGTGGAGAAATACCTCGAGGTCGAAGGACAGCCATACTACTACCGCAACCCGCAGGGAATCGGGAATCCGATTCCGCAGCCGGTGAAAGTCTTCTACCGATTCAAGAACGACGAGAAGTCGGGTCTCGGCATGCCGCTGCCCGCGGGAACGGTGCGCGTCTATCAGGCGGATTCAAAGGGCGGCACGCAATTCGCGGGCGAGGACACGATCGACCACACGCCAAAGGACGAGACGCTGCGCATCTACGTCGGCAACGCATTCGACGTGGTGTGCGAGCGCAAGCAGACGGACTTCAAGCGGCTCGCGCCCGATCTTTTCGAGATGGAATACCAGATCACGCTGCGGAACCACAAGGATGGACCGGTGACGGTGGAAGTGCGCGAGCCGATCGGAGGCGATTGGGACGTGCTCAACTCAAACTACAAATACACGAAGCTCGATGCAACGACGATCGGATTTGAAATTCCAGTCGATAAGGACGGAACATCAACGCTCGACTATCGCGTGCGAGTGAAATGGTAGCGACAGAAAGAAAACGGGTCAGCTCGCCGCGGCGGCGACGCGATGATCGAGCAGCTCGATTTCGTGCGCGTAGAGCGGGTTCTCCGGAAACTCGGCGGCGAGTTCGGTGAGGAGCTTGCGGGCGCGGTCCATCTGATGCTCGCGCTCGCAGGCCAGGGCCAGCAGAATTTTGGCGAACGGCCGGAGATAGTGGCCGTGCTCGGCGGCCATTTGCATTTCGTCCATGCCCTTCGTGCGGTCGCCGTGGACACCACCGAACCAGAGAAACGCGCGCTTGAATCCCGGCATGCAGCCGATGATGTAGTTGCTCGCGCCGAGCGCCACGTAGGCATCCTGCGCGTCGGGGTCGATCGCCAGGAGCGCATTCGCTTCACGCTCGGCCTGCCGCATCATGTTCAAGGCCGGGAGCTGCTTCTTCTCGATGATCCCGTCGTAGTCGGATTCCATCCCATCGGTGAGAGTGAGAACGAGAAGTCCGTGCGGGTCGTTGGGTCTCGTCTTCAACCATTCCTTGGCCATTTCGCGAGCTTCGCGGTTGGTATCAACGAATGCGTCGTTGCGGTTTGCGGAAGCCTTTCCTTCGACGCCGCCGAGAAGCTTGTTGTCGTTCAGGAAAAACTCGGAGGTGAAGACGCCCTTGGCGTTGAATTCCTCGTAGAGGTAGCTGGCCGCTTCAGCCGCTTTGCCCATCGGATCGCCGGGCTTCATTTTCTGATAGGAGAGGAAATGCTCGCGCGCGCCCGTAAAATTCAGTTCGTAGAGCTGGCGAAATCCCGCTTCGAGGAGGGCTTCGGAAGGGTCGGCTTCGACAGTGACGCCCGCCTGCGCGGCGGGTTCATCCTGCGCGCGCACCGAGACAGCAACGAGAAAGCACAGGGCGCAGACGGTCGCGACCTGGATCGCGAACTCGTTCCGCCGCCTCCATGCCTGTTTGTTGTTGCGCATCTTCCTTCTAATCTCCAGCGAGCAACCCGGGATGCCGATTCTACTCCATCCGCCCACCGTGTCTACTGTTGTGTCTGCCAGTCTATTCGACTGCTTGCAGCCTCGCGAGGTTGCTCCGCGCGAGTGTGCTCTAAAGGTTTCCGACCAGGAAATCGGTGATTCGCTGATACAGCTGCACTCGAGCCGGCCAATCGGTCATGCCGTGGCCGCGGCCGGGAAGAATCATCAAATCATCGGGGTATTTGCCGACGAGAATGAGTTCGTTGATCAGCTCGGTGGTGTTGGCGAAGTGCACGTTGTCGTCGCCGGTGCCGTGGGCAATCATGAGCTTGGCTCGGAGCTGCCCGGTCTGATGCGCGGGCGACGAATCCATGTAGCCTTCGGGATTATCCTGCGGGCGGCCCATGTAGCGCTCGGTGTAGATGGTGTCGTAGAGGCGCCAGTCGGTGACGGGCGCGACGGCGACACCCGCCTTGAAGACGTCGGGGGAGTTGAAGAGCGCGTTGAGGACCATCGTGCCGCCGTAGCTCCATCCCCAGATGCCGATGCGCGAACCATCGACGTAAGGCAGAGATTTCAGATATCGCACGCCGGTCAGCTGGTCTGTGAGCTCGACCTTTCCGAGGTGATGATAGATGGGCACCTCAAAATTATGGCCGCGCCGGTAGGAGCCGCGATTATCCAGCGCGAAGACGATGTAGCCTTTTTCGGCCATCATCTCGAACCAGAGAAAATCGGTATTGCCCCAATCGTCATCCACTTCCTGAGCCTGCGGACCGCCATAGACATTGACGAGGATCGGATATTTCCGCGAGGGATCGAAATTGGGCGGCTTGATCATTTCGGCGTCGAGTTGGGTGCCGTCGTTCGCCTTGACGGTTAGAAACTCGACGGGAGAAATAGCGTAATCGGCGAGTTCGGGCACGCGATCGTCGTTGATCACGGCCGTGCGCGAGCCATCCACGCGATATAAGTCTTGGCGCGGCGGAGTCATCGCATTCGAGTAGGTGTCGACGAAGGCCGAAGCGTCGGGTGCGATGAGCGGATCGTGCCAGCCGTCGGCGCGAGTGATTCGCGTGATGCTTTTATCCGCGAGCGAAAGGCGGTAGAGCTCGGAGTCGATCACGTTGTCTTTATTCGAGACGAAATAGAGGTAGCCGTGCGCCTCATCGACGGCCGGATGGCTCGAGGCCCCCGGGCCAAAGCCGCCGTTGCCGGTAATTCCCCACTGGCCGCTGGTGAGCTGCTCGAGTTCGTGGCCGGCGAGATCGTAGAGATAGTAGTGGCGGAAGCCGGTACGCTCGCTCGACCAGAGGAAGCGCTTGTCGTCCGAGAAAAAGTAGAGATCGTCCGCAATGTTGATCCAGAATTTGTCCGTTTCGGTGAGAATCTTCGACGATGCGCCGCTCGCCGCATCGCACAAGAGCAGGTCGAGTTCATTCTGCGCGCGATTGAGGCGCTCGATGGCGACGCGGCGGCTATCGGGGAGCCACTCGACGCGCGCGAGATAGACATCCGTATCCGCGCCTGTGTCCATCCAGGTGGTTGCACCGCCAGCGACCGGGACCACGCCGACGTGGACGATGGGATTCTCTTCGCCCGCCTGCGGGTAGCGCTCGTACTCGATTGCGCCGAGGGGCGAGCTCATGTCCATGATCGGATAGCGCGTGACGGGGCGTTCGTCCATCTGGTAGTAGGCGACCTTCGAGGAATCGGGCGACCACCAGTAGGCGGTCGAGGTTTCGAGCTCTTCAGGGTAGACCCAATCGAGCTTGCCCTTCAGAACATCCTCGCTGCCGCCAGTGGTGAGCGGTTTTGCATCGCCGGTCGCAACATTTACGACCCAGAGATTCGATTCGCGCACGAAGCTGACCCATTTGCCGTCGGGCGAGAATTTCGGATCGTCGATATCGAACGAGCCGGAGACGAGCGTCTTCGGCGTCATCGTATCGAGATCGAGAAGAACGAGGCTGCTGCCGCCGATCAGGAGCAGCGAATTGCCCGACGGCGACCAGATGTAATTGGCGGCTTCACGCGGCCGAGGCCGGTGGACTGAATTTCTTCGACCTTTTGGGGCGGCATCGCGGACTTGAGGAGATTCGCGTTCACGAGGATTTTGCTCTGGCCGGTGGCGGCGTCGGTGGTCCAGAGTTCGACGCCGGAGCGATCGCGGCCGAAATAGGAGACGCGCTTGCTGTCGGGAGTCCATTCGAGCCCTTCTGTTAGATTGCCGCTGAGGTTGGGCGCACTGTAGATGCGCTCGACGGTGAGCATTTTCGAGCCGCCGGGGCGCGCGGCGGTGGCGATTGCGATGGCCGCCACAGCAAGTGCGACGCAGGTCGCGACGCGCAGAGCAGCCGCCATGCGGCCACCTGATCCGCGGCGCGCAGACCACTTTTCCTTTGTCGAGCTCCCACTCCTGCCGCCGAGACCCATCATGCCTCCGTGTGCAGCTTTAGCATGATGCCTTCCGAGACTCGGTTTTCAAAGCCGAATCCGCCGCACGAGGAGTGCGATTGGGCGCAAATTCGGCCTGCCGCATACGTGTCGATTAGACGCGACACTCACGTATTGTTTTCAACGAGTTGCGTCATTTTCTAATCGCCGCAATGTCGATTAGATTTGGCGCGCATTTTGCGGCGGCGGCGCGGCTGACCCGGGCGAGACGATCACATGAGTGGCAGGCTCGACCCACTTGTTGTCGTCGGTGAGGCAGGTGTAGGCGCGCACGGCGCGGACGATGCGAATCGCCCGTAACCTGCGTGACCGAGGCGTCTTCGAGAATGTATTCGAGCACGCTGCGAAGATTGCGGCGGCGAGCGGCGAAAAGGCCAGTTGCGTGGGCATGGCGATAGAGCGAGCGAACGGGCAAATCGTATTCCTGGGCCATGCGGTGCGGTTGCTGCCAGCGCACGAAGAACTCTTCGATCGTTTCGCGCTCCGGGTGATGGCAGATGACGCATTTGCGCTCGTGACGTTGGAGCGGCGTTTCCGGTTCCATCGGGCGAGCGATGGCGCGCCGCGATTTGCGCCTCGCGCGATCGGCGGCGCGCGACTTTCGGCGGCGGTCCGCCGCGCGCTTCTTGGGCAGAGCCGGGGCCGGCGCGGAAACTTCGAGAGGTTCGTCGCCGAGAAAGACGAGGGCATGATTGAGCGCGGGGAATTCGGCGGCGAGCGCTGGGCTGGGGCGCAGCGTGATGGCGGACGACTGGCCGGCGGGGGCGGGTTGGTTCGCGGCCTCGGAGGCGTCGTCGTGGGCTGGGTTGGTCGTCATTTGAGTCTCCATTTTTCAAATTCAAACTACCGAAGCAGGCTAGCAGGATGGCGCGGAGGAAATACTGT
>CAWJDM010000035.1:0-5379 GCA_963841605.1 uncultured Acidobacteriota bacterium
GGCACGGGTTCATGGCGGCGGCCAGCATGAAGCGCGAAGGGAAGCTGACGGATAGCGCCGCGCGGGCGATCGTCACGCACCCGTCCTCGAGCGGCTGCCGCATCACCTCGAGGACATTTCGCTGGAATTCCGGCAGCTCATCGAGAAACAGCACGCCGTTGTGCCCAAGCGACACTTCGCCGGGCCGCGGAATCGCTCCGCCGCCAATCAAGCCCGCGTCGCTGATCGTATGGTGCGGCGACCGGAAGGGCCGCGTGCCGACCAGCCCGCGCGCATCCTCGAGCAGCCCCGCAACGCTGTGGATGCGCGTCGTCTCGATGGCTTCGTCGAGCGACATCGGCGGCAGGATCGTCGGGATGCGCTTTGCGAGCATCGTCTTGCCCGCGCCCGGCGGCCCGATGAAAAGGATGTTGTGGCTTCCGGCACAGGCCACTTCGAGAGCGCGCTTGGCCGCCATCTGCCCCCGTACGTCCCGCAAGTCCACTGCGTACTGGCTCGCCTCCGCGAGCATTGCGGATGTATCGACGGCAACCGGCCGGAACGACTCCGGGGCATTGATCAGGTCGGCCGCCTGCGGCAGCGATTTAACGGGAAACACCTGTATGCCTTCGACGACGGCCGCCTCGCGCGCGTTCGCCTCAGGCACCACGACTTTGCGTATCCCGCGCTCGCGCGCCGCCAGCGCCGCCGAGAGCGCCCCGCGCACCGAGCGGACGCTGCCATCGAGCGACAGCTCCCCAAGGAAAACGTAGTCGCCGAGGATTTTGCCGAAGAACGTGCCCTGGCAGCCCAGAATGCCCAGCGCCATCGGCAAATCGAACGCCGAGCCTTCCTTGCGAATATCGGCCGGCGCGAGATTCACGGTGACCACATGCTTGAATGGAAAGTCGAAGCCGCAGTTTCGCACCGCGGATTTGATGCGCTCGCGGCTTTCCTTCACGGCGTTATCCGGCAGGCCGACAACGTTGAAGCTGAATTCATAGGCTTGCGTCACGTCCACCTCAACCTCGACGAGGTAGGCGTCGATTCCGAAAACAGCGGCGCTGAAGGTCTTGAAGAGCATTCCGGGACAAGGCTGGAGCCTTGAGCCGCAGAATGTAACCTAAATCCCTACGGATGACGATTGCGGAAACTACGTATACTCACGCGTCGGAGAGCGATTCGCCGAAGCCGCCAGAGTCCTTCTTTTCGAGCTCGCCCGCCTCCAGAATTTCTCCGCAGTCGAGGCATTCCACATATTGGGCGTCGCTATCCTTCGCGATCAGCTGGGTGCGCTTGTGTTTGCAGGCGGGATTTGGAGTGGAGGCCATAATCGTCGAACCTGCCGGAAGTATAGCATCGGCCCTTCCCATAACGGGATCGTCTGGAGTTGACAAACCCGCGGAATGCCACTATCAGTCATTCGTCAGCCATCGGAAAGAGGGGCTCTTTGAGCGCGGAAAGCACGTTACAGAAACGGGTGGGCGGCTTGCTCTTTTACGGCCTCGTCATCCTGCTTGCCTACTTCGTCTACCTGATATTCGCGCCCTTTCTCGTGCCGCTCGCGTGGGCGGCCGTGCTCGTGGTCGTCTCCTACCCGGCTTACGAATGGCTCAAGCGCCGCATGCATCCGACCACCGCAGCGTTGGTTTCCACGCTCGGCGTGATACTCATCCTGATCGTGCCCTCCGTGCTGGTGATGATCGCATTCGTCCGCCAGGGCGTCGAGGCCGTGCAATCGATTCAGTTTTCGATTGCGGCCGGCCACTTCACATGGCTCGCGAACGCGTGGGCCCACCTGCACAACCGGTTTCCCAGCATCGGCTCGGACGATGTGACCACCGCGCTCCATCGTTACACGGAGCAGGCGGCGGAGTTCGTGGCGGCAAGGCTTGGCACGATCCTCAGGAACACCGCGGTCTTTTTCTTCCATCTCTTCGTGACGGTTCTCGTCATGTTCTATCTGTACCGCGACGGCGATGCCATGATCGAGCGGCTCCGCCAGATTCTTCCCTTCGATTCTGGTCCGGGCGACCGCATGCTCGGTGACGCTCGAGAACTGATTTTTGCGAGCGTGACTTCCAGCCTGGCCTCCGCCGTTGTCCACGCGCTTCTGGGCGGATTTGCCTTCGCCGTGACCGGAATCAAGGCGCCGCTTTTCTGGGGCGTGATGATGGGCTTCTGTTCGTTCATCCCGGTCGTGGGTTCGGCGATTGTCTGGGTTCCGGCCGCGGTCAGCTTGATAGTCGGGGGGCACCTCGGCCGCGGAATCTTCCTCGCGATTTTCTGCATCCTTATCGTCGGCCTGGTGGACAATGTGATGCGCCCGTGGCTGATCAGCGGGCGCGCCCAGCTCGGCGGGCTCCTGGTTTTCATCAGCGTGCTTGGTGGAATCAGCGTGTTTGGATTGCTGGGCGTTGTGCTCGGACCGATCATCGTAGCAACCACCGCGAGCCTTCTCGATCTCTACGCCCCGCCCGGGCCGGATGGAAACAATGTGCCCAAACCGGGTGGGAAGAGAAGGAAGGCCGTGCTAGAGTAGCGGCCCTCGAACGGGCAGATGGTCGACCGAATGGCCAAGAACTCCAAACCGAAGCCGAATCACGACGGGCTGCCGCCGGAGAAATTGCGCTGGCGCTGCGATCCCGCTCGTATTCCGTTTGAAACGACGGCCGACATCGAGCCCGCCTCGAACGATCTCGGGCAGGACCGCGCGCTGCGTGCCCTGCGCATGGGCGTCGAGCTGACCGCTTCCGGCTACAACCTCTTCGTCTGCGGCCTTTCCGGCACCAGCCGCGGCGGCATGATCGTGCGCATGATCGAGGAGATGCATCCGCAGACGGAGCCCGCGCCCGACCGCTGCTACGTGAACAACTTCAAGAATTCCGACCGCCCGCGCCTGCTGACGCTGCCTCGCGGCCAGGCCAACGCCTTCCGCAAGGAAGTCGAATCGGGAATCGACTTCTTGCGCCGCCGCATCCCACAGGTTTTCGAAGGCGAGCCTTTCCAGCGCCAGAAAACGCGCATCGTCGAGCGCTTCACGCTGCGCGAAAAGGAATTGATGGACGATTTCACGCGCCGCATCGCGCGTGACCAGTTTGCGCTTGGCCGTATGCAGGTGGGCGCGGTCGCGCTGCCCGAAATTTT
Source organism: uncultured Acidobacteriota bacterium (assembly GCA_963841605.1). GTDB lineage: Bacteria > Acidobacteriota > Terriglobia > Acidiferrales > UBA7541 > Palsa-295. Next base: position 3,127 of record CAWJDM010000035.1, read on the forward strand.
CCCGGTGCTCGACGGCCAGATGGTGCCGATCGAGGAAATCCCCAAGATGGTCACCGAAGGAAAGCTCGAAAGCGCCGCCGCCGAGGAACTCGAACGCAAATACGATCAGTTCCGCCAGGAATTCACCGTCGTCTACCGGCGCACGCTCTCGCTCTCGCGCGAGCTCGCCAGCGAAATGAGTTACCTCGAGCAGGAAGCTGCGTCCGTGCTGGTCGACGGCGTGATCGAAGAACTCAAGGAAAAATATCCCAGCACGCAAATTTCCGAGTATCTCGAAGAAGTCCGCCACCACATTCTCGACAATCTCGACCCGTTCAAGGAACGCGAAGGCGAGGACGAACAGCCGCCGTCCGAGGGAGGCGGAGCGCCGCGACCGGAACGCTCCGATCGCGATCCCTTCCGCGTCTACGGCGTGAATGTAATCCTCGCGCACGGCGAGCAGGAAAAGTGCCCCGTAATTTTCGAGACGATTCCCACCTACGCGAACGTTTTCGGCACGGTTCATCGCAGCTACGACAATCGCGGCGGATGGAATTCCGATTTCATGGATTTGCGAGGCGGGTCGCTCCTCCGCGCCGATGGCGGCTTCCTCGTGATGTACACGCTCGACACGCTGACGGAAGCCGGCGTCTGGCGCACGCTGAAGCGCACGCTCAATCACGGCAAGCTCGAGATTCAGCCCGTCGACACGTTCTTCCCATTTAGCGCTGCCGCGCTCAAGCCCGAGCCGATCGACGTCCACGTCAAGGTGATCCTGATCGGCGATCGCAACATGTACGAGCTGCTTTACGATTTCGAGGACGATTTCAAAAAGATTTTCAAGGTCCGCGTCGAATTCGACGAAGAGATGAACTGGAGCGACGAGGTTTTCCAGCAATACGGCGGCCGCCTGCGAAAACTTGCCGACGACGAAAAGCTTCTCCAATTCGACCGCTCCGCCGTCGCCTCGATCCTCGAGCACGGCGTCCGCCTGGCCGGACGCCGCGGCAAGATCACCACGCGCTTTTTCGATCTCGCCGACCTCGCCCGCGAGTCCTGCTACGCCGCGCGCCACAACGGCAACAAGATCGTCACCGCCGGTCATGTGCGCGAGGCACTCGACGCCAAGATCGAGCGCCACAACCTGCTCGAAACGAAAATCCGCGAAATGATCGAGCAGAATCTCGTCTTCATCGATACTACCGGCGGGCGCGTGGGCCAGCTCAACGGCCTGAGCGTGATGGAAATCGGCGGCTACGCCTTCGGCAAACCGGTGCGCATTTCGGCCTCGGTCGCACTGGGCAAGAGCGGCATCATTAACGTCGAGCGCGAATCCAATCTCAGCGGCCGCTTCCACGACAAGGGCGTGCAGATCATTTCGGGTTACCTGCGCCACACGTTCGCGCAAAATAAGCCGCTCTCGCTTTCGGCGAGCGTCTGCTTCGAGCAGTCGTATTCCGGCGTCGACGGCGATAGCGCCAGCTCCACCGAAATCTACGCGCTGCTCTCCGCGCTTTCCGAATTTCCGATTCGCCAGGAATTGGCCGTCACGGGTTCCGTCAACCAGCAGGGTGAAATTCAGCCGATCGGCGGCGTAAATGAAAAGATCGAGGGATTCTACGACGTGTGCCGGCTAAAAGGCCTCACCGGAAAGCAGGGCGTGCTCATCCCGGCGGAAAATGTCGACGATCTCATGCTGCGCGACGAGGTAATCGAAGCAGTCGCCGAGGGCCGCTTCCACATCTATCCCGTCGCGACGATTCCGCAAGGGATCGAGATCCTCACGGGTGTCCGCGCCGGCGCCCGCACCGCATCTGGAAAATTCGAGCCTGGCAGCGTCTTCGCGAAAGTCGACGCGCGCCTCAGCCGCATGGCCTCGACCCTGCACAAATTCGATTAGCCGCCGATCATCCATCGGCGGCCGGAATGGGAAGAGGGCTTCGAAAATCAGCCTTCGTTGTCGGGAAGCAGCCGCTTCAGTTTCATCGTGAGATGCAGCGTCTGGTCGTTTCGTTCAACCGTCAACGTGTACGGATGCCCGAGCTGCCGGAAGAGATCGCGCAGCTGTATCAACGAAAAATCGGCGGCGGGGTCCTGATCGATGCCCTCGATGATATCGCCCTTTTGCAGCCCTGCTTCCGCTCCGGCCGTCCCGGGCCGCACCTGAGTCACTTTGAACGTCCGCAGGCCGGGACCTCGCGCGATCAAAGAGATTCCGCTCATGTCTTCGAATTCTTCGGTGCGCCGGTTGCTGTTCGGATCAAAGATGACCTG
>CAWJDM010000036.1:0-25506 GCA_963841605.1 uncultured Acidobacteriota bacterium
GCTAGGTGCATCCTGCCAAAATCCGAGCAGCAAGTCCTGCAAGCGGCTCGCATCGCCGGCGCGCAGCTCGCGAGCGGTTTGCGCGAGCGGCGCGGGGGCATCTTCCTCGATCTGCGAAAGAAAGAACGGGAATAGCGGCACCAGCAGAGACGAATCAAATTCGCCGCGAAGCTTGCCCTGGGGCCGCGTGTGCATTTCCGCGCCGCAAGCTGCCTCGATTCGCGCATAGAGCTGCTTTTGGGCCTTCGCGACAGCGCGGTAAAAGAGCAGCCCTTCGGATGCAAAAGGGTGGCTCGAAGCGAGATCTTCCGCGCGGCGAATCCGCGCGTCCCATTTGGCGGGTTTCATTTTCGCGACGAGGATTCGTTCTCGATTTTCTCGTACCACAGCCGATGGAAGGTCCACGCCCAGGCGCGCGTGACGCCTCCATGAATCATCGAAGCAAAGCTACCTTCTTCGAGCACCGTGCTCAGATAAACGTGAATCAGGAAGAGGCCGATCGTGATCAGCGCCACGCTTGCATGAACCAGAACCGCGGCATAGCGCAGAAACCGCAGGCTCCAGGGAAGCGTTTCCGTATACCACAGCACGACTCCCGAAAGCAGCATCAGGATGGCGCCGTAGAAGATTCCCCAGAAGAAAAGCTTCTGTCCGTAGTTGAAGCGTCCCGCCGGCGGCACCTGGTCGTCTTCGTTCTTGATGTAGTGGGGCATGGCTCTCGCCCACGTGCGATCGCTATCGTCGACTTGCATGTCGCCACGCCACTCCTTGAACGTCCAGAAGAGCGACGCCGTAAATATCAGGCCGAACCATGGATGCCAGAACCGCGCCGTCGTCCCGCCGCCTACGATCGCCGTTAGCCAGAAGAGATAGGGAGACCAGAACGCGAGGCCCGTAAGCAGCAGATATATGTAGCTGAGTGCGCCGATCCAGTGATTGATGCGCTCGCCAAATGAATATCGCGGGATGATCTCGTCGTTGCGGCTGGCGGCGGTCGATACGGCATTAGTCGTCATGGCCGCCTCCCATTATCCGATTGAATCTCTTCTTCTTTCTTCGGCCCGTAGCGCAAGTAGTGAACGGCGATTCCGAGCAAGCCTCCGATCATCGCGGCATTGCCGAGCCATTTCAGCGGCTTCTTCCAAAACTGCACGGACCACGGAATGCGCGGATCTTTCGGCAGGCCGCCATACAGCTCGGGATTCGACGCGTCGTGCAGGACGTAAATCACGTGCGTGCCGCCGACGCCTGCCGGATCGTAGACGCCCGCGTCGGCGAAATGCGACTGTGTGCGAAGTTGCTCCGCGCGCGTTTCCGCCAACTCTTTCATTTCGTTCTTGGTGCCGAAATGCAGGCAGCCTGTCGGGCACGCCTTGATGCATGCGGGCTCCAGCCCCTGCGACACGCGGTCGTTGCACAGCGTGCACTTGAATACTTTCCGCGCCTTCGGGCTGAACTTCGGGATGTTGAAGGGGCAGCCCGTGATGCAGTAGCCGCACCCGATGCAATTCGCCTCCTGAAAATCGACGATTCCGTTGGCGTACTGCACGATCGCGCCATCGGCAGGGCACGCCTTGAGACAGCCGGGATCCTCGCAGTGCATGCACTGATCCTTGCGCATCAGCAGCATCAGGCCGTGCTCGGGATCTTCGTGCTCGTTGAACTTGATCAGGTTCCAATAATTCCACGCCGTTTCGGGCATGGTCTGGTAGGTGTTGTCGAAGGAGGTTTCGGTGAATGGATACCCGTTCCATTCAAGGCAGGCCACTTCGCATGCTTTGCAGCCGATGCACGTGGTTGTGTCGACCAGCTTGCAGACTTGATATTCGCGGTTCAGGCCGGCGCCCGGGACGGGGCCCGCATGCCCTGAAATCCTGATTAGTTCCGTCGATGCCTGGCTCATCGTCCGCTCCCTATGCCTTCTCGACTTTTACTAGGAAGCCCTTGGATTCAGGGGTGTGCGCGTTCGGATCGGTCACGGAAGGAGTCAGCAAATTCGCCGGAGTACGCGCATCGCGATCGGCATCCTCCTGGATCCCACGGAAGCCTTGATGAATCGGCAGTCCAATCTGGTAGACCTTCTTGCCGTCGATCATCATGGGTTTCAGCCGCTTCGTGACGAATGCTTTGGCAATGTAGGTCCCTCGCGCGCTGATCACTTTGATCTTGTCCGTCCCTTGAATCCCTTTTTCCTCCGCCAGCTCGACGGGAATCTCGACGAAAGGCTCCGGGATCAGCTGAACGTTCATCGGATTGTTTTTCGTCCAGTAGTGATACTGCTCTGTCAGGCGGTAGGTGGTGCAGACGATGCTGTACTCTTCCGGCGTGCCGAATTTGTCGTACGGCGTCTTGAACTTTTTCACGAGCGGGTTCGTCGATTGGTTCGGGTGCAGCGGATTCTTGATCGGGCTCTCAATCGGTTCGTAATGTTCGGGGAACGGTCCCTCCGCCAGCACTCCAATGGGCGCGAACAATCGGCCCACGCCTTCCGGGTTCATGATGAACGGGCCCAGGTGGTCCTTCGGATGCGAGTCCGCCTTGAAGTCCGGCACGTCATTGCCGGCCCATTTTCCAGCCGCTTCGTTCCACCATACCTGCTTGCGCGTTGGATCCCACGGTTTGCCTTCGAGGTCGCAAGACGCGCGGTTGTACAAAACGCGCCGGTTGGCCGGCCACGACCACGCCCAGTTGGGATAAATGCCCAAACCGGAGGGATCTTCCGTGCCGCGCCGCTGAATCTGCGATCCGGCCTCGGTCCACATGCCGGAGTAAATCCAGTTGCCGCACATCGTGGTGCCGTCGTCCTTTAGCGATGCAAAGCCGGGCAACTGCTGTCCAGCTCTGACCACCACCTGACCGGTCTTGTCGTCCTTCAGATCGGCCAGGGCTTTACCATTGAGCTCCATGGCGACTTGCGAAAGCGACGGATGAGATGCGTCCGCGTAGGCCCAGCTTAGGTTCAAAATCGGGTCGGGGAACTTGCCGCCTTCTTTTTTGTAAAGGTCGCGTACGCGCAGGAAAATCTGCGCCACGATATCCTGATCGAGCCGCGCCTCTCCCGGAGGCGGAACGGCGGCATATTTCCAAGTGACCCAGCGCGCCGAGTTGGTCATGCTGCCGTCTTTTTCGGCGAAGCCGGCGCAGGGCAAGCGGTAGACCGTGGTCTTGATGTTTTGTTGTTCTTCGGCGGTGATGCCAGGAGCGCGCCAGAATTCGCTGGTCTCGTCCGGATAAATTTCGCCCACCACCAGCCAGTCGGCCCTCTTGAGCGCGGCGATATTTTTGTTCGTGTCCGGGCCGATCATCACGCCGTTCATGCCAAAGGCGAACATGCCCTTGACCTTCCCGTTGTACATATCGTCCCAGATGTGGGTCCACGAATAATCGCGGTCGTACTTCGGAAGGTAATCGAATGCGAATCCGTTTGCTTTAGTGGCGGCGTCGCCATAAAACGCCTTGAGCAACGAGACCATGAATTTCGGCGTGTTCGACCAGTAGTTCATCGAATCCCACACACCGGGCTTCGACGGCGTCGGCGTCGTCCGCTTGAGGAACGCGGCGAGGTCTGTGTCGGCCGGAACCGGCGCTTTCAAGTATCCGGGGAAGCTGTCGAAGAGGCCCGCCATGTCCGTCGCGCCCTGAATATTCGAATGTCCGCGGAGGGCGTTGACGCCGCCGCCCGCTCTCCCCACGTTTCCGAGCAGGAGCTGAATCATCGCCGCCGTGCGGATGATTTGCGTTCCGAAGGTGTGCTGCGTCCAGCCGACCGCATAGATGATGGTGGCGACTTTCTTCATGTCACCATCCTTGCGGATCGATGTGAAGAGGTCCACGGCATCCAGGAATTTGCCGCGGGGAATTCCCGTGATTCGTTCGACGGTTTCGGGCGTGTAGCGCGAATACTGCTGCTTCAGCAATTGGAAAACGCAGCGCGGATGCTGCAGCGTGAGGTCGTAGGCCGTATTCGGCGGAAGCGCCGGCGGAGCCGCGGCACCGGCTAGGGCGGTTGTGGCATGCCCGCCGGTATCCGCCTTGCCCGACATGTCGCCGCCTGCCTCATAGTTCCACGTCGATTTGTCGTAGCTTTGCGTCGCTGCATCGAAGCCGGAATAGAGCCCGTCTTCAGGCAACTTGAACCCTTCCTTCACGATGAATGCGGCGTTCGTGTAATTGATCAAATACTCCTTCGCGATCCGGTTGTTGTCGATCGCGTATTTGATCAAGCCGCCGAGGAATGCGATGTCGGCGCCGGCGCGGATTTGAAGGAACCGGTCGGCCGTAGCGGACGTGCGGGTGAATCGCGGGTCGACCGAAATAATCTTGGCGTTGCGGTTGCGCTTGGCCTCGATCGCCCACTTGAATCCGCAGGGATGGTTTTCGGCGGGATTTCCGCCCATGATCAACATCATGTCGGTGTTCTTGATGTCGATCCAGCCATTGGTCATTGCGCCGCGGCCGAATGTTGGTCCCAAACTTGAGACCGTGGGGCCGTGTCAAACACGGGCTTGGTTTTCTAAATACACCAAGCCCATGCTCCTCATCGCCTTGATGGCCACATAGTTGAACTCGTTCGTGTCCGTACAGCCGCCGATGAACGAAATCCCCTCGCAGCGGTTCACCGTATGCCCGTTCGCGTCCTTCTCCACGAAGGAAGCGTCGCGGGTCTTCTTCGTCCATTGTGCAATTTCATTGAGCGCGTCATCCCAGGAGATGTCCTGCCACTCCGTTGCGCCGGGGCGGCGCACCTGAGGCTTGGTGAGTCGCCGCGAGTTGAGCATGTCCTGCTCGAGCGAAGACCCCTTCGGGCAGAGCGTTCCGCGGTTGGTCGGATGATCGGGATCGCCTTCGACGTGCACCACCTGCGGCGTGACGTTCTTGGCTCGGTCGCCGATGGTGTAAATGAGGACGCCGCAGCCCACGGCGCAGTACGGACACGTCGAGCGCGTTTCCGTGGCTCGCGCAATCTTCAGCTCCTTCAGTTGCGCGTAGGCGGGCTTCAGATCGAAGCCCAGCACGCTGGCGCCGGTCCCACCGATCACTGCAACCTTGAGGAAGGCTCGGCGCGTTACTTCCATCTGCATCCTCCTGGGTTGTGCCGCTCTAGGCCTGAATCACGTGCGTTGACGTGGGCATGCAATACCTGTGATGTATTACAGAATGTTTCGGGACATTAATTTTGGGTAAACGACTGAGGGTGGCCCCGGGCAACAGGGCCAAGTACCACGGACCGCAAAGGGAAAGGAATCTGTCATGCTACTTGAGCTGTAGTCGCGTCGACCCCTGCGGCTTTCGGCTGCGCCCTGAACTTTTCTTCCCTCCCGCGCACCTCAATCACAGCCCTGGACCACTTTACGCCCAGGTGTAGCCGTGGTTGGCGAGCGGGAGATTGTGGATCCGCTTGCCGGTCGCCGTGAAAATAGCGTTGGCGATGGCTGGAAGCATCGGCGGCAGCGCCGGCTCTCCGAGGCCCGTGGGCGAATGTTCCGTCTTCAGGAAGTAGATGTCGATTGCCGTGGGCGCCTGCGTGAGCCGCACGGGCGGGTAGTTGTTGAAATTGCTCTGGACGGCGTGGCCATCATCGATCGTGATTTGGTACCCCATGATGTGGCTCATGCCCTCGATCACCGCGCCCTGCGCGATATTTTCCGCAGCGCCCGGATTGATGACCTGGCTACCGATGTCTCCCACCACCCAGACCTTGTGGACCCGCACGTTGTTGCCGCCGGTGACGGTCACCTGTGCAACCTCGGCAAAGTATCCCATGTGGCTGAAGTGGAAGGCGACTCCCATCGCCGTGTCCTTCGGCAGCTTCGTTTTGCCCCAGCCCGACCTTTCCGCCACAGCCTTGAGCACGCCGGTCATGCGCGGCGCGTCGAAGGGCATCGGCCTGAAGGCGATCGGCGTTCCCGGCGGCGGGGCACTCATCGGCAGCGGCGTATTGGCGAGCAGGTCGAGGCGGAACTCGACTGGGTCTCTCCCAGCGGCGTGCGCGAGTTCGTCGATGAAGGATTGCATCACGAACGCGATCGCATTGCTTCCGGGAGCGCGCATCGCGCCCATCGGAACGCCGCTCGGCATCATCGAGCAGAGCTGCGAGAAATTGGGAATGAAGCGGGAAGGGAATTCGTCGCCCGAAAGGCCGGCGCTCTGCGCGAAGCGGCCGTTTTCGCCGAAAGTGACGAAATGATTTTGCCACGCGACGATTTTGCCGTTGGCGTCCACCCCTCCCTTGAGGAAGTGGAAGCCCGCCGGGCGGTAGTAGTCGTGCGCCATATCCTGCTCGCGCGTCCAGAGCAGCTTGATGGGCACGCCCACCTGCTTGGCGATATACGCGGCCTCGACCATGTAGTCGTCGGTAAGGCGCCGGCCGAAGCCGCCGCCGATGCGGACGAGATGAACGTTGATGTCCTTGCTGTCGATGCCGAGGATTCGGGAGGTTTGCTGCACTCCGCTCGCGGGCGTTTGGCTGGGCGCCCAGACTTCGAGTTTGCCGTCGTGATAATACGCGGAGCAGTTCTGGGGCTCGAGCGGCACATGGGAAAGGAACGGATAGGAGTAGTCCGCTTCGACAACATGCGCGGCGGCGCCAAAGGCTGCATCGGCGTCGCCGTCCTTGCGCAGGACTTGCCCGGGCTGGCTCTTCGCCATCTCGACCGACGTGTCGGCGTAGAGCTTGCTGCTTTGCTTCGCGGTCGGGCCGTTGTCCCAAGTGACCTTGAGGTTGTGGTCCGCCGCGTGGCGGGCCTGGAACCAGTAATCCGCGACGATGGCTACGCCGCCGGCGAGCACGGTCGAGTCGCCAACCGGATCGACCACGAACGCGTATTTGATACCGGGCAGAGCCTTAATCTCGTCGAGGTTCGCGCTGACTACCTTGCCGCCGTATACCGGGCACTTCACGAACATCGCGGCCAGCATGCCGGGCATCGTGAAGTCGATTCCGTAGAGCGGTTTCCCGGTGACGATCTTGTGGATGTCGGGATTGGCGGTGTTGTGCCCGATGATCCGGTAGTCCTTCGGATCTTTCATCTTCAGGGTTTTGGTATCGGGAGGCGTCATCGCGGCGGCCGCCGTGGCGAGTTCGCCATAGGTGGCCGAGCGTTTGCTGCCTTCGTGGTGGACGACGCCGGGCGTGGTGGTGCATTCGGATTCGGGCACGCTCCACTTCTGCGCCGCAGCTGCGATCAGCATCTGACGGCCGCCGGCGCCCACTTCGCGCATGGGAACCCAGTTCATCGGCGTGGCGGTGCTGCCGCCGGCGATCTGCAAGCCGTATTTCGCTTCCAGGTCGCCCTGCTCGATGCGGACATTCTTCCAGTCGACGTCGAGCTCCTCGGCGATCAGCATGGGCAGCATGGCCTTCACGCCCTGACCGATCTCGGGATTTTTGGCGATGAGCGTGACGATGCCGTCGGGCGCGATCGTGATGAACGACGCCGGAAGCAAGGTTACCGGCGGGCCGAACTGCGCGGCCAGCACCTTCTCGATCGGCTCGATATACAATGCGAGCATCATCCCGCCGCCGGCGAGTGCTGTCGCGCGCAAGAACGAACGGCGATTCATCATCTTCCGGGATTCGGGGCGAGATTCAGGGCGGGATTCAGGCGATTCCAATTTCGGCAGTGTCGTTGCCACAGCGCGCCTCCTTGCGATTGGCTCTTGCGCTTTTACGCGCGGCTCGAATCGATCAGTTCTTCTGCATGAGTGGGCTCGGCCTTGTGCTTCGCGGAAATCTCGGCTGCCCGGTGAATGGCTCGGCGAATGCGCAGGTAGGTGCCGCAGCGGCAGATGTTGCCGTCCATCGCGGCATCGATTTCTGCATCCGTGGGATGAGGATGCTTTTCGAGCAATGCGGACGCGGACATCAACTGTCCGGCCTGGCAATAGCCGCACTGCGGCACGTCGATTTCCTCCCATGCGAGCTGCACGGGATGCGTGCCGTTCTCGGAGAGGCCTTCGAGCGTGACGATGTGCTTGCCGGCTGCGGACTCAATGGATGTCGTGCAAGATCGCACCGCTTCGCCATTCAGATGCACGGTGCAGCATCCGCACAGCGCCATGCCGCAGCCGTACTTCGTACCCTTGAGGTCGAGGACGTCGCGAATCACCCACAAAAGCGGCGTATCGGCGGGAACATCCACCGTTTCAGGGCGCCCGTTCACTGTAATCTTATAGGGCATGTTCAACTCCGGACCGCGCAGAATAGGTTGCGCCCGGCAAGGTAGCACTGGCCTCGCGGGGTGTCAAACCGCATTGAAGCGTATCTACTTGGCGCTCTGGTCTGTTGTATTCCGGGTATGTGTGACGATTTTCGCGGGCGCGGCGTACTGCCACAGACGTGTCAATTAGAGTGTGCACGCCTCGTTTGTTTTGAATGAGTTGCGGCCATTTCTAATCGCCAAATGTCGATTAGAAAGGAGGCAGAGGAGGTGGAGGAGGCATAGGAAACAGAGGAAAACCGGCGCTGGCGTTTCGCTGTGCCTGGGCTCGCTTTCGGTGATGTGATGTTTTCGCGCATAGCTCTTACCACGCTAGCACGATGCGCGGAGGTTTCAATTGTCCTGAAGTACAGGAAAGGGCCAGGGGAAAAACCGCGCCGAGACAAGAATCGAGTGCTCGTTCGCCATCGACTGGGAGCCGTGAAGATGTCTCATAATTTTTCGCAGGGAAAGGGAAGAGTGTCTTCAAGGGCTGAAGAGCCTGTGTGGGGACTAGAAACGCAGCACTCCAGCGGCTAAAGCCGTATTGATTTTACGCCGCCTACGGCATGGCTGAAGTCTTGCCCTGACGCAAGAGCGAAAGCTGATATACCGAGAGCTTGTTGTTTGTGGCGATAGCCACGAACTCACCAGAGGGAGAGATTGCCGCAGTTTGTCCGAGCGCGACGTCCTTGGCCGTTGCAAACGTCCTGTGCCACTTGAGGCAAGGCGCCCCTGTGAGAGTATCCACGACTTGGACGGCTTCTTGGTTGGGCCACTCCTCACCGGACATCCCTAGAGTTGCGAACATCCGAAGTATCTCTCTGGCATTTCGGGCCAGAAAAACTTTCCTGTTTCGGTAGTCGAACAGGAGTCGCTTTCCATCTGCTGACCACCCATCATCCAAGAAACAACATCCTTCCGGCGGACGCAATTGCAAAATCGTTTTGCCCCGAAAATCGACGATTCGTTCGCTTCTGCAGTCGTTCAGATAGAGCCTATCTCTGCTGATAATTCTCACGACGCTGGCACACCCACTTTCCGTCGGGACAGAAAAGGAGCCCATCTGTACCCCATCCGTTGTATTGACTTTCACAACGTTGGCATCCCGAATCACCAGAGCTCCGTCGGAAATTGATTGCAGGTTCCCCGCACCTTTCAAGAGAGGCTGCAGGGCTCCGTCGAGACGATAAACCGTCCATTGATTCCCGGTCGTCGCCGCAGCGATCCTTCCAGTCTCCGAAAACATGGAGATCGACGAGGGCAGTTCGTGAGAAGTAGTTAGGTCTGCTGAGTACAACCTCACGGGCTTCGATACGCCCATCGAGAAGATAATCCCTTGTTGTGCCGGAAATATGGAAACAGCTCCCGTGTCCGTAGCCGTTTGGGCGGACAATCGAAGGGCTTGACCATCCCACTGGATGAGAGAAAGCGAACAACTCGCGTGGCACCGACTGACCGCGATCGTGCCATTTGACGGAAAGGCGACGGTCGCCCAGGCCGGTTGCTTGCAACAGGCCGCTTGGACATCAGAAAGCTCTAGGCTTGCGACGGGATGAAGCTGTTGCGATTTCGAAGTAGCGCCCAAGAGCACACAACTCGCGAGAATCAGGAGAAATGTCAGAAACGGACCTCTTGACCTCGTGCCGCGCTCCATAAAATCAGCATACACGAGGCCAGGAAAACAGAAGCGTTTGGCGTAATACCGTGTGTAGAGTTCGCCAAATGCCAGACTAACGCGATAACCGAAAGCTGAACCGGTACTCGTTGCCTTTTGGCCGATGTCTTCTTCGCAGTTGACGTAGCAAGGCCGCACGGCATAGGCTCCGCGGTGCGAATACGGCCGGGGGGACCGCCGCGAGTGACGACCGGAACGACGGACGAGGCGAAGGGGGCCGCGGGCGAGAAGAGTTTCATGGCGCCGGGAAGTGCGTCGAGGGCCACCGCCATCTACGGGCTGGTGATGCTGACGCTGATCTACTCGCTGAATTTCCTCGACCGCACCGTCATCACCATCCTGATCGATCCCATCAAGCACGATTACCACCTGTCGGACAAAGTGATGGGGTTCATCTCGGGCTTCGGCTTCGTGATCATGTACTCGATCCTGGCCGCGCCGGTGGCGCGATGGGCGGATCGCGGCAACCGACGGTCGATCATCACCTGGGGGCTGGTGCTGTGGAGCGGCATGACAGCGCTCGCCGGCATCGCACAAAATGCGGTGCAACTGACGCTTTCGCGATTTGGAGTCGGGATCGGCGAAGCGGCGGGAACGGCGCCCTCGGCGTCGATGATCTCCGATCTCTTCCGCGGCGAGCAGCGTTCGATGGCGATGTCCGTGTATCAGCTTGGGCCGGTGATCGGCGGATTCCTCGGCGCGTTCATCGGCGGGTGGGTGAATCAATATTATGGCTGGCATCATGCGTTTCTGGTGGCCGGCATCCCGGGGCTCATCGTCGCTGTGATCTTCCGGCTCACCGTAAAAGAGCCGATGCGCGGTAGTTCCGAGCAGAAGAGGGTCGGCACCGGCCAGCAGAGATTTTTCGAAACATTGGAATTCATGTGGCGGCAGCGATGCTACATGCTGATCCTCATCGGTTTTTGCTTCACCACGTTCACGCAATTCGGCTTTGGCACGTGGGCCGCTCCTTTTCTCGGGAGAATCCATCATCTGAATACCGCGCAGATCGGGACGTACATCGGAACGGTGCGGGCGGGCGCCGGGCTCGTCGGCACGCTCGGCGGCGGGTTTCTTTCCGATTGGTTGGCGACGCACCGGGACATTCGCTGGAAAATCTATGTTTCGGGAATCTGTTCGATCCTGGCATTTCCGGGCGTGCTGCTCTTCGTTTTCTCGCAAAGCCTCTTCTGGTGCATCGTGGGGTTCACGATCGTGTCGGCGATGTCGCCAGTGCACGTGGGGCCGATCGTTGCGGCGTCGCACTCGACGGTAAAAGTGGGGATGCGCGCCTTTTCGACCTCGATCATCTATCTGATTGCGGAGCTGATCGGGCTCGGGTTGGGGCCGTTCCTAATCGGCGTGTTCAACGACCACTATCGCTTGTGGCTGGGCGTGGACGTGATCCGCTACTCGATGTCGACGGCCGCGATTACCACGTTCGTTGGCGGATCGATCTTCCTGATCGCCGCGCAATTCTTCCAGAGGGATATGACGCGCGCGTCGGCGGACTGATGATGTGGCGTCGGGGCATAAGTGTGTCTTAACACAGAGATCACTGAGCGATTCAAGAGGACACGGAGAAATCGATGGCGGTGGAGCGCTTGAATCGCCGCGGCTAAAGCCGGCACATTGAGGCGCCCTGATCGAGGGCCTGCCCTTCGACACTCAGGGTAAAAAGGCCCACGCTTCCACCGAAAGGTGCCACCGCGAAAGCGCGGTGAGCAGTCGGACAAACCCGGCCCGCCTGAAAGGCGGCCGCTACGAAAGCGAGGAAGGCCACGCTTCCACCCTGCGCACGTGGCGAGTGCGGGGAGCACGCCCGGGCAAGCCCGGGCGGCAAGCGGCGGGAGCAAGCTCCCGCACTCCACAGGACCTCAGTTCTCACACAGACTGTGAAAAGCCCCGGCCTCCCGAAAAACTGCGCTGCGAGTTTCTCACTCGGGACTAAAACACTAAAACACTAAAACACGAATCGGCCTTCCAGTTCGACCGTCCGGCCAGCGAGGCCCGAGGAGGCTATTCCAAAATTCGGATTAGCGATGGGCGTACAAACCGCCGGGCTGCCCGTGCAATTGTTGCCGTACGCAACCGTGGTTGACTGGCTCTGGAAGGTGAAAGGCGCAAGATTCAGCTTGTTGAATAGATTGTAGACGTTCATACGCAACTGAATCTTCGATGACTCCCCGGTGAATTTCGTGGCAGGCAAGCCGAAATTCTTGACGAAGCTGAAATCAAACTGGCTGAAACGCGGACCGCGTTGATTGTTGCGGTTAAACGCCGGGAAACCGGATGCTGTTACGTCGTAATACGCTGTCGAGCCATTCGGAAAGTTCGAACCGGACGCCGGAGGAAGAAACGCGCTCGTGTCGTGGTTGCCGCCGGGCGCCGCAAGGACTCCGATCGGGCGCAGCGGACAGATCGTGGCGGCGCCCAGGACAAGATTGCAATTGTTGACCGCTACCGGAGTCCACGGGAATCCCGAGTGGAATTGAAAATCCCCGCTCAGCTCCCATCCTCCGAGTACGTCGCCCATCAAATCCCTACGGCCGCGGAAGATCGGGAGATCGTACAGGCCAACCACTCGTAGGTTGTGCGTGGCATCGTAGTCCGAAGGGCCGCGCTCGGTTGCAAGGACGGTCGGGTAGGTCTGATTGGTGCCGTAGCCGGGGCCTTCCGAAGAAACCTCATCGATCGATTTGCTGTAGGTATACTGGAAATCCACCAGCAGGCCGTTGCGAAAACTACGCTTCAGTTCCGTGAGAAGAGCGTTGTAATCGGCATTGGTGTCTGGCGTGAATTGAAACACGGCGTTGATAAAGGGACTCGGGTCTTGATAGAAATATATGAGGTTCTTGATCCGCAACAAGCCGTGGCTGCTGCTGCCCTGGTATCCCGCGATGGCGACCCAGTTCGAAGGCAACGCATATTGGACCTGGAGTGAATACAGGTAGATATACGGGTTGGGAAAATCCTGAGGATTGGCATAAATATTTGGCGCACTACCACCCGGTCCGATGATCGGAAAATGCGTAGTGGGGTCGAGACCGAGCGCGAGCGCCGTGTTCGCCGGATAGCTCTGCGGGGAGTGCGGATTCGTGCCCAAGGCGTATAGAAAATCGGAGTTGACGGAAGCTCCGGGCCCGCCGCAACAGATTCCATAATTGGCGACGAACGGCGGATTATCGCGTGTGTTGTCGAACGAATTGAAGTCGTAGCTGTCGAAGGCGATGCCAAAGCCGCCGCGAACAACGGCGTTGGAGTGGAAGCGCGCGGGACTCCAGGCAAATCCGATGCGCGGCCCAAGATTGTGGTAGTCGGACTTGTACATTTGGCGAGGATTGATCGCGACAGCATCCTCGAGGCCCGTGACGGGGCTCGGCCCGGGCAGGACGTTCGCAAGCCGGCCGTCGGCGTCCGTGGGAGGAGTATCGTAATCCCAGCGCAGGCCGAGATTGATGGTTAGATTGGGGCGGAACTTCCAGTCATCCTGAAAGAAAAGACCGTATTGCGATGAGCGGTAGCCACGCTGGGCACTCGGCGGGGTGCCGGTTAAAGGATTTACCTCGACGGCCTCGAAAATCGGAGTCCCGTTGGCGAAATTCCACGGCTGCTGGAAAACGATGTCCGGGCGGCCGCCGCCGATGAGATCGTCGTTGTCCTGCAAGCGAGCCAGTTCGAATCCGAAATGAAAAGAGTGACGGGAGCGCACAATCGTGACGACGTCGCGGAAAGCGAAGGTGTTTTCCGCAAAGATTCCCGGTGAGCTGTCGGCCTGCGCGGCGCCGTAAACAATGCGCTGACCCAAGGGGAGCGCGTTCTGAATTTCCGTCCGCGGAATTGCCCAGTCGATTTGCGGATTCGCGGAGATATCGTCGAAAGACCAGCGAGTGAAGTTAAAGCGGGCTTCGTTTACGATCGCGGGAGAGAGGTTGAAGATCCAGCCGAGAAAACCGGATGGGGTGAAGCGATTGGAGTTGTAGTCAGCGAGCGGACGTCCCTGAGCGCTGGCATCGGCGGCAAGCTGGTTATAGCGCGTGAAAAAAGTGTTGACGCTGAATACGCTGCGTCCCATGTCGTAGTCGACGCGGGCGTTGTACTGGTTGCCGCTCGTCGTTTGCGGGAGATAAATCTGAGCAAATTCGAATTCGGGCACAGTTGTGAGTCCCGCGCCGCATTCGATATCGTTCGGGCACGTGCCTTGAGCCGCTCCGCTCAAATAAGTTCCATAGGCGCCGGTGGGCGATCCGATGTTCACCGCGTTTCCAACCAACTGGCAGGGAACCGGGAACGTAGCGCACGAGGCGGGAAGAACCTGCTTCACTCTGGGTGCGATTCCGGGTTCAGTGAGAGTGGTGGCCACCGGAGTATCCGGACTGTAGTCCGCCAGCAGGGAGTCGAACTGCGGGGTGTCGACCCACTGGTTCTGATACGTGGTGTTCTTGTCGCGGAGCCCTTCGTAGTCGAAGAAGAAAAACAATCTGTCCTTCATGATGGGCCCGCCAAGATCACCGCCGAACTGCCGATAGGCGTCCTGATCGCGGACCGTGGGATCGTAGCTACCGGCGCCGAAATTGTAACCGTTGAATTTGTTGTAGGCGTTCAGGCCGGGCGTCTGATATTGGAAGAATCCGGCGCCGTGGAACTCGTTGGTGCCGCCCTTGGTGACAACTTTGATATGGGCGCCCGAATTGCGGCCGTCGGCGGCATCATAATCATTCGAGAGCACGGTAATTTCCTGAACCGATTCGCCGCTGGGTGTGATCACCGCGGCACCGCCCCACTGGAGGCTGTTTACGCTGACTCCGTCGACCATGTAGTCGTTGGAAGTAATCCGCTCGCCATTGGCGCTGATCGACTGCTGATTTTCGGTTTGATAGAGCGCGGTATTGGAACCACCCGGGCCGCCGGTACCTCCATTGGCGCCCGGGCCGTTGGGAAAGCCCACGGAACGGCCAAGGCCGCTGCGGGCATCGTCTCCCAAGACGCCCGGGGAGAAGCGAAGAAGTTCATAGGGATCGCGGGCAAACGAAGGCAGCGCTTCTACTTCCTGGTTGGTTAGCGTCCCGGAAATACTCGCGTCCTCGCTCTGCAGCGTGGGAGACTGCGACGCATTTACCTCAACCGACTGCGACACACTTCCGAGCTTCAATTGGACGTCCAGTCCACGAACCAACTCCGCCGAAACGTCCACATCCGAAATCGTCTGGGCTTCAAACCCTTTTGCTTCGACCTTCACGGTGTAGGATCCGGGCGGCAGGGAAGCAAACTTATAGAATCCTTCCGCACTTGTGGTCGCGATTTGCGAAACGCCGGTTGCCTGGTTTGTGAGGGTAACCTGTGCACCCGGGACCGTCGCGCCGGACGTATCCACCACAGTGCCTTGCACTGCAGCCGCAAATTGCGCGAGAGCGGAAGGCGAAAATGCAAGGAAGAGCAGCGAGAAAATGGCAATAAAGCAACCGCGACACAGGCTCATACACACCTCCCCACCCAAAATTCACAGTCGGCCCCAGGGCTGAGCTGGGTCGTGATTCAAGAGGTACGCTTGAGGCCCCCACCCAAATCTGACAGGACCATCCCCCACTGCATGCGAGTACATCCCCGGCCTTTTGTGGTCAATCGGGTCTTCACCTGAGCGGCCTCTCGACGACCCGGTACCGAATTGCCGAGTTAAGATCGCCTTTGCACAGACAGGATTGTCTGTGCCACGCAAGCGAGCCGCCGCACTCCGCACCCGCAGAGGCCGACGCAAGGTACTTAGCAGCCGCTCGGCCGCAGGTGATGCGCTATTGGGACCGAGCACGGCTGCGCGGTAGAATTGAAATTGGCGCGGGGTATGCTAGAGTTTCAGATTAACTCTTAGGCGGGGAACCGGCCGGGGCAGGGGGCGATGGTAGATAAGACTCTGAAAACATGTGAGGAAGCGGTAGCAGGTGTATTCGACGGGGCTACGATTCTGCTCGGCGGCTTTGGCGATCCGGGGCTGCCGGGGCAGTTGCTCGAAGCGCTGCGGCGACAGGGCGCGAAGGATCTGACGATGGTGCACAACGGCTCGGGCGGCGGCACGCACGCTCTCGGCGGGCTGATTCACGACGGCAAAGTGCGCAAGCTGATCGCTTCTTTCCCGAGCAATCCGGGCAATACGTCGTTTCAGGAGAAGTATCTGAAGAACGAAATCGAGCTGGAGTTGGTGCCGCAGGGCACGCTTGCCGAGCGGATTCGCTCGGCCGGCGCGGGCCTCGGCGGCTTCTTCACGCCGACCGGCGCGGGGACCGACCTCGCCGCCGGCAAAGAGAGCCGCATGCTCGATGGGCGCGAGCAGATCTTCGAGAAAGCGCTGCACGCGGACTTCGCGTTTGTGCGCGCGTATCGCGGCGACCGCCTCGGCAACCTGAACTACCGCATGGCCATGCGGAATTTTAACGTGCCGATGTGCACCGCCGCCGATTTCGTCGTCGCCGAAGTCGACGAGTTGGTTCCGGCAGGCGGGATCGATCCCGAGGACGTACACACGCCGGGGATTTTCGTCGACCGCGTGGTGGAGTGCGTGCGTCATCCGGAATACCTGAAAATCACGACGGAGGGAAGGTAGCCCATGTCGCTGACGAGAGAAGGAATTGCGTATCGCGTTGCGTGCGATCTGCCGGAGGGCAGCTACGTCAACCTCGGCATTGGCATACCGACCCTGGTGTCGAGTTACATTCCGCCGGATCGCGAGGTTTTCTTCCACAGCGAGAATGGAATACTCGGGATGGGGCCGATCGCGGAACCGGGGCACGAAGATCCGGATTTGATCAACGCGGGGAAGCAGTACGTCACGCTGCTGCCGGGCGCGAGTGTGTTCGATCACCCAACGTCGTTTTCGATGATTCGTGGCGGGCACGTGACGCACGCCATCCTGGGCGCGCTGCAGGTGGCGGCGAATGGCGACCTCGCCAACTGGCGCACGCCGGGTGAGAAAGTTCCGGGCGTTGGCGGCGCGATGGACCTGGCGTTTGGCGTGCACAACGTGATCGTCACCATGACGCACATCACCAACAAGGGCAAAGCGAAAATCGTCAGGACATGCACGCTGCCGTTGACCGCGCCGCGCTGCGTGAAGCATATCTACACGGACATGGCTCTGATCGACGTGACGCCCGGCGGCCTCGTGCTGCGCGAATTCGCGCCGGGTCTGAATCCCGCGGCCGTGCAGGCGCTGACGGAAGCGCCGTTGCGCGTGGCGCCCGATTGCCGCGAGATGAATGTTCCAGCTGCGTTCCACGCCGCGCAGGCCGCCGCACGGTAGGAATAGCGGGCAGTCGGCGAAATCGAAGAAGCAATTGGAGGTCACGCATGCTCAAAGCCATCGACATGCACGTCCACATTCTGACCGGCGATCGCGGCAAGCAGGGCTGGGCATCCATCGCGAAGACGGGGCCGCCGATGAACACGGGCAAATGGCGCTCCGATCCGGACGGCATGGCCGAGATGTACCAGTGGCACGAGATGATGGCCGTGATCTTCGATGTGGACGGCGAGACGCGCAGCGGCGTGAAAATTGACAACGGCGAAACAGCGGCGTGGGTGAAGAAGTATCCGGAGACATTTATTGGCTTCGGCAGCGTCGATCCGTGGAAGGGCAAGATCGCGGTGAACGAAGTGCAGCGCTGCGCCGATATGGGCCTGCGAGGAATGAAATTTCAGCAGGCCGCGCAGGGATTCGATCCGACGAACGAGCGTTTCTTCCCGATCTACGAAAAAATCTCGAGCTTGAATCTGCCGGTCATCTTCCACACCGGCACCACAGCGGTCGCGGCCGGCTTGCCCGGCGGGAAAGGCATCATCCTCGAATACTGCAAGCCGATTCCGTATATGGACAATCTCGCCGCCCGTTTTCCCGAGATGCGCATCATCATGGCGCACCCGTCGTGGCCGTGGCACGACGACCAGCTCGCCGTCCTGCGGCACAAGAGCAACACCTACATGGATCTTTCCGGCTGGGCGCCGAAATATTTCCCGGCGTCGACCGTGCACAACATCAACACGCTCGTGCAGGACAAAGCGTTTTTTGGCACCGATTTCCCGATGATGACGCCCGAGCGCTGGCTTTCTGAGTTCGCCGAGCTGCCGCTGAAAGATTCCGTGCGACCGAAGATTCTGCTGCTCAATGCCGCGAAGTTGCTTGGCATCGAAGTGTCGGCCACGCAAACGCAAACCGCCACCAATTCCTAAACCCGAGCGGCGTATGATGACTGGGGAAATCGGTCATGTCGATTGTCGGACCTCATTCGCCTGCATGATTCGATTGGATTGACATCGGGCGCGTTCGGAGATAAGAACAGCGGTAGCAGTGAGAGCTCTTTAGAACGGGGGGAAGAGCGATGGTTATCGACGTTCACGGTCATCTGACCGCGCCGGATTCTTTGTACGTCTACAAGGCGAATATTCTGTCGCATCGCGGATCGCACGGCCGCGGCAAGGTCGAGATCAGCGACGACGAGATGATCGCCTTCTTGAAGCAGCCGACCTTTGGCACCGGCAAGTCGCATTTCGACCTCTTGAAGGAAGTCGGCACCGATTTGCAGCTCCTCTCGCCTCGCCCGTATCAGATGATGCAGGCGGAGAAGCCGGCGAAGGTTTCGCAGTGGTTCATCGAGGAGTGCAACAACCTCGTCGCGCAGCAATGCCGCCTGTTTCCCAATGTTTTCAAGGGCGTCTGCGGGCTGCCGCAATCGCCGGGCGTCAGCCCGAAAAACTGCATCGCCGAACTTCAGCGCTGCGTGAAGGATTTCGGATTCGTCGGCTGCCTGCTCAATCCCGATCCGAGTGAGGCATCGAATTACGACACGCCGAATCTCGGCGACGAATATTGGTATCCGCTCTACGAAAAACTCGTCGAGCTCGATGTGCCCGGCTACGTTCACGGCGCGGGCTGCCGGTCGATTCGGCATAGCTACTCGACGCACTTCATCAACGAAGAGACGATTGCGGTTGTTTCGCTGGCTGGCTCGCGCGTCTTCAAGGACTTCCCGAAATTGAAAATCGTGGTATCGCACGGCGGCGGGGCGGTGCCTTATCATTTCGGACGTTTCCAAGCGCCGAGCTTGCGTCGCGGAGGGAGCGAAACCTTTTACGACGGCCTGCGGCGCCTCTATTTCGATACCGTGCTTTATACCGCGCAGGCGCTCGAGCTGCTGTTCAAGACGGTGGGACCGGACCGCTGCCTTTTCGGCACCGAGCGCCCCGGAGTCGGCACGGCGAAGGATCCGAAAACCGGAAAGTGGTTTGACGACGTCAGGAGCTACATCGACGGATTCGACTGGCTGAGCGCGGCCGACAAGAAAACCGTCTTTGAGGACAACGCCAAGAAGCTTTTCCGCCTGAGCGTGGACGCCAAGACGGAGAAAGCCTGATCTCGCGAAAACGATTCGAGGATTTATGCCAACCGCACAGGGAAACGCGCTTGAAAAGGGAACTCAGGCGGCTTACCGCGCCGATCACGTGGGAAGTTTTCTGCGCCCGCCGGAATTGCTGGAGGCGCGGAAAGCAGGGGATGCGGCAAGACTGAGGGAAATCGAGGACACCGCAATCCTTCGTGTGCTGGCCAAGCAGAAGGAACTCGGTTTCGATATCTTCACCGATGGGGAATTCCGCAGAAGCAACTTTATGGGCGATTTCACCGATGCCGTCGAAGGATTCGATTTCGGCGACGGTTTGCCGCGCAGCTGGAACACGGCGAACGCCGGTGGCTCGACGCTGGGGCGCGGAAGAGTGGCAGGCGTGGTGGTGGAAAGGCTGCGCGTCGTGAAGCCGCTGACAGGGCACGAGCTTCCTTTCCTGAAGAAGCACAGTCCCGGTGACATCAAAATGACTTTGCCGAGCGCCACCCAGTTTCCCGCGATCTCGTTCAAGGCCGGGCGGACCGACAAGGCCTACAAAAATCATTCCGAGCTGCTCTGGGATATCGTCGAGATCATGAAGGCGGAGCTGGCGCGTCTGGCGGCCGAGGGCGTTAAGTACATTCAGATCGATGCGCCGCGCTACAGCTATTTTATGGATCCGAAATGGCGCGAATGGATTCGCACGGAGATGAAGGTGGAGCCGGATGCGTGGCTCGAGGAATCGATTCGCGCGGACAACGCATGCTTTCAGGTGGCGCGACGCCCTGGCATCGCGCTGGGCATTCACCTTTGCCGCGGCAATAGCCGCAGCCACTGGTACGCGGAAGGCGGCTACGATTCGATCGCGGAGAAACTTTTCGCGACGATGGATGTCGACCGGTTTTTGCTGGAATACGACGATGCGCGCTCCGGCACGTTCGAGCCTTTGCGCTTCGTGCCCAAGAACAAGACGGTCGTGCTCGGGCTGATCAGCTCGAAGCGGCCGGAGCTCGAGAGCGGCGAGCAGATCGTCGAGCGTATCAAGGAAGCTTCGCGCTACGTGCCGCTCGAAAATCTCGCGCTGAGCCCACAGTGCGGGTTTGCCTCGACGCTCGAGGGCAACCTGATCAGCGAAGAGCAGCAGTGGGCGAAGATGCGGCTGGTGGTTGAGACCGCGCGGCGGGTGTGGCGCTAACGAATTTAGACGGAGGGAAAGTCATGGCAAAGGTTGTGCTCGGCGTCGGGTCGTCGCACGGACCGATGCTATCGACGCCGCCTGACATGTGGCACCTGCGCGCAGGCGCCGACCGCAAGAATCCGAAGCACTTCTATCGGGGCGAAGCGTATGATTTCGAGAAGCTGCTGGCGGCGCGCCAGCCGGGCTTCGCCGATGCAATCACCCCGGCGGAGAAGCAGAGGCGCTACGACGCTTGCCAGCGCGCGCTGGATAAACTGGCCGCGAAATTCGCGGAGGTGAAGCCGGATGCGGTGGTAATCGTCGGAAACGACCAGCGCGAACTTTTCACGGACGACAACACGCCGGCCTTCCTGGTTTACGCGGGAAGCAAAATCGAAAATATTCCCGAGACAGAAGAAGCGAAGGCGAAGTTTCCGCCGGGAATTGCGATCGCGGAAATCGGCCATTGCCCTCCGGGCGGCGCCGTGTATGCGGGCGCGAATGACCTCGCGCTCCACCTGATCGATTCGCTCATGGATCAGGAATTCGACGTTTCCGAATCATCGCGCTTGCCGAAGGTCAACGGGCACGAGCACGGAATTCCGCACGCGTTTGGCTTTCTCTACCGCCGCATCATGGTGGATAACCCGCCGCCGAGCGTCCCGGTCTTCCTGAACGCCGGGATTCCGAACAACCGCCCGAAGATACCGCGCTGCCTGAAATTCGGCCGCGCGCTGATGAAGGCGATCGAAAGCTGGAAGGAAGACGCGAAGATCGCGGTTTTCTGCTCGGGCGGA
Organism: uncultured Acidobacteriota bacterium; assembly: GCA_963841605.1. Taxonomy (GTDB): domain Bacteria; phylum Acidobacteriota; class Terriglobia; order Acidiferrales; family UBA7541; genus Palsa-295. The sequence goes on from CAWJDM010000036.1 coordinate 21,216, forward strand.
TTGACGCATTTCGTGGTCGATGAGGATCTCGACCAGCGCGTGCTGAAGGCCATGCAGTCGGGCGACGAAAAGGCCCTCGCTGAAATTCCCGAAAGCTATCTCCTCGGCAATACGTGCGAGATCCGGAATTGGATGCCGGTGTCGGTGGGCATGAACGCGCTGGGGAAGAAGATGACTGTAGTGGACTACGTCGCGTGCTATCGCACCGAGGCGGGGACGGGCAGCGCGATGGGCTTTGTCTACTGGCAATAGCGAATTTGAAAGAGAGACCATGAGAGCAGAGACTGGAGGAGGCGATTTCCCATCACGGCTCAGACGAGTCGATTGCTGCGCGGTTTCGGACGCGCTCGACAAATTGGGCCTGACGGGCGTGGTGACCGGGTTGTCGCCATTGAGTTCTTCGCGGCGCATTGCAGGCCGCGTGCTGACGATCAAGCTGGGAATCGGGGCGCCCCCTCCCGGAAAGCCCCGCCACATCGGCACCACCGCGATCGAAGCCGCTCATCCCGGCGACGTCATCGTCGTCGAACAGCGCAGCGACACGCGCGCGGCCAGCTGGGGCGGCATCCTTTCGCTCGGAGCAAAACTGCGCGGCCTCAGCGGCGTGATTGCGGATGGGCCCGTGCGCGACATTGATGAAGCGCGCCAGCACGATTTTCCGGTTTTCGCCCGCGGACTCACACCCTTCACCGGCCGCGGGCGCATCGTCGAGCTGGCGAACAATCAGCCGATCGAGATCGGCGATATTGAAGTGAATGCAGGCGATTATGCAATCGCCGACGGCAGCGGCGTCGCGTTCATTGCCGCGGCGAATATTGAGCGCGTGCTGGCGACGGCGGAGGATATCGTCGCGCGCGAAGCCGCTATGGCTCGATCGCTCTACGAAGGCAAACCCATCACCGAAGTGATGGGCGCAAATTACGAAAACATGCTGCAGCGCAACTAGAGGCCGCCCCTTGCCGAATCAGGACCCATCGGTCGAGCGCGCGAGCAAGCTCGACACCGCGACCATCAGCGACGCACTTGACCGGCTCGGCATCGCCGGGCAGTGCCTGAATATCAAGCCGCGCGATCCGCGCTTTCGTCTCACGGGACGCGCTTTTACGATGCTCTATCGCCCGGTTGGAAAACCCGCGGGAACGGTCGGCGAATTCATTGATGACGTCGCGCCGGGCTCGGTGGTGGTGATCGATAACGGCGGGCGCGAGAACGCGACCGTGTGGGGCGACATTTTGACGGAGATCGCGCATCGCCGCGGACTCGCGGGAACCGTGATCGATGGCGCCTGCCGGGATACCGCGCTTTGCCTGGAACTTGGCTATCCGGTGTACAGCCGCAGCTACTCGATGCGAACGGGCAAAGATCGCGTGCAGCTCGATGCGACGGAGATTACGGCCGATATCGGCGATGCCCGAGTTTCACCCGGCGACCTGATGCGCGGCGACGCCGATGGCGTGATTGTGATTCCGCGGCAGCACGAAGCGGAAATATTGGCGGTAGCCGAAGGAATCGCCGCCGCGGAAGATGCGATTCGCAAGAGCGTCCGCGAAGGCAAACGCCTCGATCAGGCCCGCAAGGAGTTCGGCTACCACCAACTGCAAACGAAGCGGACCTGACCGAGCCGCTTATGAGTTTCCGTGGCGCACCGTGAGAACCGGGCACGGCGCGTGCGCGATCACTTTGTGCACCGTCGCAATCGGGAGATGCGAAGCCGCGCCGGGCACGCCGGAGGCTCTGCGCGCGCCGAGCACGATCAGTCCCGCGTGAATCTGCTGGGCGACCTCGATAATTTTGTCCGCGGGCACGCCTTGCTTCACTTCACATCTCAATTCCGAACGCAACGCGACGTCCTCTGGAACCAGTTTACGCAACAAACGAGCCGAAGAAGCAATCAAGTCGGACTCATGGACCAGCTCGTCGGTTTTGCGGCCTTCGACTACGTGGAGAAGCGTAAGTCTCGCGCCATATTCCTGTGCGAGCGCGATTGCGTAACGGGCGCCGGAAAGCGACGCGGGACTGAAGTCGGTCGCGTAAAGGATCTCGTTCAGTTGCCACTGCTGCTCCGTCTCTGTGTGCGGGCCGATTGTGAGAACCGGGCATGGAGCGCTTCTGAGAATCTCTTCTGCGGAGGATCCGAGGAGTAGTTTTCCGACGCCGGTGCGTCCGTGAGTGCCGAGCACCACAAGGTCCGCGCTGTCGCGATCGATCGCGGAAGTGAGCACCTGCGAAACGGTACCTTCCCAGAGCTGAACCTCGTTTTCGACGTCCGGGAATGAAGTTTGCAGAAATGCACGCAGCTTCTTTGTGTGGAGTTCCCGGGCCTCGTCCGCCGCGTGCCACGTCTCCGGGGGGAGAGTGTAGTTGGCCGGTTCGACCGCGTTGACGACATGAAGCTCGGCGTGGAAACGCCGGGCCAGATCCGCGGCGTATAAAAGAGCGTTTTCCGCGGCCGGCGAGAAGTCAGTCGCGAAGACGATATCTTTCAAGGCGATGCTTGCTTGCGCCTCTTTCGTTGACGTCTGCATGTTATTTCTCCTGTTGATGCTTTCCATGCCGCCGGCCAACCCCGTGTCAGTTCACTCGACCGGCATTGGGGGCGGGCGGCGAGCCCTTCGAATTTTTCGCGTTGGCGAATGTGCGCGATTGCTTCCAGATGGACCCTGCGGTGATCGCCTGCAAAAGTGCGCGCGGCCCCTGTTTCTCGAGAATCGTGCACAAGCCGAGGTTCTGGTATCGGCTGACTGCGGCTGTCGAATCTCCGCTGAGTACGTAGACCTGCGGAGGCGACGGCAGCGAGGCGGCGCGCTCGATGAGATCGCCGATATAGAGGTCAGCCGCGTAGTCATCGGTGACCAGCACGTCGAAATGGCCGGCTTGGAGCAGTTTCAAGGCCTCCAGTCCGCTCCAGGTGACGAAGGTCTTGCAGTCAGTGTTGCGTTCGAGCAAATCTTGCAGTTCGGATGCTTCGCGCTCGTCGTTGTGAAGCACCAAGACAGCAGGCGGTGTGACGGTCATGTGCCACCTCTTGGTGCCACCATATGGTGAACCTGCGCGATTAGCCGTGACGAACGCTACATTCCCATGTGACGCTCATCACAGACCCGGAATCTCTTGGGCGCTCAATCTATGCTGCTACAGTGAGGCTGGAACGGAGGCGATGTCCGCAGACATGCGCGATTTGTTGCAGGTCCTCAAGGGGGAGCTTGAGTTCCTCGAGGGAGGCGGCTACCGGAAGATCGCACAGACCTCGTGGCGCCCGCCATTTATTTTCGAAGATTCGCCGAGCTGTCCGTATTCCGATGGATCTCCACGCCGGCGCCTCTGCCTTTCCTGCTCGTTGATACAGCTTACGCCGGCCAATCGCAGGTTGGAGCAAGGGCCGTGCCGGCACATACGACTGAACGATGAGGGCGAGACGCTCGATTCGCTTTATAACACAGCGACTGATGACGAAGTCGAGGCGGCGGTAGTGAAGTGGCTGAGAGCAGAAATTCGGGTGCTCGAAAAAGCCCGGGAAAACTAGTCAGGTCTGGGTTTATAATTTGTGGCGACACCCAGAGGAGGTATTGGCGATGATTTCCCGATGCGCCAACCCTGTTTGCCTCGCGGAATTCGATCACCGGAAAGGCCAACTCTTCCGATTTCCGAAGAGGGCCGAAGACCGGCCTGCGAACACGCATTCCGTCCAACACTTCTGGCTCTGCTCCAATTGCTGCAAATCGTACTCGCTGGAATACATCGAGAATTCGGGTGTCGCGCTCAAACCTCGTGCGGCAGAGCCTCGCACCGCACCGCGCCACTTCATAGCTGCTGCCTGAACGTCGGCAGTCACTCCCGGCTTTGGTGTACGGCCCTTCAGATCTCCGCGCGCGAAAATAGCAGGCGCTTCGCGAATTCCACGAGAAGCAAATACGTGACCGTTGAAATTGCGAGGAAGGTGAAGAATGGGGCGGGCAAAGCCGTAAATCCGAGGCGCTGCGCGAGGAATGAATACGGAAGCCAGATGCCGACGAGCACGATCAGGACCGTGGTGATTGCGAGCGGGACGCTCGGCCTGCTCTTGAAGGGATTTTGCGTGGTTCGAATGACGAAGAGGACGAGGGTTTGCGTCGCCAGCGATTCGACGAACCAGCCGGTGTGGAACTCGGCTTGTCCGGCGTGAAAGTAGTGAAGCAGCACGAAAAAAGTCAGGAAATCGTAGATCGAGCTGATCGGCCCGATGAAAATCATGAAATTGCGGATGAGGGACATGTCCCAGCGTCGCGGACGGCTGATGTAACGGTCGTCGACG